>NZ_VZDO01000019.1 GCF_008802405.1 Plantimonas leprariae
GCGGCCGTCCTGTTCGCGACCGTGACCAACCAGGCCGCCCTGACCGCCGCAGACTTCTTCGTGATCTGACGTGACGATCCCGCTGTCGCCGGAGAACCGATCGGCCCCGCTTCGGCGGGGCTTTTCGTGCGCGGCCGCACTTTCGCGCCTTGGTCTTTCGCGGCTCCGGTCCGTTCCCGGCATGGCCGGAGACGCTGCTTTCGACAGATCGCACGACGGGATGGAGGCTGGGTTGCCGGCCGTCCCGGCCATGCCGGCGCTTGGATCGGCAGATCATCCGAAATCTACGGCCATCGACGCCGGAACAGGCTTCGCGAAAACTTCTCGGGGCCTCGGGGAATAATTCGCCGCTGCCGCCGGTTCCGTGCCCGTGGAACGGTGGGGCGGCAATCCGCCTCCCGCCGCTCCGCGGCAGCCGGTGAGCGGGCGGGTCTTCCACAGCCGGGACATCGTCGAGGGCGGACCGATAGCCGGCGTCGCGCGTAGCGGGCGCATGTCGGCGCGCAGCGTTGGCGGCCGGGTTCAGCTATTGCGAGGGGAGTTTTCCATGTCGAATGTCCATAGCGGCGCAACGGCCGGCGCCGGCGGAAGCGAGAGCGTTCCGCCCTCGGGCAAGGCGAACATCGACGCGCTGCTTGCCGGAACGCGCTGGACGGATACCGACCTCACCTACAGCTTCCCGACGCAGGGCGCGCTCTATTCCTATTATCCGAAGGGCGGCTTCGAATATTCGACCGTGCGGGGGCCGTGGCATGCCCAGCATGTCACCTTCACCGCCGCGCAGGCGGAGGCGGTGCGCTCGACCCTCGACATGGTCGCCTCCGCCACCGGCCTGTCCTTCACCGAGGTCGCGGAGTCGGCGACGAACCACGCGACACTGCGGTTCAGCCAGTTGAAGACCGTCTACGACAGCGACGCCCCGCCGATCCAGGACTTCGACTCGACCATGTTCCACGGTCCGGGCGCCAAGCCGGAATCCGGCGACGCCTGGTTCGACCAGGACAGCTTCTTCTTCGGCCCCCCGAACGGCGGCAACTTCGGCACGCTCACCATCATGCGCGGCGTCGCCGAAGGGCTCGGCCTCGCTCACAGCGGCCAAAGCTTCGACTTCTCGATCCTTTCCGGCTCGGCGCACTGGTTCGACTACGGCTCGACCGACCGGATGCCCCAGACCCTGATGCAGAACGACATCGCCGCCCTGCAGCACCTCTACGGCGCCGACTACACCACCCATGCCGGCGACACGACCTATTCCTGGAGCCAGGCCACGGGCGAGAGCTTCGTCGACGGCGTCGGCCAGGGCGCGCCGGGACGGAACTTCATCTACGGCACGGTCTGGGACGGCGGTGGCACCGATACCTACGACCTGTCGAACTACACGAGCGACCTCGACGTCGATCTCGCCCCCGGCGCCTTCTCGACCTTCTCCGCCGGCCAGCTCGGCGGCAGGTCGGGCTTCACGGCCGCCGGCAACGTCGCCAACGCGCTGCTCCACGACGACGACCCGCGCTCGCTGATCGAGAACGCGGTCGGCGGCTCCGGCAACGACCGCATCGCCGGCAACGTCGCCGCCAACGTGCTGACCGGCAACGCCGGCAGCGACACGCTGTCCGGCCGGGAGGGCAACGACACGCTGGACGGCGGCAGCGGCAACGACGCGCTCCTCGGCGGGGCCGGCAACGACACGCTGAAGGGCGGCTCCGGCAACGACATCCTCATCGGCGACAACCAGCCGGCGGGCATCGGCTTCGGCAGCGGCTCGATCGCGTGGAAGGTCGATACCAACGCGACCGCGTTCGAGCGGGCCCTCGACATCTCGAACAGCTTCTCGATCACCGACGATCCGTTCGTCACCGATTCCGGTACGGTACCGCACGTCACCATCCACTATTCCGCCGAGAAGACGGCCTGGACGCCCGATTACTACAAGGTCCACCTGAACGCCGGCACCACGCTGATCATGGACGTGGACGGCCTCGGTAACGCCTACAACAACATCGCGTTCTACGACGCGGCGAAGACGCAGCTTGCATATACCTACACCTATTCGCGCCTGGATCCCGGCACGACCGCCTATGGCGACAGTTTCCTGATCTATACGGTCGAAAAGACCGGCGATTACTATATCCAGCACGGCTCCATCGGAAAGCACGACCTCCACATCTCGGCGGAGGGTCCGGCGCCGCAGATCGGCCTGGGCAGCGGCACCGTCGACAAGCCGGCGAGCCTCGTTCTGTCGGGGCCCGATCTCAACTTCGACAGCAACAAGGTGCTGGACCTCACCAGCAGTTTCAGCCTCGCGGCGAACGCCGACATCGCCGACTCGACGACGGTACCGCACGTCACGGTGAACGCCTCGACCGGCGAGAACGGCGTCGACTTCTACCATGTCCGTCTTACCGCGGGCTCGGTGCTGACGCTCGACATCGACGCGACCGGCGGCCGGGCCACCAACACCAACCTGCGGCTCTACGATCTCTGGGCGAAGACCGGAGACGGCTTCGGCTTCGCCTACAACGACGACATGGGCGGGCCGCTCGATCCGGGCTCGGCGAGCGCGAGCGACTCGTTCCTGACCTATACGATCAAGCACAGCGGCGACTACTACATCCGCGTCGACAACTACTACAACACTGCCTACACGTACCAATTGCACGTCTCCGTCAAGGAGCCGGCCTTCGGGCCCGGCGGCGCGGGCGACGATACGCTTCAGGGCGGTGCGGGCGACGACACGCTCGTCGGCGGCGCGGGCCGGGACACGGCGGTCTACGATGGGAACCGTGCCGACTACGTCATCTCGCAGCGGCAGGCCGACGGCTCGATCACGGTGACGGGGAAAGGTTCCAGCGCCGGCGACGGCACCGACCGGCTGTTCGGCGTCGAGGCGGCACGTTTCAAGGACGGCACCGTCGATCTCGCCGCCGGCAAGTTCACGCCGACCGATCCCAGCTACGACGCGCCGAAGCTGGTGCTGTCGGGCGTGGCGGCGGGTGGGTCCGGCGGTGTCGTGGTGACGCTGGGCGGGCAGGCTCTGGCGGGCAAGACGGTGGAGTTCTTCGACGGCGCGGCGAAGCTCGGCTCGACCTCGGTCGACAACAGCGGCCGCTTCGCTCTGACCCTGTCCGAGCTGAAGCTGCCGGCCGGCGCCGCAACGGCGGAGCTGCGGCTCACCGCCAGGATCGCCGATGGCTCCGGCACGAGCAGCCCCGCGTCCGATCCTGTTGTAGTGGAGGTTGGCACGGGTGCGGGCCTCGCCGCCAAGCTGTCGAGCTATGCGGCGACGGGCGGGCTGGCGGCGGTGTTCATCACCGACGGCTCGAACCTTGTCTTCGGCTCGAAGGCGGCGCTGGATACGGCGCGCGGCGACTACGCCGCGGTCTTGGCGAAGGTGGTCGGCCCCTATACGCTGAGCGTCGAGACCACCGACGCCGCCGGCCAGCACTCCGACCTCTACCTCGCCGACGGCACGCTGAGGAAGAGCGTGCTGGTCGCCCCCGACGGCGCGCTGAAGGCGGCAGGCTACGCGGCGGACGGCAAAACCAAGATCACCGAATACGCGGTGCACGACGGGGTGCGCGAGGAGAAGCACTTCGCCGTCACCGGCAAGCCCTACGCCCGCGAAGACGCGGTCTACGACGCGGCGACCAACAAGCCGCTCGCGATCGACCGCTACGACGCGAACGGCCGGCACGTCTTCAGCGACGTCTTCGCGGCCGACCGCAGTCACGCCGTCACGGAATGGCTGGCGAACGGCGACACGCAGGTGCGCAACTACGACGCCAAGAGCCGGCTGACGGCGGAAAGGCTCAGCGACGGCGACGGCACGCTGGTGCGCACTCAGGCGCTCGCGGCAAACGGCTCGGGCGAGACGCACCGCTTCGACCGCGACACGGGGGTGGAAAGGAGCGCGACGCTGACGGCGGCGGACGGGAGCCGGGTCGAGAAGCTGGTGAACGTCGCGAGCCAGGCCTATGTCGAGCGGGACAGCCACTACGGCGCAAACGGCAAGCTCCTGTTCATCGACCAGCGAACGGCGGACGGGAGCCATGCGCAGTTCGCCAAGGCGGCGGGCCAGGTGCTGGTCTCGCATGCGGGCGTGGCCGACGCGTTCACAGCGTTCAAGGGTGGGGCGGACGCGTTCGTGTTCGCGCAAGGGTCCGGCCGGGACACGGTGGCGGGCTTCCAGGCGGGCTCGGGCGCCAACCACGACGTGCTGCGGATCGACGACAGCTACGCCTCGAACTTCGCCGACCTCTCGGGTCGGATCACGAAGAGCGGCGCCGACACGCTGATCAGCCTCGCCGCCGGCGACACCATCCTCCTCAAGACCATCGCACCCGCCACGCTCACGACGGAGAACTTCCTCTTCCAACACCACGATACGATCGGATGATCAGGCCGCGGTCGCCGGTCGGTGGATGAGGTGGGACGCCCGCGCGAGCAGGCGTCCCGACCATGTCAGGCCGCCTTCCGCGTTGCTTTCGGCTTGGCGGCGGGGCGATCGGCGTCCAGCTCGACGTCGACGTCGGGGCGCGAATAGCTGAGGCCATCGGCGATCTCGGTTAGAAGCGCGTCGGTCTTCTTCTCCTCCTCCAGCGTCTGGTCGAGCAGCGCGACGGCCTCGTCGTAGCCGAGCTTGCCGGCCCAGGTCTTCAAGAGGCCGTAGCGGGCGATCTCGTAGTGCTCGACGGCCTGCGCGCAGCCGATCAGGACCTGGTCGGCGGCGTCGGTCTCGCCGAAGTCCTCCAGGTCCTCCTCCATCTCGCCGACGATGCCCTGCATCGCCTCGCAGGTCTTCGCCCGCGCCGGCTTGCCGATGATCTCGAACACCTGCACGAGGCGCTCGACCTGCTCGGCGCTTTCCTCGGCATGGGTCAGGAACGCCTGCCGCAGTTCCTCCGACTCGGCCGCCTTCGCCGACTTCTTCAGCGCCTTCACCGATTGCTTCTCGGCATAGTAGACGTCCTTCAGGGTCTCGTGGAACGCGTCCGCGAGCGTCTTTTCGGTAGCCATGGGATTTCCCTGCATGCCCCGCCCGGCACCGCGCCGGGCGTCGTGTGGCAGAAGAAGCGAGCGCGGCCGGGAGTCGTTCCTGGGGAAACCGGGGATAACCCGGTTGCCGGCCACGCGAACATTCGGGGGAGGCGGCCTACTCCGCGACGCTCCTGACCTTCGCCGCCACGTCCTTCAGGCTGACCGTGCCCTTCTCGATGACCTTCGCGGCCGTCCTGAGCCGGTCGCGGTCGTCGGCCGTCAGTTCCCGGGCCGACAGGACGACGACCGGGATGTCGCGATGCGCCGGCCGGCTGCGCAGCGTCTGCAGGAAGGCGAAGCCGTCCATCACCGGCATCGTCAGATCGAGGATGATCGCGCGCGGCGGCGCGGCCTCGACCTTGTCCAGCGCTTCCCGGCCGTCGCCGGCTTCCGCCACCGTCCAGCCGTCGCGCTCCAGCGCCTGGCGCACGCGGGCGCGGGCATCCGGGTCGTCGTCGACCACCAGGACGTCGCCGCTCTCGTCGCGGAAACGGTCCATCACCTGCCGGAAGCTTTCCCACTTCACCGGCTTCGACACGTAGTCGTCGGCGCCGAGCGAGGAGGCGAGGGCGCGTTCGCTGACCAGCGTCACCATGATCACCGGGATCGCGGCGAGGTCGGGATCGGATTTCAGGCGGCCGAGCACCGTCCAGCCGTCCATGCCGGGCATCATGACGTCGAGGAGGATCGCGCGGGGACGCATCTCCTTCGCCAGCGCCAGGCCCGTCTCGCCATCGGCGGCGGTGATGGCCGCGAAGCCCTCGCGCGCCAGGAAGCGCGTCATCAATTCGCGCTGCACCGGGTCGTCGTCGACCACCAGCACGACCTTGCCCGGCTCGGCGACGGTTTCCATCGGCGGTTGGGCCGCGATGTCGGCTTCGACCGGCAGCTCCGGCTTCGCGTAGACCGCCGGCAGGCGCAGCGTGAACGTGCTGCCCCTGTTCTGCTCGCTCGTCACCGTGACGTCGCCGCCGAGCATGTCGCCGAAAGCCTTGGTTAGCGCGAGGCCGAGCCCGGTTCCGCCGAAGCGGCGGGTCGTCGAGGCGTCGGCCTGGCTGAAGCGCTGGAAGAGCTTGTCGAGCTGCTCGGGCGTCATGCCGATGCCGGTGTCGGCGACGCTGAAGCTGACGAGGTCCGCGCTGCGCTCGACGCCGAGGGTGATCGTGCCGCCTTCCGTGAACTTCGCCGCGTTGCTGAGAAGGTTCAGGAGGATCTGGCGCAGCTTGGTGATGTCGGTGGTCATCGTGCCCGCATCGTCGCCGACCTGGAGGACGAGGCGGTTGCGCTTCTTGTCGACCAGCGCGCCGGCGGTGGAGACAATGTCCCGGACGATCTCGGCGATGGCGAACGTTTCCGGATAGACGTCCATCTTGCCGCTCTCGACCTTCGACAGGTCGAGGACGTCGTTGATCAGGCCGAGGAGATGCCGCGCGTTGCTCTCGATCTTGCGAATGTCGACGGCGAGGTCCGCGCCTTCCGCGCCCTCCTCGACCTCCTCCTGCAGCAGTTCGGAATAGCCGATGATCGCCGAGAGCGGCGTGCGCAGCTCGTGGCTCATGTTGGCGAGGAACTGGCTCTTGGCGAGGTTCGCCTCCTCGGCGGCCTGCAGGGCCGTCGCCGCCGCCCGCTCCGCCATGATCTGCCCGGTCGTCTCGGCGCAGGGGCAGAACAGCCCGACGATGCTTCCCGCCTCGTCGTAGACGGGCGTGTAGGAGAAGGCGAAATGCGCCTCGTCGGTTCGGCCGTTGCGCTCGACGAACAGCGTGATGTCGTCCATGTGCACCGGCTCGCCGTCGAACACCTGGCGCACCAGCGGGTCGATGTCGGTCCAAATCTCGGCCCACACGTCGGCGAAGCGGCTGCCGAACGCCGCCGGGTGCTTGCTCTGCAGCATCGCCGCGTAGGCGTCGTTGTAGAGCATGATGCGCTCGTCGCCCCAGGCCATGAACATCGGCTGGCGGGCGTTCAGCATCAGTTCGACCAGGGTCTTCAGCGGACGCGGCCAGGCCGACGGCTGGCCGAGGGGAGACGAGGCCCAGTCGAAGCCGCGCATGCGGCCGGCCATCTCGCCAGCGCCGGCGAGGAAACGGGATGTCGTCATCGCGCGCACCCTTCCGAAGTCTGCTCCGCTCGCTTCATCGGGCGAGGATGGCGTCGATCTGGGTGACGAGTTTGGCGAAGTCGACGGGTTTGGGGTGGTAGTCGTCGCAGCCGGCGGCGAGCGTCTTCTCGCGGTCGCCGGACATGGCGTGAGCGGTGAGCGCGATGATCGGCATCCTCGGCAGAGAACTGTCCGAGCGCAGGGTGCGCGCCGCGGTCCAACCGTCCATCACCGGCAGGTTCATGTCGAGAAGGATGATGTCGGGGTTGGACGCCCGCGCCTTGTCCACCGCGTCCTGCCCGTCATGCGCCAGAACCACGTCGTAGCCCTTGCGCTTCAGCCGCCGCGACAGGAAATCCCAAATCTCCTCGTGATCCTCGACCAATAGTATCCGCGCCATCCGACAGCCCGATCCGGTTGAAGCTCCGGACCGGCGGCCGGAGCGCGATTCTTCTTCACACGGCAAAGCCGCCACCGGCGGGTGGCGGCTTCGATTTCGACTTTCGAGGCGCGGGATCAGCCCTGCAGCGGGCCGGCCGGGAAGGCATGACGCCGGCGGACCTCGCGCAGGCGCAGCTTGAGGGCCTGCACCGCGTCCTTGAACGACTGCATGACGATGCGTGCGCTGCGGTGCCCCTGGTGGTCGCCGCGCTCGAGGGCGCGCGCCAGCTTCAGCTTCTGGCGCTCGACATTGGCTTCGGCTTCGCGCACCCGGCGCTCGGCGCGTTCGATCCGGTTTTCCTGCAAACGCATGGCGGTCCCTTCCAGCGATGACATCGATCGTCAGGAGAAGGGCCGCGGCGCGCATTTGTTCCTTGAGCACTCTGCCGCAGTCGCGGGCGGCGTGTTTCGGGATGCGGCGCTATGCCCCGAACGCCGCGGCTCGAACATGCTACACCTCCGGAATGCCAGAGACATCCTTCGTACAGGTCTACGAATGTGCCGAAGGCAGGCGTCAGGCGTCGCACCGGGTGCCGATCGGCCTGTTCATGAACTACGCGCTGGAGCGCCTGTCGCCGGTCGAGATCATGCAGCTTCGGAACGACCTGGCGGTGCTCGGACGCTCGCGCATCGGCGGAACGAAGGGGCGCTGGCGCGAATACGAGATGGTCGGCAGCTAGCGCCGGCCGGAGCCTGTGGCGCGCCGCGAGACGAGCCCGGCGGGGGATGAATTAAAATCGCCGTCGGGGTTGTTATGATCGGCTTTCCGGTCCATCTTGCGAAAGTCGAAAGACGGCCGGATCATTTGGCCTCGCACCTTTGAAGGGTGCTTGTTCATCTTCTTTCCTTCGTTTTGTTCGATCTGGACGGTGCGCAAGTCGTGCGGGCCGCCGCTACAACTATGTTTCGAGAAAGGTTTCCCATGGCTACGGGAACCGTGAAGTGGTTCAACGCAACGAAGGGCTTCGGCTTCATCCAGCCGGATGACGGCGGTCAGGACGCCTTCGTGCACATCAGCGCTGTCGAGCGCGCGGGTCTCTCGACCCTCAACGACGGCCAGAAGGTCTCCTACGACCTCGTCCCCGATCGGCGCACCGGCAAGCAGTCGGCCGACAACCTTCAGGCGCTCTGATCGAGCGCCTTTTCCCATCGCGACCTCACCCGCATCGACCACGGATGTACTGGCGATAGCGGAGGGGTCGCACCGGTGCCGCGCGGGAAACGGCGCGGCATCACCCCACCCGGCGGCCGCGGCTGGCTTTTCGAGCCTTTCGCGCAGACCGCCCTATGTTTCGCATACGGGCGTCTTTTCGCCCTGCCGGGTTTCTCGCGCGACCGCGCGGCTTCGTCACGATTCCGGCCGACCGAAAGCGAACATCATGTTGCCCAACGATGCTGGCCGCGCCCGCGCCGAGGCCGTGTTCCGTCCCGACGACGGGCGGCACGAGAAGGGATCGGCGATGACGCTGATCGCCGAGCAGGCGCGAGCCACCGAAGACAAGACTGCGAGGCTGCGGGCGCTTCGCATGGAGCGCGAGGCGGCCGTCGTGCCGGAAGCGCCGAAACCCGCCCGCAAGACCGTGAAACGCGCCGCCCGCCGCTGAGGCGGCGACAGCGTTTTCCGAGAGCAGATTCATTCAGAGAAGGAGACCGCATGAAGGTGGACGTCCGCAACAACAACGTTGATCAGGCGCTGAAGGCGTTGAAGCGTAAGTTGCAGCGGGAGGGCGTCTTCCGGGAAATGCGGGCCCGACGCGCCTACGAGAAGCCGTCGGAGAAGCGCGTGCGGCAGAAGCAGGAAGCCATCCGGCGCGCCCGCAAGGCCGAGCGCAAGCAGGCGCAGCGCGAGGGGCTGCTGCCGATGCCGAAGAAGCGGGAATTGCCGGGTCGCGGCGGCAGGCCGCAGTTCGGCGCGCCGGCCCCGGCTGCCGGCCATTCCGACGCACCGAAGCAGGCCGAGTGAAGCGGCGGTGCGGCGCCTCTCCGGGTGCGACGACCTCCATCGCCGGCGCGTCGCCGGCATCGGATTGACGGAAACGACAGATGTCCAGACCTGAACTCGGCACCAAGCGTACCGATCCTGAAACGGGCCGGAAGTTCTACGACCTGAACAAGGATCCGATCGTCTCGCCCTATACCGGCACGTCCTACCCGCTGTCGTTCTTCGAGGCGCCGGCCCAGGCGCCGTCCCGGCGCACGGCCGCCGCGGATCGCCCCGTCCACCGCGAGGAGGTCGAGGTCGAGGACGAAAACGCGGACGAGCAGGACGAGGACGCCGACACCGTTTCGCTGAGCGACGTCGAGGACGACGAAGCCGAGGACACGAAGACGGAGTCCGTCGACATCGACGACGACGAGGACACCGGCAAGGACGACGATGACGACACGTTCCTCGCGCTCGACGAGGAAGACGATTCCGACGACGTCGAGGACCTCGTCGGCGAGCGCGACGAAGACGACCGATGACGGCATAGCCGTCGTCGACGCGCGACGGCACGTCCTTATGCTTCGCCTTCGAAATCGGCGAGCCGGTTGACGGCTCGCCCTGCGGCGTCGCGACGGCATTCCGTTGCCCGCTTCCGGCGTGTTTCTCCGACTGCGATCCCGTAGAACGCCGTGACCGGACGGATGTCGGCAACGCCCGCCGGACCGCGAGGTCTGGACGGCGGCGACGGCTTCGGCGAAGCTCCGGCCGGTCGAGGGAACGCAGCGAAGGCGCCGGCGATGAGGAACGATCCGCGCACGCACGGGCTCTGGGAGCGCTCCGCGCCGCCGGCACCGGCGACCGCGGCGCTCGAAGGCGACGTCACGGTGGATGTGGCGGTGGTCGGCGCGGGTTTCACCGGCCTCTCGGCGGCGCTGCATCTGGCGGAGGCGGGACGGGGCGTCGCGGTTCTGGAGGCGGAGGAGATCGGCTTCGGCGGCTCGGGGCGCAATGTCGGCCTCGTCAACGCCGGCATGTGGGTGATGCCCGACGAGGTGCCGGCGGCGCTGGGAGACGTCCACGGCGAGCGCCTGCTCGCGCTTCTCGGCGAAGCCCCGGCCGCGGTCTTCGAGCTCGTCGAAAAGCACGGCATCGACTGCGAGGCCGAGCGGCAGGGAACGCTGCATTGCGCCGTCGGCGAGAAGGGCCTTGCCGAACTGCGCGAGCGCGCCCGCCAATGGCAGCGGCGCGGCGCGGCGGTGCGTCTCTTGGGTGCCGAAGAGGCGGCGCGGCTGATCGGCACCACCGCCTATTCCGGTGCGCTTCTCGACATGCGCGCCGGCACGATCCAGCCGCTCGGCTATGCGCGCGGCCTTGCCCGGGCGGCGCTCGCGGCGGGCGCCGCGATCTTCACGCATAGTCCGGTTCGGACGGCGCGGGACGAAGATGGCGCCTGGACGCTTTCCGGCGACGCCGGCACGGTGCGCGCCCGGCACGTGGTGCTCGCGACCGACGCCTATGCGAGCGGGATCTGGCCGGAAATTCGGCAGGCGCAGGTGCATCTGCCCTATTTCAACCTCGCGACCGCGCCGCTTTCCGACAATCTCCGCCGTTCGATTCTGCCGGAACGGCAGGGCGCCTGGGACACGGCGGATATCCTTTCGTCCTTCCGCTTCGACCGGGCGGGCCGGCTCGTCTTCGGCTCGATCGGGGCGCTGCGCGGACCCGGCTCGACCGTCCATCGGAACTGGGGACGCCGGGCGATGGCGCGGCTCTTCCCGCAGCTCGACGGCGTCGGTTTCGAGCTGGAATGGTACGGCCAGATCGGCATGACCGAGAACAGCCTGCCGAGATTCTGTCGGCCGGCCCGCGACGTCGTCGCGTTCAGCGGCTACAACGGCCGCGGCATCGCGCCCGGCACGGTGTTCGGCCGCGCGCTGGCGCGGCTGGTCACGGGCGAGCTTGCCGTCGCGGACCTGCCGCTGCCGGAGACGGCGGCCCGGCCGGTGCGCTTCCGGGCCATGCGCGAAGCCTGGTACGAGATCGGCGCCGAGGTCGCACACGCGGCCGGTGCGAGGTTCTGAACGCTTGTCCCGGGCCGCTCCGTGCCCGGCACCGCATCGACGAGGAGACCGCATGCCCGACACCCTTTCCGCCGCATCGCTGCGGGACGAGACCGCCGCGATCCTGCGCCAGACGGCCGTCGCCGAAGCGGAGTTCGGCGGGGGAGGGCGCAGCGTCCGCTCGCCGATCACCGGCGAGGCGATCGCAAGCGTGCGGGACTCGACGGCGGACGAGGCGCGGGAGGCGATCGGCCGGGCCCATGCCGCCTTCCTCCGGTGGCGGCTGGTCCCGGCCCCGCGCCGGGGCGAACTCGTGCGCCTCCTCGGCGAGGAACTGCGCGCGCACAAGGAACTGCTCGGCCGCCTCGTCACGATCGAGGCCGGCAAGGTCGTCTCCGAGGGCCTCGGCGAGGTGCAGGAGATGATCGACATCTGCGACTTCGCGGTCGGCTTGTCGCGCCAGCTCTACGGCCTGACGCTCCCCTCCGAGCGCGCCGACCACCGCTTGCAGGAGCAGTGGCATCCCGCCGGCGTCGTCGGCGTCATCTCGGCCTTCAACTTCCCCGTCGCGGTCTGGTCGTGGAACGCGGCGCTCGCGCTCGTCTGCGGCGACCCGGTGGTGTGGAAGCCCTCCGAGAAGACGCCGCTGACGGCGCTCGCTACGCAGGCGATCTTCCGGAAGGCCGTCGAGCGCTTCGGCGCGGACGCGCCGGACGGGCTGTCCACGGTCCTCGTCGGCGACGCATCGGTCGGCGAGGCGCTGGTGGACGACGGCCGCGTGCCGGTCGTCTCCGCCACCGGCTCGACGCGGATGGGCCGCGCCGTCGGGCAGTGCGTCGCGGCGCGCTTCGGCCGCGCGATCCTGGAACTCGGCGGCAACAACGCCTCGATCGTGACTCCCTCTGCCGATCTCGACCTGACGCTCCGCGCCGTCGCCTTCGGGGCGATGGGCACCGCCGGCCAGCGCTGCACGACGCTCCGCCGCCTGATCGTGCATGAAAGCGTCCACGACGCGCTGGTGGCGAAGCTGAAGCGCGTCTACGAGACGATCTCGGTCGGCTCGCCGACGCAAAGCGATGCGCTGGTCGGGCCGCTGATCGACCGCGCCGCCTTCGAGGGCATGCAGAAGGCTTTGGATGCAGCGAAGGCTGCTGGCGGCACTGTCGTCGGTGGCGAGCGCGTCGACGTCGCGGGCGAGGACGCGTTCTACGTCCGGCCGGCGCTGGTGACGATGCCGGCGCAGACCGGACCCGTGGTGGAGGAGACCTTCGCGCCGATCCTCTACGTCCTGAAATATCGCGATCTCGACGAGGCGGTTGCCTTGCAGAACGGCGTGCCGCAGGGGCTGTCCTCGTCGATCTTCGCCACCGACATCCGCGAGGTCGAGCGGTTCCTCTCGGCGGCGGGCTCGGACTGCGGCATCGCCAACGTCAATATGGGGCCGTCGGGCGCCGAGATCGGCGGCGCCTTCGGCGGCGAAAAGGAGACCGGCGGCGGCCGCGAATCCGGCTCCGACGCGTGGAAGGCCTACATGCGCCGGCAAACCAATGCCGTGAACTACGGCCGCTCGCTGCCGCTGGCGCAGGGCGTCCGGTTCGACGTCGACGGCGGCTACGCCGAGGCGTGACGGCCGGCCGGCGGCTTCAAACTCCGGCGGAAACGCTCTAGAGGGTGTCGCCGGAAGCCGGAGCGAATACATGACCACCACCAGCGCCGCCCATCCGATCCACGGACACGGGATACCGCGCCAGACGCTCGGCGCGCTCCTGCTTCTCGTCGGCTGCGCGGCGACCGTCGGCACGGCGCTCGTCTTCCAGCACGGCTTCGGCTACATCCCCTGTGCGCTCTGCCTGGAGGAGCGCATCCCCTACTACGTGTCGGTGGCGCTCGCCGCGGCGGCGCTGCTCCTCGGCCGGGCCGGCGCCTCCACGGGCGTCGTTCGGGGCCTCATCGCCGCTGTGGGTCTGGCGATGGTCTGGAGCCTCTCCCTCGCCGTCTACCATGCCGGCGTCGAATGGCACTGGTGGGCGGGGCCCGCCGGCTGCGCCGCGGCGGGCGGCGCGGACCTCACCGGCGACCTCCTGTCGACGATCGACGCCGTGCATCCGCCCGCCTGCGATCAGGCGGCCGGGCGCTTCCTCGGCCTCTCCTTCGCCGGCTGGAACGCCGTCGCCTCGGTGATCCTCGGCGGCATCGCCTTCGCCTCGGCGCTGAAGCCGGCGAAGGCGTGAAACCTTACTCGGGATCGAGTTCCGAGTCCCAGTAGAGGTAGTCGAGCCAGCTCTCGTGCAGGTAGTTCGGCGGGAACAGCCGGCCGTTGTTGTGAAGGTCGTGCACCGTCGGCTGATAGGGCTTCTGGTGCGGCACCATGCCGGCCGCCTCCGGCATGTGCCCGCCCTTCTTCAGGTTGCAGGGCGAGCAGGCCGCAACGACGTTGTCCCAGGTCGTGAGGCCCCCCTTCGAGCGCGGGATCACGTGATCGAAGGTCAGCTCCTGCGGCGAACCGCAGTACTGGCACTCGAAGCGGTCGCGCAGGAACACGTTGAAGCGGGTGAAGGCCGGATGGCGCGGCGGCTTCACGTAGGTCTTCAGGCAGACGACGGAGGGCACCTTCATGGTGAAGGTCGGGCTCCGCACCGCCTGGTCGTATTCGGCGAGGATGTTGACGCGGTCGAGGAACACCGCCTTGATCGCGTCCTGCCAGCTCCAGAGCGACAGCGGGTAGTAGCTCAAGGGGCGGAAATCCGCATTGAGGACGAGCGCCGGCTGGAGCTGGTGGGGCGGGACTGCGATCGTCATGAGCCGACTCCTCGTACAAGGAGCTCCCGCTCAAGCCTCTTCGTGATCCGGGTGGCCGGCGCTTTCCGTCGCCCATCCTCCACTGGGAGGCTTACTGGAAACTCCTACGCATCAACTGCCTGGATTCTATGCTGTCCTATCGTGTCGCCTTTGTGAAGCCTTGGGGCTAGCGACGTTCTTGCGCACAGGGCGCGATCCACCGGCTTTCGCGGCCGCATCCGCCGCGGCCTCGGCCGGCGCGGCGTCGCGCCGCGTGACGGCGTGGTAGTAGCTCCAGAACAGCCGCGCCGCGATCGAGCGGTGTGGGCTCCAGGCCTTTGCGAGTTCGGCGACCGGCTTTTCCTTCGGCCGCCCCGGCAGCGCGCGCGCATGGCCCACCGCGACCTGGAGCGCGAGGTCGCCGGCCGGGAACACGTCCGGATGGCCGACCGCGAAGAGAAGGTAGCATTCCGCCGTCCAGACGCCGATGCCGGGGAGGGCCGCCAGTTCCGCCACCGCCTCGGATGCCGGGATGTCGCCGATGCGGTCGAGGTCGAGGCGGCCGTCCCGGACGCCTTCCGCTATCGCGATCGTGGTGCGCTGCTTCGCGGCGGAGAAACCGGCCGCGCGGTAGTCGGCATCGGTCAGCCGCAGGATCGCCGCGGCGTCGCTCGTGTCGACCAGCGCGGCGAAGCGGCCGAAGATCGCCCGGGCGCTGGCGGTCGAGACCTGCTGCCCGACGATCGTCGCGAGCAGCCCGTGGAGGCCGGCCGGCGTCTGCCGCAGCGGCACCTCGCCGGCGACCGCCGCCACGGCCCGCAAGGCCGGATCGAGCGCGAGGAGCGCCGCCAGCTCACGCGCGATGTCTGCTTCCGTGCGGATCATTCCTGGCTTCCCGCTTGAACCGCGGCTGAGATGGGCGTTTGCCTGGGGGCGATGCAACCCGTTTTCCGCTTCGCGCCGAGTCCGAACGGCGAGCTCCATCTCGGCCACGCCTATTCGGCGCTCCTGAACCATCGGCTGGCGCGGCAGGCCGGCGGCCGCTTCCTCCTGCGCATCGAGGACATCGACCGGGAACGCTGCCGCCCGGAATTCGAGCGGGGGATCGCCGACGACCTCCGCTTCCTCGGGCTCGACTGGGACGAGAGCCCACGCCGCCAGTCCGAGCATTTCGCCGACTATGCCGGCGCGCTCGACGCGCTCGTCCACGAAGGGCTCGCCTATCCGGCCTTTATGACGCGCGGCGAGGTGAAGGGCTTCGCCGCGCGGTTCGAGGAAAAGGAAGGCCGGCCGTGGCCGCGCGATCCGGATGGCGCGCCGCTCTATCCGGGCCTCGACCGCGCGCTCGACGCGTCCGAGCGCGAGCGGCGGTTGGCGGCTGGCGAACCTTTCGCCTGGCGGCTCGACATGAACCGTGCCCTCGGCATGCTCGAGGCCCTGACCTTTCGCGAGGACGGGGCGGACGGCGGACCGGCCGGGGAGGTGCGGGCCGAGCCGGAACTCTGGGGCGACGTCGTGCTGGCGCGCCGCGACGTGCCGACGAGCTATCACCTGTCGGTCGTGGTGGACGACGCGCTGCAAGGCGTTACGCATGTCGTGCGCGGCCGCGACCTCCTGCCCTCGACCTCGGTGCACCGCGTCCTCCAGGCGCTGCTCGGCCTCTCCGCGCCGCGCTATCGCCACCACGACCTCGTGCTCGACGAGGCCGGCCGCAAGCTCTCGAAGAGCGCCGGCGACACCTCGCTCCGCCAGCTTCGCGCCGCGGGCCTCGCGGCGTCGGACATCCGCCGGATGGTGGGACTGTAGCAACGGGATGCGGGGACGCCGCGCGCCCGCTATAGCGCGGCGATGCAGCGTCTCCTTCCCGTGATTCCCGCCGCCTTCGTCGTGCTCTGGTCGACCGGCTTCATCGGCGCGCGCTATGCCATGCCGCATTCCGAACCCTTCACCTTCCTGGCGCTCCGCTTCGCTCTCGCCCTCGCGATCCTTTCGCCCTTCGCGCTGGCCCGCCGCGCCCGGTGGCCGGCGGCGCGGGAAGCCCGGCATGCGGCGGTGGCCGGCGCGCTGATCCACGGCCTCTATCTCGGCGGCGTGTTCTATGCCGTGCGGCACGGGTTGCCGGCCGGCATCGCGGCGCTGATCGCCGGGCTGCAGCCGCTCCTCACCGCCTTCCTCGCGGGCGGCATGCTCGGCGAGCGGGTCGGGCCGCGGCAATGGCTCGGCCTCGCGCTCGGGCTCCTCGGCACGGTGCTGGTGATCCTGCCGAAGCTCGGCGGCCCGGCCTCCTACGGACCGCTGATGCTCGCGCCGGTGATTCTCGGCGTCGTCGCGATCTCGGTCGGCACCGTCTGGCAGAAACGCTTCGTCGCGGGCGTCGACCTCGCCGTCGGCACGGCACTGCAATATCTCGGCGCGCTGGTGCCGGTGACGCTCGGGGCCTTCCTCCTCGAAACGCGGGTGATCGATTGGACCGGCGAGTTCGTTCTCGCGCTCGCCTGGCTCGTCCTGGTCCTGTCGATCGGGGCGATCTTCCTGCTCCTGTTCATGATCCGGGAAGGTGCGGTGTCCCGCGTCTCCTCGCTCCTCTATCTCGTGCCGGGCGTCACCGCGGTGATGGCCTACGCCCTGTTCGGCGAATCGCTGAGCGCGATCCAGCTTCTCGGTCTGGCCGTCGCGGGGGTCGGCGTCGCGGCCGCGACGCGTCGCCGCAAAGCCGTGCCGCTCCCTTCTCGCTGACCGTCCGCGCTCGAAAGACGCCGCCTGCGAGCCTATATTCGAACCGTTCCACAAGGTCCCTCAATGTCCGGCTTCCTGTCCTTCCTCGCGCTCGGCCTGATGGCGGCGGTGCTCGCCGTCCTGCTCGCGGGCCTCGTCAACATGATGCGCAACGGACCCGGCAACGCCTCGCAGCGCCTGATGCGGGCGCGCGTCCTCCTGCAGGGGCTGGCGATCATCGTGATCGTCGGGGCGATCCTGATCGCGCGTTCGAAGGGTGGCTCCTGATGGTCAGGCTGAACCGCATCTACACCCGCACCGGCGACGACGGCACGACGGGGCTCGCCACCGGCGAGCGCCGGCTGAAATCCGACCTCCGGCTGGAGGCGATCGGCACGGTGGACGAGCTGAACGGCGCGCTCGGCCTCGCCCGGCTGGCGATGGCCGGCGAGGCGGACGCGATGCTGTCGCGCATTCAGAACGACCTCTTCGACCTCGGCGCGGACCTCGCGACACCCGAGACCGGCGAGCCTCTGCCCTACGAACGGCTCGCCGTGGTCGATGCGCAGGTCGAGCGGCTGGAGGCGGAGATCGACGCGATGAACGCGCGGCTCGAACCCTTGAAGAGCTTCATCCTGCCGGCCGGCACCCCGGCGGCGGCGCATCTCCACCTCGCCCGCACGATCGCCCGCCGGGCGGAGCGCGTGATGGTGGCGCTGGCGAAAATCGACGGGGAGGTCGTTTCCGGCGCGGCGATGCGCTACGTCAACCGCCTGTCGGACCATCTCTTCGTCGCCGCGCGCATCGCCAACGACGAGGGGCGGGCGGACGTTCTCTGGGTTCCGGGCGCTGGCCGCTGAACCGCAGCAACCGAGCGAGGCCAAAGCCAAGCGAATGACGGAAAACATCGGCACGGTCGGCGTGGTGGGCGCCGGACAGATGGGGGCGGGCATCGCGCACGCGGCGGCGCTGTCGGGCTACGACGTCGTGCTCTACGACCTGTCGGAGGAACGGGTGGCGAAAGGCCTGTCGATCGCCGCAAAGTCCTTCGACCGGCAGGTCTCGTCTGCCAAGATCGGTGGGGCCGAGAGGGACGCGGCGCTCGCCCGCATCCGCACCGCGACCGACGCCGGCGCCCTGTCGCGGGCCGATCTCGTGATCGAGGCGGCGACGGAGGACGAGGCCGCCAAGCGCAAGGTCTACGCCGCCATCGCACCGTCGCTGAAGCCGGGCGCGATCCTCGCCACCAACACCTCCTCCATCTCGATCACGCGGCTCGCCGCCGCCACCGACCGGCCGGAGCGCTTCCTCGGCATCCACTTCATGAACCCGGTGCCGGTGATGAAGCTCGTCGAGCTCGTGCGCGGCATCGCCACCGACGACGCGACCTTCGAGTCGGCGAAGCGCTTCGTCGCCACCCTCGGCAAGACGGTGACCGTGTCGGAGGATTTCCCGGCCTTCATCGTCAACCGCATCCTCCTGCCGATGATCAACGAGGCGGTCTACACGCTGCACGAGGGCGTCGGCTCGGTGGAGTCGATCGACACCGCCATGCGGCTCGGGGCGAACCACCCGATGGGGCCGCTGCAACTCGCCGACTTCATCGGCCTCGACACCTGCCTGTCGATCATGCAGGTGCTGCACGACGGGCTGGCGGACTCGAAGTACCGCCCGTGCCCGCTTCTGGTGAAATACGTCGAGGCCGGCTGGCTCGGCCGCAAGACCGGCCGCGGCTTCTACGACTACCGCGGCGAGACGCCCGTCCCGACGCGTTGAGCGCCGCTATCGCGCCTCAGGGCGTCTGGAGCAGGCGTTCCAGGTAGTCGCGTTCCATCTGCGGCGAGAGCTGGTCGCCGAGGCGCTTGCGGATCGCATCGAGGATGCGCCGGGCGCGCTGCGTGTCGATCTCGTCCGGCACCTCGACGTCCTGGCCGAAGTCCGGCCCTTCCGTCGAGCGCGGCCGGCCGAGCGGGTCGCGGTCGGAGCGCTGCTCGCCGCGGCCGTAGCCGCCGTTCATCTGGCCCTGCCGGCCTTCCTGGCCTTCGCCCGGCTGCTGGCCCATCGCTTCCTGCATCTGGCGCATCATGTCGCGCGCGCCGCGGCGCAGCGCCTCCATCGCCTCGCCCTGCCGGCCGACGGCGTCGCCGTCGTTGCCCTGCCCGAGCAACTCCTCGGCTTGGCCCATCGCCTTGCCGGCGTCGCCGAAGCCCTCGCCGGGTTGCATGCCCATGCCCTTCATCGCTTCCTGCAACTGCTGCAGTTCCTTGCCGAGCTGGTTCTGCTGCTTCTGCAGCTCGCCCAACTGCCGCTGCAGTTCCTCCGGGCTCATCGGCTGCTGCTGCTGGCCCTCGCCGTTCTGACCGGGCGGCGGCGGCTGCCCTTCGCCCATCTGTTCCTGCGCCTGCCGGCGGCCGAGCTCGAAGGTCTGGTCCTTCAGGGCCTGCTGCTTGCGCAGCAGCTCGCCGAGCTTGTCCATCTGCTGCTGCATAGGGTTCCGCTGGCCGCTCTGGCCCTGCTGCCCCTGCATCGGCCGCGACGCCTGCAGGTTTTCCATCATCTGCTGCATCTCGGCGAGAAGCTGCTGCGCGGCGTCCTTGGAGCCGGACTTCGCCAGATCCTCGATGCGGTCCATCATCTTCTGGAGATCCTGCGGGCGGATCTCCTGCATGTTGCCGGACTGCAGCTCCTGCTGGCTGAGCGGCGGCCGGTTCCGCATCTCTTCCGCCAGTTGCTGCATGTATTCCTGCATCGCCTGCCGCAGCTCGGCCATCAGCTTGTCGATCTGCTCGTCGCTCGCGCCGTTCTTCAGCGCGTCCGACAGCGCCTGCTGCGCGTCCTTCAAGCGCCGCTCGGCATCCGACAGGTTGCCGTCCTCGAGCCCGAGCGCGATGCGCCACAGGAAATCGACGGCCGAGATCAGCACCTCCTCGTTGCCGGCCGCGTTGGCGATGCGCGAGCGCGCCGCCTGCAGCGCCACCTGATTGCCGGCGGAAACGCCGTAGTCCTGCCCGCGCAGCGTCACGGCATCCAGCATCTCGGCGACGCGCGGCGCGGCGTTGGCATCGAGCGCCAGCATCCGCCGCTGCTCGATCACCGCCAGCGCCAGCGGATTGGTGAAGCGGCGCTCCGGCAGGACGATGGTCTTCGTTTCCGAGCGGCCGGTCTGGCCGGCATCGTCGGTGGCGGCGAGCCGGAGCGTCACCGTCGAGCCGGCATAGGGATTCTCGGTGAGGTCGCTCGACGTCCGGCCGTTCGCCTCGCCCTTGGCGCGGCGCGGCATCGACAGCTTGACCTCCGGCAGGCCGAACAGCGGCCGCGCCAGCGGCGAAGGCTTGTCGCGAAGCTGCATCTCGCCCTTGCCCTGACCCGCGCCGTAGTCGTCGGTGACCTTGAAGGCGAGTTCCAGCGCGCCGGAGCGGCCGCGCAGCGGTTCGTTCGCGAAGGCGATCACGGGCGGCTTGTCCGGCGTCACCTGGAACCGCCAGTTCCCGAGGGTGCGGAAGCTGGTGGCAAGCTCCGCCCGCCCGCTGGCGCGCAAGGGGAACTCGAAGGAACCGCTCTTCGGCGGCGGCGCGTCGGTTACCGGAGCGGCGTTCGGGGCCGGCGGGGCCGCGGCAGGCGCCACCGGCTGCGCCGCGCCGCCGCCGTCGGGCGCGAAGGTGAGCGCGGCATCGGTGCCGTCCGACACGCGCACCGACAGGACGCTGCCGGCCGGCACCTCGACCGGCGCGGCGGGATCGGCGAGGCCGGCGAGGTAGAGCGGCGGCCGGCCGGTATAGCCGGGCGGCGTCACCCAGGCGTCGACGCGCGCGGCGAACGCGGCCGGGGCCGCACCCGGCCGGACGAGCGCGTCCGCGACGCGCCCGCCGCCGGGCCCGAGCGAATAGGCGAAGGCCGTGACGAGCAGCAGCGCCACGACGGCACGAAGACCATAGGGGTCGAGGCGCTCGGTCCGGGTCCGGAGGCCGCCGGACACGGCGGAGCCGAGCCGCGCCGCCATGCGGCGCTGATGCTCGCGCCAAAGCGCGAGGGCGAAGGGATCGGCCGCGCCGCCGGCACTGGCACGGTCGCTCTGCGTGCGCAGCGGCCGGTGCCGGAACAGGCTCGACTGCTCGATGCGCGCGTCGACCGCCTCGCCGGTCGGCAGGCGGACGCGGCGCGCGGCCCAGAGCACGGCGAGAGCGAGGAGCGCGAAGAGGGCGAGAAGCCCGAGGCGCGGCGCGGCGCCGAGCCGGTCGAGCAGCCCGAACCAGGCGATGCTGAGGAACAGGGCGGCGAGGCCGAGAAGCCGGAAAACGGTCGGCCAAGCGGCCTCGGCGACGAGCGCGAGGAAAGCCGCGCGCCGCGTCGAGCGGAGACGCGCCGTCTCGTGCCTGTCGTCGCCGTCCGGTCGGTCCGCCATCCGTGCTCCCGCAGTTCGGCCGCGCCCGCGGCCGTCGATCGGGAAGCCTAGCAGGTTTTGAGGCGAAGACGAGGCGACGGGACCCGCCGCGTCGCCGCACCGGATCATAAGAGCGTGTGCGGCTTCGCTATTTCGCCTCGGCGAGCCAGGGGGGCAGCCGGTCGAGCCCGATGAGGTCCTCGATCCGCTGGCGGGGGCGAACCGCGAAGAACGAGCCGCCCTTCACCAGCACTTCCGGCACGAGGGGCCGCGTGTTGTAGGTGCCGGACTGCACCGCGCCGTAGGCTCCGGCGGTCATCAGGGCGAGGAGGTCGCCGGCCGCGACCGGCGGCAGTGGCCGGTCCTTCGCCAGGAAGTCGCCGCTCTCGCAGACGGGCCCGACCACGTCGGCGACGACGGTATCCGCGTCCTTCGCCGCCGCGACCGGCCGGATGTCGTGCCAGGCGTCGTAGAGGGTCGGGCGCACGAGGTCGTTCATCGCCGCGTCGACGATCACGAAGCGCTTCGCCTCCGCTTCCTTCACGTAGAGCACCTTCGTGACGAGGATGCCGGCATTGGCGACGAGAAGCCGCCCCGGCTCGAAGATCACGGTCGCGTCGAGGTCGCGGACATGCCGCTTGACGATCGCCGAATAGGCGTCCGGCTCCGGCGGCGGCTCCTCGGCCAGCCGGTAGGGCACGCCGAGCCCGCCGCCGAGGTCGACATGGTGGATCGCGTGGCCGGCGGCCCGCAGATCGCGCACCAGCCCGGCGAGGCGCGCGAAGGCGAGGTCGAAGGGTTCGAGCTCGGTGATCTGCGAGCCGATATGCATATCGATGCCCGAAACGCGGATGCCGGGCAGCGTCGCGGCGCGAGCGTAGATCTCGATCGCCTTGGCGAAGTCGATGCCGAACTTGTCGGACTTCTTTCCCGTCGAGATCTTGGCGTGGGTGCGCGCGTCGATGTCCGGATTGATCCGAAACGACACCGGCGCTTGCCTGCCGAGCGCGTCCGCCCGCGCCGACAGGAGCTCCAGTTCCGGCTCCGATTCGACGTTGAAGCAGAGAATGCCCGCATGCAGCGCCTGATCCATCTCGTCGGCCGTCTTGCCGACGCCGGAGAACATGATCTTCTCCGGCGCGATGCCGGCTTGGAGCGCGCGGGCGAGTTCGCCGCCGGATACGACGTCGGCCCCGGCCCCGAGGT
This sequence comes from Plantimonas leprariae, assembly GCF_008802405.1. Classification (GTDB taxonomy): domain Bacteria; phylum Pseudomonadota; class Alphaproteobacteria; order Rhizobiales; family Rhizobiaceae; genus Plantimonas; species Plantimonas leprariae. The sequence goes on from NZ_VZDO01000019.1 coordinate 22,644, forward strand.
CCCCGAGCGTCCGGATCACCGCCTGGTTCGAGTTCGCCTTCATCGCGAAGCAGACGAGCGCGTCGATGTCGGCGAAGGCTCCGGCGAAGACCTCGTAGTGCCGCGTCAGCGTCGCGGTCGAATAGCAGTAGAACGGCGTGCCGATCTCCGCCGCGATGCGGGGAAGGTCGACCTCCTCCGCATGGAGGACGCCGTCGCGGTAGTCGAAATGGTTCATCGCTTGGCTGCGCCTCAGTTCAGGAGGCCGTCCAGGAGGAAGCGCCGCTTCGACTGGCCGGGATTGGCCGAAACCTCGGCGGGGGTGATGCGCAGGTCGCTGCCGCCGCCCGACGTCACGCGGTTCGAGCGCTGGAAGTTCTGGAGGCTCGCCGGGTTGTTCTCCTCGACCGAGCCGCCGATCGTCGAGGCGCTGTTCCGCGGCGCGACGGGCAGGTTCTTGCGCCCGCAGCCGGCGATGGCCAGCGTCGCCACGAGCGCGACGAGCAGCAGCGTCGCACCGCCGCCATGTGTTCCAGTCCGCATCGCCCCGCCTTCACGTCATCGAATGCTTCGAAAGCCCCGCCGCCTTCATAACCGGCCGCGCGGAGAAAATCACGCGCGAGCCGCCAGCCGTTCGCGCCAGGCGGCGATCTCGCGCCGGACGTTCGCCGGCGCGGTGCCGCCGAAGCTGGTGCGGCTGCGGACGGAGGCGTCGACGCCGAGCACACCGTAGACCGCGTCCGTGATGCCGGGATGGAGGGTGCGCAGCGCGTCGAGCGACAGGTCTTCGAGGCCCGTGCCGGCGCTTTCCGCCAGCGCCACGGCGCGGCCGGTGACGTGGTGCGCCTCGCGGAAGGGCAGGCCCAGCTCGCGCACCAGCCAGTCGGCGAGGTCGGTCGCGGTGGAGAAGCCGTGCCCGGCGGCGCGGCGCATGGCGCCCGCGTCGACGCGCATGTCGCGCACCATGCCGGCCGCCGCCGAGAGCGAGAGCGCAAGGCTGTCGATCGCGTCGAAGACCTGCTCCTTGTCCTCCTGCATGTCCTTGGAATAGCTGAGCGGCAGGCCCTTCATCACGGTGAGGAGCGAGACCAGCGCGCCGTTGACGCGTCCGGTCTTGGCGCGCACCAGCTCGGCGGCGTCGGGATTGCGCTTCTGCGGCATGATCGAGGAGCCGGTGGAGAACGAATCGGACAGCCGTACGAAGCCGAACTGCGGCGTCGACCAGATCACCAGCTCTTCGGCGAAGCGCGACAGGTGGGTCGCCGCGATCGCCGCGACGCTCAGGAACTCCAGCGCGAAGTCGCGGTCGGAGACCGAATCGATCGAGTTGCGGGTCGGACCGCCCGAAAAGCCGAGCGCCGCCGCCGTCATGTGCCGGTCGACCGGGAAGCCGGTGCCGGCGAGTGCCGCGGCGCCGAGCGGCGATTCGTCCATGCGGGCGATCGCGTCGCGGCAGCGCGTGCGGTCGCGCGCGAACATCTCGACATAGGCGAGGCAATGGTGGCCGAAGGTGACGGGCTGGGCGACCTGGAGATGCGTGAAGCCCGGCATCACCGTTTCGGCATGCTCCTCGGCCCGGTCGAGGAAGGCCTCGATCAGACGGCCGAGCGCGCCGTCCGTCTCGGCGAGAGCGCGCTTGACGTGAAGCCGGAAATCGACCGCCACCTGGTCGTTGCGCGAGCGCGCCGTGTGGAGGCGTCCGGCCGCCGGGCCGATCAGCTCGGCGAGCCGCGCCTCGACGTTCATGTGGATGTCCTCGCGCTCGCGGGAGAAGGCGAAGCTGCCCGCCTCGATCTCGGCGAGGATCGCGTCGAGGCCGCGCTGGATCTCGGCCTCGTCCGCGGCAGGGATGATGCCCTTGGCGGCCAGCATCGCCGCGTGCGCCTTGGAACCGGCGATGTCTTCGGCGTAGAGACGCTGGTCGAAATCGATGGACGCGTTGATCGCCTGCATGATCGCGGCGGGCTTGGCGGCGAAGCGGCCGCCCCACATCTCGTTGCCGGAATCAGGCTTCGGCTTGTCGTCCATGAAAACCGCTCGAAAGGTTCGTCAGACCGATGTCCGACCGTGGTAGTGAAGCATCGGCGAAGACCCGGGGCCGCCGGATCGTCTCGCTCGTCGCCCTGTCGCTCGTCGCCGGGGCAGCAGTTGGGGCCGTCGGCGTATACGTCGCGGAAACGCGCTCTGGCAACGCGGCCGCCGCCAACTGTCCGCTGGACGACGGGCTCAAACAGGCGATCGACGCCGCCGCCCGCGGCGAGGTCGCGGCCGTCCACGCGCTGGACGCGCCGTTCGACGCGCGGACGATCGCCTTCAAGGACGGAAGCGGCGCGGCGAAGCGCGTCGCCGACTATGCCGGGAAATCGCTGCTCCTGAACCTCTGGGCGACCTGGTGCGTGCCGTGCCGGGCGGAGATGCCGGCGCTGGACGCCCTGGAGCGACAGAAAGGTGGGACGGACCTCGCGGTGCTGCCGGTCAACGTCGACGTCGGCGGCGACGAGAAGCCGAAGGATTTCTATGCCGAGACCAACCTCACCGCGCTGCCGTTCCTGCGCGACGAAACGATGGGCGTCTTCAACGACCTGAAGGGGCAGGGGCTCGCGATCGGCCTGCCGGTCAGCCTTCTCGTCGACAAGGCGGGCTGCGCGCGGGCCGCGATCACCGGGCCGGCGGAATGGGCGAGCCCGGACGGCCTCGCGCTGATCGACGTGCTGAAGAACGGCAAGGCCTGAGCCTTCAGGAGGCGTAGCGCAGTTCCGGTTCGCCGTAGCCGCTCGTCAGGGCCTTCGCGACCTCGACCCGGATCGCCGCGACCGTGAACGGCTTGTCGACGACGCCGACGATGACGCGGGCCAGATCCTCGGCGGCCTCGCGCTGCTCGGCATAGCCGGTCATCAGGAGGATCGGCAGGGCCGGCCATTCCGCGGAGACCGCGTGCGCCAGCTCGATGCCGGTCATCGACGGCATGCGGATGTCGGACAGCACGAGGTCGAAGGCATTGCCGCCTTCCGCCTGCAGGCGTTCGAACGCGATCTCGCCGTCCTCGCAGGCGACGACGTCGTGGCCTTCGAGGCGGAGCGCGCGCGACACGAGATGCCGCACGCCGTCATCGTCCTCCGCCACCAGTATTCTCGCCATTCCACTCGCTGCCGGCTTCTTGGTTCCGGTCCCTGTTTGTTCCGGAGGGGCCGCACGGACGACCGCTCGAACACCGGTTCTCGCACGAGAAGCTTGCGTCTGGCTTAACCGGCGTCGGTCAGTCCACCACTCGGCCGACGAAGGGCAGTTCGCGGAAGGCGTGGCCGACATCCATGCCGTAGCCGACGACGAAATGGTCCGGGCATTCGAAGCCGACATAGTCCGCATCGATGCCCACCTTCCGCTTCACGCTCTTGTCGAGGAGCACGGCGAGCTCCACCGTCTTCGCGCCGCGCGACAAGAGAAGGTCGCGGGCGAACTGCAGCGTCCGGCCGGACTCGAGAATGTCGTCGATCATCACCACGGTGCGGCCCGAGACGTCGGTCTCGACGTCGCGCAGGACCTTGACCTCGCCGCCTTCCGTTCCCCCGCCGTAGCTCGACAGCGAGATGAACTCGACCTCGGGCGCGAGCTTGGCCGCATGGAGGGCGCGGATGAGGTCGGCGGCGAAGACGAAGGAGCCCTTCAGGACGGCGACCGCGAGGATCTCGTCGCCCGTTCCGGCCGGGTGGCGGCTCGCGATCTCCCGCGCGATGCGGGCGATCTCGGCGGCGATCTCCCGTTCGGTGAAGAGCGGCTCGATCTTGCGGTTGCGCACGACGATCATGGCGTCAGGGTCGGCTCCAGTCGTTGCCGGCGAGGGAAACGCCGACCGTTGCCGCGGTGGTAGCCGAGGGAACGGCGAGCGTCGAGTGGAAGAACAGCGAGCGGCCGGGCGCGAGCAGCCGGGCGCTCGGCCGCACGGTACGGCTGAAGCCCGGCGCGCCGACGATCAGCGCCGGCACGGTGCGCGCCTCGGCCGAGACGTTCCGGATGCGCCCTTCGATCTCCAGCACCGCGGCGCCGCCGTGCGACGCGACGCTGCTGCGGGTTTCCGCGAGCGCGAAGGCGGGCGCCCGAATCGCCGCCGGCGCGGGACGCTCGGCGCGCGCCGCGGGGAGAAACGCGGCACCGGCGATGGCGAGCATCGCCACGCAACTGGCCGCGGCGAGCATCCGCCGCCGGCCGGGAAGGCCGAGGCGGCGAGGTCCCGCCGTCGCGCCCGGCCAGCGGACGCTGCCCGGAAACACGAGGTCCGGGCGGAACGGCCGGACGGTGCGCGGGAACGGCGGCGGCTCGCTCGCCGAGGGCCGGTTGTCGTTGATCGGCGGCTCGGCCGGACGCACGCGCGCCCCGGCCACCCGTCCGATCACCACGGCTTCCCCGTCGATCACCGGCGGCTCCGCCGTCCGGCGGGTGCGGCGCGCTTGCATGGGCTGGCCCCCTCGAAGGCGAAAAGTTCACGAAGGGTTAAGCCTTCATGGTTAACGGAAGCTGAAGCGCCCGCCGGGACCACGGCCCGAAATCGACACGAAGCGGCGCTTGGTGAAGGGGAACGCTCGCAAGGAGGCGCGGTGATTCGGTTCGAGAACGTGGGGCTCCGCTACGACATGGGGCCGGAAGTGCTCCGGGATCTCTCCTTCGAGATCCGGCGGCAGTCGTTCCAGTTCCTGACCGGGCCGTCCGGGGCGGGCAAGACCAGCCTGCTCCGCATGCTGTTCCTCGCCTTGAAGCCGACGCGCGGCCTGATCACCATGCTCGGCCGCGACGTCTCGACGCTGGCGCGCTCCGACCTGCCGGCGATCCGCCGCCGCATCGGCGTCGTGTTTCAGGACTTCCGCCTCCTCGACCACCTGACGACCTACGAGAACGTCGCGCTGCCGCTCCGCGTCCGGGGCAAGGCGGAATCGAGCTACCGCCAGGACGTCGTCGACCTGATCAAATGGGTCGGGCTCGGCGAGCGGATGAACGCGCTGCCCGTCGTCCTTTCCGGCGGCGAGAAGCAGCGCGCCGCGATCGCGCGGGCCCTCATCGACCAGCCGGACGTCCTCCTCGCCGACGAGCCGACCGGCAACGTCGACCCGCCGCTGGCCAAACGCCTGCTCCGCCTGTTCATGGAGCTGAACCGCACCGGCACCGCCGTGGTGATCGCGACGCACGACCTCGCCCTGATGGACCAGGTCGAGGCGCGGCGGCTGATCCTCCATGACGGGAGGCTGGAAATCTATGACTGACGCCGCCCGCCCGGCCGCCGAGGCGACGAAACCGGCAGCGCGCCGCGACGCGCCGGCGAAGACCCGCCCGACGCCGATCGTGCCGCCCGCCAACGTCGCGGGGCGCGCCCTGATGACCGTTATCGGCATCATGACCTTCCTCGCCAGTTTGACGCTCGGCGCGGTGACGCTGATCTCCGATACCGCTTCCGTCTGGGAATCGCAGATCTCGCGCGAGGTGACGGTGCAGGTGCGGCCCGACGACGGGCTCGACATGGCGGCGGCCCTCGACACGGTGCGCAAAGTCGCGCTCGGCATCCCCGGCGTCGCCAGCGCGGAAGCCATGACCGACGACGCGACCTCGCGCCTGCTCGAACCCTGGCTCGGCGAAGGGCTCGACCTCGACGAACTGCCGGTGCCGCGCCTCGTGCTGATCGGCATCGACGAACGCGCCCCGCCGGACTTCGCGGCCTTGCGCGCCCGGATCGTCGCCGCCGTGCCGCAGGCGAGCCTCGACGACCACCGCGCCTGGGTATCGCGCCTCGTCGCCATGGCGAACGCCACCGTCGTCGTCGGCGTCGCCATCCTCCTGCTCGTCGTCGTCGCCACCGTGCTGACCGTCGTCTTCGCGACGCGCGGCGCGATGAGCGGCAACCGGCACATCGTCGAGGTGCTGCATTTCGTCGGCGCGCGGCCGGCCTTCATCGCCGGCGAGTTCGAGCGGCACTTCCTGAAGCTCGGCCTCTACGGCGCGCTGGCGGGCGGCGTCTGCGCCGTCCTCGTCTTTCTTGGCATGGGCCTCTGGACGCGCTCGAACCAGGCGACGCCGGAGGCCGACCAGATCAGCGCGCTGTTCGGCTCCTTCGCCATCGGCTGGACCGGCTATGTCGGCGTCCTGCTGACGGTCGCGGCGGTCGGCGGCATCACCGCGGTCACCTCGCGCCTCACCGTCACGCGCCAGCTCGCGGCCATCGACATGCTCTCGCCGGTGGAAAGCTGACGCAAACGGCGGGAGCCTGCCACGGTTCTGGCGCGTTATCGTCCGATAAGGAACCGGAAAGGGTTTGAGGCCAGATTGGGGTTAACGCTTCGCAAGGGCGACCGCCGCAACATGACGCCGCTTGAACAGACGATCGGGAGCATCGGGCCGGCGGCCGCGCACGACGCGCGGCCCCGCACCCGCTCGCTCCGGCGTCTCCTGCGGCGCGGCGCGTTCGCCCTGGTGCTCGGCTCCACCTTCGCGGCGGGCTATCTCGCCGGCGGCTTCGTGCGCTTCGCGCAGGAAGTGTCGGAATTCTCCCGCGCCGCCGCGATCGGGCGGGCCGACGGCATCGTGGTGCTGACCGGCGGCGCGCTCCGGCTCGACCAGGCGATGGACCTCCTGAAGGACGGCAAGGCGCGGCGGCTCCTGATCAGCGGCGTCAATCCCGGCACCAGCGCGCGGACCCTGTCGAAGCTGACCGCCACCGACCGCCGCTTGTTCGACTGCTGCGTCGACCTCGACTACGCCGCGCTGAACACCGTCGGCAACGCCGAGATGACCGACCGCTGGGCGCGGCGGCAGGGATTCGACGACCTGATCCTCGTCACCAGCGACTACCACATGCCGCGCACGCTCCTGGAATTCGAGCGCTTCGCCCACGTGCCGGTGATCAAGCCCTATGCCGTGGCGCGGGCCGACCTCTGGCAGGAGGGCGGCGGCATGCCGAGCGCCCGGGGCGTGAAGGTGCTCTTCGTCGAATACGCCAAGCTTCTCGCCACGCGCCTGCGCATGGCAGCCGGCATGGAGGCCTCGCCCGCCGCGGTGGACGAGACGGCGCGAAGCTTCGACCGCCGCGCCTCCTGACCGGCGCGGCCCTTCCGCTTCCCCGCCGAATGGTGCATTCCTCCGCGCCGCCCGCCGCCCCCGGGCCCGAGGGAAACGCCAGCCATGCCAGCCATCCGCCGATGACCGCCCTTCGCTCGGCCGCGTTCGGGGTGCTGCTCTACGGCTACCTGATCCTTTTCCTCGTCGTGTTCCTGCCGGTCTTCCATTTCTCCGGCGACGATTTCGCCTGGAATGCGACGCGGCGCTGGGGCCGCTCGGCGATGCGGCTGCACCGCTTCGTGGTGGGCACCGATGCGGTGTTCGAGGGGCTCGGCAACGTGCCGGCCGGCGCGGCGATCGTCGCGTCCAAGCACCAGTCCTACTGGGAAACGCTCGGCTTCGTGACCGTCCTCGACCGGCCGGCCTTCATCCTGAAGAAGGAGCTGATGCGGCTGCCGCTGTTCGGCACCTACATGCGCCGGCTCGGCATGATCCCGGTCGACCGGACGCGCCGCGGCGCGACCATGCAGTCGATGATGGAGGGCGCGCGCCGGGCCGCGGCGCAAGGCCGGCCGATCGTGATCTTTCCGGAAGGCACGCGCACGAAGCCGGGCGTTGCCGCCGATCCGCGGCCGGGCGTCTTCTTCCTTTGCGACGAGCTGAAGGTCCCGGTGATCCCGGCGGCGCTGAATTCCGGCCTCTACTGGCCGCGCGACAAGGGCCTCTACCGGCCGGGCACGATCCGCGTCCGCTTCCTGCCCGCCCTGCCGCAGGGGCTGGCGCGCCCCGACTTCCTCCAGCGGCTGAAGCGGGACATGGAGGGCGCGGCGCTCGAGCTTCTCGCGCGGGCGCATGCCGACGACCCGGACCTGCCGCTGCCGCAGGCCGCCGCCGAGGCGCTGGCGGGCGAGACGCTTCAGAGCCGCGCGACCACCGCTTCCAGCCAGCGGTCGGTGAGCCCCAGCCCGACGATCTCGGCGAACGAGGAGCGGACATAGTCGGCGTTCGCGCCGGAGCGCCCGTGCGAACCGGAAACGATGCGGGCCGCGTCCTCGACGCCGATCCGGCCGGCATATTGCGAATGGCCGCGGTCGGCGACGAAGGTCAGCGCGTGGATGCGCCGCCCGTCGAAGGTCGCCACCGCCAGCGTCGTCTCGCGGTAGACGCCGGTGACGAGCTCGCGCTCGCGCAGATAACCGACCGTCGCCTCCGCCTGCCCCGCCGCCACGCGGAACGCCATGCCGATGCACGAGCCGCCCCGGTCGAGGCCGAAGACGAGGCCCGGCCGCTCCGGCGTGCCCCGATGCACGAAGGAGCGGATGCAGAGCGAGCGATGGTAGCCGCCGAGCCGCGCCTTGACGCGCTCCTCGAAGGCGAAGCCGGGTTGCCAGATGAGCGAGCCGTAGCCAAAAACCCAAAGATCGGCGGTCATGGATCCGCGCAATAGGGACATTCCGGCATGACCACAACCGCCGCCGCGAAACCGGGGCGCTCGCGCCGCGCCTTCGGCTGGATCGCAGCGATCGTCGTGATCCTGGCGCTCGCGCTGACGGGGGCTTGGTACTACGCGGCGAACCGGCTCGACGCGTCGGTCCGCGCCGCGATCGAGGCGGCGGCCGGCGGCGGCACGGCGATCGGTTGCGACAACAGGGAAGTGTTCGGCTACCCGTTCCGCATCGGGCTGCGCTGCGCCGCGACCGGCATGGAGGTGCCGGCGAAGGGCATCCGCGCCTCCGCCGGGGCGCTCCGCACCGCCGCGCAGCTCTACCAGCCGACGCGCGTCGTCGCCGAGCTCGACGGGCCGCTCCTTCTCGACCTGCCGACCGCGCCGCCGCTCGACATCCGCTGGCGGCTGCTGGATTCCAGCGCGCGCTTCTCCTTCGACGGCCTGCAGCGGCTCGACGTCGTGGTGGAGGCGCCGGACGTGGCGCTGGCCGATCCCGCCGGGGCGCGCTCGCCGCTCCTCGCCTCGAACCATCTCGAAGCGCATGCCCGCCGGAACGGCGCCGACCTCGACGTCGCCTTCTCGAACAGCGGGATCGCGGCGGCGCGGCCGGGCTACGAGGCGCTGCCGCCCTTCGACCTCGCCGCCGATCTCACCGTCGCGGGCGCGGCCGGCTGGATGGCCGGCGAGCGGCCGGGGAACACCTTCGGCGAAGCGCTGCGCGGCCGCTCGGGCACGCTCCGCTCGCTGGCGCTGCGTTCCAGCGCGCCGGGCAACCCCGCCGCCGAACTGTCGGGGCCGTTCGCCGTCGACCGGGAAGGCCGCGTTTCTGGCCGCTTCAGGGTGGCGATGAGCGATCCGGCCGCGATCGCCGACCTTGCCGGGCGCTTCGTGCCGGAGTTCGGGGGGCTCGCCGGCACGCTCGCTTCCGGCATCGGCATGGTGGGCCGGCAGGAGAACGGGCAGACGGTGATCGAGATCGACGTCAAGCGCGGCAAGGCCTCGCTCGGCTTCATCCCGCTCGGGCGCATCCCGCCGCTCGAGTGAGGTTCAGCGCGACTGCGGCGTGCGCCCGAAGTTCGGAGCTGCCGTGTCCTGGCCGGCCTCGACGATGGAGCGGCGGATGGCACGGGTGCGGGTGAAGAGGTCGAACAGCATATCGCCGTCGCCCCAGCGGATCGCGCGCTGCAGCGAGGCGAGATCCTCCGAGAACCGCCCGAGCATCTCCAGCACCGCCTCGCGGTTGGTCAGGAAGACGTCGCGCCACATCGTCGGGTCGGAGGCCGCGATGCGGGTGAAGTCGCGGAAGCCCGAGGCGGAGAACTTGATGACCTCCTGCTGCGTCACGGTCTCGAGGTCCGCCGCCGTGCCGACGATGTTGTAGGCGATGAGGTGGGGCAGGTGGGAGACGATCGCGAGCACGAGGTCGTGGTGCTCCACGGACATTCGTTCGACGCGTGCGCCGAAGGCTCGCCAGAGCGCGGCGAGACGCTCGCTTGCCTCCTCCGACGTTTCCTCCAAGGGCGTCAGGATCGTCCAGCGGTTCTCGAAGAGTTCGAGAAAGCCGGAATCGGGACCTGAGTTCTCGGTGCCCGCAAGCGGGTGTGCGGGCACGAATTGCGCATGCTTCGGCACATGCGGACGCATCGCCGCGATTACCGCGCCCTTTACCGAACCGACGTCGGAAACGATCGCGCCGGGTTTCAACGCGTGGGCGATCGATTGCATCACCGGACCCGAGGCGCCGACGGGGACCGAAAGAATGACGAGATCGGCGTTCCGTACCGCGTCCGCCGGGTCGGAATGATAGCTCGTGCCGAGCTCCAACTCCTCGGCGCGCCTCAGCGTGTCCTCGCCACGCGTCGAGATGGCGACGTGGGCCGCAAGGCCCCGCTCGCGGATATTGATGGCGATCGACGAGCCGATATGCCCGATGCCGATCAACGCGACCTTCTCGAAGAGGGGCTCGGTCATGCCGCCAGGAACTCCTTCAGCGCCGCGACGACGCCGCGATTGGCCTCTTCCGATCCGATCGTCATCCGCAGCGCGTTCGGCAGGCCGTAGGACGAGACGCGGCGGAGGATGTAGCCCCGCGCCGTCAGGAAGGCGTCGGCGTCGGCCGCCGTCCGGCCGGCGGCTTCCGGGAAGTGGATCAGCACGAAGTTCGCGACGCTCGGCGCGACGTCGAGCCCGAGCGCGCGGATTTCGGCGCTCACCCGCTCCAGCCACTCGGCATTGTGCGCCACCGCCTTCGCCACGTGCTCGCGGTCGCGGATCGCCGCCGCGCCCGCCACCATCGCGGCGAAGTTGATGTTGAAGGGCGGGCGGATGCGCTCCACCGCGTCGACGATCGCCTCCGGCGCATACATCCAACCGATCCGGAGCGACGCCAGGCCGTAGATCTTCGACATCGTGCGGGTCATCACGACGTTGCCGCTGCCGGACACGAGTTCCATGCCGGACTCGTAGTCGTTGCGGCGCACGTATTCCGCATAGGCGGCGTCGAGGACGAGGAGGACGTGCCCCGGCAGCCCGGCATGGAGACGGCGAACCTCGTCGAAGGGCAGGTAGGTGCCGGTCGGGTTGTTCGGATTGGCGAGGAAGACGATCCTCGTCCTCGGGCTAACGGCCGCCAGCATCCGGTCGACGTCGGCGCGGAGGTCGGTTTCCGGCACGACCACCGGCGTCGCGCCGTTCGAGCGCGTGTAGATCTCGTAGATCGAGAAGGCGTGTTCCGTGTAGATCGCCTCGTCGCCGTCCGCGAGATAGGCGGCGCAGAGGAACTGCAGCAACTCGCCCGAGCCGTTGCCGCACAGGATGTTGCGCGGGTTCAGACCGTGCACCTCGGCGATCGCCTCGCGCAGCAGGGTGGACTGCCCGTCCGGATAGATCTCCAGCCTGTCGGCAAGGCCCGCCAGCGCCTCCCGCACGCGCGGCGAAGGGCCGAGCGGCGTCTCGTTGGCCGAAAGCTTGTGGAGCCTGACGCCGGCCGGCGCCTTGGACTTGCCCGGCACGTAGGCCGCGATGTCCAGGATGCCCTTGCGCGGAACGGGCCGGCTCGCCGCGGTCGACATGGCGGAAATTCCCGAAAAGAAAGGGCGGATCAGCCGTCCACCCGGAGCGGTGCCGCATAGCCGCCGACCGCGCGGATGTCGAGACCGGCGTCTTCCAGCAGCGCCGCGTCGCGCGCCGCGACGAGGATGGAGCCGTTCGCGCTCGCCAGCGTCTCGACGCCCGGAAGCTCGGCTGGGACCTTGCCGCGGACGGCGTAGCAGCCGACCTCGAACGGCACCGGATCGGCGAGCGGCGGAGCCAGCACCAGCGCGCGCACCCGGTTTCCCGAGCGCTGGAGGAACGGCAGCCGCGCCACGACCTGCGCCTGTTCGAGGCCGTTCCACCAGGCGGTCGCCGCACGGTCGAGGAGCACGAGGCCGAGCTTGTCGGTGCCGCCATCCTCCAGCCACGAAACCACGTCCGCCGCTCTGTTCTCGACTTTCAGCGGCACGGTGAAGCCGAAGGTGAAGCGCGCCGTCTCGACCGCCCCGACCGGATCGCCGTCGGCGCCGACCGACACGGTGAAGGGGGCCTGCAGCGCGGTGAAGGTCGAGATGATCTCGCGCCAGAGATGCTCCACGGCGCCGAGCGGCAGGTTGCCGGTGTGGCGGGCGGCGAGCCGCCGCATCATGTCGGCCTCGCGCCCCGGCCGGAAGGCCGCGCCGCTCTTCGCGGTACCCTTCACCTCGATCAGCTCGTCGATCACGGTGGCGCGCTGGATCAGGAGGCGGTGGACGGACTCGTCGATCGCGTCGATCATGGCGCGCAGCTCGCCGAGCCGATGCGGGTCGCCCCCCTTCGCTTCCGTCATGGCGCTGCCCTCTCCTGTCTGCCGGACGCTGTAAAGGCTGGAGAGTGCCATGCAAAGGGTGGGCCGGCTTGCATTGGGGCCGCGCTCGTGATGTCTGGCCGCCACACCGACGAAAGCTCAAGCACCACCGCCATGACCATCCAGGTCGCCGCCCGCATCGAGGACATCGAGGACGCCGCCGCGCGGGAAGCCCGCGCGCCCTCCAGCCTCGTCATGCGCTTTTCCGCCGACGAGCCGCTGCGGCTCGACGCCGGCCGGGAGCTCGCGCCGTTCCAGATCGCCTACACGACGGCGGGCGAGCTGAACGCCGCGAAGTCGAACGCCATTCTGGTCTGCCATGCCCTCACGGGCGACCAGTACGTGGCATCCCGCAACCCGGTCACCGGCAAGCCCGGCTGGTGGGAAACCTTGGTCGGGCCGGGCAAGCCGATCAACACGCGGAAATATTTCGTCGTCTGCTCCGACGTCGTCGGCGGCTGCATGGGCTCGACGGGGCCCGCCGCGATCGATCCCGCGACGGGCGAGCCCTACGGCATCACGCTGCCCGTCCTCACCATCCGCGACATGGTGCGGGCGCAGGCGATGCTGATCGACCGGCTCGGCATCGACACGCTCTTCGCCGTGGTCGGCGGTTCGATGGGCGGCATGCAGGTGCTCGAATGGGCGGTCAGCTACCCGACCCGTGTCTTCGCGGCGCTGCCGATCGCGACCGGCGCGCGCCATTCCTCGCAGAACATCGCCTTCCACGAGGTCGGGCGGCAGGCCGTCGTCGCCGATCCCGAATGGCGCGGCGGGCGCTACATCCTCGAAGGGTCGCGGCCGCACAAGGGCCTCGCCGTCGCCCGGATGGCGGCGCACGTCACCTACCTTTCGGAAGCCGCGCTCGCCCGCAAGTTCGGCCGCAACCTCCAAGACCGCGAGGCGCTCGGCTTCGGCTTCGACGCGGATTTCCAGATCGAGAGCTACCTCCGCCACCAGGGCATGACCTTCGTCGACCGCTTCGACGCGAACTCCTACCTCTACCTCACCCGCGCCATGGACTATTTCGACATCGCGGCCGACTACGGCGGGCGGCTGGCCGACGCGTTCCGCGGCTCGCGGACCCGCTTCTGCCTGGTGTCCTTCACCTCCGACTGGCTGTTCCCGACCGGGGAAAGCCGCGCCGTCGTCCACGCGCTGAACGCGGTCGCGGCTTCCGTCTCGTTCGTCGAGGTGGAGACGGATCGCGGCCACGACGCCTTCCTGCTCGACGAGCCGGTGATGTTCGACGCGATCCGGGGTTTCGTCTCCTCGGCCGCCCGGGCAAGGGGGCTGTGAGGCGATGACCGACACGCTCATCGCCACCGCGCCCGTTCCGACCACCGCGACGGTGGAGGAACCGGCGGGCGGTCGCGTCGACCTCCAGGTCATCGCCGATCTCGTCGCGCAGGGCAGCCGCGTCCTCGACGTCGGCTGCGGCGACGGGGCGCTGCTCGCGATGCTGCGCGACAAGCGGCAGGTCGACGGGCGCGGCATCGAACTGAGCCAGGCCGGCGTCAACGAATGCGTCGCGCGCGGCCTGTCGGTGATCCAGGGCGATGCCGACCGCGACCTCGTCCACTACCCGGACGGCGCCTTCGACTACGTGATCCTGTCGCAGACGATCCAGGCGACGCGCGAGCCGAAGACCGTGCTCGCCGAACTCCTGCGCATCGGCGAGCGGGCGATCGTCTCGTTCCCGAACTTCGGGCACTGGACGATCCGGCTGCAGCTCGGCCTCCACGGGCGCATGCCGGTGACGCGGAACATCTCCTACGCCTGGTACGAGACGCCGAACATCCACTTCTGCACGATCCGCGACTTCGTCGCGCTCGCCGGGGAGCTCGGGGCGCGGATCGAGACTTCGGTCGCGCTCGACGCGGAAGGGGGGCGGCTCGGCCGCAAGCTCCCCTGGGGCCTCTGGAACCTCTTCGGCCAGCAGGGCGTCTTCGTGCTCAGCCGGTGAGCGCGCCCTACAGGTTCACCGTCTGCATGCCGGCATCCGCGTAGCGCTGGCCGGTCGCCACGTCCTTCGGGAAGGCGGCGTCGAGTTCCTCAAGGTCGGCCGCCGAGAGCGTGAGGCCGACGCCCTCGACGTTCTCCTCCAGGTAGCGGACGCGCTTGGTGCCGGGGATCGGCACGATGTCTTGTCCTTGCGCCAGCACCCAGGCGAGCGCCACCTGCGCCGCCGTGGCGTCGTGCTGCCTCGCCACCGCATTCACCGCGTCGACCAGCTTCAGGTTCTTCGCGAAGTTCGCTTCCGAGAAGCGCGGCGCGTTGCGGCGGAAGTCGTCCGCGGCGAGGTCGTCGCGCGACTTGATCTGCCCCGTCAGGAAGCCGCGTCCGAGCGGCGAATAGGGCACGAAGCCGATGCTCAAGCTTCGGCAGAGCCCGAGGAGTTCCTCCTCCGGCTCGCGGCTCCAGAGCGAGTATTCCGTCTGCAGCGCCGCGATCGGATGCTCCTTCACGGCGCGGCGGATCGTGGCGGGGCCGGCCTCCGACAGGCCGAGATGCATCACCTTGCCGGCGCGGACCAGTTCCCCCATCGCGCCGACGGTCTCCTCGATCGGAACATTCGGGTCGACGCGGTGCTGGTAGTAGAGGTCGATGTGATCGACCCCGAGGCGTTTCAGCGAGGCGTCGCAGGCCTGACGCACGTAGTCCGGCCGGCCGCTGATCCCGAGTCGCTCGCCCTTCGGTCCGCGGACGTTGCCGAACTTCGTCGCCAGCACCACGCCGTCGCGGCGGTCGCGGATGGCCTTCCCGACGAGTTCCTCGTTCTTCCCGACGCCGTACATGTCGGCCGTATCGAGGAAGTCGACGCCGAGATCGAGGGCGCGGTGGATGACGCCGATCGATTCCCGCTCGTCACCCGCGCCGTAGAACTCCGACATGCCCATGCAGCCGAGCCCGACCGCCGAGACGGAAAGGTCGCCGAGTTTGCGCGTGTCCATGGCATCACCCCTTCGTTGAGGCGCGGTGACCTAGGGCACGGCGGCGCTTCGTCAGCGGCTGTAACCGGCGCCCTGCGGCACGAGCACCGGCCGGACCAGGCGTCGCCGCTCGCGCCGGGCGTTGGCGACGGGGATGCCGCGATAGACCTGCTTCGTCGCGTCGACGATGGTGACGCCGGCGAAGAGCGGCCAGGCCCGCCGGCCGAAACCCTCCAGCCCCGCCGCGAAGCCGAGCAGCGAGCGCCGGCGGAACGGCGGGAAGTGCAGCGCCTCGGTCGCCCTGACCGGCGTGAACAACGCCTCGCGCAGGAGCCGCGCGAGCTGGCCGCGCGACCAGGGACGCCCGGAGCCGAAGGGCGTGTGGTCGAACCTCGTCCAGACGCCGCGCCGGTTCGGCACGACGACGACGACATGGCCGCCGGGCGCGAGCACGCGCCAGATCTCGCTGAGGAACTCCGGCGGGCTTTCGGCGAATTCCAGCGCATGGACGACGAGCACCCGGTCGACGGACGCGTCGCCGAGCGGCAGTTCCTCGATGTTCACCAATGCGGTCTGGGAAGGGCCGCCGAGCGGCCAGGGGATCGCGCCCTGCGCCGCCGGCATCAGTGCCACGGCGCGCTCGCAGTCCGGCCCGAAGCGGTCGAGGAACGGCACCGCGTAGCCGATGCCGACCAGCCGCTCCTCGCGGATCGGGTGCCAGAGCGGCGTCAGCGCGGCGGTGATGGCGCGCTCCGCGGCGACCCCCAGGCGCGAATCGTAGAACTCACGCAGCTCCAGGATGTCGGCATTGAGGTTCAGCGGCGCGGTCGGTCCGCTCATGCGGCGCCCGCGGAACGGGGCCGGGTTCGATTCGCGGCTTCGCGCGCTAGGTTGGCGTTTCGCATCGCCATCGTCATGCCGGATCCGCCATGCCCCGCGCCATCGTCCGCCAGTTTCCTTGCCGAAGCGACAATTTCGGCGTTTTGGTCCATGATCCGGCGAGCGGCAAGACCTTGTCGATCGACGCGCCGGAAGAGCGGCCGATCCTCGACGCGCTGGAGCGCGAGGGCTGGCGGCTCGACACGATTCTCACGACCCACCACCACGCCGACCATGTCGAGGCGAACGGGGCGTTGAAAGCCCGGTTCGGCTGCGAGATCGTCGGGCCGGCGAAGGAGCGCGCGAAGATCCCCGGCATCGACCGGACGGTGTCGGGCGGCGACCGGTTCCGGATCGGCGAATTCGCCATCGAGGTCATCGACACGCCCGGCCACACGCTCGGGCACGTGTCCTACTTCCTGCCGGATGAGAAGCTCCTCTTCGCCGCCGACACGCTGTTCTCGCTCGGTTGCGGCCGCCTGTTCGAGGGCGATCCGGCGACGATGTGGGCCTCCCTGCTTCGCCTCCGGGAACTGCCCGACGACACGATGCTGCATTGCGGCCACGAATACACCGCGACCAACGCCAGATTCGCCGTGGACGTCGACCCCGGCAACCCGGCGCTCCGCAACCGCGCCCTGGAAGTGGAGCGGCTGCGCGTCGCGCGCGAGGCGACGCTGCCCGTCCAGCTCGGCCAGGAGAAGCTGACGAACCCGTTCCTGCGCGCCGACAATCCCGAGCTCCAGGCCGAGATGGGGATGAGCGGCGCCGATCCGGTGGAGGTGTTCCGCACTTTGCGCGAAAGGCGGAACGGTTACTGATGGCGGCGGATGCGCAAGGCCTTATCCGGCAACTCGGCCTTCAGCGTCACCCGGAGGGCGGCTGGTATCGCGAGACCTTCCGCGACGAGAACGCCGATAGCGACGGCCGGGCGTTCTCGACCGCGATCTATTATCTGCTGGAGGCCGGCGACACATCGGAATGGCACCGCGTCACCGACGCGGCGGAGGTCTGGCACTGGTATGCCGGCGCGCCGCTGGTAATCACCGTCTCGCCGAACGGGCACGACGCGTCGGCGCGCCACCTGGGGCCGGACGTGGCGCACGGGCAGCACCCGCAGTTCGTGGTGCCGGCCGGCTGGTGGCAGACGGCGACGAGCCTCGGCGCCTTCACCCTCGTCGGCTGCACGGTGGCGCCGGCCTTCCGCTTCGAGAGCTTCGAGATGGCCCCACCCGACTGGCGCCCGACGCCGCGCCCGCCCGAAGGCCGCTCGCAATCTTGACGTCCGAGAGGCTGCATCCGATTGTAACGACCGACGTGACGACAACCGGATGATCGTCGGATTTCGAGACGCCGAGACCGAACTCGTCTGGTCGGGTCGTCGAAGCAGAAAGCTGCCGTCCGACATTCAAACCGTCGCTCTGCGGAAACTTCGGATGATCAACGCCGCCAGGAGATTGCAGGATCTGGCGGTACCTCCGAACAACCGGCTGGAAGCGCTGAAGGGTGATCGTGCAGGCGAGTACAGCATCCGCGTCAACCGGCAATGGCGCATCTGCTTCGTTTGGACGGAAGGAGGAGCGGCCGATGTCGGTATCGTCGACTATCACTGACGAGCTTCTGCAAAATCCGAGCCCGGGCGAGATTCTCGTCGAGGAATTTCTGGAGCCCTTAAAGCTCGGCCGAGACGCGCTCGCACGGGCGACCGGCATTTCGCTGCGTCGGATCAACGAGATCGCGGCGGGGAAGCGTGCGATCACGGCGGACACCGACTTGCGTCTCGCCCGCTACTTCGGGCTTTCGGACGGGTTCTGGCTCGGCCTGCAGGCGGAACACGACCTTTTGGATCGGCGACGTCTCATCGAGAAGGAGCTTGCGGCGATCGAGCCTATCGGACGAGCGGCCTGACTCAGCGGCACCCGAACATCGGCAGCGCTGCGAGGGCCGCGCCGGCGGTGATGAGCGCCGCCGCGAGGAGGAGGGCGGGCGAGGTCTCGGCTTCTCCTGCCGCCGCCAGGGCCAGCGTCGAGAGCAGCGGCGCGGCGTAGCTCGCGGCGCCGAGCAGCTGCACGTCGCCGCGCTTCATGCCGACGTCCCAGAGATAGAAGGCCGCGCCGACCGGCAGAAGGCCGAGCGCCGCGACCGCGAGCCACTCCGCCGCCGAGCCTGGCCAGACGGTCGGTTCGAACAGGAGGTGGCACCCGAGCGAGAGCACGGCGGTCGCCGCGCAGAAGCCGCAGACGATGCCGCTCGGCACGCTGCCGAAGCGCCGCGACAGCAGGGAATAGCCGGCCCACGTCAGCGCGCAGCCGAGCGCGAGCGCGTAGCCGAGGGCAAAGCGTCCCGAGAAGCCGGAGACGCCGCGCCCGCCGAGGATCGTCCCGGCCCCGGCGAGGGCGACCAGGGCGCCCGCGACGTGCCAGGCCCGCAGCCGCTCGCCCGGCAGGGCGGCGGAGCCGAGGACGATCAGCAGCGGCCAGAGATAGGCGATGAGGCTGGCCTCGGCGGCGGGCGCCGCGCGCAGCGCCGCGAAATAGAGCGCGTGGTAGCCGAACAGGCCGCCGACGCCGACGATCCAGACGCGGGGCGGCTGCCGGAAGGTAGCGCGAAGCTCGGCCGGCGAGGGGCGGCGGGCGAGGAGCCAGGCGACGCCCACCAGCGTGCCGAGCGCGAAGGTCAGGCTGGCCAGCTGGAACGGCGGCACCGAACCGCTCCGCGCCGTGAGAAGCGCCAGCAGCGACCACATCAGGATCGCCGCGAAGCCGGCGAGCGTCGCGCCCCCGCGGCCGTGCCGGCCGGCCATCCCCTTCACGGCTTGGCGAAGACGGCGGCGCGGAAGGTGAGGGGGCCGATCTCGGTCGGCACCTTGGCGTAGACCGGCGCGAAGATGCCGGTCTTGCCGACCGGCGCGAACCAGATCTCCATCGTCTGCTTCGCGATGAACTGCACGCCCTTCGAGGTCGGCTTGTAGCCGCTGATCGGCTCGACGCGCGCGGTGCAGACCACCGCGTCGCCCTCGAAGCCGTCGGTCGAGAACGGCTGGCGGCCGGCGGGCGCGAACCGCATGTCGAGCCGCGACCAGCCGTCGAAGAACGGCAGCGTGCGGGCGCAGAGGCCGTCCGACGACCGGCCGGCCTTGATCATCAGCCCGGTCAGCGGGTCGACCACCGAGCGGAGCTGGTTCTGAGTGACGGGAATAAAGTCCTTGCTCGCCGGGGCCTCCGGCTCGGCGGTGACGCTCGTCACGCGGCCCGAGCGGAAGGCGATGCTGGAGCGGAAGTGCTTCCGGTTCGAGGTGTAGTCGAGGTCGTAGGTCCCGGCCACGAGGCGGTCGGCGGCGATCCGGCCGGAAACGCGGCTCGTGCCCTTCACCGTCGACACGATGTCGGCGAGCCCGGTCGAGGTGAGCGTGCCGTCCACCGTGTAGCTGCCGCCGTCGATCCGGGTGACGAAGCTGGCGCGGCCGACCGGCAGGCCGATCAGTCCCACCGTGTAGCGGGTCGAGAGCGCCGGCGCCTCGGCCATGGCCGGCGGCGCGGGGAGCCCGAAGGCGGCGACGAGGCACAGGGCGCCCGGCAGGAGTCTCAGCAGCATGCGCCGTTCTCGAATTCGATCGGTGCGGGAATTGCTTCCCATGACATTTTCCGGGACCAGTGGAAAGGGCTCGCGATGCCCGCGCCGGTCCCGCGCGGTTGACCTTCGCGGCGGGTCCGGCTATGGAGCCGGCGATTTCCCGATCACGTTCCCGTGGGAGTTGACCGCGCCGTCCGTCCGGCGGCGCGCTTCCCGGCGGGTTTGACGGCTTGGAACGCTTTTGAGGATCTGATCAATGTCGCGCGCCTGCGAACTCACCGGCAAGGCCGTCCAGTACGGCAACAATGTCAGCCACGCGAACAACAAGACGCGTCGGCGCTTCCTGCCGAACCTGTCGAACGTCACGCTGATCTCCGACGCCCTCGGCCAGCGCGTCCGCCTGCGCGTCAGCGCGCACGGCCTGCGCTCGGTGGAGCACCGCGGCGGCCTCGACGCCTTCCTCCTGAAGGCGAAGGTCGAGGAGCTGTCGCCGAAGGCCCGCATCCTGAAGCGCCAGATCGCCAAGAAGCTCGCCGCCGAGAGCGCGCCGGCCGCCGCTTCCGCCTGATCGACCGGACCGGCGCGGGCGCGCGAGCGCCCCGCCGCTTCCGAGCTGGTTCCATCACCCAGGATAAAAAAATGCCTGCCGTCCGCTCCTATCTCGCGCCCGTCGCGACGATGGCGCTCGTGGTTCTCGCCTCGAACATCCTCGTCCAGTTCCCGATGGCCGGCCATCTCGGCCGCCTGCAGCTCGCGGACGTGCTGACCTGGGGCGCCTTCACCTACCCGTTCTCGTTCCTCGTGACGGACCTGTCGAACCGCTGGTACGGCCCGCGCTTCGCGCGCCGCGTCGTCTATGCGGGCTTCGCGGTGGCGGTCGCGGCTTCGATCCTCGCCCCGCCGGTCCTGTTCGATCTCGGCCTGCTCGAATTCGCCGCGACCGGCGATCGGCTGGTGCGGATCGCGCTGGCCTCCGGGGCCGCCTTCCTGCTCGCGCAGCTCCTCGACGTCTTCGTGTTCAGCCGCCTGCGGCAGGACCGCTGGTGGCGCGCGCCGGCCTTCGGCTCGCTCGCCGGCTCGGTGCTCGACACGACGGTGTTCTTCACGGTCGCCTTCGCGCCGTTCTTCGCCTTCGCGGGACCCGGCGACGATTTCGCGGCGGCCTCGGCCCCGCTCTTCGGCGTCCTCGCAGACGAAGCGCCGCGCTGGGTGTCCTGGGCGCTCGGCGATTTCTGCGTGAAGCTCCTCATCGCCGTCGTAGCGCTGATCCCCTACCGTGTCCTGATGCAGCGCGTCCTGCCGTACCGGACGCCGCAGGCCGCCTGACCGTCGTCAGTTCGATTCGGCGGCGCCTTCCGCCAGCCTGAACTCCAGGAACAGGTTGCGCTGCAGGAACGAGCCGTTGTCGTCGGATACTAGGACGACGCGCGTCGAACCATCCGTCGCTTTATAGACGTCGAGCCCTTCCATGTTGTCGATCTCCTCGGCGAGGTCGGCCTGGATCAGCACCGGCCCGTCGACCAGCGCACCCGGCCGGATTTCGCCTCCGGGAATGCGGCGGATGCGCATGCCGACATGCGTGAAGCCCTGGTAGCGCCGCTCCAGGAGGAGGAAATCGCCATCGGGCAGGAACGCGCCGTCGGTCGCCGACCACGCCTCGTCGCGGCGGATGGTGAAGACGCCGCCGCCGTCGCCGAGAATCGCGGCGAAGAAATTGCCCGCCATGTCGATCGAGCGCTCCGCGACGGCGACGAGCCGGCCGCCGAGCGGAGAGTTCGCGGGCGAGCGGGCCAGCGCCTCGATCCCGGCGTTGATCCGCAGCTCCTTCCGCGGGATCGGCAGCGGCAGGAAGCGCGGCCGCGACAGAAAAGGCGAGCGCGCATCGGCAAAGGCCGCGATGCGGTGGTTGCGCTCGAAGGCGACGACCGCATCGCCGTTCGCGTCGATCGCGAGGCCTTCGGCGTCGGCGTCGCCCTTGCGCGGGGATGCCTGGCCGCCGGGATTGAGGATGGGGCTGAGCCTGGCATCCCGGATGCCGGTCGGCCGGCCGTCGCCGTCCCGCGTGATCGTGCCGGCGAACCACCAACCGGTGTCCTCCACCGCCAGGAAGCGGTCCTGGTCCAGCATGCGGATCGCGGAAACGCCCTTGAGATCGGAACTCCTGCTCGAATAGGAGAAGCCGCCGACATATTCGAGCCCGCCGAAGCGGGTGGCCGCGGAGTTGCGGTCGAAGCTCCGGATGACGCGGGACGCGACGTCGATCCCGGTCGGGCCGGGCGGCAGCGAACCGGGCGCCATCAGGACGGCAGTGCCGAAAAGCAGCAGCGCCACGACGCCGCCGCGGCGAACACGCTGCCTCAACGGCGAAGCCCGCCGCCCGCCGCGCGGCGAAGGCTCGTTCGGCCCCCGCCGCCGGTCTGCTCGCTCTCGAACAGCGCCGCAAGCTGCTCGGTCATCGCGCCGGCCAGTTCCTCGGCGTCGACCAGCGTCACGGCGCGGCGATAGTAGCGCGTCACGTCGTGGCCGATGCCGATCGCCAGGAGCTCGACCGGCGAGCGCGTCTCGATTTCCTCGATCACCGCCCGGAGGTGCCGTTCGAGGTAGTTGCCGGGGTTCACCGACAGCGTCGAATCGTCCACCGGCGCGCCGTCCGAGATCATCATCAGGATGCGCCGCTGCTCGGGCCGGGCCATCAGCCGCGAATGCGCCCAGATCAGCGCCTCGCCGTCGATGTTCTCCTTCAGCAGCCCCTCGCGCATCATCAGGCCGAGATTGCGCCGGGCGCGCCGCCAAGGCGCGTCGGCCGACTTGTAGACGATGTGGCGGAGGTCGTTCAGCCGGCCGGGGCGCGGCGGCTTGCCGTTCTTCAGCCAGTGCTCGCGCGCCTGGCCGCCCTTCCAGGCCCGCGTCGTGAAGCCGAGCACCTCCACCTTCACGCCGCAGCGCTCCAGCGTCCGGGCGAGGATGTCGGCGCAGGTCGCCGCCACCGTAATCGGCCGGCCGCGCATCGAGCCGGAATTGTCGATCAGCAGCGTCACGATCGTGTCGCGGAATTCGGTGTCCCGCTCCATCTTGTAGGACAGCGGCTGCGTCGGATCGATCACAATGCGCGACAGGCGGGCCGGGTCGAGATAGCCCTCTTCGAGATCGAAGTCCCAGGAGCGGTTCTGCTGCGCCATCAGCCGGCGCTGCAGGCGGTTCGCGAGGCGCGCGACGACGCTGGAAAGCGAGACGAGCTGCTTGTCGAGGAAGGCGCGCAGGCGGTCGAGCTCCGCCTCGTCGCAGAGCTCCTCCGCGCCGACCATCTCGTCGAAGGCGCCCGTGAAGACGCGGTAGTCGGCGGCGTCGAGCAGGCTGCCCGGCGGCGGGTTCGGCCGGCGCGCCTCGCCGGGCGTCTCGGAGTCGGGGTCGTCGTCCTCGGTCGGATCGTCGGCGGTGACTTCCGAATCCTCGGCCTCCGCCGCGTCCTCGCTCTCGCCCTGCGCTTCCGTCTCCTCGGCCTTGGCGTCCTCGGCCCCGGCGTCCTTCTCGGAGCCCTCGTCCTCCTCGTTCCGCGTCTGCGAGTCGCCCTGTTCCTCGTTCTCGGTTTCCTCCTCGCTGTCGTTCTCGCGGCCGAGCTCCTCCGCCATGTCCATGGCGGTAAGGAGGTCGCGCACGAGACGGGCGAAGCCGTTCTGGTTCTCGATTGTCTCGCCGAGACGCTCCAGCCGCGGACCGGCCTTCGCCTCGATCCACTCGCGCCAGACGTCGACCAGCGCCTCGGCGCTCTTCGGCACCGGCCGGCCGGTCAGCTTCTCGCGCACCATCAGCGCGACGGCGTCCTCCAGCGGCGCCTCGGCGCGGTCGGTGACGTCGTGGAGGTTCGAGCGGAAGTAGCGGTCCTCGATCATCGCGGCGAGGTTGTCGCCGACGCCCTCCATCGCGTTCGCGCCGATCGCCTCGACGCGGGCCTGCTCGACGGCGTCGAAGACCGCCCGCGCCGCCTTGCCGTCCGGCGAAAGCGTCGCGTGAATCTTGGCGTCGTGCCTAGCGCGGCGGAGCGCCATCGCGTCGGAAAGCCCGCGCGTCACCGAGACGTCGTTGACCGTGGCGCGCTTCGGCAGTTCGGGCAGCCGCGCCTTCTGGCCGGTCAGCCCCGGCCGCTCGTTGCCGTAGGTGATCTCGAGTTCCGGATCGCCGGCGATGGCGCGCATGCAGCCGGCGATCGCGCGCCGGAACGGCTCGCGGTCCGGGCTTCCCGCCCTCGGATTCTGCTTGGCGTTGTCGCCCCGGCCTGCCACGTGTCGCCCGTCAGTCCAGAACGACGTTCGCCGCCGATTCCGGCAGTTCCTGCCCGAAAGCGCGCTGGTAGAACTCGGCGACCAGCGGGCGCTCCAGGTCGTCGCACTTGTTGAGGAAGGTCAGGCGGAAGGCGAAACCGACGTCGTTGAAGATCTCGGCGTTCTCCGCCCAGGTGATCACGGTGCGCGGGCTCATCACCGTCGAGAGGTCGCCGTTGACGAAGGCCGAGCGCGTCATGTCGGCGACGCGCACCATCTTCGACACCGTCTGCCGGCCGTCCTTGGTGTCGAAGTGCTTGGCCTTGGCGAGGACAATGCCGACCTCATTGTCGTGCGGCAGGTAGTTCAGCACCGTCACGATCGACCAGCGGTCCATCTGCGCCTGGTTGATCTGCTGCGTGCCGTGATAGAGGCCGGTCGTGTCGCCGAGGCCGACCGTGTTGGCGGTGGCAAACAGGCGGAAGGCCGGGTGCGGCTGGACGACGCGGCTCTGGTCGAGGAGAGTCAGCCGGCCGGAGGATTCCAGCACGCGCTGGATCACGAACATCACGTCCGGGCGGCCGGCGTCGTACTCGTCGAAGACCAGCGCGACGTTGTGCTGGTAGGCCCAGGGCAGGATGCCGTCGCGGAACTCCGTCACCTGCAGGCCTTCGCGCACCGTGATCGCGTCCTTGCCGACGAGGTCGATGCGGGAGACGTGGCTGTCGAGGTTGATGCGGATGCAGGGCCAGTTGAGACGGGCCGCGACCTGCTCGATATGCGTCGACTTGCCGGTGCCGTGATAGCCGGCCACCATGACGCGGCGGTTCCTGGCGAAGCCGGCGAGAATCGCCAGCGTCGTCTGCGGGTCGAACAGATAATCGGGATCGATTTCCGGCACGTGCTGATCCGGCTCGCGGAAGGCCGGAACCTTCAACGGGCTGTCGAAGCCGAACATCTCGCGGACGGAGATCGTGGCGTCGGGCATGCCCGCCACTTCCTTGACCGCTGCACTCATCGCACCTCCAGAGCCGCCGCGCGCAAGCACGCGGAAGCCGAAATTCGAAAAACGCCCCGGCCTAAAGCCGCGCGGCCGGAACGGCAAGCCTCGAATTGGCGCGGGACGTCGATCGCGACAGGGGCCGGACGATCCGCCTCAGCCGTTTCAGCAGAAGCCGGACTGCTTCAGAAGCTTGTAGGCCTGGATCACCTCGCGCAGCCGGTCCTCATGGCCGCGGTCGCCGCCGTTGGAGTCCGGATGGTACTGCTTCACCAGCGCCTTGTAGCGGGCGCGGATTTCGGTTGCCGGCGCTTCGGGGGCAAGATTCATCGTCTCGAAGGCCTTGGCTTCCAGCGAGCGCACCGGCTTCGGCCGCCGGCGCTCGGCCGCGGCACTCTCCTCGAAGAGGTTGAACGGATCGCGCGTCCGGCCGCTCCAGCGCCGGCCGGCGGCGCGCGGCGGCGGCTGGCCGGCGGGGGACGCGCCCTTGTCGGCGCCCATCGTCCAGGTCGGGCGATGGCCGGTCATCGCGTCCTTCAGGTAGGACTGGATGTCCTTGTCGTTCAGGCCTGAGAAGTAGTTGTAGCTCTTGTTGTACTGGCGGACGTGGTCGACGCAGAAGTGCAGGTACTGCCCCTCGTGGTCGCGCCCGCGCGGCGCCTTGTAGATGCCCGGCTCCTCGCAGCCCTGCCATTCGCACACGGGCGCCTTCGCCTTCTCGGCCACCTTGGCGTCCGGCCGGATGCGGATTCCGTCGAAGAGTTTGGAGTCGAGCTTCATCGCGCTTTCGATTATGGGGCCGGGCGGGAAGGCGAACAAGAATTGACAGACGGGCAAAAACCCGCCTTGCCTCCGCCGAAGCTGCGGCCGGACGGCGCAGGGGGAGAACGAGCGGATGGCGACCTATTCCCGCGAGACGATCGAGGCGAAGCTTGGCGAGGCGTTCCGGCCGGAACGGTTGGAGGTGATCGATGAAAGCCATCTCCATGCCGGCCACCACCATGTGGCGAGCGGCCACCACGCCGATTTCGACGGCTCGCCCGGCACGCACTTCCGGGTGCGGATCGTGGCGGAAGCGATGCGCGGCCGCTCCCGCATCGCGCGGCACCGCCTGGTGAACGAGACGTTGAAGGCGGAACTCGAGGCCGGCGTCCACGCGCTGGCAATCGAGGCCGCCGGGCCGGGCGAGCCGACGCGCTGGTGAAGAGCTTC
Organism: Plantimonas leprariae; assembly: GCF_008802405.1. Classification (GTDB taxonomy): domain Bacteria; phylum Pseudomonadota; class Alphaproteobacteria; order Rhizobiales; family Rhizobiaceae; genus Plantimonas; species Plantimonas leprariae. Next base: position 48,844 of record NZ_VZDO01000019.1, read on the forward strand.
GCCGGCTAACCTTCGGCCAGCTCGTCGGCGAGGAAACGCTCGACCGCCTGCCGCTCGACGTCGCGCGCGACGAAGCTTTGCCCGATGCCGTGCGTCAGGATGAAGGTGAGGCGGCCGCGGCTGACCTTCTTGTCCTGCCCGATCGCCGCCATCAGATCCGGCACGGTTGGCTGCGGTCCTGGAATCTCCGAGATGCGGGTCGGCAGCCCGGCGGCTTTCAGATGCGCCTCGGCGCGGCCGGCGTCCTGCCCGCTGCAGAGACCTTCGCGAACCGAGAAGCGGTGCGCCAGCGCCATGCCGATCGAGACGCCCTCGCCGTGGACGAGCCGGGCCGGGTCGTAGCGGACGGCCTTTTCCAGCGCGTGGCCGAAGGTATGGCCGAGGTTGAGGAGCGCCCGTGCGCCGGCCTCCTCGCGCTCGTCGGCCGCCACCACCGCCGCCTTGGCGCGGCAGCTTTCCGCGATGGCGCGGATGCGCGCCGGGCCGCCGGCAAACACGTGCGTGCGGTTCGCCTCCAGCCATTCGAAGAAGTCCGGCCGGTCGATCAGCCCGTATTTCGCGACCTCGGCATAGCCGGCCCGGAACTCGCGGTCGACAAGCGTGTCGAGCACGCCCGTGTCGGCGAGGACGAGCGCGGGCTGGTGGAACACGCCGACGAGGTTCTTGCCCTGCGGCGAATTGATGCCGGTCTTGCCGCCGACGGACGAGTCGACCTGCGCGAGGAGCGTCGTCGGCACCTGCACGAAGCGCATGCCGCGCCGGACGATCCCCGCCGCGAAGCCGGCGAGGTCGCCGACGACGCCGCCGCCGAGCGCGATCACCGCATCGCCGCGCTCCAGCCGCGCCTCGATCACCGCTTCCGCGACCGTCTGGAGGTGGGAGTAGGATTTCGTCGTCTCGCCGGGCGGCAGCACCACCGTCGCGTGGTCGATCCCGGCGGCCCGGAGCGAGGCCTGCAGCTTCGGCAGATGCAGCCCCGCCACCGTCTCGTCGGTGACGACGGCAGCGCGGATGCCGGGCAGGCGGGCGGCGATCTCGGCGCCGGCGCGGTCGAGCAGCCCTTCGCCGATCAGGATGTCGTAGGAGCGGTCTCCCAGCTCGACCCGGACGGTTTCCACGTTCGAACTCACGCGCTCACCGCCACGGAGACGGGATCGAGATGCCGGTCGAGGGCTTCGACGATCTCCTCCGCCACGGTTTCCCGCTTCACCTGCCGCGAATGGACGGTGATGTCGGCGAGACCGTAGACCGGATAGCGCGTCTCCATCAGGCGCCGCATCGTCTCGCGCGGGTCGCCGGTCTTCAGGAGCGGCCGGTTGTTGCGCCGCATGACGCGCTCCATCAGCGTGTCGAGATCGGCATTCAGCCAGACAGTGACGGCGCGGGTCGCGAGAACGCTCCGCGTTTCCTCCGACATGAAGGCGCCGCCGCCGGTCGCCAGCACTTGCGGCCCTTCCGCGGCGAGGCGGGCGACGATGCGGCGCTCCAAGGCGCGGAATTCGTCCTCGCCATAAGCCGCGAAGAGTTCCGGGATCGTCATGCGCGACACCGCCTCGATCTCGGTGTCCGTGTCCTGGAACGGCACGTCGAGGCGCTGCGCCAGCCGCCGCCCGACGGTGGACTTGCCGGCGCCCATCAGCCCGATCAGCACGACCGAGCGACGCCCAAGCCGCGACGCGATGTGCCCACCAGCCGTTTCGATCGATCCGTTCCTGTCCACGCGGCCAACTCTCCTCGCCCTCACCGGGAACAGCAAATGCGGGGGTGCGTCAAGCTCTGGTGCCGCGGCGACACAGCCGGCACGCCACGGTGAGGCGGGCCCCGATCCTCGGCTTGCGCGGAAGCGCATGTTCGGACATGAAAATTCGACCAGCTTCAGCAGCGCCAGCGGGGAAGGCGGCCGGCATCCCATGCCCACTCTCGTCCGACTCCTGACGGTGCTCGCCTTCGCCGCCGCCGCCGTTTTCGCGGGCATGGCGGCGCTCGTCTACCTCGTCGAGCCGACGCCGCGCCGCATCGTGGTGGACGTGCCGCTCAACCTTCCCGTGCCCGGCACCGGCGTCGCCGCCGGCGGCGGCAGCCTGCAGCCTTGAACGCGGCCTTCCGCGACGCGAGCGGCATCGAGACCTTCCTCGAGATGATGGCGGCGGAGCGCGGCGCGGCGGAGAACACGCTGCAAGCCTATCGGCGCGATCTCGACGACGCTTCGGCCTTCCTCGGGGGCAAGCGCGGCGGCAGGCTCGTATCCGCCTCGGCGGATGATGTCCGGGCCTATGTCTCGCATCTGGCCGCCCAGGGTTTCGCCGCCTCCAGCCAGGCGCGGCGGCTGTCCTCGCTCCGGCAGTTCTTCAAGTTCCTCTACGCGGAGGGCATGCGCGGCGACGACCCGATGGGGCCGATCGAATCGGCGCGGAAGGGCCGGCCGCTGCCGAAGATCATGAGCGAGGCGGAGGTCGACCGCCTGATCGAGGCGGCCGAGGCGGAAGCCGGGCGGGACGATCTCTCCCCGGCCGCGCTGATGCGGGCGAAGCGCATGCATGCGCTGGTCGAGCTCCTTTACGCGACGGGCCTGCGCGTCTCGGAACTCGTCTCGCTGCCGCTCTCGGTGCTGCGCGCGAAGTCCCGCGTCATCGTCGTCACCGGCAAGGGCAACAAGGAGCGCATGGTGCCGATCGGCGAGCGGGCGCGCGATGCGCTCGTCGCCTTCGCGGAGGCCGCCCGCGCCGCCGCCGGAGGGCCGAGCGACGATCCCTGGCTGTTTCCGGCTTTGTCGGAAAGCGGACACATGACGCGTCAGGCCTTCGCGCGGGACCTGAAGGACCTGAGCCTCCGCGCCGGCCTGCCACCGTCGCGCATCTCGCCGCACGTGCTGCGCCACGCCTTCGCCAGCCACCTTCTGCAGAACGGCGCGGACCTTCGCGCCGTGCAGGAACTGCTCGGCCACGCCGACATCTCGACGACGCAGATCTACACGCATGTCCTGGAGGAGCGGCTGATCCGCCTCGTCACGGACCATCACCCCCTGTCCGAAGTCAGCCGCGACTGATCGGCGGGCCGGGAGGGAACCTCGCGGCCCATCGCTTCCTTGACAGCATCGCCCGCCTGTCTCAAGCGAAGCCGATGCACAACTACCTCGACTTCGAAAAGCCGGTCGCCGACCTCGAAAGCCAGATCATCGCCCTGAAGGGGATCGGGGCGGGCGGCGAGAGCGTCGACGTCAGCGAGGAGATCAACCGGCTGGAAACGCGCTCGCGCGACGCGCTCGCCGATCTCTACCGCAAGCTGACGCCCTGGCAGAAGACGCAGGTCGCCCGCCATCCCGACCGCCCGCACTGCGTCGACTATCTGAACGCCCTCGTGTCCGACTTCACGCCGCTCGCCGGCGACCGCTACTTCGCCGAGGATCACGCGGTGATCGCCGGGTTCGGGCGCTTCGACGGCCAGTCGATCGCGGTAATCGGGCAGGAGAAGGGCTCCGACACCCAGACGCGGCTGAAGCACAATTTCGGCATGGCGCGGCCGGAGGGGTACCGGAAGGCGGTGCGGATCATGAAGCTCGCCGAGCGCTTCGGCATTCCGCTCCTGACGCTGGTCGACACGGCCGGCGCCTATCCCGGCATCGGCGCGGAGGAGCGGGGGCAGGCGGAGGCCATCGCCCGCTCGACGCAGACCTGCCTCGACCTCAAAATCCCGCTGGTCTCGGTGGTGATCGGCGAAGGGGGGTCCGGCGGGGCGATCGCCATCGCCACCGCCAACAAGGTCCTGATGCTGGAGCACGCCGTCTACAGCGTCATCTCGCCGGAAGCCGGCGCGTCGATCCTCTGGCGCGACGCGACGCGGGCCCGCGACGTCGCGCAGGCGATGAAGATGACCGCGCAGGACCTGAAGGGCTTCGGCATCATCGACGAGATCATCCCGGAGCCGGTCGGCGGCGCCCATCGCGATTCGGAGAAGGTGATCGCCGACACGGCGGACCGCGTGCGCGTCGCGCTCGGCGAGCTCGTGCCGCACGACGGCGAGACGCTGTGCCGCCAGCGCCGCGAAAAGTTCCTCGCCATCGGCCGTACGCTGTAGATTCGGCGCGATTCCGCGCCGGGCGTTGCGCTCCGGCAACGCTTCGCTCTTCCACAGCCTGAGGCGCTTGCGCCACAATGCCGCCACGCGCGTCCGCGAGGGCGTGCGGCCGGGGAGGCGATCTCCGCGCGGGGCACCGCGGTTAACGCCTCCTTAACTTCCGCCGCGCGAAAAGAACGATCGTTCTTGGCCCGCGGCGAGCGGGGAAGGCTTGAGGGGTTGTCGAGGATGCGGGTCGGACGATTTGCGAGAGCCGCTGCGCTAGTCGCGACGCTCGTCGCGATGAGCGCCTGCCAGAAAGGCGGTGCCGACCTCGGCGCGCTCCTCGGCGCGAGCGCGCCCGTGCCGCCGAAGCTCGTGAAGGAGATTCAGGCGAAGAGCATGGGCGTCAAGTCGCCCATCCTGGTCCGCCTCTACAAGGAGGAGTCGCAGCTCGAGGTCTGGAAACAGGCCAACGATGGCAAGTTCGCGCTCCTCAAGACCTACGCGATCTGCGCCTGGTCCGGAAAGCTCGGCCCCAAGCGCACGGCCGGCGACCGGCAGGCGCCGGAAGGCTTCTACAACATCACGCCGGGCCAGATGAACCCGACGTCGAACTACCATCTCGCCTTCAACGTCGGCTATCCGAACCAGTTCGACCGCGCCAACGGCGGCACCGGCGAGCACCTGATGGTGCATGGCTCCTGCAACTCGTCCGGCTGCTACGCCATGGACGACTGGCAGATGGAGGAACTCTACGCGCTGGCCCGCGAGGCCTTCGCCGGCGGCCAGCGCTCGTTCCAGTTCCAGGCCTACCCGTTCCGCATGACGCCGAAGAACATGGCGCGCCACCGCCAGTCGGAGCACTACGCCTTCTGGAAGATGATGAAGGACGGCGCGGACCGCTTCGAGCTGACGAAGAAGCCGGTCGAGATCGGCGTCTGCGAGAAGCGTTACCTGTTCGACCCGAAGCCCGGCGAGGCGCTCTCGGCGGCGGGCGCCTGCCCGAAGCTGGAGGAGCCGGCACCGCTGATGGCGAAGCGCATCGCCGACGAGGCGGAGGAGGAGAAGCTGGTCGCGACGATGCAGCCGTCCGACTTCGCGGTGACCACCACCTTCGCCTACAAGCCCGGCATGCCGATCACCGCGGAGGCCTACGCCGCCGAGCAGCACCGCCGCGCCGGCTTCGACCGCCTCGGCAAGCCGGTCGTCGAGGAAGCGCCGAAGACCGCGTTCCAGGCGGTGACGGGCAGCAACAAATAATCGTCGCCGAGCAACTGGCGCTTCAGAGGCGAAGCGCGCGGATGCGCTCCGCCACCTCGGCCGAGACCGGATTGTAGACGATCATCCCGAGGTCCGGCCGCCCGTCGACCGCGAAGGCGGAATATTCCAGCTCGATCTCGCCGAGCACCGGGTGCCGCAGGCGCTTGATGCCCTCGCCATGCGCGTGGACGTCGTTGTCCCGCCACAGCGCCGCGAATTCCGGGCTCATGGCGCAAAGCTCGTCGACGAGCTGCGCCACTTCGGATGCCGCGCCGGCCCGGGCCGCGTCGGCCCGGAACGCGCCGACCACGAATCTGGCGAGCGCGTCCCAGTCGTGTTGCCGCTCGCGCACGCCCGGGTTCCCGAACATCAGCTTCAGGATGTTGCGCCGCTCCGGCGGCAGCTTGCCGTAATCGGTCAGCACCACCGCCGCGGCGCGGTTCCAGGCGATGATGTCCCAGGTGGCGGTCTTGACGAGGGCGGGGCTCGCGTCCAGCGCGTCGAGCAGGCGCTGCAGCCGCGGCGTCACGCCCTCGACGCGCTTGTAGCGGACCTCGGGCAGCCGTCCGAGGCCGATGAGGAACAGGTGCTCGCGCTCCGGCTCGGTCAGCATCAGGCCGGCCGCGATCCGCTCCAGCACATCGGCGGACGGGCCGCCGCCGCGTCCCTGCTCCAGCCAGGTGTACCAGGTGGTCGAGATGTTGGAGCGCTGCGCCACTTCCTCGCGGCGGAGGCCGGGCGTGCGCCGCCGCCCGGCGAAGCCGAGGGCGGCCGGATCGAGCCGGGTCCGGCGGTCCTTGAGATAAGCTCCGAGCAGCGAGCCGTCGCGGGCGGACATGGCGAACCTGTTGCCGATTATACTACGATAAGCTCACGACTTTAACCGGTTGCCTCCCCGCCCGATAGTCGCGCCTGCAACTATCGGAGCATTCCCATGCGCATCTTCCTCACCGGCGCGACCGGCTTCATCGGCTCCCGCGTCGTTCCCGAACTCATCGCCGCCGGCCATCAAGTGCTCGGGCTGACGCGGTCGGACCGGGGCGCGGAGGCGCTCCGCGCCGCGGGTGCCGAGCCGTTCCGCGGCACGCTCGAGGAGCCGGACGGGCTTCGCCGCGGCGCGGCCGAAGCGGACGCGGTGATCCACACCGCCTTCGACCACGATTTCGCGAACTTCGTCGCCAATTGCGCCAAGGACGGGCGTGTCATCCGGGCGCTCGGCGAGGCGCTGAAGGGGTCCGACCGGCCGCTCCTCATCACCTCCGGCGTCGGCCTCGGCGGCAGCGGCCACGGCCGGCTCGCGAGCGAGGACATCTTCGACACGGACCACCCGAACCCGCGCATCGCATCGGAACTCGCCGGTAATGAACTCCTGGAAGCCGGCGTCAACGTCTCGGTGATGCGGCTGTCGCAGATCCACGACCCGGTGAAGCAGGGTCTCGTCACGCCCTATGTCGCGCTCTGCCGCGAGAAGGGCGCCGCGCCTTTCGTCGGCGAGGGCGCGAACCGCTGGTCCGCCGCGCATGTCGGCGATGCGGCGAAGCTCTACCGGCTGGCGATCGAGGCCGGCCGGCCGGGTGCCCGCTACAACGCCGTCGCGGAGGAGGGCGTGCCGATACGCACCATCGCCGAAACCGTCGCGCGCGGTCTCGGCGTAGAGGCGGTCTCCGTCTTGCCGGACGAGACGGCAGATTATTTCGGCTGGATGGCGGGGTTCGCCGGCATGGACATGGCGGCGTCCAGCGCGCTGACGCGCGAGCGGCTCGGCTGGCAACCGACCGGCCCCGGCCTCGTCGCCGATCTCGAAGCCATGGACTATTCGGCCGGCAACTGACGGCAACCGGTGACGGGGGGCGGCGGTCCGAAGCCGCCGCCCGTCGCATCACGCTTCCTGTGCGGCGTAAGCGCCGTGGCAGTGCTTGAACTTCCGGCCCGAGCCGCAGGGGCAGGGCTCGTTGCGGCCGATATGGCCCCAGCTCTCCGGCTTGTCCGGGTCGAGGGCCAGGCGCTCCGCCTCGCGCGGGTTGAAGTCGGCGCTGAGGATCTTCGCGCCGTCGCCGAACTCGTCGATGCCGCTCGTCACGTCGATATGGTGCGCTTCCATCGGCGGCAGCTCGTCGTCCGGCTGCTGCTGCACCAGCTCGACGCGGGCGAGCTGCATCGTCACGCGCTCGCGCATGTGGCCGAGCATCGACTGGAAGAGCTCGAAGCCCTCCGACTTGTACTCGTTCAGCGGGTCGCGTTGCGCGTAGCCGCGGAAGCCGATGACGGAACGCAGGTGGTCGAGGTTGACGAGGTGCTCGCGCCAGAGCGCGTCGATCGTCTGGAGCACCACCGAGCGCTCGATGTAGGTCATCACCTCCGGCCCGAAGCGCTCGGTCTTCTCGGTGATCGCCTTGTCGGAGGCCTCCGTCAGGCGCTGGCGGATGTCGGTCTCGTCGATGCCTTCCTCTTCCGCCCAAGCCTTCACCGGCAGATCGAGGTTCAGGAACTCGCGGACCTCCTCCTCGAGCTCGGCCGTCGACCATTGCTCGGGGTAGGCCTTCTCCGGGATGTGGCGGGCGACAAGGCCGTCGACCGTCGCGTGGCGCATGTCGGTGACGGATTCCGTCAGCCCCTCGGCGTCCATCAGTTCGAGCCGCTGCTCGAAGATGACCTTCCGCTGGTCGTTCATCACGTCGTCGTATTTGAGGAGGTTCTTGCGGATATCGAAGTTGCGCGCCTCGACCTTCTTCTGCGCCTTCTCCAACGCCTTGTTGATCCAGGGGTGGATGATCGCCTCGTCCTCCTTCAGGCCGAGACGGGTCAGCATCGTGTCCATGCGCTGCGATCCGAAGATGCGCATCAAGTCGTCCTGCAGCGACAGGTAGAACTTCGAGCGGCCGGGATCGCCCTGGCGGCCCGAGCGGCCGCGGAGCTGGTTGTCGATGCGCCGCGACTCGTGCCGCTCGGTGGCGAGCACATAGAGCCCGCCGGCGGCGAGCGCTTCCCCCTTCAGCCGCTCGATGTCGGCCTCGATCGCCTTCGCCTTCGCGTCGCGCTCCGGGCCTTCGGGCACGCCCTCCAGCTCGCGCTCGACCCGCATCTCGGCGTTGCCGCCGAGCTTGATGTCGGTGCCGCGGCCGGCCATGTTGGTGGCGATCGTCACCGCGCCGGGCACGCCGGCCTGCGCGACGATATAGGCTTCCTGCTCGTGGTAGCGGGCGTTGAGGACCTGGAAGTCCTTCATGCCGTCCTTGCGCAGGCGATCGGCGAGGTATTCGGATTTCTCGATCGAGGTCGTGCCGACGAGGATCGGCTGGCGGCGGCTCGCGGCGTCGCGGATCTCCTTGACGATGGCGCGGTACTTCTCCTCCACCGTCCGGTAGACCTCGTCGTCCTCGTCCTGGCGCTGCACGGGCAGGTTCGTCGGCACCTCGATCACGTCGAGGCCGTAGATGTCGGCGAACTCGGCCGCCTCGGTGGACGCCGTGCCGGTCATGCCGGCGAGCTTGCCGTACATGCGGAAGTAGTTCTGGAAGGTGATCGAGGCGAGCGTCTGGTTCTCGGGCTGGACGGTGACGTGCTCCTTCGCCTCCAGCGCCTGATGCAGGCCTTCCGAGAAGCGCCGGCCCGGCATCATGCGGCCGGTGAACTCGTCGATGATGACGATCTCGTCGCCGCGGACGATGTAGTCCTTGTCCTTCGAGAAGAGCTTGTGGGCCTTCAGCGCGTTGTTGACGTGGTGGACGATCGCGACGTTCTCGATGTCGTAGAGCGAGGAGCCGGAGAGGTGGCCGGCGGCTTCCAGCGCCCGCTCCATCTTCTCCGTGCCCTCCTCGGTGAAGGAGACCTGCCGCTGCTTCTCGTCGAGTTCGAAGTCGCTCGGGACCAGTTGCGGGATGAAGCCGTCGATCAGCCGGTAGAGGTCGGAGCGGTCGTCGAGGGGGCCGGAGATGATGAGGGGGGTCCGCGCCTCGTCGATCAGGATCGAGTCCACCTCGTCGACGATCGCGTAGTGATGCCCGCGCTGCACCATCTGCGGGCGCTCGAACTTCATGTTGTCGCGTAAGTAGTCGAAGCCGAGCTCGTTGTTGGTGCCGTAGGTGATGTCGCAGTTGTAGGCGTCGCGCCGCTCGTCGTCGTTCATGCCGTGGACGATGACGCCGACGCTGAGCCCGAGGAAGCGGTAGACCTTGCCCATCCATTCCGAGTCGCGGGTGGCGAGGTAGTCGTTGACGGTGACAACGTGGACGCCCTTGCCCGCCAGCGCGTTGAGATAGACCGGCAGCGTCGCGACCAGCGTCTTGCCCTCGCCGGTGCGCATCTCGGCGATGGCCTTGGAATTCAGGACGATGCCGCCGATCATCTGGACGTCGAAGTGCCGCATGCCGAGTGCGCGCTTCGAGGCCTCGCGCACGGTGGCGAAGGCCGGCACCAGCAGCTCGTCGACGCTTTTTCCGTCCGCGACCTGTTGCTTGAACTCGGCGGTGCGGGCGCGGAGCTGGTCGTCGGAAAGCTTCTCGAGTTCGGGCTCCAGCGCGGCGATCGCCTTGATCGTCCCCTCGTGCCGCCGGACGATCCGGTCGTTGGACGAGCCGAACAGGGCGCGGGCGATACCGCCGAAACTGACCATCAATTCGCTCCAAAGAAGGCTTGGCCGCGCCGCCGGGGCGGGCCGTTCGCCGAGCGCTGCTTCCATGTCCCGCGCCGTTCCGCGTGCGTGTGAGGGCGAGACGGCGGCAGAGGCAACGGGATCCCATCGGATCACCCGCCGCCTCCGCATCCCCCGGTCTGGCGGGAGGTGCTGGGAGCGGCCGGCGGCTGGACTTCAACGGCGCGGGAGAGATAAGAGGGGCCCAAACCGATGTCAATCTTCGCCGCCGGCCGTGAAACCGCTGTCGGCCCCGGCTCTTCCGGCCCCCGCTCGCGCGAAGCTTCCGCCAGCGTCAGTCGTCCCGGAACCCGTCGCCAAGGAAGGCTTTCATGCTCCGTCTCTATTCCCGGCTCCTCGCCCTGTCGGCCGTCGCGCTCCTCGCCATGCAGGGCGCCGCGTCCGCCGCCGACGGCGACGTCGTCGCCAAGGTCGGCAAGGCGCAGATCACTCAGAAGGAGCTGAGCCTCGCGGAAGGCGATCTCGGCGACCAGTTCGAGCAGATGCCGCCCGACCAGAAGCGTCTCGCCGTCCTGTCAGCGCTGATCGACATCAAGTCGCTGGCGATGGAAGCGGAGAAGGCGAAGCTCGCCGACGATCCGGACGTCAAGCAGCGCATCGCGTTCCTGCGCGAGCGGGCGCTCCACAATGCCTGGTTCCAGAAGGAAGGCGTCGACGCGATCACCGACGCCGAGCTGCAGAAGCGCTACGACGCCGAGATCAAGAAGGTGAAGCCGGTCGACGAGATCCACGCCAAGCACATCCTGGTGAAGACCAAGGAGGAGGCGGAAGCGGCGATCAAGGAGCTGAACGACGGCAAGAAGTTCGACGACGTCGCCAAGGAGAAGTCGTCCGGCCCCTCAGGCCCCGATGGCGGCGACCTCGGCTTCTTCGGCCCCGGCCAGATGGTGCCGCCCTTCGAGAAGGCCGCCTTCGCGCTGAAGGCCGGCGAATACACCAAGGAGCCGGTGCAGACGCAGTTCGGCTGGCACGTGATCGAGGTGGTGGAGAAGCGGCCGCAGCCGCTGCCGAAGTTCGACGAGGTGAAGGACCAGCTCCGCCAGCTCGTGATGCGCGAGAAGTACGTGGCGATCGTCCAGAAGGCGCGTGACGACGTGAAGGTCGAGTTCACCGACCCAAAGGTCAAGGAGCAGATCGAGACGCTGCAGAAGACCTCGCGCGCCGCGGCGGCCGGAGGTGGGGCGGCGCCGGCACCGGCGGCCGGCCAGTAAGGCGCTTCCGGCGGGGCAGGAGACGATCGGGATGGCGCATGGAACCGCGGCGGTCTCGCCGCTCGCCCCGAAGGACGTGCCGGCGATGCCGGCGATCCGGGGCGTCCGGATCGCGACGGCGGAAGCCGGCATCAAGTACCGGGGCCGCACCGACCTGATGCTGATGGTGCTCAGCGAAGGCACCAGCGTCGCCGGCGTCTTCACCCGATCCAAATGCCCCTCCGCGCCGGTGGACCTCTGCCGCGCCAACCTCGGCGGTGGCCGGGCGCGGGCCGTGGTGGTGAATTCCGGCAACGCCAACGCCTTCACCGGCCGGCGCGGCCGCGAAGCGACGGCGCTGACGGCGGACGCCGCGGCGAAGGCGGTCGGCTGCGACGCTTCCGAGGTGTTCCTCGCCTCCACCGGCGTCATCGGCGAGCCGCTGGACGCCGGCCGGTTCGCGCATCTTCTCGCCGGTCTCGGAACGCAAGCCGAGGCCGACCGCTGGGCAGAAGCCGCGGCGGCGATCATGACCACCGACACCTATCCCAAGGTTGCGACCCGGCGGGCGCGGATCGGCGGCATCGAGGTCGCGATCAACGGCATCGCCAAGGGCGCCGGGATGATCGCACCCGACATGGCGACCATGCTCTCCTTCGTCGCGACCGACGCGGCGATCGCGCCGGCTGCGCTGCAGGCGATGCTCTCAGCGGCCGTGGAGCCGAGCTTCAACTCGGTGACGGTCGATTCCGACACCTCGACCTCCGACACGCTGCTCCTTTTCGCGACGGGCGCAGCCGGCAACGCGCCGGTCACGGCGGCGGACGACTCCGATCTGAGCGAGTTCCGCGAGGCGCTGGCCGACCTTCTCCTCGACCTCGCCCGGCAGGTGGCGCGCGACGGCGAGGGTGCCCGGAAGGAGATCCGCGTGACGGTGACGGGCGCGGCGAGCGACGCATCCGCGAAACGCATCGCCATGGCCATCGCCAACTCGCCGCTGGTGAAGACGGCGGTCGCCGGCGAGGACGCCAACTGGGGCCGCGTCGTGATGGCGGTCGGCAAGGCCGGCGAGCCCGCCGACCGCGACCGGCTGGCGATCTCGTTCGGCGACGTGCGCGTCGCCGTCGACGGCGAGCGCGATCCCGCCTATGACGAGGCGGCGGCCTCCGCCGAGATGCGGCAGGATGAGATCCGGATCGGCGTGGACATCGGCCTCGGAAACGGGCGCTGGACGGTCTACGGCTGCGATCTCACCAAGGCCTATGTCGAGATCAATGGCGACTACCGAAGCTGAAGCGGCGCATCGCCTCGCGATCGTCCGCCGGCTGGAGGCGGCGGGCTTCCGCGCCTTTCCGGCGAGCGAGACCGCCTATGACGGCACCTGGTCGATCCGGCTGACGGCGGGCTATCCGGCGAAGCGCCTGAACTCGGTCAACCCGCTCGACCCCTCCGACCATTCCGACATCGCGGCGAGGATCGAGCGGGCCGCGACACGCTTCCGTGCCGCCGGCCGGCCGCTCCTGTTCCGCCAGTCGCCGCTGGCGCCGCGCGACCTCGCCCGGCATCTCGACATTGAGGGCTGGCGGAGCTTCGGCGAATCCGTCGTGATGACCGCCGAACTCGGCTCGGTGCCGCTGGATGTGCGCGTCGAGCGCCTGCCCGTCCGCGATCCGGCGCGCTACGTCGCGGCGAGCCAGGCCGTGCACGGCCGGGCCGCCGAGGACGCTGGGGGGCTGCGGGACATCCTCGCGGCGATCGAGCCGCCGACCGCCTTCTTCGTGCAGGAGGCCGGGCGCGGCGAGCCGATCGCGGTGGCCTTCGCGGTGCACGACCGGGACCTCGTCGGCCTCCTCGACGTCGCGGTGGCGCGCGGCTGGCGCCGGCAGGGCATCGCGCGCGACCTCGTCGCCAACGCCTTCCGCTACGCGCTCCTGAAGGGCGCGCGCACCGCCTGGCTGCAGGTGGAGGCCGACAACGCCGCCGGCTTGGCGCTCTACCGCGCGCTGGGGTTCGCGGAAGCTTACCGCTACTCCTACCGCGCCCCGCCGGTTTAGGGCTCTTTCACCATGAACGACAAGAAGCTGCTGCTCGTCGCGGCCTGCGCGCTGATCGACGCCGACAACCGCGTGCTCGTCGCCGAACGGCCGGCGGGCAAATCGCTGGCCGGCCTCTGGGAGTTCCCAGGCGGCAAGGTGGAGCCGGGCGAGACGCCGGAGGCGACGCTGATCCGCGAACTCACCGAGGAACTCGGCATCGCGACAAAGGCGGCCTGCCTCGCGCCGCTGACCTTCGCCAGCTACGAATACGAGCGATTCCATCTGCTTATGCCGCTCTACGTCTGCCGGCGCTTCGAGGGCATCCCGCAGCCGCTGGAAGGGCAGCGGCTGAAATGGGTGCGCGCCGCGGCGCTCCGCGACCTGCCGATGCCGCCGGCCGACGCGCCGCTGATTCCCTTCCTCCAGGACCTGCTCGGGTGAGGTCCGGTTCGGCGAAGAAGCGATGAACGGGGTCCGCGGCTTTTAAGACGATTTTCACTCCCGCGCCGCAATTTCGTCGCGAACGGGCTGCCGGCGGGCGCGCAGCCGAACACGGGAGTTCCGCTCGTGACGATGGTTGTGACACGCAGGAGCGCGCGGTCGTCCTCCCTCTCGATGGCCGAGGCCCGCACGGGCCTGTTCCGCGCGACGCTGCTGTTCGGCTCCGCGGCGGCGGCGCTGTCGCTGATCGTCGTGCCGATGGCGGACCGCCAGGCGAAGCTGATCGTCGCCGAGCGGGCCTCCGACCTCGACGCGATGACCACGGGCTCGATCGGCTCGGATGCGAACGTCCAGCGCTACACGATCCGGCGCAGCGTCCTCGACCGCCCGGACCGGGCGCCCTGCATCATGTTCCCGGACGGCCGCCAGACGGGTGCCTGTTAATCGTCCTTGCCCGAGCGATCGCGCAGCGCCTCGGCGAGGCTCGCCTTGGCGGAACCCGGCCGGAGCGGCTGCTGCTGCGAGGGATGCGGCTTCCAGCCCGACATGTAGACGACGTCGAACGTCGCGCGGACGCGCCCGTCGGCCCCTGCGAAACGCTCCGCGTAGATCTCCGCCGCCCGGAGGAACAGCCCGCGCGGCGTGAAGCTTCGGCGACGCTCGGCCAGCATGTTCGCCATGCCCATGCGGCGAAGGTCTAGGCAAAGATCGAACATCGAAGCGTAGCGCACCGTGATCCGATCCTGGTCGGCGACGGGGAGCGCCAGCCCGGCGCGCTGCAGGAGCGCCCCGGCGTCGCGGACGTCGATGAACGGCGCGACGCGCGGGGATGCGCCCCCGAGCAGTTCGGCTTCCGCTTCGAGCAGCGAGGTCCGCAGCTCGTGCAAGGTCTCGCCGCCGAGCGCCGCGGCGAGGAACAGCCCGTCCGGCTTCAGGGCCCGGCGCGCCTGGATCACCGTGCCGGGCGTGTCGTTGGTGAGGTGGAGCGACAGCGGCGACAGGACGAGGTCGACCGAATCCTCGGGGAGCGGCAGCGCTTCCTCGTCGCCGACGATGCCGTCCGGCGCATCGCCGAGGAAGGCGGCGTCGCGCTCGACCCGCAGCATCGTCCCGACCTGGCCGCCGGCCATGACGAGCCGGGCCGCCTCGCCCGTGTGCCCGCCGATCTCGGCCGCCCGCTCGAAGCGGCGCTCGACCAGCGACAGGCGCTCGGCGAGTTCCCGCGCGACGGCCTGCAGGAGGAACAGCGGCGCGTCGTCGCCCCCGGCGCGGCCGAGCGCCCGGAGACGCCGGCGATCGAGGAGGGCGCGGTCGAACAGGGCGGCGGGATGGGAGGCGCCGGAGGGCTGGGGAGGACGCGGCATCGCGCTTGTAGCTGAGGGGGCGGCCTGTATCGTCAAGCCTCGAGGAATCGAACGGGCTGCGATGGCGAGCTTCTGGGACGGAACCGGCCGGTTGCCCGGCCTCCGCCGCGCGGCGGAGGCGGTGGGGCAGGTGCTGTTTCCGCCCGTCTGCCCGCTCTGCCGCGCGGCGACCGCAGCGGCGCACGCCCTCTGCCCCGCCTGCTGGACGAAGCTCGCCTTCATCGAGCCGCCGTTCTGCGCCGTGCTCGGCACGCCCTTCGCCCGGGATTTCGGCGAGGGCGCGCTTTCGCCGGAGGCGATCGCCGCGCCGCCGCGGTTCTCGCGCCTGCGCGCGGCCGTCCTCTACGGCGACACCAGCGCGCGGCTGGCCTCGGCGCTGAAATACGCCGACCGGACGGAGCTCGCCCCGATGCTCGCCGGCTGGATGCGCCGCGCCGGCGCCGAACTCCTCGCCGAGGCCGACCTCGTCGTGCCGGTGCCGCTGCACCGCCTGCGGCTGTTCACGCGGCGCTACAACCAGTCGGCGGAACTGGCGCGCCGCGTTGCGGCGGCTTCGCGTGTGCCTTACGCGCCGCTGGCGCTGGCCCGCACGAGATGGACGCGCCGGCAGGTCGGGCTTGGCCGCGATGCGCGGCGGCGCAACGTGTCGCGCGCCTTCCGGGTGCCGGACGAATGGCGAGCGCGGTTGGCCGGCCGGCGCGTCGTTCTTGTCGACGACGTGTTCACCACCGGCGCGACGGTGGACGCCGCGACCGCGGCGCTCCTGAAGGCGGGGGCCGCGGCGGTCGACGTCCTCGTCTTCGCCAGGGTTGCGGCCGGCGGGTGACGCGTCCATATGGTCAGGTCCGTTCATCACCGGTGTCCGCCATGGCCGACGTCACGATCTACACGCGCGAATTCTGCGGCTACTGCGCCAGGGCCAAGCAGCTCCTCCAGAAGAAGGGCGTCGCCTTCGAGGAGAAGGACGCCTCCTTCTCGCCGGATCTGCGAGCCGAGATGACGCGCCGGGCGAACGGGCGCACGACCTTTCCGCAGATCTTCGTCGGCGAAACGCATGTCGGCGGCTGCGACGACCTCTACGCGCTGGACCGGGCCGGCAAGCTCGACCCGCTGCTTGCCGCGGCTTGAGCGAAGAGGTTCCGCCCGATGACCGTCTTCACCGCCGCCGTCGTCCAGATGCGCTCCGGCACCGATCCGGCGCGGAACATCGCCGCGCTCGGCGAACTCGTCGCCAAGGCCGCGAGCCGCGGCGCGACCTATGTCCAGTCGCCGGAGATGACCGGCATGGTGCAGCGCGACCGCGAGGGTCTGTTCGCGGCGTTGCGTAAGCCGGAGGCCGATCCGGTGGCGCAGGCCGCGTCCGAGCTGGCCCGCCGGCACGGCGTCCATCTCCACGTCGGCTCGACGGCTGTGCGGCTGCCGGACGGACGGGCGGCGAACCGCGCCTTCCTGTTTCGCCCTGACGGGAGCCGGGCCGCCACCTACGACAAGATCCACATGTTCGACGTCGACCTCGACAACGGCGAGAGCTGGCGCGAATCGCGCACCTACAAGCCGGGCGAACAGGCGGTGGTCGCCGACCTTGACTTCGCCGACGGCTCCGCCCGGCTCGGTTTCGCGGTCTGCTACGACATGCGCTTTCCGCAGCTCTTCCGGGCGGAAGCCCTTGCCGGAGCGGAGGTGCTGACCGCGCCCGCCGCCTTCACGCGCCAGACCGGCGAGGCGCATTGGCACGTGCTCCTGCGCGCCCGGGCGATCGAGAACGGCGCCTTCGTGGTGGCGGCCGCGCAAGGCGGCGTCCACGAGGACGGGCGCGAGACCTACGGCCATTCGATCGTCGTCGACCCGTGGGGCCGCGTCCTCGCCGAGGTCGACGGGGCGGAGCCGGGCATCGCGGTGGCGCGGATCGACACCGCCGAGGTGGCGGCGGCGCGGGCGAAGCTGCCGAACCTGAAGAACGCCCGCGAGTTCACCCTCGCTGCGAATGGGCGGGATGTCGCCGAGGCCGCCGAGTGATCACCTATTCGCTGCGTTGCACGGGCGGCGGCCACGGCTTCGACGGCTGGTTCCGCTCCAGCGAGGACTTCGAGAAGCAGCGCCGGCTGAGCCTCGTCGAGTGCCCGCATTGCGGCTCGACCGAGGTCGAGAAGGGCCTGATGGCGCCCGCCGTCTCCGCGTCCCGCGAGGTGGGGGCGGCGGAAGCGGCCGCGACCTTCGCCAAGTTGCAGGCGATGGCGCGCGAGGCGCGGGCGAAGTCGGACTATGTCGGCAAGGAGTTCGCGGCGGAAGCCCGCAAGATCCACTACGGCGAGACGGAAGCCCGCTCGATCTACGGCGAGGCGACGCTGCCGCAGGTGAAGGCGCTGGCGGACGAGGGCATCGCGGCCGTGCCGCTGCCGCCCCTGCCCGAAGACAAGAACTGACGGCGGCGCACGGTGGCGAAGATTTGGGCAAAGGCGCCGTCTCCCTGCATCGGCGTCTGCAAGTTCCGCGACGAAGGCCGCTGCCTCGGCTGCCAGATGACGAAGCCCGAGAAGAAGCGCTTCAAGCGGCTGAAGGGCAAGGCGGAGCGAAGGCCGTTCTTCCTTATGCTTCGCGAGCGCCTCGAAGCGCGCGACCGCTGGAACTACTGGTCGCGGATGTATCGGCGGCGCTGCCTGAAGAAGGGCGCGGACTGCCCGCTCGACAAGCTCGAAGGCGCCGAGCGGGAAGCCCGCGCCGCATAACCGTCGTGGCTCCTGCCCGGCCGAACGTTTCGAAGGTCGCCTGATGTCCTCCACCCCGGATCTCTGGGCCGACGCTCCGTCGCCCTGCATCGACATCTGCAAGTACAAGCGGCAGGGCCGCTGCGTCGGCTGCTCGATGACCAAGCTGGAGAAGGACACGTTTCCCCGGTCGGGCAGCGGGGAGGCGAAGCGCCGATTCTTCGAGACGCTGCTCGCGCGGCTGGAGTCGGAGCACAAGAACCCGGCTTTCTGGATCATGAGCTACCGCCGCAAATGCGAGCGCGAGGGGGTGGAGTGCCCGCTGGATGCGGGCGAGGCGTGAGGCACAACTTCGCGTTCCCGCGCCGCAGTGGCCGGGGTTTGCGGGTGGTTCGTTGCCGCTGGTCGAGAGCGGCGGGCGCCGAAGGCAGAGCCTTCCGACGTAGTCTATTCGTCAAAGCGGCCTGCCTTCGGCGCCCGCGCGGGTGTCTGCAGCGCTTGCCGCCGGCTGCCCCGCCGGCGTCCCCATGACCTTCGGCGAGGTGGCTCACCTCGCCTCAAGGGCGTGATCCGAACATTGTCCTCGGCTACACAGCCGTTCGGGTTCCTCGGCTTGCTCCCGGACCCATTTGCATGGGACCGGCCATGGTTCACGCTGCCCGGGCGCCCCGCCTCTCCGGAAGAAGCACGACACCCGGACCCGCCCGCCACCCCACCGAACGATCCCGGTGATCATTCGCGCTCCCTCGACGGGGCGGCGGTGAGCGGAAGCTACGCGAAGGGGCGAGAACGGGGATAAGTTTTCGGTGGTGCGCTCGGACAGCGGCCCGGTCCGTGCCTCACTCCTGCACGAGGTGGGAAGGCGAGGGGGGTCGGCTCAGGCGTGTTCCGCCGTCGTCCCGCCGGTCGCGAGCCGGTCGAGGTTGGCGATCAGGCGGTCGAGGAGGGCGAGGAACTGCGCGGCTTCCTCGTCCGAGAAGCCGTCGAGCGCATCGCGGTTGCCCTGGAACAGGGCGGCGCAGGCGTCCGGCAGGCGCGCGAGCGCGGCGTCGGTCAGGGCGACGCGGCTGGAGCGGCCGTCGGCCGGATCGGGAGTCCGCCGGATCAGGCCGTCCCGTTCCATCCGCGCCATCATCTGCGCCATGGACGGCTGCTCGATGCGGACGATCCGGGCGAGGTCGCGCTGCGACCCGGCCAGCCCGTCCCGCAGTGCGACGAGGGCCGGCAGATAGCCGACGCCGAAGCCGAGCGGCTTCAGCCGGGCTTCGCTCAACCGCACGAAGCCGCGCGCTGCCATGGTGATCAGATGACCCGGCGTCGCCAGCACGTCCAGCTTCATCATATCCACTTGCATAGGCACCTATATTGATACATAGGTGACGATACAACTACGGAGCGCTGCCGACAACGGTGGTGGCCGGCGGCGCTTCCGGGCATTCGGAAAGGACGGACAATGGCGGACGACAAGATCGAGGTTCTGCGGCGCATCTACGACCGCTTCAACGCGCGCGACATCGACGGCGTCCTGGCCGTCCTCGCCGACGACGTCACCTGGGCGAACGGCATGGACGGCGGCCATGTCCACGGGCACGAGGCGCTGCGGGAGTACTGGACGCGGCAGTGGTCGATGATCAGCCCGCATGTCGAGCCGGTCGGCTTCACGGCGGAGAGCGACGGCGCGGTCGTGGCGGAGGTCCGGCAGACCATCCGCGATCTCGAAGGCCGGCCGCTCGCCGGGCAGACGCATGGGTTGAAGGACAAGACCGTCGGCCACGTCTTCCGCTTCCGGGACGGCCGGATCACGCGCTTCGACATCCGCGACTGACGGGCGGGTCGCCGATCCGGGACCCCATAAGGCAAGGCCCGCCGGACGGAGCGTCGGGCGGGCCTTGTCGGCTTCGGATGTGCAGGCGCTCAGGCCGCCGTGTTCTTCAGGTGGGCGCGGAGCATCCAGGCATACTTGTCGTGCTTCTCGATACGCGCCGTCGCCATGTCGTTGGTCGCCCAGTCGCCGTGCTGCTCGGCGACCTGCGCCAGCGAGGAGCAGGTGGCGGAAAGCGTTTCCTGGTCCTTCATCAGGACCTCGACCATGGTCTTGGCGTCCGTCTTGCCGTCGTGCTCCTCGATCGCACTGCGTTCCAGGAATACGCCGAAGCGGCCTTCCGCATGCGCGTCGAACGCCTTGATGCGCTCGGCCAGGAAGTCCTGCGCCTCGAAATGATCCTCGTAGATCTCCTGGAACAGCTCGTGCAGCGAGCCGAAGCTCATGCCGGTGACGTTCCAGTGGAAGTTCTGCGCCTTCATCGTCTCGACGGCGGTTTCCGCCAGGGCCTGCGTCAGGCCGCTGACGATCTCCTCCTTCGCGGTCGGCTCGATCTTGGCCGCAACCAGTCCCATCGCGATCTCCTTCGTTAGCGTCGCTCGTTGTTTGGAATGATTCCAAACTATGCGCGTTCCGGCCCGACCGCAAGGCCAGTTTGGAATAATTCCAAACTGGATTTCAGCGGCCGTCCATCGCCCGCACCATGCCGGCGGACAGGAAGCGCAGCCAGCGCCGTCCGGGTTCCACGACGCGCCAGGAGACGAGCGCGCCGGCGGCCTTGTCCTCGCCGCGCCGCCAGGCGGAGACCAGCCGGAGCAGCCAGGTCTCGTCGTCGCTGAGGTGCCTGGCGCCGGGGCGGTAGAACACCATGCCGCGCTGCGAGCGGGCATCGAGGCCGCGGAAGAAGGCGATGGCGAAGCGCTCGAAGGAGACGCCCGTCTCGCCGGCGAGGAGGAAGCAGGCGCGCTCGAGGTCCGGGCGCGGCGCGAGCTGCGAGCGCAGCGCCATCCAGCGCAGGCGGTCGAGGTCGATCCGCTCCTCCGTGCCGATCTCGTGGGTCTCCGCCAGACGCGCCGCGGTCGGGCAGCGCGGGAAGGCGAGGACGCCGCTGCTGCTCGGACGCTCCCCGAGCCGGCCGTCGAAGAAGAAGGCATGGTTCGATGCGGTCATTGCGATTCCGGGCGGGAGGCCGCGCCGCGACATCCCGCAAACTTGAGTGGGCGCGGCAGCTTCTAGCAGAAGCAAGAGCACATGGGAACGGCCCGGCCGAGGCCGATCGTCGCGACGGCGGGGCCGGTCAGGGGCGGCGCGCGAGGGTCATGTAGTTGACGTCCGTGTCGCGCGAGCGCCGCCATTCGTCGGCGAGGAGATTGTAGACGACGCCGACCTCTTCGAGCACCTGGAGGCCCGCCGCCTCCACCGGCCGCCGGATCTCCTCCGGGCGCACGAGACGCTCGTAGGAATGGGTGCCGCGCGGCAGCCAGCCGAGCACGCGCTCGGCCGCGACGATCGCGAGCGCATAGGCCTTCAGCGTGCGGTTGATCGTGGCGACGAGGAGGAGGCCGCCCGGCTTCACGAGGTTGGCGCAGGTCGAGAGGAACAGCGGCACGTCGGCGACGTGCTCGACGATCTCCAGCGCGAGGACCACGTCGAAGCGCTCGCCGCCCGCCTCGATCGCCTCCGCCGTCGCGGCGCGGTAGTCGACGGCGACGGCGCTTTGCGCGGCGTGGAGCTTCGCCACCTCGATGTTGGTCTCGGAGGCGTCGGCCCCGACGACGTGCGCCCCGAGGCGGGCGAGGGGTTCGGCGATCAGGCCGCCGCCGCAGCCGATGTCGAGGATCGACAGGCCTTCGAAGGGCGTCAGCGAACGGGCGTCGCGGCCGAAGTTCATCGCCGTCTCTTCGCGGATATAGGCGAGCCGCACCGGATTGAACTTGTGGAGCGGCCGGAACTTGCCCTTCGGGTTCCACCATTCCCCGGCGAGGCGCGAGAAGCGCTCGACCTCGTCCCGGTCGATGGTCGTGGCCCGCGTTTCGCTCATATGCCGTCCGTCCCGATGCTGCACCGCTGTTAGGTTCGCGGCCGGCGCCGCAAGTCAAGAGCGCGCCTTAGGCGTGCGTAGCCGGCTGGGTAGAACGGCGTCGCGCCGCGGTCCGTTTACCGTGCTCCTTGAGCAATTCGACATCGCGGCGGCCTTAAGTTGCCGGCATGATGGATTGGCTCTTCGTTCTCGGCCTGCAGCATTCCTTCGAGGCGGTCGCCGCGGCGGCCTCGATCTGCGCGCTCGGCGGCTGGCTCGTGACGAGCCTCGTGCGCGAGGTCGAGGTGGCGTCGGGATCGCGGCGGCACTGGTGGTTCGCGGGGCTGACGGTGGTCGCGGGCGTCGCGGTCTGGACGACGCATTTCGTCGCGATGCTCGGCTACCGGCCCGACGCGTTCCTGATCTACGACGCGGCGACGACGGCCGTGTCGGCCGCCGTCGCGGTCGCCGCCGTGGGCCTGCCGCTCGCGCTGGCGATGCGGGCCCGCCACCACCGCGTGCGGGTGGCGCTCGGCCTCGCGGCCGGCGCCGGCATCGCCGCCATGCACATGAGCGGCATGGAGGCGCTGGAGGGCTGCGTGCGCACCCATTCCGCCGGATCGACGGTCCTTTCCGCTGCGGTCGGCGCGGCGTTCCTCGGCTTCTACGCCGGCTTCGCGCCGGGGCGGATCGGTCGGACGGCCGGCACCGTCCTGTTCGTGCTCGCCGTGTGCGGCGCGCACTTCACCTCGCTCGCCGGCACCCGCATCCATCCGCTGCTCGCGAACGACGGGTCGGGCGACAACCTCATCCTCAGCCTGGCCTCCATGGCCGGCACGCTGCTCCTGTTCGCCGCCGCCGCGACGGTGCTCCTCGCGACGCGCCGCTTCCACGCGCAGGAGAAGGCGCACGCCATCGTCCTGTCGACGGCGCTCGACAACATGTCGAACGGCCTCGTCTATTTCGATCCGGCCGGCCGCCTCCAGCTTTTCAACCGGCGCTACGTGGAGATCTTCGGCATCGACGCCGGCCGCTTGCGGACCGGCATGACGCCGGCCGAAGTGATCGACGCGATCGGCAGGACCAAGAACTGGAGCGCCGAGCGGCGCTCCCTCGCCCGCGCCCGCGCCGGCGAATGGATGAGCGCCGCGGACTTCACCACCTTCGACTACCCGATGGACGACGGCCGGATCATGGAGGTGGAGATCCGCCCCGTCGCCGCCGGCGGCAGCGTCCTGACCTTCGACGACGTGACGCGGAGCCGGCAGGCGCAGACCCGGATCGAGGAACTCGCCTTCAAGGACCCGTTGACGGGCCTGGCGAACCGGCGCGCCCTGGCGCAACGGATGGAGGCGGACATCGGCTCGTCGCGGCGGTTCGAGCTGCTGCTGATCGATCTCGACCGATTCAAGAGCGTCAACGACTCGCACGGCCATGGCGTCGGCGACAAGCTGCTGGTGAAGGTCGCCGAACGCATCGGCGGCGTCGTCAGCCGCGGCGCCTTCGTCGCCCGGCTCGGCGGCGACGAGATGGCGGTGCTCGTCTACGGCGACCACGACATCGCCCGCTCGGTCGCGGACGGTGTCGTCCTGATGCTGGCGCGCCCCTTCGCCATCGGCGACCTCACCGTCTCGATCGGCTGCAGCGTCGGGCTTTGCCGCTCCGAGGACGCCGCGGACGCCGAGCAGCTGATGCAGCGCACCGACATCGCGCTCTACGAGGCCAAGCGCCAGGGACGCGGCCGCGCGGTCGCCTACCAGCCGGGCATGCTGGAGGTCGTGACGGAGCGGCACCGGCTGGAGGACGACCTGCGCGAGGCGATCGAGACGCAGGCCTTCCATCTCGCCTACCAGCCGGTGGTCGACCTCAAGACCGGCGAGCCCCTCGGCTATGAGGCGTTGATCCGCTGGACGCATCCGGTCCGCGGCGCGGTTTCGCCGGTGGCGTTCGTCCCGCTCGCCGAGGAGAACGGCCAGATCGTCGCCATCGGACGCTGGGTGCTCATGGAAGCCTGCCGCGCCGCCGCCGCCTGGCCGAACGGCCGGCACGTGGCGGTGAACGTCTCGCCCGTCCAGCTCCGCTCGCCGCTGTTCCTGTCGCACGTCACCGCGGCGCTGGCCGAGAGCGGGCTCGCGCCGTGCCGGCTGGAAGTGGAGCTGACCGAAACGGCGATGGTGGAAAGCGGCACGCAGATCGCCGACGCCCTCGGCGCGCTGCGCATCCTCGGCATCCGGATCGCGATGGACGACTTCGGCACCGGCTATTCCTCGCTCGCGCACCTGCGCGACTTCCCGCTCGACCGCATCAAGATCGACCGCTCCTTCGTGGCCGCTGCGGAGACCGACCGGCATTCGATGGCGGTGCTGCGGGCGGTGACGCAGATCGGCCGCGACATCGGCATCCCGACGCTCGCCGAAGGCGTCGAAACGCCGAGCCAGTGGGAACTGCTGAAGGCGCTCGGCTGCGACGCCGGCCAGGGTTACCTGTTCGGCCGGCCCGAACGGCTGGACACCGCGGCGGCCGCGACCGCCCCGCTCGCCGCCGCCGGCTGACCGGCCCCCGGCGGCGGGGGTGCGCCGCTCGCCTTGCGGCACCGCGGCAAACCGGCTATCCGGCGCGCGCCCGGGGTCTCCCTCGGGCAAGGTGCAGTTCGCGGCCGGCCCGGGTCCGCTTCTTATCGGAATCGCTCGTTTTCGCCGATGGCGCGTCTCGTTCTCAAATTCGGCGGAACCTCGGTCGCCGACATCGATCGCATCCGCCGCGTCGCGCGCCACGTGAAGCGCGAGGTGGATGCCGGCCACGAGGTGGCGGTCGTGGTGTCCGCCATGTCCGGCAAGACCAACGAGCTGGTGGAATGGTGCCGGCAGGCATCCCCCATGCACGACGCGCGCGAATACGACGCGGTGGTGGCGTCGGGCGAACTGGTGACGGCCGGCCTTCTCGCGATCACGCTGCAGGCGATGGGGATCAACGCCCGGTCGTGGGCCGGCTGGCAGATTCCGATCCGCACCGACGGCCAGCACGGCGCGGCGCGGATCGAGGCGATCGACGGCGCCGAGATCGTCCGGCGCTTTTCCGAAGGGCAGGTGGCGGTGATCGCCGGCTTCCAGGGTCTCGCGCCCGACAACCGCGTCGCGACGCTCGGGCGCGGCGGCTCGGACACCTCGGCGGTAGCGGTGGCGGCCGGCCTCCAGGCGGACCGCTGCGACATCTATACCGACGTCGACGGCGTCTACACGACGGACCCACGCATCGAGCCGAAAGCCCGGCGGATGCGGAAAGTCGCGTTCGAGGAGATGCTGGAGATGGCCTCGCTCGGCGCGAAGGTCCTGCAGGTGCGCTCGGTCGAGCTCGCGATGGTGCACCGCGTCCGGCTCTTCGTGCGCTCGTCCTTCGAGGACCCGGACGCCCCCGGCATGGGCGATTTCCTGAACCCGCCCGGCACGCTAATTTGCGACGAGGATGAAATCGTGGAAGCCCAGGTCGTCACCGGCATCGCCTATTCGAAGGACGAGGCGCAGATCTCGCTCCGGCGCGTGGAGGACCGCCCCGGCGTCGCCGCCGCGATCTTCGCGCCGCTGGCGGACAGTGGCGTCAACGTCGACATGATCGTCCAGAACGTCTCGGAGGACGGGACGCGCACCGACATGACCTTCACCGTGCCGGCGGGGGACCTCGGGAAGGCGAACGCGCTGCTCGAAAAGGCCAAGCCCGAGATGCGCTTCGAGCTGATGCAGTCGGAGCCGGGCCTCACCAAGGTGTCGGTGATCGGCATCGGCATGCGCTCGCATACCGGCGTCGCGGCCACCGCCTTCAAGGCGCTGGCGAACCGCGGCATCAACATCCGCGCGATCACGACGTCCGAGATCAAGATCTCCATCCTGATCGACGGCGAGTTCACCGAACTCGCGGTGCGCACGCTCCATTCCGCCTACGGTCTCGACAAAGCTTAAGGATCGGCATCTATAGAAGTTTGTGCGAGGCACCTCTTGCGGGTGCCGCGCAAGAGGATTCATGCTGGGCGCGTCACGCGCGTCCGGCGGACGATCCGTCGTCCGCCCGTTTCCTGGGACATGCCGTTGCCGCGAAGCGACTCACTCGGCCCCCGCGTCCTGCTCCGCCGCATCCGCGAGCTCATGGCCGAGCCGCTGGAGGCGCAGGTGCGCCTCGACACGATCGTCCGCCAGATCGCCGGCAACATGGTGGCCGAAGTCTGCTCGCTCTACGTGCTCCGGGCCGACGGCGTGCTGGAGCTCTACGCGACGGAGGGCCTCAACCCCGGCTCCGTCCACCATGCGCAATTGAAGCTCGGCGAGGGCCTCGTCGGCACGATCGCCGCCACCGCCCGGCCGCTGAACCTTTCGGAAGCGCAGAAGCACCCGGCTTTCACCTTCATTCCCGGCACCGACGAGGAGCCGTTCAACGCCTTTCTCGGCGTGCCGATCCTCCGGGCCGGCCGCACTCTCGGCGTACTCGACGTCCAGAACCGCGCCAATCGCGTCTACCGCGAGGAAGAAGTGGAAGCGCTGGAAACCGTCGCCATGGTGGTTGCCGAGATGATCGCCGCCGGCAGCCTGGAAGGGCTGTCGCGGCCGGGCGTCGTGCTCGACCTGTCCCGTCCGGTGAGCTTCAAGGGCCTGCCGCTGGCCGACGGGATCGGGCTCGGCCATGTCGTGCTGCACGAGCCGCGCGTCGTCGTGACCAACCTCTTCAACGAGGATGCCGAGACCGAGATCGGCCGGCTGGAGCAGGCGCTGGGTTCCTTGCGCATCTCGATCGAGGATATGCTGTCGCGGCGCGAGATGGCGGCGGAGGGCGAGCACCGGGCGGTGCTCGAAGCCTACCGCATGTTCGCGCACGACCGCGGCTGGGCGCGGCGGCTGGAGGAGGCGATCCGCAACGGCCTCACCGCCGAGGCCGCAGTGGAGAAGGTGCAGAGCGACATGCGGGCGCGCATGATCCACATGCCCGACCCCTATATCCGCGAGCGGATGCACGATTTCGACGACCTCGCCAACCGGCTGCTCCGCCAGCTCATCGGCACGACCGACGGCATGGCGGACGGGACGGGGCCGAAGGACGCGATCATCGTCGCGCGCTCGATGGGCGCGGCGGAACTCCTCGACTACCGGCGCGACCAGGTGCGCGGCCTGATCCTCGAAGAGGGCACGCAGACCAGCCACGTCGTGATCGTGGCGCGCGCGCTCGGCATCCCGGTGATCGGGCAGGCGATGGGCGCGGTCTCGATGTCGGAGAACAACGATCCGATCATCGTCGACGGCGACGACGGCTCGGCGCATCTGCGCCCGCCCGTCGACATCGAGCGGAACTACGCCGAGAAGGCGCGTTTCCGCGCCCGGCGGCAGGAGCAGTACCGTGCCTTGAGGGAGCGCGCCGCCGAGACGCTCGACGGCGTGCCGATCAACCTGCAGGTGAACGCCGGCCTCCTCGTCGACCTGCCGCAGCTGGAGGACTCCGGCGCGGCCGGTATCGGCCTGTTCCGCACCGAGCTGCAGTTCATGATCGCCTCGTCCATGCCGCGGGCGAGCGAGCAGGAGCGCCTCTACAGCGCCGTCCTCGACGCCGCCGGCGACAAGCCGGTGACCTTCCGCACGCTCGACATCGGCGGCGACAAGGTGCTGCCGTACCTCCACCAGTCGCCGGAGGAGAACCCGGCGCTCGGCTACCGGGCGATCCGGCTGGCGCTCGACCGGCCGGGCCTGATGCGCACCCAGCTCCGCGCCCTCTTGAAGGCGGCGGGCGGGCGGGAGCTACGCGTCATGTTCCCGATGATCACCGAGCTCGGCGAGCTCAGGCAGGCGCGCGACCTGATCAGCCGCGAGTTCACGTATCTGACGAAGTTCGGCCACGTCATGCCGCGCCGCCTGAAGCTCGGCGCGATGATCGAGGTGCCCTCGCTGCTGTTCCAGCTCGACGAACTGATGAAGCTCGTCGACTTCGTGTCGATCGGCTCGAACGACCTCTTCCAGTATTTCACCGCGACGGACCGCGGCAACGCCCGCATCGCCTCGCGGTTCGACCCGCTGTCGGCGCCGTTCCTCGGCGCGCTGAAGCGGATCGTCGAGGCGGGCAACCGCAACAACGTGCCGGTGACGCTCTGCGGCGAGCTCGCCGGCAAGCCGCTCTCGGCGATGGCGCTGATCGGGCTTGGGCTGCGCTCGATCTCGATGACGCCGTCCGCGATCGGCCCGGTGAAGGCGATGCTGGTGGCGCTCGACGCGGGGAAACTCGCGAACGAGATGGACGCGATCCTCGCCGGCACGGGAAACGCCCGCGAGCGCCTGCAGCGCTTCGCCGACGAGCACGCGATCCCCTATTAGCGGCGGCGGCCGTCTTCCATCCCGCACCATCCGCCCGCCGTCACCGGACCATTGCTCATGGCAGCCCTGCCGACCGACAGACTGAACGAGATCCTCCGCCGTTTCGCCTATCTCGAAGCCGAGATGGCGAAGGGCGGCGGCGGGGCCGACTTCGCCAGCTTGGCCAGCGAATATTCCGGGCTGGAAGCGGTGGCGCGCGCCATCGAGCGGCACCGCGCCGTCACGCGCGAGATCGCGGATGCGCGGGCGCTCGCCGGCGACGCCGCGGCCGACCGGGATCTGCGAGAACTCGCCGAGGCCGAGCTCGCCGAGCTGGGGGGGCGAGAGGAAGCGCTGGTCGAGGAGATCCGCCTCGCGCTCCTGCCGAAGGACGCCGCCGACGAGAAGGGCGCGATCCTCGAGATCCGCGCCGGCACGGGCGGCTCGGAAGCCGGGCTCTTCGCGGGCGACCTCTTCCGCATGTACCAGCGCTACGCGGACGGGCGCGGCTGGAAGGTGGAACTGCTGTCGGCCAGCGAGGGCGAGGCTGGCGGCTACAAGGAAGTGGTCGCGAGCGTCAACGGGCGCGGCGTGTTCTCGAAGCTGAAGTTCGAGTCCGGCGTCCACCGCGTGCAGCGCGTGCCGGCGACCGAGGCGCAGGGGCGCATCCACACCTCGGCCGCGACCGTGGCGGTGCTGCCGGAGGCCGAGGACATCGACATCGAGGTGCGCAACGAGGACATCCGCATCGACACGATGCGCTCCTCCGGGGCGGGCGGCCAGCACGTCAACACGACGGACTCGGCGGTGCGGATCACGCACCTGCCGACCGGGATCGTCGTCACGTCCTCGGAGAAGTCGCAGCACCAGAACCGGGCGCGGGCGATGCAGGTGCTGAAGGCGAGGCTCTACGACATGGAGCGCCAGCGCGCCGCCGACGAGCGCTCCGCCGACCGCCGCGCGCAGGTCGGCTCCGGCGACCGCTCGGAGCGCATCCGCACCTACAATTTCCCGCAAGGGAGGGTGACCGACCACCGCATCAACCTGACGCTCTACAAGCTCGATAAGGTGGTGGAAGGCGATCTCGACGAACTCGTCGACGCGCTCGCCGCCGATCATCGCGCCCAGCTTCTCGCGGCGACCGGAGAGGCGGCCTGAGCGGCGGCGGCGAGGGTTCGAGCGTCGCGGACCTCCTCGCCGCGGCGCGGCTTCGCTTCGCGGACGGGGGCGTCGCCTCGCCCGAGCTCGACGCGCGGCTCCTCGTCGCGGAAGCATTCGGCGTGGACGCGGCGCGACTCTTCCTTGCGAAGGAACTGCCCGCGGCGGCGGCGGGTCGGGACCGGCTGGCGGGTTTCGTCGCGCGGCGGCTCGCCGGCGAGCCGGTCCACCGCATCCTCGGGCGGCGGGCCTTCTACGCGCACGACTTCCAGCTTTCGCCGGACACGCTGGAGCCGCGGCCGGACACGGAAGCGCTGGTGGACCTCGCCCGCGCGCCGATCACGGAATGCATCGGCCACAAGGGGCGCTGCATCGTCGCCGATATCGGTACGGGCACGGGGGCGATCGCGGTGTCGCTGCTGGCGCTGTTCCCCGAGGCCGAAGCCGTCGCGACCGACATCTCGGCCGGAGCACTGGCGACGGCAGCGGCGAACGCCGGGGCCGCGGGGGTCGCGGCGCGGTTCCGGGTGCGGCTCGGCGATCATCTCCTGGCGCTGGACAGGCCGGTCGACGTGATCGTTTCGAACCCGCCCTATATTCCGAGCGGCGACATCGCAGCGCTCCAGCGCGAGGTGCGGGAACACGATCCCTTGCGGGCGCTCGACGGCGGACCGGATGGCTTGCGCTCCTACCGCGCCATCGCGAACGGGGGGAGGGACGCGCTGCTTCCCGGCGGCGCGGTCGCCGTGGAGATCGGCATCGGGCAGGAACGGGACGTCGCGGCGATCTTCGCCGAGCAGGGGTTCGCGCTCGAAACGAGCGCTCGCGACCTCGGCGGCACGGAACGCGCGCTGCTGTTCCGGCCGATGGGGGACAAGGAATTTCCGTAGGCCGGAAACGGCCGGGTTAACCCTTCTTTACCAAAAAGGGCTTGTGATGAGGCTTGTGAAGCTCTAGGTTCCCCTTGTCACGGAATTCGATGGGGAACATCCACAGCGCTCGCGTCGCGAGAGACGACGGGGCCGGATGATCGAAGCGGCGGGGCCGTTCGTGACGTGCGGGCGATTCGGGGATCGCTTGAGGTTCAATCGATTGGACGGATTCGTGGACGGTCGCGAATGTTTCGCCGAGCCGGAGCGGGCAGGGCAAGATGGCCTGCCGCGCACGCGAATTCCAGCGGCTTGATGCCGGGCCATCCGAAGACAGGAAGATCATGAGGCCAGGACAGCAGAACAAGCAGCGCATGCGAGGGCGCGGCCGCAAAGGTCCCAACCCGATGTCGCGCTCCTACGAGTCGAACGGCCCGGACGTGAAGATCAGGGGCAACGCGCAGCACATCGCGGAAAAATACATCGCGCTGGCGCGGGACGCGAGCGCGTCCGGCGACCGCGTCATGGCCGAGAACTACCTGCAGCACGCCGAGCACTACGGCCGCATCGTCGCCGCGGCGCAAGGCACCTTCCAACTCCAGCGCGAGGAGCCCGATTTCGAGGGCGACTACGAGGACGAGGGCGACGAGGCCGCGGCCGAGAACGGTCTGGCGACGCCGAACGGCCATCCCTATCCGGTGCCGGAACGTGCCGGCGGCAGCGAGCGGCCGCAGCACCAGCCGAACCAGATGCGCGAGAACCGCGGCGGCGATTTCGGTGGGCAGGGCGGCAACCGCGACTACCAAGGCAATCGCGATTACCAGGGCAACCGCGACGGTCAGAACAACCGCGACGGGCGCGAGCAGCGCTTCAACCGCGACAATCAGGGCCGGGACGATCGCAACCGGGATTACCAGGCTCGCGACAATCGGGACAACGCAGGGCGCGACAACCAGGGCCGCGACAACCGAGACGGTCAGGGGCGCGACGGCCAGGGCCGCGACAACCGCAACCGCGACTTCAACCGCGACCGGCGCGACAACAATCGCGACCGGAACGAGAACGGCGAGCGTCGTCCGTGGGAAAACCGCGGCGAGCGCCAGCCCTGGCAGGACCGCAACAACGGCGGCGATCGGCAGGTGCCGAACGGCCTCGGGCCGCAGCCGAGCATCGGCGAGATGGACGCCCCGACCGCCGGCGGGGAGCGGCGGCAGGACGACCACGCCGCCCGGCCGGAACCGCGCCGCGACGAGACCGTGACGCCGGTGGAGACCGTGAACGCGCAGGAAAGCGGCTACGGCGAAGGCGCCCCGGCCGCGCGCGACGTGCTGGCGGAGCCGGAAGGCGCGATCGTGCCGACGGACGCCGAGCGTCCGAGCGGCGAGGGCCGCCGTCGCGGCCGCCCGCGCCGCCCGCGCTACGGCGAGGCGGAAGGGTCGATCGAAGCGGTGGCGCCCGGTGCAACCGAGCCGGCTCCGGCAGCGGCATCCGAAGCGCCGCAGCCCGTTGCTCCCGCTGCGGAGGATGCGTCCCGTCCGGTCGAAGCGGCCGCGGCCGCGGGTGAGGAAGCGGCGAGCGGCGACGCGCCGGCGAAACGGCCGCGCGGACGTCCGCGCAAGAAGAAGCCCGAGGACGAGGCGGGCGAAGCTCCGCAGCTCCCGGATTTCCTGCTCGCCTCCAACGGCTGAGCATCGGAACAGGGCAATAGATGAAAGGGCGCCGGCACGAGCCGGCGCCCTTTTTCGTTTCAGGAAAGACGGTCGCGGCGCGTCAGGCGGCGATGCGACCGTGGTCGGCTGCTTCCGCGCCGCGCGCGCCGCCGCCGACGAAGGCCGCGACCTCCTCCATCCGGCGCTTCGTGCGCCAATAGACGTCTTCCATCAGGATATGGGCGAACTCGCCGTTGCGCCCGACGCTCCAGAGACCCTCGACACCGGTGGCGAGGGCGAAGCGCCGTCGCGCCGCCTCGTACTTCTCCAGATGGACCGGATAGGCGACCGAGGTGCGGATGACGCCGCCGGCCCCGAGATAGCGGGGCCCGAGATCGCCGAAGATGCGGTTCATGCCGGCGAGACAGGCTTCCGCCAGGTCGGCGTCCGGCATGGTCCACCATTCGTCGCCGACCTGGCAGCCGATGTCGGCGGTGATCAGCGTCTTGCCCTCGGGAGCCAGCCAGGGCATCGAGATCGGCGCTTCCGTCAGGCGGAAGAAGGGGGTCCCGCCCTCCGGCACCCAGAGCATCGTGTCGGGCAGGAGGCCGCGGCCCTCGAACTTCAGGTTGACGAAGATCATCGGCCGGTAGCGGAAGCTCGCCAGCTCGTCCAGCGCGGCGGTTCCCTCGACGAGCTTCGGCAGGACGTTGACCGGCGCGGTGGAGACCACCGCCGAGACGGGAGTCGTCTCGCCCTTCGAGCGCACCGCGACGACGCGCCCGCCCTCCACCACGACCTTCTCGACCGGCGAGCCGAGCCGGACGTTCGAGGCGACGGAGGTCGCCATCGGCGCGAGGAGCTTCGACAGGCCGCCTTCGGGATAGACGTGGTAGACGCCGGCGCTTTCCGGCATCTCGCGGGTGTAGCCGTTGCAGACGGCGCGGCCGGTGAGGACCTGCGCTGCGGTGAGATAGAGCGACTTCAGGGCACCGTGCCCGAACTTCTCGCCGACCGACGGCGCGAGCTCGGCGGCCGGCGCGCCGGACCAGGCCTCGGCGAGCGGGATCGCCACGGCTTCGGCGAGCGCCTCGCCGTAGGCGCCGCGGAACCAGTCGGCGGCGCTCGCCGCCGGGGCGCGCTTGGCGCTGAGCTTCGCCTTCAGGGCGCCGAGCGCGAAGCGCGGCTCCCGCATCAGGCCGAACGGATGGCTGCGCATCCGACCGCCGACGAGGACGGCCTCGCCGTAGTGCTTCACGGTGCGGCAGATGTCTTCGGTGCCCATCGCCTTCGCGAGGCGGTTCGAGACGAAATGCGCGCCGAAATCGTAGGAGAACCCTTCCGCGTCCTTGAAAGAGGCGGCCATGCCGCCGATCGCGGGCCCCGCCTCGAAGACGATCACGGGCAGGCCGCGCTTCTTGAGATCCGCGGCGGCGGTCAACCCGGCGAGACCCGCGCCCAGAATGGCGATCGGCTTCATGCGAACCCCTTTCGCGGTTTTTCCGGCAGCGGATCGGATGCCGCCGGACACATGCACAGGAACGGAAGGCAACGCGCCGCACGGCCCGCTACCGGTTCGCCGCACGTTGACGCCGGGCTCACGAAGAAACTATTGATGCGGGCGAGGAAGCGATCCTAGACTTAACGGAAGCTTCCGCCGAACTGTCGAATGCCGCCTGCTGCAGCGCAGGCTGCGTCGCGGGGCCGCCGAAAATAGTCGCCGGCCCGCCACTTCCGCGCCGACCCTCCCGATCCCATATTTCCCGTCGACGGCCTGCCGCATCGCGGGGGCCGGTTTCCGGTTCGTCGTGCGCCATGCTTTTCCGAGGTGGCGCGCAGTCAGGAGGCATATATGGATATCGAACGCTATACCGAGCGCGCGCGCGGCTTCATCCAGTCCGCCCAGACGGCGGCCGTCTCGCGCGACCACCAGCAATTCTCCCCCGAACACCTGTTGAAGGTTCTGGTCGACGACCGCGAAGGTCTGGCGGCGGGGCTGATCGAGAAGGCGGGCGGCCGCCCGGCCGACGTGCGGCTCGCCGTCGACTCTGCGCTGGAGGCGATGCCGAAGGTTTCCGGCGGGAACGGCCTCTACATGAGCCAGCCGCTGCAGAAGGTCTTCGCCACCGCCGAGGAGATCGCGAAGAAGGCCGGCGACAGCTACGTCACCGTCGAGCGGCTGCTTTTGGCGCTCGCCATCGAGAAACAGGCGAAGACCGCGAAAATCCTCGCCGATGCCGGGGTGACCGCGCAGGGGCTGAACGCCGCGATCGAGGCGATCCGCAAGGGCCGCACCGCCGATACGGCGAGTGCCGAGCAGGGCTACGACGCCTTGAAGAAGTATGCGCGCGATCTCACCAAGGATGCGCGGGACGGCCGGCTCGACCCGGTGATCGGGCGCGACGACGAGATCCGCCGCACGATCCAGGTCCTGTCGCGGCGAACGAAGAACAATCCCGTGCTGATCGGCGAGCCGGGCGTCGGCAAGACCGCGATCGCGGAAGGTCTGGCGCTCCGGATCGTCAACGGCGACGTGCCGGAATCGCTTCGCGACAAGCGCCTGCTCGCGCTCGACATGGGTGCGTTGATCGCCGGCGCGAAGTATCGCGGCGAGTTCGAGGAACGGTTGAAGGCGGTGCTCTCGGAAGTCACCGGCGCGAACGGCGAGATCGTCCTGTTCATCGACGAGATGCACACGCTCGTCGGCGCCGGCAAGGCGGACGGGGCGATGGACGCCTCGAACCTGCTGAAGCCTGCGCTGGCGCGCGGCGAGCTCCACTGCGTCGGCGCGACGACGCTCGACGAGTACAGGAAGCACGTCGAGAAGGACCCGGCGCTCGCCCGGCGTTTCCAGCCGGTCTTCGTTTCGGAACCCAACGTCGAGGACACGATCTCGATCCTGCGCGGCATCAAGGAGAAGTACGAGCAGCACCATCAGGTGCGCATCTCGGACTCGGCGCTGGTCTCGGCCGCGACGCTGTCAAACCGCTACATCACCGATCGCTTCCTGCCGGACAAGGCGATCGACCTCGTGGACGAGAGCGCGGCGCGCCTGCGCATGGCGGTCGACTCCAAGCCGGAAGCCCTCGACGAGATCGACCGGCGGGTGATGCAGCTCAAGATCGAGCGCGAAGCGCTGAAGCGCGAGCAGGACGAGGCGTCGAAGAGCCGGCTCGAACGGCTGGAAGGCGAGCTCGCGAACCTCGAGGAGGAGTCGGACCGCATCACGCAAGCGTGGCAGGCGGAGAAGCGGAAGCTCGGCCGTGCCGCGGACCTGAAGAAACAGCTCGACGAGGCGCGCAACGAACTCGCCGGCGCCCAGCGCAGGGGCGAGTACCAGCGGGCCGGCGAACTCGCCTACGGCACGATCCCGGGCCTTGAGCGCGAACTCACCGAGGCGGAAGCCAAGGAGGGCGCGGGCGCCGCCATGGTCGAGGAGACCGTGACGCCCGACCACATCGCGCAGGTCGTGTCGCGCTGGACCGGCATCCCGGTGGACCGGATGCTGGAAGGCGAGCGCGACAAGCTCTTGCGGATGGAGGACGCTTTGGGCCAGCGCGTCGTCGGTCAGGGCGAAGCGGTGCAGGCCGTGTCGCGCGCCGTCAGGCGGGCGCGCGCCGGGCTGCAGGACCCGAACCGGCCGATCGGCTCGTTCATCTTCCTCGGGCCGACCGGCGTCGGCAAGACCGAGCTGACCAAGGCGCTGGCCCGCTTCCTGTTCGACGACGAGGCGGCGATGGTACGGCTCGACATGTCGGAGTTCATGGAGAAGCACTCCGTCGCCCGGCTGATCGGCGCGCCTCCCGGCTATGTCGGCTACGAGGAGGGCGGTTCGCTGACGGAAGCCGTGCGCCGCAGGCCGTATCAGGTCGTGCTGTTCGACGAGATCGAGAAGGCGCATCCGGACGTGTTCAACGTGCTGCTGCAGGTGCTCGACGACGGGCGGCTGACCGACGGGCAGGGGCGGACGGTCGATTTCCGCAACACGCTGATCGTCATGACCTCGAACCTTGGGGCGGAGTACCTGGCGACGCTGACGGACGAGCAGGACGTCGACGCCGTGCGCCCGCAGGTGATGGAGGTGCTGCGCGCCGCCTTCCGGCCGGAGTTCCTGAACCGCGTCGACGAGACGATCCTGTTCCATCGCCTGCGCCGCAGCGAGATGGGCGCGATCGTCGACATCCAGATGCGGCGGCTGGAGGCGCTGCTCGTCGACCGCAAGATCGTGCTGGAACTCGACGGTTCGGCGCGCGACTGGCTGGCGGGGCGCGGCTACGACCCGGCCTACGGCGCGCGGCCGCTGAAGCGGGTGATCCAGCGCGAGGTGCAGGACCCGCTCGCCGAGAAGATCCTGCTCGGCGACGTGCGCGACGACTCGATCGTGCGGGTGACGGCGGGCGGCGACCACCTGATCTTCCACGTCGCCGGCTCGAAGCTCGGCGCAGTGGGTGACCGGGTGGCAGCGTGATTCGAATTGGACGGCCGGCGCTTGACCAGCGCCGGCTATTCGGCGTCAAAGTTGCCTCCGATATTTGAACCTCGTGGCGGAATGTTTCATGGCCAGTGCTGCAAGCAAGAAGCCGGGAGAGTCTGCGGAACCCGATGCAGGACAAGCTGACGAGGAGGCGTTCGATCGACGCGCACTGCAGGAGTTTCGGCGACGTCATCCGCCGCGAAGGATCGAACCTATGGACGCGGAAGCCTACCGCCGTGTCCTCAATGAACTCATGACGCTCGCTGGCACCGAGCCCGATCTGGTAGCCCCGCCGCGTCGCCGTTTCGATTGATCGTCGTCGACACATCGGTTTGGATCGATTTCATCCGCGCCGGTGGCAGGGCGTCGATCGAGCCATTCGCCGAACTATCGGAACAGTTGTTGTTGCACGATTTTGTGGTTGGCGAGCTTGCGCTCGGCAATTTCCGCGACCGGCGGTCAGCATTTCGGAAGCTGGCAGGCGTGTTTCCTGCCCCGACTGCCTCGACAAGGATCGTGCGCGAACTGATCGAGACGCAACGGCTCCACAGCACTGGCATCGGCTACGTCGATGTGCACCTGTTAGCGTCGACCCTTTTGGTCGAAGGTGGCAGGCTGTGGACGCGCGACAAGCGCCTCGGGGTGGTGGCCGGCCGGCTCGGCATCCGCGCGGAGATCGAATAAGAGGGGCGGCCGCGAGGCTGCCCCTCTTCGCTTCGGCCGCCGTCCGAACGCTCACACCGCCCGCGTGCCGTAGTAGTCGTCGATGTCGCGGCCGTAGGCCGGGTCGCCCCAGCTGGGGGCGGCTTCGCGGGCGTAGCTCGGGCCGCCCTTCAGCTGGTCGATCGTGACGCCGATCACGTAGCCGCCCTGCCGCTCGTCGTATTTCAGCACAGCCCAAGGCAGCGGGTAGTAATCTTCGCCGATGCCGAGGAAGCCGCCGGAGGCGA
The DNA here is from genome assembly GCF_008802405.1 of Plantimonas leprariae. Lineage (GTDB taxonomy): Bacteria > Pseudomonadota > Alphaproteobacteria > Rhizobiales > Rhizobiaceae > Plantimonas > Plantimonas leprariae. The sequence continues at coordinate 85,809 of NZ_VZDO01000019.1, forward strand.
GGATCGCGTATTTCACCTGGCCGTCGCGCTTGCCGAGCACGATGTCATCGATCGTGCCGAGCTTGTCGCCATCGGTGGAGTAGACCGTGGTGCCGCTGACGCGGCTCGCCTCGATATGGTCGGCCGCCGGCTGGTGCGGGGTCATGGCCTGTTCGCCGAGCGTGGATGACATGGCATCGCTCCGTTTCGTTTGGTCGAGAGGTGCAACGCGCGCTCGCTGGCGCCGTTCCTGCCCCGGCGCGACCCCGAACGGGAGGACAGGGACGATGAAGACCGCGACGCTGCCGGACGGCTCGGCCGTGCCGGTGATGGGGCAGGGAACCTGGATGATGGCGGAGAGCCGCGGCTCGCGGGACGAGGAGATCGCGGCGCTGCGCGCCGGCATCGACCTCGGGATGACGCTGGTCGACACGGCGGAGATCTACGCGCACGGCCGGTCGGAGGAACTCGTCGGCGAGGCGATCGCCGGCCGCCGCGACGAGGTGTTCCTCGTCTCTAAGGTCGCGCCGCACCATGCCTCGCGCACCGGCACGCGCCGGGCCTGCGAGGCCTCGCTGAAGCGCCTCGGCACCGACCGCCTCGACCTCTACCTCCTCCATTGGCCGGGCGGGGTGCCGCTCGGGGAGACGGTGGAGGCGCTCGCCGCCCTGAAGCAGGACGGACTGATCCGCAACTGGGGCGTCTCGAACTTCGACACCGAGGAGATGGAGGAGCTGTTCGCGTTGCCGGGCGGCGAGGACTGCGCCACCAACCAGATCCTCTACAATCTCGAGGAGCGCGGGCCGGAATTCGATCTCCTGCCCTGGATGGCGGAGCGCGGCGTGCCGGCGATGGCCTATTCGCCGGTCGGACAGGGCGGCGCGCTGCTCGACCATCCGGTGCTCCATCGCGTCGCGCAGCATCATCGCGCCAGCCCCGCGCAGGTCGCGCTCGCCTTCCTGGTCGACGGCGACGACGTGATCGCGATCCCGAAGGCGGGTTCGGCGACCCACGTCCGCGAGAACGCCGCGGCGGCCGACCTCGTGCTCGGGCTGAACGACCGGCACGAACTCGACGCCGCCTTTCCGCCGCCGAAGGAGAAGCGGCCGCTCGCGGTGATCTGAAGCGCGGACGGCGCCGTCCGGTCAGCTTCTGTTTACCATCCGGCGATAAATTCGCATGTCTGTCCGGCAGCCATGATGCGGCCGGCTTTTCCCGCCATGCGTCGCCCGTATCTTGCGGGCGGGATGGCTCGTGCGCCGGCCCGCAAGGCCCTGTCTGGAGCGACCATGAGACGGTCTTCGTTGCTTCGCGTATCGGTGGCGCTGCTGCTCGGCGCTCCAGCTTTCGCCGTCGTCGGCGCGGGAGCCGCGGCGGCGCAGTATCTCGAGGGGCCCGCCGACGATCCGTTCTACGACAACGACGACCGGGGCGCCGGCCGGCCGGAAACGTTCATCGACGATCTCGGCCGCCGCGTGACCGTCGACGGCTACGGGCGCGTCATCTCCGTGGAGCGGCCGCGGGGGCGCATGGCGGAACGCCCCATGCGCCGCGGCGATCTCGACGGCTTCGTCACCGGCTCGGTGGACGGCGGCTATCGCGGCATCGCCGAGGAACCGGCCGACGCGCCCGCGCCGCTGAACGACGGGCTCGACGGGCAGTTGCCGGATGCCGGCGCGCCCATCGTCGCGCCGAACGACACGACGATGCCGGAAAAGCGCCCCGCGCCGAAGGTGGCGGGGCCGAAGGGGCCGAACGCCAAGGCGCAGATCGCCGCCTTCCAGATCCTGATGGATCGCGCCGGCATCTCGCCCGGCGTCATCGACGGGCGCATGGGCGGCAACGTCGACAAGGCGGTGGCGGCCTACGAGGAGAAGTTCGGCGAGCGGATCGACCCGGCGAACGTGCAGGCTCTGGCCGAACAGCTCGACGCGACCGGGGGACCCGCGATCGCGTCCTACACGATCACCGACAAGGACGCCGCCGGCCCCTACGTCGCCTCGATCCCGGACGACTACAGCGAGAAGGCGAAGCTTCCCGCGATGTCCTATGCCCGCGTCTCGGAGATGCTGGCCGAGCGTTTCCACATGGACGAGGATTATCTCCTGGAGATCAATCCCGGCGCCGACTTCAACCGGCCGGGCACGATCCTGAAGGTCGCCGCGACCGGCGAGCCGGCGAGCGGGGAAGTGGCGCGGATCGTCGCCGACAAGGGCCGCGAGCAGGTGCGGGCCTACGATGCTTCCGGCGCGCTCGTCGTCGCCTATCCCTCCACCATCGGCTCGCGCGACACGCCGTCCCCGAGCGGCACGGTGCAGGTGGCGCGGATCGCCTTCGATCCGATGTACACCTACAACCCGAAGATCAACTTCACGCAGGGGCAGAACACGTCGGTGCTCCATATCCCGCCGGGTCCGAACGGGCCGGTCGGTTCGATCTGGATCGCCCTGTCGAAGCCGACCTATGGCATCCATGGGACGCCCGAGCCCTCGAAGATCGGCAAGACCAACAGCCACGGCTGCGTGCGGCTGACCAACTTCGACGCCGGGGAACTGGCACGGATGGTGAAGCCGGGCGTCACCGTCGAATTCCTCGAATAGCCATCCCCAAATCTGGGGATGCGTAGCCGGGAGCCGAAACGGCCCCGGCGGCGTTGTTGCGGCAGTCTTTCGTCGAGTGAGGCGTGCCGCCGATGCTTCCCCGTTTCGTTACCGCCGTTCTCGCGGCCGCGCTCCTTTCCTCCTCGGCGCTCGCCGCCTCGCCGGCGCCGAGCGATCCGGCGGCGGTGAGCCCGGACGCGCCGACCCCGCCGCCCGCCATCGCGCCGCCGGACCTGTCGGAACAGGCGATCAACACGGCCGACTTCGCCGGCTACGAGGCGCGGTTGCGGGCAAAGGACGAGGCGGCGAAGCTGGCGGCCTCGGCGCCGGCCGACGCGACCGCGAAGCCCGATCCGGTCGCCGCGACGATCGAAGGCGACGACGCGGAGAAGGCCAAGGACGCGCCGGACCCGTTCCTCGTCCGCGTCCAGGTGTTGCTCGACCGGGCGCATGCCTCGCCGGGCGTGGTCGATGGGCGCGACGGCGGCAACACGACGAAGGCCGTGCGCTCCTACGCCGACCTGAAGGGCGAGAAGGGCAGCGGCGCGATCGACGCCGGGTTCTGGCAGGCGCTGGCGGCGGACGGCGCCCCGGCGGTCATGCGCTACACGATCAGCGACGACGACCTGCGCCAAGAGTTCATCGGCGAGGTGCCGGAGGACTACGCCAAGCTCGCGAAGCTCGACTGCGCCTGCTACCGCGACGCCGCCGAGATGTTCGCGGAGCGCTTCCACATGGACGAGGATCTCCTGAAGGCGATGAATCCGAACGTGGACTTCGGCAAGGCCGGCACCGCGATCCTCGTCGCGGATCCGGGCCCGGATCCTGATCCCGCGATGAAGGTCGCGCATATCGTCGTCGACAAGGACCGGGGCGAACTCTTCGCCTACGGCGAGGACAAGAAGCTGATCGTCGCCTATCCCGCGACCATCGGCTCGTCCGATACGCCGTCGCCCTCGGGCAAGATGAAGGTGAACGGCAGCGCGAAGAACCCGAAATACGAGTACGACCCGAAGAACTTCGTGCAGGGCAAGAACCGCAAGGAGCTGACGCTGCCGGCCGGGCCGAACGGGCCGGTTGGCAATGTCTGGATCGACCTGTCGAAGCCGACCTACGGCATCCATGGCACGCCCGAGCCCTCGAAGATCGACAAGACCAACAGCCACGGCTGCGTGCGCCTGACCAACTGGGACGCGCAGGCGCTGTCGCGTCTCGTCCAGCCGCAGAAGACGACGGTCGAGTTCAAGGGCTGATGGCACGAACGTTCGGACCCGCGGCGAGCGTCGCGCTGGCGCTCGCGCTCGCCCTGCCGCTCGGCCTCGCCGAGCCGGCGCCTGCCGCCGAGCGCGGCTCGAACCCGGTGGAGAACTTCATGCGCCGGGTGTTCGGCCCGCCGCACCGGGCGAAGCAGCCGACGCGCAGCCGCACGCGGCAGCAGGCGAAGCCGAAGCCGAAGCCCGCCGCGCCGCCGGTTGCCGGTACGGGTGCGGCCGCAGGTGCTGCGGGCGCTGCTGCAGCGGTCGGGGCCGCGGCAGCGGCTACAGGTGCAGCGGCGGAGCCGGTGCCGACGCCCGCGCCGCGTCCCGAGACCGCCGGTGGCGAGAACGCGGCGGGAACTCCGGCGAAGGATGCCGCGGCGCCCGAGGCGGTGGAGAAGAAGGACGAGGCGGCGAAGGACGCTCCTTCCGCCGCCGATGACGCGGCGAAGAAGCCGAGCGAAGGCGCAACGGCTCCATCGGTGCCGGCTGCCGGCCCATCCTCGGCGGCCGAAGGCGAGGCAGGCGCCACCGCGCCGGTGCCCGGCCAGCCGGATGCGGTCCAGCCGGCGGTTCCCGCCGAAGCGAAGCCGGTGGAGGAGTTGCCGGTGCCGGACGCGCGGCCGGCCGACGCGCCGCCCCCGCCACCGACCGGCGAGGCTCCGGCGAAGGGACAGGCCGGCGCGGAGCCGCCGAAGCCCGAGGACGCGCCGAATTCGACGGACAAGCTGAAAAGCCGCCAGCCGGTGATCGATCCGGCGACAAGCGTCGTCGCCGCGGCCGCGATCGAGGACGCCATCGAATGCGAGGCGGAGCTGAAGCGGCGCGGCGCGGTGTTCACGGTGAAGCCCTCGATCAGCGAGGGCGAGTGCGGGGTGCTCCGGCCGATCGATTTCGAGCGCTCCTCGACGGGCATCAAGGTCGGACCGAACACGCAGATGCTCTGCCGCGCGGCGCTGGCGCTCGACGTCTGGCTGGCCGACAGCGTGGCGCCGGCGGCGAAGGCGAACTTCCCGGATCGTAAGCTGATCGAGTTCCAGCACGCCTCGACCTATGTCTGCCGGCCGCGGGCCAGCGAGAGCGGCATCTCCGAACACGCGCGCGGCAGCGCGATCGACATCGGCTCGTTCGGCTTCGACAAGGGCGAGGCGATCGGCGTCGCGGCGCGCGACGCCGGCTCGCCGGAAGCGAAGTTCCTCGACGCCGTCCGGGCCGGCGCCTGCGGGCCGTTCAAGACGGTGCTCGGACCCGGCACCGATCCGGACCACGCGACCCACTTCCATCTCGACATCGCGGCGCGTCGGAACGGCGCGACCTACTGCAAGTAGGCGCTGGGCCTTTCCGGCACCGGCGCTAGATCGCGGCTGACCGTCACGCAGGAATGCCGCCGATGCCGCTTGCCCCGACCTTCGTTCCCGCCGACAACCGCTACGACGGCCGCATGCCCTATCGCCGCTCGGGGCGCTCCGGCCTGCAGCTTCCGGCGATCTCGCTCGGCCTCTGGCAGAACTTCGGCGGCGCCGACGTGTTCGAGACGGGGCGGGCGATGCTGCGGCGCGCCTTCGACCGCGGCGTCACGCATTTCGACCTCGCGAACAACTACGGCCCGCCCTACGGCTCGGCGGAGGAGAATTTCGGCCGCTGGATGGAGTTCGACTTCCAGCCCTTCCGCGACGAGCTCGTGATTTCCACCAAGGCCGGCTACGATATGTGGCCCGGTCCCTACGGCAATTTCGGCTCGCGAAAATACCTCGTCGCCAGCCTCGACCAGAGCCTGAAGCGGATGGGGCTCGACTATGTCGACATCTTCTACCACCACCGCCCGGACCCGGACACGCCGCTGGAGGAGACGATGGGGGCGCTGGACCAGATCGTCCGGTCCGGACGGGCGCTCTATGTCGGCGTCTCGTCCTATTCCGCCGAGCTGACGCGCGAGGCGTATCGACTCCTGAAGGATATGCGGACGCCCTTTGTCATCCACCAGCCGTCCTATTCTATGCTGAACCGCTGGGTGGAGGACGGCCTCCTCGACGCGCTCGGCGAGACCGGGGTCGGCTGCATCGCCTTCTCGCCGCTGGCGCAGGGGCTGCTCAGCGACCGCTACCTCGACGGCCTGCCGGCGGATTCGCGGGCGGCGAAGAACGGCTCCTTCGCCCGCACGCTGGTGACGGAGGACAACGTCGCCCGGCTGCGCGGCCTCGACGCCATCGCCAGGCGGCGCGGGCAGACGCTGGCGCAGATGGCGATCGCCTGGGTGCTGCGCGACGAGCGCATCACCTCGGCGCTGATCGGCGCGCGCACGGTGGAGCAGCTCGACGATTCGCTCGACGCCGTCGGCAAGCTCGGCTTCACGGACGAGGAGTTGCGCGAGATCGACGGCTTCGCGACCGAAGGCGGCATCGATCTCTGGCGCGCGCAGTCCGCGATCAAGCCCAAGAGCGCCTGACGGAACCTCGCGGGTGAAAGACCCGGCCAGCCGACCCCGCGAGGCTTCGCCGCGCACTCTCAGGGCGGCGTAACGCTTCAGCCGGTTCTGGTCAGGCGAACAGCCGCTCGCCGAGACCGGCGACGGCGGCGAAGCTCGCCGCGACGTGGCCGGCGAGGACGCGAGCCGCGGGACCGGCATTCTCCCGCAGGCGCATATAGACGTCGTAGCGTCCGAGCTCCGGCAGCCCGGCTTCGGAACCGAGGCGGACAAAGGGTGGCCGCGCCACGCTGAGCGGCAGGGGCGCGACGGCGAGGTCCGCTTCCACCGCGGCGATCTGGCCCTGACAATGCTCGCTCGTATAGGCGACGCGATAGTCGATGCCGGCCCGCGCCAGGCCGTCGAGAGCGCGGTCGCGCCACGAACAGCCGGCCTCGGCGATTGCGAGCGGCAGCGGGCGGCGCTCGCTCGCGATGCCGTGCTTGCGGCCGATCCAGACGAGTTCCTCCTCGTGGATACGGGTGCTGCGGCCGTTGGCCTCCGCCGAATTCGTGTAGATGGCGAGGTCGAGGTCGCCACGGTCGCAGGCGCTCCGCAGGTTCCGGCTGGCATCCAGCCGCACCTCGACGTCGACATGCGGGTGCGTGCCGGCGAAGCGGCCGAGCATCTTCGGGATGGCGTAGATGCCGGAATCGTTCGGCGCGCCGAAGCGGATGCGGCCCTCGACCTCCGGCAGACCCATCCGCGCCGCGGCCTCGTCGTGGAGCGCCAGGAGGCGGCGAGAATAGCCGACCAACGTCTCGCCTTCCTCCGTCAAGGCGACGTCGCGCGTCGTGCGGCGGAAGAGCTGACGCCCGACCGCCTCCTCCAGCCGCTTGACCTGCAGGCTCACCGCCGAGGGCGTGCGATGGACGCGCTCCGCGGCGCGGGAGAAATTGCCGCTCTCCGCGATCGCGAGGAAGGTTCGGAGGAGGTCGATTTCCAACGACGGAAGCATCGGACGCAGGCTATTTCTTTTCGAGATTTTCTCAAAGCATATATTTTATCTTCTCGTTTCAGTCATCAATGAAAAGGGCGCATGGTCGGGCGATCAGAGGAGATCGCGCATGGACACCCTGCTCGAAAACGGTTGGATACTCGGCTTCGCCGGTCTGATCGCCGGGCGTCGCCAGCGCCGTGGTCGCGCGGCAAGCGACAGCGAGGCAATGCGGCTTTCGCCGCAATTGCGGGCGGATATCGGCCTGTCGGAGAGCGGCGACCTGTTCGTCGCGGAGGATACCGGCCCGACTCCGCGGGCGAGCCCGGAAAACCGCCCCGCGGCGCTTAGCGCTGCGCGACCCGCTGCGCTTCCGCCCGGTCCTTCAGGAGTTCGTCGATCCGGTCGCGCTCCTTGCGGAACGTGTCGAGTTCCTCGCCCTGCAGCACGTGGCCGGCCGGGAACTTGATGCGCATCGGATCGACCTTCTGGCCGTTCACGATCACCTCGTAGTGGAGATGGTTGCCGGTGGAGAGGCCGCTCGAACCGACCGCGCCGATCACCTGACCCTGGCGGATCGCGGCGCCGGGCTGGACGCCGCGGGCGATGGCGCTCTGGTGGGAATAGGACGTCTCGTAGCCGTTGGCGTGGCGGATGATGGTTTGGCGGCCGTAGCCGCTGGTCCAGCCGGCCGATTCCACGACGCCGTCGCCGCTGGCGAGGATCGGCGTTCCGGCGGGCGCGGCCCAGTCGACGCCCCAGTGCGGCCGGGCATAGCCGAGGATCGGATGGACGCGCCCCCCGAAGGGCGAGGTGAAGCGGCCGTTCGGCACCGGGGTGCGGAGCAGGAACTGCTTGGCGCTGCGGCCGTCGCGATCGAAATAGTCGTAGCGGTTCTCGCCCTCGGCGCGGAAGCGGTAGTAGCGTTTCGACTGGCCGCCGAAGCTCGCCTCCACGTAGAGGATCTGCGAGTTGTCGCTGGCGGTCTCCTCGCCCTCGTCCATGGTGAAGAACACGACGAGCCGGTCCTCGGGACCGACCCTCGCCTGGAAGTCGATGTCGGGCGAGAGGATCTTGAGAAGTTGCCGGCACATGCGGTCGTTCAGGCCGTAGGCGAGCGCCGCCTGATAGATCCCGTCGTAGGCGGTCGGCATGTCGGCGCGGAGCGGCGCTTCGGTGGCGTTCTCGTCGAAGGCCTGCGCGACGGCGTCGCTGACGCCGGGCTCGGCCGCGGCGGTGAAGGCGCCGCTGTCGGCTTCCGCGACGGTCGCGACATGGGTGGTGCCGCGATAGGCCGACAGCCGCACGATCCGCTTGGCGTCGTCCCGCGACTGGCTGCCGACGCGAAGGACGGCGCCGGCATCGAGCTCGTCGCTTCCGAGCTGCTCGGCGAGCGCGTCCGCTGCCCCTTCCGCCTCGCTTCCCGTATAGCCGCTGTCGGCGAGCGCCTTCCCGATCGAGACGGTTTCGCGGAACGGGATGATCTCTTCGGCATAGCGCGAGGCTTCCGCCGGCGTTTCACGCGGCGCGACGGAGACGTTCTCCGGCACGATGCGGAAGGCCGAGCCCGGCTCGTAGACGGCGACGTCGCCCCCGCCGCCGCTCGCGAAGCGCGAGGCGTCGAAGGGCTCCGCCGAGGCGACCTGCACCGGCTTTTCGGAGAGCGTCGGCGAGGCCGCCCGCACCAGTGCTTCGGCTTCCGCGTCCGACGCCTCGTCGTCCGGGCCGGGCAGGTCGGCCGGCGTGAACGGCAGCATCTTGAGGCTCATCTCGCTCTCGACCTTCGCGCCGTAGATCTGCGCGCCGTCCGCGCCCGAGGCGGGATCGGCGTCCGCGCCGGCGGTATCGGCGAACATGGTCATGGCGTTGAAGGGCGGATAGTCGGCGCTGACCGTGTTGCGGGCGGCGAGCGCCATGTTGACGTAGCCGAAGGGCAGGGTGCGGATCACCTCGCGGTCGCCGTCCTTCGTCATCGTCGAGAGTTCGATCGTCTCGCGGTTGCGCGCCTGCGGCAGCATGGCGGCGACGAGACGCTCGCCCTTGTCAGACAGGCTGTCGGGCTCGCCGGCAGCGATACGCACGCGCTGGGGAGAGGACAGGTCACGATGGCCGTCGAGCGCGGCGGCGAGCGCGATGCCCATGAGGGCGCTGGAGGTCAGGCCGGTGAGCAGCGTCCCGGCGAGCCAGCGAGCGGAGACCTGCCGCTTGTCGGGCTTGCGGCGGCGGTCGGCGACGAGCGCCGGCTCGTCTCCGAAATGCAGCCGATTCCGCGCGTCGTTGTGCAAACCGAACCCCTCGATGTCCGCCGCGGGTCATAGCGAACAAGTTGTCGGAATCGGGACGAGACGCACCGGAGACCCGGCGCGCTTCGAAACCGACATGTCGGATTTGCTGTTCCTGCGGGCTATCTGTCAACGGTGCGGGCGGGAGGCAGCGGGCTTGTATGACTCCCGGTTCCGCCACGGACGGCGAGAGGGCGGGCGCAAATAATTTCATCCAATCGTCATCGTCCCGAAAAACCCTGTTGACATCGGAGAGGGGCAGGGCCTATATCGCACTCATCGACGGCGGCGGCGTCGCCGGCGAGCCAGCGAGTTCGTCTCTGGGTTTCGGCTTAGGGATGGGGT
>NZ_VZDO01000020.1 GCF_008802405.1 Plantimonas leprariae
GCGGCGCAGCTCCCAAGGCGCAGGCAGACGACTGGGAGGAATTCTGACAACGAAGGGGATGGTCCGCGCCGCCCCGTCCCGGACGCCCAAGAACAAAGGCCGGCAGCACTTGCCGGCCTTTCCGTTTCCGCCACTTTGCCGCTTTCCACCGGCGATCCATTGCGGTTTCGCCCGAGCCCGGGAGGCGGCATGCGCGAACTGGCGGGAAGCGTCGCACTCGTCACCGGCGGCGGGTCCGGCATCGGTCGCGCCATCGCGCAGGCCCTCGCCCAGAGCGGCGCGCGTGTCGCGGTCTGCGACATCAACGGCGCGGCTGCGGCGGACACCGCCTCCGGCATCCGCGATGCCGGGGGCGAAGCGCTCGCGGTCCCGATGGACGTCGCCGACGAGACGGCAGTGAACGAAGGGGTCGACGAGACCGTCCGCCGCTTCGGCCGCCTCGACACGATCGTGTCCAATGCCGGCATCCAGATCGTCCATCCGATCGAGGATTTTCCGTACGACGAGTTCCGGCGGATGCTCGACATCCATCTCGGCGGCGCGTTCCTGCTGACCAAGGCGGCGGTCCGGCACATGTACCCGCAAGGGTCCGGCTCGCTGATCTACATGGGCTCGGTGCACAGCCACCGCGCCTCGCCGTTGAAGAGCGCCTATGTCGCCGCCAAGCACGGCATCCTCGGCCTCGCCCGCGTCATGGCGATCGAGGGGGCGAAGCACGGCGTGCGCTCCAACGTCATCTGCCCCGGCTTCGTCAGGACGCCCCTCGTCGACAAGCAGATTCCCGAGCAGGCGGCGACGCTCGGGATCAGCGAGGCGGACGTCGTCTCGAAGGTCATGCTGAAGGACACCGTGGACGGCGAGTTCACCACGCTGGACGACGTCGCCGAGACGGCCGTCTTCCTCGCCGGCTTCCGCTCCAACGCCTTCACCGGGCAATCCATCACCGTCAGCCACGGCTGGCACATGGCGTGAAAGGACACCATGGAAATCACCATCCAGCCGCTGGTCGCGCTCGTCGCGGGCATCCTGATCCTGATCGCGCCGCGCCTTCTGAACTACATCGTCGCGATCTACCTGATCGTGGTCGGCGTCGTCGGCCTGTTCGGCCGGCAGCTCGGCGTCTGAGCCGCCGCTCGCCGGCGGAGCTAGGCGAATGACGGACAGGCAGCGGGTGTTGATCCTCGGCGGCGGCTCCGGCGGGCTCGAACTCGCCTGCGGCCTCGCTTCCGGCGGCAGGCTGGACGTGACGCTGGTCGACCGGGTCGGCGCGCATGTCTGGAAGCCGCGCCTGCACGAATTCGCCGCAGGTACGGTCGACACCTCGCTGAGCGAGATCAGCTTCTACACGCTGGCGGCCCTGCGCGGCTTTCGCTTCGAGCAGGGCGACGTCGCCCGCATCGACCGCGCCGGCCGACGCGTGGTGCTCCGCGCCTTCTCGGACGTGAAGCACGAGGCGGTCGCGCCGGAGCGGGCCCTCCCCTTTGAGCGCTGCGTCGTCGCGCTCGGCGGCGTCACCGCCGATTTCGGCACGCCGGGCGTGAAGGAACACGCCTACAGCCTCGACGGCCGCGCCGACGCCGACGCCTTCCGCCAGAGCTTCGTCGCGATGATGCTGAAGGCGCGCGCCACGGGCGAGCCGGCGCGGATTGTGATCGTCGGCTCCGGCGCGACCGGCACCGAGCTCGCCGCGAACCTGCGGGAGGCCGAGCACGCCTTCTTCGAGCGCAAGGGCCACGACGACCGCGACCGGCTGCTGCGGATCACCATCCTCGAGGCCGCGCCGGAAATCATGCCGGGCGGGGACGCCAAGCTCCGGACGCAGGTGCTGCAGCGGCTCGACGCGCTCGGCATCGACGTCGTGACCAACGCCAAGGTCTCCGCCGTGGAGGCGGGCCTCGTCCGGACGGCGTCCGGCGCAACCTATCCGGCCGACGCCGTGATGTGGGCGGCGGGACTGACCGGCGCGCCGGTTCTGAAGGACCTCGCCGACTTCGAGATGGACAGGAAGGGCCGGATCGTGGTGGACGACCGGCTTCGCACCACCGTCGACCCGCTGGTCTACGCGATCGGCGACGCAGCGAGCCTGACGCCCGCCGATGCGAAGGCGCCGCTGCCGCCGACCGCTCAGATCGCCAGCCAGGAGGCGCGCTACCTCGCGAAGGCGCTGTCCGAAGCGGTGCATGGCGGCGAGCCGGCGGCCTTCGCCTACCGCAACAAGGGCCAGTTGATCTCGCTGGCCGGTGCCGGCACCGTCGGCATCCTCGGCAGCCGCGATTTCATCGTCAACGGCCGGTTCGCCAAGGCGGCCTATTCGGCGCTGGAGCGCGAGCACCAGTGGACCGTGCTCGGACCCGTCCGCGGCACTGTCGCGATCCTCGCCGATCTCGCGATGCCGACGCGCGGGCCCGCGCTGAAGCTGCACGGCTGAGAGGATGATCGGCCTTGCCGCCTCCCGCGCGCTCCGCGACCTCTTCTCGCCGCCCTTTCGCGCGGCGTTCTGGAAATCGCTCGGCTTGACGGCGCTGGTGCTGGTCGGCCTCTGGTTCGCGGTCGAAGCGCTGTTCGAGCGGGTCGCCGCGCCGTGGGCGGCGGGCTGGCTGCCCGCGCTGCCGGCCTGGGCGAGCGATGCCGAACGGGCCGCCGGCTGGCTCGCCGGGCTGCTGTTGGCCATCGCCCTCGCCTTCCTGATCGGACCGGTCAGCGCCGCGATCGCCGGCCTCTTCCTCGACGATGTCGCGGAAGTGGTGGAGCGCGAGTGCTACCCGGAGGCTCCGCCCGGCCGTGAACTGCCGCTTGCCGCTTCGCTCAGGCTTTCGGCGAAGTTCCTCGGCGTCATCGTCCTCGGCAACCTCCTCGCCTTCGCGCTGCTCCTCGTGCCGGTGGTGAACCTCGTCGCCTTCTTCGCGGTGAACAGCTACCTGCTCGGCCGCGAGTATTTCGAGTTCGCGGCGATGCGCTACCGCACCGAGCACGACGCGAAGGCGCTGCGCCGCCGCCACCGCGGCACCGTTCTCGCGGGCGGCGCGGTGGTCGCGTGTTTTCTCGCCGTGCCGGTCGTCAACCTCCTGACGCCGCTCGTCGCCGCCGCGCTGATGGTGAACCTCCACCAGCTCGTCTCCAGGCGCGAAGGCGGCCTTCCCGCGCCACCCGTCGAGCGGCGCATCGCGGCGGCCGGTCCACGCTCAGACTGAAGCTTCGGCCTCGCCGTCGGTCCTCGGCAGTTCGCCCTTCGCCTGCGGCGTTCCCTGCAGGCCGGGTGGGTGGTCGGGCAGCCGGATCAGCGGCGCCGGCTCGCTGTTCCACTTCTCGTCGGCCCGGCAGAGATCGGCGATGACGCAGGCCGGGCAGTCGGGTTTCCTCGCCTTGCAGACGTAGCGCCCGTGGAGAAGCAGCAGGTGATGGGCCGGCGCGAGGTACGGCTTCGGGATGATGGCGAGAAAATTGCGCTCCACCTCGTCCGGCGTCCTGCCCGGCGCGATCTTCAAGCGGTTGCCGATCCGGAAGATGTGCGTGTCGACACCGAGATATTTCTCGCCGAAGCAGGTGTTGAGCACGACGCGCGCCGTCTTCGGCCCGACGCCCGGCAGCGCGATCAGGGCTTCGATCGAGCGCGGCACCACGCCGCCGTGCTCCTCCACCAGCCGCCGCGACAGCTTCACGAGGTTGCCGGACTTGGTCCGGGCGAAGGAAACGTTCCCGATGAGCTCGAAGATCCGCTCCGGCTCCAGCGCCGCCATCGCCGCGGGCGTGTCGGCCAGCGGAAACAGCCGGCGCGTCGCGCGGTTGACGCCGACATCGGTCATCTGCGCCGACAGGACCACCGCGACGAGGAAGGTGAACGGGTCGTAGTGCTCGAGTTCGGAGGTCGGGTTCGGCCGCTGGACGTGGAGGCGGCGGAAGATCTCCTCGACGTCCGCCGGTGAATAGGGGATCGCGGGCGGCGCCTTCGCGGGCTTCGGGGCGCGGGACGATTTGCCGCCGGAGCTTTTCGCGCTGGAGGCACGCCCGGGGGCGGACTTTTCTGCCATGATCGGGCTATATCGAGAGCATCCGTCCGGTGCCAAGGCCGCCCTTGCGATGACGATGCCCGCTCCCGCCGATGCCGACGCGCCGATCTTCCAGGCGCTCCTGACCCCGTACCGCTCGCTGAACCGGCGCGGCTTCAACGCGCTGATGCTGGTGCTCGGGGGCATCAGCGTCCTCACCGGCATCGGCTTCGTCGCGAACGGCGCGTGGCCGGTGGTCGGCTTCTTCGGCCTCGACGTCCTGCTCGTCTGGGTCGCCTTCCGGGCGAGCTACCGTTCGGGCAAAGCGCGCGAGGAGGTCGCCCTGTCGCGCACCGACCTCTCGATCCGGCAGGTCTCGCCGGCGGGGGCCGTCAACGAGACGCACTACAACCCGTTCTGGGCGCGCTTCAACGTCGCCCGGCACGATGAGTTCGGCATCGTCGGCATGCGCGTCGTCGGCGAGGGCCGGCAGACCGAGATCGGCCGGTTACTCAACCCGGACGACCGCGAGAGTTTCGCGACCGCCTTCAACCGCGCCCTGCTGACCGCCCGGGGGCGCTGAAGGACCATCCGGAAATCGGGTGGTTCCACGCTGCGGACGGGTCTATCTCCCAAGCTCAGGACAAGGAGGTAGCCATGTCTCTCGCGCTCGACGAACGAACCATTTCCATGCCGGCACCCACGCCCGTCCGCTCCCGCGCGGATGCCGACGACTACGCCAGCGTGCGCGCCGCGATCGAGTTCATCTCGACCGACTACCGCGACCAGCCCTCGCTGGAGGAGGTCGCGGCGGCGGTCGGGCGCGAGCCCGCCGAACTGGAGGCGCTGTTCCGCCGCTGGGCGGGGCTGACGCCGAAGGCTTTCCTGCAGGCGGTGACGATCAACCATGCGCGCCGGCTGCTCGCCGAGGGCGCGCCGCTGCTCGACGCTTCCTTCGAGGTCGGGCTGTCCGGCCCGTCGCGGCTGCACGACCTTTTCGTCAAGCACGAGGCCATGTCACCGGGCCACTTCAAGGCGAAGGGGGAAGGGCTGGAGCTGACCTACGGCTACGCGCCCTCGCCCTTCGGCCGCGCGATTCTGGTCGCGACCGCGAAGGGCCTCGCCGGCATCGGCTTCTCGGACGGAACGGCGGACGGCGACGAGGCGGCGCTTGCCGACATGGTGCGGCGCTGGCCGCGCGCCCGCTTCGCCCGCGACGACGGGGCGGTCGCGCCGCTGGCCGCGCGGAGCTTCGAGCCGGCGGAATGGAGCGACAGCCGCCCGTTGCGCGTCGTGCTGATCGGCTCCGACTTCGAGGTGCGCGTCTGGCAGGCGCTCTTGGAAATCCCGGTCGGCAAGGCGACGACCTATTCCGGCATCGCCTCGCAGCTCGGCGTGCCGCAGGCGGCGCGCGCGGTCGGCGCGGCGGTCGGGCGCAACCCGATCTCCTTCGTCGTGCCCTGCCACCGCGTGCTCGGCAAGGGCGGCGCGCTCACCGGCTACCACTGGGGCCTGTCGCGCAAGCGCGCCATGCTCGGCTGGGAGGCCGGCGTCCTCGCGAGGGCCTGACGCCGCGACCGGCGGGCGGCCGATCGCCGCGCGCCGGAACCACCACACCTTCTCCCGCTTTGCCGGCTGTCGGAACGGCGGGAGCGCGGCATGGCGAAACACCAGCGGGGGCAGCGGTTGCTGCCCGAGAGCGAGGTCGAGGAGGCCTTCCGGCGGCTGAAAAGCCACATGCCGGGCCGCACCGCCACCGCTAAGGGTCCGAAGGACCAGCCGGACCCGTTCCGCTCGGTCGTCTCCTGCATCCTCTCCGCGCAGAGCCTCGACCGCAACACCGCCGCCGCGACGAACGCGCTTTTCGCGCTGGTCAAGACGCCGGACGAGTTGCTGGCGCTGCCGGACGAGGCGGTGGCGCAGGCGATCCGCCCCTGCGGCCTCTACAACATGAAGACGCGCAACCTCAAAGCGCTCTGCCGCACCCTGATCGACGAGCACGAACGCGTCGTGCCGCAGACGCGCGAAGAGCTGATGCGGCTGCCCGGCGTCGGGCGCAAGTGCGCCGACATCGTCATGAGCTTCACCTTCGACGCCGACGTGATCGCGGTGGACACGCACGTGAACCGCGTCGCGAACCGCATCGGCATCACCGACGAGGCCACCGCCGACCGGACCGCGCAGGCGCTGGAAACCCGCGCGCCGGCCTGGGCGCAGCGCGACGGGCATTTCTGGCTGATCCAGTTCGGCAAGGCGGTGTGCAAATCGCAGCGCCCGCGCTGCGAGACCTGCTTCCTGAACGATCTCTGCCTGTTCTTCTCGGCCTCGAAGGTCGTGGTCACCGAAGCGGTGTCATGACCCGCCCGGACGTCGCGCCGTGGGCCGTGCTTCCGCCGCCAGCTTCTCCAACATCCGCACCCAGGCCTTGAGGCCGGTGCGGAAGCTTGCGAGGCGGAAGAACTCGTTCGGGGCGTGGTAGTCCTCGTCGGCCGTCGAGAAGGAGAAGAACACCGCGTCCGTGCCGAGATGCCGCTTGAACACCGCACCGATCGGGATCGTCGCGCCCATCGCGACGCGGAGCGGCTTCGCGCCGAGCACGTCCGTCAGTACCTCTTCGGCGATCGCGAGGCCGCGCGAAGCCGGATCGAGCGCGAAGGCGACGCTTCCCGGCCCGTGCCGCTCTACTGCCAAGTGATAGCCAGGCGGCGTCGCGCCTTCCAGATGCCGGCGGATCGCGGCGAAGACGGCGTCCGGTTCCTGGCCCGCGACGAGCCGGCAGGTGATCTTGGCGGACGCTTCCGCCGGAATCACGGTCTTCGAGCCCGCGCCCGCATAGCCGCCGGACACGCCGTTGAACTCCAGCGTCGGATGCAGCCATTGCCGCTCGAGCAACGCCTCGCCGGTCGGAAGCGGCTCCGGCACCGGCGCGCCGATCTCGGCGAGATACGCGGCGGGATCGAAGCGCGCGGCCCGGATCGCCGCGAGGATCGCCGGATCGGGCGGCGTCGCCCCGTCGGCGAAGCCCTCGACCAGAACGTTGCCGTCCGCATCGTGGAGGCTCGCCAGCATCGCGACGAGGGCGCGGACGGGGTTCGGGGCGGAGCCGCCGTGCCGGCCGGAATGGAGATCCTTCGCCGCACCCGTGAGGCGCACGTCGAGCCCGAGGAGCCCCCGGCTCGCGACCGTGACTGAGGGCAGGTCCGCCCGCCACATCGCGCCGTCGGCGGACAGGACGAGGTCGGCGGCGAGGCGGTCCTTCAGCCGCGCGACGGTCGGCTCGAAGTTCGGGCTGCCGGACTCCTCCTCGCCCTCCACGAGGAATTTGAGGTTCACCGGCGGCCGTTCGCCGGTTTCCCGATAAGCCTTCGCGACGAGGATCGGGATCAGGAGCGGCCCCTTGTCGTCGGATACGCCCCGCGCATAGAGACGGTCGTCGCGGACGGTCGGCTCGAAGGGCGGCGAGGTCCAGGCCCCGAGCGGATCCGGCGGCTGCACGTCGTAGTGCCCGTAGACGAGGACGGTCGGTGCATCCGGAAGGCCGCCCCATTCCGCCAGAACTGCGGGCGAACCGCCCGTCTCCTCGATCGAGACCTCCGGAAAGCCGGCGTCGTAGAGGAGGCTCGCGACGAAGCCGGCCGCCTCCCGCACCGAAGCCGCATAGGCCGGATCGGCGCTGATGCTCGGGATGCGGCAGAAGCGCTTCAGGGTTTTGAGCGCCTGCGGCTCATGGCCTGTCAGCCAGGTCTCAGCCGCTCCGCTCATTTGCCGCCGTCCACGGACAGGACCTGACCGGTGATCCAGCCGGCCGCATCGGAAGCGAAGAACAGGACGGCGTTCGCGATATCGTCGACCGTTCCCAGCCGCCGCAGCGCGATCGAGCCGACGAGCCGTTCCTGGCCCGCTTCGCCCATCGCCTCCCATTGCCGCTCGGTGGTCGGGTTGGAGCGCACGAAGCCCGGCGCGACGTTGTTCACCGTGATGCCGAAGCGGCCGAGCTCGTGCGCGAGCTGGCGGGTCAGGCCGATCTGTCCGGCCTTGGCGCTGGCATAGGCCTGGATGCCGGTGAGGCTGACGCCGAGCCCGGCGCCGCTGGAGATGTTGACGATCCGACCGAACCCTTTGGCCTTCATCCCGGGCGCGAGGGCCTGCGCCAGGAAGAACGCGCCTGTCAGGTTGGCGTCGAAGATCGCCTGCCAGTCGGCGGCCGACACGTCCTCCAGCGGCCGGCCGACCTGGCCGCGCACCCCGCCGGCATTGTTGACGAGGATGTCGACGCCCGTCCCCTTGCCGCCCAGCCGCCGGGCGGCGGCCTGCACGGCTTCCCGGTCGCCGACGTCGAGCGGGAAGACGCTTACCCGGCCTTCGCCAAGCCGTTCGGTCTCGGCCAACCCTTCCGCATTCACGTCGCAGGCGTGGACGCGCGCACCCTCGGCGGCAAAGGCGAGCGCGATGGCACGGCCGAAGCCGTGCGCGGCGCCGGTGACGAGGACGCTCCGCCCTTCGAACCGGCTGCTCATGCCGCGCTCCGCTCCGTCGCGCCGCCGAGCTCCGCGAGGTTGGCGCGCGACAGCGGCCGGCGGCCGCTCTCGATCTCGCCGATCATGGCGACGAGGCGTTCCGTCAGCGGCGTCGCGACGCCGTGCCGGCGGCCGGTCGCGGCGATCGGCCCGAGCTGGTGCTCGGCCTCGGTCTTGCGCTTCCGGACGGCAAGATCGCGCCAGATGCCGGAATGGGTCTTCAGCGAGCGGCGGTTGTGCGCCACCATGTCGTCGAACGATTGCGCCGTCTCGTCGGGCGCGGCCTCGGCCGAGAAGGCGTCGGGCCGGAAGCCGTCGAAGGCCTCCATCCGGACGCCCTCGGCCGCCGCGACGCGCGCGACCTCCTGCCCGAGCGCCGTCAGGACGGGGCGGAACTGCCGATCGTCGAGCACGTCCGCGATCGAATCGTCGGTGAGGGCCGTGCCGAAGAGCAGCGCGCCGTAGACGAGCTTGCCCCAGAGGAAGCCCCAGATGTTGTCGGTCAACACCGCGGCCGGGTCGAAGCCGGCCATCAGCCGGTGGATCGCCTCGATCCGCTCCGTCCGTCTTCCGTCGATCTCGCCGACCACCACCGCGCCGCGACCGCTCAAATGCACGACGCCCGGCTCCAGATAGTCCGCGCCGAAGTTGACGAAGCAGCCGACCGTGCGCGCCGCGCCGACGACTTCGGCGATCGCGTGCTCGTTGAGGCCGTTCTGCGCGGAGACGACGAAGCCGTCCGCCGCCAGATGGGAGCTGAGCTGCCGGATCGCGGCTTCGGTATGGAGCGCCTTCACGCAAAGGAAGGCGCGGGAGAACGTGCCCTCCAGCTCGTCGGGCGAACAAGCGCGCGCGCCGACGGTCGCCTCGAAGATCGGCCCCTCGATCCGCAGGCCCTCGCGCTCGATCGCCGCGACGTGTTCTGCCGCCGCGTCGACGAACACGACCGTTTCGCCCTGCTGAATGAAGCTCGCCCCGAGCGAGCCGCCGATCGCGCCCGCGCCCCAGACGAGGATCGGCCCTTCATTGGCCGTGGCGGCGCTCACGCCCAGGGCCCTTCCATCAGCGCGCGGGTCTCGGCGACGGCGACCTCCCAGATCGCCAGCATGTCCGCGTCGGGGCGCTGGAACAGGCCGCCGAAATTGCCCTCGCCGAGATAGTCGCGCACCGCCTTCGGGCTCATCACCCGCATCCGATCGAAGTCGATCATGGCTTTCTGCGCGGCCGGCTGCTCGACGCCGGGGAGCCGCGTCCAGGGAAAGTTCTCCATCCAGGAGGCGTGCGAGGCGACCGGGTCGATCGCCTTCACCTTCTCGAACGTCTTCGGCGCGTTCCACCAGTTGTGGAACTTCACCGCCGTGCCCGGATGGTCGGCCATCCATTCGATCGCCAGCGAGCCGGCCGGCTGGTTGCCGCCGTGGCCGTTGACGAGGAGGATGCGCCTGAACCCTTGCGCATAAAGGCAGTCGAGCACGTCGCGCACGATCCGCACATAGGTCTCGACGCGGAGCGAGATCGAGCCCGGATAGGCGAGGAAGTAGGGCGTGACGCCGTAGGCGAGCACCGGGAAGACCGGGAGCCCGAGCGGTTCGGCGGCCTCCACGGCGACGCGTTCCGACAGGATCGAATCCACCGACAGGGACAGGCCGGCATGCTGCTCGGTGGAGCCGAGCGGCACCACGGCGCGGTCGTCGTGCGCCAGATACGCTTCCACTTGGGCCCAGTTCATCTCGGCGATCTTCATGAGGCTTTCCTGTCCGGCTGGAACTTGGCTTCGATGGCGCGGATGAGCGGCATCACCACGCGCTCGACGTCGGCTGGGTCCGGCGCATGGCGGTATTCGAGGCGCGCGACATGGCGTTCGACCGCCTCCGCCGCCGCTTCCGCCCCGGTGGAGAAGACGAGGACGTCCCTCTCCTTCAGCTTCTCGGCGAGTTCGGGATCGTCGAGGTGGAAGCCGGCGATCTGCGGCACGTGCGGCGCGAACCGGGCGACGCCCGCCTTCATGATCGGCAGGAAGTCCGGAAAGCGCGACACCGCGGCGACCCGGTCGCGCCCGTTCAGCGACACCAGCGCGCGCCGCGTCTCCTCGGACGGGATGAAGCTGAGCGACACGACCTTGGTGTTGGGGAGGAGGCTCGCCACCTCGCGCTGGCGGTTGGCGAAGGTGACGGCGAGATCGGCGGAGGCCGCCCGGGCGCGAAGGGCGGGATCGCGCTGCAGCGCCTCGATCGTCATCGGGTCGACGGTCGCGCTCCGCCCGACCTGGGCAGCGAGCGCCCGCGCGTAAGCCGCGGTCGCGGCCGGGAACAGGCCGATCATCGCGATGCCGACGCGCGGGCCGACGCTGTTGCGGTAGATGAGGCGGGCACTGATCAGCGCCGCGAGATCGCCCGAGCGCACCCCCATCGCGCCGGCCGCGTCGATCAGCCGGTCGATCTGGTCGTGCAGCGCGACGACGTCCGGCTGCCCGGCCATGCGGGCCCGAGTCGAATCGGCGACGAAGGTGCCGGAGCCGGTGCGCGTCTCGATCAGGCCGTCGGCCTTTAGCTCGGCATAGACCTGGCTGACGGTCATCGGCGCGACGCCGACCCGCTCGGCGAGATCGCGCACCGAAGGCAGCGCGTCGCCGGCCTTCAGCTCGCCGCAGGCGATGCCGTACTCGATCGTTCCCCGCAACTGCAGGCGGATCGGCACCGCGATGTCTCGATCGACGTTGAAGTCCATGCGGACGACCGGAACTGTCCCAATCAACTAGAACATTGCGGCCGGGGCGAACCGCGGCTGCCGCCATCATGCACGTCGGACGCCGTCATTCCAGCGAAAAAGATGCGTTGACAGCATCGGTCCGTCATGGAACGTTCTAACCACATAGAACGCTTTCGGGAAGGCACGACGATGAGGCTCTTCGTTCGCGCGGCGCTCGCCGCCTCTCTCCTTCTCGGCTCCACGGCGCTTTCCAGCGCAGTCGAGCGCGGCGGCGTCATGACCTACGGCCGCTACGCCGACAGCCTGTTCCTCGACCCGGTGCTGAACGACGCGAACGTCGACATCTGGATCCTGTCGAACCTCTACGACACGCTGCTGCTCCCGACCGACGACGGCAAGGGCGTGCAGCCCGGCCTCGCCTCCGAATGGAAGCTCTCGGACGACGGTATGTCGCTGGCGCTGACGCTGCGAGACGGCATCATGTTCTCGGACGGCTCGCCGATCACCCCGGCCGACGTCGTCTGGTCGCTGAAGCGCGCCGCGAACCCGAAGAACGGCATCTGGAATTCGCTCGTCTCCTCGATCGACGACGTCGTGGCGGACGGCGACAAAGGCGTGACGGTGAAGCTGAAGCACGCCGACCCGTCGATCCTCGCGGCGCTCACCGTGTTCAACACCGGCATCCTGCCCGAAAAGGCGTTCGAGGCGGCGAGCGGCGCGACGGACGCCGACAAGGCGAAGAGCTTCGCCGAGCATCCGGTCGGCTCCGGCCCCTTCGTGCTCCAGTCCTGGGAGCGCGGCTCGACGATGAAGCTCGTGCGCAACGAGCACTACTGGGCGAAGGGCGAGGACGGGAAGCCGCTGCCCTATCTCGACGGCGTCACCTTCCAGCTCCTGCCCGACGATGCGACGCGCATCTTGCGCCTCCAGTCGGGCGAGCTCGACGGCGCCGAGTTCATCCCCTACTCGCGGGTCGAGGAGCTGAAGGGCGTCGACGGCCTGAAGATGGAGCTCTATCCCTCGACGCGCGTCGAATACGCCACGATGAACGTCCGGCCGGAGCTCGACGGGCAGAAGAACCCACTCGCCGACCCGAAGGTGCGGCAGGCGATGAACTACGCCGTCAACAAGGACGCGATCATCCAGATCGTGACGCGCGGCGTCGGCACGCCGATGACCTCGTTCATGTCGGCCGCGACGCCGCTCCACACCGGCGACAAGCCGCTCTTCCCCTACGACATCGAGAAGGCGAAGAGCCTGATGCAGGAAGCCGGCTACGCCGACGGCTTCCCGGTGAAGATCCTGATCCTCGCCGGCAGCCAGGACGAGATCGGCATCGCGACGGCGCTGCAGCAGATGTGGAGCCAGATCGGCGTCAAGCTGGAACTGCAGCAGGTCGACAACGCCACCCGCACGCAGCAGTACCGCGACGGTACGTTCCAGATGCGGCTGGCCGGCTGGACCAACGACATCTCGGACCCGAGCCAGATCACCTCGTATTTCGCATATTCGAAGACCATCGACGCGCTCCACAGCGGCTGGAAGAACGAGGAGGTCGACAAGCTGTTCGAGGCCTCGCAGCGCGAGATCGATCCGGGCAAGCGCGCCGAGCAGTACGCGCGGATCCAGGCGGTCTACAACGAATCCGGCCCGATCGTGCCGATCTACGAGACGCCTTATCCGGTGGCGCTCTCTGCCAAGGTGAACGGCTTCATCCAGATCCCGCTCGGCAACAATATCTTCACCAAGACCTGGCTCGCCAAATGACGGTAGCCCTGGCCCGACCGCCCCTGAAGGCCTGACAAGTGCCGCTCGGAAGCTTCGTCGCTCGCCGCCTGCTGCAGGTGATCCCGACCTTCGCGTTCATCCTCGTCGTGGTGTTCGTGCTGGTGCGGCTGCTTCCGGGCGATCCGGCGAGCGCGATCCTCGGCGACCGGGCGCTCGACGCGGACGTCGCGCGGATCAACGCCGATCTCGGCCTCGACCGGTCGCTGCCCGTGCAGTTCCTGCGCTTCCTCGAGGCGACGGCGACCGGCGATCTCGGCCAGTCGATCCACCTCCACGTGCCGGTGCTGGACCTCGTCCTCCAGCGCCTGCCGGTGACGATCCTCCTCACCGTCATGGCCGCGCTCATCGCGCTCGCGATCGCGATTCCGCTCGCCTTCGTCTCGGCGCTCCGGCGCGGCGGGGCGGCGGACGCCGCGATCCGGGGCGTCTTCCAGGTCGGGCTGTCGACGCCGGTCTTCTATCTCGGCCTCGTGCTCCTCATCGT
The DNA here is from genome assembly GCF_008802405.1 of Plantimonas leprariae. Lineage (GTDB taxonomy): Bacteria > Pseudomonadota > Alphaproteobacteria > Rhizobiales > Rhizobiaceae > Plantimonas > Plantimonas leprariae. The sequence continues at coordinate 13,485 of NZ_VZDO01000020.1, forward strand.
CTTCGCGGCGAAGCTCCGTTGGTTCCCGGTCGGCGGCTACGGCGAGACGTTCCTCGACCACGTCTACCACCTGTTCCTCCCAGCCCTGACGCTGGCGCTGAGCCTCGCCGCCGTCCTGATGCGGAACCTGCGCGCCGCGATCATCGGCGTCCTCGGCGCGGACTATGTCGAGTTCGCGCGGGCGAAGGGGCTGGCGACGCGCCTGGTGCTCGTCCGCCACGTGCTCCGAAACGCCCTGATCTCGACGGTCGCGCTGTTCGGCCTTTCCATCGGCACGCTGCTCGGCGGCGCGGTGATCACCGAGACGGTGTTCGCCATACCCGGCGCCGGCCGGCTGATGATCGATTCGATCTACGGCCGCGACTATCCGGTCGTGCAGGGCATGACGATGGCGCTTGCGATCCTCGTCTCGCTGACGTTCCTCGCGACCGACATCCTGCAGGCCTGGCTCGACCCGAGGATCGCGCGATGAGCGAGGTCCTCGCCACCGCCGCGACGCGCCCCGACGCACGCCCCGCCCCGCGCCGCAAATCCCGGCGGCTGCCCGGCACGCTCGTCGCCGGCGGCCTGATCGTCGCCGCAAGCTTCCTCGTCGCCGTCGCGCCCTCGCTCTTCGCGCCCTACGACCCGCTCGCCTTCGACTACATGGCGATCACGCAGGGGCCGACTCTCGCGCATCCGTTCGGCACCGACAATTTCGGCCGGGACGTCCTGTCGCGCGTCATCCACGCCTACCGGATTGACATGCAGATCGCGGTCTTCGCGACGCTCGGGCCCTTCGTCATCGGCACGCTGATCGGGGCGCTGGTCGGCTATGCCGGCGGGTTGACGGAAGCGCTGTTCGGCCGGCTGGTCGACGCCGCCGTGACCTTCCCGTTCCTCGTACTCGTCATCGCGATCGTCGCGGTGCTCGGCCCCGGGCTCGGCAACATGTATGTCGCGATCGGCGTCGTCGGCTGGGTGTTCTACGCCAAGCTGGTCGCGGCGGAGGTCAGCGTCCAGAAGCGCCTCGACTACGCCGATGCGGGCCGCGTCATGGGCTACACGCCGGCGCGGATCGTCTTCCGCCACCTCCTGCCGAACGCAATCACGCCGGCGGTGGTCTACTGGATGACGGACATGGCGCTGGCGATCCTGCTCGGCTCCTCGCTCGGCTATCTCGGGCTCGGCGCGCAGCCGCCCGCCGCCGAATGGGGCGTCCAGATCGCCGACGGCAAGAACTACCTGTCGACCGCCTGGTGGATCTCCGTGTTCCCCGGCTTCGCCATCGTCCTCACCGGGCTCGGCTTCAGCCTCGTCGGCGACGGCCTTGCCGAACTCCTGAGGGCGAAGCAATGAGTGGAAGCCGAGCGAATGCGCTGGAGGTCCGCGGGCTTTCCGTCGGCTTCGACACGCCGGCCGGACGGCTCACCGCGGTCGACGCGATCGACCTCGACGTCGCGGCCGGCGAGACGCTCGGCCTCGTCGGCGAGTCGGGCTCCGGCAAGAGCCTGACGCTGCGCGGCATCCTCCGCCTCATCCGCGCCCCGGGCCGGGTCGAGGGTTCGGTGCGCTGGAACGGCATCGATCTCGCGAGCCTTCCGGAGCGGCGGATGCGCGACGTGCGGGGCGGCGAGATCGCGATGATCTTCCAGGAGCCGATGACGGCGCTGAACCCGGTGCTGTCCGTCGGCATCCAGATCGACGAGGTGCTGAAGAGCCATTCGACGCTTCGCCGCGCCGAGCGGCGGGCACGGGCGGCGGAACTGCTCGCGCTCGTCGGCATCCCGGACGCGGAGCGCCGCCTCGGCGACTATCCGCACCAGTTCTCCGGCGGCCAACGGCAACGCGCGATGATCGCGATCGCGCTGGCCGGCGAGCCGAAGCTGCTTCTCGCCGACGAGCCGACGACGGCGCTCGACGTCACCATCCAGGACCAGATCCTCCGCCTCCTCGTCGACCTGAAGGAGCGGCTCGGCATGGGCGTCGTGCTGGTGACGCACGACCTCGGCGTCGTCGCCGCTTCCTGCGAGCGCGTCGCGGTGATGTATGCCGGCCGCATCGTCGAGGTCGGCCGGGTGGCAGATGTCTTCGCCGCCCCGCGCCACGCCTATACGCTCGGCCTCATCGGCTCGGTGCCGCAGGCCGGCGCCGAGCGCTCGGCCCTCGCCTCGATCGAGGGAACGCCGCCAGGGCTGGCCAGCATTCCGGACGGTTGCGCCTTCCATCCGCGCTGCCGCTTCGCTTCCACCCAGTGCCGCGCCGAGCGTCCCCGTCTGGCGGAGGCCGTTCCAAGTCATTCGGTCGCCTGCTTCCATCAGGACGAGGTGCTGGCCGCCCGGAGGCTCGCCGCGTGAGTGCCGTCACGCAACCTCTGATCGGCGTCGACGGCGTTGCCAAGCGCTTCCCGGTGCGCCACAGCCTTTTCGACCGGCTCGCCGGGCGGCCGCGACGCGCCGTCCACGCGCTGAACGGCGTTTCCCTGAGCGTCAGGCGCGGCGAGACGCTCGGCATCGTCGGCGAGTCCGGCTGCGGGAAGTCGACGCTGGCGCGCTGCCTCGTCCGTCTGCTCGAACCGGACGACGGCCGGGTCAGCTTCGACGCGCGCGACGTGGCGCAGCTCGCCGGGGCGGAGCGGCGGCGGTTCAACCGCCGCGTCCAGATGATCTTTCAGGACCCCTATTCGTCGCTGAACCCGCGCATGACGGTGCGCCAGACGCTCGCCGAGGCGCTCGCCGTCCACCGCATGCGGCCGAAAGCGGAGATTCCCGCGCGCATCGCCGAACTCCTCGACCTCGTGCGCCTTCCCGCCGATGCCGCCGACCGCTACCCGCACGAATTCTCCGGCGGCCAGCGCCAGCGCATCGGCATCGCCCGGGCGCTCAGCGTCGAGCCGGAGGTGATCGTCGCCGACGAGCTCGTGTCCGCGCTCGACGTTTCCGTGCAGGCGCAGGTGGTGAACCTGCTGCTGGCTCTGCAGGAAGAGCTGCATCTCACCGTCGTCTTCGTCGCGCACGACCTGCGCCTCGTCCGGCACATCTCGCACCGCGTCGCGGTGATGTATCTCGGCCGGATCATGGAGATCGCACCGGCCGCCGCCTTGTTCGAGCGGCCGCGCCATCCCTATACCCGCGCCCTCCTCGACGCCGCGCCGGAGATGGACCCCGCGCATCGCCGCCCTGAAGCGGCCGCCCGCGGCGAGATCCCGAGCCCGATCGATCCGCCGGCCGGCTGCCCCTACAACACCCGCTGCCCGCACGCCTTCGACCGCTGCTTCACCGAGCGGCCGGAGCCGACGGGGCGCGGCCCCGACCACGTCGCCGCCTGCCACCTCATGGAATTCGGCGCCGTCTAGCATCCGATTGGAGACCGCCACTTGTCGTTCGAAGCTTTCCGCGCCGAGATCGGCCGGCTCGCCGACGTGCTTTGCGCCGTCAACCTCCTGCAATGGGACACCCGCACGATGATGCCGCCGGGCGGCGTCGAGGGACGCGCTCACCAGCTCGCGACCCTGACCTCGCTCGCCCGCGAGATCGCGACGGGGCCGGCGCTGAAAAGCGCGATCGAGCGGGCCCGCGATACGCTGGCCGGCGGCGGTTCGGACGCGGAGCGCGACGAGGTCGAGTTCGCCGCCGGTGCGATCGCGACGCTGGAGCGTATCTCGTCCCGCCTCGTGTCCGAGGCGGCGGAGCTGAAGACGCGCGCCAACGCCGCATGGATCGAGGCCCGGCGCGAGGACGATTTCGCCGGCTTCGCGCCGTTCCTGCAGCGTACGGTGGAGTTGCAGCGCGACATCGCCGCCGCCATCGGCTCCGAGGGCCACCCCTACGACGCGCTCATCGGCACCTACGAGCCGTGCATGACGCTCTCCCGCCTGCGGCCCCTCCTCGACGAACTGCGCACCGAACTCGCGCCGCTTCTCGCGAAGGCGCGCGACCTGAACTCCGGCGTCGACCTCGCGATGAAGCGCTTCCCGGTCGAGCGGCAGAAGCTTTTCGCGAAGGAGCTGGCGGGCCGGCTCGGCTACGACTTCGCGCGCGGCCGGCTCGACGACACGGTGCATCCGTTCGAGATCTCGATGACGCGCGGCGACGTGCGCATCACCGGCCGCTTCCGCGAGGAGTGGCTGCCGGCCGGCATGTTCGGCGTCTGGCACGAGGTCGGCCATGGCCTCTACGAGCAGGGCATCGCGCCGGAACTGACCCGCTCGGCCTTCGCGATCGACTTCGTCAACCTCTACGCGGTCGGCGGCACCAGCTTCGGCATGCACGAATCGCAGTCGCGGCTGATCGAGAACCGCGTCGGGCGCTCGCGCCGCTTCTGGGAACTGCATTTCGGCCGCTTGCGCGACGCCTTCCCGGACGAGCTCGCTGGGGTCTCCGAGGCCGGCTTCTGGCGCGCCGTCAACGCCGCCCGCCCCGGCCCGATCCGCGTCGAGGCGGACGAACTGACCTACGACCTCCACATCATGCTGCGCGTCGAGATCGAGGCGGCGCTGATCGCGGGCGAGATCGAGGTGCGGGACCTGCCCGGCCTCTGGCGCGAGCGCATGCGCGACCTCCTCGGGATCGAGGTTTCCACCGACCGCGAGGGCGTGCTGCAGGACGTCCACTGGTCCTCGGGCATGATCGGCTCGTTCGCGACCTACACGCTCGGCAACGTCATGGGCGCGCAGCTCTTCGAGGCGGCGACGCGGGACCGCGCCGTTTCGGCCGGCATCGACGGCGGCGACTACGGGCCCCTGCGCGATTGGCTGGGACACCACATCCACCGGCACGGGCGGCGCTTCCCGGCGGAGGCGCTGCTCGAGCGGGCGACGGGCGAGGCGCTGTCGACGCGCAGCTACCTCGCGGCCTTGCGCGCGAAGGTCGACGGGCTCGCGGCCTGAGACCGCGCGAGCCGCGCCGGCTCATGCCACGCCGCTGAGCGTCCGGACGAAGCGGGCGGTGCGGGGATCCTTGGGCGCGCGGAAGATCGCGTCCGGGCCGCCTTCCTCGACGATGCCGCCGTCCTGGAGGAAGGCGACGTGATGCGCCATCCGGCTGGCGAGGCGCAGGTCGTGCGTCGCCATCAGCATCGTCGTCCCCTCGCCGGCGAGCGCTCCCAGCACCTCCACCACTTCCGCCGCGAGTTCGGGATCGAGCGCCGAAGTCGGCTCGTCGCAAAGGAGCAGCTTCGGCGAACCGGCGAGCGCCCGCGCGATCGCGACGCGCTGCTGCTGGCCGCCCGACAGGGTGGCGGGCCAGCTATCGGCTTTCGCTGCCATCCCGACCTTGGCCAAGAGCTCCATGGCGCGTGCCTTCGCCCGGTCCTGCGGCCAGCGCAGCACCGTCACCAGACCTTCGGTGACATTCTCGAGCGCGGTGCGGTGCGGGAAGAGCTGGAAGTTCTGGAACACCATGCCGGTGGCGCGGCGGACGGCCAGCACGTCCTTCGGGGCGGGGCGGCTGCGCGGGTCGAAGCGCAGCGACAATCCTTCGAGCTCGAGACTGCCGGCTTCCGGCATCTCCAGGAGGTTCGCGCAACGCAGCAAGGTCGACTTGCCGCTGCCGGACGGACCGATCAGCGCCGTGACGCGGCCCGGCGCGACGGTGAGGTCGACGCCCTTCAGGACGGTGTTGCCGCCGAAGCGCTTCTCGATGCCGGCGAGACGGATCACGCGCGCGCCTCCCCGTAGCCGCCATAGGTCGCCAGCCGCCGCTCCAGGCGGTTCTGCAGCGACGACAGGATGGACGAGAAGACGAGGTAGATCAGCGCCGCCTCGATATAGAGGATCAGCGGCTCGTAGGTGACGGCGACGATCCGCTGCGCCTCCTGGAAGAGTTCCGGCACCGTGATCGCGGCGGCGAGCGAGGTGTCCTTGACGAGCGAGATGAACGAGTTCGACAGCGGCGGCACCGCGACCCGAACCGCCTGCGGCACGACGGTGCGCCGAAGCGCCTGCGGCCGCGTCATGCCGATGGCGTAGGCCGCCTCCCACTGACCGTTCGGGATCGACAGAAGGGCGGCGCGGATGATCTCGGAGGCGTAGGCGCCGACGCTGAGCGAGAAGCCGATCAGCGCGGCCGGAAAGGCGTCGATCAGGATGCCGACGCTCGGCAGGCCGTAGAAGATCACGAAGAGCTGGACGAGGAGCGGCGTGCCGCGGATGAACCAGACGTAGAAGCGCGCCACCGCTGCGATCGGGGCCGGTGCGAAGAGCCGTGCCACGGCGACGAGGAAGCCGAGCGCGAGGCCGAAGGCGAAGGACAGGATCGCCAGCGGCACCGTGAAGGTCAGCCCCGCCCGCACGAGCGGCCAGAGCGAATCGAGCATCAGCTGCAAGAAAGGCGGCAAGGTCGTTCGATCCCTCCGGCGGGCGGCGCGGACCGATCGTCCTCGCCTGTCCCGCCCTTCGGCGCTGCTCGAAAACTAGGAGAATTCGCGCCTCAGCGCGATACGTCGGCGCCGAAGTACTTCTGCGAGATCGCGTCGTAGGTGCCGTCCGACTTGATCTCGGCCAGCGCCTTGTTGATCGCCGCGACGAGATCGGGATTATCCTTCTGGACGATGATGCCGGAAGCCGCCGCCTCGTCCTGTGTCGCCACGATCGCGACGGGAGCGTCCGGCTTGTGCTTGGCGAAGTCGAGGAAGGACAGGTTGTCGTTGATCGTGGCGTCGGCCCGGCCGGTCAGGACGAGCTGGATCGACTGATCGAAGCCATCGGTGCCGACCAGCGTCGCGCCGGCCCCTTCAGCGATCTTCCCGTAGTTCGAGGTCAGCGACTGCGCCGCGCGCTTGCCCTTCAGGTCGGCGAAGGACTTGATGTCCTCGTTGCCTTTCTTCACGATCAGCACCGCCTTGGAGACGATGTAGGGATCGGAGAAGTCGTAGCGGGCCTTGCGCTCCTCGGTGATGCCGACCTGATTGATGACGGCGTCGTAGCGGTCGGCCCCGAGACCGGCGATGAGGCCGTCCCACTTGCCCTCGACGAAACGTGGCTCGACGCCGAGACGCTTGGCGACCTCGCGGCCGATCTCGACGTCGAAGCCGACGAGCTGGCCGGACGCGTCGTGGAAGGTGAAGGGCGCGTAGGTCCCCTCCGTGCCGATCCGCAGCGTCTTGGCGGCCTGGATCTCCTTCAGGCTGCCGGCCGACGCGGCGTCGGCGAGGCAGGCGATGGCCGCGAGGGCGAGAGCGAAGCGTTTCATGTCGCAGAGAACCTTCCGGGAATCGAGCCGCGACCATCGGTTCGGCGGGCGGCGTTCTCAAGCAAGAAAATCGCGCTCCGGCTAAGGTTCGGGAACGATCCTTCTCATCGAAGCGGGTTCACGCCGTCGAGGCGCGGATCAGGACACGAGACGCCGCAGGCAGGACCGCAGCCAGCCGACGGGCCGGCGGCGGGCGGTCGCGGATCGTTCGCCGCTGCCAGCGAGGGCAAGGGCGGCGGCCTGCGCCGCCGTCCGGTCGAAGCAGGCCGCCAGCATGGAGGTCCCGCGCCCATCCGGTTCGTGGTCGTTCATGGCCGTCCCTTCATCATCGGCGCATGCTGACCGGCAAGTCCTATCGGATCGTTCGCATCGCGCAGACGTGAACGGTGCGTCGCCAGATCACGAACGGATCGAGGCGCGCCGCGGTCCGCATCTGTCTTCCGCACGCTCAATGGTGTCCCGTGCCAGTGCGGGACGTCCGAAGCGCCTGCAGGATATCGGCAAGGAGCGAACGTTCCTCGATCGAGCCGTTGTCGATGCGCTCCTGCAGGCGTTCCACGGCGCCGTCATAGCCGAATCGCCGTTCCAGCCGATACGCGCAGCAGCGCGTGAACTTGGTCGTCAGGTGCTTCATGCGCGAAGCTACGGAGGACGGGACGATTCGGCTTCCGCAATGCAATATGAATCCGCCGTCCGGCTCGCGCGCCGGATGGTGAGATAAATCGCCGCGGCCCATCCCGATCGAGAGATCTTGCGGGCGTCCGTTCGGTTAGGACGGTTTGTCGAGCGCCAGAAGCGAGGCGTCGAGAGCCGCCATCGATGCGTCCAGATCGTCGCGTTGCGCCTGGAGGACGCTGCGCTGGTGCTCGAAGACCGCGCGCAGACCTTGCGTGCGCTGGAGCTCGGAGCCGGTGCCGAGATAGGCGTTGACGATCTGGCGGATCTCGGTGAGCGAGAAGCTGAGAAGCTTGCAGAGCAGGATCAATCGCAGCCGCCTGCGGTCGTCCTGCGAATAGAGCCGCGTCGTGCCGCGGCGGGCAGGCTGCAGGAGGCCGCGCGCCTCGTAGAAGCGCAGGGAACGAAGCGAGATCCCGAACTCGTTCGCGAGATCGCCGATGCGGTACACGGCCTTCAGTTCGTTTGCCGCGTCCGTCATGCCGAGCAGGCGCTCGACGGAGAGTTCCTCGTCCTGACCGGCGGTCCCTGTGTCGTCGTCCGATGAATTGCGCATGCCTGGCATACCTGCTGCGGCTATTCGGAAACACCAACGGTTGTGCCGATGTTCCTGATACCGCCGTAGACGTCAATGATTTGCGCGGCTTCCAGCATGGTGAAGCCGAAGGTCTGCGAGAGGATGGCGAGCCGCAGCCGCCGCCGGTCGAAGCGTGAATAGAGACGCCGGATGCCCTGCCGGACCGGGCTGACGAAACCCTTCCTCTCGTAATCCCGCAGGGTGCAGTGCGTGACGCCGAATTCTCGCTTGAGCTCTCCGGCCCGGTAGAGGTCGCGCATGTCGGCTTTGCCGGCGTTCAATCCGAGGAGCGTTTCGACGCTCACGGCATCCTTCGAGGTCGAAACCGTCTCGCCCGGACTTTTCGAGGCCTGCATCCCGTTCGCTGCTTTCGTTAGAGGGCAGCCGTCCAGCGCCCTCACGAGTCATCTTGCAGTTAGCTAAGAAACAGATGTGCTCCGTGAAAGTCGAGCGTTCTTTTCAGCTCAGGGAATGCCGAGCCAGTTCTTCCAAAGCATCGAGAATATCCTGCAGCAAATGCTCGTCGTCGGCGTCGGCCTCGGCCAATCGCTCCGCGACGCGCTGTTGCGCGCCCTTGATGCCGTAGACTTTCGCCAGTTCCTCGGCTGCGCGGCGCGCGAAAAGCCGCGGCAGGGTATCCGTCCATGATATAGCCATGCCATAAGTTGACTGAGCAACTGAGGCGTGTCTATCGCCTTGTTAACAAACCGTTAATCGATATCGTTAACGGGTGCGGCGAGACTTGGGCACCCTCCGCGCCACGCTGGAGCGTCTTTCGGCGGAGGCTGTGGAAAACGATCCGGCTTCGCGACAAGGCGGGCTCCCGCCGCGGCGATTCGGGATTTCCCGTCCCGAATCGCCGCTATTCCTTCGCCGATCCTGTCGACGCGGCGACGATCGCAGACATATCGCCGGCGGATGGAGAACGATGGAGCGGGGCGCGGCGTGCTTCGGCTCCGTTGCGATCCGCCGATGCGGAGGAGAAGCGGATTTGACGAACACCGATTATCGCGAGATCGACCTCGCCGGCCCGTTCGCGCTGACGGCTCCTTCGCGCGGCATCGCGGCGACGATCCGGCTGCCGGGCGACGTGCACTCCGCGCTGCTCGAAGCCGACCTGATCCCCGATCCCTATTTCGGCGAGAACGAGACGGCCGTGATGTGGGTGAACCAGACGGAATGGAGCGTCGAGCGACGCTTCGCGGCGAGTGCCGACGACATCGATGGCCATCTGACGCTGACGCTCGCCGGGATCGACTGCGTCGCGACGGTGATCCTCAACGGCGAGCCGGTGGCTGCCGTCGACAACGCCTTCCTGCGCCACGATATCGACGTGACGGGCAAGGTCCGGGCAGGCGAGAACACGCTTCGCATCGACTTCGCCGTCGCCCGCGACGTGGCGCGGGCGCGCTACGAGGCGCACCCTTTCCATATCCCCTACTCCGCGACGAACCAGAAGGTCGGGCACCTCAACTTCATCCGCAAGGCCGCCTGCCATGCCGGCTGGGACTGGGGCATCTGCCTGCTGCCGGTCGGCGTCTACGGCCGCATGGCGCTGCGCCGCTCGCGCCTCGCGCGGCAGGACAGCGTCACGGTCGAGCAGGAGCACGGGCCGGACGGGGTGCGCCTCGCGATCGAAACCCGTTTCCACGCCTTCACCGAGGGCACCGCGACGCTGCGCCACGAGATCGACGGGCAGCGGATCGAGGAAGAGGTTCGCGTCCGCGCCGGCGAGAACCGCTTCAGCCACGCGGTGACGATCCGGAACCCTCGGCTCTGGTGGCCGAACGGCCAGGGCGAGCAGCCGCTCTACGAACTCGCCACCACGCTCGACGGCGAGCGGACGGTGCGGCGGATCGGGCTTCGCCGATTGGAATGGGTGGTCGAGCCGGACGCGGTCGACCATTGCTTCAAGGTGCGTATCAACGGCCGCGACGTCACGGCGATGGGCGCGAACTGGATTCCGAACGACGCCCTGCCGGCGCGGATCACGCCGGCGGCGGTGCGGGACGTCCTCGAAAGCGCCGCGGCCGCCAACATGAACATGATCCGCGTCTGGGGCGGCGGGCAGTACGAGCCGGACTTCTTCTACGAGAGCTGCGACGAGCTCGGCCTCCTCGTCTGGCACGACTTCATGTTCTCCTGCATGCCCTACCCGTCGGACCCGCCTTTCCTCGCCAGCGTCAGGGCGGAAATCACGCAGCAGGTCCGGCGGCTGCAGCACCACGCTTGCGTCGCGCTCTGGTGCGGCGACAACGAATGCATCGGCTCGATCGGCTGGTACCCGGAAACCCGCGCCAACCGCGACCGGTTCGTCGCCAACTACGACCGGCTGAACAACATGCTCGGCGAGATCGCCGCAGCCGAGGATCCGGGCCGCCGCTTCTGGCCGTCCTCGCCCTCGCTCGGCTATCTCGACTTCGCCGACGGCTGGCACGCCGATTCGCGCGGCGACATGCACTACTGGGACGTCTGGCACAGCGCCAAGCCCTTCGAGGCCTATCGCGAGCAGCACCCGCGCTTCGCCTCGGAGTTCGGCTTCCAGAGCTTTCCATCAATGCCGGTGATCGAGTCGTTCGCCACCCCGGCGGACCGCAACCCGTCCTCGCCGGTGATGGAGACGCACCAGCGCAATGACGGCGGCAACGCCCGCATCCTCGAGACGATGTGCCGGTACTTCCGTTTCCCGAAGGATTTCGACGAACTCGTCTTCCTCAGCCAGGTGCAGCAGGGCCTCGCGATCAAGACCGCCATCGAATACTGGCGCTCCACCAAGCCGCGTTGCATGGGCACGCTCTACTGGCAGATCAACGACACCTGGCCCGTGGCGAGTTGGTCGAGCCTCGACTACGGCGGCGGCTGGAAGCCGATGCACTATCTGGCGCGGCGCTTCTTCCTTCCCATCAACGTCGTGGCGGTGCCGGACGCGGGCACCGGCGACATCCTGCTTCGCGGCATCAACGACACGGGGGACCCGGCGCGCATCCGGCTTAGCGTCGAGGCGGTCGGGATGGACGGCAGGAGGCGCACCGTTCATTCCGGCGAGGCGGAACTCTCGCCGGATGCGGCGCAGGAATGCGGGCGCATCCCGGCGGCGAGCCTTGCCGCGGGCGAGTTCCTGTTTTTCGCCTGGACGGACGCGCGTGGGCGCACGATCGGCGAGAACGACTTCTTCCCGCGCGCCTACAAGACCTACGACCTGCCGCAAGCGAGCGTTACGGCCCGCTGGGACGGTGCGGACGGCGAGGTGCCGGCGCTGGTCCTGTCGACCGATCGGCCCGCCTTCTTCGTCACCGTCACCACGGAAACTGCCGGGCGGTTCTCCGACAACGTCCTGACGCTGCTGCCGGGCCGAGAAACACGCCTCGCTTTCCAGCCGAAAAGCGACGGAGCACCGGGTGACGCAGGGTCGCGACCGGAAGTCCGCGTGCGGCATCTACGGCAGACGTTCTGGTGAGCCCACGACCCTGGCCACCCGCCAACAAGGGCATGCGTGCCGAACAAATGGGCATGTTCAACGACGCATCATTTCGCTTGACCCGCCCGCCCGGCTGACGCAAGCTCGACGACGATACCGGCCCCGGATGCCGGACGGCAATCGAGCCCCGTTGGTCCCGCGCGAGCCTTTCCGGCCGCCCGGGACGGCGGGGCTTTTTCGTTGGGATCGAGCGTTTCCTTGAAGCGGCGGATCGAAATCGGCGTCCTGTTCTCGCGCTCCGGCAGCTACGAGCTGCTTGGCCGCGCCTGCCGGGACGGCGCGCTCGGCGGCGTCGCGGCCGTCAACGCCGATCCGCGCCGGGAAATCGAGTTCGTGCCGGTCGAGCGCGATCCGGGCGGGCGGATCGAGGCTTATGCGCCGCTCTCGGCCGAAATCCTCGGCACGACCGCGGCTCGCCACATCGTCGGCTGCATCACCTCCTGGAGCCGCAAGGACGTCATCCCGGCGTTGGAGAAGGGAGGCGGGCTTCTCTGGTATCCCGCGCCCTACGAGGGATTCGAGGCGAGCGACCACGTCGTCTATATGAATGCCGCGCCGAACCAGCATCTCGTGCCGCTGGTGTCGCACGTCGCGTCGCGCTACGGCCGCGACGCCTTCCTCCTCGGCTCCAACTACATCTGGGGCTGGGAGATGAACCGCATCGCCCGCGATCTCGTCGCGGATGCCGGCGGCGAGGTGCGGGGCGAGCGCTACCTGCCGCTCGGCGACACGGACGTTTCGCGGCTCGTCGAGGAAATCTGTGCGACCGCGCCGGACTTCGTCCTGAACAACCTGATCGGCCCCTCGTCCTACGCCTTCTTCGAGGCCTATGCCGCGCTCGGCGAACGGGACGAGCGCTTCCGGCCGGAGCGGCGACCGGTGGTCTCCTGCAACCTCACCGAAGCCGAACTGCCGTCGATCGCGCCGCACGGGGAGGGGCACCTCTCCTGCCTGCCCTTCGTCCACGATGATCGGGCAGGTCCGCGCTCGTCCTTCGAGGCGGCGGCGCATGCGGCGGTGACCGCGCTCGCCGACGCGATCGAGCTCGCCGGCACCGACGAGCCGGGCGCCGTGCGCCACGCGGCGGCGAGCCGGCCTTTCGACACCGTGCTCGGCCGCATCCGGATCGACGCGGCGACGCAACACGCGAGCCTGCCCTTTCGGATCGGGCGCATCCGAGGCGAGCGTTTCGAGGTGGTAGAGGCGAGCGCCGGCTCGATCGATCCCGACCCGTACCTCTCCCGCTACGACCCCGCGACGACGTTCCGCCCCGCCTTGAGGCTGGTGCGATGACCCGCCGCCCCCGTATCCCGAATCTCGGTGGCGCGACGGTGATGGTGCTGCACCGCCCGCATCCCGACGTCGAGGCACTCTGCCGCCAGCTCGCCGCCATCGGGCTGGAGGCCGCGACGAGCTGGCCAGACCTGCCCGCTTCCGCCGGCGGCGCCGACTTCCTGTTCTTCGACGTTGATCTCGGCTTCGACGAGCAGTTTCCGTGGAAGCCGGGCGAGGCGCCGATGCCGCTCGTCGCGCTGATCGGCTCGGAAGCGCCCGGCCGCATCGAATGGGCGCTGTCGCGGCAGGCGGACGCGCAGGTGGTGAAGCCGGTCGGCAATGCCGGCATCTATTCGGCGCTGCTGATCGCGCGCCGCGCCTTCGACGAGAGGAAGCGCCTCGCCGTCGAGATCGCCGCTTTGAAGGCGCGCGTCGCCGAGCGGCAGACGATCGTGCGCGCCGTGGTCGCGCTTTCCGCCGCTGCCACCGACGAGGCGCAGGCCTATGCGCAGTTGCGCACCCTCGCGATGAGCTGGCAGGTGACGGTGGAGGAAGCGGCGCGGCGCGTCGTGGAGCTCAAGAACACGGAGGCCGCGCGTGAGCGTTCTCGCCGGGCCTGACGCCGCGACCGTGCCGCCATCGGCTCCGGTCGGAAGCGAGGGCGTCGTGCGGCGGCTCCTGCGCCGCAGGCTGGCCGTCCTCGGCCTCCTCATCATCGCGCTCGTCGTGGTGTCGGCGGCGCTCGCGCCGCACGTCGCGCCCTACGATCCGAACGAGCAGTTCTTCGACGGCCTGACGCTCGAAGGCTCGCCGCTGCCCCCTTCCGGGAAATACTGGCTCGGCACCGACCTCCTCGGCCGCGATCTCCTGTCGCGCATCCTCTACGGCGCGCGGAACTCGCTGATCATCGGCGTCGTCGCCAACGGCGCGGCGCTCGTCATCGGGACGCTCGTCGGGGGCGTCGCCGGCTACTTCCGTGGGCTCGTCGGTACGGTACTGATGCGCTTCACCGACCTGATGATGGCCTTCCCCGCCCTCCTCCTCGCGATCTGCCTCGCGGCGGTGCTCCGCCCGAGCCTCTGGATCGTCGCGCTCGTGATCGCGCTGGTGAACTGGGTGCAGGTGGCGCGCGTCGTTTATTCCGAAACCCGTTCCTTGAGCGAACGCGAGTTCGTGGCCGCCGAGAAGACGCTCGGCGCGTCCTCGGCCCGCATCCTGTTCCGCCACGTCCTGCCGCACCTGACCTCGACCGTCATCGTCTACGGCACGCTCGGCATCTCGACGACGGTACTTCTGGAGGCGACGCTCTCCTTCCTCGGCGTCGGCGTGCAGCCGCCGGACGCCTCCTGGGGCAACATCATCTTCGAGAACCAGACCTACTTCCAGTCGGCGCCCTGGCTGGTGTTCTTTCCAGGCGCGGCGATCCTCCTCCTCGCGCTCGCCTTCAACCTCGTCGGCGACGCGCTCCGCGACGCGCTCGACCCGACCGAGGAGGGGCGCGGCTGATGCTGGTCTATCTCCTCCGCCGCCTCCTCCAGGCCGCCCTGATCCTTCTTGGCGTCAGCCTCGTCACCTTCGCCCTCCTCTACCTGCTACCGGCCGATCCCGCGCGGCAGATCGCCGGGCGCACCGCCTCGGCCCAACAGGTCGCGAACATCCGCGCGCAGCTCGGCCTCGACCAGCCCTTCTTCGTCCAGTACGGGCGATATCTTGGCGGTCTCCTGCAGGGCGATCTCGGGCGTTCCTACCTGCAGCGCTCGGAAGTCTCGGCGCTGATCGCCGCGCGCCTGCCGGCGAGCCTTCTCCTCATGGTCGCGGGGATCGCCTGCGAGCTCGCCCTCGGCCTCTCGCTGGGCGTCGCCGCGGCGGTCAGGCGCGGCCGGCCCGCCGACCATCTCGCCATGGTCGGCTCGTTCGTCACCGTCTCCGCCCCACAGTTCGTGGTGGGGCTGCTTCTCCTCTACGTCTTCGCGGTGAAGCTCGGCTGGTTCCCGATCGGCGGCTACGGCTCGTTCTCGCACCTCGTCCTGCCGGCGCTGACGCTCGGCGTCCTCGGGGCCGGCTGGTACTCGCGCATGATGCGCTCCTCGATGGTGGACGTGCTCAGGCAGGACTACATCCGTACCGCGCGGGCCAAGGGCCTCCGGCGCTGGACCATCCTCTGCCGCCACGCGCTGCCGAACGCGATTCTGCCGGTGATCGCGATGATCGGCATCGACATCGGCCTCTTCATGAGCGGCATCGTCGTGGTGGAGAGCGTCTTCGGCTGGCCCGGCATCGGTCAGCTCGCCTGGCAGGCGATCCAGCGCGTCGACCTGCCCGTCATCATGGGCGTGACTCTCGTCTCGGCGATCGCGATCGTCCTCGGCAATCTTCTCGCCGACATGGTCGCGCCCTTCGTCGACCCTCGCATCAAGCTCCAGTAGACCCAAGAAAGGACCGACCCATGACGTCTCTTCTGAAGCGCAGCCTCGCGGCGCTTGGCCTCGGCACCGCGATCCTGGCGACACCGACGATCGCCGCGGCGCAGTCCGGCGGCTCGATCACCGTCACCTACAAGGACGACATCGCGACGCTCGATCCGGCCATCGGCTACGACTGGCAGAACTTCTCGATGATCAAGGCGATCTTCGACGGGCTGATGGACTACGAGCCGGGCACCGCGAAGCTGCGGCCGGGTCTCGCCGAGAGCTACGAGATCTCAGCCGACGGCAAGGTCTTCACCTTCAAGCTCCGGGACGGCGTGAAATTCCACAACGGCCGCGCCATGACGGCCGACGACGTGAAATATTCCTTCGAGCGCACCACCAACCCGAAGACGCAGTCGCCGGGCGCGGGCTTCCTCGGCTCGATCGAGGGTTTCGACAAGATGCAGTCGGGCGAGGCGACGGAGCTTTCGGGCGTCAAGGTTCTCGATCCGAAGACGGTGCAGGTGACGCTGTCGCGGCCCGACGCGACATTCCTGTCCGTCATGGCGCTGAACTTCTCCTTCATCGTGCCGAAGGAGGAGGTCGAGAAGTCGGGCGCCGATTTCGGCCGCAACCCGGTCGGCACCGGCGCCTTCAAGCTCAGCCAGTGGACGCTCGGCCAGAAGCTCGTGCTGCAGAAGAACCCCGACTACTACCGCGAGGGCGCGCCGAAGCTCGACGAGATCAACTTCGAGATCGGCCAGGAGCCGGTGGTGTCGCTGCTCCGCGTCCAGAACGGCGAGGTCGACGTCCCCGGCGACGGCATCCCGCCGGCGAAGTTCCGCGAGGTGATGGGCAACGCGGCGGAAGCCTCGCACGTCGTCCAGGGCGTGCAGCTCCACACCGGCTACATCACCATGAACACGACCAAGGCGCCGTTCGACGATTTGAAGGTCCGGCAGGCGGTGAACATGGCGATCAACAAGGACCGCATCGTCCAGATCATCAACGGCCGCGCCACCCCGGCGAACCAGCCGCTGCCGCCGACGATGCCGGGCTACGTGAAGGGTTTCGCCGGCTACAAGTACGACGTCGAGGGCGCGAAGAAGCTCCTCGCCGAGGCCGGCCATCCGGACGGGTTCGAGACCGAGCTCTTCGTCGCCAACGTCGACCCGCAGCCGCGCATCGCGCAGGCGATCCAGCAGGACCTCGCCGCGGTCGGCATCAAGGCCTCGCTGCAAAGCCTCGCGCAGGCGAACGTCATCGCGGCGGGCGGCTCGGCCGACGGTGCGCCGATGATCTGGTCCGGCGGCATGGCCTGGATCGCCGACTTCCCCGATCCGTCGAACTTCTACGGTCCGATCCTCGGCTGCTCCGGCGCGGCGGAAGGCGGCTGGAATTGGGCGAAGTACTGCAACAAGGCGCTCGACGAGAAAGCCGCCGCCGCGGACGCCATGGTCGACCCGGCGAAGGCCGAGGAGCGCGCGAGCGCCTGGGGCGAGGTCTACAAGGGCGTGATGGCCGACGCGCCCTGGGTGCCGGTGTTCAACGAGAAGCGCTACACGATGCGCTCCGACAAGATGGGCGGCGACGATGCGCTCTATATCGACCCGGTCAACACGCCGATGAACTACAAGTACGTCGAGGCCAAATGATATGTGCAAGGCCTGCGACTACACGATCCACGGCCGGCAGCACCATTTCGGCTGGGACAACTCGCTCGAACCGGCGCTCCACGTGGCGCCGGGCTCGACGATCGAGTTCGAATGCCGGGACAGCTCGGCCGGGCAACTGACGCCGGACTCGACCGTCGAGAGCGTATCGAGCCTCGACTTCGGCAAGATCAACCCGGTCTCCGGGCCGATCTTCGTCGATGGCGCGGAGCCCGGCGACGCGCTGAAGGTGACGATCGAGGGCTTCAAGCCGTCCGGCTTCGGCTGGACGGCGAACATCCCGGGCTTCGGCCTCCTCGCCGACCAGTTCCTCGAACCGGCGCTGCAGATCTGGAAATACGATCCGGCGAGCCTGGAGCCCGCCGCCTTCGGCGCGCATGGCCGCGTGCCGCTGAAGCCCTTCGCGGGCACGATCGGCAACGCGCCGGCCGAGCCGGGCCTCCATTCGGTGGTGCCGCCGCGCCGCGTCGGCGGCAATCTCGACATCCGGGACCTGGCGGCCGGCACCACGCTCTACTTGCCGGTCGAGGTCGCGGGCGCCTTGTTCTCGGTCGGCGACACCCATGCGAGCCAGGGCGACGGCGAGGTCTGCGGCACGGCGATCGAAAGCCCGATGAACGCCGTGCTGACGCTCGATCTGGTCAAGGGCGCGAACCTCGCCATGCCGCGCTTCACGACGCCCGGGCCGGTGACGCGGCACCTGGACGTGAAGGGCTACGAGGTGACGACCGGCGTCGGCCCGGACCTGATGACGGGCGCGCGCCAGGCCGTCGCCGACATGGTGGAGCTCTTGGCGAGCCGCTACAACCTCGCGCCCGTCGACGCCTACATGCTAGTCTCGACCTGCGGGGACCTCCGCATCTCCGAGATCGTCGACATGCCGAACTGGGTCGTCTCCTTCTACTTCCCGCGGATGGTGTTCGAGTAGGCACACGACCTTCGACGGGTGCGCGCCCCGCCCTCTCCCAAGTCGGGAGAGGGTGTCCCTAAGGCGCGGGTGAGGGAGTCGTAGGGCGCGACCGCCGGCGCCCTGCTTTCCCTCATCCGCCTGCCGGCACCTTCTCCCGATTCGGCAGAAGGGCAGCGGCTTCGCTGCCGCGCTTTCATCTACGAGCCGCCATGACCGCTGATCCCATCCTCACCGTCGAGAACCTGACGATCACCGTCGACGAGGGCGCGCATCGCCGCGCTCTCGTGGAGGACCTCTCCTTCTCGCTGGCGAAGGCCGAGACGCTGTGCATCGCGGGCGAGTCCGGCTCCGGCAAGTCGCTGACCTCGCTGGCGATCATGGGTCTCCTGCCGAAGCCCGGCCCCGTCGTCGCCGGCGGCACGATCCGGCTCGGAAGCGACGACCTGACGGCGATGAGCGAGCGCGAGATGCGGCGCGTGCGCGGCGACCGGATCGCGATGATCTTCCAGGAGCCGATGACCTCGCTGAACCCGGTGCTGACGGTCGGCCGGCAGTTGACGGAAGCCATCGAGGCGCATCGCGAGGTCGGAGCCGGCGAGGCGCGCCGCCTCGCGCTGGAAGCCTTGGGCGCGGTGCGCATCCCCGAGGCCGAGCGGCGGATGCGGCAATATCCGCACGAACTCTCCGGCGGCATGCGCCAGCGCGTGATGATCGCGATGGCGCTGGCTCTCGAACCGGACGTCCTCATCGCCGACGAGCCGACGACGGCGCTGGACGTCACGATCCAGGCGCAGGTGCTCGGCCTTCTGAAGGAGATTCAGGGAGCCCGAGGCACGGCGCTGATCCTGATCACCCACGACATGGGCGTCGTCGCCGAAATGGCGGACCGCGTCGTCGTGCTGCGGAAGGGGCGGCAGGTCGAGGAAGGCGCGGTCGCGCCGCTCTTCGCCCGGCCGGCGCACGACTACACTAAGGCGCTGCTCGCCGCCGTGCCGCGCATGGGAACCGGCGGCAGCGACGCGCCGGACGCCGCGACGGCAACGCCCGTCGCGGAAATCCGCGACCTCACCGTCCGTTTTCCCTTGAAGGGCGGCTTGTTCGGCCGGGCGGTGGCGGAGGTGCATGCCGTCGCCGGCATCTCCTTCGACATCGCCGCGAACCGGACGCTCAGCCTCGTCGGCGAAAGCGGCTGCGGCAAGTCCACCACCGCGAAGGCCATCGCCGGGCTCGTGTCCTATGGCGGACATCTTTCGGTCGCGGGCCGCCCGGCCGAGGGGCTTTCCACCGCGGATCGCAAGGCGCTCCGCCGCGACGTGCAGATGATCTTCCAGGATCCCTTCGCCTCGCTCGATCCGCGCATGAGGGTCGGCGACCTCGTGGCGGAACCCCTCGCGATCCACGGCATCGGCTCGGCCACGGAGCGGCGGGAGCGCGTCGCGACGCTGTTCGAGCGCGTCGGGCTGGAAGCGGACGCGATGCGCCGCTACCCGCACCAGTTCTCCGGCGGCCAGCGCCAGCGCATCTGCATCGCGAGAGCCCTGGCGCTCCGGCCGAAGCTGATCATCGCCGACGAGAGCGTCTCGGCGCTCGACGTCTCGGTGCAGAAGCGCGTCCTCGACCTCCTGAAGGAGCTGCAGTCCGAGTTCGGCATCGCCTATCTCTTCATCAGCCACGACATGGCGGTGGTGGAGAACATCTCGGACCGCGTCGCGGTGATGTATCTCGGCCAGATCATCGAGACCGGCACGCGCGCCCAGGTCTTCGGCAACCCGCGCCATTCCTATACGCGGCGACTGATCGAGGCGGTGCCGGTACCCGATCCCGCACGCCGCCGGTCGAGCTTTCCCCGGCTCGTCGGCGAGATCCCGAGCGCGGTCAGGCAGCCGAACGATCCACCGCCGCGCCTCGCCCTCGTCGACGCCGGCGACGGCCACCTCGTGGCGGCGGAGTAGGCGTTCAGGTTATCGCGGCCTGGGCGGCGAGGAGGCGTTGCAGCGCGGTCTCGATCGCGGGCAGATCGAGGTCCGCCTCGTCCATCGCGAGCGCGAAGATCACCGTGCCGTCGCGGGTCATGCCGGCATGCAGGAAGCTGCGCCCGCCGGCATCCGGCCTGGCGAGGCCGAGGACGCGCCGCTCCGTCGCTTCGCCGGCGACGTCCGGACGGCGCGCGAGGCTGATCACCGCGCGGCCGTTCGCGCCGGCGGTGAAGGTGAGCTGGCCGGACCGGTCGAAGCGGAAGGAGTGGCTGCCGTCGGCGGCTTCCCGCGTCTCGACGCCGAGCTGCGCGGCAAAGCCCTCGATCGTGCGGCGGGCGGCGGGCGTGAAGCTCATCGACGTGCCTCGCCTTCCCCGCCGTCGCGCTCGACCCGCCGACGCTCCTCGTCCTCGTATTCCTCTTCCTCTTCCTCCACGAGCGCGTCGAGGAGGGCGACCAGCGCCTCGTTCTGCAGGAGTCGCGCCTGGATCGACGCCATCACGCCGTCGGGGAGTTCGAGATGGAGGCCGCGCAACCCGTTGGCGAAGGCGAGCTGCGTCGCGACCGAGCAGGCGGCGTAGCGCTGGAGGAGCGAGCGGGCGTCCGGCAGCGAGGCCGCCTCCCGGGCGGCGAAGCCGAGGAGCTGGCCGGCGACGTCGACATTAGAGCCCGTCGCCTTCTCGCCCGGCTGCATCTGGCGGTCGGTGAGGCGGACGAGGTCGCCGGCCATGTCGATGGCGCTCTGCATCTTCTTCAGCTTCGAGAGCTCGGTGACGAGGTTGTGCAGGAACACCGGATCGGTCGAGGGACCGGTGGAGGCGAGGTCGCGCCCGGCGGCCTCCATGAAGGTCGCGACGATCTCGTCCATGCTCTTCAGGACGTCGAACCGGCGGAAGGCGTCGAACAGCGCCCCCATGTCCTTCTGCTCCTTGAGGAGCTGCCGGTAGGTATCGCGCACCGTCGCGGGGTCGGTTTCGAGCGTCGCGCTGGCGCGGGCGGCGGCTTCCGCGCTCGCGAAGCCGGCCCGGACGTCGCGGCCGAGATCGCCACGCTGGAACTCGCCGTAGGCGGCGTCGAGGAGCGCCATGAACTCGTCGGACGCGCCTTGCGCCGCGAAGAAGTCGCGCGCGATCTCCAGCGCCGCGAACTGGTGCGTCGGGTCGCCATCGAAGCGCTGCAGGGCGCGAAGCACGTCTTCCGGCGTCGGGCCGCCCTCGCCGCCCCCGCCGCCGGCCATGAGCTGTTCCAGCATGGCCTGGAGGTCGTCGACGAGGCCGGCGAGCGCCGCCTCGCGCGGCATGTTCGGCAGCTTGTCGTAGTAGTCGGCGATGCGCGAGATCGCGTCGAGATTGGCGCCCTGCCCCTGGCGGACCTGCCGCTGGCCGAGCGTCTTGCGGTCGGCGCGGTGCGCGACCGCCATGCCGATCTCTTCCTTCGCCTCCTCGAGCTTGGAGTCCTCGGAGGACACCTGCACGGTTTCGCCGCGATAGCTGCCACGCGCCTCGCGCATCACCTCCGTCCCGACGGGCGAGGTGACGTTCAGCGCGGCGACGTTCTGGCGAAGGGTCTCGATGGAGGACAAGGACGGCGCGCTCCCGTTCGCCGAGGGCCGGACAAGTCGAAGCGAGGGACGGCGCCTCGGGAACGGGCGCCGGCCGGCATCGCGGCTGGAAGAGGGCTCGAAGGCCGGGAAGCGGGCGGCGGAACCGTCCGCCGCCGGCGGATCAGGCGACGTTGCGGGCGATCGACTTCAGCGTGTCGGCGACCGACTTCAGCATGTTGGTCCGCAGGTTGCTGATCGCCGACCAGGAGTTCATCGCCATCTGCATGGCGAACATCTTCTCGGTATCCGACAGGTTGGCGTTCTGCTCGATTTCGCGGATGTCCGTCTCGATCTTCTGCATCTGGTCGCCCAGCTGCTTCTGGCGCCAGATCAGGTCGAAGCCGTCGCGGTTGACGTACTTGCCGGTGCTTTCGCCGACCCAGGTCGTGTCCTTCGTGCCGCCGTTCCAGACCTGCTGGGTGCCCTTGCCCGAGAAGATGCTGGTGGCGTTGCCCGTATTGCTCATGATCCGTCCCCCTTTGGTCCGCAGACCGCTGCTACCCGTTACTTTCCGCCGGCCTGGAAACGGCGACGAGAACGCTTCTGGCGCTGCGTATACCTTCCCTTAACACTTCGATCGAGCGGAATCGATCCGGTGCTGTGCCGTTTGTCATCTCCAGCGTTAACTCCTCGGCAACCCTGTCGAGACGCGCCATCAGCTCGGCGGCGACAGTCGGCCCGTCGGGGCCGGCGAGCGCTTCGGAAAGGTCCGTCATCAGGGCGCGCCGCGTCCCCTCCTCGGGGTCGAGCTGCGGCGGCTGGTCGGGGCGGCCGATCATCGGCTAGAGTCCTTCTTCGAGCGACAGCGCTTCGAGCCGCTTGCGGTTGAGGATCAGGAGCGCACGCTCCTGGATGGCGATCAGCCCGTCGCGCTCCCAGGCCTTCAGCGCCCGGTTGACGTTGGAGCGCGCGCCCCGCGCCATGAGGCCGAGGTCGCTCTGCGTCACGAAGCCGCCGACCGCCGGTACCTCGCGGCCGAGATAGGTGGCGCGCGCGTCAAGATCGTCGGCGAGACGCAGCACCGCCTGCGACAGGCGGCCGTTCAGCGTCTTGAGGCCAAGGCTGCGCGTCAGCGCGATATAGGCGCGATAGCGGCGCGCGATGGTGCGGGCGAGCGCCAGCGTAAGTTCGGGATGCGCGGGCTCCAGCGCCCGGAACGCCGCCACCGGCACCCGGAAGATCGAGGCGTTGCCGACCGTCGTCGCCATGTCGTGGTAGCTGCCGCCCTCGAAGACGCCGAGTTCGCCGAAGCTGTCGCCCGGCGGCAGGATGCCGAAGAGCACCGGCGAGCCGTCTTCCAGGAGGTAGGACAGGCGGATATGGCCGGAGCGCACGAAGCAAAGATGGCTCGCCTCGTCGTCCTGCATGTAGATGAACTCGTTCGGGGCGAGAACGCGCACGCTGGCGCTGCGCATGAGCGCGGCCTGCGCCGCCGCCCCGAGCGAGGCGAAGGGCGAAGCCCCCCGAAACGGAATGCGCTCGGCGAAGGCCGCGACGTTCATCGCCGCCGTCCCACAACCGGAAGTCCCCCGATGCGCCGATCTCTCCCCAACGCGCCCTCCGCGACGCCGCCCGGCCCCTCGCCGCCGGTCGGCACCGAACACCCGATAACTAAAGCGAAAAAAGACTGTCGGGATGCTTGCCGATGACGTGCATAGTCCAGAAAAATCGACTATGGAAGCCTTCATGACGCTGCGGCCGGCGAGGCTCGCGCAAGGTGCGGCGTCCGCACGTCCAGGTCGCATCGCTCCAGAAGACGGCTCGCCGCTTTCCCCATCCGAGGGTCGGGCGCCGCGGCCACGGTTCATGAGGGAAGGCTCCCGTGTCCTCGCAGCGTGAAGGCATCGTCCTCAAGATCATGACTGGCGTCCAGTCGGGCGTCGACGTCCGTCTGGTGGACGGCGACTACACGCTCGGTTCCGGCCCCGACGACGACGTTCAGTTCTACGACGTCAGCCTGAAGCCCGGCCATGCGAAGCTCCGCGTCGCAGGCGGCAAGGTCGAGATCGCCGGGGCGAACGGCGAGTTGCGCACCGCCGCCGGCCTGCATCTCGCCGAGAACGGCGATTTCACCGCGCTGGAGCCGCTCGACGTCGTGTCCGCCGGCACCACCCGGTTCGCCACCGGGCCCGCCACCGCCAACTGGGCCTCGATCACCGACGACGCCGGCGTCGGCCCGGCCGAGGCGCGTCGGACGCCCGCCGCTCCCCGCGCGCAGAGCATCACGTCCCGCCGCCTGTCGCTCGGCCTTTCCGCCGCGGCCGCAGCCCTCGTGCTCGCCGCGGGCCTCTGGTTCCTCGTGCCGTCCGCCGGCTCCGGCCTCGTCGCCGCCGCGACCGACGCGCGCCGCCCGGTGGAGCGCGTCCGGGACGCCGTCGCGCAGTTCCCGTTCGGCAAGCGCCTCGCGGTGACGGAGGAAGTCGACGGCACGGTGTTCGTTGGCGGCTACGTGGGCGAGCCGGTGGAGCGTCGCGCCATCGTCGGCGCGGTGCGCGATGCCGACGAGGCGGCGCGCGTCCGGCTCGTGGTCCTGTCCTCGGCGCGCTCTGAGATCGCGAACCTCCTGTCCGAGCGCTTCAAGACACTGTCCTTCGCGCTCGACGACAAGGGCGCGGTGACGCTCAACGGCGTGCTCCTCGATCCGAAGCAGGCGGAAGCGGCGGTCGGTCTGGTGCGCGACGGCGTCGCGGGTCTTTCCTCCGTCGCTTCCGCGATCCGCACCGCCCCGACCCTCCTCGCCGACGTGCAGTCGCTGGCCGAGCGCTCGCGCATCCGCCCGCTCGTGATCTTCCGGCTGGACGGCAACCTGATCGAGGCGAGCGGCGTCCTGCCGGTGGAGAAGATCGATCCGTGGGTCGGTTTCCTCCAGGCCTATTCGACCCAGTTCGCCGACCTCATTCCGCTGCGCTCGCTGGTCAGCCTCCAGAACGCCGACGGCACGATCGGCAAGCCGGGCGAGGTACCGGGCGACCGCGCCCTCGTGATCGGCAAGGCCGGCGAGCGGCCGGGCGAAACGCCGGTCGACGTCGCGCGGCTCGCCAACGGCAGCTTCGATCTCGGCGACGTCTTCGTGAACCAGAAGGCCGATGCGGCGGCACACGCCGATCAGCGGAACGCCGCGGCGGAAACCGCCGAGGCAGGCACCACCTCGCCGGCGATCGACCTCGGGGGCATGGTGGAAAGGCTCATCGACGGCGGTTCCACCCCGGTGCTCGGCAGCGCGCTCGCCGTGCCGGCGGTCGCCTCGTCGCTCCGCCTCGTCGACGGCAAACCCGCCCCGCGCATCGTCGGCCACACGACCTGGACCCCGACGCCCACGGCAGAGACCGCCGCAGCCGCTCCGAAGCCGGACCCGGCCGGCGAGAACGCCCGGCGCGTCGGCGACCTGATCCGCCGCTGGACCGAGAACCGCCTGCCGGCGGACGCCGCCGGACGCGAGATCGGCAACGCCCTTGAAACCCTTTCGGCGGAAGGTCGGGGCCCCTTGGTCGAACGCTACGCGGCGCTCCAGGCGGACGGCGAGCGGCGGGGCGGCAACGACAACTGCTGGGCCGGCTCGCGCATCACGGTGGCGCAGCTTCGCAGCGTCGTGTTCTGGCTCGACGTCCTCAGCGTCAACGAGAACCTGACGCTCGCCAGCCTCGACGGCAAGATCCGCGGTCAGGTGCTCGAAGCGGCGCTGAACCCGGACCGGGTGGCGAGCTGCGCGGCGCGGACGAAGGGCGAGCCGCTGGATTCGCGCTACCTCGCCGAGGTCAAGCGCAATCCGGGCTTCGTGAACTTCATCACCCGCGACCTGAAGCCCTACGCGCTGGACATCGCCGGAGCCGACCTCACCGCGGATCGCTACGTGCAGACGCGGGCCGGCGACAAGCTGCGCGAAGGGGCCGCCCCCGACCGCAATAGCCGGATCGCCAGCGTCGGCGATCTCGGGCTCGCCATCGAGAACGACGGCAAGCTTTCGGCGGTGATCTTCGGCCCGAGCGTCAACTGGGTCATCCGCTAGGAAGCCGTCAGGGCTTCACCACCATCGACGCCTGCTGGATGCCGCTGTTGCCGACCAGCGACGACTGGATCTGCCGGGTGATCGCCTCGATCTCGTTGGTCTCGCGCGACACGCGCGGCGTGATCAGCACGACGAGCTCGGTGCGGCGAGCCTGCTTCGCCTTCTGCTTGAACAAGTTGCCGATCACCGGCGTGTCGCCGAGCCCCGGCACCTTGGAGGTCTGGCTGGCGAGGCGGTCCTGGATCATGCCGCCGAGTAGGATCGTGCGGCCCGATTGAACGAGAACCTGCGACTGGATGTCCCGCGTCGAGATCGTCGGCGTCAGGTCGTCGCCGGTGGTCGAGGCGACCGGCGAGGACACCGACTGGTTGATCTTCAGGTCGACCGAGTTGTCGGCGTGGATGTCGGGGGTGATCTCCATCACGACGCCGGTATCGAGGATCTCCACCTCGCGCGTCACCGTGACGTTGCCGAGATTGTTCGACGACTGCGAGGCGGTGGCGAAGGGAATCTGGTCGCCGATGACGAGCCGCGCCGGCTGGCCGTTCACCACCGTCAGGTAGGGCGAGGAGACGACCTTGACGCCGGTGACGTCCTGCAGGGCGCGCAGCACCGCCTGAACGGTGAAGTTGCCGACCGAGCCGGCGAAGCCGATGATGCCGCCGCTCTGCGCACCGATCGTGCCCGGCGAGCCGGAGCCGACCGCGAAGCCGTTGCTCTGGAGGAAGAAGGCGACGCCGGAGGATAGCTCGTCGTTCAGCTCGACCTCCAGCACCGTCGCCTCGATCACCACCTGGCTTTGCGGCACGTCGAGCGCCTTCACCACCTCCACCATGCGGGCATAGGTGCGGTAGGACGAGTAGACCAGGACGGAATTGTTGCGGGCGTCCGGGATGATGCGTACCTCCTCGGCCGCTGGCGAGGCGGCGCCCTGCCCTCCGCCGCCGCCGCGCGCGGAGGCCTGCTGGAATTCGGCGTCCCCGCCGTCGTTCTCGCCGCCCGCGCCCTCGCCGCCCCGGCGGGTGCCGCGCGCGTTCAGCGTCCCGGCGTCCGGCCGGGGACCCGCCACCGCGCCCGGCAGGAACACGCCGGCCGGCCCCGGCGCCTGGAGCGACGTGCCGTCCTCGTTGTCGACGTCGGGCGCCTGTTGCTGGAAGCGCGGGAACAGCCGCGAGCGGGAGGCGCGCTGCTCGATGCCGCGGCGCGGCTCCGGCGCGGCAGCCGCGATCGGCGCGGCAGTGCCGCCGAAGCTCTGCGCGAGCTGCGGCGCGATCTCCTCGGCGCGAAGGTGCGTCAGCGGGATCACGCGCAACGACGACACGTCGGCGACCGAGCGGTCGAGCTGCTCGACCAAAAGCCGGATGCTCGCCATGAGCTGCCGGTCGGGCGTGCCGACGAGGACGGCGCGCTGCGCTTCGAGCGGCACCACGGTGACGGGCGTCTCGTCGCCGCGCACGGTCGCCGCGTAGAATTCCGAGAGCTTCTGCGCGACGGCGGTCGGCTCGCTCTGCGCGAGCGGCAGGATCGCGACGGTCTTCTCGCCGGTCGCCATCTGCGACAGGCTGCGCAGCAGCCGTTCGGTGGATTCGGCCTCCGCCGCGTTCGCCTGCACGATTACGGTGTTCGGCGAGCTCGTGGTGACGAGCCCGACGCTGGGGGGAAGCATCTTCGAGGCGATCGCGATCACCTCCGCCGCGTTGCCCTTCCCGAGCTTGACGATGCGCCGGTCGTCCTCGCCGCGCGCGCCGGCCGAGGCGTTCTCCTGCATCGCCTCGATCACCTCGCGCGAGCCGACATGGTAGACGCCGTTGGCGTAGCGGATGAGCAGGTTGTTGCGGCCGAGGATGTCGCGCACGACGTCGAGGACGCGCAGCTTCGGGATCGGCTTCTCGGTGCGGAAGTCGACCTTGCCGCCGAGGTTGTCGGGGGCGATGTAGTTGACGCCGAGCGCGCCGCCGAGAAGCTGCTTCAGGACGAAGTCGAGCGTCGCCCCCTGGAAGTCGACCGTCACCTCCGCGGCCGGATCGAAGGTCTTCGCGCCGGCGGCCTGCAGGTCGCTGACGTCCTTGTTCAGGAGGGAGGTGTCCGGCACGTAGTCGATGCGCTGCGGGCCGACGAAGGCCGAGAAGCTCTTGGCGTTCGCGACGGCGCCGACCGAGTTCAGCCTGTCGATGCGCGGGTTCGAGGCGCGGCGCACCGGCTCGTTGTTCTGCAGGCGCGGCGTCGTACTGCCGGCGCCTTCGACAGTAAGGAGATCGTCTGCCCCGGCTACGCAGCCGCCGAGCGCCAGCGCGCAGGACAGGAGCGTCGGAACGAAGGCGGCGCGCACTGTCCGCCGGCCGGCACGCGGGGCGGCGTTCGTCGCGAAAACCCTGGTCGGCATGGAGGGATCGGTCATGGCGTGCCGGCGGGGCGACCGGCCGACGGCAGCGAGGGCATGCGTACACTGCACATCACGGCCTGTTTCCCCCACGCGGTCGCCTTGCGGTCCGGCGGCGCGGCAGCATCAGGAATGCCGGGCGCCATGAGGTTTAATCGGCCGTCAACTTTGCCCGAACCTAACGTCGCCGTTCAGATGTGTGGAACCTTTTCCGGTGACGGCAAAATGTTCCACACCAACGGGGCGAAAGCTTACTTGCGCCGTCAGTTCGGCAGGGAACGTCCGGGCGATCCGGGTCGCTGCGCCGCCGGCTCGCGATGGTCGCCGCCGTCCATGTCGACGACGCCGTGGGGAAGCGGCCCGGCATAGAGCCGGTCGCTGTGGCGCGCGACCCAGGCCAGCACCTCGGCCACCGCGTCGAACAGCTCGTCCGGGATCGGCTCGTAGAGTTCGGCATCGGCGAAGAGGGCGCGGGCGAGCGCGACGTTGCGGAACACCGGCACGCCGGCCTTCTCGGCTTCCGTGCGGATATGGTGCGCGTAGGCGTTCCGCCCCTTGGCGGTGACGACCGGCAGCGGCGTCTCGCCGGGCCGGTAGTCGATCACCACGGCGAAGTGCGTCGGGTTCACCACGACGGCGGAGCCCTTGCGGGCGGCGGTGCCCCCGTCGCCCATCGCCAGCTCGTGGGCGAGTTGCTTGCGCTTGCCCTTGATGTGCGGATCGCCCTCGCTTTCCTTGTATTCGCGCTTCACCTCGTCCTTCGTCATCATCAGGCTCTTGGTGTGGCTGTGCTTCTGCCAGGCGAAGTCGGCGAGCGCGACGACGATGAACGCCCCGGCCGAAAGCGACAGCGTCTTCAGGAGAATCGAGGTCGTCACCGCCGCCTGGCACGGCAGGCCGCAGTCGAGCGAGTTGACGTAGGGGCCGATCGCGTCGCGCACGACGAAGAACAGGAGCGCCGAGAGGAACACGATCTTCAGGACCGATTTCAGCAGTTCGACCAACTGCTTCAGGGAGAAGATGCGCTTGAAGCCGGCGGCCGGCGAGATCTTCTCGAGGCTCGGCGCGACGCTCTGGAGCGAGAACAAGGAGCCGATCTGGACGTAGTTCGCGGCGACCCCAGCGACGATCGCGACGGCCAGCACCGGCAGGAGCACCAGCGCCGCCTCGCGGAAGGCGTGGACGACGCCCTGCGGCCCGGCCGTGTCGAAGGGCTGCGTCGCGAGGGTCGCCATCCGGTCGAACAGGCCGACGCAGACCGCGGTGATCCTGCCCCAGGCGAGCCAGACATAGGAGACGATCGCGATCAGCGAGATCGTCGTGACGGCCTCGGTGGAGCGGGCGACCTGTCCCTTCTCGCGGGCGTCGCGCTGCTTCTTCGGGGTCGGGAGTTCGGTCTTCTCGCCGCCTTCGCTCATCGCGCCTCTCCCCTGCCCTCGTGGTCCGGCGCCGGCAGCGCGGGATGCGGGACCACCACCGGCGCGGCGCGTTCCGGAACCGGCGGCAGCGGCACCGGCCGGAGGCTCGGGGCCGCCGGCGCATCGGGGACGGCCGGCGGCGGCGCGCCGGGCGCGGGAGCCGGCTGGATCGCCGGCGGTGCGGCCGTGCCCGGCGGCGGGGCGGAGAACTGCATCACCGCGTAGAACTGGTCGATCGCCGGGCGGAAGGTCGCGAGTTGGTCGGTCGCATAGGGCAGGAGCCGCGAGAAGTAGAAGATCAGCATGAAGATCGCGAGGCCGCTCTTGATCGGCATGGCGAGGATGAAGACCTGCACCTGCGGCGCGAAGCGGCTGACGATCGCCAGCGCGAACTCGGCGAGAAACATCACCGCCGCGATCGGCGCCGCGACGATCAGCATGACGCGCAGCGCGTTGTCGGCGACCGCGAGCGCGAGCTTCGGGAACTCCGGCGACAGGATCGGCAGGCCGCGCGTCGCCGGCCAGAGCTCGAAGGACTGGTAGAGGAGGCCGAGGATGGGCAGCATCGCGCCGGTCACGTAGACGTAGGTGAGGAAGGCCTGGCTGAACAGGATACCGAGCGGCGAGGTCTCGTGGCCCTGCAAGGGGTCGATCGAGGCGGCGATCGCCGCGCCCCGCTGGTTGTCGATGAAGGCGCCGGCCGACTGCACCGCCCAGAAGATCCAGCCGACGATGTAGCCGAGCACGAAGCCGATCGCGTATTCCTTGAAGCCGTAGAAGGCGAAGGACACGACGCTGCGGTCGAAGGCGTCGACATGCGCCATGTTGATCGGCACCGCGATCAGCGAGAGCGACAGGATCGCCGCCGTCTTCGGCAGGCGCGGCACGGCGGTGTCGGCGAGGAGCTGGCTGACCTGCAGGAAGGCGTAGATGCGCGGCAGCGTCAGGAGAAGCGCGATGATCTCGCGGTCGAAGAAGCCGAAATAAAGCTTCGCGACGGCCGCGATCTCGCTCATGTCATGCTCGGGAAGGTGTCGAAGAGCTTGGTGGTGAAGTTCACCATCTCCGACCCGAGGAGGCCCGCCATCGCGGCGATGGTGATCGCGACGGCGATGAGCTTGATCGCGAAGGAGACGGTCTGCTCCTGCACCTGCGTCAGCGCCTGCAGGAGGCTGACGAGGATGCCGACGACGGACGCGACGATGATCGGCGGGAGCGACAGCACCATCACGAGAAGCATGGCTTCCTGGATCTGCTGCAGGGCGTCGGACGGCGACATGGCTAGGCCCTACACGTAGGTCTTCACGAGGCCGAGGATCAGCCGCGACCAGCCGTCGATCATGACGAACAGGAAGAGCTTGAACGGCAGCGAGATCGTCAGGGGGCTCACCATCATCATGCCCATGGCGAGGAGAATGTTCGAGACGATAAGATCGATCGCGATGAACGGCAGGTAGAGGAGGAAGCCGATCTCGAAGGCCTCGCGGAGCTGGCTGACGGTGAAGGCCGGCAGCACCACGGCGATCGAATCCTGCGAAAGCTGCGCCGCCATGTCGGCCGGCCAGAGGGTGCGGGCGGCTTCGAGGAAGAACATCTTCTCGCGCATCGCCGCGTGGCGGGTGAGGAAGTCGGTGAGCGGCCCCTTGCCGGCCTCGTAGGCCGCCTTCACGCCGCCGATCGTGTTGAGGTCGAAGCTCTGCGTCGAGAGGGCGTTGTAGGTCTCTACCACGACCGGCGCCATGATGTAGCCGGACAGGATGATGGCGAGCGCGTTCAGCGCCATGTTCGGCGGGATGTTCTGGACGCCGATGGCGTTGCGGACGAGCAGGAACACCACCGAGAGCTTGATGAAGCTCGTCGCCACCACCGCGATGAACGGGAACAGCGCGGCGCCGGCGACGAGCAGGATGAGATTGAGCGGATCGACCAAGGCGCGGGACCTTCGCGCTCAGAGCGGCAGGAGGCGCGTGATGCGCACGCCGACGCGGTCGTCGAGCCTTACCAGATCGCCCGCCCCGACCGCCTCGCCGTTGACGCGGATCGTCACCGCGACGCCGGGTTCGGTCGCGGGCGCGCCGAGCGCCACCACGGTTCCCGGCGTCCAGCTCGCGATGGTCGCGAACGGCACGTCGACCCGGCCGAGATCGAAGTCGACCGCCACTGCGATCTCGTCGAGGCTCCTCGCGGGCGCCTCGGCCTCTGGCGTGTCGGACATGGCAGCGGTCTCCGGTCGGAAGCGGACCGGGCGCGGCCGGTCGATAGGACGGGGGCCGGACGAGGCGTAGCCGCCCTCGACCGGCGAGAACTCGAAGGCGGTCTCGCCGACGCGGACCGTCAGTGAACCGGCGGCCCGCTCCGGCAGCACCGTGACGTCGCCCGGCTCCAGCGCCGCGAGTTCCGCTCGCGTCAGCGCGATCGAGCCGAGCGTGATGTCGGCAGGCAGGAGGACGCGCTCGGCGAGCGGCCCGGCCCGGCGGGACGCCGGGAGCGTATGGCGCGCCAGATAGTCGAGCAGCCATTGCCGCGAGAGGCCGACGAGCGCCGCGATCGGCTCGCGGCTCGCGCTCTCGATCGTCAGGCGCAGCCATTCGGAGCCGGCCGGGACGGCGCCGGCGCGCGCGAGGCCGGCGACGCGGGCATCGCCCAGGTCGCTGCCGGGCGGAACCAGGCTGGCGACGAGGGCGAGGACGCCTTCGAGCAGCGCCTCGGCGAAGTCCGGCGGCAGCGCCGCGAGGTCGCCGGGGCTGAGTTCCACCGGGGCGATCTCGGCGAAGGGAAAGCGCTCGAGCACCGCGAAGACCTCGCCGGCCGGCTCCGCCACGCTTACCCGGCAACCCAGCGTCGCGGTATCAGGGGCGGTCGCGAAGGAAACCGTGAACGTCCCCGTCGTCAGCGGCAGCGGCTCGCCGGCGAGGCTCGCGAAGGCGTTCCAGAGCTGGAGGCGCGCCGCCGTGCCCTCGCCGTTCTCGATGAAGAGCTGCGGCTCGTAGAGCATCACGCGCGCCTGCCTGCCAGCAGCGCGCCGATCTCGCCGAGCGCGTCCTCTGCTTCCGAGGCAGCGGGCGCGCCGGCCGCCTCGAACACCCGGACGACCCGGCTGCGGAAGCGCCCCTGCAGCCGCTCGGCAAGCGCGCCCGCCGCCTCCCGCAGGCCGGCGTCGAGCGTGGCCGTCGGCGGCACGGTAAGCACGACGTCGAGGCCGTCCGGAGCGATCGCGACCGTCAGGCCGGCGAGGTTCAGGCCGGGAATGCCGGAAAGGTCGATCCGCAGCGTCGCGCCGGCGCCGCTCCCTTCGCGCGGCAGGGTCGCCAGCGCCGCTTCGACGCGCTCGATCAAAGCCCCGACCTTCGGTGCGGCCTCCGGCGAGACGGCGACCGGCGCGGCCATGGCGGCGAAGGGCGAGGCCGCCCGCTCGGCGACGGCGAGGAGCCGCGCTTCGCCGGCCGCTTCGCGCTCCTTCTCGTCCGGCGCGCCGTCTCCCCCAAGCGCGTGGCGCATGCGTTCGCCGAAGGCGGCCTCGCGGCGGGCGGCGTCGCCGAGCCCGGCCTCGGTGCCGAGGTCGGCATGCGTTTCGCGCCCGCCCGTCCGCGCCCGCGACAGGGCGGCGTCGAGCCGGCCGTCGCGCCGCCCGGCGGCATCGGTCTGCGGGGACGCGGTCCCGGGACCGTGGGCGTCGATCCGCGTCATTCGGGCCTCCGGCCGGGTTTGGCGAACATTTCCTCGACCTCGGCCTCCTCGC
Organism: Plantimonas leprariae; assembly: GCF_008802405.1. GTDB lineage: Bacteria > Pseudomonadota > Alphaproteobacteria > Rhizobiales > Rhizobiaceae > Plantimonas > Plantimonas leprariae. Next base: position 46,771 of record NZ_VZDO01000020.1, read on the forward strand.
GATAGGCCACCTCCTCGTCGCGCACGCGCACGAGGTCGTCGGTGAGGATGCCGTACTTGTCGCGCACCTTGGTCGCGGCGCGGTAGCGCTCGCCGGCGGCGTCGAGTTCCGTCCTGGTGCGGGCCTCGACGTGCCGGGCGCGGTCGCGCTCGTCCTCGAGGATGCCGTGTGTCTTGAGAAGATCGAGGGCGCGGCCCTTCGCGTCCTCGAGGTCATCGAGCTTGACGGTGCGGCCGAGGAGCGCGCCGAAGATCGCGTCCTCGCGGGAGGCGAGCGTCGCGAGGCTGGCGGCGACCTCGGCCTCGGCGGCGCGCGTCTCGGCCATCGCCGCTTCGTTCGCCTGCCGCTTCTTCTGCAATTCGCGGAAGGACTGCTCCTGCTTCAGGTGCTTGACGCGCAGCAGCGTCTGCATCTGCCCGATCATCGCGTTACCGCCGCCAGCTTGTCGATCACCGTCCCGAAGGCGTCGAACTCGTCGGTCCGCTGCTGCAGGAAGGCGTTGATCGGCTTGTATTTCGCGATGGCGAGGTCGGAATCGGCGTCCGAACCCTTCTTGTACTCGCCGACCTTCACCAGAAGCTCGACATCGGCATAGGCGGCGAGCCAACCGTTGACCTTCGCCGCCATGGCACGGTGCTCGCGGGTCGTCACCGCGTTCATCACGCGGCTTTTCGAGGCGAGGACGTCGATCGCCGGGAAGTGGTTGGCGGAAGCGAGCTTCCTCGACAGGATGATGTGGCCGTCGAGGATCGAACGCGTCTCGTCGGCCACCGGCTCGTTCATGTCGTCGCCCTCGACGAGCACGGTGTAGAGCGCGGTGATCGAGCCCTTGTCGTTCATGCCGACGCGCTCCATCAGCCGCGGCAGGTTGGCGAAGACGGAGGGCGGGAAGCCGCGCCGCGTCGGCGGCTCGCCGGCGGCAAGGCCGATCTCGCGCTGCGCCCGGGCGAAGCGCGTCACCGAGTCCATCAGGAACAGCACCTTCTGCCCCTGGTCGCGGAAATATTCGGCGATGGCGGTGGCGGTGAAGGCGGCCTTGGCGCGCTCCATCGAGGAGCGGTCGGAGGTCGCGACGACGATGATCGATTTCGCCAGACCCTCCGGCCCGAGGTCGTGCTCGATGAACTCGCGCACCTCGCGGCCGCGCTCGCCGATGAGCGCCAGCACGGTGACGTCGACCTCGGCGCCCTTCACCAGCATGGAGAGGAGCGTCGACTTGCCGCCGCCGGCCGCGGCGAAGATGCCCATGCGCTGCCCCTCGCCGCAGGTGAGGATGCCGTCGATGGCGCGAACGCCGAGCGGCAGCGGGCTGTCGATCACCCGCCGCTTCATCGGGTCCGGCGGGTCCTGATAGACCGGGTAGTAGGCGGCCGGCGCGAAGGGTTCGTCCTTGCCGTCGACGAAATTGCCGAGCCCGTCGAGGACGCGGCCCTTCAGCCCCGGCCCGACCCCCACCGCCTGGACGCGGCCGGTGCGGCGCACTTCGGTGCGCGGCGAAACGCCTTGCGTGTCGCCGATCGGGGAGAGCAGCGCCTCCTCGTCGAGAAAGCCGACGCATTCGGCGAAGAGCCGGACGCCGGACTGGCGATTGTGCAGCTCGACGATCTCGCCGATCTGGATCTCGGGAACGGCGGCGTGGATGATCGTTCCGACGACTTTCCGCACCCGGCCGGTGACGCCGAAGGCGGTGAAGCGCTCAACCTCGGTGGCGAGCCGGCCGGCGAAGCCGCCGAGCGCGGTGCCGATACGCTGGCGACGCTCGTCGGCAAGCTCGCGCGCGTCGGGGCCGGGAGGCGCGGCAGCCGTCACTGCGCCGCCTCGGGCACGATAGTCGCCGCGGCGCGCAGCGCCCGTTCGAGATCGGCAAGTCCGCGGCCCATGTCGCCCTCGACCCGGCCGACCGCGGTTTCCACCACGATCTGCGGCGGCGTCAGCGTCTCGTCCTCGACGACGTCGACGAGCTTGATCTCGGGAAAGTCCGCGACGATCGCGTCGACGGCCTCCTTCAGCGTGGCGAACTGCGGCGGTGAGACGCGAAGCTCGGCCTTCTTCTCGCGCCGCATCTGGCGGAGCGCCGTGCGCACCAGCGTTTCGGCCTTGGCGCGGTCGTCGAAGTCGTCGATGAGCCGGCGCACCGCTGCGACCACGATGTCGGACAGCGCGCCCTCCAGCCCGGCCAAAGTCCGATCCAGCGTCTCGCTCTCGCCGAGAAGGCGTTCCACCGCCTCCAGCCGCGCGGCGGCGAAGCCTTCGTCGTAGCCGCGGCGCTTCTCCGCCTCGAACGCGGTCTCCGCCGAGGCGACGATCTCGCTCGCGCGTGCTTCGGCGGCGACGACGAGCGCCTCGCCGGCTTCCACCGGCTCGAAGCTTCCGCGCTTCAGGACGTGCGCGCCGGAACCGAGCCGGAAGCCGAGATCGTTCAGCCGATAATAGCCGGCCATGACGGCACTCTCCGGCGCAGGAGCTTCAGAACGGCCGCGCGCTCGGCCTCGTCCAGGACGCAGTCACCCTCGACGGCGAAGCGGGAGCACGCGAGGTGGCCCAGTGCCGCGTCGACGCCGGCGGCGAAGCGGGCGAGGAGTTCCAGACCGAAATCGGCGAGGCGGCGCGCGGCGTGGGCGGTGTCGTCGCCAGACACGACGCGCCAGACGACGGGATCGCGCTCCAGCGCGGCGAGGCCGGCATGGAGGGTCGGCGCTTCCTGCGTCGCGATGCCGAACGCTTCCGCCCCGAGCACGGCGCGCAGGCGCTCGCGATCGGCCCGGAGGACGACCTGCAGGACGCGCTTGTGCAGGACGGCGGCGGCGAGGAGACGGCCCGCGCCTTCCACGACGGCGCGCGGTTCGCTGGCGACGAGCGCCGCCATGCGGCCTTCGGGCGCGGCGAAGAGCACCGCCATGCGTCCGGCGGACAGGCCCGGCCAGTTGCGCTCCCGCGCCAGCAGTGCGCCGAGCGGCCGGCGGAAGGCCGGATGGGCGGCGAGCGCGGCGACTTCGCCGGCGGCAAGCGTGCCCCGGCCGGCGGTGGCGGACAGACCGTCGCGCGACAGGCAGGCAGCCGCGAGGCGCGCCGCAAGCGCGAAGCCCTGCCCGTCCAGCCGCACGCCGTTCTCCCCCTGCCCCACCATGCTGCAGCGATCCGTCAGGAGGGTTCCATGAGGGCGGTGCCGGGCTCGGCGGTCCGCGCCTTGGCGCGCTTGCGCCCGCGCGTCACGGCCATCGCGACGGTGCCGGCGAGCGCCATCACCAGCACCGCGACGATGCCGGCCGCCGCATAGGCGATGTTCCAGAACCGCCCGACGTCGCCGCGCGCGACGGATAGTCCCGGCAGCACTTCCACCATGTCGGAGGCCGCGCCGGCGGCGGTCGGCACCTTGCTCGGCATCGCCTCGGTCAGCACCACGGTGACGGAGGCGTAGTCGAGTCCCTCGATCGAGCTCGACACCAGCCGGCGGATCTGCGGCACAAGGAATTCGAGATCGACGTTCGGCTCGTGCTTGATGAACACGGCGGCGGAGGACGGGCGCACCGGCTGGCCGAGCTGCGGCTCCTCCGGCAGGACGATATGGACGCGCGCCGTGACCACTCCGTCGATCTGCGAGATGGTCTGCGCCACCTCCTCGCCGAGGGCGTAGATGTAGCGGACGCGCTCCTCGAAGGGCGAGGAGATGATGCCCGACTTCTGGAAGACCTTGCCCATCGATTCCCGCGTGTTGCGGGGAAAGCCCTTCTCGTTCAGGAGTTCGATGGCGCGCTGCATGTCGTCCTTCTCGACCGACAACGTAAAGGCCTCGCCGACACCCTCCTTCTCGGCCGACAGCCCGTTGGCCATCAGGACGGCCAGCATCTGGTTGGCCTCGAACTCGGTGAGGTTGGTGTAAAGGTCGGACTTGCAGCCTGCGAGCAGCAGCGCCGCCGCGATCGCGAGGCCGCCGAGCGCGCGGCGCAGGGCCGGCACGGCGGGCACGGTCACTGCCCCTTCATCAGCGTGTCGAACACCGCCGTGGTCTTGCCGGTGAGCTTGGACGAGACGTCGACGAGAAGGGTGAAGTTCACCATCTCGACCTGCATCTCCATCATCGACGTGGCATCGACGCTGCCGCGCTTCATCAGATCGCCCACATGGGCTTCCCGCGCGTCGAACATGGTGCGGAGCTTCGACAGGCCGTTCAGGATCATGTCGCCGCCCTCGCCCGCGACGGGCGGCACCGCAGGCGCTACTGGTGCGGCCGGCCCGAGATCGAGGCCGATCCGGGCGCGATCCACCGGCGAAAGCTCCGCCGTCCGCCCGGCCTCCGCCACCCGCTCGGCACCGCCCGTCTGCGCGGCTTCGGCATGACGGGCAAGAGCGGATTCGAATCCCGCGACGCGCTCAGGCTGCGCGACGGGCGCAGCCGGGGCCGAAGGCGTGACGAGCGGCGCGGCTGCGGCGGCGGAACCAAAAACGGGCGCGACCATTCTATCCTCCGGCGCAGTCCCCTAGCCGCAGCCGAAGGGGATCGAACGAACCGCGACATCCGAAGCGTTGCGCCGACAGGTTCGTCGGCGGCCGCTGGCCGTCCCGGCAGATGAAAGTCTCGAACGGGAGATCGCTGGACTCCAAGAAGCGGTCGATGCCGCACCGCCGTGAACGGACGGTGGCCGCGATCCTCTTCCCTCCGGGAGGCTCCTGCAATTCCTTTCCAAGTCCTTAATCGCTCACAGGTCTTCTGGAAAGAGGGCAGTCGCCAAGAAGCCGGGTGATGGTAAAGGCGCAACAGCCTGCGCCGTCGGGCTTCGGGCTACCGACCTCGCTAAAGGCGGAACTCCTCGATCGCCGCCGCGGCGAGCGCCGCGAACGGTCCGTCGACGTCTCCGGCCGCCACGCGCCGCAGCGCCCGCGCCGCTTCGTCGCGGTCCCCCTGCCGAGCCCGGGCGAGGCCGAGATAGGTCAGCGCCGCATCGCTCGGCGGCAGGGCTCTGAGCCGCGCCACCGCCGCGTCGAGATCGCCTTCCGCCATGTCGGCCAGCGCGAGCCCGAGCGGCCCGGCCTCGCCCTCCGGTCGCGCCGCCTCGACGCCCTCGAAAATCTTCCGCGCGTGCCGGTTCAGCCCGGCCGACAGGGCGATGAAGCCGAGATCCACCAGGGCGCGCACGTCCTCCGTCCCGATCATCCGTTCCCTCCCCTTCGCGTCACGTCAGGATGCGCATCATCAGAAGCACCCGCTGGGCACCCCTGAGGTCGTCCGAGAAGTCCGGCTCGCCGCGCGCGATCCGCGCGGCCGCCGCGAGATAGCTCTGCGCCGCCGTCTCGTCGCCCCGCTCCAGCGCCGCCAGCCCGAGGATCGAGCAGGCGCGCGGATGGCGCGCGCCGAGTTCGACGCAGCGGCCGGCGAGCACCTCCGCTTCATTCAGCCTCCCGGCGCGCAGGGCCAGCACCGCGAGGCCAAGGCAGCCGTCGACCTTCCGCGACGCACTGTCGCCGACGAGCGCGTCGAGAAGCGCCGCGGCCTCGCCGGTACGGCCCGCCTCGTCCAGCGCGCGAGCCGCCGCGTAGTCGCCGTCATCGGCAGCAGAAGCAGCGGGCGCTCCGGTTGCTTCGCGCACGGTGCGCCGCGCCGCCGCCAGCGCTTCCGGCGAAACCGCCAGGCCGGACGCGGCACCGCCTCCCGCCGGCGGGTCGAGCAGCGACGCGGCGGCGACCGTCGGCAGGCCGGCGAAAAGCGCCCCGTATCGCTCCAGCGTCCGTCCGCTCACCCGTTCTCCCGCTTCCGCCGCATTTCCGCTCGGGCCCGTCCGTAGGGCTCGCGCGGTCGGCCCGGATTTTCCGACCGGCTCTTAACAGTATCGCAACGTTTCCGGCAGCGGCATTCGACAGGATTTGTTTCGTATGTCACATCGCGACGCGGCGGAATGGGCTTTGGTCGCCGCCGGTCGGGGGACGCGAAGCGGTGCAGGCGGACGGGAGCAGGCAGGACAGCAGCGGCGGGCCCCGGGACGCTTCAGCCGTCCTGGACGGGATCCGCACCACGCTGGAACGCCTCGCCGCCGTGCCGGCCGTGCGCGACGACCCGGTCTGTGCCGGGATCATGGCGCGGATGGCGACGCCGGAAGGTGCTGAGATCGAAGCGTTCCACGCGCTTGTCGAGGCGCTGGAAGTGCGGGTCGGCGAGCTTTCCTCCGGCCGGGCCGCGAAAGCGCCGCCTGCGCCCGCCGATCGCCAGCCGACGCGCCGGGCGCGCACGTTTCTGAAGCTCTAGAGGGAGGACCCGCGATGGCCAACATCCCGCCGGTCGTGCCGCCCGTGCCGCCGCTGATCCCGGCGGCGACGCCGACGACGAGCATCTTCCACACCGAGAACGGCAACGGCTGGGGCCAGAGCGCCACCGTCAACGCCGGCGCCTACGGGGCCGCGCAGGACCTGTCGAGTCTCGGCACCGCCGCCATGACGATCGATGTCTTCGTCAAGGCGTCGCGGCAGGAGCAGGTCGACTGGGTGGGGGAACGGCTCGGCCGCAAGCCGCCGCAGAAGGGCGACACGCTGGCCTTCGGCGATTTCGTCGCGACCGTCGAAGAAAGGACGGAGAAGTTCCAGCGAGCGGAATACTCGAAGAACGCCCAGGGGCAGCAGCTCTACGACGCCTCCGGCAAGGCACTGATCAAGTACGTGTGGGACCAGCGCCAGGTCCAGTTCGTTTCCATCCGGCAGAAGGACGGGCAGGACGGGCTGCAGAAGACGGCCGGCGAGCAGGAAGCGCTGATCCCCTACTTCAACCAGACCGGCTCGTCCGCCACCGGCGGGGCGGCCTACAACGCGGCGAACGCGGAGAACCTGTTCCCGACGATCGACGGCATCGACGTCAAGCTGCCCGAGAACGAGCGCCCGCCCGGCTTCGGAACGAAGCCGTCGAGCTTCGCCGCCATCCCCGATCTCAAAGCCGACGGAAGCAACAGGACGGAGCGCGACACGGCGATCGCCAAGGTCGCGGCGTTCCTCGCCGAGTTCAATACCTGGCATCCGGCCTACCAGGCCGAATGGATGAACCTGCAGGTGAAGAACGGCGAAAGCCTGTCGGCCGGCGTCGTGCAGATCCCCAAGACCGGCACGGCGGTGGCGACGCTCGTGGTTTCCGCCACCCGGCCGAAGGACGGTGCCGTCGACCCCGGACTTCTGCGCCAGTTCGCCGCCTATCCGCGCGTCTATACCGTGGAGCAGATCACCAAGAACGACTTCGCGACGATGCCGGCCAGCGACCAGTCGCGCATCTCGAACACCGACGCCTTCAAGGCCCGCGCGAAGGAGATCGGCCTGTCGGTCGACCGCGACGTCTATGTGGGCAGTCCGAACGGGCTGATCACGCTTCTGGAAGACGTCATCAACAAGAAGACCGGCACCTACAACACCGAGGTCGTGAACGGCAAGACGGTCGGCAAGTCCCTGCCGGCGGAAGCCAAGAGCGCCTTCATCGACCAGCTCGAGATCCTGCGCGGGAAGCTGAACGGGATGAGCGTCTTCTCGGACGCCGACATCCAGAAAGAGGTCAAGGATCTGCGCGACCGCTTCGAGCGACTCGTCGCCTTTTGGGACGTCCGGCCGGGCAGCTACGACCCGGCGAACGCCCGCAGCAGCGCCGGCGCGAACTACAGCGCCTGGATCCCCGTCTACACGTCGAACGACAAGGACGCCGCCAACAAGCCGGTGAGCGTGCCGAGGAACGTCATCAGCCTCGACGACAACCAGACGATCAACAACGGCTACAAGACGTTCCTGGTGCAGGAACAGCGCATCCGGGACATGGCGGCGACCCGCAACACCATGGCCAACGGCGACGGCACCTTGAACGGCAAGAAGCTCGACGTGCCGGGCCTGATCTACTACTTCCAGAACCAGTACAACCTCGAAGGCGAGGCCAAGGTCGTCGCCGACACCGAGGAGGTGAAGCAGCAGAACGCCTATCTCCAGACGATCTCCGAGATGCAACGGCTGGTGAACCAGGTGCTGACGCGCTTCGGCAAAGAGGATAAGAGCGTCAAGACGGTCGGCGATCTCGGCGAGAACTACTTCAAGGAGAAGACCGTCGAGGCGCAGAGCTCGGATCCCGCGACCCGGGCGGAAGCCCGGCGGAACCTCCAGATCATCGCGATGTTCAACAGCCGCTCGGGCCAGCAGCCGCACCCGCTGGAGAAGCTGCGCGGCTTCACTCGCCAGACCATCGATCTGACGCAACCCATCAATAACGACGACAAGACGGCAGGCTGGAAGCTGACCACCAAGGATTCCGGCCAGTGGGGCCAGTACGGCACGCAGCTTTCCGAGATGGTAACGATCGTCAACCAGAGCAGCCAGTTGCAGATGAACAACATCAATTCCGAGGACCGGCAGCGCAACCGCTACTACGATCTCGCCAACAGCGCGCTGCAGAAGCTCGGCGACATGGTGCAGAACATCGCCCATGCGACCTGACGCCGCGAACTGACGAGGGAAGCGCGCGATGCGCATCAAAGGCCTCGATATCGGCGTCGAATCGGTCAGCCGCTTGCAGGTGGAGGACGAGGTCCACCTGCCAGCGGAGGGCCGCCTCGCGCCAGCCTTCCTGCCGGAATACCGCGCGCTGGACTCCATCCTGAACCGCCCGTCGCTCGACGAGCGCCTGCCGGACCTCCTCCTGCCGCAGGGGCTCGACCCCGACCTCCTCGAACCGGCTGTCCTTTCCCGCACCCGCGAGGCGGCGGCGGCGCTGTTCCGCGAGCTGTCGCGCGCGGGGAGCGGGCGATCGTCCGAGGACCGGCGCGCCTTCGCCGCCGCCGGCGACCTTCTCGCCGAGGACATGGGCCTGGACGAGGAGGTGCGCGCCGCGCTCGCTCTTCTCCTGCGCGGATGACCGCGGCGCTCCTCCCCGGCGCGGCGGAGCCGGCCGGCCTTTCGCGGCGCGGCCGCGACTTCCTGCTGCTCTGGATCTTCGTGCAGGTCCGGCACGGCTATCCCGAGCGCGCCGCCGCGGTCGCCGACGCGCTCCGCCGGCTCGGCGACGGGAGCGCGGAGGTCGCGACCGCCGAGGCGGTGCTCGCCTTCCTCGCCGGCCGCTGGCGCGACACGCTCGCCCGCCTCGACGAACTCGACCGGATCGACCCGCTGGAGCGCTTCGGCTCCTATCGCCTCACCGAGCGCCAGCGCATGCGCCGCTATCTTCGCACCCGCTGCCTGTTCGAGCTCGGCGACGAGCCGCGCGCCAAGGACGCGCTGGAAGCGTATCTCCGGCATGGCGAGACGGGCGAGGAAGCCGAGTAGACGCGCCGAACCGGCCCGGCGCGAACCTCCTGTCATCTACGACACAACGCCGCCGCCGCCGCGCTCCTAAGGTCGCTTTACCAGCCAGGGAGCTTCGAGCCGCGATGTCGATCCTCAACAGCCGCTTCACCGACCGCGAGACTCTCCAGGACGCGCACGCCTTCGCCGCCCAGCTCGTCGACGGGGCTTTCGAGCATGCCGAACTCGACGAGCGCCAGAAGAGCATCGTCGAGCTGATGGGCGAAGGCCTGTCGCTGGCGGACATCTTCGGCATCACCAAGGACGAGCTCGACGCGCTGGTGAACCAGGCCTGCCTGTTCATCCAGGCCGGCGACACCGCCAAGGCGCGCGACGTCCTGACGAAGCTCGCCCAGCTCGAACCGACCGACGAGCGCGGCTCCTACCTTCTCGGCACGACGTTCCAGATGGAAGGCGACCTCGAACGCGCCGTGTTCTTCTACACCCGCTTCCTCGCGCTCGACGCGACGAACCCGGAAGGGTACCTGCGCCTCGGCGAATGCCTGATGACCGCGGGCGAGCGGAACGAGGCCACCGCCGCCTTCCGGACGGCGCTCGACTTCGCCCGCGAGGGCAAGGGGCGGCCCGGCAACGCCGAGCATGCCGAACAGATGCTCGGCCTCCTGGCCGCCTGACGCTCTTTTCACCCTTTCCTTTCGGCCACGCGGCCCGGAGCTCATTCCCATGTCCAATACCACGATCGGCAACACCGCGGGCGTCAACCTGCAGGCGCTCCTCCAGGGCAAGCTCGGCGAGGCTATGGAGAAAGGCGTCGGCACCGGCCTCGCTGGCGCGGCCGGCGCTCTGCCCTCCGCGAAGGCGGCGGCGCCGTCCTCGGCCGTCACGATGTCGATCAATTCCTCCATCGCGAGCATGATGACCACCGGGGGCGGCAAGGTCGACACCGAGGTGCTGATCATCCAGATCGCCGAGAAGATGAAGGACACCGAGTCGACGAGCCAGGAAGGCAAGATCAAGCTCGACCAGCAGACCAAGAAGAACGCGCTCGACGACAAGCACACCAAGCTGAAGGAAGCGCACGAGAAGATGGAGGAGGCCGAGAAGAAGAAGCACTCCGACAGCATCCTCGACAAGATCAAGCTCGCCTTCCAGTGGATCGGCGCGGCGCTCGCCGTCGCGACGGCCGCGATCATGATCGCGACAGGCGTCGGCGCGGTGGTCGGCGCGATGCTGATCGTCGCCGCCGTCGCGACCATCATGATGGCGGTGAACGAGACGGTGCAGGTCGCGACCAAGGACGCCGGGCTCAACGGCGGCGCCGGCTTCGGCCTGATGGGCGCGGCGGTCTATGCCGGGATGAAGGCCGGCAATGCCAGCGACGAGGACATCCAGAAGCAGGTGCAGAAGGCCGACATGGGCTTCACCATCGCCCTCACCGTGGTCGCGGTCGTCGCCTCGGTCGGCGCCGGCGTCGCCAGCGCCGCCAACGCCATCCGCTCCGGCGTGCAGGCCGGCGTCCAGGCGAGCATCCAGACCGGGCAGAAGGTCGCCTCCAGCGCCGCTTCGCTAGCGGAGAAGACGGTCGAGCTCGCCAAGGGCCTGAAGGACTCGATCAAGGCCGGCTACGCGGTCGCCAAGCTGGTGAGCGACATCGGCAGCGAGGGCGCCAAGACCGTCAGCCGCGGCCTCACCATCGCCAGGACCGTCGTCCAGGTCGGCTCCGACGTGAACCAGGTCGGCACCGCCGCGGTTGAGGGCGCGAGCGCCGGCCTGCGCTACCAGGCGGCGGAGGCGACGAGCCAGGGCAAGAAGCTGCATGCCGAGGCGAAGGAGATGGAGGGCACGCTCGCGCAGCTCGACGACATGATCGACCAGGCGCTGCAGCGCCTGATGGCGGCCTCGCAGCGCTTCAACGACATCCTCGACAACATGGTCGAGGCGATCAACGACCGCGGCGCCACCACCGCCGCGATGAAGTTCCGCGCCTGAGCCGCGCCCTCCCCGTTCCAGAGGACAGACACCCATGACCACATCCATTCCCGGCGGCCGGATCGTCTCGAACCTCGGCACCGCGCTCGGCCTCGAAGGCATCGGCAAGACCGACAGGAGCGAGCAGGCGACGGGCGCCGGCGCGCTCGGTCTCGGCGGCGGCGTTCCGTCCGCTTCCGGCCGCACCCAGTCCTATTCGATCACCGGTTCCGGTGGCGAGATCCCCGGCGCGGATGCGCAGAAGCGGCTGGAGGACGCGTTCGCCAAGCTCGGCACCTTCTCGACCGGCGACCTGTCGCGCCTCGTCGGCGAGGTGATGATGAAGATGAACGAGCAGCAGCGCCAGAGCGCGCTCGACAGCCGCACCGCCGCCTACGAGCAGCAGAAGACCGAACTCGTCGGCCAGGCGGCGGAGATGCGCGAGGCCGCCGACAAGATGATGGCCGGCGCGATCACCGCGGTGGTGCTGTCGGCGGTGTCCGGTTTCCTCAGCGTCGCCGGCTCCGTGAAGTCGGCGATGGGCCAGGCGAAGGCCATCGGCGGCATGCAGTCCGCCAACAACGCCCTGAAGGCGCCGGCCGAATCCGCGGGCGACCTCGGCAAGACGGCCGGCTCGCTGAAGGCGACGAAGGTCGAGGTGAGCGCGACGGCGCTCGAACAGGACTTCAAGATCGCCGAGCAGCAGGGCTCGCGCGCGGCGACGATCGGCAGCATCTTCAAGACCACCGGCGAGATGAGCCAGAGCATCGGCTCGTCCGCCCACCAGATGACCGAAGCGCAGGCCAAGCAGGACGAGGCGGACGCCCAGCTCCGGGCCGCCGACGCCACCGCCGCCGCGCAGCAGGGCGACATGGCGAAGGAAATCCAGCAGAACATGAAGGACATGATGGCGGCCATCGTCAACTTCGTGAAGGAGATGCGCGACATCGAGGTCGAGCAGATGCGCGCCGTCACCCGCGGCTGAGCGGCCGGCGATGCGCGAGGGCGATTTCACGGCAGCGGTGCGCCGCCTGTTCGAGCGGCTCGGCCTCGGCGAGCCGCGCTTCGACGGCACCGGCATCGTGCGCCTCCGGATCGAGGCGGTGGGCGTCAACCTCACCGACGGCGGCAACGGGCGGATGCTGATCGAGGCGCAGGCCGGGCCGCTGCCGCCGGACGGGCCGGCGCGCGCCGGCGCGGTCGCCGAGGTGCTGCGGACCGCGGCGGGCCTCCTTCTCGACAGCGAGGCCGGCACGTATCTGCGCGCCTTTCCGGGCGGCCAGGACATGGTGCTCGTCCAGGCGAGCCATCCCTGCCGGAGCGGCGATCTCGACCGGCTCGCGACGCGCATCGAGGACGTCGTCCACCTTGCCGAACTGCACGGGGCGAGCCTCGCCTCCGGCGCGTCGGCCAAGGCCGCGCCGCGGCCCGCAAAGCCCGCTGCGCCGGGGATTGACGATATGTTGATATTCCGGCCCTGAGCCGGCTCGGGCCGCTTGAGAGCGGCGCATGCGGCGTGTAAGCCATTGCCAATGGAAGCGACCGCCCTAGAGCGGCCGGGTCCGCCGCGCGAAACCTCGCGCCACCGTGCTGATACCGATCTCCCTTTCAGTTTCGATGACGGACCCCAACCCATGCCCGAGAACCCTTCTCTCGACTTCACGCAGCCGGGCGCACTCCTCGCGGCCCTCGGCCTTCGCTCCGGCGACCTCGACGCGGGGCTGACCGTCGGGGCGAACCTGCGCCGCAAGGGCGAAGGCATCGAAGCGCTGCGCCTCTTCGCGACGATGGCGCTCTGCGAGCCGACGAACTTCAGCTACCAGCTGGCGCTCGCCGACTGCGCGGCCGAGCTGGACCAGCCCTATCTCGCGATCCAGGCCGCCGCGGTGCTGATCACGCTCGAGCCGAAGGACCCGCGCGGCTACTTCATCAGCGGGCGGTCCTGCCTGCAGGCGAACCTTCCCGCCGAAGCGCGGGAGGACCTGTCGCGCGCCGTCTCGCTGTCGGAAGCGGCCGGCATCGCGCCGCTCGCCGACGAGTGCCGGCGCCTGCTGGCGGCTCTCGACACCGCGCCGCAGCCGGCCGCGCAGGTCGCCTGAGGCGACCGGCCATGCCCGACGCCGCCTCCACCGGCACCGCTGCCTCTCCCGGCGGATCGGTGCTCGGGTCGCTCTTCGGGCTCGACGCGGACGAGGCGGCGGTTCTCGCCGATCTCGTGCGCGAAGGCGCTTCGGCCGGCGGCCTCGACGGGGCGCGGCTGGCGGCGGCGCTGGACGAAGGGCGTCCGCTCGGCGCCGCGCTCGGCCTGCCGCCGGCCTTGAGCGAAATCCTCTACGCGCGGGCGCACCGCTGGTTCGAGGCCGGACGGCCGGAACGGGCCGAACCGCTGTTCCGCGCGCTCTGCACGCTGGACGGCACCGTCGCCGACTACTGGATCGGCCTCGGCATCTGCCTGCGCCTCGCCGAGCGGCTGGACCTCGCCGAACTCGCCTTCGCGACCGCGATCCGGCTACAGCCGGACTGGCCGCTGCCGCTCTTCCACCTCGCCGAGCTCCTGGCCCGATGCGGCCGGCTGGCCGAGGCGCGCGACGCGCTCGCCCGCTTCGAGCGCCTGTCGGCCGCCGCCGGCGACGCCACGCTGAAACCCGAAGCGGAGCGGCTCGCCGCGGTGCTCGCCGCCCACCGCGCCGGCAGCTCTTCGCGCGGATGAGCGTCGGCGGCATCGGCAGCGCCGGCGAGCTGCGTGAACTCTTCGCCCTGATCGGCCGCAACATCGCAGGCGATCCGCCGCCCGCCGAAACCGCCGCCCCGCCGCGGGCGCAAGCGGCGGAGACCGAGACCGGCGACGCGTCCGAGCCGCCGATCGCCGACAGGCACGGCACCCGCGACGCCGCGCCCACGGCGGCCGGTCCGGGGCTCGCGGGACTGCGCCCGCCCCGCCCCGCCGCGGCGGAAGCCGCGAGCGCGATGCTCGCCGCGATGCGAGCCGGCTGGAGTGCGTCCGCTTCGGGGACCGAAGACGAAGCGGCGCTATCGGACGAAGCTTCGGCCCCCGAGCCGGCATTTGCCCGACCGGAGCGAAACGCTTCGCGCTTTCCCGCAGCGCCGGCCTCCATCGGATCCGGTTACGCGGCGGCGAACCTCGCGGAGAGCGAAGCCGGGCCGCTGCCGCGAGAACCCATTTCTTCCGCAATCGCCGAACGGAGGAAGCCGGCCGAGCTCGTCGCTTCGGCGGGGGCGAGCCCATTCACCCCCTCCATCGTCGAAGGCGAACCTCCGGTAGAGGGCGGAAGCGCGAGCGCGGGACCGGACTTCGCCTCGACGGGAGCGGTCGTCGCTTCTGCGGCGGAAGCGTCCCGTCGGCAGGGCCTTGGTTCGCCGCGGCCGGCCGGTTTCGACTGGACGCGGAACGACGGATCGGCGGAGATCGCCGTCGAGGGCGACCTGCTCTCCGCACCGATCGGCGAGGTCGCCGGGCTGGCGGCGCGGCTCGCGGACGCGCGGCCGGGCCTCGAACTCCTGTCGCTCGACTGGGCCGTCGCGGGATCGGTGCTGGCTAGCGAAACGCCGGATGCCGCGCTTCTCGCCGGCGCTCAGGCGGAACGCGCCGGCGTCCTCGCTTCCTTCATTCTGAACGCCGCGATGATCCCCGGCTGGCCGCCGCCGCGGCCGATCGAGAACCTCCCGGCGGGCGTCGCGGCCTTCGTCGCCGCCCGGCCGGAACTGACCGAGGCGGAGCGGGACCTAGTGCTCTTCCTCAGCAAGCTGCTGCACGGGCCGGGCCTGCTGGAACGTCTCCTCCGCCTGCTGGAGCGGGAGCGCAAGCGCTCGAAGCTGCTGGCGGCGCTGGCCCTCGTCCTCGCCGAGATCGAGGATTTCGCCGCGACCGTCACCGAGGAACTTGTTCGGGCCGAGGAAGCGCGGCTCGCGCCCGTTCGCGCCGAGGCCGGCCGGCGCGAGCGCCTGTCCTTACGTTGAGACGAAGCGTCCTGTTCGGCACAATCCACCTCGCCCGAACGGGTTAGAGCTGCTTCCGGCTACTCAGCGAAGGCTCCGCGATGTCCACCATCGGCACGATCTCCGGTCCGTCCTTCGTTCCCTCGACGCCGGACGAGACGGCGAAGCCGCAGACCGCGGCGGCGGTCACCCGTGTCTCCAGCGCCGCGCCCGATGCCCGGTTGTCCGCGCTGCTCGACCAGATCGCCGGAAGCAGCTCCGGCGTCGGCCTCGCCGGCTTGCGGCCGGTCTCGGCCCCGGGTGACCTCGCGGTGCTGCTCGCCGAGGCGAGCCTCGCCTTGGAAAAGACCAACGACGCGGCATCCGGCTCGCGTGCGAGCCTCGTCCTCGCGAAGATCGTCAACGCGATGCAGGCCTACGATCCGGCCGCCGCGCGAGCGCTGGAGCAGGTCGAAACGGCGGCCGCCGCGACCGCCAAGGACAAACGCGAGGAGATCGCCGCGGAGCGCCAGCCGCTGGAGGCGCGCGTCGCGGAAGCGGAGAAGAGCGTCGAAAGCCTGAAAGCCGAGATCCGTTCGCTCGACGCTCCGATCGAGGCGGCACGGAAGGCGGTCGCGGCGCTGGAAGGCACGAAGGGCCACGAGACCGACCCCGCCTACCTTCAGGCCGTGAAGAACCTGTCGACGCTGACGAACCGGCAGTCCGATCTCGGCAAGCAGTTGCCGGGCCGGGAAGCGGCGCTCGCCGCCGCGAAGGCCGACCTCGCCGCCTATGCGAGGCAGGCGGCCGGCGAGGTCGGAGCGATCCTCGCCACGGAGGTCGGCCGGCTGGAGAAGTCCGACCGACGCACCGCGACGGAAGCGACCCGCCAGAGCATGGCGTCGGATGCGGACGGGCTCGGTCCGACCGACGCGGCCGGCGCGACGAAGCTCCTCGACAAGCTCGGCGGCGTGCTCACGGCGAAGGTCGCAGAATATACCGCAGCCGCGAACACGGCCTTCTCGCTCGCCCGGCTGCTCGCCTCGCTCGTCACCATCGCCGGCACGCGCGTCGCGGCCTTCGCCAGCGCGAGCTTCGCCTCCGAAACGACGGTCGGGCTGGAGCGGGGCCGCGACATCGACCAGCTCATGTCCGACCTCTTCGAGGCCGCTGCCGAAGGCGACCGCTCCGCCGCCATCGCCGATCCCGCCGCGGCGGAACGGCGCGCCGGGACGGAAGACGATGCCGCGGCGGTGGCGGCGCAGCGCGCGGCGACCGCGGTGCTCGCCGCCGCGACCGACCTTCTCGGCACCCTCGCCTCGCTCGACCCGCTCGTGGTCCAGGCGCCCCCCGTCCAGCCGGGCCGCAGCCGGATGCGGCTCGAGGTCTGACGGTCGCGGAATCGGGGCTTCCTTCTCTAACCACGTTCGCCGGTGTTGCCGGTCAAACCCTTGACAGAATGGCCTTCCTGCCCGCACGGAAGAAACGGCGGGAGGCGCTTTCGAAGCCGCGCGGTCCGGAGGGGCGGGGCGGGCAGGACGCGGCGAACCGGCATCCAGGAATGACGACGGCAGGGCCTCGCGGCACCGGGTGACGACCCGGCGGCGCTCGGGTCGCGCGAGGGCTCCGATGCAGCGCTTCCTTCAGACGATGTCGAAGCGGAACGACCTGATCCTGGCGTTCCTGCTCGTCTGCATCATCTTCATGATGATCCTGCCGCTGCCGATCGTGGTGGTGGACACGCTGATCGGCATCAACCTGACGCTGTCGGCGATCCTCCTGATGGTGGCGCTCTACCTCAAGGACGTCGTCCAGCTTTCGGCCTTCCCGTCGATCCTGCTGATCACGACGCTGTTCCGCCTGGCGCTGGCGATCTCGACGACGCGCCTGATCCTCCTTCACGCCAATGCCGGCCACATCGTCGAGACCTTCGGCAAGTTCGTCGTCGGCGGCAACCTGATCGTCGGCGTGGTGATCTTCCTGATCCTCACCATCGTCAACTTCATGGTGATCACCAAGGGCTCGGAGCGCGTCGCGGAAGTCTCGGCGCGCTTCTCCTTGGATTCGATGCCCGGCAAGCAGATGTCGATCGATTCCGACATGCGCGCCGGCCTGATCGAGCTCGACGAGGCCAAGCGCCGGCGCAACAAGCTGGAAAAGGAATCCCAGCTCTACGGCGCCATGGACGGCGCGATGAAGTTCGTGAAGGGCGACGCCATCGCCGGCCTGATCATCATCGCCGTCAACATGATCGGCGGCATCACCATCGGCACGCTGCAGAAGGGCATGGAGGCCGGCGTCGCGGCGCAGACCTACACGCTCCTCACCATCGGCGACGGCCTCGTGCAGCAGATCCCGGCGCTGTTCATCTCGATCACCGCCGGCTTCATCGTGACGCGCGTCTCTTCGGAAGAGAACGACAACCTCGGCTCCGACATCGCCAGCCAGCTCCTGCACGAGCCGCGAGCCCTGATGATCACCGCTGCGATCCTCGCGATCTTCGCGGTGATCCCGGGCTTTCCGACGCTGGTCTTCGTGGCCCTCGCGATCATCGTCGGCGGCGGCGGCTTCCTCGCCGCGAAGACCCGCAAGGCCGCGGGTAAAGAGGGCCGCGAGGGCGAGATGCCGGCGCTGGCCGCCGCTTTGGCTCCTCCCGGCAAGGCTCCCTCCTTCCCGAAGGAGGACGACGACGGCATGCCGGTGGAGGCGGTCAACTTCGCCCTCACCGTGCCGCTGATCGTCGACATCGCGGCCTCCGTCCGCGCCTCGATCCGGCCGGACAAGCTCGACCGCGAGGTGGCGCGCGTCCGCCGCGCCCTCTATTTCGACCTCGGCGTGCCGTTCCCCGGCATCAACCTCCGGCTCAACGAGAACCTGAAGGACGGCGAGTACCGCATCCTCGTCAACGAGATCCCGGTCGCGGCCGGCGCGGCGCGGGCCGGCTGGTTCATCGCCCGCGAGACCGAGACCAACCTTCGCATGTTCAACGTGCCCTTCGAGCGGGGCGAGGACTTCCTGCCGAACACGCCGAGCCTCTGGGTGCAGATGAAGCATCTGCCGATCCTGGAAAAGGCCGGCGTGCAGGTGATGACGCTGTCGAACATGCTGACCTACCATCTGGCGCACGTCTTGAAGTCGCACGCGACCGAGTTCGTCGGCGTTCAGGAAACCATGTTCCTGATGAACCAGATGCAGAAGAACTTCGGCGAGCTGACGCGCGAGGTGACGCGCCTCCTGCCCGTCACCACGATCACCGACGTGCTGCAGCGGCTCGTCGGCGAGGACATCTCGATCCGCGACATGCGCACCGTGCTCGAAGCGCTCGTCACCTGGGGCCAGCGCGAGAAGGACTCGATCGTCCTCACCGAATACGTGCGCGGGGCGCTGTCGCGCTACATCACCCACAAGTTCTCCGGCGGGCAGAACACCATCCCCGCCTACCTCCTCGCCAAGGAGGTCGAGGACGCCGTGCGCGGCGCGATCCGGCAGACCAGCGGCGCGTCCTACCTCGCGCTCTCGCCCGACATCCATCGCGAACTGATCGCCTCGATCCGCTCCGTGGTCGGCACCGGCGCGGCAGCCCGCGCCATCTCGCCCGTGATCCTCGCGCCGATGGACGTGCGCCGCTTCGTCCGGAAGATCGTCGAGCGCGACTTCCCGCAGCTCTCCGTCCTGTCCTACCAGGAGCTCAGCCCCTCCGCGAACATCCAGCCGCTGGAGCGCATCAAGCTCGCGGCCGGCGCGATGCAGATCGCCGCCGAGTGACCGCGCTGCCGGGCGCGAGAAGCCTCCTGTCGCCGGCAGCGGCGGAGGGCGGCTCCACTGTCCTCCTTCGTGCGCGCCTCTTCGCCGGCTGCCTCGCGGGCGCGCTCGTCCTCCACGCGCTCGCCTCCCGCACGGGCGCGCCGTTCGCCTATCTCGCGGCGGCCTGCTTGGCGCTCGGGCTCCTCGTGCTGGGGCTCCTCGCCGGCCGGGAATCCATTCTCGGCCCGGGCGCGCTCCTCGCCGGCTTCGCCGCGCTCGCCTGGCCGCTCTTTCCCGCGCTGGAGGCGGCGGGAACGCCCGCCGACGCGATCGGCGGCAGGGCGGTCTGGCCCGAGGTGCTGGTGCTGCTCTTCGCCTCGCGGCTGCTCGCCGAGCGCGCCGAGGTCCGGCTGGAAGTCGCCTTCGACGGGCGCGGCGGCGGTGGCACGGCGGCGCCCGGCGCGCAGAGCCTCGGCGCGGCGCTCTTCCTCGGAGCCGGGCTGGCGTTGCTGTTCTACCGCTTCTTTCCCCTGGATACGGCGGCGAGTGGTCCGGCGGGCGTGCTGCTCCGGGCGCTGGCCGGCCCGACCGCCGTGCATCTCGCGATCGTGCTCCTGTTCTTCGTGCTCCTTGCCGCCCTCCTCGACGGCGCGGCGATGCTGATCCGCGAAGCGCGCTGGCTCGGGCAGGCGCGCCGCGAAGGCCGCACCGCGTGGAGCAGTCTGCCGGCGCAGTCGCGCGTGCGCGCCTGGCTGGCGGCGCCCGACCGGCCGGCCGGCGAGCCGACGCCGCTCGACGAGGTGCACGCCGCCTCGCGCCGGTTCCTGCGCGTCCTCCTGTCGTTCCTGCCGCTGCTCGGCTTCCTCGGCACGGTGATCGGTCTGTCGATCGCCGTCGGCGCGCTCGGCAGCCGCGGCGCGTCGCCGGGCGTCGATCTCGGCGGCAGCCTCGCCGGCCTCGCGATCCAGTTCGAGACGACGCTGCTCGGCCTTCTCGGCGGCCTCGTCGGCGCCTTCGCGCTGGCGCTACTCGACAAGCGGGAAGCGGAACTTGAAGCGGCCTGCCGCCGCCTCGCAGCATCGGCAGGGGCGGCCGGCGATGCGGCGTGAGGCGGAAGGCGATGACGGCTTCTTCGCCCTGCCCGTTTCCGACCTCTTCCTGGCGCTCGGCGCCCTGTTCATCTTCGCCCTCTTCGTGCTCCAGCCCTCCTTGCGCTTCGGGGGCACGGCGGACGGCGGGCCGTTGACCGAGCTCGCCGCCGGCCGTGCCGAGCTCGGCGGCCGGACGCCGCTGCTGCTCCTAGCGGACACCGCCGGCCTCGTCCTCAAGGACAGCGCGGGTCCGGCGGTGCGGACCAGCCGCGACGCGATCGTCTCCGACGCCGCGCTCGCGCGCCGCCTCGCCGAAGCGCGGGACCAGCCGATCCTCCTCGCGATCGCGGCCGACGGTTCCGAGAGCGCCTTCCTCGCCGAGACGGCGCTGCAGCAAGCCGGCGTCGCCGCCATCCGCCGCCTGCGGCTCGACGCCGCCTGCTCGTTCCGTCGCGAGCCGGCCGCGTCGCCCGCGTCCTGCGCGGCCGATCTCGCTGGCCTGCCGCGCTGATGTGGCGCTTCGAGTTCACCGTGGTGGCGGACCTGACGGCGAACGTCTTTTCCGCCTGCTTCGTGATCTTCCTCGTGCTGTCGGCCGCGCCCTTCGCACCGGCTGCCGCGCCGGAGGGGCGCGACCTCGAGCGGCAACTCGTCCTCGTCGAAGGCCGGCCGCTTTCCGGTGCCGAGCGGGTCGATCTCCTCTACGCCCGCACGGACCCCGCCCGGCCCTCCGTCGACCTCTTCGCCGACCGCGCGGCGCTGCCGGACGGCACCACGCTCGATGCGCAACGCGACGGTCTTTCGCAGCTATCGGCAAACGTCGGCCTCTTCGTCTTCGCGAACGACCGCTACGCGGCGGTCGCGGAGGGGCTGCGGGCGCGTGGACTGCCGTTCCGCGAGATCGACGTCCCGGCCGCCCTGCGCGATCCGGCGGCGCCCGACCGCGGCTGGTCGCCGGCCTTCCTGCAACTGGCCGCCCAGCGGCTCGACAGGCCGGCTTTCGTCGCCGCCCTCGCGCGGCTGCTCGACGCCGGCCCCGGCGGTCCGTCGGCGAGGCCCGCGGCCACGACGCAGGCGGCGCCGGCCGGAGAGGCGGCCACGCTCGCCGACCGCATCCGCGGTGTCGCGAGGACAGCGTCCGACATCGCCATGCCGCTCGCCGGCCTGCTGGTCCTCGCCCTGATCGAGCGCCGCTTTCCGCGCCGCCGGTGCCGTTCGGCACGGGGCGGGCCCAATATCGGCACCCTCCCCCTCGCCAGTCCGGATCGGCGGATTTAAGCTTCCCGCCGAACCGCCGAACGCCGGAGACGATCATGGTCGCCCCCAATGCAGGTATCGGAGCCCGCCCCGTCGGCGGCAACGGCGTCGAGGAACGCCTGCTCGATCCCTTGCGCCTCAACGGCGCAGAGAAGGGCGAGGCCAAGGCGGAGGCGAAGGCCGACGCGGCGCGCGGCCGATCCACGGACGACTTCGCCGACTACCTGAACAAGACCAGCGTGACGGTGGAGGCGAAGACCGAGCACCCGACCCTGTTCGATCCGGCCGCGGCGATCGCGGCGGCGAGCGTCTACGGCATGCCGGGCGACAAGGTGAAGATCTGAGCCTAGCCGGGGCTGGGTCCGAATGAAACGAGGCCGCCGATCTTCCGGGTCGGCGGCCTCGCGCGTTCTTCTTCCGATAGTGCTCCTCCGCCGGCGTCAGACGCCCGCGGCGTTGCCGCCCTGAAGCTCGCCGATGCGGGCGAGAATGCGGGCGTTCTCGGCTTCGAGCTTGCCGCCCTCGCTGGCCGCGCCGTTCACCATCAGCGGATCGGCGCGGCGCACCACGGCATCCGCAAAGGCCGCGAAGGTCGGGTCCCAGCGCGCCTTCATGCCGGCTCCGGCCTGCACCATTTCCGGCGCGGTATCCTTGCCGGCCATGCCGATGCCGAGACCGTTCACGATGTTCTGGATGGACTTCGAGATCTGCTTGAGGTTCTCGGCCTGCGCCTTGTCCTCGCTCGCCGAGGACGCGTTCATGATCGCCGGATTGAGGGTGCGAAGCGCCAGCGCGTCGCGACTGCACTGCATCTTGAGCATGGGCACATCGCCCGGAACGGCGCGGCTGTCTTCGATGGCGCGATGCAGGATGGCGAGCTGGTTGCAGAGTTCCTGTGGCACGCGCTCGGCGGCACGGTGGATGCTGGCATCGTCGCCCGGCGTGCCGAAAAGCTCGCACAGGGTATCGTCGAGATTCTGCACCGATTGGAGGGCGATCGCCGTGCGATAGTCCACGCCGGTGCTGCCGACCATGTCCTTCATCTCCCGGACGCCGGCATGCGTCGGCTCCTGCCCGTCGGCGCCGTAGGCCGCGGCGCTGGACGCGAACACCTGCCCGGTGAGGCGGTTCGCGATCGACGCGACGCTGGCGGCGAACTGCGGACTGCCCATGGCGATCCGCGCGCTGATCTTCGAAGCGTTGTTGTCGGAGCGCAGGAAGTTGTTCTTCGCGGCGGGATCCCTTTCCGCCTTGTCGCCCTCCCGCTTCGCATAGGCATAGGCGCAGTCGCCGCGCTGGTTGTCGTTCAGCCGCTTGGGATCGATCTTGTCCTGGAACAGCTTCCAGGTCGTCGTGTCCTTCAACTCGGCGATCTCGGTCTCGGCCGCGGTCTTCGGCGCGGGCGTCGCGGGCGCCTGCGCGGTTTCGGAGCGCGCCAGACGGTCCTTCATCCAGTTGATCGCGCCTTCGAACCTCGCCGATGCGCCGGCGCTCAGCTTCGTGAGGAAGCTCGCGATCCTGTCGCCGAGGCCAGTTGAGCGCGCCGGTTGCTGCGCGGTCCCCTGCAGTCCCAGCGTGTGCCCGTTCAGCTTCGTCGTCTGGACGGCGGCGGCGTTGCTCCGCGAGACGAGGCTGCCGACCTTTTCCTGAACGGTGTTGAACGCCCTCGCCAAGGGGTTCGAATTGGTGCCGGACACGCTCACGATTGCTTTCCTCCGATCGTCGAATGAGTGAGGCGCCGAGCCTCGTGGGCGGTCAGGCGCGGATCATGAAGCCGTGATCCTCGGCCGGCAGCGCGGTGCCGGAGCCGCCGCGTCCCAGCGCCTCGCGCCCGGCGGCGGAGTTCCAGAACGTCGCGAAGCGGATGAAGCCGGCGAGGCGCTCGCTCAAGGCTTCCGCGTCGAGGCCGGCGACCTGAACGCGCTCGCAGAACACGAAGCCGCTGCGGTCCGGCGTCATCGCGAGCCGCCCAGCGCCGGAGCCTTCGCCGAGATGGTTCGAGGCGAGCATGGCCGACAGGAGCGATGCGTCCGTCGCCGAGCCGAGATCATCGAGCGGCGTCCACATCTCGAAGGCCCCGTCGTCGATCCGCGCGAAGTTCACCGGCATCGCCTCGTCGACGGTCAGCGTCATGTGGCCGTTGGCGTCGAGCGCCGCCATGTCGAGGCCGATCGCGTCGCCGAGCGCCTCGATGGCCTGATGAACGTCCTGCATCAATGGTCCCCTCCCGGACGGCCGCATCGGTCGCCGCCGTCGTCCCGGAGGATAGGGATAGCGCGGCTCGGCCGGCGGCCTGTGTTGTTCGGCACAGAGGCGTGGCGGCGACGGTCGCGATTGGAATTGGAATATGTCTAAATCATTGCATTTGCTTGAGAAAACAAGTTTTGGCAATATGGTTTCCGGCAGGATGCGAAGCGCTGCCGAACGATCGGTCGAGGCGACGCCGGACGAAGCCATGCAGGACACGACGGCGCTCATCCGGAACCTCGAGCGGCGAATCACCGCCGACGCGACGCCGGCACAGGCCGAGGAGTGGTGGTCACTCGCGCTGACGATCGGCTCCTCAATCGATGGCGACGGCGCGGCATCCGACGAGGAGCATGAGGCGTCGCGCCTTCTCCTTTGGGCGGTGCGAGGCGTCATTCGCGCCATGAAGACCTCGGAGCCGCCCGACCACGGGAAGGTGCGAATGGCGCTGACGGCGCTTCGACGCTCGTTCGACGATCGAAGGCCGGTCGCCGCGCTCGGAACCCCCGGGGCCGAATGCTGCAGGGATCGACCGCTTCCGTAGAAGCGGGCACGGCCGGGTCCGCGAGCGTCGCGGCGGCCGAGAACCGGCGCGCCTACCGGATCGGCAGAAGGAAAGGCTGCAGCCCGTTCTGCATGCCGGCCGAGCGCTTCGGCGTCTGAAGGCGCAGTTCCGCGATAAGGTTCAGGAGGTCCGTGGCATCGCGGGCGTCGTCCTCGTCCAGACTCGCGAGCCGTCGTTCCCGCACCATAGCCGGAACGCCGCTTTCGGCGTCGAGCACCGACCAGAGCCCATTGCCATCATCCTGCATCGTATAGCGTTTTTCGAACACGGAGCCGTCCCTTCCGCTGTACCGCTTCCAAAGCGCGTAGCCGGCGAAGGTTCCCGTCACGCGCTCAAATCGGGGGCGGCGCCGTGGAGGGCACGGAGGTGAAACGCGGGAAAGGCGCAACTTTCGGCTCGACAAATCGCCAGCGGTCGCCGACGAATGGCGGAAAGCAGTACAGGGAGGAAAGCATGCGGATATTCAACAGGCGGACGGTGCTCGCCGCGATCGGCACCGTTGCCGCGCTGTCGGCGCTGCCGTTCGCGGCGTCGGCGCAGGATGCGCTGCCGGAACTCAAGATCATGGCCCCCGCCAGCGCCGGCGGCGGCTGGGACTCGGCCGCGCGCTCGCTGCAGCAGGCGATGACCGCCAGCGGCGCGGTGCGCAGCGTCCAGGTGACCAACGTCACGGGCGCCGGCGGCACGATCGGCCTCGCCCAGTTCGTCAACGATGCCAGCGGCAGCGCGGACCAGTTGATGGTCGGCGGCCTCGTGATGGTCGGCGCGATCATCTCCAACAAGTCGCCGGTGAACCTCACGCAGGTGACGCCGCTCGCCCGCCTCACCGGCGACCCGCTGGTGATCGTGGTGCCGAAGGATTCCGAACTGAAGACGGTTCAGGACCTGGCGAAGAATGTGAAGGACGACACCGCCAGCACTCTCTGGGCCGGCGGCTCCGCCGGCGGCGCGGACCAGATCCTCGCGACGCTCTTCGCCAAGGCGGCGGGCGCGAATCCGGCGCAGGTCAACTACGTCGCGTTTTCCGGCGGCGGCGAGGCGCTGGCCGCCATGCTCGGCGGCCGGGTGACCGCCGGCATTTCCGGCTACAGCGAGTTCGAAGGGCAGATCAAATCCGGCGACCTGCGGGCCCTCGCCCTGTCCTCGCCCGAGCGGTTCGAGGGCATCGACGTGCCGACCCTGAAGGAACAGGGCATCGACGTGGAGCTGGTGAACTGGCGCGGTCTCTTCGCCGGCCCGAACGTCTCGGCTGAAGACAAGGCCAAGCTGTCGGCGGCGGTCGAGAAGACGGTCAAGTCGCCGCAATGGGCCGAGATCCTGAAGGCTAGAGGCTGGAGCGACTACTACGCGCCGTCGGAGGAGTTCACCCCCTTCATCGCGTCCGAGACCACCCGCATCCACGACGTCCTGAAGTCCGTCGGCCTCGCCGAATGACAAGGGCCGGCGGCGCGCCGGGCGCGCCGCCGTTTTCCCTCGGAGATTCCCCCATGCCGGCAGCGAAGCCGCGCTCGTTCGACCGACCCGCGGCGGTAGTCGGCCTCATCCTCGTCGCGGTCGCGGCCGTGCTCGCCTTCGACGCGAGCCGGATGTCGAAGGTCGCGCTCTACGGCATCGGGCCGACCGCCATGCCGAACGTCCTCGCCGTGTTCTTCGCGCTGCTCGGCTTCGCGCATTTCGTCGCCGCCTTCCGCGGCGGGCTGCCCGAGCCGGAAGCGGCGGACTGGAAGGCGTTCGGCTGGGTCGGCGGCGCGCTCGTCGCGCTGATCGCGGTGATCGGCCTCGGCGGCGGCTTCATCATCGGCTCGACGTTGCTCTTCGCCATGACGGCGCGGGCCTTCGGACGCCGCGCCTTCGCGGTGGACCTCGCGATCGGCTTCGCGATCGCCCTTCTCGTCTTCCTCCTGTTCAACAACCTCCTGTCGCTCACCCTCCCGCAGGGTCCGCTCGAGCGGCTGCTCTAGGAAGGCGGCGATGGATTCCTTTCTCGCGCTCGGGCACGGCTTCCTCGTCGCCCTCCAGCCCTCGAACCTCCTGTTCGCGACCGTCGGCGTCTTGCTCGGCACGCTCGTCGGCGTGCTGCCCGGCATCGGGCCGGCGCTCACCGTGGCGCTGCTGCTGCCGGTCACCTTCAAGCTCGATCCCGGCGGCTCGATCATCATGTTCGCCGGCATCTACTACGGCGGCATGTACGGCGGCTCGACCACCTCGATCCTGCTCAACACGCCGGGCGAGTCGGCGTCGATCGTCACGGCGCTGGAGGGCAATAAGATGGCGCGGGCCGGCCGCGGCGGGCCGGCGCTCGCCACCTCCGCCATCGGCTCCTTCGTCGCCGGCACCATCGCCACGATCGGCCTCGCCTTCCTGGCGCCGCTCCTGGTCAAGGTCGCGGTCGGCTTCGGCCCCTGGGACTATTTCGCGCTGATGGTGCTCGCCTTCGTGACGGTGGCGGCGACC
Organism: Plantimonas leprariae; assembly: GCF_008802405.1. Taxonomy (GTDB): domain Bacteria; phylum Pseudomonadota; class Alphaproteobacteria; order Rhizobiales; family Rhizobiaceae; genus Plantimonas; species Plantimonas leprariae. The sequence goes on from NZ_VZDO01000020.1 coordinate 73,279, forward strand.
TTCGGCTCCTCGCCGCTCCGCGGGCTGACCAGCCTCGCCTTCGGCCTCCTCCTCGGCGTGATCGGCATCGACCAGCTCACCGGCCAGGCGCGCATGACCTTCGGCGTGCCGCAGCTTCTCGACGGCGTTGAGGTGACGACGCTGGCGGTCGGTCTCTTCGCCATCGGCGAGGCGCTCTACGTCGCCTCGCGGCACCTCCACGCGCCCGAGAAGCCGATCCCGGTGAAGGGCTCGCTCTGGATGACGAAGGAGGACTGGAAGCGCTCGTGGAAGCCCTGGCTGCGCGGCACCGCCTTCGGCTTCCCGATCGGGGCGCTGCCGGCGGGCGGCGCCGAGATCCCGACCTTCCTGTCCTACGCGACCGAGCGCAAGCTGACCAAGTACCCGGAAGAGTTCGGCCGCGGCGCGATCGAGGGCGTCGCCGGCCCGGAGGCCGCCAACAACGCCTCCGCCGCGGGCACGCTGGTGCCGCTGCTCACCCTCGGCCTGCCGACCTCGGCGACCGCCGCGATCATGCTCGCCGGCTTCCAGCAGTACGGCCTGCAGCCGGGGCCGCTGCTCTTCGCGCAGGCGCCGGACCTCGTCTGGGGCCTCATCGCCAGCCTGTTCATCGCCAACGTCATGCTGGTGATCCTGAACCTGCCGCTGATCGGCCTCTGGGTGCGCCTCCTCGCGGTGCCGCTGCCCTGGCTCTATGCCGGCATCCTGGTCTTCGCGGCGATGGGCACGGTGGCGGCGAACCCGTCCGCCGTGGAGCTCGCGATCCTCGTCGTGTTCGGCGTCATCGGCTTCTTCATGCGCCGCTACGACTACCCGATTGCGCCGGCCGTGGTCGGCCTGATCCTCGGGCCGATGGCGGACGCGCAGCTCCGCCGCTCGCTGCAGATGAGCCTCGGCGATCCGATGATCCTGCTCGAGAATCCCGGCTCGGCGACGCTCCTCGGCATCGCCGCGCTGGCGCTCGTCGCGCCGTTCATCCTCAAAGGCCTCGAACGCTTCCAGATGCAGGAGGACTGAGCCTCCGGCGGGCCGCGTCGCCGCGACCCGCCCTGATCCGTCAGCCCTTCACGAACGCGAGGAGGTCGGCGTTGAGGACGTCGGCGTTGACGGTCAGCATGCCGTGGCTGAAGCCCGGATAGGTCTTCAGCGTACCGTTTTGCACGAGATCGACGCTGAGCCGGCCGGCATTGTCGATCGGCACGATCTGGTCGTCCTCGCCGTGGAGAACCAGCGTCGGCACCGAGATCGCCTTCAGATCCTCGGTCTGGTCGGTTTCCGAGAAGGCCTTGATCCCCTCGTAATGCGCCTTGGCGCTGCCCATCATGCCTTGGCGCCACCAGTTCTGGATAACCCCCGGGTGGACGGCCGCGCCTTCGCGGTTGAAGCCGTAGAAGGGCCCGGTCGGCAGATCGAGGAAGAACTGCGCCCGGTTGGCGGCGAGCGCCTGCCGCAACCCATCGAACACCTCGATCGGCAGGCCGCCGGGATAGGCTTCGGTCTTCAGCATGATCGGCGGCACCGCGCTGACCAGCACGGCTTTCGCCACGCGGCCGGCCGGCTCGCCGTGTTTCGCGACATAGCGCGCGACCTCGCCGCCGCCGGTCGAATGGCCGATATGGACGGCGTTGCGAAGGTCGAGATGCTCCACCACAGCGAAGGCGTCCGCCGCGTAGTGGTCCATGTCGTGGCCATCGGACACCTGCGCCGAGCGGCCGTGGCCGCGCCGGTCGTGCGCGACGACGCGGTAGCCGTGGCTCACGAAGAACAGCATCTGCGCGTCCCAGTCGTCCGACGACAGCGGCCAGCCGTGGTGGAACACGATCGGCTGGGCCTCCTTCGGACCCCAGTCCTTGAAGAAGATCTCGACGCCGTCGGATGTCGTGACGAATGGCATGGGCGTGGTTCCTGTCCCTGGTTGGATCGGTTCGCGCCAGGGATCACGCGGAGTTCCCGACCCGCCGCCGACCCCGATGCGAGTTCTTGCGCGAGCACTCAGTCGACCGGCTTCAGATCGCCGAAAAGCGTCGGGATGAGTTCGGAAACGGTCGGGTGGATCGGTACGGCCCGGCGGAAGAAGGTATGGGGCAGGTCGGCGACGATCGCGTCGAGAATGCCGTGGATCGCCTCGTCGCCCTCGACGCCGAGGATCGCCGCTCCGAGGATGCGGCCGGTCCCAGCATCGACGACCGCCTTCATGAAGCCCGTCGTCTCGCCCTTCTCCACCGCGCGCCCGACGCGGCTCATCGGGCGCTTCGCGACGAGCAGCGGCCGGCCGAGGCCGCGCGCCTCGCGCTCCGTCATCCCCACCCGTCCGAGCGGCGGATCGGTGTAGAGCGCGTAGGCGGGAATGCGGTCGCCGACTTGCCTCGCCTCGCCGTCGAGGAGGTTCGCCGCGACGATCTCGTAGTCGTTGTAGCTCGTATGGGTGAAGGCGCCGCGTCCGTTGCAGTCGCCGAGCGCGTAGACGCCGGCAACACCCGTCTGCAGGTCCTCGCCGACCTTGATGTAGCCGTGCCCGTCCGTCTCGATCCCGGCGGCGTCGAGGCCGAGGTCGTCGGTGTTCGGCCGGCGGCCGACCGCCACCAGAACGTGGCTGGCGAGGATTTCCGGCGCACCTTCTCTACAGGACACCCGCACCGCCGCGCCTTGCGGCTGCGGCGCGAAGCCGATGCATTCGGCGCCCGTGCGCACCGCGATCCCTTCCGCTTCCAGCATGGCCCGGATCGCCTCCGACACGTCCTCGTCCTCGCGCGAAACGAGGCGGGGCCCGCGCTCCACCACGGTGACCTCCGCGCCGAGGCGGCGGTAGATCTGCGCGAATTCGAGTCCGATATAGCTGCCGCCGATCACCGCGAGATGACGCGGCAGCTCGTCCAGCGCCACCATGTCGGTGTTGGTCATGACGGCGACGTCGCGGATGCCCGGCATGTCGGGCACGACGGCACGGCCGCCGACGTTGAGGAAGATCAGCGGCGCGGCGAGCCGCTCGTCGCCGACGCGGAGCGTATCGGCGCTCTCGAACCGGGCGTGGCCGCGGATCAGCGTCACGCCTGGCGTCGTCGCCAGCCAGCGCTCGTTGCCCTCCCGCGCGTTCCGCGAGACGGCCGCGGCGCGATCCCGCACCGCTCGCATGTCGATCCGGACCCCGCCTGTCAGCCGAACGCCGTAGTCGGCGGCGCGGCGGGCGACCTGCGCGGCCTTGGCGCTCGCGACCAGCGTCTTGGTCGGCATGCAGCCGGTGTTGACGCAGGTGCCGCCGACGAGGTGACGCTCCACCACGGCGACCGTGCGGCCCGCCCCGGCCAGCCGCACGGCGAGCGACGGGCCGGCCTGCCCCGCCCCGACCACGATCGCGTCGAAGCGGCGAACCGGCCTCGATCCTTCGGTGGATGCATCCTCCGCCATTGCCGCGCACCTCGATGCCGACGAATCAGGTTCCGCCTATCCTTAACCGAGGGTGCGACCCATGCCAAAGCCGCCCGGCGCGGCCGGGTCTCAACCGCCGCGGAGATCGACGAAATACGCGTCGTCGCCGACCTGTCCGCCCTTCATCGCAAGCTCGATCCCGTCGAAGGCCGGATCGTCGCTCCAGGCGAGCGTCACCGGCGAGCCGGGCGTCTGCGGGAACGGCAGCCGCATCGTCAAGGCGAAGACGCCGAGCGCCTGGAGGGCGTGGCTCGACGTGTCGCCGCCGGCGATCACCGCGCGGCGGAGGCCGGTCTCGCGCACGAGCCGCGCCTGCAGGCGGCCGAGCCCTTGGCCGATCCGGTGCCGCGCGCCCTCGATGCCGGCGAGCGCCTCGCCGAGATCGGTGTCCGGCCCGAGCGCCGTGTTGACGATCACGCTGCGGCCCGCGGCGAGTTCGGCGAGGGCCTGCGTGGCGGTCGCTTCCGCCGCCGCCTCGTCACCGGCCGCGAAGGCGCGCGGATCGGCTGGAACCAGCGCGAAGCCCCGCGCCTCGGCATGGCGGATCTGGCGTTCGGTGGTCGGCGAGCAGCTTCCCGAAACCACCGCGAGCCGCTCCGCCGGCGCGAGGGGCGGGAAGGACGGCGGCGCGGCGACCTCGTCCGCCAGCGCGTATTCGACCCCGGACGAGCCGACCACGAAGCGATGCCCGGCCGCCGCGAGCCGCTTCAGGTGCCGGCCGGCGGCGCGTTGCGTCTCCGCGTCCGCGACGTCGATCAGGACGGCGCCGGGCGCCTCGGCGAGAAGCGCGCCCAGCCGCGCGTCGGCATCCGGCGCGACGGTCGCGACGAGGTCGAGCAGCGCGACGGAAAGGTCCGTCTGGTCCGCCAGGTGCCGACGCAGGTCCGCTTCCCGCATCGGCGTCACCGGATGGCGGCTCATCACCGGATGGCGGTCGATGCGGAACGTCTCGCCGCGGAACGCCGCGAAGAGATTGCCGAAGGCGGTGTGGCGGCGAAGCTGCGGCGCGCCGACGAGGATCGGCACCGGCTTCTCGCCGAGGACGCGCCGACCGATCTCGATCGCCCGCCCGATCGAGCCGACATGCGGCGCGGAGTCGAAAGTCGAGCAGACCTTGTAATGCACGATCCCCGCCTCCCGCTCGCCGAGCCAGCGGAACACCGGCGGCAGGTGCTCGTCCATCCATGCCGGCGTCTCGGAGCGGCTGGTGCCGGCGATGCCGAGAGCGCGGACCGTCGGAAAGCGCGCGAGCTGGCCCTCGGTCGGCACGCCGGTGAACAGCACCGTCTCGACGCCGCGCAGCGACAGGGCCTCCATCACGTCGGTGGAGCCGGTGAGGTCGTCGCCGTACCAGGCGATGAACGGCGTCTCCGTCATGCCAGCTTGCCGTCGTCGAAGGTCGCGATCGACCGGGCGAGTGCCGGATGGTCCTTCGCGTAGGTCGCGAGGTCGATGCCCGCGACCGCCGCGTCCCAGGCCTGCCGCACCGCCCGGACGCCCGCCGCCGGCCCGTCCGGATGGCTGACGACGCCGCCGCCGCAGAGGTAGAGGAGATCGGTCGAGCCGCCCGTCGCGGCATAGGTGTCCGGCGCCTGGCCGCCCCATTGGCCGGAGCCGACCACCGGCAACGGCCGGTCGGCATCCGTGAAGACCGGCCGCTGCAGCGCATGGAACGAGCGCACGAAGCTCTCGTCCGGCTCCCAGTATTTCACGCGGATGCCGTTGATCTGGAACTGGTCGACGCCGCTGAGGCGCCAGAAGATCTCCCAGGCGGCGAAGTCCATGCCGACCGCGGCGTTGCGGGTGAGGATGTCCCAGCCGTTGCGGTGGGCGTGGAGCGCGAGCCGCGAGCGCTTGCGAAGGAAGGTGAGAGCGCCGAGGCCGATCGAAGCGATGTTGACGACCGCCGCGTTGCCGCCGGCCGCCGCGACTACGTCGTGGTTGCGCAGCATCGTGTCCGGATCGGCGGCGGAGATGCCGAAGGCGTACATCACCTTCTTCCCCGACCGCTGCTCGTGATCGAGGATCACCGGCATGATCGCCTTCACCCGCTCCTCCAGCGGGGAATAGGCCGGGCTCATCAGCTTCTCGTCGTCCTTGATGAAGTCGACGCCGGCTTCCACCAGTTCCCGCACCATCGCCGCCGTCTCGTGCGGCCTGAGGCCCAGCGCCGGCTTGACGATCGTGCCGACGAGCGGCCGGCCGTAGACGCCGGTAAGGCGGCGCGTGCCCTCGATGCCGAACTGGGGCCCGGGATAGGCGCCGGCGAAGGAGGGCGGCAGGCGGATCGCGGTGACGCGGACGCCGCTGAGTTCGCGGATCGACCAGACGCCGCCGATCGCGATGGTCATCAGCGCGGCGAGGTCCGTCCCGACCGCTTCCACCGGAAAGGCGATGTCGGCCTCGGCGCGGTTGAAGCGGTTGCCGGCGGCAAGACCGGGATGCGAGCGGCCCCAGCCGGGCTCCGTGGCGGGCGGGAGCGGCCGGACCGCCAGCACCTGCGCGGCGACACGGCTTTTGAGTTCCGGCGTCTCACCGGGCACGGGCACGAAGGTGCCGGTCGACTGGTCGCTCGCGATCTTCGCGGCCAGCCGCTCCGGCTCGCCCGGCGTCTCAATGCAATAGGTAACGACGATGGTTTCCGGCATATGGAAGCGTTCCAATTTCTGCTGGCGATCGCGGTAGGCACGGCGCGATCGCATGGTATGATCATCATACCGCAAAGGTGTCTCGTCAGGGTTCCTTCCAATGACGCAGCCGACCGAACCGATCGTGCGACGCAAGCTTTCGACCGAAGTGTTCGATCGCCTTCGGACGATGATCGCTTCCGGCAGCCTGAAGCCCGGCGACCAGATGCCGTCCGAGCGCGAATTGATGGAGCGCTTCGGTGTCGGCCGCCCGGCGATCCGCGAGGCGATGCAGGCGCTCGCCAACAACGGGCTTCTCGCGATCCAACACGGCGAACGGGCCCGCGTCGTGGCGCCGACGCCGCGCGCCTTGTTCGGGCAGGTGAACGGCGCGGCGCAGATCATGCTGTCCTCCTCGCCAACGGCGCTCGGGCACCTGAAGGAAGCGCGCATCTTCCTCGAGCGCGGCATGGTGCGGCAGGCGGCCGAGCGCGCCGGCCCCGGCGACATCGACGACCTGTCGCGCCTGATCGACACGCAGCGCGCGGCGCTCGGCGACGCCGAGACCTTCATCGCCGCTGACATGCGCTTCCACGTCCGGATCGCGGCGATCTCGGGCAACCCGATCTTCGAGGCGGTTTCGGAAGCGATGCTCGGCTGGCTGAAGGAATACCATACCGAGATGCTGATCTGGACCGGCAAGGAGCGCTTCACCCTCGCCGAGCACGAGCAAGTCCTCGCGGCACTCGCCGGCAACGATGCGGACGCGGCGGAGGCCGCGATGGTCGGCCATCTCGAACGGTCGAGCGCGCTCTACGTGCATCAGTCGGCCGAGGAGGCGGAGGCTTCCGCGAAGGCGACGGCGTAGGCGCCGAGCGCGAGCGGTTCGCCGGCTGGGACGGCGAGCGGCCGCGGTCCGGGGGCCGCGGCGTCGAGGATCGCGACTAAGTCGAAACCGATGCCGGACGGCGGCACGACCGCCAGAGGCTCCGGCGTCAGGTTCGCGAACCGCAGGAGCAGCCGCCCGTCCGCCGTCACCGCGGCGATGCCGTCGACTTCGCTCGGGATGGAGGAACGGAGCGGACGCAGGGGCAGGCCCGACAGCGCCGCCAGCGCCTTCGCCGCGTGGAAGGCCGGCACGACATCACCTCCCCGCACGAGGCCGCGCGGGCCGGCGAGCGAGCCGCCCGTCCAGCGTTCGACATTCGCGCCCGGAAGACGCGCGGCGTAGCCGACGAGCCAAGCCGCCGCGAAGAGGCCGCGCCCGCGCGGATCGTCGGCGGCCATCGCGACGCGCCGGCCCTCCGGGTTCGACATGGTGCGCGAGCCGTAGGGGTTCTGGCGCATGCCGATCGTGGTGGGGCCCAGATGATAGGGTTTGCCCTCGCCGGCGATGGCGCGGGTCGAGTGCGTGATGAAGGGTACGGCTTCCAGCGTCTGCATCACGGACAGGTCGTCGGCCGCGTGGACGAGCGGGCAGGTCGCGTGGGTGACGTAGTCGACGCGGTCCATCGGCGGGCGCTTGCGGTTCAGCTCGGTGAAGTAGCTGAACATGCCGCCGCCGAGCCGGACGTTCGCGAAGGCGCGCCGCGCCGCGGCGTAGACTTGCTCCAGCGGCAGGCAGGGCGGCCATTCGCTGCCGGGCGGCGTCGACTGCCGATCCGCCGCGGGTCCGACCGTCACCGCATCGAGCCGGAGGCGGGCCTCCCGGACGAGGCGGGCGGCCTCGGCGAGTTCCGCGTCGAGATCGCGCTCGCAGGGGACGACGCATTCCAGCATGGCATGGGTTTCGGGCAGCAGCGCCTGCACGGCGGCGAGCGCCCGGAGTTCCGCCGCGCCGTGGCCGGCGGTCGGATCGAAGTGGAACAGGAGATGCCGGGGATTCAGTCCCGGCAGGCGGCCCGGCGCGGCGAGGATTTCGGCCGCGTCCTCCGGCGAGACAAGAAGGCCGAAGTCGGGGAAACGCTCGCCCGTCGCGGGGCCGAGCGACAGCCGGACCGGCTCGGCCTCGCGGCGCACCGGGTCTGCCGCCGTTTCGCCGGCGATCTCGACCACGATCCGCTGCCGGTTCGCTTCGCCGGCCGGCAGCCGGTAGGGCCACGGCCGGGCGAGCGGGCGGACATAGGTCTTGTAGGAAGCGTCCGACCAGGCGCGCTGGTCCTCCATCTCGAAAGTGTCGCCGTCCATGCGGCAGGTGACGGCGAGGCCGGGCGCGGCCTCGTGCCGGATCGCCGCGATGTCCTTGAACGGCTGCCAGGGCTCGATCAGGTCGGGAAACACCGAATACTCGACCGTGCCGTCGGAATGCGTCACCGCGACCGGCCGCCCCGCGACGCCCTCGATCGGGTGAAGGATGCAGAAACCGCAGCGGTTCGTCTCGAAGTCGCCGTCCGGCACCGCGGTCACCTCGAAGGCGAGATGCCCGGACGCCTCGCCCCGGATCGTCGCCGCGATGGCGAGCCGCGTCCCGTCCGACGCTATGCAGGTCGCCGCCCACGTCACCGTGAAGCCCGAGCCATCCTCCTGCACGACGGGGCTTTCCACCCCGAGGTCGTAGGTGCCCCAGTCGCGGTCGCGCACCACATAGGCGACGGCGCGGATCACCTCGCGCCCCGCGAAGCGGATCGTGCGGAGGTTGCCGGACACGAGGTCGGCTTCCAGCGCACCGGCCCGGAGGCGACGGCCCGAGGCCGGCGGCTCTTCGGTGCCGTAGAGGGCGAGACGCTCGCTCAACCTCGGAGCTCCGCCGGATCGAGCGTCCGGCCGCCCTCGGCCGCGCTCCGATAGGCGGCCTCGACCAGCGCCAGCGTCTTCAGGTTGTCGCGGCCGGACGTGTCGGGTTCCCGGCCGTTCCGCAGGCAATCGACCCAGTGCGCCTGGATCGCGGCGACGCTTTCCTGGATGTTGTGCCAGGGCCGTGTCGCCCAGGGGAGCAGCAGCGGCGAGACGTCCTCGTGGCGGCTACCCTCGCCGTTCGTCACCGTCAGCCGGTAGTTCGCGCCGAGGCGGATCGTGCCTTCCGTTCCGTCGATCTCGACGAGGGTCTGCGGGAACAGCTCCTTCTCCAGCTTCGTCGCGTAGGAGCAGTCGACCACCGAGGTCGCGCCGTCGTGCCCGAGCAGCATGGTCGCGACGTCCTCGCCGCGGATCGCCGAATTGATCCGCGCCGTCCGGGCGGTGATCGCCGTCGCGTCGCCAAGGAGGAAGCGGGCGATGTCGAGCGCGTGGATGCCGAGGTCCTCGATGATGAAGCGCTCGCCCTCCGCGAGGTAGGGCTGGCCCGAATAGACGTCGTAGGCGGAGCGGAACGAGACGCGGCCGAAGAACGGCCGGCCGACCTCGCCAGTCGCCACGAGTTCGCCTACCCGGCGGATCGGCGACTGCCAGCGGAAGTTCTCATGCACCATCAGCGGCACGCCGGCTTGGCTGCAGGCTTCCACCATCGCCCGCGCGTCGGCCAGGCTCAGTGCGAAGGGCTTCTGGCAGATGACGGGCACGCCGTGCGAAGCCGCGAGTTCCACCAGCACGCGGTGGCTCGGCGCGGTGGTGGCGATGTCGACGAAATCCGGCCGCGCCTCGGCGAACATCGCCTCGGCATCGGTGAAGCGCCGGGAAATCCCGAAGCGGGTCCCCATCGCCTCCAGCCGTGCCGGGTCGCGGTCGCAGATCGCGGCGATCGAAACGCCGTCGATGCCGGCCCAGCCGTGCATCTGGTTGACCGCGAAGAAGCCGCAGCCGACCAGCGCCCCCTTCAGTTCGGCCACGGCGTCAGGTGATCCTGCGGATCGAGTCGGCGAGTTCCTGCGGCTCGAACACGCGCTTCCAGTCGTCGCGCATCAGCATCGGCTTGCCGAACTCGATGGCCTTGTTGCAGGCGTCGGAGAACACGCCCTGCGTTTCCTCGAAGATCACCGATCCGAGGACGTTCATGTGGCCGAGCAGGAAGTCGCGCGCCGCCTCTTTCGGAACGCCGCGCCGCACCACCTCGTCCATCGCCTCGCGCATGGCGACGAGGAGGCTGGCGCAGACGGTTTCCGACAGGCCCGGCTCGAGCAGCGCCATCTGCTCGACGGTGACGCGGTGCGAGCGCATCACCGGCGCCCAGATCACCTTCGCGACCTCTTCGCCCAACGCGTAGTGCTCCTCCGGACCCTGCATCAGCGCCGAGACGATGTGCTGCTTGGCCTTCACGCCGCCGAAGAAGTCGCGCTTGGCCGCCATCTCCGTCTCGTCGTTGAAGATCGGCGGATGGCAGGGGTGCGTGACGAAATAGGTGAGATCGGAGCGCTCCGGCAGGTGGCCGGCGAAGGGCGCGGCGGCGTCGAGGATCACCACGATCGTGCCGGCCTTGAGGTGCTTCTCGATCCCGGCGGCGACCTTGCCGATGACGGTGTCCGGCACGGCGAGCACCACGACCTCGGCCCCGCGAAGCGCCTCGTCCGGCTCGACGCAGTCGAAGCCGAGGCCGCTTTTCAGCCGCTCTTGGCCGGCGGGGTTCAGTTCGACATGCCGCACCTCGAAGCGCGAGCCGACGAGGTTGGTGGCGAGGCGGTAGCCCATCTTTCCCCCCGCCCCGAACAATGCGACCGCCGTCATGGCGTCACTCCTTTCATGTTGTCAGCGGCCGAGCGCCGCCTGGCGCTGCAGCGCGAGCTTCTGCTGCAGGCGTTGCTGGAACTGGTCGACCACCACGGCCGCGATGATCACGAGGCCCTTGATCACGGTCTGCCAGAAGGACGAGACGCCCATCATCACGAGGCCGTCGGACAGGATGCCGATCACGAAGGCGCCGACGATGGTACCGCCGATCTTGCCGCGCCCGCCCGACATCGAGGTGCCGCCGAGGACGGCCGCCGCGATGGCGTTCAGCTCGAAGGTCTCGCCGGTGGCGGGATGCGAGGCGACGAGCTGCGAGGCGATGATGATGCCGACGATGGCGGCGCAGAAGCCGGAGAACATGTAGACGAACATCTTCACGCGGCCGACCTTGATGCCGGAAAGCGCCGCAGCGCGCTCGTTGCCGCCGACGGCGTAGATCTGCCGGCCGAGGGGCGTCCTCGCCGCGAGATAGGCCGCTCCCAGCCCCACCACGACCAGCGCGAGGATCGAGATCGGCACGCCGCCGATCGAGCCCGCGCCGATCCACGGGAACGAGCGCGTGCCCCATTCGTCCGAGCCGGAAAGGTTCGGGAAGGTCGCGCCGTTGGAGGACAGGAGCGCCATGCCGCGCGCGACGTAGAGGGTGCCGAGCGTCGCGATGAACGGCGCGACGCTGAGCCGGGTGATCAGGAGGCCGTTGACGACGCCGACAGCCACGCCGACGAGGAGCGTGATGCCGACGATCTCCCCCGTGTTGAAGAACACCGTGTAGCCGGTGAACTCCAGCGTGACGCCGTTGAGGACGAGATAGCCCGCGACCATGCCGCAGAGGCCGACGATCGAGCCGACGGACAGGTCGATGCCGCCCGTCACGATCACGAAGGTCATGCCGATCGCGAGGAAGGCGTTCAGCGCGACGTGCTCCGACATGATCACGAGGTTCGCCGTCGACAGGAAGTTCGGCGCGGCAAGCGAGAAGAACACCACCACCGCGATCAGCGCGATGAAGGTGCGCGCCTTCAGGAGGACGAGCGCCAGCGACAGGTCGCTCGGCGGTTTCGGAGCGGCGACGGCTTCGGTGGTCATGAATGCAGCTCCCGCCGGTGGTTCCCGGCCGTCCGGCTCGCAGTTCTGTGGCCGAGAAAGGAAAGCTCGACCACCTTCTCCTCGCTCGCCTCCGCCCCGCTCATCTCGCCGGTGATCCGCCCGTTCGACATCACGACGATGCGGTCTGACAGCTCCATCACCTCTTCGAGGTCCGAGGTGACGAAGAGGATGCCGAGCCCTTGGGCGGCGAGCTCGCGCATGACGCGGAACACCTCCGCCTTCGCGCCGATGTCGATGCCGCGGCTCGGCTCGTCCATCAGGAGCACCTTCGGCCCGGTCATCAGCGCCTTGCCGATGACGATCTTCTGCTGGTTGCCGCCGGAGAGCGAGGCGACCGGCGCGTCGAGCGATGCGACCTTCACCGCGAGCTTCCGCACGAAATCCGCGACGCTCCGCTTCTCTCGGGCGACGTCGAGATGGATGCGCCCCCGCGTGAAGCGTGACAGGCTCGACATCGTCATGTTCTCGGCGACCGAGAGGATCTGCACCAGCCCTTCGGCCTTGCGGTCCTCGGGGATCAGCGCGATGCCGCGCTTGATCCGCCCGTGCACCGAACGCTCGGCGAGTTCCCGTCCGTCCAGCGTCACGCGGCCCTTCGCTTGCCGCATCCGGCCCATGACGCAGTCGAAGAGTTCCGAGCGCCCCGCGCCCATCAGCCCGTAGATGCCGACGATCTCGCCGGCCTTCAGCGACAGCGATACGTGGTCGACGGCGAAGCCGCCGCCCTTGCGCGGCAGCGTCATGTCGTCGATCCGAAGGATTTCCGGCCCGAAGGCGTGGTGGACCGTCTTGGCGAAGTCCTTCGAGGCCGAGCCGATCATCGCCCTGACGATCCACGGCACGTCGACTTCCGCCATCGGGCGCGAGCCGGTGATGCGCCCGTCGCGCAGCACCGTGATGAAGTCGCCGATCCGCACCAGCTCCTCCAGCCGGTGCGAGATGTAGACGATCGCGACGCCTTGGGCCTTGAGCTCGCCGATGACGCGGAACAGGATGTCGACCTCGGCGGCCGACAGCGCCGAGGTCGGCTCGTCCATGATCAGGATGCGCGCGTCCTGCGCCAGGACCTTGGCGATCTCGACGATCTGCTGCTCGCCGATCCGGAGGTCCGCGACCACCGTGTCCGGATCGTTCGTGTGGTCCAGGCGCTTCAGAAGGCGGCGCGCCTCCATCCGCTGCGCGCGAGCGTCGATGTCGATTCCGCCCCGCGTCTTCTCGCGGCCGATGAAGATGTTCTCGGCGATGGTCAGGTTCGGGAAGAGGTTCAATTCCTGGAAGACGATGCCGATGCCGTGGCGCGCGGCGTCGGCCGTGCCGGCCAGCGTCACCTCGCGGCCGCCGATGAGGATCCGCCCCTCCGTCGGCTGCTCGACGCCGGCGATGAGCTTCATCAGCGTCGACTTGCCCGCGCCGTTCTCGCCGACGAGGACGTTGACCGCTCCGGCGCGGACGTCGAAGTCGACGCCCTTCAGCGCCTGCGTCCCCGGATAGACCTTGGTCGCGCCGCGCACCGAAAGGACGACGTCCGCCGCCGCCGTCATGACTGCGGCGCCTCGACGCGCAGCGTGACCGGCGTGAACAACGCCTTGTCGGACGGCGAGCGCAGCGAGAAGACGCCCGTCCCTTCCACCTTCGCGCCGACCAGCCGGTCGCGCGGCAGGGTTTTCAGCGCCGTGTCGTAGGCCGCCGTGTTGAAGCTCTTCGCGACGTCGGCGAACTCGATCTGGTTCCGCACCTGCGTGAACGAGACGAAGGGCAGCGCGTCGCGGATTGAGGTGCCCTTGATCACCGGACCGAGCTGCAGCGTGACGTCGGGCGCGCCGTCGCCATCGACGTCGACCTCGGCGGTCGCGGCGCGGGACGCCAGGTTCGCCGCCGTCACCGTGCCGGTCAGCCGCGCGACGAAGTTCCAGGGCGCGCCTTCGCCCGCTTCGCGGTAGCCGTACTTCGCGCCCGCGGCCTTGAGATCGGCCTTGGCGGCGGCCGCGACCTCCGGGAAGGGCGCGGCCTTCCCTTCGACGTAGGGGACGACCTTCGACGCCCAGAGACCCGCGGCGTTCGCCGCCGCGGTCGGCTTGGCCGCGGCGGCGGCCCGGGCCGCCAGTTCCTCGGTCTTCACGATCTTGCAGCCGCTCGCGCCGATGGCGAGGCCGGCCAGAAGGCAGGGAACGAGCGCCGCCCGCATCATGCCGCTCCTCCGTCGATGCCGGACGATGCGGCGCCCCGCGAAGGGCGCCGCGGCGTGTCCTCGCTCAATCCTTCAGCGCGAAGGTTTCGAGCTTGCCGGCGTTGTCCTTGTTGACGAGGATGCAGTCCATCAGCTGCTTTTCCTCGCCGCTCGCCTTGCCGGTATCGAGATACTGCTTGGCCTGCTCCACCGCGAGCTGCGCCTGCCGGTAGGCGGGCTGCAGCACGGTCGCCTTGATACCGCCCTTCATGATCGAGTCGCGGACGTCGTTCGAGCCGTCGAAGCCGACCACGATCACGTCGGTGCGGCCGGCCGCTTCCAGCGCTGCCCAGGCGCCCATCGCCATCGTGTCGTTGCCCGAGATGACGCCCTTGATCTCCGGGTTCGCCTGCAGGATCGTCTGCATCTTCTCGAAGGCTTCGGTCTGGCTCCAGTTCGCCGACTGCTGCGCCACGCGCTTCAGGTCGGGATACTGGTCGAGCACGTCCTTGTAGCCGCCGGAGCGGATGCCGGCATTGGTGTCGGACTCCTTGCCGACGAGTTCGGCATACGGGCCCTTCTCGCCCATCAGCTTGACAAACTCCTCCGCGCCGAGCTGCGCGCCCTGGTAGTTGTTGGAGACGATCTGCGCGACGGCGACGCCGCTCTCGTTGATCTCGCGGTCGATCAGGAAGCTCGGGATCTTCGCGTCCTTGGCCTTCTGGACGGCGGCCGTGGTGGCAGCCGCACCCGCATTGTCGAGGACGATGGCCTTCGCGCCGCGGGCGATGGCGGTGTCGATGAGCTGGCTCTGCTTGTTGGCGTCGTCGTCGTGGACGAGGAGCAGCGGCTCGAAGCCGAGCTCCTTCGCCTTCGCGGCCGCGCCCTCGGCTTCCGCCTTGAAGAACGGGTTGTCGTGGCTCGGCGTGATGATCGCCAGCAGGTCGGCGGCGATCGACGCCGCCGGCATGGCGGTCGCGGCAAGCGCGGCGAGAACGGCGGTTTGCAGGATACGCTTCAGCACGACTTCCTCCCTGATCCGGATGCGCGCCGTCGACCTCCCGAAGCGGACGCGCGCCGAGATAAGCGCGCCAAACCCGAGTCGTCAACTGGTATAATGACTATACAAATTGGAATGCTGGCGACGTGGAGTTATCGCTGCGCGTCTTCATGCGCCGCGCATTCTTCTGATTACTGTGTACGGGTTGGAACGTTCGGACGATGTCTGGAAGCCAACCGCACTCGCGCATCGATTTCGGAAGCATCGACACGTGTCTCCTTCTGTGTCTGCGGTCCGGCCGGCATGCAACCGGCAATCGCAAATACACAACCCGGCTATGCATCCACTGAACCATCCGTCAACCATTTGGTGAGACGTTTTGCCACTAACATTAGCCAGCAAAGCAGTGCAGGCCGCAGTCCGATGTTCCCCGACAAGCATTTCCGGTTTCTCGTACAAGGATTCCCTGACTATGCCATCTACTTCCTCGATGCGGATGGCGTCGTCATAAGCTGGAATTCTGGTGCGGAGCGCGCGAAGGGATATGCGGCGACCGATATCGTCGGGCGGCACTTCGATCTATTCTATTCGCCGATCGATCGTTCCCATGAACTACATTCGCGCAACCTTCAGGTCTTGTTGGAGAGCGGGCAGTTTGCGGACGAGGGTTGGAGGTTCCGCAAGGACGGGTCGGCCTTCTGGGCGAGCGTGGTGATCCATCCGATCCGCGACGAGAACCGGATATTCATCGGCTTCGTCGATGTCGTGCGGCAGGCGCTGACGGTCTCCGGGCTGCCGTCCGCCCGGCTGGAACTCGAGATCACCGAGACTGCCATCCTGTCGGACGAGGATCTGGCGAGCAGCATCCTCTATTCGCTGCGCGAGCTCGGCGTCCTGATCGCGCTCGACGATTTCGGCACGGGCTTCTCGTCGCGTCGCTGCCGCTCACGCGGATCAAAATCGACCGCAGCTTCGTCAAGGGCATCGATCGCACCAAGCGCTCGACGAGCATCATCCGCGCGGTCGCCCTCCTTTGCGAAGGCTACGGCTTCGCCGTCACGGCCGAGGGCGTCGAGACCGACGAACAAGCGGCGGTCCTGCGCCGGCACGGGTGCCGCGACCTGCAAGGGTACCTGTTCGGCAAGGCCCAATCCGCCGAAACCCTGGCGCTGACCCGGCCCATAGGGCGGCCGGCCTCGCTGCGCTAGGCGATCCGCCGGGCGTCTCCGGCCGACGGCAGGGCTTCCTGAACCAACGAACATTCCTCCAACCCCCGGCTGAACCATGCGCTTCCAGAACCTGAAGCTTTCCCGAAAGCTGCTCGTCGCCTTCGCCGCCGTGATGGCGGCCTCGATCCTCGCGGATCTGTTCGTGCTGCGCACGCTGAACGTCATCGCGGACAGCACGGAGAAGAACGCCCGCAGCTTCGATCTGAGCCTGGCGGTGGACGCCATGCTGCTCGCGACGATCGAGCAGCAGAACACGGTGCGCGGCCTGATGGCCAGCGGCGACGAGAAGTATGTCGGTGAATACGAGGCGGCGAAGCAGGCACTGACGGCCGAAGCGGGGACGTTCAAGGCCAGGACCGTCTCGCCCGAACAGCGGGCGCGGGTCGAGAAGGTGGAGGCGATCGTCGCCCACTGGCAGTCCGCTCTGGCCGAGCGGCAGATCGCCCTGATGCGGGATCCGAACGGACGCGATCAGGCGCGTGCGCTCACCGGCACTATCCCGCTGACCGAAGCGCGGAAGACACTCACCGCCATCCAGAAGGCTCAGGACGCGATCATCGAGAGCCGGCTGGCGGCGACCAAGGCCGCCGACGGCTCGGCGCGGCTGACGCTGCTTGTCGGCGGCATGCTGGCGGTTCTGATCGCGGTCGCGATGGGCATCCTCCTGTCGCGCAGCATCGTGGCACCGATCGGGGCGATGACCGCCGCGATGCGCCGCCTCGCCGGCGGCGATCTGACCGCCGACGTGCCTTCGACGGACCGTCGCGACGAGGTTGGTGCGATGGCGAAAGCGGTGCAGGTGTTCAAGGACGCGGCGAACCAGAA
>NZ_VZDO01000001.1 GCF_008802405.1 Plantimonas leprariae
GCGGCCGTCCTGTTCGCGACCGTGACCAACCAGGCCGCCCTGACCGCCGCAGACTTCTTCGTGATCTGAAGGCCGTTTCGGACGGTTCACAAATGTGCCGG
This sequence comes from Plantimonas leprariae, assembly GCF_008802405.1. Lineage (GTDB taxonomy): Bacteria > Pseudomonadota > Alphaproteobacteria > Rhizobiales > Rhizobiaceae > Plantimonas > Plantimonas leprariae. Next base: position 102 of record NZ_VZDO01000001.1, read on the forward strand.
GCGGCCTGCGCCCGGCACGGCAGCAGTCGACGGGCCGTGGCTCCCAACTCTTGCCCGAAGGCGTCGCGGAAGCGCTATGCCAGAGAAGCAAAAAGCGCCGTCGCGACGAACCGGGCGGGCTGAGACTTCCTGGAAAAGTCCGCTTCCACGCAACTCGGCGGTTGTCACACGCGCAAATGGTGTGAAACGGAAAAGGCGACTTATGCTCAGAAACTCGACAAAAAGAACGATCGCTGCTCCCAATTGATGGAGAACTCACCGAGCCGGTGCGGCGAGACACGAACGGTCAGGATCCGGATGGCAAAACAAGCCGTTCGCTTGCGGCTCAGACGCGACGCGGCCTCGTGACGGCGTGGTAGATTACGATGAATACGGCGAGCACGAGCAGATCCTGCACCGCAGCGCCATCTAGGACGGACGGATCGACAGCCGTCGCGGCGAGACCGGCGAACCTGTCTGGCCACCGATCCCGACACCAGTCCTCGACACCATCGATGCGACAAGAACAGAGACACTGCGACGGTCGGGTCGTTCGTGGCCTAAGTGATCAGGCGTCGAACGAAGATCGTCAAACCCGACGGCCAACCTGCCAAACTCGCCGAAGTCGAAAACCGAAACATTCAACGATGACAGGGGGTGTGGTGGTAGCGGGAGAGGGACTTGAACCCCCGACACGCGGATTATGATTCCGCTGCTCTAACCAACTGAGCTACCCCGCCCCGAAGCGCGATCCGCGCCGGACGCGGCGATATAGGTGCCGCTCCGCGCAACTGTCAAGCTGACCGCGCCTGTCCGCCGATGGCCGCTTGATCGGGCGGCGGCCTCGGCTTAACCCTCGCTCCCGTTGGGGCGAGGCATCCGAAGGATCGGCGGAATGGTGGCGACGCGGGTCGCGGTGGTCGGGTGCGGCCAATGGGGACAAAACCACGTCCGCGCGCTCGCCGAGTTCGGGGTCCTGGCGGCCGTCGCCGACCGCGACCCGGCGAAGGCCGCACGCTTCGCCGAGCGATACGGCGTCCGCGGCCTGTCGCCGGACGAGGCGGTCGAGAGCGCCGATCTCGATGCGCTCGTGCTGGCGCTGCCGGCCGTCGTGCACGGTCCCGTCGCGCGCCGGGCGCTGGCTGCGGCCAAGGACGTTCTCGTCGAGAAGCCGATCGCGCTCGATCCCGCCGACGCGCTCGCCACGGCCGAGGCCGCGCGCCGCGCGAACCGGATCCTGATGGTCGGCCACGTCCTGCGCTACCATCCGGTCTTCCAGGAACTGGCGCGGCAGGTCGCGGCGAGGCGGATCGGCGCCGTCCGGCACATCGTCGCCATGCGGCAGGGGCTCGGGCGCTTCCTTGGCATGGACGCGGTCTGGGACCTCGCGCCGCACGACCTGTCGCTCGTCCTCAAGATCGCCGGCGAGGCCCCGGTGCGGATCGAGACCATGCGGCGGACCGTCCTGTCCGACGATACCGACGCCGCCGACATCGCGCTCGGCTTCGAGAGCGGCGTTAGCGCCGAAATCCACGTGTCGCGCGTCTCGCCCTATCGCGACCGCCGCTTCTCCGTGATCGGCAGCGAGGGCATGCTGACCTTCGACGACCTTGCGCCGGAGGGGCAGAAGCTCGCCTTCCATCCGCATCGCGTCTGGCGCGAGGCTCCGGGCGGCTTCGGCTTCCGGCACGCCGACGCCGAGTTCATCGAGACCGAGCCCGGCCTGCCGCTCGACCGCGAACTTCGGCATTTCCTCCACTGCGTCGAGCATCGATCGGAGCCGGAAACCGGTGCGGCGGAAGCCGTGGAGACCGTCCGCATCTTGGCGCAGGCCTCGCCGCCGCCGAGGGACTGACGCTCAGCCGCCCGCCGCCGCGGCGAGCGGAACGGGAGCTTCAGCCGGAATGCGGAGGGCGTCCGGCAGGGCTTCGGCGACGATGCCGCCGCCGAGCACCCGCGCGCCGGCGTCCACGCCGTCGTAGAACACCGCCGCCTGCCCCTTCGCCACGCCTTCCTCGCCTTCGAGGAGTTCCACCGCCGTGACCCTGCCGCCGTCGACCACCAGCCGCGCAGGCGCCGGGGCACGGCTGGAGCGGACCTTCACGAAGATGTCGGAGCCGGCCTCAGTCAGCGGACCGCCGAGCCAGTTCGCCTCGCGTAAAGTCAGGCGCGAGGTCCGGAGCGCCGAGCGGGGCCCGACCACGACGCGCGCCGACGGCGCGTCGATCGCGACGACATAGAGCGGGTCGGGCGCCGCGATCCTGAGACCACGGCGCTGGCCGACCGTGAAGTGCACGATCCCCTCGTGCCGCCCGAGCACGCGCCCGTCGACATGGACGATGTCGCCCGGGACGCCCGCCCCCGGCCGCAGCCGCTCGATCACGTCGCCGTAGCGCCCGTTCGCGACGAAGCAGATGTCCTGACTGTCCGGCTTGTCGGCGACGATGAGCCCGTGGCGCTCCGCGATGGCGCGCGTCTCGGCCTTGGTCATCGCGCCGAGCGGAAAACGCAGGAAATCGACCTGCTCCTGCGTCGTCGCGAACAGGAAATAGCTCTGGTCGCGATCGAGGTCGCGCGGACGGTAGAGACCGCGCCGGCCGCCCTGCCCGGCGAGGGCGCGGCTCTCGATATAGTGGCCGGTCGCTAGCGCGTCCGCGCCGAGGTCCTTCGCGACGGCGAGGAGATCGCGGAACTTCACGGTCTGATTGCAGCTGATGCAGGGCACCGGCGTCTCGCCCGCGACGTAGCTCGCCGCGAACGGGTCGATCACCGCGGCGCGGAACGCTTCCTCGTAGTCGAGGACATAGTGCGGGATGCCGAGCGCTTCCGACACGCGCTTGGCGTCGCGGATGTCCTGGCCGGCGCAGCAGGCGCCGGCACGCCGTGGCACCGCGCCCGAATCGTAGAGTTGCAGCGTGATGCCGACGACGTCATAGCCTTCGGCCTTCAGCATCGCGGCGACGACGGACGAATCGACGCCGCCCGACATCGCCACCACCACGCGGCAGTCCTTCGGCGCCTTCGAGAGATCGAGGGAGTTCGTCATCGGGAATATTCCGAAAAGGAAGTGGCCGTTCGACCGGCGCCTCCATGTAGCCGCTAAGAGGCGAAAAACCAAATCTTGCGCGTGGCTTGCGCCGGGCGGCGGGCGTTCGCCAAGCACTCGAAACAGGTCGAAACTAAGACGTTGGAGAGGATTCTTATCGAGTTATTACAATAGGTTTAGCGTATTTTTAAAAGCGGCGCTCTAGGGTTGAGTCAGGATTGGTACTGTAGGTGTTGTTGAGAGTACGATGACCGATCAGGTGAGACCTCGGGTGAAATACGTCATAGGTCCGGACGGCAGTCCGCTGACGATCGCCGATCTCCCCCCGGCCAACACCCGCCGCTGGGTCATCCGGCGCAAGGCGGAGGTGGTCGCGGCCGTGCGCGGCGGGCTGCTCAGCCTCGACGAGGCCTGCTCGCGCTACACGCTGACCGTCGAGGAATTCCTTTCCTGGCAGCTTTCGATCGACAGCCACGGCCTCGCCGGCCTCCGCACCACGCAGATCCAGGAATACCGGAAGAAGCAGGAACTGCACTGAACCGAGCGAGGCTCGTTCGGAAAACGAAAAGGCCGGCATCGCGCCGGCCTTTTTCGTTTGTTCGCTGTCTGATCGATCCGGCGTCGCCCCCGCGTCCCGGCCCGGCATTCACCGGACCGCCGCCGCATCCGCCGGGCGCGGCTCAGGCCGTCGCGTGGCGGCGCTCGTCGGCCGAGGCCTCGTCGCGCATCTCGAGCTTCTCGGCGTTGGCGAGCTCGCTTTCCGCCTCTTCCTGCGACAGGCGCGCGGCGTTGAGCTGGACGCGCAGGTCCTTCACCGAGTTCGTCAGGTTGTCGCGCCGCGCCCGCGCCGCCTTCGCGAAGGTCGGGTAGGCGAAGTGCCCGGTATCGGTAATGCCGGTGCGCTTCTCCTCGCTGTTGATCTGCTGGTCGAGTTCGGTCGCCATGCGGGCGAACTCGGCCATCATCAGCTCGAGCTGCTCCACCTGCCGCCGCTTCTCGTTCACCTTGAAGCGCGCGAGGCGCACGAGATTGTCCCTCTTCATCCTGAAAGCTTCCCCGCTGACGGCGACAGGCGCCGGCTCCGCCGCCGGCCAAGCTCGGAAGGTTTCCGGCAAGGCTTCGCCGTTACCGTTTAACCGTCCGTTTACTCGCGACATTAATCTTGAGGCCGAGGATTTAAGGCCAGGTAAACCCGAGGCGCCGCCGATCCCCATCGGTGCGGCGCGTCGGGCTGCGACCCTGGCGGCAAGCCCTCGGACGACGCATCCAACATGCCGGCGCAGCCGGAGCCGGCACGGGAAATTGTTAACCATTGCATGTCAGATTTCAGAAACGGACACACGACTGACGGGTCACGCGCCGCGCTCCGAGCGCTGGCGAGCCCCGCGGAGAGGAAGACCTGATGCGCGTTCTTTTGATCGAGGATGACAGCGCGGTCGCGCAAAGCATCGAGTTGATGCTGAAGTCGGAGAGCTTCAACGTCTACACGACCGATCTGGGCGAAGAGGGCGTCGACCTCGGCAAGCTCTACGACTACGACATCATCCTCCTCGACCTGAACCTGCCCGACATGTCGGGCTACGAGGTCCTGCGCACGCTCCGCTTGTCGAAGGTGAAGACGCCGATCCTGATCCTTTCCGGCATGGCCGGCATCGAGGACAAGGTCCGGGGCCTCGGGTTCGGCGCCGACGACTACATGACGAAGCCCTTCCACAAGGACGAGCTCGTCGCCCGCATCCACGCCATCGTCCGCCGCTCGAAGGGCCACGCCCAGTCCGTGATCGTGACCGGCGACCTCACCGTCAACCTCGACGCCAAGACCGTGGAGGTCCACGGCCAGCGCGTCCACCTGACCGGCAAGGAATACGCCATGCTGGAGCTCCTTTCGCTCCGCAAGGGCACGACGCTGACCAAGGAGATGTTCCTCAACCACCTCTACGGCGGCATGGACGAGCCCGAGCTGAAGATCATCGACGTGTTCATCTGCAAGCTGCGCAAGAAGCTCGCCAACGCGACCGACGGCAAGAACTACATCGAGACCGTCTGGGGCCGCGGCTACGTGCTGCGCGAGCCTGAGGTCGACACAAAGGCCGCCTGAGGGCAGCGAGACGCATCGAGTTTCCGCGGCCCGCCCCCGGCGGGCCGTCGCCGTTTCAGGCGGCCTTTTCTGCGACCGCCGGGAGATGCGGCGCGAGGCAGGCGGTCAGCGAGGCGCGGTCGAAGGGCTTGTAGACGAAGCCGCTGCAACCCGCCCGCTTCAGCCGGGTCATCTGGCCGAGATTGGCTTCCACCAGCATGCCGAGGATCGTGACGCCCGCCCCGTTCGGCATGGCGCGGACGCGGCGCACCAGATCCTCGCCCGTCATGTCGGACAGCGTGCCGGCGACGAGCACCACGGCAGGAACCGTGGCCGCCAGCTTCGCGATGCCTTCCGCGCCGGTCGCGGCCTCCTCCACCGCTACGCCCGCGCGCGCCAGGATGCGGGTCGCGACCTTGCGGATGACAGGCGAGTCGTCGATCACGAGGCAGGTCGTCAAGGGTGCCGCTCCGGATATCGGCCGCCGCACCACGAGGCAGCCTGTTCACCCGAAGACTAGCCGCCCGCGGTTGCGCTTCCGTTCAAGGAAATGGCAAAGGTCGAATGAACGGACTCAGGTCTCGTTCACGCCGGGGAAACCCGGAACACCGCGCTGTCCTCCTCGGCCCCGAGTTCGACCGCGAGGCCGGCTTCCCGCGCCAGAAGCAGCGTGTAGTAGGGCTGGATGGCGTGGGCGTCGATCGCTTCCGGCAGCGGCTCGCCGGCGAGCAGCGCCCGGAATTTCTGCGGCACGCGCAGCGGCGTGCCGGTCGCGGTGATCGTGAAGCGCGGCGCCTCGCCCAGCGCCTCGATCGCGACGCGCACCTCGCGCCCGCGCGGCACGGAAGCGTTGGCGACGACGATGAGGTTCAGGATCAGCTTGGCGATGTTCTTCGGAACATAGGCGCGCTCGCCCTCCCAGGTGAGGTTGGCGCGCTCGAAGTCCATGAAGCCTTCCGCCACCGAGCGGGCGTCGCCGAGATCGATCTGCGCGGTGGAGGAGCCGGAAGCGCCGTAGGCGATCCGTGCGAACTGCAGCTTCGCCACCGCGCTCTTGGTGGAGTTCCGCACGAGCGCCATCGACTCGGGGTCGTTCGGCATCTCGTCGAGGAGTTCGAGGCCGCTCTGCACCGCCCCGACCGGCGAGATGATGTCGTGGCATAGCCGGCTCGCCAGGAGCGCGGCGAGATCGGGGGCGGAAACCTGCGGCAGTTCCATCGTGTCTTCCGTTCGTGGCGCCGGCGGGCGCTCGCAGGCATGTCCCGAATCGAGCCGGCGCAGCCTCGTGGCGACAATGATTCGGCGGCCGACGTGCGTCAACCGAAGCGAGAGCGAAGAAAACCCCGCTGCGTTAGGGTTTCGGCAACCATGGACTGATCAAATGCTCCGGATGTTGCGGTTCGGCCGCAGGTGCGGCCTCGCCGCCTGGACCCCGACGCTCCGTCCCCGAAGCCCAAGGATCAGACCTCATGGCATCGATCGTCCGCAGCCTCGCCCGCGCCGCCCTCGGCGCGCTCCTGCTTTTCGCCGCCGTCCTCGGCGCCGCGCTTCCCGCCGCGGCGCAGGGCGAGAACGGCTACACGGCCGAGGAGATCGTCGGCGAAGGGCACCGCTTCTTCGGCGCGACCTCCGGCGGTCTCGCCAGCGTCATCGAGAATGCCTTCAAGACCTACGGCCTGCCGAACGGCTACATCCTCGGCGAGGAGGCCGCCGGCGCCTTCATCGGGGGCCTGCGCTTCGGCGAGGGCACGCTGTTCACCAAGAACGCCGGCGACCACCGCATCTACTGGCAAGGTCCCTCGCTCGGCTTCGACGTCGGCGGCGACGGGGCGCGCACGATGATGCTCGTCTACAACCTCCCCTCCGTGGAAGCGGTGCACGGCCGCTTCGGCGGCGTAACGGGAAGCGCCTATCTCGTCGGCGGCGTCGGCATGACGGTGCTGCAGCGCGACAACGTCATCCTCGTTCCGGTGAAGACCGGCCTCGGCGCGCGGCTCGGCATCAATCTCGGCTACCTGAAGCTCACGCCGACGCCGACCTGGAACCCCTTCTGACGACAGCCGAAACTCCGCATCGGACGGCCGGCGGCGATCCGCCGGCCGTTTTCGTTTGCGTCCCGGCTCCCAGATGCTATCGGCTCGCGGCGGAACCGCCGCCGGGCTCGAAGGACGCGCATGATCGCAAGCGTTTTGGTGTTCGCGCTGGGAGCGCTCGCGGCGACGCTCGCGGCCCTGCTCCTCGCGCCACTTCTCTGGCGGAAAGCGCAGGATTTCGCCCGGCGTGAATACGACGCGACGCTGCCGGCGACCGCCAACGAGATCCGGGCCGAGTTCGACGTGGTGCGCGCCGCTGCCGCGATGGACGTCAGGCGCGGCGAGGTCGAGGTGGCGGCGATGCGCGAGCGGCTCGGGCTGGCGCAGGCCGAGCTCGGCCGGGCCAATGTCGAGATCGCCGCGCTCGGCAAGCGCAACCGTGACGCGGCGGCAGAAATGGCGTCCTTCTCGGCCGAGCGCGACAACTTTCGCGAAATCTTCGCGGCGCATCGCGACAAGGAGCGGGCCCTGAGCGAGACGCTCGACGAGGCGAAGCGCGACGGCTCGCTGAACGCCGAGGAACTGGAGGCGCTGGCGGTCCGGTTCCGCGAGGTGTCCGACCTCGCCGAGGAGCGGAAGGTGGAGCTCGTCGCGGCCGAGACCAAGATCGAGCGGCTTACCGACACGCTGCGTTCGGTGGAACGGGCGAGCGGCGAGAAGGACACGCTGATCCGCCTCTTGCGCCGCGACGGCGACAGCCAGCGCGAGAGCGCGGCAACGGCGGGCTCAAGCGGCGCGAAGCGCGCGGCAGGTCTCGTGCCGGGCATGCTCGCCGCGCGAAACGCCGCGCCGCCCCCGACTCCCGCCGCGACGGCGGAGCCCCTCCCCTCGCCGGCCGAACCTGCAACGCCGCCCCCTCCCGCGCTGGCCTCGCCATCGGCCCTAGCCGAGACCGGTCTCGATGCGGCGTTGGAGCGAACCCGCGGTGGGGGCGAGTTGAGCGAGGCGGAGGCCGAGGGCCTCCGCGATCGGATCGCCGCCGTCGCGGCCGGCGTCATCCATCGCACGGCGGTGCGGGAGGGCCCCGGCTCGCCGCTGGAGCCGCTCCTGCGCCCGGCCGGAGACACGCCGTCCGGCCCGCATCGAAGCATCGCCGACCGCGTGCGTGCCCTGGCGGCGGGCCGCGACGAAACTCAGCCTTCGGACGCGCCGCCCCGCGCCGAATAAAGCCGTTGCAGCGCGATCGCCGCGCTCGTCGCGACGTTCAGGCTGTCGAAGCCGGGCGCCATGTCGATCCTGAGCGTTTCCATCCTCGCCATCAGGGACGGCGGCAGGCCCGGCCCTTCGGCACCAAGGACGAGCGCGACCGGTTCCCGCACCGCATCCAGCGCCGCGAGATCGAGCGTGCCGCCGGGCGAGAGCGCGACCGCCCGGAAGCCGGCCTCCCGCAAGAGGTCCGGCAGTCGCTCCGCCCGCACCCGCTCGAAGGGAACGCTCAGGACCGCGCCGGCGGAAACGCGGATGGCCTTCCGGTAGAGCGGGTCGCAGCTCGTCTCGTCGACCAGCACCATGCCGGCGGCGAAGGCGGCCGCGTTGCGAAAGATGCCGCCGATGTTGTCGTGGTTGGCGATGCCGACCGCCGCCACCACGGTCCGGCCCTCCGCCGCCAGAGCGGCCAGACGCTCGGGAAGCGGCAGACGCGGCACCGCCCGCGCTTCGCCGACCGCCAGGACGCCCCGGTGCATGGCAAAGCCCGCCACGGCGTCGATCACCGGCCGCTCGGCGACGAAGACCGGCATGTCGTCCGGTAGGTGGTCCAGGAGATCGGCGATGCCGTTGAGGCGGTTGCGCAGGACGAGAAGCTGCTTCGGCACGAAGAACGGCGAGGCGGCAAGCTGGCCGACCACCACCGTGCCTTCGGCGACGAACGCCCCGCCGCGCACGAGATCGCGCTCGCGGATGCCGCGGAAGGCGGCGACGCGCGGATCGTCCGGATCGGCGATCTCGACGAACTGGACCATTCGGAGCGTACCCGCCTCTTCTCGATGCGCGGCCGCACTTCACGGCTCGCGTCAGGGATTTACCGATCTTGTCCGCACGGCGTCCCTTCGAAGGGTTTACATTCCGCGCGGAACCGCGATCAACATCCGCCCATGCCGGTCCGCGCCGTTCTTCTCGCCGCCACAGCAGCTTTCGCCCTCGCAGGCTGCGGGAGCCTGCCGCGTTTCGGCAGCGCGCTGCCTGCCGCAGACCCCGACATCCCGGCCATCGCCTACAAGCTGACCGACCGGGAAACGGCCGAGATCCGCTCCACCTTCGCCGCCGCCCTCACCGACGGCAGGACGCCGATCTTCGGGCCGATCGAGGCCCGGCAGAAGGCGGACGGCGACATCGTCGTCTGCGGCCTCGTCAGGCTCCGCAAGCCCGACGGCCGCGAAAGCGGCATGAAGCTGTTCGACGGCCTCGCCGCGCCGGACCCGTCCGGCACGCTGCGCTTCGAGCCGAAGCGGCTGTCCGGCGCGAACGGCAAGTTCCTGGCGATCTACACCGACTGCCGGGCGCTCGGCGCGCTGAGCCGCGCGAAGGCCGTTTAGCGGCGCGCGAGCGGCGCGATCCGGCGATCCCGACGGACGCGGCCGGGCTATCCTCGCCGCATCTCGTCCGGTGCCTCATCCCCCATGTTGAAATCCGTTGCCGCCTTCGGCGCGCTGCTTCTCGCGACCTTCCTGATGATGGTCGGAGCCGGGCTGGCCAGCGCCCTGGTGCCGCTGCGCGCCGCGGCGGAAGGCTGGTCCTCCGGCTCCATCGCCTGGATCGGCACGGTCTACGCGCTGGCCTTCACGGCCGGCTGCATCCTCGTGCCGATCCTTGTCGCCCGCGTCGGGCACATCCGGGTCTTCGCCGCGCTGCAGACCTCGCTCGCCTGCCTCCTGCTTCTCCTAGCACTGGCGCCGCACCCTCTCGCCTGGATGCTGTTCCGCGGCGCCTGCGGCCTCGGCATGGTCGGGGGCTACATGGTGATCGAGAGCTGGATCAATGAGCGGACGGACAACACCAATCGCGGCACCGTGTTCTCGGCCTACATGATCGTCTCGATGGTCGGCATCGCCTCCGGCCAGTTCCTCCTGCCGCTCGGCGACATCGCCGGCGACCGTCTGTTCATGGCGAGCGCCCTCGCCTTCGGGCTGGCGCTCATGCCGGTGATGCTGTCGGTCGCGCCCGCGCCGCGCCCCTTGGAACAGGTGCGGATCGACCCGCGGGCACTGTTCCGCCGGAGCCCCGCCGCGGCGGTCGGCTGCTTCGTCGCCGGCGTGATCTTCGGCAACTGGGGCTATTTCGGCCCACTCTACGGCAAGGCCGCCGGGCTCGGCACCGCCGGCATCGCCACCATGCTGACCGCCGCGATGGTCGGCGGCGTCCTGTTCCAGTACCCGTTCGGCCGCCTGTCGGACCGGATCGACCGGCGCTACGTGATGGGCATCGCCGGGGCGATCGGGGTCGCGGTCTCGGTGGCGATGATCATCGCCGCGCCGCGCACGCCCATCGGCGTCGTCGTCGGCACCTTCGGCTTCGGGACGGTGCTCTTCACCATCTATTCGCTGAGCGTCGCCCACGCCAACGACCAGGCGCGTCCCGGCGAGTTCGTGCAGGTGTCCGGCGGCCTTCTCATCGTCTACGGCGTCGGCAACATGATCGGGCCGCAGCTCGGCGGCCGGCTGATGGACCGGCTCGGGCCGGAAGGCTTCTTCGTCGCGATGGCGATGATGTACGCGATCTACGGCGGCTACGCGCTCTGGCGCTCGACCCGCAAGGCGGCCCTGCCGCCGGAACGGCGGCCGGACTTCACGCCGGTCGCGCCGATGTCGATGCGGGGGCAGGCGCCGGCCGAGCCGGCGGCCGGCGGACGCTAGCGCCACGCGCCTTCGCGGCGCCGGTGCGCGCATCCCCGGCGGAAGGGGCTTGCAAGCCTGGCTATAATGATTCCATTCTCCCGCCGGCGGAGGTTGCCCCGAAGGTCGAGACAGCGTGCCCGTCGTGGTTGTTGCGACGTTCGGTGCGTTTTGATGCTTGCTTCGGCAAGAACAGCACCGCTTTGCTTATCGAATAAGCACCTTCCACCGCATCCCATATACTCTTCCGGGTAAGACTTCCGTTTGCGCCGCGTCGTGTCGCATGTGGAATTCCATGGCCGGCCCTCGCGGCTAGCTTGCGACGGCTGAAGGAATACTGAACACTGCGCAGACTTGAGCCCCGGGGCGGCCTGGTTCTACCGGACGGAGACGACGAATGAGCGACTATCTGAAGTTCCTCGCCGACGAAGTCCGGCGTGGCGGCATGAACCGCCGCGAGTTCATCGGCCGGGCGATCGCGGCCGGCGTCTCGCTCACCGCAGCCGGCAGCCTGTTCTCGACCAGCGCGCTGGCGCAGGAGCCGAAACGCGGCGGCCACCTGAAGCTCGGCCTCGAAGGCGGCTCGGCGACGGACGGGCTCGACCCGGCGAAGTACCTGTCGCAGGTGCTGTTCTGCATCGGCCGCTGCTGGGGCGACATGCTGGTGGAAAGCGACCCGATGACCGGCGCGGCCGTGCCGGCGCTGGCCGAATCCTGGGAACCCTCGCCCGACGCCAAGACCTGGACCTTCAAGATCCGCAAGGGCGTCAAGTTCCACGACGGCAAGGAGCTGACGGTGGACGACGTGGTCGCCACCCTGAAGCGGCACACCGACGAGAAGTCGGAATCCGGCGCGCTCGGCGTCGTGAAGTCGATCACCGACATCAAGGCCGACGGCGGCAACCTCGTCCTGACCCTGCAGGAGGGCAACGCCGACATGCCCCTCCTCCTCAGCGACTACCACCTGATCATCCAGCCGAACGGCGGCATGGACAATCCCGCCGCCGCTGTGGGCACCGGCCCGTTCAAGCTCGTCAAGCACGAGCCGGGCGTGCGCACCACCTTCGAGCGGAACGCCAACGACTGGCGGCAGGACCGCGGCTACGTCGACTCGGTCGAGATCATCGTCATCAACGACGCGACGGCGCGCGTCGCGGCGCTCTCGTCGGGACAGGTCCACTTCATCAACCGCGTCGACCCGAAGACGGTGAACCTCCTGAAGCGCGCACCCACCGTCGAGGTGCTGAACACGTCGGGCCGCGGCCACTACGTCTTCCTGATGCACTGCAACACCGCGCCGTTCGACAACAACGACCTGCGCATGGCGATGAAATACGCGATCGACCGCGAGGCGATGGTGAAGACCGTGCTCGGCGGCTACGGCAAGGTCGGCAACGACTTCCCGATCAACTCGACCTACGCCCTTTTCCCGGAAGGCATCGAGCAGCGCAGCTACGACCCGGACAAGGCGGCCTTCCACTACAAGAAGTCCGGCCATTCCGGCTCGGTGCTGCTCCGCACCTCCGAGGTCGCCTTCCCCGGCGCGGTGGACGCGGCCGTGCTCTACCAGCAGTCGGCGCGCAAGGCCGGCATCGAGATCGAGGTGAAGCGCGAGCCCGGCGACGGCTACTGGTCGAACGTCTGGAACGCCCAGCCCTTCTCCGCCTCCTACTGGGGCGGCCGGCCGACGCAGGATCAGATGTATACCACCGCCTACTATTCCAAGGCGGACTGGAACGACACGCGGTTCCTCCGACCCGACTTCGACAAGCTGCTGCTCGAAGCCCGGGCCGAACTCGACGAGACGAAGCGCCGCGAGATGTACCGCACCATGGCGATGATGGTGCGCGACGACGGCGGCGTCATCCTGCCGATGTTCAACGACTTCGTGAACGCGGCCCGCAAGAACGTCAAAGGCTACGTCCACGACATCGGCAACGACATGTCGAACGGCTACGTCGCGAACCGCGTCTGGCTGGAGGGCTGATGACCACGGGCCCCGGCCTGTCGGAAGGGCCGGCGGGCACCGCCGTCCTACCGGCCGGCGATCCCATCGCCTCGGCGGGTCCGGCCGGCGGCATGCTCCTGTCGACGGCGCCGGCGCTGCCGGCGGTCGACGCCCGCTCGGCGCTCGGGCGCTTGATCGCCGCCCATCCGCTGGCGGCGATGATCACGCAGCGCCTCGTGATCAGCTTCCTCTTGCTGCTCGCCGTCTCGGCGGTGCTGTTCCTCGGCGTCGAGGCGCTGCCGGGCGACTTCGCGCAGACCTATCTCGGCCAGTCGGCGACGCCGCAGGCGGTGGCGAACATCCGGCGCGAGCTCGGTCTCGACCAGCCGGCCGTGACCCGCTACCTCGCCTGGCTCGGCCATGCGTTGCAGGGCGACTTCGGCATGTCCTGGGCGAGCCGGAACTCGATCACCGAGCAGATCGGCCGCCGGCTCGGCAACACGCTGTTCCTTGCCTTCTTCGCCGCGCTGATCTCGGTGCCGCTGGCGATCGGCCTCGGCATACTGTCGGTGCTGTTCCGCAACCGCCTGCCGGACAAGCTCGTCAACGTCTTCTCGCTGGCGGCGATCTCGCTCCCCGAGTTCTTCATCGGCTACGTGCTGATCTTCCTCTTCGCGATCCAGTACCCGATCGTCACCTTCCCCTCGACGGTCTTCGACGGGATGCCGTTCGGCGACCGGCTCGGCGCGATCGCGCTTCCCTGCGCGACGCTCGTCCTCGTCGTCCTCGCCCACATGCTCAGGATGACGCGGGCGGCGATCCTGAACGTCATGGAAGCGCCTTATATCGAGACGGCAGAGCTGAAGGGCTTGTCGCGCTGGCGCACTATCGTGCGCCACGCCGCGCCTAACGCCGTCGCGCCGATCATCAACGTCGTGGCGCTGAACCTCGCCTACCTTGTCGTCGGTGTGGTCGTGGTCGAAGTGGTTTTCGTCTACCCCGGCATCGGCCAGTACATGGTGGACGCGGTGACGGTGCGCGACATGCCGGTGGTGCAGGCCTGCGGCCTGCTCTTCGCCGCCGTCTACATCTTCCTGAACATGGCCGCCGACATCCTCGCGATCGTCGCCAATCCGCGCCTGAGGCATCCGCGATGAAGCTGCGCGCCATTCCGCTCAGCGCCTGGATCGGCATCGCCGGGCTGGTGATCGCCTTCGGCTGCGCGCTCTTCGCGCCGTGGATCGCGCCCTTCGGCGAGGAGGAGGTGGTCGGCGGTGTCTGGGACCTGCCGTCCTGGAGCGAGGGCGGCAGCGCCTTCCTGCTCGGCACCGACAATATCGGCCGCGATCTCCTGTCGCGCCTCGTCTACGGCGCGCGCACCACGATCTTCGTCGCCGCCGCCGCGACGCTCCTGTCCTTCTCGCTCGGCGTTTTTCTCTCCTTCACCGCCTCCGTCGTGCGCGGCTGGACCGACCAGGCGCTGTCGCGCCTCAACGACTTGATGATGGCGATCCCGACGCTGATCTTCGCGCTCGTCGTCCTCGCCGTCCTGCCGCAGCGGCTGTGGATCCTGATCCTGGTGATGGCGGTCCTCGATTCAACCCGCGTCTTCCGGCTCGGCCGGGCAGTCGCGACCGACATCTCGGTGATGGACTTCGTCGAGGCCGCCCGGCTGCGCGGCGAAGGGACGCTCTGGATCATCTTTCGCGAGATTTTGCCGAACGCGCTCTCGCCGCTCCTCGCCGAGTTCGGCCTGCGCTTCGCCTTCGCGATCCTGTTCCTCTCGACGCTGTCCTTCCTGGGCTTGGGCATCCAGCCACCCGCCGCCGACTGGGGCGGCATGGTGAAGGACAACAAGGACGGCATCATCTTCGGCGTCTCCGCCGCGCTCTATCCCGGCATGGCGATCGCGCTCCTCGCCGTATCGGTGAACCTCGTCGTGGACTGGCTCTTGAACCGCACTGCCAGCCTCAAGGGAGGCCGCGCCTGATGGCCGAGCTCCTGAAAGTCCGCAACCTCCGGATCGGCGCGCATGTCTCGCCGCCGGGCGAAGCGCCGCACGACGTGACGATCGTCGACGACGTGTCCTTCGATCTCGCGAAGGGCCGCGTCCTCGGGCTCATCGGCGAGTCGGGCGCAGGCAAGTCGACTATCGGCCTGTCGACGCTCGGCTACGGGCGCGGCAGCGTCGCGATCACCGGCGGCACGGTTGAGCTCGCCGGCACGAACCTCGTCGGGCTCGGCCCTTCCCGGCTCCGGCGCATCCGCGGCGCCAAGGTCGCCTATGTGGCGCAGTCGGCGGCGGCCTCGTTCAATCCGGCCTTCCGGCTGGAGGACCAGATCGTCGAGGCGAGCCTCAAGCACCGCGTCATGAGCCGCGAGGCGGCGCTCGCCAAGGCGAAGGACCTGTTCCGCACGCTCGGCCTGCCGGATCCGGAGAACTTCGGCCGGCGCTACCCGCATCAGGTCTCCGGCGGCCAGCTCCAGCGCGCGATGACGGCGATGGCGCTTCTCCCCTCGCCCGACCTCATCGTCTTCGACGAGCCGACCACGGCGCTGGACGTCACAACCCAGATCGACGTCCTCGTCGCCATCAAGCGCGCCATCGAGGAAACGCACACCGCCGCGATCTACGTGACGCACGACCTCGCCGTCGTCGCGCAGGTCGCCGATGACATCATGGTGCTCAGGCACGGCAAGACCGTCGAATACGGCTCGGCGCGGCAGATCTTGGAGGAACCGAAGGAGGACTACACCCAGCGGCTCGTCTCGATGCGCCATTTCGGCAAGGACGAGGCGCCCGATCAGCTCGGTCGCCTCCTCAGCGTCGACCATGTCGAGGCGGGTTACCCTTCCGGCCTCACCGTCCTCAACGGCGTGTCGCTGCACCTGCCGAAGGGCCAGACGCTGGCGGTCGTCGGCGAGTCCGGTTCCGGCAAGTCGACGCTGGCGCGCGTCATCACCGGCCTGCTTCCGCCGCGCCACGGGCGCGTGGTCTTCGCCGGACGGGAGCTGCCGCCAAAGCTGTCGCAGCGCTCGCGCGACGATCTCCGCCGCATCCAGATGATCTACCAGATGGCGGATACGGCGATGAACCCGCGCCAGACGGTCGGGGATATCATCGGCCGGCCCCTCGCCTTCTACTTCGGCCTGCGGGGCGCAAAGAAGCGGGATCGGGTCGCCAGCCTGCTCGAAGCCATCGAGCTGAGGGCGGAATTCGCCGGCCGCTATCCGGCCGAGCTCTCTGGCGGCCAGAAGCAGCGCGTCGCGATCGCCCGGGCGCTCGCCGCCGAGCCGGAGGTCATCCTCTGCGACGAGCCGACCTCGGCGCTGGACCCACTCGTCGCCGACGGCATCCTGAAGCTCCTGATGAAGCTCCAGGCCGAAACGCACGTCTCCTACCTGTTCATCACCCACGACATCGCGACCGTCCGCGCCATCGCCGATTCCGTCGCGGTGATGCATCGCGGCCGCCTTGTGCGCTTCGGGCCGAAGTCCCGCGTCCTCGCCCCGCCCTTCGACGACTACACCGACCTCCTGCTCAAATCCGTGCCGGAAATGCGCATCGGCTGGCTCGAGGCCGTCCGCAACGCCCGCCGCATGGCGGCGGCCGGAAACTGAACGCTTCAGAGTACCGAGTATGCCGACACGCGCCTTCCGCGTCATCGAGAACGAGTGGATCACGCTTCGCGACGGCACGCGTCTTGCCGCGCGGATCTGGATGCCGGAGGGAGCGGAGGACGAGCCGGTGCCGGCGGTCCTCGAATACCTGCCCTATCGCAAGCGCGACGGCACGTCCCCGCGCGACGAGTCCACCTATCCGGGCTTCGCCGAAGCCGGCTATGCGGGCGTCCGCGTCGACATCCGCGGCTCCGGCGAATCGGACGGCGTGATCGACGGCGAGTACACGCCGCGCGAGCTTTCCGACGCGCTGGAGGTGATCGACTGGATCGTCGCGCAGCCTTGGTCCAGCGGCGCGGTCGGGATGATGGGCATCTCCTGGGGCGGCTTCAACTGCCTGCAGGTGGCGGCGCTCAAGCACCCGGCGCTGAAGGCGGTGATTTCGATCGCCTCGACGGTCGACCGCTACAACGACGACATCCACTACAAGAACGGCTGCCATCTCTCGGCACAACTCTCCTGGGCGGCCACGATGCTCGCCTATCAGTCGCGCGCGCCGGATCCCGCGATCGTCGGCGACAGGTGGCGCGAGATGTGGATCGAGCGGCTGGAGGGCGAGCCGTTCATGCTGGAGGAGTGGCTCGGCCACCAGCGGCGCGATGATTTCTGGAAGCACGGCTCGATCCGCGAGGACTTCGCCGGCTTCCCGGTCCCGGCGCTGGTGATCGCCGGCTGGGCGGACGGCTACCGCAACACGCCGTTCAAGGCCGTCGAGGGCCTCGGCGACACGGCGAAGGCGATCGTCGGCCCCTGGGTGCACAAGTACCCGCACTTCGCCTGGCCGAAGCCGCGCATGGACTTCCTCCACGAGGCGATCCGCTGGTGGGACCGCTGGCTGCGGGACGAGCCGAACGGCGTGGAGGACGTGCCGCAAGTGCGGGCCTACATCCTCGACGGCGTCAGGCCGGCGCACCGGCGCGACGCCGATCCCGGCCGCTGGGTCGGGCTCGACCGCTGGCGTACGCCCGAAACCCTGACGCTCCACGCCGGCCAAGGCCGTTCGCTCGTCGCCGAGCCGGACGGCGCGCCGCCGGAGCGGATCGCCCTCCGCTCGCCAGAGGACACCGGCACCATGGCCGGCGAATGGTTCACGCTGAAGCCCGACGCCGAGTTGCCCGGCGACCAGCGGGCCGACGACGCCGGCTCGCTGGTCTTCGAGACCGCGCCGCTGGCGGAGGCGGTCGAACTTCTCGGTTTCCCGCGACTGGAACTCCGCCTCGTGCCGGACGCGCCCTCCGCCAACCTCGTCGCGCGGCTCGTCGACGTCCATGCCGACGGCACGGCGACGCGCGTGTCCTACGGCGTCCTCAACCTCGCGCACTGGAACGGCAATGCCGAGCCCTCGCCGCTCGACCCCGGCGAGCGGATCGAGGTGCGGCTCGACCTCGACGCCTGCGGCTACCGATTCGGCAAGGGCCATCGGCTGCGCTTGTCCTTGTCCACCGCCTACTGGCCGACCGTGCTGCCGGGGCCGGATGCGGGCGGCATCGTGGTCGAGACGGCGGGCCTGACCCTCGCCTTGCCGCTGCTCGGGGAAGCCGAGACGATCCCGGTGCCGGAGCCGGAGAATCCCGATCCGCTGCCGAGATACGTCGAGCACGCGCCGGCCGCCTCGCGCCGCAGCGTCGAGCGCGACCTGCAGCGCGGACTGACGAACTACCGCGTCTTCGAGGATACCGGCCTCGCCGAGCATCCGGAAACGGGCCTCGCGACAAGGCAGGTGCGCGACGAGTTCTGGACGATCGCGCCGGACGATCCGCTGTCGATGACCGGCACCTCGCGCTGGACGACGGAGATGCGCCGCGCGGACGGCTGGAGCGTCAGGACGAAAAGCCTCGCCCGCCTGTCCTGCACGCGGAACGACTGGGTGATCGCCGCCGAGGTGGTCGCCTACGAGGGCGACGAGCCGATCCACACGAAGCGCTGGAGCCGGACGATCCCGCGCGACCTCATGTGACCGGGCGGCGCGCCAGGGCGGCGATGCCGGCGCAGAGCGCGGCGAACCCGACGCGCGCGCCGGGGCTCATGTGGCGGGCGCGCAGCCAGGCGTGGACCATCTGCGGCTCCTCGCGGAAGCTGACGTCGACGCCCGCTCCCGCCAGCCGCGCCGCGTAGCGCCGGGCGTCGTCCCGCAGCGGATCGAAACGCGCCGCCGTCACATAGGCCGGCGGCAGGCCGGCGAGGCTCGCCGCGCGCAGCGGATACGCGACCGGATCGCCTTCCGGCGCGCCGTAGAGGTCGCGATAGTAGCGGACGTCCGCCGTGGCGAGGCCGGGCGCATCCGCCATCTCGGCGTAGGAGCCCGAAACGAGGTCGCCGCCGAGACCGGGATAGATCAGCGCCTGCCCCCCGATACCGGCCAAGCCTTCGTCCCGTGCGCGGATCGCCAACCCCGCCGCGAGGTTGCCGCCGGCGCTGTCGCCGGCGAGGACCACGCTCCGCTCCTCGCCGATGAGTCCTCGCAGCACGGCCATGCCGTCGTCGAAGGCCGCCGGCCAGCGGTGCTCCGGCGCGAGGCGGTAATCGACCGCGACGACTTCGGCATAGGTCGAGGCGGCGATCTCGGCGCAGATCGCGTCGTGGCTGTCCAGCGAGCCGACCACGAAGCCGCCGCCGTGCAGGTAGAGCACCGTGGCGGCAGCCTCGATCCGCGCCGGTCGGTAGTGCCGGCATCGTACCCCCTCGATCGGGCGATCCACCGTTCCGATCCCCTTCGGCCAGCCAGGATCGAACTCACGGCAGAGGGCGTCGTACCATTCGCGCTGCTGCGCCACCGGAGCCGAGACGGCGTCCGGCGGATAGAAGCCATCGCAGCGCCGTTGAAAGGCGACGATCTCCGGCTCGCTCGGCCACGGACCGCTCATCGATGCTCGTCTCCCTTTTCGGTGCGCCACTGACCGGAAATGCCGCAGCCTGTGCCGGAACGTCCGCGCCGCGGCCGGCCTTCCTCCGTCCGGAGAGGACCGCTAGCCATGATTTACATCATCCTCAATGTCGTGCCGATCGGGCTGGCGACGCTCGCGGGATTGCTCGTCGGCTTTCTCTGGGTGAAATCGCTCGGCGGCATGCCCGAGCGACGGATCACGCCGGCGCTCGCCGTCGTCGCGCTGGTCGCCGAGTTCTGGCTGGCCTCGATCCTCGCCGGCGCGCTGATTCTCGCGCCACGCCAGGCCGGCGAGTGGACGATGGCGGTCGGCAGCGCGGTCGTCATCTGGATCGGCTTCGTCCTGCCTGCGCTCGCGGTGACGCTGCTCTATCGGCGGCTATCCGCCCGCCCGATCCTCGGCGACTGCGCCCATTGGCTCGTCGTCATGGTGCTGCAGGCGGTGGTGCTAAAATCCTACGGCCTCGTGCCGCCGCCCGGCACACCGGGAGCGTGAGCGCGCTCAGTCCACGAAGACGCGGCTGCTCGCGGCCGCGCCCTTCGCATCCACCACGGAGATGGTAACGAAGCCGGGCTCCTGCGGCCGCCACGCCGCCTGCCGGTCGAACAGGCCGGTGAGCGCCGGCATGCCGTCGATGACCCAGGTGAAGGGCGGCGTGCCGTTGCGCACCTTCAACGACAGGTCGCTCGCGGCGCCGTCCGCGAGGCCGAGCTCGACCTTGGTGTCGTTCGGCGGGAAGACGATCTCCGGCCGGTCGGCGCCGGCCGCGTCGATGCCGCCGCCGACCTTCCGCATCGCCGGCGGCAAACGCCTGCCCGCCGCGGCGAGGATACCGGGGGGCGGGCCGGGCAGCCGCTTCGCGGGACCGAGCCGCGCGAAGACGTCGCGCATCACCGGCACGGCGGCGTCCTGCCCGACGAGGCCCGGCACCGGGACCGCGTCCGGCCGGCCGAGCCAGACGCCGACGACGTGCCGGCCGTCGTAGCCGACCGTCCAGGCGTCGCGATAGCCGAAGGACGTGCCGGTCTTGAAGGCGATCGTGCCGGGCGGCCCCTTCGCGGTGGTCGGCGCGCCGGCGAGGACCGAGGTCACGTACCAGGCCGCCTGTTCCGAGAGAATGCGCCGCGCGGGCGGAGCGCCGAGGATCGCAGCAGGCGATGCGTCGATCCGGAGCGGCTTGGCGACGCCGCCGTTGGCGAGGCCGGCATAGATCCGCACGAGGTCCTCCAGCGAGATGCCGAGGCCCCCGAGGCCGATCGCGAGACCGGGCAGCGTGCGGCTGCCGAGTTCGGGATGCGCGCCGGCCCGCTGCATGCGCTGGACGAGCCGCGATGGCCCGACCGCCGCCAGCAGTTCCACCGCCGGCAGGTTGCGCGAGAGCTGCAGCGCGCGCCGCGCCGTGATGACGCCCTCGAACGTGTGGTCGAAGTTCTGCGGCGTATAGCCGGCGAAGGCCGTCGGGCGGTCGTCGACGAGGCTTTCGGGATGCGCGACGCCCGCCTCGAAGGCGAGGCCGTAGATCAGCGGTTTGAGCGTCGAGCCCGGCGAGCGCACGGCCTTCGTCAAGTTGACGTAACCTTGCCGTTCGGTATCGAACATGTCGGGCGCGCCAACCGTCGCGAGGATTTCGCCGGTCGTGTGGTCGGCGACGAGGATGGCGAGGCTCTGCGGCTTCGGCAGGCCGGCGGCCTTGTCGCGGGCATAGGCTTCGAGGCTTTCCTGCAAGTGTCGGTCGAGCGTCAGCGGCAGGCGCTTCGCGGCCGGGTTCGCCGCCTTTGCGCTTTCCGCCGCGTGGGCGGCGAGCATCGGCATGGCGCGGCGGGCGGTCGGCACCGGCTCGGCGCTGGCGCGCTCGGCCTCGGCCGGCGCCAGGATGCCGAGCGCCACCATCCGTGCCAGCACGCGGTCGCGCGCCTGCTTCGCCCGCTTCGGATGGAGGTCGGGCCGATAGCGCTCCGGCGATTGCGGCAGGGCGACGAGCAGCGCGGCTTCCGCCGCCGTCAGCCGGCGCGGCTCGTGCCCGAACCAGGCGAGGCTCGCCGCGCGCACGCCCTCGACGTTGCCGCCGTAGGGCGCGAGCTTGAGATAGAGGTTCATGACGCCGCGCTTGCCGAGCGCCCGCTCCAGCGCCAGCGCCCCGAGGAACTGTTCGCCCTTCGCGCGGAGGCTCCCGGTCGGCAGGCCCTCGACCATGCGCGCCACCTGCATGGTCAACGTCGAGCCGCCGGAAACGAGCCAGGCGTGGCGCACCGACTGCCAGACCGCGCGGCCGAGCGCGACGGCGTCGATGCCGCCGTGCGACGCGAAGCGCTTGTCCTCCCAAGAGGTCAGCATGAGGAGAAAACGCGGGTCGACGTCGGGCTCGGAAACATCCAGCCGCCAGCGCCCGTCTTGCGTGGCGAAGGCGCGCAGGATGCCGCCGTCCCTCGCTTCGACGAGGACGCCGGTCTCAGGCTCGGCGAGCCGTGCCGCGCGCGCCGCGACGGCGCTCTCCAGCCACCGATTGCCGGCGAATCCGAGGCCGCCTAGGAGCGCCGCGCCGAGGCCGAGCGCGACGGCGAGGCGGCGGCGCTTCACCGGCGCGGGCCGACCACCGAGACGCGTCCCTCGCCCGTCGAGCCGCGGCTTTCCGGCCGGTACATGTCCACGACCGTCGCCGCCGGATGCACGAACTCGCCCGGCGACAACGCCCGGACGATATAGGCGAAGCGCATCCGGTCGGTGTTCCCTTCGGGCTTCTTCACGGCCGCGAGGAAGCGGTCGGCGCGGAACTCGGTATGCGCCGCCTCGCCAGTGAGTTCGAGGAAACCAAGTGCCCCGACATCGCCGCCGCGGATTAGCGCCGGATTGTCGATCGAGAGGCCCGCCGGCAGCGGGTCGTCGATCATCAGCCGCGCGTAGCCCGTGTCGGTTGGCAGCACGTCGAGGACGGCGACGAGCCGCGCGCCTTGCGCGATCGTCGCCGGATCGGCCTCCTTGCCGTCCAGCGTGTAGTAGGAGCGGCTGATCTGGTAGCCGCTCGATTTTGCCGGCGGCGCGACGAGCGGCACGCCCGCCAGCGTCACCGCCGCCGTGACCGGTTCCGCGCCGCGGTTGACGATCTCCGTGCCTCGCGCCAGCCGGTCCGCGTCGAGCGACATGGCCAAGGCGCCGTCCCGCGCCGCGCCGTCGACGGTGAGCCTTAGTGGTTTCGATGCAAGCAGCGCGTGGGCCGCGAGCAGCGACCAGGCATCCTCCTGCGTCGAGGTGTAGCGCCGCGCGGCGCGCTCCAGCCCGACCTTTTGCACCAGCGGCTGGAAGTCGACGCCATCGACGCCGGTTTCCAGCCCGATCGCCAGCACCGCCGCGCCATCGCGGAGCGGCGTGCCGTAATCGCTGCGGTTCGGATTGTCCTCCGGCCCGTTCACCGCCCCGGCCGAGGCCTTGCGGAGCAGCATCTCGGCGCGCACCCGGTCGCCATAGAGCGCCAGTGCCGCCGCCAGATGCGCCTGCGCCAGCGGCGTCTTGAAGTTCGCCGCCTCGTTGTCAGCGGTGTAGCGCAGGTCCCCGATCGCGGCCCGGCCGTTGCGGGCCAGCACGTAGTAGGCGTAGGCGACAGGCCCCCAGTCCGGCTGCTCCGGCTGGTAGGCGAGTTGGTTGGCGAGGTTGTCGACCGCCAGCATCAGCCCCTCCACCGGCACGTCGTAGCCGGCCTCCTTCGCCCGCGTCAGGAAATCGGTGACGTAGCTGTCAAGCCAGAGATCGCCGTAGTCCGGCGACCAGAGGCCGAAGGAGCCGCTGGCGCCCTGGTTGGCGAGCACGCCCTTCACCGCCTTGTCGACGCGCTCGCGCACCTCGTCAGCGCGGTCGCGAAGACCCGCCGCGACGATGGTCCGGTCGAGATAGACGAGCGGCAGCGCACGGCTGGTGATCTGCTCGGTGCAGCCGTACGGATAACGGTCGAGCGCCGCGACGACGCCCGCGACGTCGAAGTCGCCGAGCCCTGAGACCGTCAGCGTCGCATGGCCGGTGCCCAGCTGAAAGTCGGCCAGAAGCTCGGGGCCGAGCGTCAGCTTGCCGCCGTTCGCGGCGAGTGGGAAGGAGCTCCGCTTCACGGTTTCCGGCTGGATGGAGCGGACGGCGAGCGTGAAGCTCTTGCGCAGGATCATGCCGTCCGGCGTCGTCAACGCGAGGTCGAAGCCGGCTTCGCCGCTGTTCTCCGCCACGATCGGCACCAGCACGCGGCCGTGGCCCTTCGCCGTCAGGTCGAGGTCGGCATCGGCATTCGCTTCGATGCGGACGACGCCCGCGCCGCCGGTCAGCGCCAGATGCACGCGGCCGGCGGGTCCCTCGACATGGGTCACGTCGAGCGCGATGCGCGAGGCGTCGCCGGGGCTGAGGAACGGCGGGCGGCTGACCTGCGCCACCACCGGATCGCGCACCAGCATGTCGCGGGAGGCTTCGCCGACGCCGGTCTTCGACCAGGCGACAGCCATCAGCTTCAGCGTGCCGTTGAAGTCCGGCACATCGAGCTTCACCGTGGCGCGGCCGTCCGGCCCGACGGTGACGACGCCCGAGAACAGCGCGACGAGGTCGTCCATCGGCGGCGGGCTGGCGATCGCGGCGCCCGCATCGCCGCCGGAGCGCACGGTGCCCGGCGCGCCCTGCATCCGGTCGATGAGCTTGCCGTAGAGGTCGCGGATCTCGACGCCGAGCCGGCGCTGGCCGAAGTACCAGCCCTGCGGCGAGGGCGGCTGGAAGCCGGTGATGTTGAGGATGCCGACATCCACCGCCGCCAGCGTGACGTAGGCGGTCTCGCCGGTCTTCACGCCGGCGACGGTCACGCCGACGTCGACGCTGCGGCGCGGTTCGATCCGCTCCGGCGCGTCGAGCGAGACGGCGAGCGCGCGGTCGCCCGGCTCGACGCCGGCATGGGCGAGACCCATCGCGCGGCCCGGCATGCGCTTCTCGGCGAGGTCCATCGGCCGGTAGAGCACGGCGGTGACATAGGCGCCGGGGCCCCAGTCGCGGGTGACGTCCAGCGTCACGTCGCCGCCGGTCGCGGGAATGTCGGCGCTGGCGGTGGCGACGACGCGCTCGTCCATCACCAAGACTTCCGCCTTGCCGGCGAAGCGCGGCTCGATATGGACCACGGCCTTGTCGCCGACCTTGTAGCGCGGCTTGTCGAGCGAGACCTTCAGGATGTCCGGCGTTTCCATCGAGCGCGCCGCGACGTACCAGCCGGCCTCGAAGGACAGGCTCGTCGGCAGCGCCCGGCCGGACGGATCGGTCAGCACGAGTTCGTAGCCGCCCCATTCGACCGGCATGGAGAGCTTCGCGGGCTCGCCGGCCTTCAGGTCGAGCGTGCCGGAGGCGACGCGACTTTTCCGCGTCACCGGCTCGTAGTTCCAGCGGCCGTTCGCCGAATACCACTGGAAATCGGTCGAGACCTTGTTCAGCACCCATCCCACCGCGGGCAGGTCGGCACGGGCGTTCCTCGCGTCGAGCGCTAGAAGCTCGAACGCGGCCTCGCTGCCTTCCGGCACCGAACCGTCGAACAGCGGCTTCGCGCCGATGCGCATCTTGGTTCCGACGAGGGCGAGATCGGCGTCGCGTTCCACGGGCCGGCCGCCCGCATCCGCGACGCGCACCTGCAGCGAGGCCTTGAGCGGCTTCGTCGTCACCGGCGGCTCGAACGGCTGCAGCGTGACGGTCGCCTTGCCTTCCTCGTCCGTCGCAGTCTCGTCGATCGGCAGCCGCACCGCGGTCGGCTGGTCGTCGGCGAGGCCGAAGGAATAGCCGGGAAAACCCTCGATCAAATCGGCCGGCTCCAACACCGCCTCGCCGGAAACTGCGAGATCGGCAGCCGGCGCGCCGAACAGGTAGCGCACGTCGAGCGGCACCTCCGGCGGGCTCGCCGGATCGAGGTCCTTGGCGGCCACATCCAGCGAGAAGTCGATCTTCTCCGGCTCGAAATCCTCGACGCGCGCCGAGGTCGAAGCGATCGCGGGCTGTTTCGGGTCGGTGTGGAGCGCGAAGCTCCAGGCTCCGCGCATGGCGTTCGCCGGCAGACCCACGTCCCAGGCGAAGCCGCCGGCCTTTTCCGCCTTGACGGGCGTTCGCGCGAACTCGATGCCGTCCGGCCGTGAGACGATGCCGGTCAGCGTCAGGCCATCGACGGCCTCACCCTTGGCGTCGCGCGCGAGGCCGGTCAGGTGCACGGTGTCGCCGGTGCGGTAGATGCCGCGCTCCGTCGTCAGGAACATGTCGAGCGGCCCGGCCGGCGCCCTGCCCTCGACGCCCCGGTCGGTGAGGTCGAAGGGCGAGCCGGTCAGGTCGAGGAACACGAAGTCGCCGTTGCTTGTCGAGGCCGTCAGGACGGCCGGGCGGTCGCCGCCGGTGCCGCGCAGGAGGCCGGGCGCGAGACGCGCATGTCCCGCGGTGTCGGTCGCCGCGGTGCCGAGCACCTCGTTGTTCGCGGCGACGAGTTCGAGCCTCACGTCCGCCGCCGGCTCGGCGGTTCCGAGCGATCTGGCGAAGACGTGGAAGCCGTCCTCGCCGGAAAAGGTGGTGAGGCCGATGTCGGTCAGGACGAACCACTGCGTCGCCAGCGTCTCGTCGCTGCCCTTGGCGTTCTGCGCCTTGGCGGTGAGGACGTAGACGCCGGGCTTCCGCTCCTTCAGGATCGCCGCGACCGGGATGGCCGTGACCACTTCCTCGTTGGTCTTCCGCTGGACGTCGACGAAGCCCTTCCAGACTTCCTCGCCCCGGTTCGCGGCCACGTCGTCGGCGTCGTAGGACGCCATCTGCGACAGGAACTTCGCGTCGCCGATCGTGCGGGCGAGCTCGCGGTCGCCGATCCGGAGCAGCCGCGCTTCGACGACGTCGGTGTTGATCGTGGTGACGGGCATCGTCACGTCGCCGCCGGCCGGCAGCACATAGACGTTGCCGGACAGGCGGACGGCCGGATCGCGGTCGCGCACGTAGATCGAGACGCTGACGTTCTTCGCCAGCCGCTCGCCGCTCGCCGACGGGATGCCGCGCCGGGCGACGACGGCGTAGCGGCTGCCGTGCTGCACGCCCTCGACGCAGATCTGCGAGCCGGACGCCGTGACGGGCAGCCTGTCGCCGCCCTCCACCGAAACGAAGTCGCCGGCGTTCTCGGATGCCGTGACGGAGGGCGCCAGCTCCTCGGAGAAATTCAGGCAGATGCGCGGGTTCGCGGCGTTGGAATCGACGGAATTGTCGGTGATGCGGAAGCCGTGGCTCGCCACCGCCTCGTCGAGGCGCTTCTGCGCATCCGCATTCTCCTTCACCGCGAGGCTCGCGCGCCATGCCTTGATGGCGCTCTTCCAGTCCTCGCGCGCGGCCATGCCCTGCGCCAGGAGATCGAGCGCGGCGGCCTTGTCGGTGTCGTTGTCGGCGGTGAGATAGCCGTTGATCGCGGCCGGATCGCGAAGTGCGTCGTTGGCCTGCTTCGCCTCGTAGTCGTCGGAGGAAAAGGCGAGCGCGGCGCGCGCCATGCCGAACCAGCCGTGCGGGTCGAGGGGGTCCCGCTTCAGCGCCTCGCGGTAGAGGCGGACGGCCTCGCCGTAGCTGAGGATCTTCAGGGCGTCGTCGGCCTGCCCCATGATGCCCGCGTCGTCGATCGAAGCGTCGCGCTCCTCGTCGGCGAGGCCGACGCGGAGCTGGTCGGCGCCGTCGAGGCTGCCCTTGGCGAGAAAGCCGAGTTCCTTGCGGCGCTCGGCGACCTGCGCCTCACGGTCCGGCGCGGGGGCCGAGTTCTCCGCGATGCGGCCCGAGGCGACGTTCTTCGCGGCGCGAAGCTCGCCGACATCGTCCTTCAGGAAGCACCAGCCCTTGGATAGGTTGATGGTGAAGGCCTTGCAGCGGTTGTCGGCGAGGCAGGCCGTCTCGCAGATGTTGCGGTCGACGCCCTTCAGGATGTCGTAGTCGTGGCCGTAATAGTCGGCGTTCGGCGAAGGAACGATCGTGCGCTCGGGACCTTGCGCCTGCACCGCCCCGGCGGACCCGAGTCCGAACACCAGCCCGAAGACGATCCGGCGGAACATCCCCGCTGCAAGGTCCATCGCCATCCGCTCCCCTCGCGGCACATCCCCTTGCGGCACTCTAATGCGGTTCGTTCGCCCGTGCCAGCGCCCGGTGCGGCACAGGGTCCCGCCCGGTGCAACGCAAGTCATATTCCGTCATTCCCCAACCGACGACACGAGGAGAGATACGGATGAGCAAGCATCTGAAAGCGGGATCGCCGGGCGCCGTGAAGCCGCAGGACGATCTCGACCGCAATCCCGGCATCAACAGTTCGAAGGGCATGACGATGGCGGGCGCCGACCCGGAGGACATCCAGGGCAACGCCACCTTCGAAGGCGACGTCGAGAACGACGTGAATGCGCAAGGCGGCATCGACCCGAAGCAGACGGGCCGCACCAACAAGTAGGCACCCTTCCCTCTCCCGAGCCGGGAGGGGGCAAGCCTTCAGCCGAGCCGAACGCCCGACGCCGCGTCGAACAGATGCAGATGCTCCGGCGGAAAACGGACCGGCACCCTCTCGCCCACCTTCCATCCGACGCGGCCGAGATGGAACGCCTTCAGCGGCGACGGGGCGGCCACGTGGCTCGTCTCGTCCGAACCGAGACGCAGGTGGACGATCGCGCCCATCCCGGTCGGCTCGACGATCTCGACGGTGGCGCGGAGCGGCGAGTCGCCGGCGCCCTCGCCGAGCAGCACGTGCTCCGGCCGGATGCCGACGACGACCGGCCTGCCGTTCGCGAGCGGCGCGGCCGGCGGTTCGATGAAGCTGCCGGGCGCCAGTTCCAGGCGGCCGCCTTCCACCATCGCCTCGATGACGTTCATCGCGGGCGAGCCGATGAAGCCCGCGACGAAGCGGTTCGCCGGCCGGTCGTAGAGTTCGGCCGGCGTGCCGATCTGCTGGATCGTGCCGCCTTCCATCGCGACGATCCGGTCGGCGAGCGTCATCGCCTCGATCTGGTCGTGGGTGACGTAGATCGACGTCGCGCCGAGCCGGCCGTGCAGCTTCTTGATCTCGGCCCGCATCTGCTCGCGCAGACGCGCGTCGAGGTTCGACAGCGGCTCGTCGAACAGGAAGGCGGCAGGCTCACGCACGATCGCCCGGCCCATCGCGACGCGCTGGCGCTGGCCGCCGGACAGTTGCTTCGGCCGGCGCTCGGTCAGTTGCCCGAGGCCGAGAAGGTTCGCCGCGCCGGACACGGCCGCCGCGATCCGGTCCTTCGCGGTCTTCCGGAGGCGGAGGGCGTAGCTCATGTTCCCCGCCACCGTCATGTGCGGGTAGAGCGCGTAGCTCTGGAACACCATCGCGAGGTTCCGGTCCTTCGGCGCGAGGTCGTTGACCCGCCGGCCGGAGATCACGATGTCGCCGCCAGTCGCGTCCTCCAGCCCGGCGATGGTGCGGAGCAGCGTGCTCTTGCCGCAGCCGGACGGACCGACGAGGACGATGAACTCGCCCTTGCCGATGGAAAGGTCCACCGAGCGGAGCACCTCCACCGGCCCGAAGGATTTCCGGACGCCCTGGATGTCGATCGCGCCCATGGAGGTCAGCCTTTCACGGCACCGGCGGTGAGGCCCTCGACGAGGAACCGCTGGATCAGGAGGAAGAACAGGATCGCCGGGATCAGCGCGAGGACGCCGGCCGCCATCATCTGCCCGAAGTCGACGCCGAACTTCGAGACGAAGGTGAGGAGGCCGACCGGGAAGGTGCTCTTGTCGGCCTTCGAGATCAGCATCAGCGCGAAGAGGAGCTCGCTCCACGCGGCGGTGAAGACGAAGCCGAGCGTCGCCGCCATGCCGGGCAGCGTCAGCGGCACGATGATCTGGCGGAAGGCCATGAACCGGCTCGCCCCGTCCATCTCCGCGGCCTCCTCCAGATCCCTAGGAATCGCGTCGAAGAAGCTCTGCATCAGGAACACGGCGAAGGGCACGTTGAAGGCCGAATAGACGACGACGAGGCCAGCGAGCGAGTTGGTGAGCCCCAGCGGCGAGAGCATCCGAAAGATCGGCGCGATCAGCATCACCAGCGGGAACATCTGCGTCAGGAGCAGGAGCCCGATCAGGACGAGCTTGCCGCGGAAGGCGAAGCGCGACATCGCGTAGCCGGCGAGCGCCGCGACCAGCGTCACCACGACGGCGGTCGAGAGCGAGACGATCAAGCTGTTCTTGAAGAAGGTCGGGAAGGCCGAGTTGGCGATGACGAAGCGGTAGTGCTCGAAGGTCGTCTCGGAGGGCCAGAGGCGGACGCCTTCCGAATAGAGCAGCGAGTTCGGCGTGACCGAGACCTTCAGCAGCCAGAACAGTGGGAACAGCGCGACGGCGATATAGGCGAGGATCGCGAGGCGATGCGCGATCGTGCCGGCGAGGCGGGTGCGGGAGGCGGCCATCGCCTCAGGCCCGCTGCAGCACGGTCTGGCGCAGGACCACGATGGTCAGCGAATAGGCCATGAGTAGCACGAGCAGCACCATCGCGATCGCCGAGGCGTAGCCGAAGTCGAGCCGGCGGAAGGCGGTGGTGAAGATATAGGAGGCGACGATCTGCGTCCGGTCGGCCGGGCCGCCATTGGTCATGACGACGATGAGGTCGGCGAAGTTGGCGATCCAGACGGTGCGCAGCAGCAGCGTGATCGCGATGGTCGGCGCGAGGAAGGGCAGCGTGATCGCCCGGAAGCGCTCGAACGCCCCCGCGCCGTCGATAGCAGCGGCTTCGTAGATGTCACGCGGGATGGACTGGAGCGCGGCGAGGAGGGTGATCGCGAAGAAGGGCACGCCCCACCAGACGTTGGCGACGATCGGCCCCCAGATCGCGAGGTTCGGATCGCCGAGGATGTTGAAGGGCTGGTCCATGAGCCCCAACGCCGCGAGCCAGTGCGGGAACGGCCCGACCACGGGGTTGAACAGCCAGGCGAAGTCGAGCCCGGCGAGGAAGCTCGGCACCGCCCAGGGCAGGAAGACCAGCGCCTGCGCGATGGCGCGGCCGCGGAACGGCCGGTCAAGCAGCAGCGCGAGGATCAGCCCGAAGACGAACTGCAGGATGAGGGAGGCGAAGGTCCAGAAGACGGTGTTCTTCAGGGCGCGCCAGAAATTCGCATCCTTCGCGAGCTTCTCGAACTGTTCGAACCCGACGAAGCCGCCGGAGAACGGGTTGAGCAGCCGCACGTCGCGGAAGGCGTAGGTAAGGCCGAGGAGCAGCGGCGCCAACATCACCGCGACGATGAGGATCAGCGCCGGCGCGGAATAGAGCCACGGCTCCGCCCGGTGGACGAAGCGCTCCATCGGAGAGCGCCGGTCCTTGGCGAGGGCGATGTCGGCGGAAATGGCGGTCAATTCGGACTTTCGCGTGAGGATAAGAACGGCGGCGGCAGCGCTTCCTTCCCCTAAGTCGGGAGAAGGTGTCGACAGGCGGATGAGGGCACGCAGCCGCAACGGCGAAGGTTGGTGCTCTGCGACGCCCCCACCCGACCCTTCGGGCCACCCTCTCCCGAATCGGGAGAGGGGCAAGGCATGCTTCCGCCGACGTGGCGGAAGGGCCGGCGGTCATTGCGCGCTCTTGAACTTCTGCTGCGCGGGCGTGAGGTAGTCCGCCCACTGCTTGCCGAGGTCCTCGGCCGAGATCTCGCCGAGGAGAGCCTGCTGACCGGTGGAGACGACCATCGAGTCCTTGAAGAAGGCGAACTCCTCCAGGTAGCTCGGCAGCGAGGTCGGCACCGTGTTCGGGTCCGACAGTTCGGCGAACCAGCCCTTGAACTTGTCGGCTGCGTAGAACGGGTCCTTCTCGGCCGACTTGTGGACCGGCAGCGCGCCGGTGCGCTTGTTCCACTCGACGTTCGGCTCCGGCGATTCCAACGCTTCGATCAGTTTCCAGCTCGCCTCCTTGTTGGATGAGTTGGCGAACATCGACCATCCGGCGAAGCCGATCACCGGAAAGGCCTTGCCGGCCTCGCCCTTCGGGATCGGCACGACGCCGTAGTCCTCCGGCTTCATCTTCTCGTCGATGGCGATCAGCGCGTCCGGATCCTGGTTCAGCATGGCGCAGGTGCCGGAATAGAAGCCCGCGACCTGCTCGTTGAAGGCCCAGTTGATCGAGTCCTTCGGCGACAGCCCCTCCTTGTAGTAGTCGATCAGGAAGGCGAGCCCCTTCACCTTGTCCGGGTCGGCGAAGGTCGAGGTGCCGTCGTCCTTGAAGAAGGTGTTGTTGCCGGAGACGGCGTTCGAGAAGATCGTCCAGTCGTTGAGGCCGCCGCGGCCGCCGCGCTGGCAGTAGCCGGCCTTGCCGATGGCCTTCAACTTGCGCGAGGCATCGAGGAACTCGGGAAGCGTCTTCGGCGGCTCGGCGATGCCGGCGTCCTTGAACAGCTTCTTGTTGTAGAACATCGCCTGCATGTAGAAGCCGTAGGGCAGCATGTAAGCGGTCTTGCCGTCGGTGGAGCGGCCGAACTGCAGCGCCCGGTCGTTGAGGCCGGACGTGTACTGCCACTTGGCGAGGTAGGGCTCCAGGCTCTCCAGCGCGCCGTTCTTGGCGTAGAGCGCCACCCAGGTGTCCGGCATCTCCATCACGTCCGGCGTATCGCCGGCCGAATACATCGTCGCGAACTTCTCGAAGGCCTCGCCCCAGGGCAGCGAGGTGATCTCGACCTTGGTGCCGGGGTTCGCCTGCTCGAACTTCGCGACGAGGCCCTTGAGCGTCTCGGTGCGGGCCGGCGAGGTGATGACCTCGACGAGCTTCAGCGTCGTGTCGGCCAGCGCCGTGCCGGACATGAGCGCGAGGCCCAGCGCGCCGGCGAGAAACGTCTTGATCATGCTCCCTCTCCTTTTCCCGTTGATGTCATCGCGTCGCGGCCTGGATGGCGCGTTCGAGATCGGCGACGAGCGCCGTCGTGCCTTCGAGGCCGACATGGAGGCGTACCGAGCGTGGGCTGATGCCGAAGGCGTGCGCCGAGTTCGGTCCCTGGTTCTGCGCCAGCACCACCAAGCCCGGCACGCAGAGGCTCTCGTGCCCGCCCCAGGACACGCCGAGCTTGAAAACGCCCAGCGCGTCGGCGAAGGCGGCGATGTCGACGCCCTCCTTGAAGATGAACGAAAACAGCCCCGATGTGCCTTCAAGCCCGGGCGGCAGCGCGTTGCCGCGAAGCGCTGGATGCTGGACGGATTCGACGGCGTCGTGCGCCTGCAGCCAGCGCGCGACATGAAGCGCGTCCGCCTCGTGCGCCTTCATCCGGATCGGCAGGGTACGCAGGCCCCGGAGCAGCAGCCAGCCGTCGAAGGGCGAGAGCTTGCCGCCGAGATAGGGTAGCGTCTGCGAGCAGATGCGGCCGACGAGTTCGCGCGACCCCGCGACGACCCCGGCCACCACGTCGGAATGGCCGCCGAGATATTTCGACGCCGAGTGAAGGACGATGTCGACGCCGAGCGACAGCGGCCGCTGGAAGATCGGCGAGGCCCAGGAATTGTCGATCACGGACAGCACGCCGTGTTCCCGCGCAGCCCGGGCCAGCGCGCTGACATCGTGCGCGTCCATCACCCAGCTCGTCGGGCTTTCCATGTAGAAGAGCTTGGCGCCGGGCAGCGCCCGCGCCACCGCTTCCTCGTCGCGCCCGTCGACATAGGTCACCTCGACCTTCAGGCGCTTCAGCAGCGTCTCGAACAGCCGGTAGGCGTCCGGGTAGAGGTGGCGGACGGCGACGACGCGGTCGCCAGGCTCGACGAAGGTCAGGACCGTCGAGGAGATCGCCGCCATGCCGCTGGCGAAGCCGAGCGCGTCCTCCGCGCCTTCGAGCGCGGCCAGCTTCTCCTCGAAGGCGCGGGTCGTCGGGTTGAGGCCGCGCGAATAGACCGGCCGTACTTTGAGGCCCCTGTAGGTGTCTTCCATCTCCTTCACCGAGGCGAAGGTGAAGAGCGAGGTCTGGACGATCGGGGGAACCACGGCGGAATAGGCGTTCTCGCCGTCGTGGGCGACGAGAAAGGACGGGTCGAGCTCGGAAAAGTCGTCCATCAGCGCGCCATCGTCACGATGTCCTCTGCGACGATGTCGAGGATGGCGACCGTGTTCGCCTTCGCCAGCACCGCGTCGCCCGCCGCGATCGCCTCGAACAGCTTGCGGTGGAACGGAAAGGAGCGCCGGGCGAAGTCCGGCCGGTCGAAGGGCTCGGCGAAGAAGCCCTCGAAGGCTTCCCGCATCTGCTCCAGAAGCTGGTGGAACAGCGGGTTGCCCGTCGCGTCGTAGATCGAAAGGTGAAAGGCGAGGTCTTCCCGCCCCGCCGTGCCCTTCTCCATGTGGACGCGCTCCATCTCGACGAGCTTCGCTTCCATGCGTTCGAGATCGACGGGCATCGCGCGCATCGCGGCGAGCGCGCTCGCCTCGACCTCGAGCCCGCGCCGGACGTCGAGCGTCTGGAGCAGGCCTTCCCGCAGGGAGGCCGGCGCGAAGGACAGCGGCATGTGTACGGTCGCGGGCGACACGGGCCGAACGAGGCGGGAGCCCGACCCCTGCCGCGTCTCGACCGCGCCCAGCGCCTGAAGCTGCCGGATCGCCTCGCGGACCGTGGAGCGCCCGACGCCGAGCGCTTCGGTGATCTCGCGCTCCGGCGGCAGCCGATCGCCGGGCACCAGATTCCGGCTTTCGATCAGCCGCGACAGCGCGTTCATCCCGTCGGACGACGGGCGGCTCGACGGCGGAGGCGAAGCGAATTCGGTCACCAGAGGCGAATCATCCCGCGAGGAATTGGTCTGACAACTAACAGCGCCATGTCCCGAGCGTCAATCGCTGCGTGGATGGCCGGGCGCTCGCATCTGCCCCGCTTGTCCGAGGAGCTCCGCGCCACACCTCGCAACGTCATGAGAGATGACGTGGAAGTGGTGGTGGTCGGCGCCGGCGCGGCCGGGATCGGGGCCGCCCGGGCGCTGGAGGCGGCCGGCATATCCTGCCTCGTCCTCGAAGCGCGGGACCGGATCGGCGGTCGGGCGTTCACGGCAGCGGACGGCCGAGGCGAGCCGATCGACCTCGGCTGCGGCTGGCTGCATTCCGGCACCCGCAACCCGTGGGTTCCGCTGGTGGAGGCGATGGGCTTCACGGTGAACCGTTCGAGCCCGCCCTGGTCGCGGCGCGACGGCGCGCTCGACATGTCGCCGGCGGAGTTCGACGCCTTTCGCGGCGCCGGCGACGCGTTGGACGAGCGGCTCGCGACCATCCGGACGCAGGACGCCGACCGCCCGGTCTCCGACTTCCTGGAACCCGGCAACCGCTGGAACCCGCTGATGGACGCGATCAGCACCTATTACAGCGGCGCGGAGTTCCGGCACGTCTCGGCGGTCGACCTCGACCGGTACGACGACGCCGGCGTGAACTGGCGCGTCGCGGAAGGCTACGGCCGGGCGGTGGAGCACTACGCCGAGGGTCTCGCCGTCGTCCTCGACTGCACGGTGACGGCGATCCGGCACGGCGGCCGGCGGCTTGCCGTCGAGACGCCGCGCGGCACGGTTTCGGCCGATGCCGCGATCGTCACCCTGCCGAGCGACCTTCTCGCCGCCGAGCGCATCCGCTTCGATCCGCCCCTGCCGGAGAAGGCCGAGGCGGCGCGGGGCCTGCCGCTCGGGCTCGCCGACAAGCTCTACCTGCAGCTCGACAGGGCGGACGGCTTCGAAGCCGACATGCGGGCATTCGGGCGGACGGACACGGCGCGGACGGCGGCCTACCATTTCCGTCCGCTCGGCCATTCGCAAGTCGAGTGCTATTTTGGCGGCGAGCTCGCGCGCGAACTGGAGCGCGGCGGCGAAGCGGCGTTCCTCGACTTCGCGCTGGGCGAGCTGACCGGTCTCCTCGGCAGCGATTTCGCCCGCCGCGTCTCGCCGCTGCCGATGCATCTCTGGGGGGCCGACCCCTTGAGCCTCGGGTCCTATTCCTATGCCGTACCGGGCAAGGCGGACATGCGCGCGGTGCTGGCCGCGCCGGTGGACGAGCGGCTGTTCTTTGCCGGCGAGGCCTGCTCGCGAAGCGACTTCTCGACGGCGCACGGCGCGCTGCTGACGGGGCGGGAGGCCGCAAGAGCGGCGATCGCCGCGCTGCGCGGCGCGCGTGCATCCGCCCCGCCCGAAGGCGTCGGCGCCGGCTGACTCGTCGGCTCCCTACCGAATCTCTGGCGAGGAACGCGGAGCGTCGCGGGCCTCCGGGCGTTGAGTCCGACGAACGAACGGAACGAACCTCATGCCTTTCCGCATCAAGCGCCCTGCCCCAGCGGCCGCGGCGTTGATTCTCGCTCTATCCGGTGCGGCGCTCGCCCAGCAGCCGTCGCCGGGCACAGCGGTTCCCGAAGTGCCCTCCCCCGCGCAGCCGGACAACAACGGCGGCAGCACGAACGGCGGAGCGTCCGACCCTTGCGCCGGCCAGCCCGGCTCGGGTGGCGACCAGACCCTGACCGGACAACTCTCGCAGTGCGGCGGCGTCCTGACGCCGCCCTCCACCGGCGACGACGCCGGCGCGTCGGTGCCCGACCCGAATCCCAACACGACGCCCGTGGTGCCGCCGCAGGCCGTGCCGGATCAGGCCCCGAACGGCCAGCAGCCGGACTCCTCGACGCAGGGCGGATAGCGCCTGTCAGACACCCGTTCGGGTCGATTCGGCGAGGCTTTTTCGCCGTTGGGACGTTACCGAGCCTCGCCGATGCCGCCGGCATCACTTAAGTTCGGCGCCTTGCGAACGACGAAAATCCCTCGCCGACCCTCCGCCGACGGGTTGCCTGACAGGCGCTAGGGAACCTTCGCCGGCTCCCTCGCTTCGCCGAGGCCGAAGACCTGGCCGGCATAGCCGCCTTCGCGGCTCGGCTCGATCATGCTTGCGGCGATGTCGTCCATCGACAGGCCCTCGGCCTGCAGCGACCACATCCGGGCGAAGATACCGCCCTCCTTCCGGCGAAGGTCCTTCGGCGAGCCGTCTTCGACGATCTGTCCCTCGATCACCACGACGACGCGATCGAAGCCCGCGATGGTCGACAAGCGGTGCGCGACGGCGATCACGGTGCGGTCGCGCATGAGCCGCGCCAGCGCCGACTGCACCTCGATCTCGGATTGCGTGTCGAGGCCGGAGGTCGCCTCGTCGAGGATGATGATCGGCGTATCCTTCAAGAAGGCTCTGGCGATGCCGACGCGCTGGCGCTGCCCGCCGGACAGCTTCGCGCCCCGCTCGCCGACGAGCGTGTCGTAGCCGTCGGGCAGCGCCCGGATGAAGTCGTCGCAATAGGCGGCCTTCGCCGCGGCGACCACCTCCTCGTCGGTGGCGTTCGGCCGGGCGAAGCGGATGTTGTCGCCGATGGAGCGGTGGAACAGCGAGACCTCCTGCGGCACCACCGAGATGGCGGCGCGCAACGAGTCCTGCTGGAGGCCGACGACGGGGTGGCCGCCGATACGGAGTTCCCCCTCCTGCACGTCGTGGAGGCGCTGGAGCAGGTGGACGATCGTCGACTTGCCGGCACCGGACGGGCCGACGATGCCGACCTTCTGGCCGGCGGGAATGCTCAAGGTGAAGTCCCGCAGCACCTTCCGCCCCTCGCCGTAGGCGAAGGCGACATCGAGGAACTCGACCTCGCCTTCGTGCGGCACGATCGGGGCGGCTTCCGGCGCGTCGGCGATCTCGTGCGGCTGGCCGATGATGCGCAGCGTCTCGCCGAGATAGGAGAAGTGCTGCGTCATGTCGACGAGCGCCATCGCGAGGTCGCGCGAGCCGTGGAGGATGCGGAAGGTCAAGGCGCTGACCACCACGACGTCGCCGGAGGTGATCGAGCCGCGCTGCCAGAGCAGCATCGACCAGACCAGCATCGAGCCGGCCATGACGAGCAGCATGATGTCGTGGAGGACGCGGCTCTTCTCGGTGAACATCCAGCTCGTGCGCTGGGCGACGGCCTCGCGCGAGAAGGCATGGGCGAGGCGCGAGCGCTCGCGGTCCCGGGCAGAGAAGGCCTTGACGGCCCAGACATTGGTGATGACGTCGATCAGTTCGCCGCCGACATGGCCGGACTGCTCGGCATAGGCACGGTGGAGCTCGCGGCCGCCGAAGCCGAACAGGATCAGCCCCGCCGTGACGGCGAGCGCGAACGCCGCCAGGGTCAGCGACATCCAGATGTCGAAGGTGGCGAAGATGATGAAGGCGCCGACGAAGCTGATCACCGGCGGCGCGATGTCCCAGACGGTGCGGTTCACCAGGATGCCGAAGGCGCCGGCCGTCGCGGTGACGCGGTGCCCGAGCGCGCCCGCGAGGTTGTCCTGGAAATAACGGACCGGATGGCCGATCATGTAGTCGAGGAGGTCGAGCCGAACATCGACGCCGACGCTGATCGTGGTTTTCGCCGCCAGCCAGCCGCTCGAGCGCCAGAGCAAGCTTTCCATGCCGATGAGGACGATGAAGAAGGCGAGCGCGGTCCAGGCGGCGGAGGGGTTCGGGGTCGAGCCCGAGATCGCGTCCACCAAGAGCTTCATGCCGTATTGCACCACGACCGAGCAGCTCGACGCCGCGAGCGCCACGGCGAAAAGGCTGCCGAACAGCCAGCGCCGGTTCTTCAGGTAATGGAGGATGAACACGACCGGCGAGCGCAGGAAGCGCGGCACGTCGGCGCGATGCGGCCGGCTGTCGGTCGCGGGCGAAGTCTCGAAGTCGATGGCGGCGGTGGCGTCCGTCATGGCGTCAGGCGATCCGGCCCACGGCGGCGGAGGGGAGCGCCGCGTCGTTGGCGGCGACCGGTTTCGGTAGGATCGTCTGCTGGTAGGCGAGCTCCGCCGCAAAGGCGGGATCGGCCACTCGTGTGCCGCCGTCGTCCGCCTCGGACAGGAGGCCGACCGGGCAGACGCGCTCGTTCTGCCAGCCCTGGCAGTCGAGGACCGGGTAGAGGCAGATGGCCTCCACCGGCACGCCCTCGGCCAGCGCCGCCCGCACTTCCGCCGCGACATAGTGTAGCCAGGCGGGCCGGGCCGTGCCTTCGGCGCCGGTCTCGGACACGACGACGGGCCGGCCGTAGCGCTCGAAGGTCTCGCGCAGCATGCGGCGGAAAGGCTTGTAGGCATGGTGGCCGAGCGGGATCGTCGAGCCGCCGAGATACCATTGATTGTCGGGGTAGAAGTTGATGCCAACGACGTCGAGATGCTCCGGCGTGCCGCCG
This sequence comes from Plantimonas leprariae, assembly GCF_008802405.1. Taxonomy (GTDB): domain Bacteria; phylum Pseudomonadota; class Alphaproteobacteria; order Rhizobiales; family Rhizobiaceae; genus Plantimonas; species Plantimonas leprariae. Next base: position 38,807 of record NZ_VZDO01000001.1, read on the forward strand.
AGTTCGGGCGCCATGCGGCCGGTCAGCATGTCGTAGGCCTCGAACTGCGACAGGCGGTAGTTCTCCGCCGCTTCGCGATGTTCCAACGGCCCGGACCCGCCGTCGACGTGGATCGCCGGCTCGGCGAACAGGAAGCGCGCGTCGGGCTGCGTCCGGCGGATCGCGTCGATGGCGGCGATCGCGGCGCGCACGAGCTGGCGCTTCAGCTCGCCGGCGCGGCCCGTGACGGCCGGGTTCATCATGCCGACATGCGCGCCCGCCCAGGCCCAGTAGGAGATCTCGTTCACCGGGCAGAACCAGCCGGGCGCGCCGCTTTCCTCCCGGATCATCCCGGCCGCCGCGGCCGAGAAGGCGGCGAAGCGCTCGACGAATTCCGGCGACCAGATGTCGATGTCGTCGGGCCAGCCGTAGTGGCAGAGGTCCCAGACCACGGTGACGCCGGCGGCCTTCGCGGCGCGGACCATCGGAACGGCGCTCGTCCAGTCGTAGCGGCCGGGCGCGGGCTCGATCAGATACCAGCGCAACCCGTCGCGCGCGGCGCGGATGCCGTGCCGCACCAGCAGCCGGTAGTCCTCGAGCGCCAGATCGTCGTGCCGGGACGAGCGGAGGAGGTCGAGCCGCCGCCCGTCGTCGCGGCGATGGGTCGAGCATTCGAAGCCGCCCATGAAGAAGCTCGGAAGCATCATCGTCTCGCGTGTCGGTTCGCCAGGGAATGGTCGCTCAGGCATGAACGTGATCTGAACGAAGGCGAAGGTGATGCGGGAGGAAGGGAATGCCAGCCACCCAATCGAAAATTGTGCAGCACAAAAAACTTGCAGGGAACGTTCCGAGGCATAGTTGGATTGACGCGTAAGGGACGCGAGCGATCTTCAGCCTGAGAGGGTGCATGGCCGTCGAGATTGATTCGACACAGACTGAATTCCACTCCCACACCTCCAACTCTCCAAAGCCGCTGCTGGTGTGCTTCTCGCACCTGCGTTGGGACTTCGTTTACCAGCGGCCTCAGCACCTCCTTTCCCGCGCGGCGGACAGCTATCAGGTCGTTTTCATCGAAGAGCCGATCTTCGTCGACGTCGCCGAGCCCGAGATGCGGCTCAGCAGCCGTCCGAAAGGCATCGTGGTCGGCGTGCCAGCCTTTCCGCACGGTACCCCGCACGAGGCGGTGGTTTCCGGGCAGCAGCGCCTGATCGAGACACTGATCGCGCAGCACCCGGCGGACTTCTCCATCTACTGGTACTATTCCTCCATGCCCTTCGCGCTGAACGACGGATCGAAGGCGGACGTCGTCGTGTTCGACAACATGGACGAGCTGTCGGCCTTCCTCGGCGCGCCGCCCGAACTGCTCGACCTGGAGAAGCGGCTTCTGGCGCGGGCCGACGTCGTGTTCACCGGCGGCCACAGCCTGTTCGAGGCGAAGCGGAACCGGCACGGCAACATCCACGCCTTTCCGAGCAGCATCGACAAGCACCATTTCGCTGCGGCCCGCGAAGGTCTGCCCGACCCGGCGGATCAGGCCGGCATCCCGCATCCGCGCGTCGGCTTCTTCGGCGTCGTGGACGAACGGATGGACATCGAATACGTGCGGCAAGCCGCCGCGCTGCGCCCCGACCTCCACTTCGTGATGCTCGGCCCGGTCGTGAAGATCGACCCGGCGACGCTGCCGAAGGCCGACAACATCCACTGGATCGGCGGCAAGAGCTACGGCGAGCTTCCGGCCTATCTGGCGAACTGGGACTACGGCTTCATGCCGTTCGCGCTGAACGAGTCGACCCGCTTCATCAGCCCGACCAAGACGCCGGAATTCCTCGCGGCCAGCGTGCCGGTGGTCTCGACGGCGATCACCGACGTGGTGCGGCCCTACGGCGAGAAGGGGCTCGTGGAGATCGCGGCAACGCCGGAAGAGTTCGTGAGGGCGATCGACCGGCTGGAGGCGATGCCGCGCGATAGCTGGCTGGCCCGGGTCGACGAGCATCTTTCCACCACGTCCTGGGACATGACCTGGGATGCGATGAACCGCGAAATCGGCAAGGTCGGCTCCGCCCGCACCGCGCTGACCTCCAGCGCTGCGTAAGGATACCGCCACCGTGTACGACTGGCTCATCGTAGGCGCCGGCTTCGCCGGCAGCGTCCTGGCCGAACGTCTGGCGACGCAGCACGACGCGCGCGTCCTGGTGATCGACCGCCGTCCGCACATCGCGGGCAACGCGTACGACTGCCCGAACGAGGCGGGCGTGCTGATCCACCAGTACGGCCCGCACATCTTCCACACCAATTCGGAAAGCGTCTTCGACTACCTTTCCGCCTTCACCGAATGGCGTCCGTACGAGCACCGCGTGCTCGGTGTCGTGGACGGCAGAGAAGTCCCGATCCCGATCAACCGGACGACGCTGAACGAACTCTACGGCCTGTCGCTCGCGACGGAGGAGGAGGCCGCGGCCTTCCTCGCGACCCGCGCCGAGCCGGTGGCAAGGATCCGCACGTCCGAGGACGTGGTGGTGAGCGTCGTCGGGCGCGAGCTCTACGAGAAGTTCTTCCGCGGCTACACGCGCAAGCAATGGGGCGTCGACCCGTCCGAGCTCGACAAGTCGGTGACGGCGCGCGTTCCGACCCGCACCAACACCGACGACCGCTACTTCACCGACAAGTTCCAGGCGATGCCGCTCCACGGCTATACGAAGATGTTCGAGCGCATGCTCGACCATCCGAACATCGTGGTGCGGACCGGCGTCGACTTCGTCGACATCCGCGATCAGGTCGATTTCCGGCAGCTGATCTTCACCGGGCCGATCGACGAATACTACGACTACCGCTTCGGCCGCCTGCCCTACCGCTCGCTCCGCTTCGAGCATGTGACGCTCGACAAGGAATGGCACCAGGGCGTCGCGACGGTGAACTATCCGCAGACCGAGGTCTACACCCGGATCACCGAATACAAGCACCTGACCGGGCAGTCGCACCCGAAGACCAGCCTGACCTACGAATACCCCTCGGCCGAAGGCGATCCGTACTATCCGATCCCACGCGACGAGAACCAGGAGATGTTCCGCAAGTACCAGATGCTCGCGAAGGACGATCCGGACGTCCATTTTGTCGGCCGGCTCGCGACCTACCGCTACTACAACATGGACCAGGTGGTGGGTCAGGCGCTCGCGACCTTCAAGCGGATCGACGAGATGACGCGGATGCGCCCGGCGATGCTCCGCAGCTTCGGCACGACCGCGCATGCCGTCGAGGATCGCCTGACGGCGCAGTGACCGCCGACGGATCGCAGCCGGTTCCGCCCCTTTCGGAACCGCCTGCAACACAAGGACCCGCCGGCCGCCCGGCGGGTCCTTTGCCATGGGTGCGGGTTTCCGGCGGCGCGCCTTATTTCGAGACCGAGGACGGACGGCCGTGGACGCCGGTCGGGCACAACGAGGCCGTCGACTGGATCGACCTCGCCGGCCTGTTCCATCGCCGCGATCCCGGCGGCGTCGACCGCCATCTCGCGATGCTTCGCGCCAACGGCGTCACCAGCCTGCGGCTGATGCTGGAATACTCGCAAGGCTGGCATCGCTATTTCGAGCGCCCGGCCGGTTCGCCGGTGCCGGCGATGGTGCGGCTCTGGGACGACCTCTTCGCGCTCTGCGAGCGCCACTCGATCCGCATCCTCCTGACGCCGTTCGACACGTTCTGGATGGGCCGGCGCTTCGCCCACCATCCCTGGTCGTGCCGGCAGGGCGGCCCGCTAGCCAGCCTGCGCGAGCTTTTGACTTCGCCGGAAGCGCGCCGCCTCACCAAGGCGCGCTTCGAGTTCGCGATCCGCCGCTGGGGCGGCAGCGCCGCGCTGTTCGGCTGGGATCTCATGAACGAGATCCATCCCGACCTGAACGGCGGCGAGGAAGCCGGGCTCGCCGATTTCGTCCACGACGTCGCGACGCATGTCCGAGGGCTCGAGATGCAGCTTTACGGCCGCTCGCATCCGCTCTCGGTTTCGGTCTTCGGCCCGCATCTCGACGGGCTGCACGGCGCAGCGCTCGCCGACCTCGCCTTCCGCCACCCGGACCTCGACTTCGCCACGACGCATCTCTACGAGCCGGGCACGATCGACGCGCCGAAGGACACGGTCGCGTCAGCGCTCGCCGTCGGACGGCTCGTGACGCGCGCGCTCGGGGAAATCCGCGACGGCCGACCGTTCCTCGATTCGGAAAGCGGCCCGATCCACACGTTCAACGATCGGCGGCGAACCCTGACGGAACCGTTCGACGACGAATACTTCCGCCATATGAGCTGGGCGCATCTGGCATCCGGCGGTGCGGGCAGCGGCATGCGCTGGCCCTATCGCCACCCGCATCGCCTGACAGCCGGCATGCACGACGCGCAAAAGATGCTCGCGCGGTTCTGCGGTCTCGTCGACTGGCGGCGCTTTCGACGCGCGCCTCTCGGCGGGAGGGTCGAGGTCGCCGACGTAGGGGTCGCCGCCTTCGGCTGCGGCGACGAGGACCAGGCCGTGGTCTGGCTCCTTCAGACGGGACCGATCGGGAAGGACGGCCGCCTGTTCCCGGGCGTCGCCTCCCCCGTTCGGCTGGCGCTCCGCCACCAGCGTCCCGGCCGCTATTCGGTTGCCGCCTTCGACACGAAAGGCGGCGCGACGACGGAGTTCGAGTCGGAGACGGCGGAAAACGGTATCCTGACCTTCCGGACGCCTCCCTTCAGCACCGACCTCGCGCTCGCCATCCGCCTCAAACGGTGACGCGCCAGACGAACTCGCGGCTTTCGCCCGGCGGCACATGCAGGATGCCGGGCTTCTCGGCGAAGTCGCCGTCCCAGCCGACCTGGCTCGCCATCGAGAACCACGGCTCGATGCACAGGAACGGCGCGCCGCTCGGCTTCGACCAGATGCCGAGGTCCTTGTAGCCGTCCCAGGCAAGGGTGATCGCCTTGACCTCCCCGCCGTCGCGGCGGAGGGCGGCGAAGCGCACGCTGCGGCTCTGCACGTCCGGCAAGACGAGCGCGTCCTTGGCGAAAAGTTCCTCGCGCAGCGGCAGCCGGTCGCCCTCGAACGGCGTCGAAGGTTTCGGCGCGGCGAGCAGCCCGCCCTCGACCGACAGCACCGGTCCGGTTTCCGGCCGATCGAAGACGAGGACGTGGCTGTCCTTCGGCACGCCCTCCGCCAGCGGCCAGGCGAAGCCCGGATGCGCGCCGACCCCGCAGGGCAGCACTTCGTCGCCAGGATTGGTGACGCGCGAGGTCACGGTCAGCGTCGAGCCGGCGACCGCATAGATCTGCTCGAAGCGGAACGGATAGGGAAACGCTGCGCCAGCCGCCTCGCCGCCTTCCAGCCGGAGGACGGCCCGCCGGTCGGCGCGCTCCGTCCATTCGAAACGGCTGTCGCGGGCGAAGCCGTGCTGGGTCAGACGATAGCCACGGCCTTTCGCGTGCAGCGTGTCGTTCGCCAATCGCCCGACGATCGGAAACAGCACCGGCGCGCGGCGCGGCCACTCCTCGCCCGCCTGCCAGAGAAGTTCCGCCCCGGCCGCATCCCTGACGCTCTGCAGTTCCGCACCCTCGGCCGCGATCTCGACCGTGATGCCCTCCGCCGCGATGCGGTGCGTCTCGCTCATGTCCCGACTTCCCCTTCCCGTTTCGGCCGGGTGATGAGATAGGGAGCCGGGCAAGCTTGTCTTCGCCGCCGCCCGTCCGAACCTACAAGGAGGCTGGAAACCGATGTCGTCGCTGAAATTCGGCACCAGCGGGCTGCGCGGCCTTGTCACCGATCTCGTCGGGGAACCGAGCTTCCGCTGGGCGAGTGCCTTCCTCGCGCACCTCGATCGGCCGGACGCCGTCTTCGTCGGGCGGGACCTCCGCTCGTCCAGCCCGCAGATTGCGGCCGACTGCATCGCCGCGGCGCAAGCCGCCGGCGTCGAGGCGGTCGATTGCGGCGCGCTGCCGACTCCGGCGCTGGCGCTGGCCGCCATGAAGGCGCAAGCCCCCGCGATCATGGTGACGGGCAGCCACATCCCGGACGACCGCAACGGGCTGAAATTCTACCGGGCCGAAGGCGAGATCGGGAAGGACGACGAGGCCGGCATCCTCGCTTGCTTCGCCGAGATCGAGCGGGCATCGCCGGCACGAACCGACGCGACGTCCGCGGCGAGGACGCTCGATGCGCTGGAGCCCTATCGCCGTCGCTACGCGGACTTCTTCGGCGGCGATGCGCTTTCGGGCCTCCGTATCGGCGTCTACCAGCATTCCACCGTCATGCGCGACGTGCTCGTCGATCTCATCGAAGCCTTGGGTGGAACGGCGGCGCCGCTCGGCCGCGCCGACAGCTTCATACCCGTCGACACGGAGGCGCACCGGCCGGAAGACGTCCGGCAGATCGCCGAGTGGGCGGCCTCCGGCGAGTTCGACGCCTTCGTCTCGGCGGACGGCGACGCCGACCGCCCGCTCGTCGCCGACGAGCACGGACATATCCTGCGCGGCGACGTGCTGGGCCTCCTGACGGCCCGCCATCTCGGCCTTCGCACGATCGTGACGCCGGTGACATCCAGCGCCGCCGTCGACACGTCCGGCGTCGCGAGCCGGGTGGTGAGGACGAAGGTCGGCTCGCCTTTCGTGATCGCCGGCATGGTGGAAGCGGCCGCGCGCGGCGCGACCGACATCGCCGGCTTCGAGGCGAACGGCGGCTTCCTGCTCTATTCGCCGATCGAGCGCGACGGCCAGCAACTCGACGCGCTGCCGACGCGCGACGCCATGCTCCCGATCCTTTCCGTGCTGGCCGAAGCAAGGGCGAAAGGCGCTTCGCTCGGCGCGCTGGTCGACGGCCTGGAGGCGGGGCACGCGGCGGCGCACCGCCTGCAGGACGTGCCGGCCGACCGGAGCGGCCCGTTCCTCGACCGGCTCGCGAACGACGCGGCCTGGCGCGCGAGCTTCCTCGCGCCGGCCGGCGTGGTGGCGGAGGTCGACGCGCTCGACGGCGTGCGCTCGGTTCTCGCGGACGGCTCGACCGTGCATTTCCGCGCCTCCGGCAACGCGCCGGAACTGCGCTGCTACGTCGAGGCGGCGAGCACCGAGAAGGCGCGAGAGCTCCTGCAATGGGGCCTCGCCGCGGCGGAGAAGGAGGTCCGCTGATCGGCCCTTGCGCGCCGGCCCTGCCGCGTCCATGAAGTCGGCCGGAGCCGTTCATCGTATGGGAAGGACCTGAGCCGTGCAGTCTCGTGCCGCCGTCGCCTGGGAGGCGAAGAAGCCGCTGACGATCGAGACCATCGAGATCGAGGGTCCGAAGCCGGGCGAGGTTCTGGTGGAGGTGATGGCGACGGGCGTCTGCCACACGGACGCCTACACGCTGTCCGGCCTGGATTCGGAGGGCAAGTTCCCGGCGATCCTCGGCCACGAGGGCGCCGGCATCGTGCGCGAAGTCGGCGCAGGCGTCACGACGCTGAAGCCCGGCGACCACGTCATCCCGCTCTACACGCCCGAATGCCGCAACTGCAAAAGCTGCCTGTCGCGGCGCACCAACCTCTGCACCGCGATCCGCGCGACGCAGGGCCAGGGCGTCATGCCGGACGGCACGAGCCGCTTCCGCTGCTCCACGGACACCGTGTTCCACTACATGGGCTGCTCGACCTTCTCAAACTTCACCGTCCTGCCCGAGATCGCGCTCGCCAAGGTCCGCGAGGACGCGCCGTTCGACAAGATCTGCTACATCGGCTGCGGCGTCACCACCGGCATCGGCGCGGTGATCTATACGGCGAAGGTCTGGCCCGGCGCCAACGTCGTGGTGTTCGGCCTCGGCGGCATCGGTCTCAACGTCATCCAGGGTGCCCGGATGGTCGGGGCCGACAAGATCATCGGCGTCGATCTGAACCCGGCGAAGGCCGAGATGGCGCGGAAGTTCGGCATGACCGACTTCATCAACCCGAACGAGGTGGGTTCGGACAAGGTGGTGCAGGCGATCGTCGACCTCACCGGCGGCGGCGCGGACTTCTCGTTCGACGCGACCGGCAACACGAATGTCATGCGTCAGGCGCTGGAGTGCTGCCATCGCGGCTGGGGCGAGTCGATCATCATCGGCGTCGCGGAAGCCGGCCGCGAGATCGCGACGCGGCCCTTCCAGCTCGTCACGGGGCGGGTCTGGCGCGGCACGGCCTTCGGCGGCGCGCGGGGGCGCACCGACGTGCCGAAGATCGTCGACTGGTACATGGAAGGCAAGATCAACATCGACGACCTCATCACCCACGTCATGCCGCTGGGTGAGATCAACACCGCCTTCGACCTCATGCACGAGGGCAAGTCGATCCGATCCGTCGTCACGTTCTAGGGCACCGGGCTTCGGGACTCCTTGCTCGGGAATTGTTGTCGGCACATATAATCCGTGCAGATCAGCTTCGATCCTGCCAAGCGCGACCGCATACTCGCCGAGCGCGGCCTCGATTTCGCCGATGCGGCCGAGGTCTTCGCCGGGCTGACGCTGAATCTACGCGACGAGCGGTTCGACTACGGCGAGATACGGTTTCAGACTTACGGAACTCTCGCAGGGCGGATCGTGATGGTCGTGTGGACGCCGCGAGGCGACACTCGCCACGTGATCTCGATGAGGCATTGCCATGAGCGGGAAGCACGAAGAGTCCGGAGCCACCTGGGTTGATCCCGACGATGCGCCGGAATGGACGGACGAGATGTTCGAGCGTGCCGACCTCTACGAAGGGGGCAGGCTGATCCGTCGTGGCCGTCCGCCGGCCGAGCACCCGAAGCGGCGCGTGACGCTCCGCCTCGACGAGGATGTCGTCGCGGCGCTGCGTGCCAGCGGGCGCGGCTGGCAGACGCGCGTCAACGGCGCCCTGCGCGAATGGATCGCCCGGCAGGGCGGCGATCACCCCTGAATCTTCCGACGCATCCCTTCCCCTTCCGAAAGAGAACCGATGGAAACACTCTCCACCGCGAAGGCGCATGGCGGCGTGCAGGGCGTCTATCGCCACCAGTCGCGCGTCACCGACACGGCGATGACCTTCGCGGTCTTCGTGCCGCCGGGCGGCGCGGAGCGCAAGCTGCCGGTGGTCTGGTTCCTGTCCGGCCTGACCTGTACCCATCAGAACGCGATGGACAAGGCCGAGTACCGCCGCGCCGCCGCCGAACTCGGCCTGATCGTCGTTCTGCCGGACACGTCGCCACGCGGGCAGGGCGTGCCGGACGATGAAGACTGGCGGTTCGGCTCGGGTGCCGGCTTCTATCTCGACGCGACGGAGCGGCCCTACGACCGGAACTACCGGATGTATTCCTACCTGACCGACGAACTTCCGGCGCTGGTCGCCGTCAATTTTCCGGCCGACATGACACGGCAGGCGATCACCGGCCACTCGATGGGCGGCCACGGCGCGCTGACCATCGCGCTGAAGCACCCGGACCGGTTCCGCAGCGCCTCGGCCTTCGCGCCGATCGTGCAGCCGACCACGGCGGGCTGGTCGCGGCCGGCCTTCGAGAAATATCTCGGCCGCAACCCGAAGGCGCACCGCGCCTACGACGCGACGCTCCTGATCGAGGACGGCCACCGCTTCCGCGAGTTTCTGGTCGATCAGGGCGACAAGGACTCGAATCTCGACGACGGCCTGCGTCCCTGGCTCCTGAAGGACGCCTGCGCCAAGGCCGGCATTCCGCTGACGCTCAACATGCGCGAAGGCTACGACCACTCCTACAACTTCGTCTCGACCTTCATGCCGGACCACTTGGCCTGGCACGCCGAGCGGCTGCGGGAATGAGCGCCGCCGCGGCGCGGCCGACGCTGCCGGACATCCTCGCCTGGATCGTGAGCCAGGGCCTGTCGGCAACCGAGCCGGAGGCTTTCCTCGCCGGCCTCGGATCGCGCATCGCCGGCCTCGTGCCGCTCGACCGCCTGTCGATCGGCGTGCCGACGCTGGATCCGAACACGAGGGGAGCCAGCGTCACCTGGACCAGCGACGGCGCGGTCCGGCAGGATTTCTCCGCCTACGGTCCGGAAGGCGAGGCGGAGTTCCGGAAGTCGCCGATCTACTACGCCCGCGAGAACGACCTCATGCAGGCGAACTGGAACCTCGGCGGCGGCGAAGGACTCGCCGACTTTCCGTTGCTCGCGACCCTGGCGGCGGACGGCCTCAGCCACTACGCGCTGCGGCTCTTCGCCTTCCCGAACGAGCCGTACATCAACGGCATGGCACTCAGCTTCGCCACCCGCCGCTCCAACGGCTTCTCGTCCGAGGACCATGCCGTCATCGACGCACTGCTCCCGACGATCGCCCTCGCGGTCTATCGCATCCTGCTTTCGGAAATCTCGTCCGAGATGCTGCGGGTCTATGTGGGTCCGCGCACCAGCGAGCGCGTCCTCGCCGGCGCGGTGCACCGGAACGAGGGAGAGGCGATCGAGGCGGCGATCCTCTTCGCCGACCTGAAGGGTTTCACGGAGCTCTCCGAAGCGCATCCGGCCGAAATGGTGGTCGGCCTCCTGAACGAGCATTTCGACGTGCTCGACGCGCCGATCGCCGAGCATGGCGGCGAAATCCTGAAGTTCCTCGGCGACGGGCTCCTCGCGGTGTTTCCGCTCGACGGCGACGGCACGGCCGCCTGCGGCCGGGCGCTGCGCGCCGCACACCACGCGCTCGTCGCGACGGCCGAGCTGAACCGCCTGCGTGCCGCGACCGGCCGGCCGGCGATCGACCTCGACATCGCCCTCCATGTCGGCGAGGTGTTCTACGGCAATGTCGGCGCGGCGCGGCGGCTGGACTTCACCGTGATCGGCGCGGCGGTGAACCTCGCCAGCCGGATCGAGCAGCTCTGCGACCGGCTCGGGCGCAACCTCGTCCTGTCGGAGAGTTTCGCCCGCCAGTGCGGCGTGCCGGCCGTGCCGCTCGGCCGCTTCGAGTTGAAGGGCATCCGGGCGGCGCAGGCCGTATTCGGCATCGACGGCGGCGAGTAGAAGCGGTTCAGACCGCCGGCCAGATGTGGTGCTGCGGGCCTTGCTTGTCGAAGCGATGGTAGGTGTGGGCGCCGAAAAGGTCGCGCTGGCCCTGGACGAGGTTCGCCGTGCCGCGGGCCCGGCGGTAGTCGTCGAAATAGGATAGGGCCGCCGCCAGCGCCGGCACCGGAACGCCGGCGAGCGCGGCTTTCGAGACGACGCGGCGCAGCGCAGCCTGCCCCTTCGACACGCGTCCCGAGAAGGTCGGCGTCTGCAGGAGGTTGATCACCGTCTCGCCCGTCTCGTAAGCCTTGGCGATGTCGTCGAGGAAGCTCGAGCGGATGATGCAGCCGGCGCGCCAGATGCGCGCGATGACGCCGAGCGGCAGGTCCCATTTCCATTCGAGGCTGGCCGCCGCCATGATGGCGTAGCCCTGCGCGTAGGCGATGATCTTCGCCGTTTCCAGCGCCTCCTCCAGTTCGGTCAAGCCTTCGGCATCCGCCTTGAAGGTCGAGGCCGGCAGGTGGGTCTTCGCGTCGGCGTAAATCTTCTCGACCTCCGCCCGCTCCTCGCGCCGCGAGGAGACGCCCCGCGCCGAGACGGCGGATTCCAGCGTCGTCGCGCCGATGCCGAGCTTCTGCGCCTCGATCACCGACCAGCGGCCGGTGCCCTTCTGGCCGGCTTCGTCGACGATGACGTCGACCAGTGGCTTGCCGGTCTCCTCGTCCGTCTCGGCCAGCACCGTCGCGGTGATCTCGATTAGGTAGGAGGAGAGGCCCCGCGTGTTCCAGTCGGCGAAGACCTTGGCCATATCGGGGGCGGCCATGCCGGCGCCATCGCGCAGGATGCCGTAGATTTCGGCGATCATCTGCATGTCGGCATATTCGATGCCGTTGTGGATGGTCTTGACGAAATGCCCGGCCCCGTCGGTGCCGAGCCAGGCGACGCAGGGAACGCCGTCGTATTTCGCCGCGACCGGCTCGAGGATCGGCTGCAGGCGCTCCCAGACCGCCTTGTCGCCGCCGACCATGATCGAGGGCCCGTGCCGCGCGCCCTGCTCGCCGCCCGACACGCCCATGCCGACGAAATGGATGCCCGAACCCTCCATCGCCCGGTTGCGGCGAACCGTGTCGTTGAAGTCGGCGTTGCCGCCGTCGATCACGATGTCGCCTGCGTCGAGCAGCGGTTTCAGGTGCTCGATCTGCTCGTCCACCGGCTTACCGGCATTCACCATGATCAGGACGACGCGCGGGATCTTCAGCGAGGCGACGAAGCCTTCCAGCGTTTCCTCCGGGTGGAGGTTGGCGGCGAGGTCCGGGTTGTCGTCGCGGACCCCGAACGCCTTCGACGTGGTGCGGTTGAAGAGCGCAGTGGCGAACCCTTCCTCCGCGATGTTCAGGGCCAGCATCGCCCCCATCGTGCCCATGCCGATCACGCCGATATCGGCTTTGGAATCACTCATCGCCACTTCCCCCTTGGGCTCGTTTCGAGGGTTAGTTTCGCTCGGGCTTTGCGTCAACGGCGGGGTTCGGCGGGCGCGAAAAGAAAAGGCCCCGCCGAACCGGCGGGGCCACCTTCCGAATTGCGTTTCGATGCAGTCGTCAGGCCGCCTTGGCGAGCGGTTCCTCGCTGTCGGCCATCGCCTTCATATAGAGGTCGAGCAGCGTGTCGTGCTCGTCGCGCTCGTCCTGGTCCTGCTTGCGCAGCTTGATGATCTCCTTGAGGATCTTCACGTCAAAGCCCTCGCCCTTCGCCTCGGCGAAGACTTCCTTCTTGCCTTCGTTGAGATCGGCGATCTCCTGGTCGAGCTGCTCGATCCGCTCGATGAAGGACCGGATCCGGCCGCCCGAGGCTGTGGATACGTCGTCGCTCATGGTTGCTCCTTTGCAAAAACTGGCAAGCGGAACTTGTGGCAAAGGAAGGTAAGCGAGGACTTAATTCCGGACGACCCGACGCAGGCGCTCACGGTCGCGGATGACCGCAAATCGGGAGATTTCGTCGCCTTCGATGCGCGCCGCGCGCACCAGATCGTCGACGGCTTGGCAGTGGGAACGCTTCAACGCTTCCACCGTCGAAATGCGGCCGGTCAGGTAGTCGGCAAGGATGCTCGTTAGCGATTCTTGCATCGCGAATTCCCCTTTTCGCTAAACCCCACGGAGGCGAAGCTGGACCGACTTCGAGTCCGGACAAGGTCGAAATTGCGGCGGGAAAGCGGCGAGCTTGGACATCCGGCGTTGAAACAATCGCTTAAGCTTCGTGAAAAATTTTTTTGGCCAATTGACGAAAAATTCACTCATTTGGGCCTGTGCGTCGGGTTCCTAGGAAATCGTTCCCTTAATCCACGAGAAGCGCCTCGACCGCCAAGGCGTAGGACAGCGGTCCGAAGCCCGCGACGACCCCGCGGCAGACGCCGGCGATGAACGAACGGTGGCGGAAATCCTCGCGCGCGTGGATGTTCGACAGATGCACCTCGACCACGATGGCCTTCGCCCCGGCGATGGCATCGCGGATGGCGATCGAGGTGTGGGTGTAGGCGCCGGCATTCAGCGCCACCGGCACATCCGACAGGCCGGCTTCCTGGATCCAGTCGACGAGCTGGCCTTCGCGATTGGTCTGCCGGAAGTCGATCGCGGCGCGACCGTCGAAACGGGCGCGAAGGTCGGCCTCGATGTCGGCGAGCGACTTCGTGCCGTAGACGCCGGGCTCGCGCGTGCCGAGGAGGTTGAGGTTCGGGCCGTTGAGAACGAGGATCTTCTGCATCGTCAGGACTCCAGCGCCCCCGGCTTCTTGACGGTCGCGGAAGGGCGCGAACCGAGGAGCTTCATCAGATCCTCCCCGACCCGAGTGGAGCGCTGGCTGCGCCGGGTGAGGATCAGGCCGGCCTGCGGCGCGGTGACGGCGACCTCGCCCTCCGCCTCGCCGGGGCTGGCGATGACGGTCGCGACGAGTTGCCCTTCCTCCACCCGGTCCCCCGGCCGCGCGTGAAAGAGGATCGCGCCGCCCACCGGCGCGCGGATCATCTCGACATTGTCGAGCGGCGTCGCCTCGCCCGGCCATTCGGCCGGCGGCTCGACGCCTTCGTCGCGGATCGTGCCGCGGGCGACGAGGAAGCGGTAGAGGCCGAGCGCGTCGGCTTCGGCCAGCTCCGGCGAAACGTCGGCGCGCCCGCGCAACTCGACCGTCGTCACGGCGAGACGGCGCCAGTCGGGATCGTCGTCCGGCAGCGCGCGGTAGGGCGCATAGGCGGCCTCCTCGAAGGCGCCGTCCGACGAGTCCCGCCACGCCAGCACCGCTTCAGAGCCGAGCGAGGCGGCGAGGTCCCGCATATGCGGCCAGAAGGGCGCAGGCACGTAGATGTAGTTCAGGGATTCGTCGTCGCAGTGGAGGTCGAGCACGAGGTCGGCACCGAGGGCGAGCTTGAGGAGCCGGGCCTTCAGGCGCTTCTCGGCGGCGACCGGCGCGTCGTCGCCGGGAAGACCCGACGTGTCGGTCGTATCCAGGAGCGGGAAGTCGCGGTTGTAGTTCGTGCGGGAGTGGAACGAGAAGCGGCCCATATGCTCCGAGAAGAGGTGCTCGCCGGCGGCGATGGGATTGGCGTGCGGCACGACGGTGACGTCGCCGAGGAGCCGACCGTCGCGTTCCGCCTCGGCCAGCATCGGCACCAGCCGGTGCAGGGCGACGACGCCCGGCAGCTCGTTCGCGTGCAGCGCCGCCTGCAGATAGGCGGAAGGCGCGCCGCCGCCCGTGGCGCGGAAGCGCAGGACAGGCAGCCGCCATTCGGTGCCGGGCGTGTCGCCGCGCACCACCTCGACCGTCTTCTCCACCATGCCGACCCTCGCGCCCGCCTCGCCTCGATTCGGCGCCACGCATAAACCTCTGCACGGAAAATGCCACTGCTGCGGCAGGCATGAGCGCCGCGCATGGAAGCCCTGCCGGATCGGGCCTTCAACCAGCCGGCACGCAGCCCGATCTCAAGTATCGAAACATGGAGACGCAGATGACCGCCGCCGGCCCCACCCGATCCTTCCGCTCCGCCCTCGCCGCAATCGCGACGACGCTGGCCGGCGCACGCGACTGCGCCAGCGCGGCGGAGGCCGGACGCCGCCCGTCCGACCGGGCGCTCCGCGCCGTCGGCATCGCGCGCCGCGACTGGGACGGCATCGGCTCGCGCTGAACCGCCCCCCGGCGCGGCCGCCCCCCTTCCCCGCCTCAGTGCAGGAAGGCGAAGGTTCCCGGCCGAAGCTGCTCGACCCCTTCGAGCAGCATCTTCACCGCGACGTAGAGGATGATCGCGAGGCCCACATAGGCGATCCAGCGATAGCGCTGGAGCAGCCCGGCGATGAGGCTGGCGGCCAGACCCATCAGCCCGATCGACAGGACCAGGCCGACGATCAGCACCCAGAGGTGCTCGCCGGCCGCGCCCGCGACCGCGAGCACGTTGTCGAGCGACATCGACACGTCCGCGACGACGATCTGCCAGACCGCCTGGCCAAGAGTTTTACGTCCCGCACGGCCTTCGGCTTCCGCGATCTCGGCGTCGGGGTCGTGCTGCGGCTGGCGCAGCTCGCGCCACATCTTCCAGCAAACGTAGAGGAGCAGCAGGCCGCCGGCGACGAGAAGCGCGCCGCCGAAGCCGAGCAGCCATTGCGTGGTCGCGGCGAAGACGATGCGCAGCACCGTCGCGGCGATGATGCCGACGAGGATCGCCCGCGCGCGCTGCTCCTTCGGCAGGCCGGCCGCCGCGAGACCGATGACGATGGCGTTGTCGCCGGCGAGCACCAGATCGATCATCACGATCTGCAGCAGCGCCGTCAGCGAGTCGACGGTCAGAAAATCCATTCGCTCAACCTTGTCCCCGAGCGCACTTCCACCGTCCGGCCGTCGGCGAGCCGGGAGGCGGTTCGCGCATTTCTCCGATCGCAATCCAGGTTCGCCCCATGCCCGGACTCGCGGGCGGACCATCGGCGGCGGGGCGGGCGCAAGTCAATGCCGATCGCGCCGCCGGAGCGCACCGGCTCGTTGTTTCTTCACGGCTGGAGGGTGCCGATCCCGATCAGCACCCGCTGCGTTTCGGCCATGGTCCGCGTGAGTTCGGCGCGGAAGGCATCGCCGTCGAGATAGGCGTCGTCCCAGCCGTTGCGCCGAAGCGCCTCCTTCCAGCTTGCGCTCGCGGCCATCGCCTTCACGTCGGCGGCGATCCGCGCCACCTGCGCCTCGTCGAGGCCGGGAGCGGCGGCGACCATGCGCCAGTTGCGCATCGTCACGTCGACGCCCGCCTCCTTCAGCGTCGGCGCGTCGATGCCGCCGGCACGCCGTTCGCCGGTAACGGCAAGGAGCCGCAGCCGGCCCGCCGCGACCTCCTTCGCGAAGTCGCCTGCACCGGAAATCCCGGCCGCCGCCTCCCCTGCGAGGATGGCCGCCAGCACCTCGCCGCCGCCGGAAAAGGCGACGTAGTCGACGGCCCGCGGGTCGGCGCCGACCGCCTCGGCCAGCAGCGCCGCGGTGATCTGGTCCGCCCCGCCCGTGGAGCCGCCGGCGACGGCGAGCGCGCCGGGATTGTCCTTGAAGGCCTTCAGGAAGTCGCCGATCGTCCGGAAGGGCGACGCTGCGGCGACCACGATCGCCTCGGGCTCGCCGGCGAGGCGCGCGATCGGCGTCACCTGATCCAGCGTCACCGTCGAGCGGTCGGCGAGGATCGCGCCGACCATCGCGTCGCCGCCGACGATGAGAGCCGACGGGTCGCCCTCCTTCTCCGCCGCGAACTGCGCGAGGCCGATCGTCCCGCCGGCGCCCGGTATGTTCACGACGGCGACGTCGCTGGCGATCTTCGCGTCCCGCATCGCGGCCTGCATGGCGCGGGCGGTCCGGTCCCAGCCGCCGCCTGCCGCGGCCGGAGCCGTGATCTCGTATCGCGCGGCTTGCGCGCCGGCCCGCCCGCACAGGAGTGCCAGCGCGATCATCGCGGCCGCGCCGAGAAGCGATCCCTTCATGCGTTTCTCCCGAACGAGCGGGCGATGCGCACCGCTCGCTCGCGGATGCCGCCCGGCGGCAATATGGCGGTCCGGCGGCCGCCGGCATCCCCGCGCGTCAGCGGCCTTGCGTCGGGGGCGCTTCCCGAAGGTCCAGCGTCCGCAGCCTCAGGGCGTTGGCGATCACGGAGACCGAGGACAGGCTCATCGCGGCGGCCGCCAGCATCGGCGACAGCAGCCAGCCGAAGACCGGATAGAGCACGCCCGCCGCCACCGGCACGCCGACGGCGTTGTAGACGAAGGCGAAGAACAGGTTCTGCCGAACGTTGCGGATCGTCGCCTTCGCGAGGCGCCGGGCTCTGGCGATGCCGGCGAGGTCGCCTTTCACCAGCGTGATACCGGCGCTTTCCATCGCGACGTCCGCCCCCGTGCCCATGGCGATGCCGACCGCCGCGCCGGCCAGCGCCGGAGCGTCGTTCACGCCGTCGCCCGCGACCGCGACGCGCCTGCCCCGGCCCTGCAACTCCTCGACCAGCGCCAGCTTGCCCTCGGGCAGGAGACCGGCCCGGACGTCGTCGATGCCGAGCGCCTTGGCGACGCCGGCCGCAGTGCCCGGCTCGTCGCCGGTCGCCATGACGACGCGGACACCTTCGGCGTGAAGCGCTCGGATCGCATCCCGCGCGGAAGGCTTGATCGGGTCCGCGACGGCGAGAAGGCCGGCGGCCTTGCCGTCCACCGCAACGAACATCGCGGTCTTGCCTTCGCCGCGCAGCCGTTCGGCCTCCGCCTCCAGCGCCTTCGCCACCTCGACGCCGCCGTCCCGGAGCATCGCCCGGTTGCCGATCGCGACCGCGCGTCCCTCGACCGTGCCGGCGAGACCCTTGCCGGTCGCCGCCTCGACGCCTGTCGCATCCGGCAGTTGCAGGCCATGCCCTGCCGCACCGGCGACGATCGCCGCCGCCAGCGGGTGTTCCGAGCCCCGCTCCAGCGCCGCGGCGAGCCGCAGCATCGCCTCGCCGTCGCCGCCCTCGGCAGGAACGACGTCGACGAGGCGCGGCTGGCCTTCGGTGAGCGTCCCGGTCTTGTCGACCACCAGCGTGTCGACGCTCGCGAGACGCTCCAGCGCCTCGGCGTCGCGGATCAGGACGCCGGCCTGCGCGCCGCGCCCGGTCGCCGTCATGATCGAGACCGGCGTCGCGAGGCCGAGCGCGCAGGGACAGGCGATGATCAGCACCGACACCGCCGCGACGAGGCCGTGCGCCAAGGCGGGCTCGGGTCCGAGCGCCCACCAGAGCGCGAATGCGAGCAGCGCGACCGCCGCCACCGCCGGCACGAAGACGCCCGCGACTCGGTCCGCCAGCCCTTGGATCGGCGCACGCGAGCGCTGCGCCTTCCCCACCATTTCGACGATCCGGGCGAGCACCGTGTCGGCCCCGACCGCTTCGGCGCGCATGACGAGCGCACCGCGCCCGTTCAGCGTGCCGCCGGTGAGCCGGTCGCCCTCCCCCTTCGCGACCGGTGCGGACTCGCCGGTGAGGATGCTCTCGTCGACGAAGGAGCGGCCCTCGATCACCGCGCCGTCCACCGGCACGCTCATCCCCGGCGGCACGCGCAGCCGGTCGCCCGTCCGCACCTCGCCGAGCGGCACGTCCGCCTCCGTTCCGTCCGCACCGATGCGGCGCGCGGTCTTCGGCGCGAGGTCGAGCAGCGCGCGGATGGCGGAACCGGTCCGCTCGCGCGCCCTGAGTTCCAGGATCTGCCCGACGAAGACCAGCGCGACGATCACGGCGGAGGCTTCGAAATAGACCGGCACGCTCGCTTCCATGCCCGCCATCCCGGCGCGGAACGAGGCGGGGAACAGCCCCGGCAGGAAGGCGGCGAGGACGCTGTAGCCATAGGCCGCGCCGACGCCGAGCCCGATCAGCGTCCACATGTTGGGCGAGCGGTTGCGGAGCGAGGCAAGCGCCCGCCGGAAGAAGGGCGCGGCGGCCCAGACCACCACGGGCGTCGCCAGGAGGAACTCGGCGAAGACCGCCGCGCGTTCGCCGAGCCAGGCGCGGAACGGCAGGCCGAGCATCGACCCCATGGAGATCAGCAGCAGCGGCACGGCGCAGGCGACGCTGACGAGCAGGCGGCGGGTGAAATCCACCCGCTCCGGGTTCGGTCCGCCATCTCCTGCTGCCGGCGTCATCGGCTCCAGCGCCATGCCGCATTTCGGGCAGTCCGCCGGCCCGTCGCTGACGACCTCCGGATGCATCGGGCAGGTCCATTTCGAACCGGGCGCGGCCGCCGGTTCGGGGCGCGGCCAGTTGCCGAGATAGCCGGCGGGATCGGCCTCGAACTTCGCCTGGCAGCCGGCGGAACAGAAATAGAAGCGCGTCCCCTCGTGCTTCGCCATATATCGGGCGGAGGCGCGGTCCACCTCCATGTCGCAGACCGGGTCCTTCGCGGTCAGGTAGCCCTCCGGCGCAGCCTCGAACTTCTTCCGGCAGCCTTCGCAGCAGAAACGGAAGGTCCGCCCGGCATGCGTCGCCTCCGGCTTGCCGGCGCCCGGGTCCACCATCATCCCGCAGACCGGATCGCGGACGGCTTCCGGCGCAGCGGCGGATGCGTGCGCATGATGGTCGTGGTGGTGATGGGCGGCGTGGTCGCCGCCGTCGTGATGCCGGTCGGTCATGCGTCGGGTCCTGATGCGAGCGATGGGAGATGGGGCTTCCCGTTGCTGGAAGGTCAAGGATCGATGCCGTTGCTGCCGATTTGACCGCGACGGCGTCTTGCCGTTTCATCGGCCAGCAACCGACCGGAGACCCGCGATGTCGCCCGAAGACCTGAGGGCCCTCATGGCCGCGGCGTCGCCGGCCCGATCCGGCGACTTCCTCGCGGGCATCGCGGCGGACACCGCCGAGACCCGCGTGAAGGCGCAGCGTCGCCTCGCCGACACCGGCCTCGCCGAGTTCTTGGAGACGCCGCTCGTCGACCCGGACGCGGACGAGGTCTCCGCGCTGATCCTTGCCCGCCACGACGACGACGCCTTCGCACCGATCTCCCATCTCTCAGTCGGGACGTTCCGCGAATGGCTGCTCGGCGACGAGGCGACACCCGACGCCATCGCCGCCCTGCAATGGGGCCTGACGCCGGAAATGGTCGCCGCCGTCTCGAAGATCTGCCGCAGCCAGGACCTCATCGCGATCGCGCGGAAGCGTCCGGTGACCTCGGCCTTCCGCACCACGGTCGGCCTGCCCGGGCACCTCGCAGTCCGCATCCAGCCGAACCATCCGACCGACGACCCGATGGGCGTCGCGGCCTCGATCGTCGACGGCCTCCAGTTCGGTTGCGGCGACGCGGTGATCGGCATCAACCCCGCCACCGACAGTCCGGAGGCGATGATCCGTCTCCTCCACCTCATCGAGGAGCTGCGCTTGCGGCTCGGCTGTCCGGTGCAATCCTGCGTCCTCGCGCACGTGACGACGGCGCTGGCGGTGCTGGAACGCGGCGCGCCGGTGGACCTCGTGTTCCAGTCGATCGCGGGATCGGAAACCGCCAACCGCTCCTTCGGCATCGACCTCGCGATGCTGCGGGAAGCGCACGATGCCGCGGCCGAGCTGAACCGCGGAACGGTGGGGCGGAATGCCATGTATTTCGAGACCGGCCAGGGTTCGGCGCTGTCCGCCGATGCCCATCACGGCGTCGACCAGCAGACGATGGAGGCGCGGGCCTACGCCGTCGCGCGCGAGTTCTCGCCGCTCCTCGTCAACACGGTGGTCGGCTTCATCGGGCCCGAATACCTCTACGACGGCAAGGAGATCACCCGCGCTGGGCTGGAGGACCATTTCTGCGGCAAGCTGCTCGGCCTGCCGATGGGGGTCGACGTCTGCTACACCAACCATGCCGAGGCGGACCAGAACGACATGGACGGCCTCCTGACCCTCCTCGCCGTCGCCGGCGTCAACTTCGTGATGGGCGTGCCGGGCTCGGACGACGTCATGCTGAACTACCAGTCGACCTCCTTCCACGACGCGGCCTACATCCGCCGCACGCTGGGCCTGCGCGCCGCGCCGGAGTTCGAGCGCTGGGCGGAGGAGCTCGGCATCTTCGATGCCGACGGCATGCTGGCGCCGGCGGGAGGAGACCGCTCGCTGGACCTCCTCGACCGCTCGCGGCTCTTGGAGGCCTCATGATGACGGACCGCCCGGTCGCACCGCCGCACCCGATCGCGGCGCTCCGCCGCTACACCGAGGCGCGGATCGGCCTCGGACGCGCCGGCGCGGGGCTGCCGACCGCCGCCCATCTCGACTTCGCCGAGGCGCATGCGAAGGCGCGCGACGCGGTGCACGCGCCTTTCGATGCTGACGCGGTCGAGCGGGCGATGCGGGACGCCGGCCGCGAGACCTTGCGCATCTCCAGCGAGGCTCCCGACCGCGCCACCTACCTGCGCCGCCCCGACCTCGGCCGCCGGCTCGCGGACGAGTCGCGCGCCGCGCTTCTGGAGGCGGCGAAGGACGGCCCGTTCGATCTCGCGGTGATCCTCGCCGACGGGCTGTCCGCCACCGCGGCGCATGCCTATGCCACGACGGTGGCGCTGGGAACGCTCGCCCTCGTGCCGATGGCGTGGCGCGTCGCGCCCGTCCTCGTCGCGTCCCAAGCCCGCGTCGCCCTGTCCGATCCGGCGGCCGAAGCTCTCGGCGCGAAGCTCGTGCTGATGCTCGTCGGCGAGCGGCCGGGGCTGTCCGCCGCCGACAGCCTCGGCGCCTACCTCACCTTCGATCCGAAGCCGGGGCGCACCACGGACGCCGACCGCAACTGCGTCTCGAACATCCGCGCCGGCGGCTTGCCCCCGTCGCTCGCCGCCCCGAAGCTCGCCCGCCTGCTGGTCCGCGCTCGCTCGCTCGGCCTGACAGGCACGCGGCTGAAGGACGAGGATTCGATCGAAGGGGCGATGCCGCCGGCGCTCGGGCCGCCGGAATGAGGGTTCAGGCCTCCGGCTCGCCGGCGGCCTCGCGCAGCGCGCGGATGTTGCCGGCATAGGCCGGGGCGCCGCCCTTGAACACGGCCGAACCCGCGACGAAGGTGTCGGCTCCCGCCTCGCGCACGGCCTTCGCCGTGTCCGGGGCGATGCCGCCGTCGACCTCGATGCGGATCGGCCGGTCGCCGATGAGCGCCCGGAGCCGACGAAGCTTCGCCAGCGTCGCCGGGATGAAGGCCTGCCCGCCGAAGCCGGGATTGACCGTCATCACCAGCACCATGTCGACGCGATCGAGCACGTATTCCACCGCCGTCTCGGGCGTGCCGGGATTCAGCGCGACGCCGGCCTGCTTGCCGAGCCCCCTGATCGCCTGAAGCGAGCGGTCGAGATGCCGCGTCGCCTCGGCATGGACGGTGAGCATGTCGCAGCCGGCTGCCGCGAAGGCTTCGAGATACGGGTCGCACGGCTCGATCATCAGGTGGCAGTCGAAGAACTTCGCCGTCGCCGGACGCAGCGCCTTCACCACCGGCGGGCCGAAGGTGACGTTCGGCACGAAATGCCCGTCCATCACGTCGAGATGGATCCAGTCCGCCCCCGCCTCGGCCACGGCCGCGACCTCCTCGCCGAGCCGTGCGAAGTTAGCGGACAGGATCGACGGGGCGATGACGAGCGG
This sequence comes from Plantimonas leprariae, assembly GCF_008802405.1. Lineage (GTDB taxonomy): Bacteria > Pseudomonadota > Alphaproteobacteria > Rhizobiales > Rhizobiaceae > Plantimonas > Plantimonas leprariae. Next base: position 61,318 of record NZ_VZDO01000001.1, read on the forward strand.
GTTGGGCATATGACTTTGGCTCACGAACAGCATGCGGCGTCGAAAACTTAGGTTTCTTGTCCCCAGCGGGGAGAAGGTCCGGCAGGGGATGAGGGGTGCCATCTCGAAAGGCGCGGTCGGCATTCGTCACCACCGCATATCCCTCACCCGTCCGCCGCTCCGCGACATCCACCCTCTCCCCGCGAGGGAAAGAATGGCACACGGCCTCCGACCGTCGCGTCAGCCCTTCCGCAACACCTCGATGCCGGGAAGCTCCTTGCCTTCCAGCCATTCGAGGAAGGCGCCGCCGGCCGTGGAAAGATAGGTGAAGTCGTCCGCCGCACCGCTGGCGTTCAGCGCCGCGACCGTGTCGCCGCCGCCGGCGACGGTGACGAGCCGGCCCTCCTTCGTCAGCTTCGCCGCCGCCAGCGCCACCTTGTTCGTCGCGGCGTCGAAGGGCTCGATCTCGAAGGCGCCGAGAGGGCCGTTCCAGAGCAGGGTCCGGCAGGACGACAGTGCCTCGACGATTGAGTCCGCCGTCCTCGAGCCGACATCGAGCGCCATCCTGTCCGCCGGAATGGCGTCCGCCGGAACGGTCTCGTTCTCGGCATGGGCCTTGAACTCGCTTGCCGCGACGACATCCGCCGGCAGGTGGAGCTTGCAGCCGCTCGTCTCGGCGAGCTTCATCACCTTCAGGGCCGTCTCCTTGGCGTCCGCCTCGTAGAGCGACTTGCCGACGTCGTGCCCTTGCGCGGCGAGGAAGGTGTTCGCCATGCCGCCGCCGATGACGAGATGGTCCATCTTCGGCACGAGGAATTCGAGGACGCCGATCTTGCTGGAGACCTTCGCGCCACCGACCACCGCCGCGACAGGGCGCTGCGGTTCGTTCAGCGCCGATTCCAGCGCGTTCACCTCCGCCAGCAGCGACGGTCCGGCATAGGCCGGCTTGAGCTTCGCGATCGCGTGCGTCGAGGCGTGGGCGCGGTGCGCGCAGGAGAAGGCGTCGTTGACGTAGATGTCGCCGAGCTCCGCCAACCGTCGCGCGAAGCCCTCGTCGTTCTTCTCTTCCTCGGCGTGGAAGCGCAGGTTCTCCAGAACCGCGACCTCGCCGTCCTGCAGCGCCGAGACGACCGACTTCGCCGGCTCGCCGACGCAGTCCTCGGCGAAGGCGACCTTCGATCCCAGGATCTCGGCGAGCTTGTCGGCGACAGGCTTCAAGGTGAAGGCCGGATCGGGCTTGCCCTTCGGCCGGCCGAAATGCGCGAGGATGACGATCCTTCCGCCCTTCCCCGCCAGCTCCTTCACCGTCGGGGCGAAACGCTCCAACCTTGTGGCGTCCGTCACCTTGCCGTCCTTGGCCGGAACGTTCAGGTCGGCGCGGATGAGCAGAGTCTTGCCGGAAACCGCCGCGTCGCCGATCGAGGGAAGCCGGCTCAACGGACGATCTCCTTCGCCGCCGTCACGATGCCGTCCGGCGTGATGCCGAAATGCTCGTAGAGCTTCGGCGCGGGGCCGGAAGCGCCGAAGGAGCGCATGCCGACGAAGCGCCCTTCCGTGCCGATGAAGCGATCCCAGGACAGGCCGCCCGCCGCCTCGACCGCGATGCGCGGCGCGGTGCCGAGAACGGACCGGCGGTAGCTCTCGTCCTGTTCGAGGAAGAGCTCGTGGCTCGGCATCGAGACCACCGCCGCGCGGATGCCCTCGCCCGCCAGCTTCTCGGCGCCGGCGAGCGCGATCTCGATCTCGGAACCGCTGGCGAGGATCGTCACCTGCCGCTCGCCGTTCGCTTCCTTCAGCACGTAGCCGCCGCGCCGCGACCGATTCTCGGCGACGTCGCCGGCGCGGACCGTCGGCAGGTTCTGGCGCGACAGCGACAGGACCGACGGGCGATGTTCGGTCAAGGCGATCTCCCAGGCTTCCGCCGTCTCGATCGCGTCGGCCGGGCGGAAGACCAGCATGCCCGGCGTCGCGCGCAGCATAGTCAGGTGCTCGATCGGCTGGTGCGTCGGACCGTCCTCGCCGAGGCCGATCGAATCGTGCGTCAGGACGTAGATGACGCGAACGCCCATCAGCGCCGAGATGCGCATGCCGCCGCGCATGTAATCGGAGAAGACGAGGAACGTGCCGCCATAGGGGATGAAGCCGCCGTGGACGGCGAGGCCGTTCATCACCGCCGCCATCGCGTGCTCGCGGATGCCGTAGCGGATGTAGCGGCCGTCGTAGTGCCCGGCCTGCACGTCGTGCATGTTCTTGGTCAGCGTGAAGACGGAGTGCGTCAGGTCCGCCGAGCCGCCGACGGTGAGTTCCGTCGCAGCGTTGACGATTTCCAGCGTCGCCTCGGAGGACTTGCGGGTCGCGAGCTTCGGCTTCTCCTCGGAAAGCCTCTGGCGATAGTCCGCCATGGTCTTCGCGAAGTCGGGTCCGAGTTCGCCCTCCATCGCGGCGTCGAACTCGGCCTTTCTGCCGGAGGCCGCATGGCGCTTCTCCCATTCGCCGCGGGCCGCCGCGCCCTTCACCCCGACCTCGCGCCAGCCGGCGACGATCTCGTCCGGGATCGCGAAGGCTTCCGCCGTCCAGACCAGCTTCTCGCGCGTCGCCGCGATCTCGTCCGGCCCGAGCGGTGCGCCGTGGCTCTTCTCGGAGCCGGCGAGCTTCGGCGAGCCGTAGCCGATGATGGTCTTCGCCGCGATCATCGCCGGCTTGTCGGATTTCCTCGCCCGCTCGATCGCGGCGCGGATCGCGTTCGTGTCGTGGCCGTCGACGCGCTCGGCGTGCCAGCCAGCCGCCTCGAAGCGCTTCACCTGGTCGGTCGAAGTCGCGAGCGAGGTCTTGCCGTCGATCGAGATGCCGTTGTCGTCGAAGAGGACGATCAGCTTCGACAGCTTCAGGTGGCCCGCGAGGTCGATCGCCTCGTGGCTGATGCCCTCCATCAAGCAGCCGTCGCCGCAGAAGACGTAAGTGTAGTGGTCGACGAGGTCGTCGCCGTAGCGCGCATTCAGCATGCGCTCGGCGAGCGCCATGCCGACCGCCGTGGTGATGCCCTGCCCGAGCGGGCCGGTCGTCGTCTCGATGCCGAGCGCGTGGCCGTATTCCGGGTGGCCGGCGGTCTTCGAGCCGATCTGCCGGAAGTTCTGCAACTGCTCGATCGTCATGTCGGAATAGCCGACGAGATGGTGCAGCGCGTAGAGGAGCATGGACCCGTGGCCGTTCGACAAGACGAAACGGTCGCGGTCCGGCCAGTCGGGGCGCGCCGGATCGAGCTTGATGAAGTCGCGGAACAGAACGCTCGCCACGTCCGCCATGCCCATCGGCATGCCGGGATGGCCGGAATTGGCACGCTGCACCGCATCCATCGCCAGCGCCCGGATGGCATTCGCCATGTCGCGCGGGTCGCGGTCGGCGGCTCCGCTCTTCGGCTGCGCGGCGACTTCGGACATCGGCTTCCCTTCGGACGTTCGAGCCGCGCGAAGCGGCGTTTCAATCGATTCGTGCCGGAGGCTTATCGCAGGTCCGCCGACAAATCCATGACGCGTCGCCGCGCGTCACGCGTCCTTGCCGAGATAGCCCGCCAGCGCCTCGATTTCCGCCTTCGAGCCGAAGGCGAAGGGGGTGCGGGCGTGGAGGCCGTCCGGCACGATGTCGAGCATCCGCCCCGTTCCGTCGCTCGCCGCGCCCCCCGCCTGCTCGATGCAGAAGGCCATCGGGTTGGTTTCGTAGAGCTGGCGCAGGCGACCGCGCTCGTAGCCCTTCCGGGTATCGCCGGGGTAGAGGAACATGCCGCCGCGCCGGAAGATGCGATAGGCGTCGGCGACCATCGAGCCGACATAGCGCATGCCAAAATCGTGCCCCCTCGGGCCCTCCGCGCCAGCGTCGAGATCGTCGACGTAACGGCGCATGCCCGTCGCCCAGTGGCGGCGATTCGAGACGTTGACGGCGTACTCCTTCGCTTCGGTCGGGATCGCGGGGGCCGGCCCGAAAGCGACGAAGCCGCCCGAACCCGGCGCGCGGATGAAGACGCGCGTGCCCGCCCCCAGCGTCACGACGAGGAGGAGTTGCGGCCCGTAGATGAAGAAGCCGGCCGCGAGCTGGTTCGTGCCCGGCTGCCGGAAGACGCTGGAAGGATCGGCGCGATGCGCGTCGGTCGCCGGCAGCAGCGAGAAGATCGTGCCGATCGAGACGTTGGTCTCGATGTTGGACGACCCGTCGAGCGGGTCGATCGCCAGCGCCAGCGGCCCGTCGCCGAGTTGCACCGCCTCGTCCTGCTCCTCCGAGCCGTAGAAGCCCACCGGCGAGCGCTTCGCGGCGTCGAGGAAGGCGCGGTCGGCGACGACGTCGAGCTCCTTCTGCATGTCGCCGCCGGCGTTCTGGTGGTTCTGCGCGGCGGCGAGGTCGTCGCCGGACCCGCCGCGCGCGATCGTCTCCTGCACGATCACCGCCGCATCGGCGAAGGCGAGAATCGTAGCGGCGACCGCTTTCCCTTCCGGCCGGTTTTCCGCACCGTCGCGCAGGAAGCCTTCGAGCGTCTTTTCCGTATCCATCGCCACCCTTCCATCCTTCCGCGCCGGCCGCACCGCCGCGAGATAGGGCAAACGCATGGCATAACATAGCGGCGTCCTCGCCCGATCGTGATGGGGCAAGCGGCCGCCAACGCGGCGAAACCTGTCGGCAAGCGGCGGCTTGCGGCACTACGCCTCTTGGCACCCGCGCCGTTAGCGGCAACTATCCCCGTCAAACCGTCCCGCCGCGCGCGGTCAGAGGACGGCATTCGATTCGGGTCAGGGAAGCGAACGCGCAAGCATGACATCGGACCCAAAGGCCGGCTTCGAAGCCGCGCTCCGGCGCATCGACGAACGGCTGGAAGCCTTGCTGCCGCCGACGCTCGCGAGCCACGCGCCGTTGGGAGACGCCCTGCGCGAAAGCGTTCTCGCCCCCGGCAAGCGCCTTCGTCCGCTGATGACGCTGCTGGCGGCCGAGGACCTCGGCGGGTCCGCGGCGGCGGCCCTCGACGCCGGCTGCGCGGTCGAGATGGTCCATGCGGCCTCGCTCGTGCTCGACGACCTGCCCTGCATGGACGACGCCACGCTCCGGCGCGGCCAGCCGGCGCTGCACGTGCGGCACGGCGAGGACGTCGCGGTTCTCGTCGCGATCGGCTCGCTGGCGGGGGCCTACCAGCTCATCGCCGGCATCGACGGATTGTCGGCCGAAGCCCGGGTCGAAGCGGTGGCGATCCTTTCCGCCGCGGTCGGCGTCCGGGGTCTCGTCGGCGGTCAGTTCGAGGACCTGCGCGGCGGCCGGCACCGCCGCGCCGTCGCCGAGATCGCCGCCGCGAACGGCTTGAAGACCGGCTCGCTGTTCAGCGCGGCGGTCGAGATCGGCGGCGTCGTCGCCGGCGCATCCGGCGGGGTGCGGGCCGAACTTCGCGGCTTCGCCGAGGAGCTCGGCCATGCCTTCCAGCTCGTCGACGACCTGCTCGACCGCGCGCCGAGCTCCAGCGCGCTCGGGAAAGACGTCGGACAGGACCGGAACAAGTCCACGATCGTCTCGATGATGGGGCCGGCGGCGGCGCGGCGGCGCATCGAGCGGCACGTCTCGCGCGCCGAGGCGAGCCTCACCCGGGTCTTCGGGCCATCGAGCCGCATGCACGGGCTGCTGGCGCTGGTGTTCGAGCACGCGATGCGGCAGGGACAGGGCGAGGGCCGTCCGCACCGCGTCGACGGCTTCGCGGCGGAAGCGCCGCAGGAGATCGGCGCCCGCTGACGGCGCGGAGAAAGCGATGACATTGACGAGCTGGCCGGTCCTGATCGGCGTCGCCCTGGTCACCTTCCTTGCCATGGAATGGGTGGCGTGGTGGACCCACAAATACGTCATGCATGGCGACTGGGGCTGGGGCTGGCACAAGTCGCATCACGAGGAACACGACGAGCTCTTCGAGAAGAACGACCTCTACGCCGTGGTCTTTTCCGGCATCGCCATCGTGCTCTTCGTCGTCGGCTCGCTCGCCGGCCTGCCGCTGGTGCTCGCCTTCGCCACCGGCATCACGCTCTACGGCATCTTCTACTTCATCGTGCACGACGGCCTCGTCCACCAGCGCTGGCCGTTCCGCAACATCCCGCACCGGGGCTACGCCAAGCGCCTCGTGCAGGCGCATCGCCTCCACCATGCCGTGGAAGGCCGCGAGGACAACGTTTCCTTCGGCTTCCTCTACGCCCCGCCGGCCGACCGGCTGCACGCGCAGCTGAAGGCCTCCGGCGTCGTCGAGCGCGAGCGCCGAGCGGCACGGGAAGCAAAGGCGGCGGCGCGTGCAGCCACCGCCACCGTCACGCCGCCGGATGCGTCCAGAGAGCGGCCGGACGAGGCGGAGATGCCGCGCGGCGCGGCTTGAGCGCGACGAGCCCGGCCCCAGCGACGTTCCGCAGCTTTTCCGCGCCGCTCGTCGAGACCCGTTCGTCCCAGGCGGCGGCCCCTCGCGCCACCACCTTCAGCCCGATCTCGCGGTAGACGCCGAGCGCGGTCGCGATCGCCCAGCTCGATCGGCGCGGCAGCGCGTCCACACCGATCCGCGCCGAAGCGTAATACGGCTCGGCCAGATCGACGAGACGCTTCGCCAGCACCGCGAGCTTCCCCCGCGCCGCCGGATCGGCGAGCGTTTCTGGCGTGAGGCCGACCTCGCGCAGCCATTGCCGCGGCAGGTAGATGCGCCCGACCTCCGCATCCGGCACGATGTCGCGCGCGATGTTGGTGAGCTGGAAGGCGAGGCCGAGGTCGCAGGCGCGGCGGAGCACGTCCGGATCGTGCGTCCCCATGATCAGCGCCATCATCGCGCCGACCACGCCCGCGACGTGGTAGCAGTAGTCGAGAAGCTCCGGCACGCTCTCATAGACCCGCCCGTCGACATCCATGCGGAAGCCGTCGAGATGGTCGAGAGCCAGCGCCAGCGGAATGCCGCGGCGCTCCGCCACCAGTTGCAGGGCGCGGAAGGCCGGCTGCCCGACCCGCTCGCCGGCGAAGGCACGCCGGGTCTCGCGCTCCAGTTCCGCGAGCCGTTCCGGCACGCCGGATGCGCCCGTCGCGCCGTGTCCGAGCGTCTGGCCGTCCACCACGTCGTCGCAATGCCGGCACCAGGCGTAGAGCATGATTGCGTCGGCGCGCGTCTCGGCGTCGAACAGCCTTGCCGCGGCGGCGAAGCTGTTCGAGCCCTTCGCGATGGTCTCCGCCGCGGCCCGGACGATCGCGGCGCGATCCGCCGCCGCGTCATTCATGCAGCGCATCCTCGATCATCAGGCCGGCCGTCGCCTTGGCCGAGCCGACGACGCCCGGAACCCCGGCCCCGGGATGGGTGCCCGCGCCGACGATGTAGAGGTTGCCGATTTCCGCGTCGCGGTTGTGCGGCCGGAACCAGGCGCTCTGCGTCAGCACCGGATCGAGCGAGAAGGCCGAGCCCAGATGCGCGTTCAGCTCCGACTTGAAGTCGATGGGCGTGAAGATGCGGCTGGTGACGAGGTCTTCGGCGAGGCCGGGGATGTAGTGCTTTTCGAGGTAGGCGAGGATGCGGTCGCGGTAGAGCGGCCCCTCCCGCTCCCAGTCGATCGCGGCGTTGCCGAGATGCGGCACCGGCGCCAAGACGTAGAACGAGCCCATGCCGGGCGGCGCCAGCGAGGGATCGGTGGCGCAGGGGTTGTGCAGGTAGAGCGAGAAGTCGCGCGGCAGCGTGTTGCCGTTGAAGATCTCGGCGATGAGGTCGCGGTAGCGCGCGCCGAAGCAGACCGTGTGATGCATGATCTCCGGCCGATGCCGCCGGAGGCCGAAGTAGATGACGAAGAGCGACATCGAGAACTTGCGCCCCTTCAATCGCTTGGCTTCCGCCGCACCGCGCTTCGTCCCGCCGAGCAGCGCCTCGTAAGTGTGGACCACGTCGGCGTTCGAGGCGACGAGATCGGCATCGAAGCGCCGCCCGTCCTTGCAGACCACACCGGTCGCCCTGGTGCTGGCGGTCTCGATGCGCTCCACGTCGGCGTCGAGCTCCACCTGGCCGCCGAGGTCCTCGAACAGCCTGACCATTCCGCGCACCAGCGCGCCGGTGCCGCCGCGCGGGAAGAACACACCCCACTTGCGCTCCAGCGCGTGGATCAGCGCGTAGATCGAGGACGTCGCGAAAGGGTTGCCGCCGACCAGCAGCGAATGGAACGAGAAGGCCTGCCGGAGCTGGTCGTCCTCGATGAACTCGGCGACCTTGGCATAGACGCTCTTCCACGCCTGCAACCGGGCCAGCGCCGGGCCGGCGCGCACCATGTCGCGGAACTGCAGGAAGGGCACGGTGCCGAGCTTGACGTAGCCCTCCTCGAACACGGCCTTCGAATAGTCGAGGAAGCGGCGGTAGCCGGCGAGGTCGCGCCCGTTCTTCGCGCCGATCTGCCGGTCGAGCTCGGCTTGGTCGTTGACGTAGTCGAAGCTGTAGCCGTCCTCCCAGCACAGGCGGTAGAAGGGCGAAACGGGCAAGAGCTCGACATAGTCCGCCATGCGCCGGCCCGCCGCGGTCCATAGTTCCTCCAGCGCGGACGGGTCGGTGATGACGGTCGGCCCGGCGTCGAAGGTGAAGCCCCCGTCCTCGTAGACGTAGGCGCGGCCGCCCGGCTTGTCGCGGCGCTCGAGCAGCGTCGTCGCGATGCCGGCCGACTGCAGTCGGATCGCGAGCGCGAGGCCGCCGAACCCCGCGCCGATCACGACGGCGCGCTTCTTCGGCGTCGGGCGGTCGAGCATCAGGCGGATTCCTTCATGGACCGGCGCGACATGGCGAGTGCGCGGATCGCGTTCGAGATCGGCACCGGCGGGCGGCCGGTGAGGATGCGCAGCTTGTCGCCGGCCGAGAGGTTGGTGGCGTAGAAGCGCCCGACGAGGTCGTCCGGCAGGCGGTGGAAATGCTGCAGAATCTCGTAGCGCCGTGACGCCTCGCCCGCGAAGAACAGCATCCGGTTCAGTCCCCGGAAGAAGCGCCGATCCTCCCAGGTCTGGACCGAGTGATCGCGCGTCAGGGCGAAGAGGGCGTCGGCGGACAGGTCCGGCGCACTCGCGATCCGGTCGGCGAGGCGCACCGCGTCGGGGAGCGAGTAGCCGGTGGTCGGGTGGAAGAGCACCGCCGCGAGGCCCGACGCCGGGATGCCTCCGCGCTCGTCCCAGAACCGGCGGATGTCGCCGTCCACCGCGATCGGCAGCACGCCCTGCTCTTCCCGCACGATCCGCCGGACGCGCCAGCCGTGCCCCGTGCAATAGTCGGCGAGCCGTCGGCGCAACGCTTCCGCGTCGAGCGCGTCGCCGTCGGCATAATAAGTGTCCTCGACCAGCAGCCGGTCAGCGGCGAAGGGCAGGACGTAGACGAAGCGGTAGCCGTCGTCCTGCTCGACCGTCGCGTCCATCACGATCGGTCGTTCGAGGCCGTGCGGCGCTTCCAGCTCGATCTCCAGCCCGAGGAACTTCTGGAACACGAGGTCGACATGCGGGCTCGCCGCGTGGCCGCGCCCGTCGAGCACCGCACCCGCCTCGATGCGCGTCCCGTCGCCGAGCGTCACGGCGCGAGGCTCGACCATTGCGACGGGCGCGCCCGTGCGCACCGCCGGCCCGCACTCGCCGATCAGGGCGGCGAAGCGATCCGACGTCGCGCTGCGATAGCCCGTGCCGATACGTCGGCGGCGGAGGGGAAAGCGCACCTCGTAGTCCGGCCAGACATGCGCGACGAAGGGCGCGACCCAGGCGCCTTCCGCGATTGTCAGGTCGTGCTCGTGGAACGACCACGTGTGGTTGCCGCCGACCGTCTCGCCGGCCTCCAGCATGAGGACCGTCAGGTCCGGACGCTTCTCGCGGAGGCGCCGGAGCACGAGCCCGTTCGCCAGCCCGCCGCCGACGAGAACGAGGTCGAAGCGTTCAGGCGAGCGCAACGCGCGGCTCCGGCCGGCTGGCGCGCGTGCCGTTCAAGGCTGCCTCGATCAGGTCCGTCGCCAAGTCGCCTCCGCCCGCGCGCGCGATCTCGCGGCCGATCGCGGCCGCCCTTTCGCGGGTGCTGGATGCGCCAAGCAGGCGCTCGATGGAAGCCGCGAGCCGGCCGCAAGACAACGTGACGCGCCCGAGCTTCTCGCCGACGCCGTGGTGGACGATCCGCGCGGCGATGCCCGGCTGGTCGAAGGCGATCGGCACGCAGAGGAGCGGCACGCCCGCCCCGAGCGCGTCCAGCACCGTGTTGAGGCCGCCGTGGGTCAGGCAGAGATCGGCGCGGCGCATGACGGCGGCGAGCGGCACGAAGTCGGTGACGAAGTCCGCCCCGAGCGCCGCGGCCTCGCGAGCCGAAAGGCCGCCGCAATGGGCGACGGCGAGCTGGACACCGACCTCGCGGCAGGCCTCCGCCGCCTTGCGGAAGAAGCCGAGCCGGTGTCCCTGCATAGTGCCGAGCGAGGCGAAGACGAGCGGCCGCGCGGGATCCGGCTCGAACGGCAGCAGCGGCGCGACCGGCGGCGGCTCGCCGCGGATCGGCCCGACGAAATGGCGGATCGCCGAGGGCGGTCGCGGGAAATCGAAGCCAGGCACGATCTGCGCGATCCGCAGCGTCGGCGACAGGCAGTCGGCCAGAGCATGGCGGGGGGAGAGGCCGAAACGCTGCACCCAGGCCTCGATCCCGTGCCGCTGGCGGGTCAGCAGCGCGTTCGCGATCTTCTCGCCGCCCGCATTGCGCTTCAGCCCCTCCGGGCTCGGATCGAACGGCCAGTCGAGGAAAGGCAGCGGCATGCCGGGCGAGACGTCCATCGGCAGTGCCGCCGCGACGGAGGCGAAGGGCAGGCCGAGCGCCGCCGCGACGAGGCCCGTTGCCGGCTCCATCTCGTCGCCGACGATCATGTCGGCGCGCCAGGCCTTCAGGATCGCCGGCGCGTCCTCGCAGAGCGCGTCGGTGAGGTCCGCGCCGTCGGCTACCGTGCGGAGGATGCCGAGCGGCCCGGTCGGTCGCGCGGCGCGGCGGATCACCGCGTCGAGGCCGCCCCGCCCCGCCGAGCGCACCGTGCGCACCGGCGCGCTCGACACCACGACGTGCCGCGCCCCCTCGTTGAGAACGAAAAGCACTTCGTGACCGCGGCCCATCAAACGGTCCGCCAGCGCCTCGAAGACGCGGATGTGACTGGCGAACGGGGCCGAGATCAATGCGAAACGTGCCATCTGCCGGCAAATCTAGCAGGGATCGCGCCGGTTGACAGAATGCGACATCGGCTCTCCACATGTGGGGCAACCGGGAACCGGCCCGAAACGTTCGAGCGAGGCATGTCGAGCGCGGTTCAGCCCATCCCCGAAAACGAGCGCAGTCCCTTTCCGGACAAGGGCTGGCGGCAGGTCGGCATCGCCTTCACGATGCTCGGCACGGCGGCCGCCATCCTCCTCCTGATGGGCCGGCATCCGGTCTGTCCCTGCGGCACGGTGTCCGTGTGGCAATGGTCGCGCGATCCGGCGGAGAACTCGCAGGCCTTCGCCGACTGGTACTCGCTCCTCCATGTCGTGTTCGGCATGGCGCTCTTCGCGGGCGTCCGGCGTCTGCGGCCGCACTGGTCGCTCCCGTCCGTGTTCCTCGCCGTCATCCTCGGCCATTCGATCTGGGAGGTCGCGGAGAACACGCCGCTGATCATCGGCATCTTCTCCGGCGGGGCGAACGCGCCGCATTACGAAGGCGACAGCCTCTTGAACTCCTTCGGCGACACGGTGTTCGCGCTCGGCGGCGCGGGCCTGATGCCGTTTCTCCGCTGGCCGGCGGTCGCGCTCGTCGTCGTCGCGGTGGAAGCCGCCGTCACCTTCGGCGTCGGCGACGGCTTCGTCGTCGGCACGCTCCGGCTGTTCGGCGTCGATATCTAGAACTTCGTCGACTGCCGCGCGGCGCGGCGCGCCCGCGCATCGTCGAGCTTCAGGGGCTTGGCCTTCTGGACAGCGCGCCAGCCGGTGGAGAGGATCGTGACGACGCGGTTGCCGCGGAAGTCCGCTTCCGCCGTCAGGAGGCCACGCTCGGCCATGTAGCCGAGAAGGAAACGCCCGCGCGAAGGCGAGTGGCTGCCGTAAGCCCGCGCCAGCGCCGCGTCGTCCGGGCAGTCCGCGCTGTCGCGGGCGGCCCGCGCCAGCATCAGGAACACGCCCTGCATGTCCTCCGGCAGGGCGTCGGACGCGTCCAGCACCGTCTGCCACGCCTCGTCCGCATCCGCCGCCGTCACGCCGGCCCGCGCGAGGCTCAGCCGACGGCGGAAGGCCGCCATGTCGGTCTCAGCGCCCCGCAGCCGCTTCAGGCGGCAATGCGTGAGGAAGTCCTGGTAGAGCACCGGCACGGGGCGGAAGGCGGAAGCCGGATCGGCGAGCATCTCGGCGAAGATGTCCTCGACGAGCGCCGCGCGCTCGGCCTCGCTGCGCTCGTCGTCGGCCTCCGGGGCCGGCTTCTCGCGCGCCGCGACGACGCGGCCGAGAAGATCGTGCGTCGAGACGTGCTCGCGGACCGGGCGCGACACCGGCGGCGGCAGATCTTCGGCCGGCGCGGCGGCGAAGATCAGGTCGTGCATCGCCTGGCCGCCCGCTTCCGGCAGGGAGAGGAGCGAAGGGCGGCCGGTGCGCCCGCGGGTTTCCACCGAGCCGATCCGCACCGCCACCGGCCGGCGCGACAGGGCGGGCCCGAGCGCGACGAAATGGCCGGGCTCCAGGTCGCGGAAGCGCTCGGCCCCTTTCCGGTCCATGCCGAGGAGGTCGGCGGCGCGCGCCATGTCGATGTCGAGGAAGGTGCGGCCCATCAGGAAGTTCGAGGCTTCCGCCGCGACGTTCTTGGCGAGCTTGGCGAGCCGCTGCGTCGCGACGATGCCGGCGAGGCCGCGCTTGCGCCCGCGGCACATCAGGTTCGTCATCGCGCCGAGCGAGACCTTGCGCGCCTCGTCCGACACCTCGCCGGCGATGGCGGGCGCGAAGAGCTGCGCCTCGTCCACCGCGATCAGCATCGGGAACCAGTGGGCGTGGTCGGCCTCGAACAGGCCGTTCAGGAAGGCGGCGGCGCAGCTCATCTGCACCTCGGCGTCGAGACCTTCGAGATTGAGGACCACCGAGGCGCGGTGCTCGCGGATGCGCAGCGCGATGCGTTGCAGCTCGGCCGGCGTCCGGTCGGCATCGACCACCAGATGGCCGAAGCGGTCGGCGAAGGAGACGAAGTCGCCTTCGGGGTCGATGATCGCCTGCTGCACGTAGGGAGCGCTCTGTTCGAGCAGCCGGCGCAGGAGATGCGACTTGCCTGAACCGGAATTTCCCTGCACGAGCAGGCGCGTCGACAGGAGTTCCTCCAGATCGAGCTCGGCGGGCTCACCGTTGGCGACGGTTCCGAGATCGACGGCAACCTTCATCAGGCACTGATTCCGGGATGGTGGACAATGGCGTGAGATACCACGCCGCCAAGAACGGGAGTCGAGGTGCAACGCTCCCTTCCACAGCAAAGGAAAGCTGTGGATGGCCGCAGCCTCACGCCGCCAGCGCGATCTCCGGAACCGTCTCGCGCACCAGCGCCATGTCGCGGTTGAAGGCCTCGGTTTCCTTGGCCTGCAGGTCCGGGTCCGGCAGGCGCAGGATGTAGGCGGGGTGCACCGTCACGAGCAGCTTCGTCTCGGCGTCGAGGTCGATCAGCTTCGAGCGCGTGTCGCGGATCGTGACCGACTTGCCGAGGACGGTCGCGGCGGCCGTCGCGCCGAGCGCGACGACGAGCTTCGGCTTCACGATGTCCCGCTCCATCTCCAGCCAGAAGCGGCAGGCCTTCACCTCGCCCATCGACGGCTTCTGGTGGATGCGCCGCTTGCCGCGCGGCACGAACTTGAAGTGCTTCACCGCGTTGGTGACGTAGGCTCGGCTGCGGTCGATGCCGGCATCCGCCAGCGCCGAGTCGAACACCTTGCCGGCCGGGCCGACGAAGGGTTCGCCGGCGATGTCCTCCTGGTCGCCCGGCTGCTCGCCGACGAAGATCACCGGGGCGTCGTCCGGCCCCTTGCCGAACACGGTCTGCGTCGCCGGCTCCCAGAGCGAACAGGCCTGACAGTGCTTCGCTTCCGCCCGCGCCTCGTCGAGCGTCCGAGGCTGGTTGCCGAGAAGCGGATCCTCCGCCGTCTTCGCCGCGCGTGCCATCCCGATCGTCTCCGCCACCCGTTCGTGGCGCAAACTCGGCAGGGTCGGCGCGGTTTCCAGCATGCGCCGCGATGCCGCTTCCGCGCCGCGCACCAGCGGCTGGATCAGCGTCGCCTCGGGCAGGTTCTTCCAGTACTTCTTCGGCATCTCGGCCTGCATCGCCTTCACCTTCAGCCGGGCCGGATTGAAGATCGAGGCGTAGTAGGTGAGCCAGAGATCCTCCGTCGCGTCTTCCTTCGGCCGGTCCTCGATCGAGGCGCCGGGCGCGAAGCTCAAATCCGCGCCGTCCCAGTGGACCGAGCGCAGCGGCGTCAGGATGCTCCAGACCATGCCGGCGAAGCGGCGCATGAAGAACGGCGCGGTCAGTTCCACGACATGATGGCTCGGCTCGAACCAGGCGATGTAGTGCCGGCCCTCCCCCGTCCCGATCTCGCGGAAGCGCACGAAGGCCTTCATCTTATGCGCGTCGCGATAGACGGCCTTCTCCATCTCGCGGGCGCGGATCACATCGTCGTCCGAGGCGACTTCGAGCAGGCCCTTCTCCGACTGCAGCCGCCAGAGCAGGCGATAGGCGAGCACGAAGCGCTCCGGGTCGGCGTTGCAGACGACGTGCTTCGCCAGTTCGGGAAAGGCCTTCGCGACGGTCACCTGCGGCGCGTCGTCCGGCACAGTTTCGGGCAGCGGCTCGGCGAAGAGGCTCGGCGCCTCGTCGCCGACCGTAAAGCTCATCGCGTCGGGCTGCACCCGGCAAGTGACCGCGCGTCGCGCCGCCTCGCGCCAGCCGTCGAAATCGGCGGGATGGTCGAGGCGGGCGAAGAACATCGGTGAAACTCCGGGCCGGGTGCGGAGCAACGCGCTCAGAACAGCGCCAGTTGCCGGGGCGTCGTGTCGCGGGGCACGAAGTCGAAGCGCAGGTTCTCGCGGTCGGTCGAGTGGCCCGGCGACCAGTCGCTCGCCACAAGGAATGGCCGCACCTTCTCCACCGACTGGCAAAGCTTCGCGACGTCCCCCAGCGTCAGTCGGCGATGGCGGCGGGTCGACAGGATGCGCTTCACCGCCTTGGTGCCGAGCCCCGGCACGCGGAGCAGCAGTTCGCGGTCGGCGCGGTTGACGTCGACCGGGAAGCGTTCGCGGTGCTTCAGCGCCCAGGCGAGCTTCGGGTCGACGGCTAGATCCAGCATGCCTGCCTCGCCGCCCGCCACGATCTCGCGCCGCTCGAAGCCGTAGAAACGCATCAGCCAGTCGGCCTGATAGAGCCGGTGCTCGCGCATCAGGGGAGGCTTGAGGAGCGGCAGGCGGCTGGACGAATCCGGGATCGGCGAGAAGGCGGAGTAGTAGACACGTTTGAGCTGGTAATTGCCGTAGAGGTTCTCCGACCGGCCGAGGATCGCGTCGTCGCTCGCCCCGTCGGCACCGACGATCATCTGCGTCGATTGCCCGGCAGGAGAGAAGCGCTTCGGCTTGGCGCGATCCTTCGCTTCGCCGCGATGGGCCTCGATCTTCGCGCGCAGGTGCCCCATCGAGCGGCGGATGTCGCGCGCGTCCTTTTCGGGCGCGAGCGCCTGCAGCGACAGGTCGGTTGGCAGCTCGATGTTGATCGACAGGCGGTCGGCGAACAGGCCGGCTTCCTCGATCAGGAGCGGCGAGGCATCGGGGATGGTCTTCAGGTGGATGTAGCCGTTGAAGCCGTGTTCAAGCCGAAGCTTTCTCGCCACTGCCACCATCTCCTCCATCGTGTGGTCGGAGTTGCGGATGATGCCGGAGGAGAGGAACAGCCCCTCGATGTAGTTCCGCTTGTAGAAGTCCATCGTGAGCGTCACGACCTCCTCCACGCTGAACCGGGCGCGCGCGACGTTCGAGGACGAACGGTTCACGCAGTAGATGCAGTCGTAGATGCAGAAGTTCGTCAGCAGGATCTTCAGAAGCGAGATGCAGCGCCCGTCCGGCGCATAGGCGTGGCAGATGCCGGAGCCTTCCGTCGAACCGATGCCTTTCGATTTCAGCGAATTGCGTTTCTCGGAGCCGCTCGACGCGCAGGAGGCGTCGTATTTCGCGGCGTCGGACAGGATCGCGAGCTTCTGCTGAACGGTGAGTGCGGCCATGCGGACAATCTAGCGTTCGTGATATGTTCTACCATAGCGTCCGCATGGTTATCCAAAGCTTTCCGCTTTTACCTTCTGCAACGATCGTTGGGCCCTTGCGCTGCCGACCCATTGCATCGGCACCAAACGGGAACACATATTGCGGCGAAGGGTTTAGGGAGCAAATCCGGATCGCGGCATCGTCCGCAGGGCCGGAAAGCGCTCTTTCGTTCGATAGGTGTACTCATGAGAAAGCTTCTCTTGTCCCTCGGCGCGGCGGCGACGCTCGCGGCCGGCATGGTCGCGACGACGGAAACGGCTTCGGCCGATCCCTGGCGCGGCGGCTACTACCGGCACGGCGGCTATCACGGTGGCGGCTGGGGTGGCGATCGCTGGCGGTATCGCCACCACAACGGTTGGGGCGGCGGCGACGCGCTCGCGGCCGGCGCGATCGGTCTCGGCGTGGGGGCGCTGCTCGGCAGCGCCATCACCAGCGACCCGTATTCCAGCGGCCGCTACTACGGCCGCGGCTATTACGGCAACGGCTATGATGGCGGCGGCTACTACGGCCGTCCGGCCGACGTAGTGGTCGAAGGCCCGGTCTATCGCGAGCGCCGCGTCTACTATCGCCCAGCGCCAGTCTATCGCGAGATCCGCCCGGTGCGGGCCTACAGCCATGCGGACGCCTGCGCCGCGCGCTACCGCACCTACGACTACCGGACCGATACGTTCATCGGGTACGGCGGCGTCGTGCGGCCCTGCCGGCTCTAGGCAGACGGCGGGAATTCGTTCTGGAAGGGCCGGCCTCGCGCCGGCCCTTTTTCGTTCGGGTGGTCCCTAATGCGCCTTGGCGGCCGCGCGCTTCGTCAGGACCTTGACGAGGTTGGCGCGGTAGGCGCCGGAGCCGTGGAGGTCCGACAGCATGTCGCCGGCATCGACCGTCAGGGCATTCAGGTCGCCGCCGTTCGACAGCGCCTCGCCGCCCTCCTCCCACAGGAACGCGCCCGACTGCGAAGCGCCGGTGACGCCGACCTTCACGTCGTTCCCGCGCTTCGCGACGAACGTGCCGCACATCGCGTAGCGGGAAGCGGGGTTGCGGAACTTCTCGTAGCCCGTCGCGTCCGGCGCCTCGAACGAGACGGCCGTGACGATCTCGTTCTCCTCCAGCGCGGTCTCGAACAGGCCGAGGAAGAAGTCGCTCGCGGCGATCTCGCGGTCGGTCGTGTGGATGGTGGCGTCCATCGCGAGGAGCGCGGCCGGATAGTCCGCGGCCGGATCGAAGTTCGCGACCGAGCCGCCGATCGTGCCCATGTGGCGCACCGCCGGATCGCCGATCAGGTGCGCGAGTTCGGCGAAGCCCGGGCAGACCGCCTTGATCTCCTCCGATGCCGAGATCTCCGCGTGCGTCGTGCCGCCGCCGATCCGCACGCGTCTGCCGTCGACCGCGATGCCCTTCAGCTCGTTGATATGGCGGAGATCGACGAGGTCGGTCGGGCTCGCCAGCCGCTGCTTCATCGTCGGGATCAGCGTCATGCCGCCGGAAAGGTACTTGCCCTCGCCGCCGGCCGCGGCGATCGCTTCCGCCGCCTCGGCGAGGCTGGACGGGCGGTGATAGTTCGTCTGGTACATCGTTTCCCTTCCCGTCCCGTCAGTTCGCCGCGACCGCGTGGAGCGCCGCCCAGACCTTTTCGGGAGTCGCGGGCATGGTCAGCTCGTTGTTGCCGATCGCGTCGGTGATGGCGTTGATCACGGCGGGCGGCGAGCCGATCGCGCCGGCCTCGCCGCAGCCCTTGAGACCCAGCGGGTTCGAGGGCGAAGGCGTCGACGTGGTCGAGACCGCGAAGTTCGGCAGGTTCGCCGCGCGCGGCATGGCGTAGTCCATGTAGCTCGCCGTGATGAGCTGACCCGAATCGTCGTAGAGCGTGCCTTCGAGCAGCGCCTGGCCCACCCCTTGCGCGATGCCGCCATGCACCTGGCCGTGGACGATCATCGGATTCACCACGGTGCCGAAGTCGTCGGCCGCGACGAACTGCACCAGCTCGACGCCGCCCGTGTCCGGGTCGACCTCGACCTCGCAGATGTAGCAGCCGGCGGGAAACGTGAAGTTCTGCGGGTCGTAGAACGCGCCTTCCTTCAGGCCGGGCTCCATGCCGCCCGGCAGGTTGTGCGCGGTGTAGGCGTTGAGCGCCACCTCGTGCCAGCCGAGCTTCCTGTCGGTGCCGGCGACGCGCACCTCGCCGTTCGCGATCTCGATGTCGCCCTCGTCGGCTTCGAGAAGGTGCGCGGCGATCCGCTTCGCCTTCGCCTCGACCTTGTCGAGCGCCTTGACGATCGCCGACATGCCGACCGCGCCGGACCGGGAGCCGTAGGTGCCCATGCCGAACTGCACCTTGTCGGTGTCGCCGTGGATCACTTGGACGTTGTCGATGGGCAACCCGAACCGTTCCGCGACGAGCTGCGAGAACGTCGTCTCGTGGCCCTGGCCATGGCTGTGCGAGCCGGTGAGGATCTCGATCGTCCCGACCGGGTTCACCCGCACCTCGGCCGATTCCCACAAGCCGACGCCCGCGCCGAGCGAGCCGACCGCCTTCGAGGGCGCGATGCCGCAAGCCTCGATGTAGCAGCTCATGCCGAGGCCGCGCAGCTTGCCGCGGCCCTTGGCCTCCTCGCGCCGCGCCTCGAAGCCGGCGACGTTCGCCGCCTGCATGCCGGCGTCGAGCGAGGCCTCGAAGTCGCCGGCGTCGTAGCACATGATCACCGGCGTCTGGTGCGGGAAGGCACGGACGAAGTTCTTCCGCCGGAGCTCGGCCGGCGACAGGCCGAGCTCGCGCGCCGCGGTCTCCACCGTGCGCTCCACGACGTAGGTCGCCTCCGGCCGCCCCGCGCCGCGATAGGCGTCGACCGGAACGGTGTTGGTGTAGACCGCCTTGACGTTCACGTAGATCGCCGGGATGTCGTACTGGCCGGACAGGAGCGTGCCGTAGAGGTAGGTCGGCGTCGCGGAGGAGAACAGCGACATGTAGGCGCCGAGATTGGCGACCGTGTCGACCTTCAGCCCCAGGAACTTGTTGTCGGCGTCGAGCGCCAGTTCCACTTCCGTCACGTGGTCGCGGCCGTGCGCGTCGGTGAGGAAGGCCTCCGTTCGGTCGCTCGTCCATTTCACCGGCACGCCGGTCTTCTTCGAGGCCCAGAGGCAGACGATCTCTTCCGGATAGATATAGATTTTCGAGCCGAAGCCGCCGCCGACATCCGGCGCGATGACCCGGAGCTTGTGCTCCGGCGCGACGTTGTAGAAGGCGCTCATCACGAGGCGCGCGACATGCGGGTTCTGCGAGGTCGTCCAGACCGTGTAATGGTCCTCGGCCGGGTCGTACGAGCCCAAGGCCGCCCGCGGCTCCATCGCGTTCGGCACGAGCCGGTTGTTGACGATGTGGAGTTTCGTCACGTGGGCGGCCTTGGCGAAAGCGGCGTCGGTCGCGGCCTTGTCGCCGAGTTCCCAGTCGAAGATCAGGTTGCTTTTCGCTTCCGGATGAAGCTGCGGCGCGCCGTCCTTCAGCGCATCCGTCGCCTGCACCACGGAGGGCAGTTCGGCATAGGACACCTCGACGGCTTCCGCCGCATCGCGGGCTTGGCTCCTCGTCTCGGCCACCACCACGGCGACCGCCTGCCCGACATGCCGGACGGTGCCGACCGCGAGCGCCGGCCAGGCGCCCATGTTCATCGGCGAGCCGTCCTTCGAGGTCACCGCCCAGCCGCAGATCAGGTTGCCGATGCCGTCGGCCTGCAGTTCCGGCCCGGTCAGCACGGCGATGACGCCCGGCATGGCCTTCGCGGCCTCGGCGTCGATGCCGGACAGCGTCGCGTGGGCGTGCGGCGAGCGCACGAAGGCCGCGTACTTCATGCCCGGCACCACCATGTCGTCGGTGTAGCGCCCGCGCCCGGTGATGAAGCGCCGGTCCTCTTTTCTGAGGACGCTGGCGCCGATGCCTTCGATACCCATTTGCGTGAAACCTCCCAGTTTCGTGTCGGGCGCGTTCCGCCTCGGGCTTATTCGGCCGCGGCGAGTTGCGGTTCGGCCGCCACGCCGGCCGCGGAGGCAGCGGCGAGGATCGCCTTGACGATGTTATGGTAGCCGGTGCAGCGGCAGATGTTGCCGTCGAGTTCCTCGCGCACCGTCTTCTCGTCGAGCCCTTCCGGGTGGCGCCGGATCATGTCCACCGCCGTCATGATCATGCCGGGGGTGCAGTAGCCGCACTGGAGGCCGTGATGCTCGCGGAACGCCGCCTGCACCGGGTGGAGTTCGCTCTGGCTCGGCGCGAGGCCCTCGATCGTCAGCACCGTGGAGCCCGACGCCTGCACCGCCAGCATCGTGCAGCTCTTCACGGCCACCCCGTCGACATGGACGACGCAGGCGCCGCATTGCGACGTGTCGCAGCCGACATGCGTGCCGGTGAGGTTGAGATTGTCGCGCAGGAACTGCACGAGAAGCGTCCGGTCCTCGACCTGCCCCTCGATCGCGCGTCCGTTCACCGTCAGGGAAACCGCGGTCATTTATCCTCCAAGCGATGCCGACGCGCTCGCGCCGCTTCGATCCTTTGAGGCCGGCTCTCCCTCCGGCGTCTCCGCCCGCGAGACTGCCTCCGATGCCGGGCGGCCGGCAAGCGTTTTTTAGAACGATTCCAGCCGCTATATTCGGCGGAAGCGTTCGCCTTGCCTTCGCCGCAATCTGTGACGCCCCGGGCACAACGGCGGCTTGAATCGTCCGGCGGCCTCGCGAATGTCAGGATGACGCAAGCTTCCTGTGTTGTTCCGCCTCGATTTTCGGGCATCCTAGGCATCGACGTGCGAAGGCGGATCGCGTGGGACGATGCCGCCATGCCCTCGCGGCAGCGTCCGGGCGAGGATGACGCGGCGAAATGTCCAAGGCGTGCGGGTGAGAGTGCGGTTCGAGTTCGGCGTCCCCTTTCGCGACCGCTTTGTCGCGTCGCGCTGCTCCCGGCTGTTGCTGGCGGGGGTGGTGTTCGGGATCGCCGCACTCGGCAGCGCCGCACCGGCGAGCGCGATCAACATCTTCGGCCTGAAGCTGTTCGAAAGCGACAAGGACCCGAACGAAGGCGTGATCGACCCGATCCGCTACAGCGTCACACTTTCGGTGATGCCGGCCGACAAGGACCTGCAGGA
This sequence comes from Plantimonas leprariae, assembly GCF_008802405.1. Classification (GTDB taxonomy): domain Bacteria; phylum Pseudomonadota; class Alphaproteobacteria; order Rhizobiales; family Rhizobiaceae; genus Plantimonas; species Plantimonas leprariae. The sequence continues at coordinate 82,716 of NZ_VZDO01000001.1, forward strand.
CACGCTGGAGAAGGCCTCGTCGCTCGTCGCCAACGAGGACAACCCGGTGTCGGGATCGCTCGGCCTCCTGTCGCAGGCGAAGACCGACCAGAAGCGCCTCGTCGCGGCGCTCTACGAGAACGCGCGCTACGACGGCATCGTGACGATCCTCATCGAGGGCAAGGACATCGCGACGCTCGCGCCGGACGCGACGTTCGACACGTCCCGCCCCGTGCCGGTGCAGGTCATCGTCGAGCCGGGACAGGTCTTCACGATCGGACGCGTCGAGATCACCGCGAACGGCGTGCCGGTGAATCCCTCGACCTACGATCTGGCAAGCGGCTCCAACGCCGCCTCGACGCGCGTCCTCGAACAGGAGTCGAACCTCTTGGAGGCGCTGCGCAACGAGGGCCGGCCTTTCGTCGCGATCACTCGCCGCGACGTCGTGGCGGACTCGGCGACGGCGAAGCTGGACTACCGCCTCGCCGTCTCGCCCGGCGGACAGGTGCCCTACGGCGACATCTTCGTCGACGGCACGAAGGACGTGGACCCGGGTTTCGTCGCCTACATGACCGGCATCGAGAAGGGGAAGGTCTTCTCGCCGGCGGAACTCAAGAAGGCGCGCGACCGCCTCGTCAAGCTCGACGTCTTCTCCTCCGTCAACGTGCGCGAGGGCAAGGAGCAGATGGCCGACGGGACGTTGCCGGTTCAGGTCGAGGTCGCCGAGCGCAAGTTCAACTTCTTCGGCATCGGCGGTACCTATTCCAACACCGACGGCGCGGGCGTCTCCGGCTATATCGGCAACCGCAACCTGTTCGGGCGGGCCGAGTCCCTCCGCCTCGACGCCTCGGTCTCGCGCATCGGCGCGACGGCGCTATCCTCGGACACGGTGCGCGACACGAGCGACATCGATTACAAGGCCTCGCTGGTCTTCAAGAAGCCGGGCGTGCTCGGGCCGGACTCGGTCTATGTCGGCTCAATCGAGGCGGTGAGCGAGCATCCCCTCGCCTACGACCGCAACTCCATCGCCGGCACCAGCGGCGTCCAGTACGCGATCGACGACGTCCAGAGCGTCGACGCGCGCATCCGGCTCGAATACGAGGCGATCCGCGACTATCTCGGCGACCAGGACTACTTCATCGCCTCGGTGCCGATCGCCTACACCTACGACAGCCGCGACAACAAGCTGAACCCGACGCAAGGTTTCCTCGGCAAGCTTCTCGCCGAACCGTCCTACGAGATCCGCGGCGGCGTGCCGTTCCTGCGCGCCCGGGCCGATGCCTCGACCTACGTCTCCGTCACCGACAACGACCGCTTCATCGTCGCGGGGCGCGTCGCCTACGGCTCGGTGTTCGGAGCGGACCGCGACGACGTGCCGAACGACCGGCGCTTCTATGCCGGCGGCGGCGGCTCGGTGCGCGGCTACCAGTTCCAGACGATCGGACCGTTCTTCCCGGACGAGCTCGGCCCGACCGGCGACGAGTCGTTCAACGACACGCCGCGCGGCGGCCGCTCCCTGTTCGAGGCGAACCTCGAATTCCGCATCGGCGTCACCGAGAACATCCAGATCGTGCCCTTCGTCGATGCCGGCACGGTCGGCGACGAACTCGTTCCCGACTTCGGCAACTTCAAGCTCGGCTACGGCATCGGCGCCCGGTACCTGACGAGCTTCGGCCCGATCCGCGTCGATGTCGGCTTCCCCGCGCAGCCGAGCTCGCGCGACGAAAGCTTCCAGATCTATGCCGGCATCGGACAGGCCTTCTGATATGATGCAGACGCTCCGCCCGATCCTGATCCTCCTCGCCGTTCTCGTAGGCTTCGGCGGCGCACCGGCGCGGGCGCAGGAATTCGTCGCGCGGCAGATCGAAAACCTCGTTTCCACCGACTCCCTGAAGGTGAAGATCGACGGGCTGTCCGGCGCGCTCACCGGGAACCTGCGCATCGGATCCGTCACCGTGTCCGATCCGCAGGGGCCTTTCCTGACCGCGCGCGACCTCGCGATGGACTGGTCGCCGCTCAGCGTGGTGCGCTCCGACATCCAGATCCAGTCGCTCACCGCCGGGCAGATCGTGCTGGACCGGCTGCCGAGCCTGCCGCCCTCGCAGGGCGCGGATGCCTCGTCCGGCGGTGGCGGGCTGCCGAACCTCACCGCCAACGTCCAGAAGCTCGCGATCTCGGAATTCGTCGTCGGCGAGGCGATCGCCGGCCGCCAGGCCCGGCTTTCCCTCGACGCCCGGCTGGTGCTCGAAGCCGATCCGACGCGGCTGGAAACGGCGCTGAACCTCAACCGGCTCGACCAGCCGGGCCGCATCACCGCCAATATCGCCTATGCGCCGAACGAGAACCGGCTGCAAGTGCAGGTGGATGCCGGCGAGCCGGCGGGCGGCCTCGTCGCGACCCTGCTCAAGATCCCGAACGCGCCGCCGGTGCAGCTCACCGTCAACGGCTCGGGCCCCTTGAGCGACTTCATGGCGAACGGCTCGCTGAACGTCGACAACGGGAACGCCGCGATGCTGACGGCCCGCGTCGCCGATGCGCCGGACGGTCGGCGCGTCACCGCCTCGCTCAACGTCGCGGCGGAGCGTTTCGCGCCGGCGGCCTATCAGGCCTATGTGCGCGGCGGCGCGAATCTCGACGCGAGCGTGCTGCTTCGCCCCGATGGCGTCATCGGCATCGAGCAGGCGCAGGTGGCGAGCCAGGCGCTGCGCCTCACCGCGAACGGCACGTTCGACCGCGCCGGCCCACAGACGGCGCTCGACGTGGCGCTCGCAAGCCCGGACGGCGGCCCGATCGCGGTGCGGCTCGGCGAAGGCGATGCCGGGACCCGCGTCGACCTCACGGAGCTGCGAGCGAAGCTCGCCGGCGCGCTGTCCGCCGCCGATATCGACCTCAACGCCACGCTGCCGCAGGCCGGCTACGGCCCGTACGGAGCGCGCGACCTCACCCTCGCCGTCACGTCGCGCGGCTTCGACGTCACGAAAGTCTCCGGCCCTCTGACGCTGGAAGCGAATGCCGGCGCGGTGGAGATGCCGGAGGGCGTCGGGGCACGCTTCACCGAGGGGCGCGTACGGATTGCCGCCGACGGGGCGCTCAGCCCGGACAGCCTGACGCTGAACCGAAGCGCGGTCACGACCGGCGCGGCGAATGCCGCGATCACCGGCACCGCGGCGCTGAACTTCTCGACCTTCGACTTGGCGCTTTCCAGCGACTTCCAGACGCTCGCGCTCTCCGCTGCGGCGGTGCCGCTCGCCGGCGACCGCACCAGCCTTTCCGGCCGCGTCTCGCGCGACGCGAGCGGGGCGCTGGCCGCGCAGGACCTCGCCGTCCGCTCGACCGGCCTCAACATCGACGGCTCGGCGCGGCTCGCGGGCGACGCGGTGGAAGCCAACGTCAAGGGCACGATCGACGCCGACAACGCGAACGACGCCGCGATCTCCGGCAAGGCGGACTTCGCGCTCACCGCCAAAGGCCCGACCGCGCAGCCGGACCTCGATCTTGCGCTGAACAGCCAGGGCCTGCGCGTCAACGGCCGCGAGCTTGCCAACCTCAAGGTCGCGGCGCGCGGCAGCTTCACCGGGGCGACGCCGAAGGGATCGGTCAATCTTTCCGGCACGCTCGACGGTGCGCCGCTGACCGGCGCGGCCAACCTCGCGACCCTGCCCTCCGGCGAGCGGCGGATCACCGACCTTGCCATCCGGCAGGGGCCGAACGCCGTCACCGGCGACCTGACGCTGACCACCGCCGCCGTGCCGACCGGCCGGCTCGACGTGGCGGTGACGGATGTCGCGCCGCTCGCGGCCCTCGCGCTGCAGCAGGCGAGCGGCGACCTCGCCGGGCGCATCGACCTTTCGGTCGGCGCCGACGACTTCCCGGTCGCGACCGTGGACCTGCGCTCGAACAAGCTGACGGCGGCCGGCAACACGCTGACCGGCGCGGCGCTGAACCTTTCCGTGACCGACTATCTCGGCAAGCCGCTGCCGAAGGGCACGATCCGCGCGAACGCGATCGAAGCCGGCGGCGTCGCCGTCGACGGCTTGACGATCGACCTGTCCCAGGCCGGCGACGGCACGCGGCTCGACGCCAGGGCGCGCGCCAACGGCGTGCCGGTGGAGCTTGCCGGCGTCGCGACGATCCGGCCGACCGAGACCGCGATCGCGCTGGAGACGCTGAACGCCGCGATCCCGGATGCTGCCGTCGCGCTGGAACAGGCGTCCCGCATCCGCATCGCGAACGGCACCACCACGATCGATCCGACCGTGCTGAAGATCGGGAACGGCCGCCTGCGCCTCGGCGGCACGGCGGGCGGGCAGCTCAACCTCGACGCCAAGCTCGAAGCCGTGCCGGTCGCGGCCGCGAACCCGTTCGTGCCGAACCTCGCCGCGTCCGGCACCCTCGACGGCGAGGCGACGATCTCGGGCGCGGCCAGCGATCCGCAGGCGCGCTTCCGCATCGAAGCGAAGCAAGTCGAGACCAGCCAGACACGGGCCGGCAAGCTGCCGCCGATCGCCGCTAACGCCAACGGAGACTTCGCCGGCGGCATCTTGAACTTGGCTGGCGCCGACGTGAACCTCGGCACCGGGCGCATCCGCGCCAGCGGCCGGGCGGGCGGCGACCTCCTCGATCTCACCGCGACGCTGGAGAACGTTCCGGTCGCGCTCGCCAACGGCTTCGTCGACCAATTGAACGCCGCCGGCACGATCTCCGGCTCGGCGCGCGTCACCGGCTCGCCGTCGCAGCCGAACGCGACGTTCGATGTCCGCGGCACCGGCATCACGGCGAAGGAGATCGCCGAGGGCGGCGTGCCGCCGATCGAACTCGTCGCCAACGGCTCCTACGCGAACGCGTTGCTGACGCTCGCCCAAGCTCGCGCCACGATCGGCGCGGCCTTCGTGGAAGCGTCCGGCACGGCCGGCGACACGCTGAACCTGAACGCCCGGCTGCAGGACGTGCCGGTCGCGCTCGCCAACGGCTTCGTACCCGGCCTCAAGGCGACGGGCACCCTCTCCGGCACGGCGACTGCGACCGGCTCGGCGGCGAACCCGAACGCCCGCTTCGACATCTCAGGGAACGGCATCACGGCGGAGGGCACGCGCAAGGCCAACATCCCGCCGGCGCAGCTTCGGGTCAACGGCACCTATGCCGAAGGCACGGCCGACCTCCAGACGGCCGTCGTCAACGTCGGCGATGCCGCGATCCAGGCGAGCGGCCGGGTGGGCCAGGCGCTGGACCTCCGTGTGCAACTCGCCGACGTGCCTATCGGGCTTGCGAACGGTTTCGTGCCGGGCCTCGGGGCCACCGGCACGATTTCCGGCGCCGCCACCGCGACCGGCACGCTCGCCGATCCGAACGCCGCCTTCAATCTCACCGGTTCGGGGATCACCGCCGAGCGGATCGCGGCTTCCGGCATCAAGCCGCTGTCGCTCGACGTCGCGGGCCGCGTCGCGGCCATGACCGCCACGATCGAGCGTGGCCGGGTGCAGGTCGGCGACGGCTCGCTGAACGCCACCGGCACGGTCGGCCACAACCTGAACCTGAAGGTCGACATCGACCGGCTGCCTGTCGGCCTCGCCAACGGTTTCTCGGCCGGTCTCGGCGCGGCCGGCACGATCTCCGGCCAGGCGACCGCCACCGGCTCGACCGCGAATCCGAGCGTGAACTTCCGCCTGTCCGGCGACGGCCTCACCGCCAATCAGCTCAAGGCCGCGAACATCCGGCCTGTGGAACTGGACCTTGCCGGCCGCTACGCTGGCGGCACCGCGACGATCGATTCTGGCCGCATCGACATCGGCGACGGGTCGATCACCGCCAGCGGCACGGTCGGGCAGCAGTTGAACCTCAACGTCGCGCTGGACGACCTGCCGGTCGCGCTGGCGAACGGCTTCGTGCCGAACCTCCGCGCGTCCGGCACGATCTCGGGCAGCGCCGAAGCGACGGGCTCGGTTGCCGACCCGCAGGCGACCTTCGAGATCGAGGGCCGGCAGATCACCGCGGCCGACATCCGCGCGGCCGGCGTCGCGCCGCTGGAGCTCGACCTTTCGGGCCGCTATGCTGGAGGGAATGCCGAGATCGGCACGGCGCGGATCACGGTCGGCGACGGCTCGGTGATCGCCACCGGCAAGGTCGGCCAGAACCTCGACGTCGACGTGACGCTGACGCGCCTTCCCGTCGCGCTCGCCAACGGCTTCGTGCCCGGCCTCGGCGCGCGCGGCACCGTCTCCGGCAAAGCCTCGGCGGACGGGCCGATCGCCAACCCGACCGCCACGTTCGACATCCGCGCCGACGACGTCTCGACGACGCAGACCCGCGCCGCCCGCACCCCGGCGCTCGACGCAGTGGCGAGCGGCACCTACGAGAACCGGACCGTCGCGATCCGCACGGCGCGGGTCACGGTCGGCAGCGGCGCGGTCGAGGTGACCGGGCGTGCCGGGCAGCAGCTCGACTTGAACGTCGCGATCCGCAACCTGCCCGCCTCGCTGGCTTCGGCCGCCGCGAGCGGCATCGACCCGACCGGCACCCTGAACGGCACGGCGCGGGCGACGGGGGCGGCATCGAACCCCGCCGCCACCTTCGACCTGAACCTCACCGGCTTCTCGGTGAAACAGACCCGCGACGCTGGCGTTGCCGCCCTCGGCATCCGCGCGAACGGTGCGTTCGAGAACCGGAACCTCCGGTTCGACACGAACCTCACCGGCGGCGGGCTCGCCTTCACCGCGAACGGCACGGTGAACGTCGCCGGAAGCCCACGCTTCGACGTGCGCGCCAACGGCACTGCGCCGCTCTCCCTTGCCAACCGCATCCTGGCGGAAGGCGGGCGCGCGGCGCAGGGGACGGTGCGGATCGACGTCGCGGCGTCCGGCACCGCGGCGGCGCCCAACGTCACCGGCACGATCTCGACTTCCGGCGCGACCTTCACCGATACGGGCTTCAACGTCGCGCTCCGCGGCATCAACGCCCGGATCGAGCTCAACGGCCAGACGGCAACGATCGCCAATTTCAGCGGCAATCTCGCGGCCGGCGGTTCGATCTCGGCCAGCGGCACGGTCGGGCTGACGGGTGGCTTCCCGGCGAATATCCAGATCCGGGCGAACAATGCGCGTTACGCCGATGGACAGCTCGTCGCGACGACGCTTTCCGCGGCCCTGACGATCACCGGACAGTTGACCGCGACGCCGCTTCTTGCCGGCACGATCAACGTCGCCGAATTGAACATCCTCGTGCCGTCGTCCTTCCCGTCCTCGCTGGCGCGGATCGACGTCAAGCGCCGCAACGCGCCGGCACGCGTCATCCGCCAGCAGCGCCAGCTCTTTCCGCCGCAGAAGAGCGGCGGGGGCGGCGGCATCAACCTCGACCTGACCTTGAATGCGCCGAGCCGCATCTTCGTGCGCGGCCGCGGCCTCGACGCGCAGCTCGGCGGTTCCCTGCGCATCCAGGGATCGGCGGCATCGCCCGAGATCACCGGCGGCTTCGATCTCCAGCGCGGCCGGCTGGTGGTCCTCAACAAGCGGCTCGACTTCCAGCGCGGCCGCCTCGCCTTCACCGGCGACCTCCTGCCCCTCCTCGACTTCCTCGCGACCTCGCAATCGGGCGATGCCACGATCAACATCGCGGTGACCGGGCCGGCTAACGATCCGAGCTTCAACTTCTCGTCCTCCCCCGCCCTGCCGCAGGACGAGGTGTTGGCCCGCCTGATCTTCAACCAGGGCACGACGAACCTCTCGCCGCTCCAGATCGCGCAGCTCGCCGAGGCCGCCGCGCAGCTCGCGGGCGTCGGCGGCTCGACCGGCCTGTTGGAATCCTTACGCTCGCAGATCGGCGTCGACGACATCGACATCCGCACCACGGCGGACGGCCAGACGGCGGTTGGCGTCGGCAAGTATCTGAACGACCGCACCTATCTCGGCGTCGACTCCACCGGGCGCGCCTCGGTCAACATCGACATCGCGAAGGGCTTGAAGGCGCGCGGTTCGGTGACTGGCCAAGGCGGCGGCGAGGTCGGCATCTTCTACGAGAACGAGTACTAGGAGGCTGTGTGGAAAGTCCCGCCGGATCGGCCCGGGAGACTTTCCGGACAGCCTTATCAGTGCAAACGAAAAGGGCGCGGCACCCGCAGGCGCCACGCCCTTCGCACACGTCGTCGCGCGAAGCTTACTTGACGTAGATCGTCACTTCGCGGTTCGGCTTCACGGTGATCGAGTCGATCGAGTCGACCGGCACGTTCTGCGCCGCGAGCTTGTCGGCGAGACCCGGGTTCGCCGCGATCGTGTTCTGGATCGACATCGGGTCGGTCTTGGTATTGGCGGCCTTCGAGGCCTCCGAACGGCGCGTCACGATCGTGTAGTCGGTGCCGGCCGCCATCGACCCGCTGGCTTCCGGAAGCGTCGCGGAAGTCGCCTGCGCGAAGGCGGGCGAAACCGCGAAGAGGGCGATGGCGGCGGCCAGAATGGTCTTCTTCATGATGGTAATCCTTAACTAGTGCCCATTAATCCGCCTTTGTCGGGACGGACCGAGTTGCTCCGATGGCCCTCGCTGCGGGCGTGACGGTGCTGAAACAGTCGAATGGCGTTTCCGTTCCGACAGGGGGAATACCTGCGTCCGGCCGCGCCGGCGCCGCGGCGACCGGTTCCGGCCGTCTCGGCCGCCGAACTGCGACGGGGAGATGAAATTAACCCTCCGCCTATCGACCATCCTCGCGCGGATGATAAGTCCCGCTCGGAAACGGTTCGAACCGGATCGAGGAACGCCATGAGCGAGACAGCCCAGAACGATGGCTTCATGGCGCTGCGCCAGCGCGGCGCGGCGGCGAGAGCGGAAGGCATCCGCGAGCGTTTCGCCGCCGACCCGGCACGCTTCGAGGCGTTCCGCTTCCGCTTTGAGGACATGCTGCTCGACGTGTCGAAATGCGCGCTCGGCAAGGACGATCTCGACGCGCTGGTGGAACTGGCCGGCCGGGCCGGCGTCGCCGACAAACGCGACGCGATGTTCTCCGGCGCGCCGATCAACTCGACCGAGAACCGCTCGGTGCTTCACGTCGCGCTGCGCGGCCATGTCGAGGACGGCTTCGAGGCCGCGGGCAAGCCGGTCGGCCAGGAGGTCGAGGAAGTGCTCGCGCGCATGAGCGCCTTCGCCGACGGCATCCGCTCCGGCGAGATCAAGGGCTCCACCGGCAAGCGAATCACCGACGTCGTCAACATCGGCATCGGCGGCTCCGATCTCGGCCCCGCCATGGCGACGCTGGCGCTCGCCCCCTATCACGATGGGCCGCGGGCGCATTTCGTCTCGAACGTCGACGGGGCGCACATCGCCGACACGATCAAGCTGCTCGATCCCGAAACGAGCCTGTTCATCGTCGCCTCGAAGACCTTCACCACGATCGAGACGATGACCAACGCTCAAACCGCGAAGGATTTCGTCGCCAGGGCGCTCGGGGACGAGGCGGTGGGCCAGCATTTCGCCGCCGTCTCCACCGCGCTCGACAAGGTCGCCGCCTTCGGCATCGACGAGACCCGCGTCTTCGGCTTCCGCGACTGGGTCGGCGGGCGCTACTCGGTCTGGTCGGCGATCGGGCTGCCGGTGATGATCGCCATCGGGCCGAAGAACTTTCGCGCTTTTCTCGAAGGCGCGCGGGCGATGGACCGGCACTTCCGCTCCGCCCCGGCGGCCGAGAACCTGCCGATGATCCTCGGCCTGGTCGGCTGGTGGCACCGCGTCGCGCAGGGCTATCCCGCCCGCGCGATCCTGCCCTACGACCAGCGGCTGCTTCGCCTGCCGGCCTATCTGCAGCAGCTCGACATGGAATCGAACGGCAAGCATGTCGGCCTCGACGGCGAGCCGACGCGCACCGTCACGGGTCCGCTCGTCTGGGGCGAGCCCGGCACCAACGGCCAGCACGCCTTCTACCAGCTCCTCCACCAGGGCACCGACGTCATTCCGTGCGAGTTCATGGTCGGCGCGAACAGCCACGAGCCGGAGCTGAAGGTCCACCAGGACCTGCTCCTCGCCAACTGCCTCGCCCAGTCCGAGGCGCTGATGCGCGGCCGCACCATCGCGGAAGCGAAGCAGCAGCTCTTGGACAAGGGAGCCGACGCTGCGGAAGCGACAAGAATAGCGCCGCACCGCGAATTCGCCGGTAACAGACCGTCCATAACCATCGTGTACAAGTTGCTGGATCCGTTCACGTTCGGACGGCTCGTCGCCCTCTACGAACACCGCGTCTTCGTCGAAGGCGCCCTGTTCGGGATCAATTCCTTCGACCAGTGGGGCGTCGAGCTGGGCAAGGAACTGGCGACGAGCCTCCTGCCGGTCGTGACCGGGGAAACCGATTCCAGCGGCCACGACGGATCCACCGCCGGGCTGGTGGAGGCGATCCGCCAGATGAGGAGCTGAGGGCCATGAGTTCCGCCGCCGAGAAGAGCCGCCGCAACAGCGAGACGGCCGCGCCGGAGGATGCCGGCGACGTCGCGGTGGCGGCGCCGAAGCCGACCCCGCGCCGCAACGATTCCGCCTCGCTCGCCAAGGAAATCGCCGAGAAGCTGACCTACGCCATCGGCAAGGACCCCGCGACCGCCCGCCGCCACGACTGGCTGGAGGCGGTGACGCTGGCGGTGCGCGACCGCATCGTCGACCATTGGCTCGCCTCCAATTCCCGCAACGTGCAGAGCGGCGCGAAGCGCGTCTGCTACCTGTCGATGGAGTTCCTGATCGGCCGCCTCTTGCGCGACGCGATCATCAATCTCGGCCTGTCGGAGGCGGTGCGCGACGCGCTCTCGGCCTACGACGTCGACATCGACCTCCTGGAGACGCTGGAGCCGGACGCGGCGCTCGGCAACGGCGGCCTCGGGCGCCTCGCCGCCTGCTTCGCCGAATCGATGGCCTCCGTCGGCATCCAGGGCTTCGGCTACGGCATCCGCTACGTCCACGGCTTCTTCCGGCAGGAGATCGTCGGCGGCGAGCAGGTGGAACTGCCGGAGAACTGGCTGGCGCACGGCAATCCGTGGGAGTTCGAGCGCCGCGAGCGCTCCTTCGAGATCGGGTTCGGCGGCAAGGTCACGACGATCGAGGAAGCCGGCAAGCCGCCGCGCCAGGTCTGGCGCCCGGCCGAGCGCATCCTCGCCGTCGCCTACGACACGCCGGTGGTCGGCTGGAAGGGCACGCGCGTCAACACGCTGCGCCTGTGGAGCGCGCAGGCGCTCGACCCGATCCTGCTCGACGCTTTCAACTCGGGCGACCATATCGGCGCGCTGCTCGAAGCCAACCGCGCCCAGTCGATCACGCAGGTGCTCTACCCGGCCGATTCGCATCTGGCGGGCCAGGAACTGCGCCTCAGGCAGGAATTCTTCTTCTCCTCCGCCTCGCTGCAGGACATCATCCGCCACCACCTGAAGCGGAACGGCGGCGACCTCTCGACCCTGCCGGACAAGGTGTCGATCCAGCTCAACGACACGCATCCTGCCGTCTCGGTGGCCGAGATGATGCGGCTCCTCGTCGACGTCCACGGCCTCGGCTGGGACGAGAGCTGGGACATCACCAAGCGCGTCTTCTCCTACACCAACCACACCCTTCTGCCGGAAGCGCTGGAGACTTGGCCGGTGAACCTCTTCGAGCGCCTCCTGCCGCGCCAGATGCAGATCATCTACGCGATCAACGCGCAGATCATCCGCGAGGCGACGCAAAAGGGCCTCGACGGGGCGAAGGTCTCGGCGATCTCGCTGATCGACGAGGGCTCGGGCCGCCGCGTGCGCATGGGCTCGCTGGCCTTCGTCGGCTCCCACGCGATCAACGGCGTCTCGGCGCTGCACACCGAACTGATGAAGAAGACCGTCTTCAACCAGTTCCACGAGCTCTATCCCGAGCGCATCCAGAACAAGACCAACGGCGTGACGCCGCGGCGCTGGCTGCTCGAATGCAATCCCGGCCTCACCGACCTCGTGACGGAGGCGATCGGCCCCGGCTTCAAGGACGACATCACCAAGATCAGCGGCATCGACAAGCTCGCCGACGACGCGGGCTTCCGCGAGAAGTTCATGGCGGTGAAGCTCGCCAACAAGCAGCGGCTCGCCAAGACGATCGAGGAACGGCTCGCGATCACCGTCGATCCGACCGCGATGTTCGACGTACAGGTGAAGCGCATCCACGAATACAAGCGCCAGTTCCTGAACCTCGTCGAGACCGTCGCGCTCTACGACCAGATCCGCTCGCATCCCGAGATCGCGTGGCAGCCGCGCGTCAAGATCTTCGCCGGCAAGGCGGCGCCCTCCTACGCCAACGCCAAGCAGATCATCCACCTCGCCAACGACGTGGCGCGGGTCATCAACGCCGATCCGTCGGTGCAGAACCTCCTGAAGGTCGTGTTCCTGCCGAACTACAACGTCAGCCTCGCCGAGCTGATCATGCCGGCGGCGGACCTCTCCGAACAGATCTCCACCGCGGGCCTCGAAGCGTCCGGCACCGGCAACATGAAGTTCGCCCTGAACGGCGCGCTGACGATCGGCACGCTCGACGGCGCGAACGTCGAGATGCTGGAGCACATCGGCGAGGACAACATCTTCATCTTCGGCCTCACCGCCGCGGAGGTCGCGGCGCGGCGGGCCGAGGGCCAGTCGGGGCGCGAGATCATCGATGCCTCGCCGATCCTGAAGGGTGCGCTGGACTCGATCTCGCACGGCGTGTTCGGCGAGCCCGGCCGCTACAACAACCTCGTCGACAACCTCTACGGCAACGACTGGTGGATGATCGCCGCCGACTTCGAGGCCTATTGGCAGACGCAGCGCCGGCTCGACGCCCTCTGGCAGGACAGCGACGCCTGGGGCACGAAGGCGGTGCGCAACACCGCCCGGATGGCGTGGTTCTCCTCCGACCGCTCGATCCGCGAATACGCCAAGGACATCTGGGACGCGCCGACCAGCGTCTGAGAATTCGAGACAAGGCGAGGCGGCGGCCCTTTCCGGTGAAAAGACCGGGCGAAGGCCCGCCGCCACCGCTTCCCGAAACCGCGGAAGATGCTAGAATCGTGGAAAAGCCGCGGCGCGGGAGAGCGTCGACGGCAACGACACGACCGTGCCGGGTTTCGGGAGGAAGCTGAAGTATGACGGACCGCAAGCGCCACGCGCCGATCTCGCGCGACACGATGGCCTATGTGCTCGCGGGCGGTCGCGGCAGCCGCCTGATGGAAATGACGGATACCCGCGCCAAGCCGGCGGTGTATTTCGGCGGCAAGACGCGCATCATCGACTTCGCGCTCTCCAACGCCCTGAACTCGGGCATCCGCCGCATCGGCGTCGCGACGCAGTACAAGGCGCACTCGCTGATCCGCCACCTGCAGCGCGGCTGGAACTTCCTGCGCCCCGAGCGCAACGAGAGCTTCGACGTGCTCCCCGCCTCGCAGCGCGTGTCAGAGGACCAGTGGTATGCCGGCACGGCCGACGCGGTGTACCAGAACGCCGATATCATCGAGGACTACGCCCCGAGATACATGATCATCCTCGCGGGCGACCACATCTACAAGATGGACTACGAGATCATGCTCCAGCACCACGTCGATTCGGGTGCGGACGTGACCGTGGGCTGTCTCGAAGTGCCGCGCATGGAGGCCGTCGGCTTCGGCGTCATGCATGTCGACGAGACCGGCCTCATCACCGACTTCATCGAGAAGCCGAAGGATCCGCCCTCCGTGCCGGGGCGGCCGGACATCGCGCTCGCCTCGATGGGCATCTACGTCTTCGAGACGAAGTTCCTGATGGACCAGCTCCGGCGCGACGCGGCGGACCCGAACTCGAACCGCGACTTCGGCAAGGACATCATCCCGCACATCGTCAAGCACGGGAAGGCGCAGGCCCATTCCTTCAACCGCTCCTGCGTGCGCTCGGCGCAGGAGACCGACGCCTACTGGCGCGACGTCGGCACGGTGGACGCCTACTGGCAGGCGAACATCGACCTCACCGACGTCGTGCCGCCGCTCGACATCTACGACCGCGACTGGCCGATCTGGACCTATAGCGAGATCACCCCACCGGCGAAGTTCGTCCACGACGAGGACGGGCGGCGCGGCTCGGCCGTCTCCTCGCTGGTGTCGGGCGACTGCATCATCTCCGGCGGCTACCTCAAGCGCTCGCTGCTGTTCACCGGCGTGCGCGCCCATTCCTATTCGACCCTGGACCATGCCGTGGTGCTGCCGCACGCGCAGATCGGCCGCGGCGCGCGCGTCTCCAACGTCGTGATCGACCGCGGCGTCCACATCCCGGACGGCCTCGTCATCGGGGAGGATCCGGATCTCGACGCGCAGCGCTTCCGCCGCACGTCGAGCGGCGTCTGCCTCGTCACCAAGCCGATGATCGACAGGCTCACCTATCGATGAACCCGGTCGTCCTGTCGGTCGCCTCGGAGATCTACCCTCTGATCAAGACCGGCGGCCTCGCGGACGTCGCGGGCGCGCTGCCGCTCGCCCTGGAAGACCTGGGGCTTCGGGTGCGGAGTCTCCTGCCGGCCTATCCGACGGTGATGGCCAAGCTCACCAACGGCTCGACGCCGGAGCCGATCCTCGACCTGCCCGATCTTTTCGGCGGGAACGCGCGCGTTCTCACCGTCCGCTACGCCGACCTCGACCTCCTCCTCCTCGACGCCCCGCATCTCTTCGACCGGCCGGGCGGCCCCTACATCACCGAGACGGGGCAGGACCACGCCGACAACTGGGCGCGCTTCGCGGCGCTCTCGAAGGCCGCGGCGGAGATCGCCGGCGGCGCGATCGCGGGCTTCCAGCCGGACATCCTCCACGCGCACGACTGGCAGGCGGCGCTGGCCCCCGTCTACCTCGCCTTCAACGGCACAAAGGGCGTGCGCTCGGTCGTCACCATCCACAACCTCGCCTTCCAGGGCGCCTTCGCGCCGGACATCTTCGCGAAACTCGGCTTGCCGCGCTCGGCCTGGTCGTTGGAAGGCGTCGAGTACTACGGCTCGGTCGGCTACCTGAAAGGCGGCCTCCACGCCGCCGACGTCGTCACCACCGTCTCGCCGACCTATGCCGAGGAGATACTGACGCCCGAAGGCGGCATGGGCCTCGACGGCTTGCTTGCCGGGCGCGGCAACCGGCTGGTCGGCATCGTCAACGGCATCGACACCGACGCCTGGGATCCGGCGACCGACGCGGCGCTGCCGCAGACCTATTCGGTGAAGACGCTGAAGGCGCGGGCCAGGAACAAGCGCGCTTTGGAGGCCGAGTTCGGGCTGGCGCACAACGACGACCCGGTGTTCTGCGTCATCAGCCGCCTCACCTGGCAGAAGGGCATGGACCTCCTGGCGGAAGCGGCGGACGAGATCGTCTCCAGCGGCGTCAGGCTGGCGATCTTCGGCTCCGGCGACCGGATGATCGAGGGCGCGTTCCACGCGGCCCATGCCCGCCACCCGGACCGTATCGGCGTCAAGATCGGCTACGACGAGGCGCTGGCCCACCGCATCCAGGCCGGCGCCGACGCGATCATCATCCCGTCGCGGTTCGAGCCCTGTGGCCTGACGCAACTCTGCGGCCTCAGATACGGCTGCGTGCCGGTCGTCTCCAGAGTCGGCGGCCTCGCCGACACGGTTATCAACGCCAACTATGCCGCCGTGCAGTCGAACGTCGCGACCGGCACGATCTTCGCCCCGGTCACGGCGAAGTCGCTGCACGACGCGGTGGTCCGGACGCGCGACCTCTACCGCCAGCCGGCGCTCTGGCAAAGCATGCAGAAACGCGGCATGGCCACCGACGTGAGCTGGACGGCGAGCGCCGCCCGCTACGTCGAGCTCTATCGCGGGCTCATCGAGGGAGAACCGCCGCAATGATCGAGACCGTCGCAACGAGCCCCTACGACGACCAGAAGCCCGGCACGTCGGGCCTGCGCAAGAAGGTGCCGCACTTCCAGCAGCCGAACTACGTCCAGAACTTCGTCCAGGCGCTGTTCGACGTGGTGGAGCGTCCGGAAAGCGCCGTTCTCGTGATCGGCGGCGACGGGCGCTTCTTCAACCGCGAGGTGGTGGCGATCGCGATCCGCATGGCGGCCGCCAACGGCTATGCCCGCGTCATCGTCGGGCAGGACGGCATCCTCTCGACCCCCGCCGCCTCGAACCTCATTCGCAAGCGCAAGGCGTCCGGCGGCATCGTGCTCTCGGCCAGCCACAATCCGGGCGGCCCGGACGGCGACTTCGGCATCAAGTACAACATCGCCAACGGCGGCCCCGCGCCGGAGAAGATCACCGAGGCGACCTTCGCGCGGACGAAGGAGATCCGCGAGTACCGGATCGTCTCGGAGGAAGCGCCGGACATCTCGCGGATCGGCGAGCACCGGCTCGGCGACCTCGTGGTGGAAGTCGTGGACCCGGTTGCCGACTACGCCGCCCTGATGCGCGAGCTGTTCGATTTCGCAGGCATCCGGGCGATGATCGCGGGCGGTTTCCGCATGCGCTTCGACGCGATGCATGCCGTGACCGGCCCCTACGCGAAGGCGATCTTCGAGGGCGATCTCGGCGCGCCGGCCGGCACCGTCGTCAACGGCACGCCGCTGCCCGATTTCGGCGGCGGCCACCCGGACCCGAATGCCGTCTACGCCAAGGACCTCATCGACCACCTGATGGCGCCGGACGGGCCGGACTTCGGCGCGGCCTCCGACGGCGACGGCGACCGCAACCTCATCGTCGGGCGCGGCATCGTCGTCTCGCCGTCCGACTCGCTCGCCGTTCTCGCCGCCAACGCCCATCTCGCGCCGGGCTATTCCGGCGGCATCGCCGGCATCGCGCGCTCCATGCCGACCAGCCAGGCGGCGGACCGCGTGGCGCACAAACGGGGCATCGGCATTTACGAGACGCCGACGGGCTGGAAGTTCTTCGGCAACCTCCTCGATGCCGGCCGCGTGACGATCTGCGGCGAGGAAAGCGCCGGCACCGGCTCCAACCACGTGCGCGAAAAGGACGGCGTCTGGGCGGTGCTCCTCTGGCTGAACGTGCTGGCGGCGACGAAGAAAAGCGTCAAGGACATCCTCGAAGCGCACTGGCGCGAGTTCGGGCGGAACTACTACCAGCGCCACGACTACGAGGAGGTCGACGCCAAGGGCGCGAACGCGCTGATGGATTCGCTCCGCGACCGTCTCGCCTCGATGAGCGGCCAGCGCTTCGGCACGCTCGTCGTCTCGGAAGCCGACGACTTCTCCTACAAGGACCCGGTGGACGGCTCGATCTCGACCGGCCAGGGCGTGCGGATCGTCTTCTCCGGCGGCTCGCGCATCGTGTTCCGCCTGTCCGGCACCGGCACGAAGGGCGCGACCTTGCGCGTCTATATCGAGGCCTACCAAGCGGACCCGGCCAAGCACGGCCAGGCGCCCGCGGAAGCGTTGAAGGAACTCATCGAGACGGCGGAGGCGGTCGGCGAGATCCGCCGCTGGACGGGGCGGAACGAGCCGGACGTCATCACCTGACCGGCGCGGCATGACGACCGCCCTCACCGCCGAGCGCGGCCGCCCGCCGGCGCTCGGCGCGACGGTGGAGGATGACGGCATCCACTTCGCCGTCTATTCCGAGAACGCCGACGAGGTGACGCTCTGTCTCTTCGACCAGTACGGCGCGCGGGAAACCGAGCGGCTGCGCCTGCCCGGCCGCGACGGCAACACCCGCTTCGGCTTCGCCCCGGAGCTGCCGGAGGGGACGCGCTACGCCTTCCGGGCGCGCGGTCCCTTCGCACCGGCGGAAGGGCATCGCTTCGACGCCTCGAAGCTCCTCGTCGACCCCTACGCGATCCGGCTCGACCGGCCCTTCGTCTACCGACCCGAGCTCGCCGCCCCGCCGTCGCGCGGGGTCGACAGCGGCCCCTTCGTGCCGCGCTGCATCGCCGAGCGTCCGAGCCAAGAAGGCCGCCCGCTCCCCTTCGCGCCGCCGGGTTTCACCTACGAGATGCTCGTACGCGGCTTCTCGCAACTGCGGCCGGACGTGCCGGTGCGGCTGCGCGGCACGGTCGCGGCGCTCGGCGAAGCGCCGCTCCTCGACCATCTCTCGCGCCTCGGCGTCGAGACGGTGGAGCTGATGCCGCTGACGGCCTCGCTCGACGAGCGGCACCTGCCGACGCTCGGGCTGACCAACGCCTGGGGCTACAACCCGATCTGCCAGATGGCGCCGGATCCGCGCCTCGCGCCGGGCGGCTTCGCCGAAATCCGTGCCGCGGTCGAGGCGCTGCACGGCCGGGGCATCCGCGCCCTCCTCGACATCGTCCTCAACCATTCCGGCGAAAGCGACGAGTTCGGCCCGACCGTCTGCTACCGCGGCCTCGATAACGCCCTCTACTACCGCCACGCGGCCGACGATCCGAGCCGCCTCGTCAACGACACCGGCACCGGCAACACCTTCGCGGCCGACCGCGGGCCGGTGCTCGATCTCTTCCGCGCGACGCTCCGGCGCTGGGTGGAGGAGACCGGCATCGACGGCTTCCGCTACGATCTCGGCACGGTGCTGGGGCGCCTGCCGAACGGCTTCAGCCGCTCGGCGCCGTTCTTCGCGATGGTCGCCGAGGACCCGGTCCTTAAGGACCGCATCCACGTCGCCGAGCCCTGGGACATCGGGCCGGGCGGCTATCAGGTCGGCAACTTCCCGCCGCCCTTCCTCGAATGGCAGGACCGCTTCCGCGACGACGTGCGCCGCTTCTGGCGCGGCGACGACCGCACCGTCGGGGCGTTGGCGACGCGGCTCGCCGGCTCCGCCGACCTTTTCGGCGCGCCCGGCCGCAAGCCCTCCGACGGCGTCAACTTCCTCGCGGCGCATGACGGCTTCACGCTCGCCGACCTCGTCGCCTACACGCAGAAGCACAACGAGGCGAACGGCGAGGGCAACCGCGACGGCCACAACGACAACCATTCCTGGAACAACGGCGTCGAAGGCGTGACGACCGATCCGGCCGTCCGCGAGGCGCGGGGCCGCGACGTCCGGGCGCTACTTGCGACGCTGTTCGTCGCGCGCGGCAACCCGATGCTGACCGCCGGCGACGAGCTCGGCCGCACGCAGGGCGGCAACAACAATGCCTACTCCCAGGACAACGAGATCACCTGGATCGACTGGCGGCGCGCCGACCGCGAGCTCGTCGACTTCGTCGGCCGGCTGCAGCGCCTCCGCCGCGGCCACCCCGCCCTCGCGGCCGACGCCTTCCTGACCGGCGAGGCAGCAAGCGGCGGCCAGCCGGACGTCGAATGGCTGCGCGAGGACGGCGCGGCGATGACCGTCGCCGACTGGAACGAACCGCACCGGCGCTTCCTCGGCTTACGCCTCCACGCCCCCGGCGGCGAGGCGGCGACGGTCTACCTCAATGCCGGCCGTGACGAGGTGCTGGCGACGCTCCAGTCCCCGCGCCGCGGCAGCGGCCTCGTGCTGGCACTCCGCTCCGACCGCCCCGATGCCGAAGCCGCACCGCTCGATCCCGAGCGCCCCCTCCCCGTCGCGGCACGCTCCGTTTTCGTCCTCGTCGAGGAAAACGCGTCGCGCTCGCCGCAGCCGGCAGGATCGATTATCTAGACGGGATGCCGATCCGCCAGCTTCCCGATGACGTCATCGACCAGATCGCCGCCGGCGAGGTCGTCGAGCGGCCGGCGAGCGTCGTGAAGGAGCTGGTCGAGAACGCGCTCGACGCCGGCGCGACGCGCATCGCCGTCGCCACCGCCGGCGGCGGCAAGACGCTGGTGCGCGTTTCCGACGACGGCGGCGGCATCCCGCCGGACGAGCTGACGCTGGCGATCCGCCGACACTGTACCTCGAAGCTCGGCACCGACATCTTGGCTATTCGCTCGCTGGGCTTCAGGGGCGAGGCGCTGCCCTCCATCGGCTCGGTGGCGCGGCTGACGCTCCGCTCGCGCTGGGAGAAGGGCGACGGCGCGGAGGAGGTGCTCGTCGAGAACGGTCGCTGCGAGGGGCCGCGCCCGGCGGCCCTCGGCCGCGGCACGGTGGTGGAGGTGCGCGACCTCTTCCATTCGGTGCCGGCGCGGCTGAAGTTCCTGAAAGGCGAGCGGGCGGAAAGCGCCGCCGTCACCGACGTCGTCCGGCGCATCGCGCTCGGACACCCGGAGGTGCGCTTCGAGCTCTCCGGCACCGACCGTTCGAACCTCGTCCTCGAACCGGGCGACGAGCGCAAACGCATCGCCGACGTGCTCGGGGCCGAGTTCATCGACAACGCCCTCCCCATCGACGCGGAGCGCGAAGGCGTGCGGCTCACCGGCTTCGCCTCGATCCCGACCTACGGGCGCGGCAACGCCCTGCAGCAATACGTCTTCGTCAACGGCCGGCCGGTGCGCGACAAGATGCTGCTCTCGGCGCTGAGAGCCGCCTATTCCGACGTGATGGCGCGCGACCGGCATCCCGTCGCCGTCCTCCATGTCGGGATCGATCCGGCCGACGTCGACGTCAACGTTCATCCGGCGAAGGCGGACGTGCGCTTCCGCGATCCCGGCCTCGTGCGCGGCCTCGTCGTCGGCGCGATCCGGCAGGCGCTCGGCACCTCGGGCCTCCGTCCCTCGACCGCCGGCGCGGCCGGCATGATGGACGCGTTCCGCGCCCCCGGTTTCGCTGGCGCGAGTGCCGCGCCCCGTCACTCGCCCTTCGGGGGCGCCCGGTCGCCGGGCTACCATGCGGCCCGGCCGCGCGAGAGCTTCGACCCGGCGACCTCGCCGTTCCGGCCGCTGGACGGCGAGGCGGCGGTGCTCGACCGCGGCCTCGCGGAAGAGACCGCCGCCTTCGCCGGCTTCCAGCCGCAGGCGCGCCGGCCGGAACCGGTCGCGGTGCCGGTACCGGTTCGGCAGGACGAGCATCCGCTGGGCGCGGCGCGGGCGCAGATCCAGAAGGCCTTCATCGTCGCCGAAACGCCGGACAGCCTGGTGATCGTCGACCAGCACGCCGCGCACGAGCGGCTCGTCTACGAGGCGCTGAAAACAGCGATCCACGGCGCGCCGCTGGCCTCGCAGGGGCTGCTGATCCCCGAGATCGTCGACCTGCCCGAGGAGGATGTCGACCGGCTGGTCGCGTCCGCAGCGGACTTCGGGCGCTTCGGTCTATCGCTCGAACGCTTCGGACCGGGCGCGGTCGCGGTGCGCGCGACGCCGGCGATGCTCGGCGAGGTCGACGCGAAGGCGGTGCTCGCCGAGCTTGCCGACGAACTCGCGGACGAGCGGATCGGCGAGGGCCTGTCGCTGATGATCGACCGGGTCGCCGCCACCATGGCCTGCCACGGCTCGGTGCGGGCCGGTCGGGCGCTGCGGCCGGCCGAGATGGACGCGCTCTTGCGGCAGATGGAGGCGACGCCCGGCTCCGGCCAGTGCAACCACGGCCGTCCGACCTTCATCGAATTGAAGCTCGGCGACATCGAACGGCTGTTTGGCCGCCGCTGAAAGGCGGTTTATAGAAACCCGCGAACGATCGGACGACAGGCATGATGAACCGGATGGATTCGGGCGGCGAGGCGCGGCTTCGCTACGGCGACGGCGACTTCGAGGTGCTGAAGCCCGGCGCCTACGTGCGCTGCGCCGTGACGAACGAGGCGATCCCGCTCGACATGCTGCGCTACTGGAGCGTCGCGCGGCAGGAGCCCTATGCGAGCGCGCAGGTCTCGCTGCAGCGCGAACTGGATGCCGATCCGAAGCTCGGACAAGCGATGGCGGCCCGCTAGGGCCTCAGCCGCCGGGCCTTGAAAGCGGCGACCGCTTCCCGCACGAAGCGCCGGGCGAGTTCCGGCGGCTCGAAGACGAGGTCGACCGCGAAGACGTCGACGGCCTCGCGGAACCTCGCTGCCGTCTCGCCGCCACCCTCCAACCGCACAAGGTCCTTCGCAGTGGTCACGAGGTCCGCCCCGGCGCGGCGCGCGGCCTCGCGGAGGTCGTGCATCTCCTCCTCCGAGAAGCGGTGGTGGTCGGGGAAGTCGCGCGCGCCGGCGAGCGTCGCGCCGGCCTCGCGGAGCGAGCGGTAGAACTTCTCCGGGTCGGCGATACCGGCAAACGCGAAGACGCGCCGCTCCCGGAAACGCTCGGCCTCGCGGGCCAGGAGGCGCGCCTCGAAGACCGGCCGGTTGCTCCGCGCGGTGAGCCGGATCGCGGCGTCGCCGGCCGAGCCGCGGCCGATCACGAGCAGGGCGTCGGCGTGGCGGATCTGGTCGCGGAGCGGCGCGCGAAGCGGCCCCGCCGGCACGACGCGGGCATTGCCGAGGCCGCGTCCCGCATCGATCGCGACGAGCGTGAGGTCGGCGGCGAGCCGCGCGCTCTGGAAGCCGTCGTCCATGACGAGGAAATCCGCGCCGGCCGCGACGAGGAGCGCCGCGGCGCGCTTGCGGTCCGCCGCCACCGCCGTCGGCGCTTCCTGCGCGAGCAGCATCGGCTCGTCGCCGACGAGACCGGCATGGTGGTGCGCGAGGTCGACGAGCGTCGCCTCCCGAAGCGCGCCGCCGTGCCCGCGCGACACGAAGCCCGGCGACAGACCTTCCGCGCGGGCGGCGCGACCGAGCGCGATCGCGGTCGGCGTCTTGCCGCCGCCGCCGACGGTGAAGTTGCCGACGCAGACGACGGGCACGCCGGCCTCCGCCCGCTCGCCTCGTTCGAGGCGGCGGGCGGCCGCCGCGCCGTAGGCGCTGGCGAAGGGTGCGAGACAGGCCGTCTGCCAGCCCGGCGCCCGCCACCAGAAGGCGGGCGTCTCCCCCGCCATCATCGGGCGGGACCTCGCGCGCGGCCTTCGAGGCTGGCCGCGATCCGCAAGGGGTGAATGAACGGCTCCAGCGCCTGCATGGTACGCGTCAGCGCGCCGCGCATCTCGCCGGCGGCGTCGCCCGCCGCCGCCATCATGCCGCGCCGAAGGTCCGGCCGGTCGAGAAGGTGGGCGACGATGTCGCGCAGGTTGTCGCCGTCCTTGACCAGCCGCGCGCCGCCGCGGCGCAGGAGCTGGAGATAGATGTCGCGGAAGTTCTGGACGTAGCGGCCGGAGAGGATCGCGGTGCCGAGCATCGCCGCCTCCAGCGGGTTCTGGCCGCCGTGGCCGGCGAGCGAGCGCCCGACGAAGGCGATCTCGGTGAGCCGGAGATAGAGCCCCATCTCGCCCATCGTGTCGCCGAGGAAGATGTCGGTGGAGCCGTCCGGCACCTGCCCCGCCGAGCGGCGCGCGACGTTGAGGCCGCGGGCCGCGAACTCGGCACCGAGCGCGTCGGCACGCTCGACATGCCGCGGCACGACGATGGTGAGGAGATCGGGCCGCATCAGGCGGAGCGCCCGGTGCACGTCGACCGCCACCGCCTCCTCGCCCTGATGGGTGGAGACGGCTGCCCAGACGGCGCGTCCCCGGATCGCCATTTCCACCTCCCGCAGCGCCATCGGATCGAAAGGCGGCGGGCCGGCTTCGGCCTTGAGGTTGCCGGCGACGGTGATCGCCCGCGCCCCGAGGACGTGGAACCGCTCGCCGTCGATGTCGGACTGCGCGACGACGTGAGACAGGTTCTCGAGCAGCGCCTCGGCGATCGAGGGGGCCGCCTTCCAGCGGCGGAAGGAGCGGTCCGACAGCCGGGCGTTGACCAGCACCTGCGGCACGCGGCGGCGCTGCAGTTCCATCATCGTCGTCGGCCAGATCTCGCTTTCCGCGACGATCGCGAGGTCCGGCCGCCAATGGTCGAGGAAGCGCATGACCGATGGCCGCAGGTCGAGCGGCACGTACTGGTGGATGACGCTGTCGCCGAGACGGTCCTGCACCATCGCGGCGGAGGTGACCGTGCCAGTGGTCATCACGACGTGGATCCGCTCGCCGGCGATCTCGCGCACCAGCGGCACCACGGCGTTCGATTCGCCGACGCTCGCGGCATGCACCCAGACGACGGGGCCGGTCGCCGGCCGCTCGACGCTCGGGAAGCCGTAGCGCTCGCGGCGGCGGGGCCGCTCCTCCTTGCCGCGCGAGGCGCGCCAGGTGACGTAGGCGCCGAGCATCGGGTAGGCCGCGGCACCCGCCATGCGATAGGCCGCGAGCGCGGCGCGCGCCATCCGCTCGCTCATCGCGCGCGCTTGCCGTCGGCGAGCGCCGCCACCTGGCGGTTCGCGGCCTCGATGGCGCGCGTCACCTCCTGGCGCTTCGCCTCCATCACCGCCTCGTCGGCGTCGGCGGGAACGAAGATCGGCTCGCCCATGACGATCGCCATGCGCCCGAACGGCAGCGGGATCGTGGTGCGGTCCCAGGTCCGGGCGAGGACGAGGCGGCGGCTGGTCACCGCGGCGGACGGGATGATCGGCCGGCCGGTGATCCGGGCGAGCGTCACGACGCCGAGCCCGGCCTCGCGCGCCGTCGCCTTGGAGATGTCGGCGATCATGAAGGCGTTGGAGCCTTCGGCCACGCGCCGCCGTAGCGCGATCAACGCCCGCGCGCCGCCCTTTTCGAGGACGCGGCCCTGCTCCCGGCCACCCGAACCCCGCACCGTGTCGATCCCGAATTTGCGCACCACCCAGGCATTGACCTCCGCATCGACGTTCTTCGACAGGAGCGCCACGAAGCGCAGGTCAGCGGGACGAAAGAAAGGCGCGAGGAGGTGCTGGCCGTGCCAGAAGGCGACGATGGAGGGGTGGTTCTCGCGCATCCGCCGTTCGGCGGCAGAGCATTCCGGCACGCGCCGCTGCGTCCAGCCGACGAAGCGCAGCCAGCCGTAGGCGAGCCTCGCCGCCGTGCTGAGCGCGAAACGGCTGCGGAACAGGCGTCTGCGACCTTGGCGAAAACGGGTATGCAGCCGGGATGGCTTCCGCCGCGCCGCGCGTTCGGGTCTGTCCTCCGGCCCGGCCGCGGTCGCCGCCGTGGCGGCGGCGGAGGCGTCCGCCTCCGTCACGGCAGCTCGGGATCGAGCAGGCGGTGCATATGGACGATGAAGTAGCGCATCGCGGCGTTGTCGACCGTCTGCTGCGCCCTGCCCTGCCATGCCTTCAGGGCGGAGGCGTAGTCGGGAAAGACGCCGACGAGGTCGAGCTTGGAGGGATCGGCGAACTCGGCGCCGTCGAGGCTCTTCAGCTCGCCGCCGAAGACGAGGTGGAGCCGCTGTTTGCTTTCCGTTTCCGCAACCATCGTTTCCGTCCGTCAGGCGGCCGCCGTCGCCGATCTCGCGATGCGCCGGAGCTCGGGCCATGCGGCCTTCGTTCCGGCGATTAAGAGGCCATGCCTCCTGCCCTCGATCTTGTAAAGCCTTTCCTCGCCCTCGATGTCGCCGAGCAGGCCGCCGGCCTCGGCGAGGATCAGGTCCGCCGCCGCGATGTCCCAGTCGCTCGCGCTCGGTCGGATCAGCGTGCCGTCGAGCCGACCGGCCGCGACCTGCGCGATGCGGTAGGCGAGCGAGGGCGCGCTGACGGCGGCGCGAACGTTCCGCAGCATGTCCGGTGACAGCTTGCGGCGGAGCGCGTCCGGCATGGCGACCCGCAGTTCCTCGTCCGCGTCCACCCGTTCGCCGGCATCGAGGGGCAGGCCGTTCAGCCGCGCCCCTTCGCCGGCGGCGGCCTCGAAGACCTCCTCCCGCACCGGAACGTCGATCGCACCCGCAACGGGCCGGCCGCCCGCGACCACCGCGAGCGCGACGCACCACGTCTCCTCGCCGCGCAGGAACGAGCGGGTGCCGTCGATCGGATCCACCACGAAGAAGCGCTCCGGCGCGCCGGCGGCCGGCGCTTCCGCGACCGTCTCTTCCGACAGCCAGCCGTAGTCCGGCCTCGCGGCGAGCAATGTTTCCTTCAGGAAGGTGTCGACCGCGAGATCGGCCTCGCTGACCGGCGAATTGCCTTCCTTCCACCAGACATGCGGGTCCATGCGGAAGTAGCGGAGCGCGATCCGGCCGGCCTCCGCCGCGGCGTCGACGAGGAGGCGGAGATCGGCATCGGCGCTCAAGCGCCGCCCACCGTCATCGTCCCGACCCGCAGCGTCGGCGCGACGATCGAGAAGCGCGTGTCGGCGTCGTTCGCGAGCTGCATCGCGAGGAACATGTCCGCGAGGTGCCCGGCAAGCGTCATCTCCGAGATCGGGAAGGTCAGCTCGCCGTTCTCGATCATGAAGCCGGAGAAGCCGGCGGAATAGTCGCCGGTCACGAGGTTCGCGCCGTGGCCGATCGTGTCGGTGACGTAGACGCCGGTGCCGGTCGCGCGGATAAGCTCGGCCGCCGAGCTGCGCCCGAGCGTGATCTCGACATTGGTGGAGGACGGCGAAACGCCGCCCGACGAGCGCGACGCGCGTCCGTTCGTGGCGAGCCCGAACTCGCGCGCGGTGGCGCTGTCGAGCAGCCAGTTCCGCAAGGTGCCGTCGGCCACTAGTTCCAGATCGTCGCCTCTAACGCCCTCGCCGTCGAAGGCGCGCGAGCCGGGCCGGCGGGCGAGGCTCGGGCGGTCGGTCACCGACACGCCGTCCGGCAGCACCTTTGCGCCCATCCGGTCCTTCAGGAAGCTCGTGCCTCTGGCGATGGAAGCGCCGTTCAGCGCGCCAAGCAGGGTTCCCACCGCGCCGCGCGCGACGCGCGGGTCGAGCACGACTTCGTAGCGGCCGGTCGCGATCATGCGCGGGTTGACGCGGCGCACCGCCCGCTCGCCGGCGCGCCGGCCGATCGCCTCGTTGGCTTCGAGATCGGCGAAATGCAGGCGGGAATCGAAGTCGTAGTCCTGCTGCATCTTCACGCCTTCGCCGGCGACGGCCGCGACCTGCCGGTAGAAGGACGAACGCGTCCGCTGGCCGGAGAAGCCGCCGGAGGTGACGAGCACCAGGCCGGAATGGCCGTAGCCCGCCGACGCCCCTTGCGAGTTCGTCACGCCCGACACGGTGCGGGCGGCCTCCTCCAGCGCCAGCGCGTCCTCGCGAAGGCTGTCGCCGGAAGGCTCGGTCGGATCGAAGAGGTCGAGCTCGGCCGGCGCGTCCTTCAGGAGCAGCGCCGGGTCGGCGAGCCCGGCATAGGGGTCCTCCGGCGAGACCTTCGCCATCGCCACGGCCCGCTGCACCAGGGCATCGACCGCGACGCGCGCATCGGCGGACACGGAGGCGCTGCGGCGGCCGACGAAGACGCGCAGCGATATGTCCTCGCTTTCGGAGGCCTCAATCTCCTCCGGCTTGCCGAGCCGTACCGTCGCGCCCCGCGCCCGCGAGCGCACCACGGCGGCGTCCGCGGCGTCGGCGCCGAGCCGCTTCGCCGCTTCCACGAGGCGCGCGGCGGTATCGAGAAGGCTTTGCGTCGCGCTGTCCATCGGAGCGTCCGGTTCGTCGGGATCGACCCCATCTATGGTGCGGGACCGGTTCTGCCAACCGAAGCCGGACGCGGCACATTCGGTCGCGCCCGCCCCGCGGAACCCGCGCCGCCGGGCGGCCGTTGAATCCGCCCGGTCACCGAGTATTGCGATGGACAAGCGCCTTGCCTTTCACGCCGAGCGGTTCGGGCTCGTCGTGGTCGATCCGGAAGAGTTCCTGATCGAGCGCCGGCCGCGCGGGCGCGGCCATACGATCTGCTTCACGGCGGGCG
Organism: Plantimonas leprariae; assembly: GCF_008802405.1. Lineage (GTDB taxonomy): Bacteria > Pseudomonadota > Alphaproteobacteria > Rhizobiales > Rhizobiaceae > Plantimonas > Plantimonas leprariae. Next base: position 110,170 of record NZ_VZDO01000001.1, read on the forward strand.
ACCGCCCGATGACCGAGGAGATCAAGAAGCGCATCAAGGCGCTCGGCATCCCGCCGGCCTGGCGGGACGTCCGGATCTGCCTCGAAGAGAACGGCCATATCCAGGCGATCGGCCGCGACGAGAAGGACCGCGTCCAGTACCGATACCATACGGACTGGTTGAACGTGCGCAACGCTGTGAAAACCGAGCGCCTGCTGCGCTTCGGCAAGTCGTTGCCGCGCCTTCGCAAGCGCATCTCGCGCGACATGCGCCGGAAGGAGGTCGACCGCCGCGCCGCCTCGGCCACCGCCGCCCGGCTCGTCGACATCGCCGCGATGCGGCCGGGCCACGAGAAATACGCCGAGGACGGCGGCCGGGGCGTCGCCTCCCTGACGAAGGGCGACATCCGCCTCGCCGGCAACGGCAATGGCGGCCAGCTCAAGTTCATGGGCAAGTCGTCGAAGCTGAACGAGATCGCCATCTCGGACCGCCGGCTGCTGGGCTCGATCGGGCGCATCCGCAAGCTGAAGGGCAAGCGGCTGTTCTCGTTCAAGGAGACCGGCGCCAAGCGCCGCAACCTGACCGCGCCGGTGCTGAACGAGTACCTGCGCGAGGCGGCGGAATCGAAAATCTCGGCGAAGGACTTCCGCACCTTCCACGGCTCGGCCGAGGCGCTGCGCTTCCTGATCGACGAAGTGGGCGGGACGGCCGATACCGAGCCGAAGCGCAAGCGCGCCGTCGCCGCCGCCATGCGCTCGGTCTCGGAGCGCCTGCGCAACACGCCGGCCGTCGCACGCGCTTCCTACGTCCACCCGGAGATCGTCACGGCCTTCGAGGAGCAGCGGCTCGATCCGGCGCTCCTGCGTGGCCGCGAGCGGGACGGGCTGAACCGCGTCGAGACCGGCCTGATGCGCTTCCTCGAAGAGGTCGCGACGAACTAGGCCATAGGGGATGCGCGCACCGGGCGGTCTAGCATGTCGCCGAGACTGCGCTTCACCTCCTCGCGCAACGGCTCGGTCTCGGCGAGGATTTCGCGCGCCTTCATGAAGTCGAGGACGCGCCAGCGCGAGACCGGCGGGCGGAACAGGATGTCGGGCGGGTCGGCCTTCAGCTTCGTCTCGATGATCGACTGCTGCATGAGCTGCGAGCCGCCCACCGCCGCCTCGAACGGCGTCGGCAGCCGGTCCGGGCCGCCCTCCGGGCCGCCGTTCAAGTCGACGGCGACAGTGACGCCGCAGCGGCCCTTCAGGCGGTCGAATGGCAGCGGATTATAGATGCCGCCGTCGATCAGCACCGCGCCGTCGCGTCGGACGGGGCGGAACACCGCCGGCAGCGCGGCGGAAGCCGCGAGCGCGCTGACGAGCGGTCCCGTCTCGATCGCGACCTCCTGCCTTGCGTAGAAGTCCGTCGCCGTGACGACGAGCGGCACGGGGAGCGCGTCGAGGTCGAGATCGACCAGCGGCGGCGGCAGGAAGGCGGCCAGGAGGCGTTCGGCGTTGAGCTGGCCGAGCCGGACGCCGCCATCGGCACGGAAAGCCGCGAAGCTCGCCGGGCGGCTCGCCCAGAGCCGGCCCATCACCTGCCGCGGCCCGGCGAAGGCGTCCAGCGTCCATTCGCGGATCGCCGCAGCCGCCATGCCGGACGCCAGCCCTGCGCCCATGATCGCGCCGATCGAGGAGCCGGCGATTGCGGCAGGCCGCAGCCCGAGGTCGTCGAAGGCCTGGAGGACGTGGAGATGCGCAAGGCCCCTCGCCCCGCCCCCGCCGAGGGCGAGGCCGACAGTCTGCTCGCGGCCCGCCGGCAAGCGGGCGCTCAGGAGTTGGCGGCGCCGACGGTCACCACCGTCGGCTCGGCCGACAGGAGCTTCTTCGCGACGCGCTTCACGTCGTCCAGCGTCACCGCGTCGATCAGCCCTTCGCGCTTCTGGATGTAGTCGATGCCGAGGTCGTCGAGCTGGATGCCGACCAGCGTCGCGGCGATCGCGCCGGAGGAATCGAGATTCTGGATGCCGTAGGAGCCTTTCACGAAATCCTTGGCGGCCTTCAGCTCGTCGGCGGTCGGCCCGTCGCTCGCCAGCCGCGCCATCTCGCGCTTGATGACGGCGATCGATTCCTGCGCCTTGTCGGCGCGCGTCGCGGTGGAAACGCCGAGCACCGCCGAATGGTCGAAGGAAGCGAGGAACGAGCTCGCGCCGTAGGCGAGACCGCGCTTCTCGCGCACCTCCTGGAACAGGCGCGAGGTGAAGGTGCCGCCGCCGAAGATGTGGTTCATCAGGTAGGCGGCGAAGAAGTCCGGGTCGTCCCGCTTCACGCCCGGCAGCGCGAAGCGGATCAACGTCTGCGGCACGTCGAGCGGCACCGCGACGCTCTTGCCCGTTGCCGGCGCGATCTCCGGCACGTTCGGCAGCTCGGCCTTCGCCGGCAGCTTGCCGAAGACGCGGTCGAGTTCAGCGCCTAGCGCTTCCGGGTCGATCGCGCCGACGACGCCGACGATGAGGTTGTCCCGCGCGAAGCCCCGTCCGCGGAAGCGCTGAAGATCCGCCTTGCCGACCGCCGCGAGCGTTTCCTTCGTGCCCTCGGAGGGGCGCGAGTAGGGATGGTTGGGAAAGATCGCCTCGCGCCAGGCCTTGCCGGCGAGCTGGTCCGGATCGTTCTCGTTGGCGAGGATGCCGGTGAGGAGTTGGCCGCGGATGCGCGCCACCGGCTCCTCGTCGAAGCGCGGTTCGTTCAGCGCGAGGCGCAGGAGGTCGAAGGCCTGGTCCTCGCTCTCGACGATCGTGCGAAACGAGCCGGAGAAGTTGTCGGTGGAGGCATCGAACGAGAGGCCGATGCCGAGTTCGTCGAGCTTCTCCTGGAACTCGGCGCTCTTCACGTCGCCGGCGCCCTCGTCGAGGAGACCGGACAGGAGGTTGGCGGTTCCCTCCTTGCCTGCCTCGTCGGCCGTCGAGCCCGAGCCCTTGAAGGCGAAGTTCACCGCGACGAGCGGGTTCGTGTAGTCCTCGACGAGCAGCGCCTTGATGCCGCCGGGGCTGGTGACTTGTTTGATCTCGATCGCTTGCGCCCCGACGATCCCGACGAGCAGGAAGGCGGCAGCCGCAGCGGCGGACCGGGCGAGGGTTCGGATGGTCGCGGTCACGCGGGACGGGTCCTTCAAGCGCATCGGATATCAGGAACGGTTCGCGGCGGGCGACGCCGCAGGCTCAGGCGCGGCGGCGGCCGCCTTGGCCGGGCCGTCCGGCAAGAGGTAGCCGGTGACGGAGCGCTTCGGCTGGAGAAACTTCCGCGCCGCTGCGTTCACCGCCTCCACCGTCACCTTCTCGATGCGGTCCGGATAGCTGTCGACGTCGGCGATCGTGCGGCCGATCGACAGGGCCGCGCCGTAGCGGCGGCCGAGCGAGGTCTGGCTGTCGCGCTCGTAGATGACGCCCTTGCGCACGTGGTTCTTGGCACGCTCCAGTTCGGCCGGAGTGATGCCGTCGGCAAGCACCTTCGCGAGCTCGGCCTCGATCGCCGTCTCCACGCGGGCGAGATCGGCGTCGCCGCGCGGCGTGCCGTAGACGCCGAACTCCCCCTCCTTCACCCGGCCGCTCTGGTAGAAGGCGCCCGCTCCTGCCGCGATGCCCTGTTCCACCACCAGCGAGCGGTAGAGCCGGCTCGTCGTGCCGCCGCCGAGGACGTCGGCCAGGACGTCGAGCGCCTCCGCCTCGCCGGGAGCGGCTGTGACGTCGGACGGCGCGAGGTAGGAGCGCTGCATCGAGGGCTGCGTCACCCGCGCGTCGCGCAGCGTCACGGTGCGGGCCGCCAGCGGCTCGGGTTCGACGGCGCGGCTGCTCGCGCGGTCGCCCGGCTCGGCGCGCCGCTTCACCTGCCCGAAGGTCTTCTCGGCGAGCCGGCGCACCTGGTCCGCGGTCACGTCGCCCGCGACGATCAGCGTCGCGTTGTTCGGCGTATAGTAGCGGTCGTACCAGGCGATCGCGTCCTCGCGCGACAGCTTCTCCATTTCGTGCCGCCAGCCGATCACCGGGATGCCGTAGTGGCTGTTCTGGTAGAGTGCCGCGTCCATCGCCTCGCCGAGCTGCGCGCCGGGATCGTTCTCGGTGCGCATCCGCCGCTCCTCGAGGATCACGTCCCGCTCCGGCAGGACGGCGGCGTCGTCGAGGACGAGGTTCTCCATCCGGTCGGACTCGAAGCGCATCATCTCCTCCAGCGCATCGGCCGGCACCTGCTGGTAGTAGGCGGTGTAGTCGGAGGTGGTGAAGGCGTTCTCCTCGCCGCCGATGTTCGACACGGCCGACGAGAACTCGCCGGCCTTGTGGTTCTTCGTGCCCTTGAACATCAGGTGCTCGAGGAAGTGGGCGATGCCGGAGGTGCCGGCCACCTCGTCCGCCGCGCCCGCCTTGTACCAGACCATCTGCGTCACGACCGGCGCGCGATGGTCCGGCAGCACCACGACCTGCAGCCCGTTGGCGAGGGCGAAGCTCTCGATCTTCGGGCGCTTGGCTTCCGCATCCGCCATGCGCTCGGCGGCGGTCATCGTCTTCTGCGACTCCGCCCTTGCACCGGCCGGTGCGAAAGCGACGACGAGGGCGAAGGCCGAGACGCCGAGAAGGCGGGAGTTGCGGAACATCAGCGGTCGGTCCTCGAAGCTTTTCAGGCAGGCGGCAAGTGCGCCGCCGGGTTAGCGGCCCCGGACTCTCGCCGCAATTTACGTTTTCGTTAGGGCGGCTGGCTCGAAGCGCAGGAAGCGGAACAGGCTGTCGCCGATCCGCCGTTCGTCGAGAACCGCGAAACCATCCGGCACCTCGAAGGGCGCCCCCGCCGCTTCCTCCGCGACGCAGAGCGCTTGTCGCTTCAGCCAGCCGCCGTCGCGGGCGCTCGCCAGGGCCTTGTCGCCGAGGCCGCGAGTATAGGGCGGGTCGGCGAACAGGAGATCGAACGGTTCCTGTGGGGCCGCGTCGCCGAGCTTCGTCGCGTCGCGCCGGAAGAGCTTCGTCGCGCCGGTCAGGCCGAACGCCTCGATATTGGCGCGCAGGAGGCCGCGCGCCTCGACGCCCTTCTCCACGAACAGGCAGAACCGGGCGCCGCGCGACAACGCTTCGATGCCGAGTGCCCCCGTGCCGGAAAAGAGGTCGAGGACGCGCGCACCGTCGAGCGCGCCCGGGAAGGCGTGGCCGAGGATGTTGAACAGCGTTTCGCGCGCCCGGTCGGTGGTGGGGCGGATCGCATCGGTCTTTGGCGTGGCGATGGCGCGGCCACGGAAACGGCCGCCGACGATGCGCAAGCCTCAGGCCCCGCCGCGCGGCGGCCGCCGGTTGCCGCCGCCGGCGGGCTTGCCGCCACCGCCGCCGAACGGGCGCTTCGGCCGGTCGCCGTCGCGGCGCGGCGGGCGCGGCTTGTCGCCATCGGCACGCTCGCGGCGCTCTCCCCTGTTCTCGAACGACGCGCCCGGCTTCTGGTCGCGGAAGCCGCTCGACCGGCGCGGCCTGTCGCCATCGGATTTCGATTGCGCACCGTCCGGGCGGTCGCGGAAGCCGCGCGAGCGGAACGGCTTCGCGTTGCCCTCTGTCGCGGCCCGCGCCTCGCGCTCGCGCTTCGCGGCGGCCTGCTTCTCGCCGAGCGGCCGACCGCCGGGCGCGATCCAGACATTGGCGCTGCGGCGCGCGCCGGGCTTCGGCCGCGCCGGGCGATCCTCGCCTAGCGCCTCGTCGCGGTTGGCGCGCTTGAACGGGCGCGGCGCATCGCCGTCCCGGTCGCGGCGCGGCCCCCGGTCGGGCCGCGTGTCGAGCCGCGCCAGCGCCGACTCGCGCTTGGCGTTGCCGAACTCGCGGCGGCCGGGCTTCCGCGCCGGCTTGCCGTCGCCCTTCGCCGTGACCCATTCGCTGCGCTCGGACTTCCGCTCCTCGCGAGCCGGCTCGGTCGCTTCGTCGCGGCGGCGCGGCGCGGCCTCCACCACGTCGTTCGAGAACTGGTTGACGACGGGTGCGTCGAAATCGGCCCCCGACTCCTCGATCAGCGTGGCCCCGAGCTGGTCGCGGAGTGTGCGGCCGCGCACCTCGCGCACCGCGCCTTCCGGCAGATCGCCGAGCTGGAACGGCCCGAAGGAGAGGCGGATCAGGCGGTTCACCTCCAAGCCGAGATGGCCGAGGATGCGCTTCACCTCGCGGTTCTTGCCTTCGCGCAGGCCCAGCGTCATCCAGACGTTGGCGCCCTTCTCCGAGTCGAGCGTCGCCTCGATCGCGCCGTAGAACACGCCGTCGATCGCGATACCGTGCTTTAGCTCGTCGAGCTGGCTTTGCGTGATCGCGCCGTGCGCGCGGACGCGGTAGCGCCGGAGCCAGCCGGTGGAGGGGAGTTCCAGCGTCCGCGCCAGCCCGCCGTCGTTGGTGAGGAGGAGCAGGCCTTCCGTGTTGATGTCGAGCCGCCCTACGGTGAGGACGCGCGGCAGGTCGTCCGGCAGGCGGTCGAACACGGTCGGCCGGCCTTCGGGGTCGCGGTTCGTGGTCACGAGGCCCGCCGGCTTGTGGTAGAGCCAGAGGCGGGTGCGCTCGGTCGCCGGCAGCGCCTCGCCGTCGATCTCGATCCGGTCGGTCGGCTTCACGGTGATCGCCGGCGTCTCGACGAGATGGCCGTTCAGCCGCACCCGCCCGTCGGCGATCATCGCCTCGGCGTCGCGCCGCGAGGCGATGCCGGCCCGCGCCAGGCGCTTGGCGATCCGCACCGCGCCGCCGCTCTCGGTCTCGTCGCCCGCAGCGGCCGGCGGCCGGCGTTCGAAGCGCTTGGGGCCGCCCTCGGCGCGGGCCGGGCTGCCGCGATGCTCGCCCCGCCCTTCGCGCCGGAAGCCACCCTTGCCCTCGCCGCCCCCCTTGCCTTCGCCGCCGCCCTTGCTCTCACCCTTGCCGGCGAAGGGTTTGCGCGGCCGCTCGAAGCGGCGCTCGCCGCCCTCTTCGCGCGGCGCATCGTCCCGCCGCGCGGGCCAGGGACGGAAGGGCTTGCCCTCGCGCACCCCGTCCTTCGGGCCGTCGCCGCGCGGTGCGAACGCTCGCTTGCCGCCGCGCTCGCCGCCCTTGCCCGGCCCCGGCGCACCGGCGCGGCCGCCGCCGCCCGCACCCGGACGTCCCGTCCGTCCGCCGTTCCGGTCACGCCCGCCCGGGCCGCGTCCGTCGCCGCCGCTTCTGTCGCTCATGATCTTTCTTTCGGTTCGGCCGCTGCTTATCAGGTCGCTCGGCACGAAGGGAAGTCATGACGAGGCCCGACACGGTGCGCGGCGGCTATATGGATCTGGCGCTCAACGAGGCGCGGGAAGCGGGGACACGCGGCGAAGTGCCGGTCGGCGCCGTTCTGGTGCTGGACGGCGCGGTGATCGCGGCCGCCGGCAACCGGACGCGCGAACGGAACGACCCGACCGCCCATGCAGAGATGCTGGCGATCCGGGACGCCTGCGTCCGCCTCGGGCAGGAGCGGCTCGCCGGCGCCGACCTCTACGTCACGCTTGAGCCCTGCGCGATGTGCGCGGCGGCGATCAGCTTCGCGAGGGTCAGGCGGCTCTACTACGGCGCGGCCGATCCGAAGGGCGGCGGCGTCGCGCACGGGCCTCGCTTCTACGCGCAAGCGACCTGCCACCATGCGCCGGAGGTTTATTCGGGCATCGCCGAGACGGCGAGCGCCGATCTCCTGCGCGGCTTCTTCGCCGCGCGGCGTACTTAAGGATCAGCGGTCGAAGGGGTTCAGCTTCGCGAGCTTGGAGAGCAAGCTCTGGTCCTTGCCCTTCATGCGCCGCTCCTTCACCTCCTCGTCCTCGCCGGGATCGCCGGCCGTCGCGGTGGCGGCCGGCTGCCGGTAGGCGAGCGGCGGCTCGGAAAGGTATTTCCGCTGCGCCGGGCTGCCCTGCTGTGCTTCCGCGAGCCGCTTCTTGAACTGGTCCCGTCCGGCGCTGAGCTGATCCGGCGGCAGCACGTTCGTCTTACGATCGTCCATCGGCGCCCAACGCTTGCCGTTGCCGACCGTGTTGCGCGCCTTCTGCTCCTCGCTGATGCCTTCCTTGTCGGCCATGAGCTGGTCCGGAGGAATGGCGCCGTCGGACGACTGGGCGTCAGCGGCGGCGCGGATGCGGGCGCTGCGGGCTTCCGGCGACTCCGGCCAGTTCGGGCTGTTCGCGGCGCTGGCGGCTTCCTGCGGCTGCGGCAGGACGGAGCGGTTCGTCGGCCGCACCAGCTCGGCACGCGGCGAATAGTCGATGTCCTGCTTGTTGGTCGAGCCGAGGGCGAGCATGCCGTCGAGGTCGTCGAAGAGCTGCGTGCCGGCCGACTTGCCGGTGCCGTAGGTCGGGCCAAGGCATCCGGACAGCAGCGCCGTCGCGCCAATCATCGCGAGCGCCGAGGCGGCGCGCGTCCTGCCGATCGTCATGCCCCACCGGCCCCCTTATCGCCGATAAACCCTCACGGCTTCGACGGATTCCCGCCGACACCTGTGCGGTCGGCGATCCCATCCGAATCTGTCGAATTCCGGGCGTTCCTTACCGAAGAACCATCGCCCGGGCAAGAAAGCGAAGCGCTGTGGCCGATCGGCCACTTCGCTTTCCACAAGCTCGCGCCACCGCTTCAAGCGGCGAGCCGTCCGGCCGCCTTCAGTTCCCGCAGCGCCCCGGCGTCGCGCGCAGAGACGTCCGGAAATTCCGGATCGGAGCCGACGTCGTCGGTGATCCGCCAGGAGCGGGCGCACTTCCGCCCTTCCGCCCGCGCCGGCATCACGGCGACGCCCGGCACGTCGGGCAGGCGGAACGCGCCTTCCGGAGCGGCGCCCTCCCCGAGCGTGAGGCCGCTGGTGATCGCGATCTCGGCGAAGTCCGCCTCGGCGACCAACGCCCGAAGCTCCGCGTCCTCGACGAAGACGACTGGAGCCGCTTCCAGCGACGAGCCGATGCGCTTCGCCCGCCGCTCCTCTTCCAGCGCGCCGGTGACGACACGGCGGACGCGGCGGAGCTTCTGCCACTTGGCGGCCAGTTCCGCGTCTTCCCAGGCCGGATCCGCCTTTCGCATCGCCTCCAGATGCACCGAGCGGCTTTCCTTGTGCCGTTCCAGCCAAGCCTCCTCCATGGTGAAGGGCAGCATCGGGGCGAGCCAAGTGACGAGATGGTCGAAGAGTTCGCGCACCAACTGCATGGCGGCCAGTCGCCGCCGCGAGGACGGCGCGTCGCAATAGAGCGCGTCCTTGCGGATGTCGAAGTAGAAGGCCGAAAGCTCCACTACGGCGAAGTCTAGGAGCGCGCGGGAGATGCGCTTGAAGTCGAAGTCGTCGTAGCCCTTCTCGACGACCTTGCCGAGCTCGGCGAGGCGGTGGAGCATCAGCCGCTCCAGTTCCGGCATCTCGTCGAGCGGCACCGTCTCGCCGGTGTCGTGCGCAAGCGTGCCGAGCATCCAGCGCACCGTGTTGCGGAGCTTGCGATAGCTGTCGATGTTGGTCTGGAGGATCGTCTTGCCGAGCCGCAGGTCCTCCGAATAGTCGGACGATACCACCCAGAGCCGCAGGATGTCGGCGCCGGACTGCTGCATCACCTCCTGCGGCGTCACGACGTTGCCGAGCGACTTCGACATCTTCCGCCCTTCCTCGTCCATGACGAAACCGTGCGTCAGCACCGCGTCGTAGGGCGCGCGGCCGCGCGTGCCGCAGCTTTCCAAGAGCGAGGAGTGGAACCAGCCGCGATGCTGGTCGGAGCCTTCGAGGTAGAGGTCGGCCGGCCATTTGAGGTCGGGCCGCTTCTCCAGGCAGAAGGCATGGGTCGAGCCCGAATCGAACCAGACGTCGAGGATGTCCTTCACTTGCGTCCATTCGGCCGCGTCGTGCCGGTTGCCGAGGAAGCGTTCCTTGGCGCCCGCCGCGAACCAGGCGTCCGCGCCCTCCTGCGCGAAGGCCGCGAGGATGCGCTCGTTCACCGCCTCGTCCTTCAGGACCTCGCCGTCCGCGTTGGCGAAGACGGCGATCGGCACGCCCCAGGCGCGCTGGCGCGACAGCACCCAGTCCGGCCGGTCGGCGATCATCCCGCCAATGCGGTTCCGGCCCGCCGCAGGCACGAAGCGCGTCGCGTCGATGGCGTTCAGCGCCCGCGTGCGCAACGTATCCCCCTCGCCGTATAGGTCCTTGTCCATATGGACGAACCATTGCGGCGTGTTGCGAAAGATCACCGGCTTCTTTGAGCGCCAGGAATGCGGGTACTGGTGCTTCATCCGGCCGCGCGCCAGGAGTTCGCCGACGGTGATGAGCTCGCTCATCACGCGCGCGTTGGCGTCGCCTTTCTTGCCTTTGTCGTCGATGACGCGCGCGGGGCCGCCTTCCGCATCCGGTCCGAAGCCCGGCGCGTCCACCGTGTAGTAGCCGTCGTCGTCCACCGGGAACGGGATCGCGGTGTCGATACCGCGCGCTTCGAGTTCCCGGCGGTTCGCGGTCCAGACGTCGAAGTCCTCGCGGCCGTGGGACGGCGCGGTGTGGACGAAGCCTGTGCCGGCCTCGTCGGTGACGTGCTCGCCCGCGAGCAGCGGCACAGGAAAGTCGTAGCCGCCGCCGAACTGGCGGAACGGATGCATGCAGATCAACGCGGCGAGTTCCGCTGCCGGCACGTCGCGCAGCCGCCGGAAGCCGCCCTCCGGTACCCGCGCCTTATCGAAGACATCCGCGGCGAGCTTGTCGGCGACAAGCAGCCGCTCGCCCTTCATCGCCCAGCGCGGCTTGTCGGGATCGTTCGGCGCCGTCACCTCGTAGAGGCCGTAGGATACCCGATCGGAATAGCTGACCGCCCGGTTGCCGGGGATCGTCCAGGGCGTCGTCGTCCAGATCACGACGCAGGCGCTGAAAAGGTCGCCGATCGGCCCGTCGCGCCCTTCCGCGTTCTGCTTGCGCACGGCATCGCGGAAGGCCTCGCGATCCTCGCCGAGCGACACACCCGGCTCGAACCGCCCCAGCACCGGGAACTTCACCCAGATCGTGTCGGACTCGTAGTCGTCGTACTCGACCTCGGCCTCGGCGAGCGCGGTCTTCTCGACCACCGACCACATCACCGGCTTCGAGCCGCGATAGAGCTGGCCCGACATGGCGAACTTCATGAGTTCGCCGGCGATCACGCTTTCCGCGTCGTAGGCCATCGTCAGGTAGGGGTTGGCGAAGTCGCCCTCGACGCCGAGGCGGCGGAACTCGGCCGACTGCACCCCAACCCAGTGCTCCGCATAGGCGCGGCATTCCTGCCGGAAGGCCACCATCGCGGCCGAATCCTTCAGGTCCGGCTTCGGCTTGCCCTTCGAGCGGTAGTTCTCCTCCTCGATCTTCCACTCGATCGGCAGGCCGTGGCAGTCCCAGCCGGGCACGTAGTTCGCGTCGTATCCCCGCATCTGGAACGAGCGGTTGATCACGTCCTTCAGGATCTTGTTCAGCGCGTGCCCGATGTGCAGATGGCCGTTGGCGTAGGGCGGGCCGTCGTGGAGGACGTATCTCGGCCGGTCCTTCGCGGCGGCACGAAGCTGGTCGTAGAGCCGCATGTCGTCCCAGCGCTTCAGCCATTCCGGCTCTTGCTTGGGCAGGCCGGCGCGCATCGGGAACTCGGTCTCGGGCAGGTAGAGCGTCTTCGAATAGTCGACGCCGGTGTCTAGCTTCGCTGGCTTGTCGTTCATCGGGTTCGAACCTGTCGGCGGCACAGGCGTTCAGCCCGGCGGCACGGATCGGCAAAGGAATGGGTTGCGCTGCTCGTCGTCCCGGCGCTTCGGACGGCAGAACCGCCGCTAGAAGGCCGGGCGGCTAATTCGAAGGATCGAAAGGGCGCGCGGAAAATCCATGGCGCAAGCCTGTAACAACTCATGAGCCGCAAGGAAAGCATCGCCGATGCGGGGGACGAACCGCGCCGCCTCGACGGCGAGGATGCGGTCGCGGCGCGGATGGCGCTGGTCGACGCGCCGCACGTGGCGGGGCTCAACGCGCTCGCCCGCCGGATCGCGGCGGAGCACGGCGCCGCGCCGTTCTTCGACCCGCTCGGGGGCGGAGCCGAAGCGTCCATCCTCCTCCTCCTGGAAACGCCCGGCACGCGGATCGGCCCGGCGCGGTTCGTCAGCCAGGACAACGCGACGGGCACCGGCCGCAACCTCCGCCGGTTCTTCGGCGAAGCCGGGATCGGACGGCGCGACGTCGTGATCTGGAACGCCGTGCCCTTCATCATCCACGCCGAAGGTGCCCGCAACCGTGCGCCGACCAGAGGGGAAGCGGCGGCGGGGATGCGCTGGCTGCCGCCGCTCCTCGACCTCCTGCCGAACCTCAAGGCCGCCGTCATGGCCGGGCGCTTCGCGAAGCGCTGCCGGCCGGAGTTGGAACGGCTGCGGCCCGGCCTCCCCCTGTTCGAGATGCCGCATCCGAGCCCGGTCTACGTGGTGACGAAGCCGACCATCGCGCCCGGCATCGTCGCGACCTTGCGCGAGGCGCGCGAAGCGGCGGAGCGTTAGGCGGCGGAGCGTTAGAAAGACAGCAACCGGTCGAGCGGCGACAGGGGCTGGGCGCCCGCCAGCGCGGCGCGTGCCTCCTCGGCGTCGCGGTCCATCTGTCGGATCAGCGCCTCGACGCGGTCGAACTTCTCTTCGCCGCGCAGCCAGGCGAAGAGCGCGACGTCGCAGGTCTCGCCGTAGAGGTCGCCGGCGAAGTCGAAGAGGAAGGTCTCGAACAGCGCCGCGCCGTTGTCGAAGGTCGGCCGCCGCCCGTAGCTCGCGACGCCGCCGAGTAGGGTGCCGTCCGAGCGGCGCAAGCGCACCGCGTAGATGCCGTGCGCGAGGAGGCCGTTCTCGACCAGTGCCATGTTGGCGGTGGGATAGCCGAGCTGGCGGCCGAGCTTCTGGCCGCCGATCACCGGCGCCTCGATCGTCCAGCGATAGCCGAGGAGCGCCGCCGCGCCCGCGACGTTCCCCTGCCCAAGATCGTGCCGGATGCGGCTGGAGGAGACCGGCGCGCCGCTTTCGTCGGCGAAGGCTTCGACGGCGGTGACGCCGAAGCCGTACCGCTCGCCCGCGGCGCGCAAGGTCGCGACCGTGCCGCTCCGCTTCGCGCCGTAGCAGAAGTCGAAGCCGACCACGACGTGCCGGGCGCCGAGTCCTTCGACCAGGACGGCGCGCACGAACTCGTCGGCCGAAAGGGCGGCGAAGGCCCGGTCGAAGGGCTGCTCCACCACCGCCGCGAAGCCGAGCGCGGCGAGGAGCCGCGCCTTCACCGGCGGCGGCGTCAGGCGCAGCACCGGCCGGTCCGGCGCGAAGACGCTGCGCGGATGCGGCTCGAAGGTCAGGCAGAGCGCCGGAATGCCGTCCCGCCCGGCGATTTCGATCGCAGCCCCCAGCACCGCCTGATGGCCGCGATGGATGCCGTCGAAATTGCCGATCGCGACGACGCCGCCGCGAAACCCTTCCGCCAGCGTCGAGGCCGGGCCGAAACGGCGGATGCCGGCGGCGCTCATCGCAGCGTCGGCATGACGTAGCGCGCCGCGAGACCCTGTGCGCCGAGCGCCTCGCCGATGCCCGCCCCCAGTTCGTCGCGGTGGACGCCCTCGGCGATGAGGAGCACGTCGACGCCGTAGTCGTTGGCGCCGCGGATGTCGGTATGGAGGCCGTCGCCGATCGCGAGCACCGCGGTCGGCCGCCCGGCGGTGCCCGCTTCCCGCGCCGCCAGATCGTAGATCGGGCGATAGGGCTTGCCCGCCATCGCGACCGCGCCGCCCTCCGCCCCGTAGGCTTTCGCGAGCGCGCCGGCGCAGAAGATCAGCTTCGCGCCGCGATGCACGACGACGTCCGGGTTGGCGCAGACCATCGGCAGGTTGCGCTCGCGCAGCCGCGCCAGAAGCTCGGCGTAGTCGTCCGGCGTTTCCGTCTCGTCGTCGAAGAGACCGGTCGCGACGATCGTCTCCGCCTCCGCCTCCCCGACGAAATCGACCTCGATACCGGTGAAGATGTCCTTGTTGCGCTCCGGCCCGATGTGGAAGAGCCGCCGCGGGCCGGAGGCGATGAGGTCGCGCGTGACATCGCCGGAGGTGACGATCCGGTCGTAGGCTTCCCGCGAGAAGCTCAACGAATCGAGCTGGCGCGCGACGCCTTCCAAGGGTCGCGGCGAGTTCGTCAGCAGCACCACGGTGCGGCCGGCCTGCCGCGCCTGCCGGAGCGCCGCCTCGGCGGCGGCGTGCTTCTCGACGCCGTCGTGGATGACGCCCCAGACGTCGCAGAAGATCGCCTCGTAGCGCGGAACCACGGTGCCGAGGTCGGCGATGGCTTCGGGAGCGGTCATGATCGGTCGCGGTCTTCCGATGGAAAAGCCGCCCGGCGAAAGGCGCGAAGGCTTCGCCGAGCGCGATTAAGTGGCATGCGCCGTGGCGTCAAGCGAGCCGCTGGTCGCAGCCGGGGCGGTGGATGGCTCCGGCCGAGCCCTTGCGGCGCGCGGAGCCCGCAGCCATATCGGGGCCGGCGACGCCCGCCCGGCGGCTGTCGCGAAAATTTCACGCCGCCTCGCCTTGCGCGAAGCTTGACAGCCGGACCCCCGCCGAACTATCTCGCCGCCTGTTAGCACTCGTTCATATCGAGTGCCAGACCATCCGGCCGGGCCTCGCTTCGAGTGTCCGGTTTCGCTTTACGAGCTTGAGGAAACTCACCATGGCAACCCTGAACTTCCGTCCGCTGCACGACCGCGTCGTGGTTCGCCGCGTCGAGTCCGAGCAGAAGACCGCCGGCGGCATCATCATTCCGGACACCGCCAAGGAGAAGCCGCAGGAAGGCGAAGTCGTCGCCGTCGGCCCCGGCGCCCGCGACGACAAGGGCGCGGTGCAGGCGCTCGACGTCAAGGCCGGCGACCGCGTTCTGTTCGGCAAGTGGTCCGGCACCGAGGTCAAGGTGAACGGCGAAGATCTCCTCATCATGAAGGAGAGCGACATCATGGGCGTGATCGCCGCCTGATCGGCGCCTTCCTTCCCACTCTTCCCATCCATCCGAGAACGGCGCTTCTCTCAGGAACGCGCCCTTAGGAGAGAACAGACATGGCAGCCAAGGACGTAAAATTCGGCCGTGACGCCCGCGAGCGGATGCTGCGCGGCGTCGACATCCTCGCCGACGCGGTGAAGGTCACGCTCGGCCCCAAGGGCCGCAACGTCGTGATCGACAAGTCGTTCGGCGCTCCGCGCATCACCAAGGACGGCGTTTCCGTCGCCAAGGAGATCGAGCTCGAGGACAAGTTCGAGAACATGGGCGCCCAGATGGTGCGCGAAGTGGCCTCGAAGACCAACGACAAGGCCGGCGACGGCACGACCACCGCGACCGTCCTCGCCCAGGCGATCGTCAAGGAAGGCGCCAAGGCGGTGGCCGCCGGCATGAACCCGATGGACGTCAAGCGCGGCATCGACGCGGCGGTCATCAAGGTCGTCGACGCGCTCGTGTCTTCGGCCCGCAAGATCGAGACCTCGGACGAGGTCGCGCAGGTCGGCACCATCTCCGCCAACGGCGAGAAGGAAATCGGCCAGATGATCGCGAACGCGATGCAGAAGGTCGGCAACGAGGGCGTCATCACGGTCGAGGAAGCCAAGACCGCCGACACCGAGCTCGAAGTCGTCGAAGGCATGCAGTTCGACCGCGGCTACCTCTCGCCGTACTTCGTCACCAACGCCGAGAAGATGGTGGCCGAGCTCGAGGACCCGTACATCCTCCTCCATGAGAAGAAGCTCTCGAACCTCCAGGCGATGCTGCCGGTGCTCGAGGCCGTGGTGCAGTCCGGCAAGCCGCTCCTCATCATCTCCGAGGACGTCGAGGGCGAGGCTCTGGCCACGCTCGTCGTCAACAAGCTGCGCGGCGGCCTGAAGATCGCCGCCGTCAAGGCTCCGGGCTTCGGCGACCGCCGCAAGGCCATGCTCGAGGACATCGCGATCCTAACCAACGGCCAGGTGATCTCCGAGGACCTCGGCATCAAGCTCGAGAACGTCACCCTCGACATGCTCGGCCGCGCCAAGAAGGTCTCCATCACCAAGGAGAACACCACGATCGTCGACGGCTCGGGCGAGTCCTCGCAGATTCAGGGCCGCGTCGCGCAGATCAAGGCGCAGATCGAGGAGACCACCTCGGACTACGACAAGGAGAAGCTGCAGGAGCGTCTGGCGAAGCTCGCCGGCGGCGTCGCGGTGATCCGCGTCGGCGGCTCGACCGAGGTCGAGGTCAAGGAGAAGAAGGACCGCGTCGACGACGCACTCAACGCGACCCGCGCGGCCGTGGAAGAGGGCATCGTGGCGGGCGGCGGCGTCGCGCTGCTGCGCGCCGGCAACAGCCTCGACATCAAGGGCGAGAACGCCGATCAGGACGCCGGCATCGCCATCGTCCGCAAGGCGCTCCAGTCGCCGCTGCGCCAGATCGTCGTCAACGCCGGTGGCGAGGGCTCGATCGTGGTCGGCAAGCTGCTCGACAACTCGTCGGCCACCTTCGGCTACAACGCCCAGACCGGCGAATACGGCGACATGATCCAGGCTGGCATCGTCGACCCGGTGAAGGTCGTGCGCTCGGCGCTGCAGGACGCGGCTTCGGTCGCGGGTCTCCTGGTCACCACCGAGGCCATGATCTCCGAGGCTCCGAAGAAGGACTCGGGCGCTCCCGCGATGCCCGGCGGCGGCATGGGCGGCATGGGCGGCATGGACTTCTAAGTCCAGCCTCCATCGGCAGATGAAACGGGGCGGCAGCGATGCCGCCCTTTTCTTTTGCGACGTTTCCCGGCACCCTCGCCGCCGGGGCGTAAACCTTGCGTTTACACGTTCCGCCCACCCTCGGACGGGAGGAGGCGACATGAACTACCCGGGCATCGGCGCGAACGAGATCGTCTACGCCGTCGGCGACGTTCACGGCTGCGCCGACCTTCTCGATGCGTTGCTGGAGCGGATCGAGACCGACCGCGCGCGGCGGCCGGATGCCGAGATCCTCGAAATCTACCTCGGCGACTACATCGACCGCGGTGCCGACAGCGCCGGCGTCATCCGCCGCCTCAGGGCGCGCGGAGCGGAACGCTCGATCGTCTGCCTGCTCGGCAATCACGAAGCGATGTTGCTCGACGTCCTGACCGGCAACCTCGACGCTTCGCACTGGCTCGACAATGGCGGCGATGCCACGCTCGCCTCCTACGGCATTCCGCCGCCGCTGTTCGGATCGTCCGATCCCTCGCCCTTCGGCCGGTTCCCGGCCGCCGACCTCGGCTTCCTGCAGTCGCTGCGGCTGACGCATCGACATGGGCCCTATTTCTTCGTCCATGCGGGCGTCCGGCCGGGCGTGCCGCTCGACAGGCAGGATCCGCAAGACCTCGTCTGGATCCGCGACGACTTCCTCGACTACGACGACCCGCTCGGCGCCGTGGTCGTCCATGGCCACACGCCGATCGAGGAACCGGAATTCCGGCCGAGCCGCATCAACATCGACACCGGCGCGGTGTTCACCGGCCGGCTGACCTGCCTCCGGATCGACCGCGACGGCGCCGAAATCCTCTGATCAGTTGTTCGGCCCGTCGATGCGGCTCGGCGCGATCGGGTCGGAAGCCGGGAACGTCTCGTCCAGCCCTTCGTCCAACTGCTCCTCGTCGGTCATCGGGCGCTCCTGGTCGCCGCGCGGCTGCGGATCGGCGGGGATCGCCGGCTCCGGCGCGCCTTTCGAGCGGTCGGATGTGGCGTTGGAGCCTTGGTCGAGCTTCGACATGGGTGTCCTCGTCTGGTTTCCGACTCGAAACAAGGAGGAACGGCAGCCGTTCCGTCTAAACGAACCGGATCGCCATCAGCACCTCGTCGTAGTACCGGCCGCCGGTCTTGAGCGCCCGCTGCTCGAAGCCGCATTCCTCGAATCCCATCGACCGGTAGCGCGCGACCGCGGCCTGGTTGTCCGTCGCGACACCGAGGATCACCTCCTCCGCAACGCTCCGCGCATACTCGACGCAGCCGAGGATGAGCGCCTGCGCCAAGCCCGTTCCGCGCGCTTCCGGCCGGACGTAAATGCCCCAGAGATGCGCCTTGTGCCGCGCCTTCAGGTCCTTCGGCACATAGACGCCGGCCATGCCGTCGAGCCTGCCGGACTCACCGCCGCCGAGCACGAAGCCGCCCTCCAGCCGTTCGGCGAATCGCTCGATCGGACAGGCGCTTTCCTCCTCGAACGCCGCCCCGAAGGCGTCCGGATGATCGCGCAAAGCGGTGAGGCGCAGATCGCGGAAGGCCGCCGCATCGTCGCGACCGAGGCGGCGGATTGCAGGCGGCGACATGGGCTTATCGCGGGAAAAATTCCTGATCGCGAAGCTGCTCTACCGTGTAGGGACATAAGGCTGGAAAAGCGTCGCGCGGCAGTTTCGTTTCGCGCGCCGCTTCCCTCACCGCCTTGGAATAAACGCCGTCCACCAGTTCCTGGGCTTCGCGTCGCAGGGAGCGGTTGTCTTCTTCCCTATCCTCGATCTTGTCGCGCTCACGCCCGATGGTCAGCAGCCATGACCGGGAGCGACGTTGCGGCTGATGCTGCCACTTCAGCAGATGCGAGATGAGGACACGGTAACTCGACTTCAAAGCGTGCCTCTGCTCGCGACCCAAGCTTTCGATCTCCTCGATGACGTTCGGCAAGTCGACTTCCGAAAAGCGCGCGAGTCGCAGGAGTTGCGCCTGCTCGTAAGCCCAGGCATGCACATCGTCCTCGTAGTCGGCCGGATCGCTGAAATACGGCTTCCCTTTGGCCAGGCTCATGGGATCTCGGCCTTTTTCGTTGCGGCCTTCCACCCTACACTTGTTCGGCCGCGTTTCGAAACATAGTCAGGAGAGACCGGAACATGGCCATCACCATGCCGAAGCCGGATGCGGGCATCCTCGCTCGCCGCCGGGAGATCGCGAGCGCCATGCGCGCCATCGTGCCGGGCGAAGGCACCGTCGACGGCGCCGAGGAGATGCGCGCCTTCGAGACCGACGGGCTCACCGCCTACCGGCAGATGCCGCTGGTCGCCGTTTTGCCGGAGACCGTCGATCAGGTCGCGGCGATCCTGCGCTACTGCCACGCGGCGGACATCCCGGTCGTGCCGCGCGGCTCCGGCACCTCGCTCAGCGGCGGGGCGCTGCCGCTGGAGGACGGCATCCTTCTCGTGATGTCGCGTTTCAACCGCGTGCTCGACGTCGACTTCGACAACCGCTGCGCGGTGGTGCAGCCCGGCGTCACCAATCTCGGCATCACCCGCGCGGTCGAGCACGAGGGATTCTACTACGCGCCGGACCCATCCTCGCAGATCGCCTGCTCGATCGGCGGCAACGTCGCGGAGAATTCCGGCGGCGTCCATTGCCTGAAATACGGCCTCACCGCCAACAACGTGCTGGGCGTCGAGTTCGTGACGATGGAGGGCGAGGTGGTCCGGCTCGGCGGCAAGCATCTGGACGCCGAGGGCTACGACCTCTTGGGCCTCCTCACCGGCTCGGAAGGGCTGCTCGGCGTCGTCACCGAAGTGACGGTGCGCATCCTGCAGGCGCCGGAAACCGCGCGCGCGGTGCTGATCGGCTTCCCGACGAGCGAGACGGCGGGCGCGGCGGTGGCGGCCGTCATCGCGGCCGGCATCATCCCGGCCGGCATGGAGATGATGGACCGGCCGGCGATCCACGCGGCGGAAGACTTCGTCCATGCCGGCTATCCGCGCGACGTCGAGGCGTTGCTCATCGTCGAGCTCGACGGGCCGAAAGCGGAGGTCGACCATCTCCTCGCCCGCGTCGAGGCGATCGCGCTGGAGCATGGCGCGAGCGAGTGCCGCGTGTCGCAAGGCGAAGCCGAGCGCGCCCTGTTCTGGGCGGGCCGGAAGGCGGCGTTCCCGGCGGTCGGGCGCATCTCGCCGGACTATCTCTGCATGGACGGCACGATCCCGCGGAAGGAATTGCCGCGCGTGCTGGCCGGCATGAAGGCGCTGTCCGAGAAGCATCGGCTCCTCGTCGCGAACGTCTTCCACGCCGGCGACGGCAACCTGCATCCGCTGATCCTCTACGACGCGTCGAAGGACGACGAATTCGAGCGGGCGGAAGCCTTCGGGGCCGACATCCTGAGGCTCTGCGTCGAGGTCGGCGGCGTCCTCACCGGCGAGCACGGCGTCGGCATCGAGAAGCGCGACCTGATGGCGGAAGTGTTCGGCGAGGACGATCTTCGCCACCAGCAGCGGGTGAAATGCGCCTTCGACGGCAAGCACCTGCTCAATCCCGGCAAGGTGTTCCCCGTACTGCACCGCTGCGCGGAACTCGGCGCCTTGCACGTCCACAAGGGTACCCTGCCCTTCCCCGATCTGCCGCGGTTCTGACGGCAGGCGGCGTGGACGCGACCATTCTTCATCCGCAAAGCGACGCCGACGTCGTCGAGGCGATCCGCGACGCGCTTGCGGAAGGCGCGCCGCTCGGGGTCGAGGGGACCGGCTCGAAGTCCGGTCTCGGGCGGCCGGTCCAGGCGGCGCGTACCTTGTCGCTCGCCGAACTTTCGGGCGTCACCCTCTACGAGCCGGAAGAGCTGGTGCTTTCCGCCAGGGCCGGCACGCCGATCGCCGAGATCGAACGCCTCCTCGCCGAGAACCGGCAGCGCCTCGATTTCGAGCCGATGGACTACGGTCCGCTGCATGGGCTCGGGCCGGGCCTCGGCACGCTCGGCGGCGTCCTCGCCTGCAACCTGTCGGGGCCGCGGCGCATCGCCAAGGGTGCGGCGCGCGACCATGTCCTCGGGATCAAGGCCGTGTCCGGGCGCGGCGAGGCGTTCCGCTCCGGCGGACGGGTGGTGAAGAACGTCACCGGCTACGATCTCGCGAAGGGCATGGCCGGCTCGTTCGGCACGCTCGCCGTCCTGACCGAGGCGACGCTGAAGGTCCTGCCGGCCGCCGAGACCGAGACGACGCTCGCCGTCCGCGATCTCGACGAAGCTTCGTCGGTGCAGGCGATGGCCGCCGCCATGGGCTCCTCCGCCGAGGTGTCCGGCGCGGCGCACCTGCCGGCCTACGTCGCCGGACGGATAGCGGACGGCACGCTCGGCGACGCGCCGGCGACGCTGATCCGCCTCGAAGGCTTCGGCGTCTCGGTGGAAGCGCGGGCCGCCTACCTCTCGGCGGCATTGTCCAGGGTCGGGACGCTGGAGCGCCGCGACGGCGAGGCGTCTGCCGCGCTGTGGCGGAACGTGCGCGACGTCCGTCCCTTCGTGGACGGAACGGAGCGGCCGATCTGGCGGCTATCCGTCACGCCGACGCGCGCGCCCGACATCGTCCTGGCGGTGAGGATGCGCATGGCGGCCGATGCCTTCTACGACTGGCAGGGCGGGCTCGTCTGGCTGCGCCTCGAAGCGGAAGCCGAAGCCGAGACGGTCCGAGCCATCGTCGCGGCGCATGGCGGCGGCCACGCGACGCTGGTACGTGCCGCGCCGACTGTGCGCGCCGCGACGGCGGTCTTCCAGCCGCAGCCGCCGGCCCTCGCGGCGCTGTCGCGCCGGCTGAAGGAGCAGTTCGACCCGCGCGGCGTGCTCAATCCCGGCCGCATGGGCTGATCGGCCGCGTTGGCAGGCCGGACGGCAGGCCCATCTCCATCGCATGGCCTTGCCCCGCGCCCTGATCGAGCCGAAGCGCATCTATCTCGAACCCGCCGTCCGCGCCTATCCGCGCGGCCGCGAGGTGCTGGAGCGTTTTCCCGCAGCCGAACAGGTCGAGGTGGACAGCCACTGGCGCATCCCGCAGCTCTTCGAGGACGAGGCGCTCGCCGAGGATTGGCTGCGCATGAAGCGCGACGTGCTGGTGCTCGGCGTCAAGAAGGGCATGACCATGCGCCCGAACGGCCGCAGCGCCGACTTCATCGCGCCGTCCTCCTCGAACGGCTGCGCGATGGCTTGTTCCTATTGCTACGTGCCGCGCCGCAAGGGCTACAGCAACCCGGTCTCGGTCTTCGTCAACATCGACGACATCACCTGCGCCCTCGCCCGGCACGCCGCGAAGTTCGGGGCCAAGCCGGAGCCGAACACCGTCGATCCGAAGGACTGGGTCTACGACCTCGGCGAGAACGGCGACCTGTCGGTGGACGCGACCGTCTCCGGCAACGTCCGCGACCTCGTGGCGGCGTTCCGCGCCATCCCGAACGCCAAGGGTTCGTTCGCGACGAAATACATCAACCCGGACCTCCTCGCCTACGACCCGCAGGGGCGCACCCGCGTGCGCTTCTCGCTGATGCCGGAGCGGATGGCGAAGCTGGTCGACGTCAGGACCTCGCCGATGGGCGAGCGCATCCGGGCGATTAACGACTTCGTGCGCGCCGGCTACGAGGTGCACGCCAACTTCTCGCCGGTGATCGTGCACGAGGACTGGGAGGCGGAATGGCGCGAGCTCTTCGCCGAGATCGACGACGCGCTGGAGCCGGCGGCCAAGGCGCAGCTCAAGTGCGAGATCATCATGCTGACGCACAACGAGGGCCTGCACCGCGTCAACATGGACTGGCACCCGAAGGCGGAAGCGATGCTCTGGCGCCCGGACATCCAAGAGGACAAGACCAGCCAGAACGGCGCGCGGAACGTGCGCTACCGCACGCCCTGGAAGCGCCGCTGGCTCGACCAGTTCCTCGGCTGGATGCGCGAGCGCTTGCCCTATTGCGAAGTGCGCTACGCGTTCTGAGTCAGCGGATATCCTCGCCCGAGAGCGTCGCGGCGGTCTGGATCAGCGCCAGATGCGTCAGGCCCTGCGGCAGGTTGCCGAGATATTCGCCGCTGTCGGCGTCGATCATCTCGGCGAAGACGCCGCAGCCGGTGTCGAGCGCGTTCAGCACCGCGGCGAAGCGCTCCTCCGCTTCCGTCCGATGGCCGAGGAGAGCCAGCGCCTCCAGCACCCAGAAGGTGCAGGCGAGGAAGCAGCCCTCGTCCTCCTCGACGCCGGAATAACGATAGTGGAAGCTGCCTTTGCTCAGTTCGCGGTCGATGGCTCGGAGCGTCTTCTCCATCCGCTCGTGGCCGTCGAAGCCGAAGCGGACGGCGAGGGCCAGCGAGGCGTCGATCCTGTCCGAGCCCGGATGGAAGACGTAGGCCTGCCGTTCCTCCGACCAGCAGTTCGCGTCGATGAATTCGCGCACCCGGTCGCGCCCGCGCGCCCAGCGATCGCGGAAGGTGGACGGGATGTGGCCGCCGTCGGCAAGCTCGACGGCGCGCGCCAGCCCCTGCCAGGTCGAGATCTTCGACATCGTGTAGTGTTCGAGCTCGGACAGTTCCCAGATGCCGGAGTCCTTCACCCGCCAGCTTTCCACCGCGAGGTCGGCGAGGCGTGCCAGCACCGCGCCGGAACGCGGGTCGAGGATGTGGCCGTCGGCGACGAAGCGCGCCGCGGTCTCGAAGATGTCGCCGAAGATGCCATGCTGGTGCTGCTTGGCGGCCTGGTTGCCGGAAACCACCGGGCGCTCGCCCCGATAGCCGGGCAGGTCGTATTCCTTCACGTCCTCGGCGAGCCGGCCGTCCAGCGCGTAGCAGACGTGGGCGCCGCGCTCGTCGAGGCACTTGATCAGCCAGGTGAACGCCGCCTTCGCCTCCGCCTTAGCGCCGATCCGCAGGAACGCCTTGATCGTGTAGGAGGCGTCGCGCACCCAGGCGAAGCGGTAGTCGTAGTTCTTGCCCGACCCGAAGCCTTCGGGAAGCGAGGTCGTGGCAGCGGCGGCGATCGCGCCGCTCGGTGAGTAGAGCAGCAGCTTCAGGGCCAGCGCGCTCCGGTTCACTTCCGCGCCGAACTTGCCGTCGTAGCCGATGTCGTCCGACCATTGCCGCCATTCGCCGTCGGACACGTCGATCCGGCCGTCGATCTCCTCGACGGTCGCGGCGACGAGCGGCTCGTTCTCGCCAGCCAGCAGCGCCACCAGCTCGCGGTCGCCCTTCCGCACCGAGAAGGAGCCGTGGATTTCGAGGTCGTCCTCCTTGTCGAGCGTGACGCCCGAACTGACGCGCACGAGACCGACCACCTCCCCGGCGTTGAAGGTGGTGGCGTTGTCGTTGCGCGCGAGATAGGGGCAGATCGAGTCGGCATGGGTGCCGAACATGATCCGCACCTTGAAGTCGACGCTCCCCTCCAGCCCTTCGATCCGGCGCGCCAGTTCGCACCACGGCAGGCGGCCGGCACGGCCGGAATTCAGCGATTCGGTCAGCTTCGCCTTGCCGCCCGCCGTCGTGAAGACCGTTTCGAAGACGTTGCTGCCCGGCCGGTAGCCGCGCTCGACCGTGAAGGCTTCCGTCGGGGCGATCACGAAGCAGCCGCCGGTATCTTCCGCGACGAGGCGGTCGAACAGCGGCGGCGAGTTCATGTTCGGCACGCACCACCAGTCGATCGATCCGTCCGCGCCGGCGAGCGCGACGGAGCGTCCGTCGCCGAGCGCTGCATAGGACGAGAGCGGCATGCCGCCGAGCTCGCTGCGGTCCGGAAGCCGGCCTGAACGCGGATAGGGCTGCATGACCGACGGGAACTCCATGACACTCGCCGCCTGTTCTAGGGCGCGGATGGCCGGGCGGCGCAGCGACACTTCGCCCGCAACCGGAGCGCTCAAGCTCCGGCCGGCACGAAGTGGGAGATGAAGTTGCTGAGTTCCCGCGTCCGCCGCGCCGGATCGACGATCTCCTCGTCGATGCCAAGCAGCCAGGCGAGGTCGCGCCGCTCCGGTTCGGCCCCGAGCGCGTCGATCCGCTCGGCCTGGGCTTCGACATCCCGGATATCGCCGGCGACGCCGGCTTCGACGAGGTCCTCGCCGTTGCGGCGGAGCGAGGCGGCGATCTCGGCAAGGGTCAGCTCGGGATGGTACTGGACGCCCCAGAACACCCCGCCGCCCTGCCGGATCTCCAGCGCCTGGACCGGCGTCGTGCGGGTGCCGGCGAGGACCACCGCGCCTTCCGGCAGGCGGTCGATCTCGGCGGAATGCATGGCCGGCGCGTCCCAGGCGACCGGTCGCCCCGCCAGCAGCGGATGCGAGCGTCCGGCCTCGGTCGCGACGATGCCGCGCACGAAGCCGGCCTCCATGCGGGGCTCGTGCGGCTTGGAGGTGCCGCCGGCCGCGACGGCAGCGATCTGCAGCCCGGCGCAGGAGCCGAAAGCGGGCACGCCGGAGGCGAAGATCTGCCGCATGAAGGCGCTGGCGCGTGTCGCCTCCGCCGAACCCTCGTGCATCTGGATCGGCGAGCCGGCGAGGAAGACCGCGTCGAAGCGGCGGAAGGCCTCCGCCTCGGGCGGCGCGGAACCGTCAATGCAGGACAGATGCTCGCATTCGCAGCCGGGCGCGATCCGCCGCAGCGTTTCGGCGTAGGACTCGTCGGACGCCGCGCCGACGGCCTCGCGCCGCGCGTCCCGCTGCGGCGGGGTTTCACTGGAAACGATCAGGAATTTCGGCGGCACGCGGGGGCATCCGGGGGGCTGGCGGGAACCCCCGAGATAGGCGGCTATGCTTCCAGCCCAATGCGCCGGATCGTCACGTTCGACGGAGACGCGCGTGAGCGCGCCTCAGCCCATCGGCATGGTGCCCATCTGCGTGTTCGGGTCGAACGGCATCATGTTGGTGTTGAGGTTCGACATAATCCAGATCGAGCCGCCGACGACGAGGACGACGATCAGGACGCCGAAGGCGAGCGCCAGCGTGTTGTTGGTGTTGTCGGGGCCGGTGGTGATGTGGAGGAAGAAGACGAGATGGACGCCCATCTGCGCGATGGCGAGCACGATCAGCGCGATCGGGATGCCCGGGCCGTAGACGAGGTTGGTGCCGGCGACGAAGAAGGACGCGGCGGTGAGCACGGCCGCGAGGCCGAGCCCGATCAGGTAGCCGCGAATGCCCGCCCCGACGCCTTCGTGGCCGAACTTGTCGTCGCCGGGCGCGACGTCGCTGCCGTGGGCGCGGTGTTCCGGCGTCTCCGCGGAGGTGGATGCCATCGTGGATCTCCTGAAGGCGGACCGCTCGATCGAGACGTCGTCCGGCTCGCGACTGGCAGGGCGAACGAAGAAGCGTTTCAGCGAATGGACGAGACCGGCGGCCCCGAGGGTCGCCGCACCGGCGAGCGCAAGGTTCTCGCCCGTCCGCCGCGCGTCGCTCGACGCCGGCCGGCGGCGGGCGGGCGTCCTCGGGGTGCCGCGCCGCCGTTTCATCCGGCACCGAACAGGTAGACGATGGTGAACACCGCGACCCAGATGATGTCGAGCGCGTGCCAGAACAGCGAGAAGCAGAGGAAGCGCCGCTCCATGGTCGGGCGGAAGCCCTTCACGAAGACCTGCGCCATCATGGTGAGCAGCCACAGGCAGCCGCCGAAGACGTGGAGGCCGTGGCAGCCGACCAGCGCGAAGAAGCTTGACAGGAAGGCCGAGCGGGACGGTCCCGCGCCGATCGTGACGAGATGGTGGAACTCGTAGACCTCCATCACGAGGAAGCCCGCACCGAACACGAAGGTCACGGCCATCATGGCCTGGAACCACAACATGTTGCGCTGCGCGATGGCGATGCCGGCCATGCCGCAGAAGAAGCTCGAAACGAGCAGCAGCGTGGTTTCCACCGCGACGAACGGCAGGTCGAAGAGTTCGCGCCCCGAGGGTCCGCCCGCCGTCTCGCCCCTGAGCACCGCGAACGCGGCGAAGAAGGCGGAGAACATGATGATGTCGGACAGGAGGAATATCCAGAACCCGTAGCCGACGACGATGCGCTTCGGCGCGGGGCCGCCCGCGCCGTGGCCGGGCGCGTCCGATTCCGCCCCGTGGCCGACATTGTAGGGATCGCCCTCGCGGCTCGTCTCGCCGCGACCGTGGCCGAGCATGTAGGGGTCGGCGGGATTGCCGACGGCGCCGTGGCTCATGCCCGCACCCCTTCGCTGAGCAGGAGCGCCGACTTCTGACGCCGCCGCTCGGCATCGAGCCGCTCGACTTCGGCAGCCGGGATCTCGTACTCGTCGTGGTCGCGCCAGGCGAAGACGACGAACACGCCGAAGGCGCCGACGAGCCCGAGAATCGCCATCCACCAGATGTGCCAGATCATCGCGAAGCCGACCATGGTGGCGAAGAAGGCCGAGACGAAGCCGGTCGGCGAGTTGCGGGGCATCTCGATCGGCGCGTATTTCGGCATCTGCGAGAGCTGCGCCTGGGTGACGGCGGCCCGTTTCATGCCCCAGTAGACCTCCTCGCCCTTCACGTTCGGGAGTTCCGCGAAGTTGAACACCGGCGGCGGCGAGGTGGTGATCCATTCGAGCGTCCGCCCGTCCCACGGATCGCCCGACACGTCGCGCAAGCTCTCGCGGTGGCGGATCGAGTAGACGAGCTGCCAGACCTGGCAGGCGATGCCGCAGAGGATCAGGAGCGCGCCGACGCCCGCCGCCAGGATCCACGGATACCAGGCCGCGACCTCGAAATGCTGCATGCGCCGCGTCATGCCCATCAGGCCGACGACGTAGAGCGGCATGAAGGCGAGGTAGAAGCCGCCCACCCAGCACCAGAAGGCGTATTTGCCAATCCGCTCGTCCAGCCTGAAGCCGAAGGCCTTCGGGAACCAGTAGGTGTAGCCGGCGAAGGCGCCGAACAGAACGCCGCCGATGACGACGTTGTGGAAGTGGGCGACGAGGAACAGCGAGTTGTGGAGGACGAAATCCACCGGCGGGATGGCGAGGAGCACGCCCGTGACGCCGCCGATGGTGAACGTGACGATGAAGGCCACCGCCCAGAGCATCGGCACCTCGTAGCGGATGCGCCCGCCATACATGGTGAACAGCCAGTTGAAGACCTTCACGCCGGTCGGCACCGCGATGATCATCGACATGATGCCGAAGATCGCGTTGACGTTGGCCCCTGCCCCCATCGTGAAGAAGTGGTGCAGCCAGACCATGAAAGAGAGGATGCAGATCACCATGGTCGCGGCGATCATCGAGCGGTAGCCAAAGAGCGGCTTGCCCGAAAAGGTCGAGATCACCTCCGAGAACACGCCGAAGGCCGGCAGGATCAGGATGTAGACCTCCGGATGCCCCCATGCCCAGATGAGGTTCATGTAGAGCATCTGGTTGCCGCCGCCGTCGTTCGTGAAGAAGTGGAAGCCGAGGTAGCGGTCGAGGAGGAGCATCGCGAGCGTCGCCGTCAGGATCGGGAAGGCCGCGACGATCAGGAGGTTGGAGGCGAGCGAGGTCCAGCAGAAGATCGGCATGCGCGTGTAGGTCATGCCGGGCGCGCGCATCTTGAGGATGGTCGTCACCAGGTTGACGCCCGACATCAGGGTACCGACGCCGGATATCTGCAGGGCCCAGAGATAGTAGTCGACGCCGACGCCGGGCGAGAATTTCAGCTCCGACAGCGGCGGATAGGCGAGCCAGGTGGCGCGCGAGAACTCGCCGACGACGAGCGAGATGTTGATGAGGAGGACGCCGGACGCCGTGATCCAGAAGGACACGGAATTGAAGGTCGGGAAGGCGACGTCGCGCACGCCGAGCTGCAGCGGCAGGACGAAGTTCATCAGCCCGATCACGAACGGCATCGACACGAAGAAGATCATGATCGTGCCGTGCGCGGAGAAGATCTGGTCGTAGTGCTCCGGCGGCAGGTAGCCCGGCGCATCGTAGGCGAGCGCCTGGTGCGAGCGCATCATCAGCGCGTCGGCAAAGCCGCGCAAGAGCATCACCAGCGCCAGGATGCAGTACATGATGCCGATGCGCTTGTGGTCGACCGAGGTGATCCACTCGCGCCAGAGGTACGGCAGATGGCCCTTCAGGACGATCCAGGCGACGATCGACACGCCGATGATAGCGACGATGCCCGAGGTGATCATCGGGATCGGCTCGTGGAACGGGATCGCGTCCCAGGACAGCTTGCCGAGCATATTCAGCCCTCCGGCCGCGGCGACACGTCGACGCTCGGCTCACCCTGACGGGGCCCGGGCGCGTCCGGCGCGGTCTGCAGAACGATGGAATTGAACAGGCCGGACTGCACCGACCGGTAGGTGTAGGGCTTCACGTCCTGGCTCTCCTCCGCCAGCTTCGCGTAGGCGGCGGTATCGAGCGCCTCGCCGCTGGCGCGCACCTTCCCGATCCACTCGTTGAACTCGCCGGCAGGGAGGGATCGGACCTGGAAGCGCATGTCGGAGAAGCCGTCGCCGCTGTAGTGCGCCGACAGGCCTTCGAAGGTGCCGGTGCGATCGGCCTGGAGGTGCAGCTTCGTTTCCATGCCGTTCATGCCGTAGATCATCGTGCCGAGCTGCGGCACGTGGAAGGCGTTCATGACGGTGGCGGAGGTGATGCGGAAACGGACCGGCTGGCCGACCGGGAGCACGAGCTCGTTGACGCTGGCGGCGTTCAGCGTCGGGTAGATGAACAGCCATTTCCAGTCGAGCGCGACGACCTGCACCTCCATCGCCTCGCGGCCGGAATCGAGGGGTTTCGGCGGATCGAGCTCGTGCGAGCCGATCCAGGCGATGCCGCCGAGGAAGAAGATGATCAGCACGGGAATCGCCCAGACGACGAGTTCCACCGCGCCGGAATAGGCCCAGGTCGGCCGGTAGGTGCCGCGCCCGCCGTCGGCGCGGTAGTGCCAGGCGAAGCCGATCACCATGCCGATCACCGGGATCAGGACGAGAAAGACCATGATCGCCGACGCGTTGAGCAGCATCAGACGCTGCGCCGCCCCGACCGGACCGGCCGGATCGAGGATGCCGAGACAGCCGGACAAGGGCAGCGCCAGGACGAGCGCGAGCGCCGGCTTCATCCGGCCGAGCCGGAACGCCGATCCGACCCGGGCAGGATCGCGGCGCGAAATCTCGCTTTCGGACGACATCGGCCCCCTCGGACATGCATTCCGGCAGGCGTTTCGTTACCACGCCCGTTGCCGACTCGTAGATAAAAGTTCTCTGGCGCCGAAGAATTGCGGCAAATCGCGCTCCGGGCGCAACGCGATCCCTTGCGAGGCCGGGCTGCGGCGGGTTAGCGCCTCCGGCACATGATCCCCCGACGCAACCAGCCCGCCTCGCCGCCCCGGACCGTCGTCGTCACCGGCGGCTCGTCCGGCATCGGCCGCGCGACGGCGCTGCGCTTCGCGCGCGCCGGCTGGCGGGTCGGCCTGATCGCCCGGGGCACGGCCGGCCTGGAGGACGCGCGGCGCGAGATCGAGCGCTCCGGCGCCCCATGCGCGACGGCGGTGGCGGACGTTTCCCTCGATGCCGAGACGGAACGCGCGGCGGCCGCGCTCGAAGCCGCGCTCGGCCCCCTTACGGTCTGGGTGAACTCGGCCGGCAACGGCGTCTTCGGCCGGTTCCTCGACGTTTCCGACGCCGAGTTCCGGCGCGTCACCGACGTCACCTACGGCGGCACGGTGAACGGCACGCGCGCCGCCCTGAAGCGCATGCGGCCGCGCGACGCCGGCGTCGTGATCAACGTCTGTTCCGGCGTCGCTTTCCACGGCATGCCGCTCCTGTCCTCCTATTCGGGCGCGAAATACGCCGTCCGCGGCTTTGCCGACGCGGTGCGAAGCGAACTCCTGCAGGAGGCGAGCCGCGTCCGGATCACCACGGTCTTTCCGCCGGCGGTCAACACGCCCTACTTCCGGCACGCCGCCTCGCATCTCGACCTGCCGCCGCGCCCCGCGAAGCCCGTCTACCAGCCGGAAGTCGTGGCCGAGGCGATCTTCCGCGCGGCGCTCGTGCCCCGCCGCGAGGTCGAGGTCTCGACGACGACCGTCCTCTTCGCCCTCGCGAACAAGCTAAGCCCCGCGCTGATGGACAAGGTCATCCGCCGCCTCGGCTACGACGGCCAGACGACGGCGAGCCACAAGGCGGCGCTGTCGCGCGACCCGACGCTGTTCGAGCCGTCGGCGAAGGCCTCCGGCGCGCGCGGCGATTTCGGCGACGAGGCGCGAGGGTTCAGCCTGCAGACCTGGGCGGACCGGCATCGCGGCGCGCTCGCCGCGGCCGGCGCGGGCGCCGTCCTCGCGGCCCTCTTCGTCCGCCGCCGCTAGGAAGGGCCGACGAGGCGCTCCGTCGCGGCCCAGACCCGGGCGAGCAGCGCCGGATCTTCGGCGCGGCGGTTGGGCCGGACGACGCGCCGGTCCTTGAAATAGCGGCCGGATACCGCGGCGAGGTCCGGCGCGAGACAGAGATGCAGCGGGGTTTCCGCCCCCTCCTCCTCCGTCCGGAAGAAGGCGGCCAAGCCGCGCCATGCGAGGCCGATGACGCCGGGCGTGCGCACGAGCCCGGTCGCGACCGCCCCCGGATGCGCGACGTTGGCGGTGACGCCCGACGCTTCCAGCCGCCGCGCCCATTCGAAGGTCGTCATCATCACGCCGAGCTTCGAGCGGGAATAGGCGCTGACCATGTTCCAGCCACGCCTGAGTTCCAGGTCGTCCGGATCGATCGAGGCACGGTCGGACGAGCTCGAGCCGACGGTGACGATGCGTGCCGGCGCATTGGCGCGCAGAGTGGCGGCGAGCTCGCGCAGCAGCACGAAGGGGGCGAGGTGGTTCACCGCCAGCACCCGCTCGTGACCCTCGTCCGTTTCCTCCCGCCGCGCGGCGAAGATGCCGGCATTGAGGACGAGGAGCGAGAGATTCGGATGGCTCGACGCCACTCGCCGACCGAGGTCGCGCGTCGCCGCGAGCGAGGAGAGGTCGACGAGTTCGAGCTCGGCCGAGCCCTCCGGCGCCTCCCGCGCGATGCGCGCCAGCACCGCCTCGCCCTTCGCCGGATCGCGCCCGACCACCACGACATGATAGCCGGCACGCGCCAGTCCCAGCGCGACGAACCGGCCGATGCCCCCGGTGCCGCCCGTCACCACCGCGGTCTTGCGCGACGCCGCATCCATGCCCGTCACGCCCCGCCCGCCACCGCTTCTTCTTCGATAACGTCGTCCTCCTCCGCTTCGAGTTCCACCGCATCCTTCGGCTCGATGCCGAAACGAGCGGCGACGTCCGGCGCGTAGCGCAGGAGATCGGGCCGAAGGCGCAGCAGCGCGAGATCCTTCGACTTCGCCTCCAGCATCACGTCGAAATCGAGCCCCTCCGCTTCCCGCATGAAGGTCGCGAACTCGAACGGATTGCAGAAGTCGGCGTGGCCGGTGAAGACGGGCGCGACGAAGACGGTCTTCTTCTTTTTCGTCTTCCGGTCGACCCGCACCTGCTCGCGCAGTTCCGTCCGCGGCGAGGAGAAGTGCAGCTTCGGCTGCTGTCCGTCCGGCCATGTGCCGAGGATGCGGGACAGGGTGTCGCGAAGCTCCAGCTTTTCCGGGTTCAGGCACCAGAAGTGCTGGTAGTCGAAGATCAGCCGGACGCCGGTATGCTCGTGGATCCAGAGCACGTCGGCGGCCGAGAAGCGCAGGTCGTCGTGTTCGAGCACGAGCCGGCGGCGCACGGGTTCCGGCAGCGTCTTCCACGTCTCGGCCCAGCGGGCGCGAGAGGCCGGCACGTCGCCGTAGGTGCCGCCGACATGGATCACCAGCACGGCTTCGGGACCGAGTTCCATGAGGTCCAGCATCTCGGCCTGGCTGACGAGATCGGACGTGCTCTTCCGGATCAGCTCCGGGTCGGGACTGTTCAGGACGATGAACTGCGAGGGGTGGAACGACAGGCGGATATCGAGCCGCTTCGCCTTCGCGCCGAAGGCCGCGAGTTCGGCCCTGCTTTCGGCCACCATGCCGTGGAACTGCGGCATGTCGGGATGCGTCGCGTAGGGCGCGATGTCCGACGACATGCGGTACATGCGCACATCGTGCCGATCCAGATGGTCGAGGATCGCGTCGAGATATTCGAGCGAGACCTTGAGATGCGGATTGCTGCCGGACTTCCGGGCGTCGTTGCTCTTCAGGTCCTGCCTCGCCATCACCTTCACGGGAAAGCCGAGGCGCGAGATGCGGGTGTTCATGCGGCCTGCAATCCCAAGATCTCCAGCTCCGCGCCGAAGCCGACGGAGCGGATGAACCGGTTCCAGTCGGCGAACTCCAGCGCGCCGCCGGAGGCCGCGCGGTGGCCGTTGCCGTATTGCTCCGTCGCGCCGGGCGGCCGATGCTCGGCGAAGAAGGCGATGAGGTCGCGGTCCATCGCGGTCCGCGCGGCGAAATGCACCCAGCCCGGCCGATAGCCGGCATTCGCGGCGATGACGATCTTGTCCTTCAGCCGACCGCGCCAGGCCTGCGCGACGAGCGGATGGATCTGGCAGGGCGAGGCGAACCGGATCACCGCGACGTCGCCGAAGACCTTCGGCCCGACCTTGCGGGCGGCGTCGAGCTCAAGGTTCACCTCCGCCTTCGCGGCGAGGAGCGCTTCCGTCTCCGCGTGCTCGCCGGAGAGCACCGCCTTCGGTCCTTCCGCCTTCTCCAAGAGCGCGAAGGCGGCGGATGCGTCGCCCGATGCCGTGCGACGCGGTGCGTTGACGAGGCTGACGGCCTTCCGCAGCGCCGTGATGCCCCCCTTGGCCTTCGCCTCCTCGAACTCGGCGAAGCCGTCGTCGTCGGCCATGTCGCCGATGATGCCGATGGCGGCCAGCCAGAGCAGGTCGTCCGCATCGCCGCACGCCCGCGCACAGCGGAAGGCGAGGAGGCTCGAGGTCGGGATGGGATCGTCGTCGACACCGGAGATCGTCGTGGCACCCGCCGGCAACCCGGTCGGCACGTGGTGATCGACCACGATCGCCGGAACGGAAGTCCGCAGCACGGACGAGGTGCCGACGTCCGCCAGGATCAGGCCGCCGAAGCGCATGCGTTGCAACTCGGCCTGGAACTCGGCGGAATAGGCGTTCTCGCCCTTGCCGACGATGCGAATCCTTGGACTGCGGTCGGACCGCTCCAGCGCTTTCTTCAGGATCACGCCGGCCGACAGGCCGTCGGCGTCGTTGTGGCAGACGATCAGCGGGTCCGATCCGAAGGCTTCCAGCGCCGCCGGAAACGCTTCCGGTCCCGATATGCCGTCTCGTGCCACGCCGAACCTCAATCGCTTCGAATGCCGAGCGGCTAACTTCGGGGTCGCGGAATCGATCCTCCGGTTCCTGTGGATGATTGTCTCAGGTCCAGTAGAGGATGCGCGCCTGCGGCAGATGTTCGGCGATCCCTCGCTCGAAGAAGATCCTCGCCTCCTTCATGGTCGGGCGGTCGTAGACGTGCTTCACTGCGCCGAACTTCGTGCGCTTCTCGGTGCGGTTCAGGCTCGTCATGTCCAGCGCCGAGCCCGGATACCAGCTCTGCAGCACGGAACGCGACCCTTCCGTGAAGCGATGCGTGATCAGTTCGACGGTGAGGTCCGGGTCGGCCGCGACGCCGTCCAGCGCCGCCGCGACATCGAGGACGAGGCCGTGATAGGCGTCCTCCCAACCCTCCACGAGGATGATCGGCGCGATCGTCAGGCCGATGCGGTATCCCGCCTCGGCCATCCGCCGCATCGCCTGAAGCCGGGCCGCGACGGGGCTCGTGCCGCCCTCGAACCTGCCGTAGAGCGCCGGGTTCAGCGAGAAGCGCACGCGCGTCCGGCGGCCATGCTGGAGGTCGAGCAGCGGGTCGACGCTCGCGAACTTCGTGGTGAAGCGAAGCTGCGCGTCGGCATTCCACTGGCCGAAATGTTCGATCATCGCCGCCAGCGATCCCGTCAGGTGCTCGACGCCGAGCGGGTCGGTGTAGCAGGAGGCCTCGAAGGTCGTGCCCTCCGCCTGGCGCGCCGCCTGCCGCGAGGTGACGGTGCCCTCGCCCACATAGGGCCTGAGGTTCGCGACGATTTCGTCGAGATTGGCATAGGCCCGCGTGATCGGCGCGCCCTTCAGCGAGCCCGCGAGATAGCAGTAATTGCAATGCGCCGGGCAGCCTTCGGCGAGATCGACGCGCCAATCGGCGGAGGGCGCGATCGGCTGCAGCTTCAGCTTCGAGGGCGGCGCGACGGTGACGGCGAGCGTCATCTTCGCCTCCGCGTAGGCGCGGCGCGGATCGTCGGATAAGGCGAGCGGCAGGCGGTCGGACTTCAATTCCTCGACGGGCAGGCCGAAACCCACCGCCCGCTCCGCGATCGCCCGCCCGTGGGAGTGGCCGAGCGCCGACTTCGTCACCAGGACGCGCCGCGGCAGCCAAAGACGCTCGCGCTTCGCAACCGCGGCGGAAACGGGGAAGTTCATGCCCCGTAAATGGTGATTCGGCGCGAAAGGTTCGAGTGAAACGCGACCATCCGCACACGCCCGACGGCCGGTATTTCGCGGTGCGCGGCCGGCTCTGGCGGCTGTCGAACCCGAAGCTCGAACCGGCGGAACGCGAGCACTTCGTCAAGGAGCTGATGACGGGGCGACGGGCCGTCCGCGACGCCAAGACCGCCGAGGAACGGCAAGCCGCGCGGGCGGCCGTCGATGCGGCAAAACGGCGCCTCGGCGAGCGCGGCCCGGTGTGGTGGAGCGACGGCGCGCCGGACTACAACCGCCACATGGCGAAGAATACGCCCTATGCGGGCTGGTTCGCCGCACTCAACGAATCGGACAAGGAAGGCTAAGCGGGTCTCCCAAGCGAATCAGGGACGCTCGCGGCTCATGACGAACAAGCGCCGGATCTCGTTCTTCGTGCACCATCAGGGGCGTGGCCATGCCAACCGGACGATGGCGCTGGTGTCGGAGTTCTCGCCCGACCGGCCCGTGACGGTGCTGACCGCCGGCCCGCAGCTCTTCGACGGCTTCGCGCGCCCGATCGACCTCGTCGCCCTGCCGAACATGATCGGCGGCGCGGTGCCGACGCCGCGCCTTTATGCCGAGGCGACGCCGAGCGTGCTCCACTGCGTACCGCTCGGGCTGAAGGATATGCGCCGAACGATGCGCACCATCCTCGACCATCTCGACGACGGCGACTGCGGGCTGTTCGTGGTGGACGTTTCGGCCGAGATCGCGCTCCTGTCCCGCATCGCCAGCGTGCCGGCGGTGCAGATCCGCATGCACGGCGACCGGGGCGACGTCGGCCATGTCGGCTCCTACGAGGCATCGGTGGGGATGCTTGCGCCGTTCGACGAGCGGATCGAGCAGGACGACTATCCGGCCGTGCTCCGCGCCAAGACCTTCTATTCCGGCGGCCTGTCGACGACGCGCGACGCCGTGCCGGAGCGGCAGGCGGCGCGGGCGAAGCTGAAGCTGCCGCCGGACCGCGAGGTGATCGTCGTCCTCACCGGCGGGGGCGGCAGTGGCACGCCTTACGCGCCGCTCACCGTCGGCGCACGGGCGGCGCCGGACTCGCTCTGGCTGACGCTCGGGCCGACGCATCGCGAGGGCCACGAGACGGACTTCTCCAACCTCACCGAACTCGGCTGGGTGCCGAACGTCACCGACTATCTGGCGGCGGCCGACCTCGTGATGGCGTCGGCCGGCGACAACACCGTCCACGAGATCGCCCGCGTCGGCCGGCCCTTCGTCGTGATCCCCGAATGGCGCTATTTCGGCGAGCAGGTGCGGAAAGCCGAGGCCTTCGCGCGCGTCGGCGCGGCCGTCCACGCCCCGAGCTGGCCGGGCGACATCGCCGGCTGGCAGGCGCTTCTCGCCGAAGGCCGCGCCCTCGACGGCGAGGCGGTGAAGGCGCTCTACGCGCCGGACGCGGCGAAACGCGCCGCCCGCTGGCTGGAGACGCTGACGGACGAATTGTGGAACGCGGACTAAGGCTATGAAGTCCGGAATCTACCTTCTTCTTGTTGGCCTGCTGGGAATGATCATTGCATGGAGCTTTGACCTTTACAACTTCAGAACACTGAGATGGAAACCCTTAGACACGAATAGCAGGATTAGAGGTCATCTACTATTGCACTCCGTTTTGATCGGAGGCGGCATTCTGGTTATTTCCTACTGCTACGGCTTGGCCTATCGAAGCAGTGACGATCCGAGTCGTCGCAGTACTTAGCTGAACAGCCGCTCGTCCCCCTGCAAGGCAGCGACGATCTCGGCGGTTTCCGGCTCGCGCAGGACCGCGATGCTGTCCCCATCCTCCCGCCAATCGATCAGCCCGGCGTCGCGGAATTGGCCAAGCCAGTACGTCATGCACCACGCGCCGTGCTTTTCGAGGTAGAGCGCGGCGTTGCGCAGGATGTGGCCGAAGTGCTGCAGCGGCGGCACGTGGACGGCGTGGTGCTGGTGATAGGCGCGGGCTCGCCCGAGCCAGTAGGTCGGGAGATCCGAATCCGCCATGCGGCAGGCGAAGTCGGTCTCCTCCGCGCCGTAGCCGGCGAAGCGCTCGTCCATGCCGCCGATGCGAAGGTACCGCTCGCGCGGCAGGGCGAAAGACAGGCCCCAAAGTTCCCCCGCATCCGGCTCAAGACGGATTCCATGCTTCGGCGGTTCGGGCTTTGCCGGATGGCGCGTGCCGATCCGGTCGAGCGCGGCGAAATCGAGCTCCCCCTCCCCGACCGCGCCGGCCGGCAGATAGTAGACTTCGCCGAGGAACAGCCCGTCCGCCTCGGCCCCCGCGGCGGCATAGTTCTCGACCAGCGTCGGCGAGGCGATGCAGTCGACGTCTAGGAAGACGAGCTGGTCGGACGACGCGGCCTCCGCCGCGCGGTTGCGCGCCGCTGCGAGCGGCATCGGCTCGCCGGCCACGAGGACGTGCCGCACCGGGCAGCCGGGGTCCGGCAGATCGGTTGCCGGCTCCGGCTGCATCCAGGCGATCACCAGCTCGGCCGGCGGCACGGTCTGCACCGCCAGACTTCGCATCAGGTTGGCGAGATGGGTCCGGCGTCCCCGGACGAGCGTCAGGACGCTGTTGCCGGCCATGCGGGGCTCGTGGCCGCTGCCATCCGGCGAAAATGGTCGACGCCCTCGATGATGCCGCGCGCATGGGTCTGGCGCGCGACGTAGGAATGCGTGAGCTCCGGGTGGCTGGCGAGGTCGTCGGAGAAGTTGCCGACGATGATCGCCTGCCTCGCGGTGCGCAGCATCTCGATGTCATTGCCCGAATCGCCGGCGACGAAGACCGCGCTCTCCGGCAGGCCGAGAAGATGCCGCACGTAGTCCACCGCCGTTCCCTTCGAGGCGCTGACGGGCAGGATGTCGAGG
The DNA here is from genome assembly GCF_008802405.1 of Plantimonas leprariae. Lineage (GTDB taxonomy): Bacteria > Pseudomonadota > Alphaproteobacteria > Rhizobiales > Rhizobiaceae > Plantimonas > Plantimonas leprariae. The sequence continues at coordinate 148,117 of NZ_VZDO01000001.1, forward strand.
TAGCGGCCGTGGCTGTGGATCACCGAGCAGAGGAGCCCCGCCCGCTCCAGCCGCTCGCGCACGTCGCGGGCGACGTGCCGGTCGCCGTCGGTGAAGTAGCTGAGCTTGAAGCGGCGCTGTTCCAGCGGCGCCTGCGGGCGGATGCCGGGAACCGTCTCCATCACGGCGCGGACCGCCTCGCGGTTCCAGCCTTCCCGCACGATCGCTTCCCAGTTCCGGTCGGCGGCGTAGGTCGTGCCGTTCGGCTGGAGGTGGTAGATCTCCGAGCCGACCGAGGTGATCATCACCCGCGGGCGCGGTGCGTCCCACTGTTCGAGGATCGCCATCGCGCTGTGGAAGGAGCGGCCCGTCGCGACGCCGAAGGCGAGATCGCCCTGAAGGCGCTGCCAGTCGGTGAAGGAGCGGACGCCGTCGTTGCAGCCGACGAGCGTGTTGTCGATGTCGGACACGAGCAGCTGGCGCAGGAAGCGCGACGGCGCGCGCCGCTGCTTCAGGGCGGCGAGGAGCCCGTGATAGCGCGCCGCGTGCTTCGCCCAGTCGTAGGCGGCCACCGCCTTCGCGCCGGCGGCCGAATAGCGGTCCCAGAGGACCGGATCGTTCAGGATGCGTAGCGCCGCAGCGGCGATCGCGCCCGTCGAGCGCGGATCGACCAGTTCGCCGTTGCCGCACATCTCGATGATGTCGTTCGGGCCGCCGCTGTCGGTCGCGACCAGCGGCAGTCCGGCGGCGGAAGCTTCCAGGAGCGTCAGGCCGAAGGGCTCGTTCAGCGCCGGATTGACGAAGACGCCGCGCCGCGCCCGCGCATAGGCGTAGATCGCCGCGACGTCCTCCGGCCGGTGCTGCTTCGGATAGGCGACGGAGCCGTAGAGGTCGTAGCGGTCGACGAGGTCGAGGATGGCGCGCATCGTCGCGCCGGACTCCTCGTCGAGATCGGCGAGGTCGTCCCGGCAGCCGGCGACGACGAGGAGGTTGGCTTTCTCGCGCAGCGCCGGGCTCTCGCCGAAGGCCTGCACCAGCGCCCGCAGGTTCTTCTTCGCGACGGGCCGTGCCAGCGCCAGCAGCACCGGCTTTCCGGGATCGGTCAGGAAACGTGCGACGGACGCCTCGAAGTCCGGGCAGGACGCCGCCCCGCTGAGATGCTGCAGGTCGCTGCCCGGCGGCAGGATGCGGATGCGGCCGGGATCGTAGGCGCGGTAGCCGGCATACTGCACCTCCGCCTCGTCGCGCGACGAGGCAATGACGAGGTCGGCCTCGCGCAACGCCCCTTCCTCCGCCGCGATGCGGTGCGAGAAACCGGGGAACGGCTCGGCCCCGCCGGAACCGACGCCCATCGCCTCCGCCTTGACGCGCCCGAGCGAATGGCCGGTGAACAGGAAGGGGATGCCGAGTTGCCGCTTCACGATGGCCGCGACCGTCGCCGCATCGGCATAGTGGGCGTGGAGGAAGTCGGGCCGATCCGGCTGCGCCTCGATCCATTCGATCAGCCGTTCGGCGAAGCTCTCCGTTTCGCGCCAGAGCTCCTCCTTCGGAAGGTAGCCGGAATTCGCCGTGGGGAAGCGGACGATCTCGGTCCGCGCATCGACGCGCTCCGACGGCACGGCGTAATCATCGCCGTAGCGGCTCGCGAACGCGCGCGTCGCGACGACGATCCGCTTCGCCGCACCTTCCGCGGCGGAGGCCCGCACGAGATCGAGCAGGTAGCGGATATGCCCGCCGGTGTCGGGCGTCAGGCCATATTCGACATTATGGCTTCTCAAACAACCTTGTAATGCTACATGAAGTACAAACACACAACCTCCATCGCATTTGAATTCAGTTCGAACGTCGCGCGAGATTTCTCCACGCATGACTAAGTTAAAAATTGCTCAAATTTCCCCTAACATATTTCCGGTTCCACCCATAGATCATGGCGGAACAGAGCGAATTGTTGCCGATCTTTGCACGGCACTTTCCTGCTCAGGTCACGACGTAACGCTGTTCGCCCCATCGGATAGTGCGACAGAATCGACTCTCGTCAGCCGTCTACCAAGTCTGGCGGCTTTGGAGCGGGAATACGGCAAGGTGCCGCCGTCGATCCCGGCCGTGCTGGAGGCCGTGCAGATGGAGCTCCTTCGGCGCCGGCTGCACGAGTTCGACGTCGTCCACTGCCACGGCGAGTTCGCCCATGCCGCGATGCTCGGCGAGCGGCGCGGGCGGAGCGTCACCACGATCCACTGGCGGGTGGACGAACTCGATCGCCGCCTGTTCTTCGCGGCCTTCCCCGACCTGCCGGTCGCGGCGATCTCGGCCTCGCAGGAAAGCGGCATCCCTTTGCCGAACCGCGCCGGCATCGTCCATCACGGCATCGAGCGGGATCGCTACGCGCCGAGCTTCGAGCCGGGCCGGCACCTCGCCTTCGTTGGCCGGATGACCGACCAGAAGCGCCCCGACACGGCGATCCGCGTAGCGCGGGCGGCCGGCCTGCCGATCCGGCTCGCCGGGACGGTGGACGTCGGCAACCCGACCTATTTCGAGCGCGAGGTGCGGCCGCTGCTCGGCGGCGACGCGGTCTATCTCGGCCCCCTCGCCGACGGGCCGAAGCGCGAGCTGCTGGCGGGCGCGTCGGCGCTGCTGCTCCCGGTCGACTGGCCGGAGCCGTTCGGGCTGGTGATGATCGAGGCGATGGCCTGCGGCACGCCGGTCGTCGCGTGGAACCGTGGCAGCGTCCGGGAAGTGGTGGAGGACGGCGTCACGGGCTTCGTCGTCGAGAACGAGGCGGAGGCACTCGAAGCGCTCGGCCGGATCGGCGAACTCGACCGACGCCTGATCCGGCAGCGCTTCGAGGCGCGCTTCACCGCGGACCGCATGGCGGCGGACTACGTCGCGATCTACCGGACCTTGATGGAGCGCGCATGCGCGTCGGCCTGATCGCCTGGGACTATCCGCCCTCGCCGAGCGGCCTGTCCACCGCCGCCCGCGAGATCGCCGAAAGCCTCGTCGAGGCCGGCGTCGACGTGACCGTCTTCGCCGGCGACCGGACGGGACGCGAGGAGGCGAACGGCGTCGCGATCGTCGGATGCCGCCCGCGGCAAGGCGGCGCGCTGGCGCATCTGCGGCTTCGCGCGGCGGTCGGGCATCTCGCCGCACCCCTCGCCTTCCGGCGGGCGGTGCTCGCCGCCCATCGCGAGAGACCCTTCGACGTGGTGGAGGCGACGAACTGGTACGCACCGGGCGCGCTGCTCGCCACTCGCGCGCCCTTTCCGCTCGTCGTGCGGAACTCGACGCCGGCCGCCTTCTCGCGCGACCCGCCGGTCTCCCTGCGCGACCGCGCCGACTGCGCCTTCGCCGACCGGCTGGAGCGGCGCACCGTCCGGCGTTGCGCCGGGGTCATCTCCAACACCGGCGAGGGCGGCCGCGTCATCGTCGAGACCTACGGGCTTGCGCCCGACAAGCCGCGCCGGGTGATCGGCCTCAGCCTGCCGCCCGCCATGCTGGCAGCCGGACGGCGCGCCGCCTACCCGGAAGCGGTCGAGCCGGTGCGCGTCCTCTTCGTCGGCCGGGCCGAGGCGCGCAAGGGCTTCGACTGCCTGATGCGGGCGACGGAAATGCTGAGCCTCGAGGCGGATGCCGGCGCGCTGCCCGCCTTCGAACTGCGGCTCGTGGGGATCGAGCCGGGCGACCTGCCGATCATGCCGGTCGCGACGCGGCAACGCATCGCCGCGCTCGGCCGCGTCGGAGCGGACGCGCTTCACGCCGAATACGAGGCCGCCCATGCGGTCGCCGCGCCGTCGCGGTTCGAGTCCTTCGGCCTCGTCTACCAGGAGGCGATGGCCTACGGCCGGCCGGTCGTCGCCTGCGCGCTCGATGCCAGCGCCCGCGAGTTCGTCGGGTCGAGCGGCGCGGGCCTCATGGCGTCGGAAGCCTCCGGCCCGGCACTCGCCGAACCGCTGCGCCGGGTGATCGCCGACCCAGACCTCAGGCAGAAGCTCCGCGCTCACTCGCTCGCGGCGGCAGGGCGCTTCACGCGCGAGACGCTCGGAGAAGAGACGCTCGCCTTCTACCGCGACGTGCTGGCTCAGCCGCGGTAGGGCCGCAGGAGATCGTCCCGCTCGTGCGTGCGCCCTTCCCCGGGCCGCAGCGCCTCGTAGCGCGCCGAGCGGGCGAGGACATGCGCGCGGGTCAGGTCGTGCCGGATGTCGCCGGTGAGCGCGACGAAGCTCCGTTGCCAGCGGCCGCCGAGATCCGGGCGTTCGTGGGCGCGGCCGGCATAGCGCACCTCGCGCCGGTTCAGCCGATACTGGATGTCGGGATAGACGTCGGCGCGTTGTCCGTCGACGAAATTCCGGCGGCGGAAGCCGACCGACAGGATGCCATCCGTATCCGCGACCGCCGCCAGGGCGTCGAGGAACTGGAGGATGTCTACGCCTACAGTCTCGTCGAGATCGAGCTGAAAAACCCATGAAACGCGTGCAGCATCCTGCGCGGCGTTGCGCTGCGCGGCAAAGTCGCCATCCAGCGGGCGCGAAAGGACACGGACGCCGTCGACCGTGCGCGGCGGACCGGGCGGCCCATCCACGAAAACGATCACTTCCACAAAACTTGGCGCGAGAGCCGCAGCCTTCGCAACCGCCGCACCCTCTTCTTCTTCGCGGCAAAGGATGGCGAGCGCGACGTTCTTCGCCCTTTCGCTCGCGGCGAGTTCCTCCAGCACGGCCTCCGCCGGCAATTCGCCGTGCGGGTGGCGGAGAACCTGCCCCTGCTCCGGGCCGAGCGAATGGAGGCGTTTGCGCCGCGCGGTCGCCGCGGTGCGGAGCGTGTAGACGTCGAGACCGTAAGGGGCGGCCGGATCGGAGCGGAAGCGCGGCTCCTCCAGCGCGGCGGCGAGGTGCTCTGGCGCGTTCCGCGCCGACCAGTCCGCATCGGCGAGCAGGCCGCAATGGCTGCATTGCAGCGCGTAGCGTCGCTCGCCTCCCTCGAAGCGGAGAACCCGCCCGGCGGCGAGCCAATCGCGCGCGGCGCAGACGAAGCAGCGGGGAGCGAGGTCGTTCATGCGGCACGCAAGTCGCGCTGGCGCCCGTGCCGGTCAACCGCTGACCGGTGCGACGAGATGCCGGGCGCTCTTCGCCTTGATCGGCGGGGCCGCCGCGTCACATCGCGAAAACCTCCGATCCAAGGCGGCCGCTCTCGAGGCTGCGCGCAACGGCGACCCTTCGCATGCACGACCTGCCCGAGCGGCTTCCCGACCCCGTTCTCGCCTACATGGACGCCCTGCCGAAGGGCCGCTACGTCGGCTTCCCTCTGGCGCCGTTGGACCGCACCGGCGTCCCGGCCTGGAAGGTGGCGCTGTTCATGGACGACGCGTCGATGCCGGGCAACATGCCCTCCGGCTACGGCTACGGCATGAGCGACGAAGCCGCGATCATCGGCGCCGTCGCCGAGATCGCCGAAGCCATCCTGCCGACCCTGCGCCTTCTGCAGGAGCCGCACGTGATCGGCAGTTACCGCGACCTCGCGCGTGAACGGGGTGCGCGCGGCATCGCCGACCCGCTGACGCTGTGCCTGCCGGCCGGCAGTCCGGTCGACCACGACACCACGCTCGCCTGGGTGGAGGCGATCCGCCTCGCGACGGGCGAGCCGGTGCTGGTGCCGATGGACGTCGCCGCCACCGACTATTTCGAACTGCCGGGCGGCTACGAGCCGTTCACGCCGCTGATCACCAACGGGCTCGGCGCCGGGCCGGACTTCGAATGGGCCGTCGGCCACGGCCTGTTCGAGCTCCTGCAGCGCGACGGCAACGGCCTCCTATTCCGCGCGCTCGACGCCGGCGTCACGCTCGACATCGACCCCGCCGACCTCGAACCCGCGACGCGCGACCTCCTCGCGAAGCTCGACGCGCTCGGCATTGAGGCGATGCCGAAGTTCGCCACCGACGAGTTCGGCTTCTGCAACCTCTACGTCGTCGGCTACGACCGCGAAGGGCACGGTCCCCGCGTCCCGATCATGCTGTCGGCCTGCGGCGAGGCCTGCGATCCCGACCGCGAAACGGCGCTGCGCAAGGCGCTGCTCGAATTCTGCTCGGCGCGGGTCCGGAAGACCTACGCGCACGGGCCGATAGAGGAAGCGATGCGCGTCGCGCCCGCCGGCTTCCTCGACCGCTTCCTCGACACGGCGATGCCGAGCCTCGTTTCCGGCGAGAACCGCGCGCTCGACGCGATGCACGCATGGGCCACGATGGAACCGGCGGCGCTGCGAAGCCATCTGCAACGCACGGTCTATTCCCGAACGGTCACGAAGCGCTTCGCCGACCTGCCGCAGGCGGACTTCACCGATGCGCGCGAGCGCGGGCGGCATGCGCGCCGGGTGCTCGAAGCCGCCGGCTTCGATGTCCTCGCGGTGGATTGCGGACCGCGCGACGGGCGCGTCGGCGTCGCGAAGGTTATCGTCCCCGGCCTCGAAGTCGAGACGATGAGCTACCATCGGATCGGCGAGCGCAACGCCCGGAAACTCCTGGAGCGCGGCTCGAACCTCGTCCGCTTCGGCGCGGAATCGGCGTCGCTGCGGCCCGTCCGGCTGACGCGGGAGGCCCTGGAGCGCTTCGGCGGCCGGCAGCCGATGCTGGACACGGCGGCGGTGGACCGCACGGTCGGCGCGCTCTACCCGCTCTATCGCGAGCCGGAAGCGCACCACGTCGCGCATGTCATCCGGGAGGAGCGACGGCAGGGGCAGCGACATTGACCCGCTCGAAGATGGCGGCGGACCCGTCGTCGTAGACGCGTCGCCAGCCCGTCGCCTTCGAGAGCTGGCGGAAGCCGCTGGCCTTCACGTCGGTCAGCGCCCATGTCGCCCCGTGGGCTTCGATGAAGGCGGCGAAGGCGGTGGGGTCCGTCCCGTCCTCCAGTTCCACCAGTCGCCGCATGAAGCCACCGAGGAACAGTTGGTCGGTGCGTCCGTCGATGAAGGTCTGCACGCCCTTGGCGATCAGGAAGCCGCCGTAGTCGTAGAAGTTGTAGACCCGACCGGCGGTCAGGCCTCGCGCCTCGGCGAAAGCCAGAGCGGCGCGCGGCGCGATGTTCGGCCTCGGCATCGGCGGGTTCACCACCAGCGAACCGAACGAAACCGCCATGCCGACCGCGGCGACGGCGAGCAGCCAGCCGCGGCGCGGCATCCGACGCTTGAGGGCGGCGAGACGCTCGCCGCGATCGAGGGCCGCGGCCAGCGGACCGACGAGGAGCACCGTGCCGACGACCGCCGCGAAACCGCTGAAACGTTCGTGACGACAGCCGAGATAGGCGAGAAGCGCGAAGACGAGGGCGCGGAACAGATAGACCCGGATGCGCCGCCCGAAGGCGTAAAGCGCCGCGACCACCAGCGCGCCGGCGATGGCCGCGCGGAAGTCCAGCAGCGGCCGCCGCCATTCGGTGATGAGCGCCACCGCCTCGTTGCCGCCGCCGCTCATCCGCAGCATGATCGCCAGCGGCTCGAAGCCGTAAGGGGTCAGCCCGCAGGCAAGGAGCGCGGCGACCCCGAAGCCGAGGCAGCCGAGGAGGACCTGCCGCCGGCCCGATTTCGGCGCGGCGACGATCGCCTCGCAGCCGAGGGCGCCGGCGATCGCGAGGCCGAGGGGAAAGGTCGCGTGGATGTTCGCCCAGAGCAACATCAGGGGCACGAGCCACCAGGACGGCCGTCGCCCCTCTTCCGCCGCCCGCCCAAGCTCGACCGTCCAGAGGACCGCGATCGGGAAGACGAAGACGTGCGGCCGCGCGAGGATCTGCGACTGCAGGAGGCAGAAGGTCGAAAGGCCGAGGAGCAGCCCGACGAGAAGGCCGAGCCGGCTTCGGGCGAAGGCGAAGAGAGCCGCGACGGCGCCGGCGACGGCGGCCGCGGCGGCGAGCGCCACGCCCGTCCAGCCGAAAGCCGCGAAGACGCCGGCAAGGGCGAACTGCGCCAGCCATTCCTTGGCGATCCAGGGGCGGCCGGCGAAGGTATGCGAGAAGACGTCGACCGTCGGCAGCCGGCCGCTCGCCCACGCCCACTTGGCGGTCGCGATGTGCCATTGCGTGTCCGGGTCGGCGAGAAGGTCGTTCCGGACGAGGACCAGCGCGAGCACCGCCGCGAAGACCGCCGCGGCCGCGAGCCCTCCGCCGGCGGTCAGGCGCCCGCTCACGGCATCCATCGCCCGCGCGCGCTCGTCCGCCCGGGCTTCGAAGGATGCCGCCGTCATCGCGGGTCTCCATGCGCCGCGCTGCGGAAGACAAGGCGTCGCATCAGCAGGAAGTTCAGCGCCGGCACGGCGAGCGAGACGAAGGCGAAGGCGACGGGCGCGGGAAGGCCCGCCATGTCGACGAGGAGGATCGGCGCGGCAAGCGCGATCGCGTAGCCCGACACGGAGAGGAGCGCGAAGCGGGGCGAGGTCTCGCGGTGCCGGAGGTTCGAGCGAAAGGTGACGCGCCGGTGCGCGAAATAGGAGAACACGCCCGCGAGCGCGTAGGCGAAAAGCGAGGCCATCGCCGGCGGCAGGTCGAGGCTCGCGGTTCCCCACGAGGCGAGAGCGGCATAGAGCGCCGTGGCAAGCAGCCCGACTCCCGCGAAGCGGAGCGCTTCGGCCGGCGCCTGCGGTCCCATCCTCACGCCGCTCCGATCGTGGCGTACTGCGCGCCAAGGGGCAGCCGGCGGAAGGCACCTTCGATGCGCAGCGCCGGAGCAGATTCCGAAGGCAAGAGGAGGAAATGCCGGCTGGCGACCGCCGCGAAGCCCGCCTCGCGCAGGAGCGCTTCGGTTTCGCCGGCGCGCAGGAGTTCGGCGTCGGCGTCGAACGGGCAGCGCGCGACGGCGAGCCGCGTCAGCGGGTTGAACGGGTTGTGCTCGATCACGACGGCGATGCCGCCCGGACGCGTCACGCGGCGCATCTCGTGGACGAGCGCCGGACGCGCCGGCTTTGGCACGTGGTGGAAGACGCAGACCGCGAGCGACACGTCGTGCGAGGCGTCCCCGAACGGCAGCGCGGCTTCTCCGGACCGGCGGTAGGCGACGGACGGATGCCGCTGGGCGGCCCGTTCCAGCGACTCATCCGACAGGTCGCAGCCGGACAGCGCGGCGGTCAGCGGCAGGAGCAGCCCGTGCAGTTCGCCGACGCCGCAGCCGACGTCGAGCAGCGTCGGCCGACCTTCGGGGAAGCGCGCGGCGAAGACCTCGCCGAGGAGGCGCGCCTTCGCACGCAGGAAGAAGTCGTGGCGGAGCCCGGAAAAGGCGATGGAGCGCTCGACGGTCGCCGCGTAGCGATCCGCATGGATGTCGAATTCCGCGCTCACCGGACCGCCCGCGCCCGCTCGGCCGGCATGGCGGCCGCCGCGGAGTCCGTCCCGACCGCCTCCGACACGACGTAGAGCGGCCGCTGCTTCACCTCGTTGTGGATGCGCCCGACATAAAGGCCCACCACCCCGGTCATGGTGAGGTTGACGCCGGACAGGAAGGACAGAAGCACCGCCAGCGAGGCCCAGCCCGGCACCACGGAGCCGGCGAGCGCAGCGCCGATGGCGAAGAGGCCGAAGCCGAAAGCGGCGGCGGAAATCGCGAAACCCAGCCAGAGCACGGCGCGCAGCGGCGCGTCGGAAAAGCCGACGATGCCGTCGGAGGCGAGGCGCAGCATCCGCCGCCACGGATACTTGGTCACGCCTGCCGCGCGCGGCATCCGCCGGAACGGCACCACCGCCTGGCGGAAACCCATCCAGCCGAACATGCCGCGCACGAAGCGGTCGCGCTCGGGCATGGCACGGAAGGCGTCGAGCGCCTTCCGGTCGACCAGCCGGAAATCGCCGACATCCATCGGGATGTCGATCTCCGCGACACGGGCGAGGGTCCGGTAGAACAGGGCGGCAGTGCCCTTCTTCAGCCAGTTCTCGCCCTCCCGGCCGCTGCGCTGCGCGTAGACGACCTCGTAGCCCTCGCGCCATTTGCGGGCGAGTTCGAGCACCACCTCGGGCGGGTCCTGCAGGTCGGCATCCATGACGACGGTCGCGCTGCCTCGCGCGGCGTCCATGCCGGCGGTGATGGCGACCTGGTGGCCGAAGTTGCGCGACAGGCGGATGCAGCGGAACCGCGGGTCGGTGCGGGCGCGGCCGGCCGCGACGATGCCGGTCGTGTCGCGGCTGCCGTCGTCGACGAGGATGACCTCGGCTGGCCCATCGAGCCGCTCCAGCAGCATCTCCAGCCGGTGGAGAAGAATCGGCAGCGCCGCCTCTTCGTTGAAGAGGGGGATGACGATGCTGTAGACAGGCGTCTCGGCGGCGGCGGGTGACATGATCCGTCTGCGGGGGTCGGGAAGTGCCTCTCCCATAATGACCCGGCGCGCGTTAAGACGGCGTTGCGCTCTGCTCGCCGTCTTTCCGTCAGGACTGCATCGCCGCGCCGGTGGCGTAGAAGCGGTGCACCCTGCCCTTCTCCGGGGTGAGGCGCACGGTCTCGCCGATCCCGACCGGTTGCTCGCCGGGCAGCCGCACCGTCAGTTCCTCGCCCTCGCCGAGACCGACATAGACGTAGGTGTCGGAGCCGAGATGCTCGACATGGCGGACCTGGCCGCCCCAATGGTCCTCGTCCTCGGCGGCGAGGCGCAGGTGCTCCGGCCGGATGCCGATCGTCGGCGCATCGAACGGCGCGGCCGCCGCACCCGTCAGGAAGTTCATCTTCGGCGAGCCGATGAAGCCGGCGACGAAGAGGTTCGCCGGCTTGTTGTAGAGGTCGATCGGCCGGCCGACCTGCTCGACGATGCCGCCGTTCAGGACGACGATCCGGTCGGCGAGCGTCATCGCCTCGATCTGGTCGTGCGTGACGTAGATCATCGAGGCGCCGAGCTCGCGGTGGAGGCGCGCGATCTCGATCCGCGTGTTGACGCGAAGCGCCGCGTCGAGGTTCGACAGCGGCTCGTCGAAGAGGAAGAGTTCCGGATCGCGCACGATGGCGCGGCCGATGGCGACGCGCTGACGCTGGCCGCCGGAAAGCTCCGCCGGCCGGCGCTCGAGCAGATGCGCGAGCTGCAGGAGGCCGGCCGCCTTCGACACGCGGCCGTCGATCTCGGCCTTGCGCATCCCCTCCTGGCGGAGGGCAAGCCCCATGTTGCCGCCGACGGTGAGGTGCGGGTAGAGCGCGTAGGACTGGAACACCATGGCGATGCCGCGCCGCGCCGGCTCGACGCCGTCGACGCGCCGGCCGCCGATCTCGATCGTGCCGGAGGTCTGGTCGTCGAGCCCGGCGATGATCCGGAGTAGCGTGGACTTGCCGCAGCCGGACGGCCCGACGAACACCACGAACTCGCCCCGCCCGACCTCGAGATCGATGCCGCGCAGCACTTCGACTTTGCCGAAGGTCTTGACGATGTCCCGGAGCCGCAGCGCGGGTTCCGAAGCCTTGGCTTTCATAGGCGGACGATCCTTCCTTCGCGCATGCTCTCGTCCGCCGCCAGCACCACGGCGAGACTTCTGACCGCATCCTCGTTGTGGCGCGCGAGGTCGTGGTCCTGTCTGATCGCGTCGAGCACGAAGCGCTGCTCGCGCTCGCATAGCGCCTGATGGTCCGGTTCGTCGGCGGTCGAGACCCATTCGTCGCCTCGCGCGAACGCGCCGTCCGCCCCCGTCGCCGCGTGGTGGACGCGGATGCGCGCCGTCTTCGTGTGCGTGCCGATGTCGGCGGAGGACGCGCCCTCGTCCATGACGATCGAGACGGCGCCCTTGGGGCTCATCACGTCCTTCACGAAGAACGCGGTTTCGGAGATCATCGGGCCCCAGCCGGCCTCGTACCAGCCGACCGAGCCATCGGCGAAGAGCACCTGCAGGTGGCCGTAGTTCACTTGGGTCTCCGCGATCTCGTGGCCGAGGCGCACGCCCATGCCGCGCACCTCGACGGGAGCCGCGTCGGTGATCTGGCACATGACGTCGATGTAGTGGACCCCGCAATCCACCACCGGCGAGGTGGTCTCGAGGAGGCGCTTGTGAATCTCCCAGGCCGCGCCCGCCGATTGCTGATTGAGGTTCAGGCGGAAGACGTAAGGCGGCCCGAGTTCGCGGGCCTTCGCGATGAAGAGCTCCCAGGACGGATGATGGCGCAGGACGTAGCCGACGACGAGCTTGCGGTTCGTACGCCGGGCGGCATCGACGATGCGGCGCGCATCGGCGACCGTCGCGGCGAGCGGCTTCTCGACGAAGACGTGCGCGCCGGCTTCCATCGCGCGGATCGCATAGTCGGCATGGCTGTTCGTATAGGTGGCGACGCAGACGAGGTCCGGCTTCAGCACGAGGCCGGCCTCGAAGCTGTCCAGCATCGGGTAGGAACGCAGCGCTTCTGGCAGGTCCTTCGCCGGCGAGCGGTTGTGGAGGCCGACAATGCGGAATCCCGGATCGGCGTGGTAGGCGAGCGCGTGGGAGCGACCCATCTGGCCGAGGCCGGCGACGAAGACGGTGAGCGGTTCAGTCATCGAGATGCAACCTGCGGGCATGTTCGACAAGGCGGGGAACGTCGCGAACGGCCGTTTCCCAAACCGTGCCGTAGTCGACCGACGAATAGCCGTGGGCGGCGACGTTCCGCATTCGGTGGGCCTGTTTCAGATCGAAACCGGCGGCTTGCGCACTCAAGCCCGGACTTCGCTTCAGCACTTGACCGGACGCTTCGCCGATCACGGTCAAGCAATAGAGAACCGCATCCTGCTTTTGGTCGTCCCGTAAGAAAGCGTCCTGCGTCGATCCCGCGACGTGGGCCGCGAGTCTCCCACCCCATGTGAGGATATCGCGAAGATAGGGGCGGGAATCGTCCTTCTCGGTCAAAGCGGTCGTGCATCCCGCAGGACGCTTGGTCGGACATGGTCGCGCAAAGTGTTGGAAAGCACGATGTCGACCCTGGCTCCGAGCAGTTCCTCCAGTTCGATCGAAAGACCTCCGAGCCCGAAGTACGTCAGCCCCTCCCCCTTATCGACGAGGATGTCGATGTCGCTGTCGCTTCTTTCCTCGCCTCGCGCCAGCGAACCGAACAAGCGGGGATTGCTGACGGGATAACGGGCAATGATCGCGCGAACCGCGTCGATATTCTTCTTCAGGGTCGTGGAGGGCAACTGCCTATGGCTCATGTCCGATGCTCCGGGGTTACGCAGCCATCAGGCAAGGGTAGCGGATCAGCGCTTGGACGAGGCCTCACTTCACCGCCCCCGCCGTGATGCCGCGGATGAGCTGGCGCGAGAACAGGACGTAGAGCACGAGGACGGGGAGGATCGCGAGCGAAAGGGCGGCGAGCACCGCCTCCCAGTTCGTCACGAACTGGCCGAGGAAGAGCTGCGCGCCGAGCGTCACGGTCTTCGTCCGCTCGGCGGGGGCCAGCACCAGCGGGAACCAGAGATCGTTCCAGATCGGGATCATGGTGAATACCGCGACCGTCGCCATCGCCGGCCGCACCAGCGGCAGGACGAGGACGAAGAAGATGCGGTATTCCGACAGGCCGTCGACGCGGGCCGCGTTCTTCAGGTCGTCGGAGACGCTCCGCATGAACTCCGAGAGGATGAAGACGCAGAGCGGCAGCCCCTGCGCCGTGTAGACGAGGATCAGCGCGGTCAGCGTGTTCACGAGCCCCGCCGCCACCATCATTTCGAGGATCGCGACGGTGCCGAGCCGGATCGGGATCATGATGCCGAGCGCCAGGAACAGGCCGAGAGCTGCGTTGCCGCGGAAGCGGTATTCCGACAGGGCGAAGGCCGCCATCGCGCCGAACAGGAGGACGAGGAACAGCGTCACCACCGTCACGATCAGGCTGTTCTGGAAGTAGAGCAGGAAGTCGCCCTGCGCGACGACGGTGCGGTAGCCGGCGAGGCTCGCCGAATCCGGCAGTGGCGGCAGGACGGGGCTCGCGAAGATCGCGCGGCGCGTCTTGAACGAGTTCATGACGACGACGACCACCGGCACCAGCGCCACCAGCGTGTAGAGCCCAAGCGCCAGATGCACGAGACCGAGCCGGAACGGATTCTCTCGGGACGCGGATTTCGTTGTCATCGCGCCCTTCTCACATCTGGTAGCGGCGGATGCGCCGCTGCACGACGAAGAGATAGAAGGAAACGCCCCCCAGCACGATGGCGAACATCGCCGTCGCGACCGTCGCCCCCATGTTGCGGTCGCCCTGCTGCAGCTGGAAGCCGAAGAAGGTGCGGTAGAGGAAGGTGCCGAGGATGTCGGTGGAGGCGTTCGGCCCGGCGAGCGCCCCTTGCATCGAATAGACGAGGTCGAAGGCGTTGAAATTGCCGACGAAGGTCAGCACCGAGACGAGGCCGATCGCCGGCAGGATCAGCGGCAGCTTGATGCGCCAGAACTGCGCGAAGCCGGTGACGCCGTCGCATTCGGCGGCCTCGATCACGTCGTCGGGGATGGTGATCAGCGCGGCGTAAATCAGCATCATCGGGATGCCGACGTTCTGCCAGACCGAGACGAGCGAGACGGCGACGAGGGCGCTCCCTTCCCGGCCGAGCCAGGGCGCGAACAGGAACTTCAGGCCGACGAGGTCGAGCGCGGAGGGCGCGATGCCCCAGAGCGGCGACAGGATCAGCTTCCAGATGAAGCCGACGATGACGAAGGAGAGGATGGTCGGCAGGTAGATCGCCGTCCGATAGAGAACGACGCCCCGGAGGCGCGGCACGGCCATCAGGGCCGCCAGCGCGATGCCGAGCGGGTTCTGAACAGCCATGTGGATCAGAAAGAAGACCGTGTTGTTCCGGAGCGCGTTCCAGAAGCCGTCCGACCAGCGCGGGTCGCCGAACAGCGTTCGGAAATTGTCGAGGCCGACGAACTCCGCGCCGCGGTCGAGCGACAGGCGCAGCGTCTCGGCGAGCGGCACGATCATGATCGCCGTGTAGACGACGAGCGCCGGCAGGAGAAAGACGGCGATGTGCCACCGCGTCCGCCGCCGGGCCTTCGCGATCTGTCGAGCCTCAGTCATGACGGGAACTCGCCGGTGGAACGAAACATCGGCGGCGCGGCTGCCCGAAGGCCGCCGCGCCGCCATGCAGCTTACTTGGCGGGGGCGGCGACCGGCGTCGGCTGGCCCGGCTTGTACCAGGCGTCGAGGCCCTTCTGCAGCTTTTCCGCCGCCTGTTCCGGCGTTTCCGACTTGTTGATGACGTTGGCCGACTCGGTCCAGGTCTCGTTCTCGAGGTTCGGCGTGCCGCGCGACAGGATCTGGTAGGTCGAGCGGATCGTGCGCTGGCAGTCGTTGCGCCAGCCGACGATCTCCTTGGCGAGGTCGTTCTTCAATTCGATCGGCTTCTCGTTCAGCGGGAAGAAGCCCGGCAGCGCGTTGCCGTAGATGTCGGCGAAGGCCGGGCTCGCCACCCAGGACAGGAAGGTCTCCGCCGCTGCCTTGTTCGGGCTCGCGGCGTTGAGGCCGAGCGCGATGTCCGGATGGTCGGAGATGTAGCAGGTGTCGCCCGCCTTTTGGACCGGGGGCTTGAAGGCGCCGATCTTGAAGTCGGCCTGCTTCTCGAAGGTCGCGATCTCCCAGGAGCCGGCCGGATAGATCGCGGCGCGGCCGAGCGTGAAGAGGTTCTGGCTGTCGGGATAGGTCTGCGCCTCGAAGCCGTCGCCGAGATAGCCGTTCCACTTGGCGAGCGTCTCGTAGGGCTTCGTCCACGCCGCGTCGGTGAGCTTCTCCTTGCCCTCGATCAGCGCCTTACGGCCGTCCTCGCCCTTCCAGTAGTTCGGGCCGATGTTCTGGTAGCCCATGGTCGCGGCTTCCCACTGGTCCTTGGTGCCCATCGCCATCGGCACGTAGCGCCCGTCGGCCTTGATCTTGTCGAGCGCGGCGAAGAACTCGTCCTCGGTCTTTGGCACTTGGATACCGAGTTCCTGGAAGGCGGTCTCGTTGTACATGAAGCCGTGCAAGACGGCGGCCATCGGCACGCAGAAGGTCTGCGAGCCGTCGTCGGTCGACCAGGCGGTCTTCGAGATGGCGCTGAAGTTCTCCATGCCGGAGAGCTTCGAAAGATCGGTGAGCTGCTTCTTCTGGAAAAGCTGCAGCGACTTGTCGAAGGGGCGGCAGGCGATGAGGTCGCCGGCGGAGCCGGCATCGAGCTTGGCGCCGAGCGCCGCGTCGTATTCGGTCGGCGCGGAGGGCGAGAACACCACCTTGATGTCCGGGTGCTCCTTCTCGAAGGCGGGGATGATCTGCTCCTGCCAGGTGGCGAGGTCGTCGTTGCGCCAGCTCTCGATCGTCAGCGTCGTATCGGCTCGCGCGGCCGTCGCGGCGGCGAGTGCCGCCAGGCTGATCGAAACGGTCAGGAATTGTCTCGTCATCGTGCGGTCCTCGCCGGGTTGGGCCATCTGAAACGGGCGCGGCGCGATTCGGTGCGCCACGAGGCCGGAGCATTACCAAAACAAAACCATTCCGCAAGCGGCGGCGATGAGAAAAGCGCTTCGCTCCCAAACCGACAACCGCAACATCCTGATGAAGGGCGCTTTTGGGAGCTTCGACGCTGCGCCAGCTGATTCCAGCACGACCCGGCACGAGCTCGCTTGCCAAATGGTCTGCTTTGGTATCTATCCGATGCATCGACCGCGGCGGCGGAGCCTTCGAAGAACCCATGGATGCCCTGTTCCATCCGGACAGCTTCCTTTCGGAAGGAGGCCCGCTCTATCTCCGGCTTCAGGCCCGGATCCGGAAGGCGGTGCTCGACGGCGAGTTGAAGCCGCTGGAAGCGCTGCCGGCCGAGCGGGAACTCGCGGCGAGCGTCGGCGTGTCGCGCGTCACCGTCCGCAAGGCGCTAGAGGGGCTCGTCTCGGAAGGGCTGATCGAGCAGCGGCACGGCTCCGGCACCTTCGTGTCCGCACCGCAGCGCAAGTTCCAGCAGGGCCTGTCGCACCTCACCTCGTTCACGGAGGACATGCGGGCGCGCGGCCATGGGACGAGCTCGCAATGGCTCGACCGCTCCGTCGGGCGCGTGACGCCGGAAGAGGCGCTGCGACTGGCGCTTTCGCCGGGAGAAGAGGTGGCGCGCCTCGCCCGCGTCCGGCGCGCCGACGCCATGCCGATCGTGGTGGAGCGCACCTGCGTGCCGGCCTCGATCCTCTCAGATCCCGGCATCGTGTCGGGCTCGCTCTACGAGGTGATGGGCACTCTCGGCCACCGTCCCGTCCGGGCGCTGCAGCGGATCAGCGCGGCGAATCTCGGGAGCGATGACGCCGAGTTGCTCGGCCTTCCCGAAGCTACCGCCGCGCTCGCCATGACGCGCGTCGCCTTCGACGAAGGCGGGCGCCCTGTCGAGCTGACCCATTCCCTCTATCGGGGCGACGCCTACGACTTCGTCGCTGAACTGTCGCTGTCCCAGCGGAGCTGACCCCTTGACCGAAACCTCCCTCATGCATCGCGAGATCGCCGAGGCACCCGCCGCCGTCGCCCGGCTGCTCGAGCGCTCCGGGCCGGAACTCCGGGAAGCCGGCACATTCCTGCGCCGGCTCGGGCCGCCGGTGGTGGCGACGGTCGCGCGCGGCTCTTCGGACCACGCCGCGACCTTCTTCAAGTACGCGACCGAGATCATGGCCGGCGTGCCCGTCGCCTCGCTCGGCCCCTCGCTCGCCTCCGTCTACCGCGCTCCGCTTCGGCTGAAGGGAGCGGCAGCGCTCGCCGTGTCGCAGTCCGGCCAAAGCCCGGACATCGTGGCGCTCCTGAAGGCCGTGCGGGAAGCCGGAGCGGAGACGATCGCGCTCGTCAACGCGCCGGGCTCGGCGCTGGGACAGGTGGCCGGCCGCGAGATCGCGCTGGAGGCGGGCCCGGAGAAGAGCGTGGCGGCGACGAAGAGCTTCGTCGCCTCCGCCGTGGCGGCGCTGGCGATCCTCGCGCACTGGATCGAGGATGCGGCGCTCGCGGCCGCCCTCGATGCCCTTCCCGGCCACCTCGCCCGCGCGCTGGAGGCCGATTGGTCGGCGGCGCTGGAGCCGTGCCGCGCGGCGAGTTCGCTCTACACGGTCGGGCGCGGCCCCGGCTTCGCGATCGCGGCGGAAGCGGCGCTGAAGTTCAAGGAGACCTCGATCCTCCACGCCGAATGCTTCTCCGGCGCGGAACTGATCCACGGGCCGGTCTCGCTGGTGGAAGCCGGCTTTCCCGCCTTCGCCTTCCTACCGGACGACGCGAGCCGCCCCGGCATGCAGGACCTTTGCCGGCGGCTTGCCGATCAGGGAGCGGCGCTGTTCGCGATCGGCGAGAGCCCGGTCGGAACCGTTCTGCCGCACGCGGCGACCGGGCACCCGCTGACGGAACCCGTATCGATGATCCTGTCGTTCTACCGGTTCGCCGAGGCGCTGTCGCGCGGGCGCGGCCACGATCCGGACAACCCGCGCGGCCTGAAGAAGGTGACGGAGACGCTCTGATGGCTGCCACCCGTTCCGCGCTGGTCGGAGCTGCGATCTTCGATGGCGAGACGACGCGGGACGACCGCGCCCTGCTGATCGGCGAAGGGCGCATCGAGGCGATCGTCGACCTCGCCGACGTGCCCTGGGACGTGGCCCGCGTCCGCCTCGACGGCGGCCTGCTGGCCCCCGGCTTCGTCGACATCCAGGTGAACGGCGGCGGCGGCGTCCTTCTCAACGAGACGCCGACCGTGGAAGGCGTCCGCGCCATCTGCGCGGCGCACCGGCCCTACGGCTCGACGGCGCTGCTGCCGACCGTCATCACCGACCGGCCGGAAGTCACCTATGCCGCGATCGAGGCCGTCGGCGAGGCGATGCGGCAAGGGGTGCCCGGCTGCATCGGCATCCATGTCGAGGGGCCCTTCCTGTCGGTGGCGCGAAAGGGCGCGCACGACCCGGCGCTGATCCGCCGGCTCGAGAACGAGGACGTCGAACGGCTGGTCGCGACGGCCGTCCGCCCGCTGCTCCTCACCGTCGCGGCCGAGAACGCCCGGCCGGACGAGATCACCCAGCTCGTCGCCGCCGGCATCACCGTTTCGATCGGTCACAGCGACGCGGACTTCGCCACCGCATCCGCCGCCTTCGCCGCCGGGGCGAGCTGCGGCACGCATCTCTTCAACGCGATGAGCCAGTTCGGCCACCGCGAGCCCGGCCTCGTCGGCGCGGTGCTGGAGGCGGCCGAAGTTTCCTGCGGCATCATCGCCGACGGGCACCATGTCCACCCGGCGGCGATCGCGCTGGCGATCCGGGCGAAGCGCGGGCCGGGCCGGGTGCTGGCGATCACCGACGCCATGCCGACGGTCGGGGTTTCCAGCGACGTGTTCGAGCTGAACGGCCGGCGTGCGACGCGCCACAACGGCCGCCTGACGCTGGAGGACGGCACGCTCGCCGGCTCCGACCTCACCATGATCGGCGCGGTGCGGTATCTCCGCGACGTCGTCGGCCTCGAAATGGAGGAGGCGCTGCGTATGGCCTCGCTCTATCCCGCCGACTTCCTCCATGACCGCTCGCGGGGCCGCCTCGCCCCCGGCGCCCGCGCCGACCTCGTCTGGATCGACGCGGACGACCGCGTCGCATCCACATGGATCGGCGGGGAACGGGAAGTCCACGCGCCGCCACACTGACGGGTTTCGCTTTCGCACCGAACGACTTTCGCTTTTCCGCCGCACGGTTTCGCATTACGATAGCGGGCCCCTCGGGAGCGGTCGCCCATGCTGTCGGAACGCCAGAGCCAGATCGTCGAGCTTGCGCGGACGAGCGGGCGGGTTCAGGTCGACGACCTCGCGCATCGCTTCTCGGTCAGCGTCCAAACCATCCGCAAGGACCTCAACGACCTTTGCGATGGCCGCCTCCTGTCGCGCGTCCACGGCGGCGCGGTCGTCTCCTTCGGCGTCGAGAACGTCGACTACGACGCCCGCCGCCTGATCGCGGCGAACGAGAAGGCGGCGATCGGACGCGCCGTCGCCGACCTCGTGCCGAACGGCGCGTCGCTGACGATCAACATCGGCACCACCACCGAGGCGGTGGCGACGGCTCTCTCCCGGCACCAGGGTTTGATGGTCGTCACCAACAACATCAACGTCGCGACGACGCTGCGCCCCTTTCCGGAGATCGAGGTGGTGATCGCGGGGGGCACGGTCCGGCGCTCGGACGGCGGCATCGTCGGCGAGGCGGCGGTGGACTTCATCCGCCAGTTCCGCGTCGACTTCGCCGTCATCGGCGTTTCCGCCATCGACCACGATGGCACGCTGCTCGACTACGACTATCGCGAGGTGCGCGTCGCGCAGGCGATCATCGCCAATGCCCGGCATACGATCCTGGCGAGCGATTCGTCGAAGTTCGAGCGCACGGCTTCGGTCCGCATCGGCAACATCCGCGAGATCGACACCTTCGTCACCGACCGCTGCCCGAGCCCAGAGTTCCGCCGCGCTTGCACCGAGGGCGAGGTGCGGCTGATCGAGACCGATGCCGAAAGCGCACAGGCGCACGCCGAGTTCGGTTGACTTTCGTTTTTCTTTCGTTACGCTCTCCTTCGATTTCGCGGGGAGCGCAGCCATGCTGCGATGCGAAAGCGGGCGGAGCGATGACGCAGTTCGACGTCTTCATCATCGGCGGGGGAATCAACGGCTGCGGCATCGCGCGCGATGCGGCCGGCCGCGGCTTCACCGTCGGCCTTGCGGAGATGAAGGACCTTGCTTCCGGCACGTCGTCCTGGTCGACGAAGCTGATCCACGGGGGCCTGCGTTACCTTGAGCATCGCGAGTTCCGGCTGGTGCGCGAATCGCTGATGGAGCGCGAGGTGCTCTGGGCCATCGCCCCGCACATCATCCGTCCGCTCCGCTTCATCCTGCCGTTCCAGAAGGGGCTGCGGCCGGCCTGGCTGCTGCGTCTCGGCCTGTTCCTCTACGACCATATCGGCGGCCGGAAGAAGCTGCCCGCGACCGAGACGGTGAAGCTCTCCAGCGATCCGCGCGGCGTGCCCCTGAAGAAGGAGTTCGCGCGTGGTTTCGAATATTCCGACGCCCGGGTGGACGATGCGAGGCTTGTCGTCCTCAACGCCCGCGACGCGGCGATGCGGGGCGCCGACGTGATGGTCGGCACCGAGGTGGTCGAGGCCCGGCGCGAGAGCGGCGTCTGGCGCATCCGGCTTCGCGATCACCGCGCTAACGGCGCGGAGCGCGAGGTGACGGCGCGCTTCCTCGTCAACGTCTCCGGCCCGTGGGTCGACCGCGTCATCCGCGGGGCGCTCGGCCGGAACGACGCGCGCAACATCCGCCTCGTCCAGGGCTCGCACATCGTGACGCGAAAGCTCTACGAGCACGACCGGGCCTATATCTTCCAGAACGCCGACAACCGCATCATCTTCGCGATCCCCTACGAGGACGACTTCACGCTGATCGGCACCACCGACCGCGACTACGAGGGCGATCCCGGCGCCGTCGCGATCAGCGAGGAAGAGAAGAGCTATCTCTGCCGGTCGGCCTCGGAATACTTCGAGCGCCCGGTGACGGAAAGCGACATCGTCTGGAGCTTCTCGGGTGTCCGGCCGCTGTTCGACGACGGCGCCTCGAAGGCGCAGGAAGCGACGCGCGACTACGTGCTGCGCGTCGAGGGCGAGGCGATCGGCGGCGAAGCACCGGTGCTGAACGCCTTCGGCGGCAAGATCACTACCTACCGCAAGCTTTCCGAGGAAGTGCTGGAGCGGATCGAGGAGCGCCTCGGCAAGCGCGGCAAGCCCTGGACCGGCGGCGAGCCGCTGCCGGGCGGCGAGTTCCCGGTAGAGGGCGCAGGCGCCGTCGAAGCGGAACTGCGCAGCGCCGCCTCGAGCCTCGACGCGAAGACGGCGGCGCGGCTGGTGCGCTCCTACGGGCGCGACGCGCTGGCGATCGCCAAGGCCGGGCTCGACCGCGACCTCGGCCACGGCCTGACGGAGGGCGAGTTGCGCTGGCTGGTGGAGAAGGAATGGGCGTCTTCGGCCGAGGACGTCCTCTGGCGGCGCTCGAAGCTCGGGCTGCGCTTCTCGACGGCTGAGACGAAGGCTCTTGAGACGCATCTCGAAAAGATGAACATGACGACGGGGAGGACGGTCGCGGCCTGAGGCGTCGGGCGCGCCCGCGCGGCGCCGCCCGGTTCAAGCGGATCTGTCCGAACCTCGGGAGGGTTCGATGTTGGAACTAATCGATGTGGGGCGGAAGGTCGGGGCGGAAACGCATATCGACGGCGTTTCCCTGCGGCTCGAGCGTGGCTCGCTGAACGTCCTGCTCGGGCCGACGCTCGCCGGCAAGACGACGCTGATGCGGCTGATGGCCGGGCTGGACAAGCCGACGAGCGGCCGCATCCTCGTGGACGGCACCGACGTCACCGGCGTGCCGGTGCGCCGCCGCAACGTCGCGATGGTCTACCAGCAGTTCATCAACTATCCGGCCCTCAACGTCTACGAGAACATCGCCTCGCCGCTGCGCGTCGCCGGCAAGCCGGCCGCCGAGATCGAGGCGGCGGTGGCACGGGCGGCGAAGCTCCTGAAGCTCGAACCCTATCTGCAGCGCACGCCCCTGAACCTGTCGGGCGGCCAGCAGCAGCGCACCGCCCTCGCTCGCGCGCTCGTCAAGGGCGCCGACCTCGTGCTCCTCGACGAGCCGCTGGCGAACCTCGACTACAAGCTGCGCGAGGAACTGCGCGAAGAGCTGCCGCGCATCTTCGCCGAGACCGGCGCGGTCTTCGTCTACGCCACCACCGAGCCGACGGAAGCGCTGCTCCTCGGCGGCAACACCGCGACGCTCTCGAAGGGCCGCATCACGCAGTTCGGCCCGACCGCCGAAGTGTATCGCCGGCCGGCCGACATCGTCACCGCGACGACTTTCTC
The DNA here is from genome assembly GCF_008802405.1 of Plantimonas leprariae. GTDB lineage: Bacteria > Pseudomonadota > Alphaproteobacteria > Rhizobiales > Rhizobiaceae > Plantimonas > Plantimonas leprariae. The sequence continues at coordinate 170,878 of NZ_VZDO01000001.1, forward strand.
CGATCCGCCGCTGAACGTTCTCGCCGTCGCGAAAGAGGGCGGCACCTTCGTCTCGCCGCTCGGCGTCAGCATTCCGGCGCGCGGCGTCCATGCCGCCCTGCCCGACGGCGAGTACCGCGCCGGCATCCGGCCGCACCACCTGTCGCTCGGCGAGCGCCCGAACACCGTGCCGCTGCGGGGAACCGCGGTGGTCTCGGAGGTGACGGGATCGGAGACCTTCGTCCACGCCGACATCGGCGGCGCTCGCATGGTGGCGCTGGTGCCGGGCATCCAGCGCATCGAGCCGGGCGAGGACGTTTCGCTGCATTTCGATCCGGCGGGAATGCTCATCTTCGATGCCGCGGGCCGGGCGGCGGGTGCCCCCGCCCCCGCGCTGGCCGCCTGAGGAGGACGACCGATGGCGCGCATCCATCTCGACCGTATCCGCCACGCCTACACGCCGGAACTGGCGAGAGCCGGCACCTACGCGCTCCGCGAGGTCGACCACGTCTTCGAGGACGGCGGCGCCTACGCGCTGCTGGGGCCTTCCGGCTGCGGGAAGACGACACTCCTCAACATCATCTCCGGACTGCTGACGTCGTCCGAGGGCACGATCCGCTTCGGCGACCGCGACGTGACCACCTTGTCGCCGGAAGATCGCAACATCGCACAGGTCTTCCAGTTTCCGGTGATCTACGACACGATGACGGTCGCCGAGAACCTCGCCTTTCCCCTGAAGAACCGGGGCGTCGCGAGAGCCGAGATCGAGCGGCGCGTGTCCGACATGCTGCGCCGCCTCGGGCTGGAGGCCAAGGCGAAGCGCAAGGCGCAGGGGCTGACCGCCGACGAGAAGCAGAAGATCTCGCTCGGCCGCGGACTGGTGCGCTCCGACGTCGCGGCGATCCTCTTCGACGAACCGCTGACCGTCATCGATCCGCACATGAAATGGCAGCTCCGCTCGGAGCTCAAAGCGCTGCACCGCCAGTTCGGCATGACCATGGTCTACGTCACGCACGACCAGACCGAGGCGCTGACCTTCGCCGAGAAAGTCGTGGTGATGACGGAAGGCCAGGTCGTTCAGATCGGCACGCCGGAGGAGCTGTTCGAGCGGCCGCGCCACACCTTCGTCGGCTACTTCATCGGCTCGCCCGGCATGAACGTCATCCCGTGCAAGCTCGAGGGCGGCGAGGCCGTGGTCTCCGGCGCGAGGGTGCCGTTGCCGGCCGGGATCGCGAACGCCGGCGGCGCGGCGCGGACGGAACTCGGCATCCGGCCGGAATTCGTGCAACTGGTGCCGCGCGGCTCCGGCATTCCGGTCCGGATCGACCGGGTCGAGGACGTCGGCTCGGAGCGCATCGTGCGCGCCGACCTCGGCGGCCAGCGCATCGTATCCGTCGTGCCGGAAGGCGAGGCGCTGCCGGCCGAAGCGGACGTCGCCTTCGACGCCCGCGCCCTCAACCTCTACGCCGATTCCTGGCTCGTCGAAACGGAGGCGCGCCGATGAACAAGACGCTGAACAACCGCGCCTGGTTCATGGTGCTGCCGGTCCTGCTGCTCGTCGCCTTCTCGGCGGTGATCCCGCTGATGACGGTGGTGAACTATTCGGTGCAGGACACCTTCGGGAACAACGAGTTCTCCTGGTACGGCATCGGCTGGTTCGCCGAGATCATGACCTCGGACCGCTTCCACGACGCGCTCTGGCGCAACCTCCTGTTCTCCGCGATCATCCTCGCCATCGAGGTGCCGCTCGGCATCATCGTGGCCTTGTCGATGCCGAAGAAGGGCATCTGGGTGCCGGTCTGTCTCGTTCTGATGGCGCTGCCGCTCCTCATCCCGTGGAACGTCGTCGGCACGATCTGGCAGGTGTTCGGGCGCACCGACATCGGGCTGCTCGGCCGGGGCGTGGCGATGCTCGGCATCCCCTACAACTACGTGCAGAACCCGCTCCACGCCTGGATCACGCTGGTGGTGATGGACGTCTGGCACTGGACGAGCCTCGTCGTCCTGCTCTGCTACGCCGGCCTCGTCTCGATCCCCGACGCCTACTACCAGGCGGCGAAGATCGACGGCGCGTCGCGCTGGGCGGTGTTCCGCTTCATCCAGCTTCCGAAGATGGGCCGCGTGCTCCTGATCGCCGTGCTGCTCCGCTTCATGGATAGCTTCATGATCTACACCGAGCCCTTCGTGGTGACGGGCGGCGGACCGGGCAACTCCACGACCTTCCTGTCGATCGACCTCGTGAAGATGGCGGTGGGCCAGTTCGATCTCGGCCCGGCGGCGGCGATGAGCCTGATCTACTTCCTGATCATCCTCCTCCTGTCGTGGGTCTTCTACACCGTGATGACCAATGCCGGCGTCGATCGACCGGCTTCCAAGGGAGACGCCTGAGATGAGCGCCACCCATCCCGCAGCCGCGCCGGGCGCCGCCGTCCTGCCGCCGGCGCTGCATTCGGAGGCGGCGTTCAAGGCGCGCGCCCGCATGGCGACGTCCGGCCGCTTCAAGCGGCGCGCCTTCGTGCCGATCCTCTACATCCTGTTCCTGCTCCTGCCGATCTACTGGCTCGTCAACATGAGCTTCAAGACGAACCAAGAGATCATCGGCGCCTTCACGCTCGTCCCGGCGAACCCGACGCTCGACAACTACCGGACGATCTTCACCGATCCGTCCTGGTACATGGGCTACGTCAATTCGATCACCTACGTCGTGATGAACATGGCGATCTCGGTGGCGGTCGCGCTGCCGGCCGCCTATGCCTTCTCGCGCTACCGCTTCCTTGGCGACAAGCACCTGTTCTTCTGGCTTCTGACCAACCGCATGGCGCCGCCGGCGGTGTTCGCCCTGCCCTTCTTCCAGCTCTACTCGGCCTTCGGCCTGATCGACACGCACATCGCGGTCGCGCTGGCGCACTGCCTGTTCAACGTGCCGCTGGCGGTCTGGATTCTCGAAGGCTTCATGTCCGGCGTGCCAAAGGAGATCGACGAGACAGCCTATATCGACGGCTACTCGTTCCCGCGCTTCTTCTTCCGGATCTTCATGCCGCTGATCGCGAGCGGCATCGGCGTCGCGGCCTTCTTCTGCTTCATGTTCTCCTGGGTCGAGCTCCTGATCGCCCGCACCCTGACCGTGACGGAAGCCAAGCCCATCTCGGCGATCATGACGCGCACCGTGTCGGCCGCCGGCATGGACTGGGGCGTCCTGGCCGCCGCCGGCGTCCTGACGATCATTCCCGGCGCGATCGTGATCTGGTTCGTGCGCAACTACATCGCCAAGGGCTTCGCCCTAGGGAGGGTCTGAGCCATGACACGAACATCCGAGTTCGCCCGCAACACCATCGCCAAGGGCTTCGCCCTCGGGCGGGTTTGAAGGGAGGGTGTGACCATGCCCGACTTTTCCTGGATGGCCTGGACGCTGCCGACCGTCCTGTTCTTCGTCACGATCGCCGCCCTTATCGCGCTGATGGGCGTCTGGGAGGCGATCTCGCCCGGCGGCGGCCCGCGCTTCGGGCTGCTCCGCTTCGAGACGACGCGCGGCGACCGCCTGTTCGTGTCGCTGCTCGGGGCCGCCTTCATCTGCCTCGGCTTCGTGTTCTGGGGCGAGGAGGACGCCAATCTCTGGTACGCCCTCGGCGTCTCGGTCGTCTGGGCGCTGTTCGTCTTCCGCTTCGTCTGAGACGCAAGCGGTTCTACCGGCCACCGCGTCTTCGGCCGACCGACGCGACCCGGCCCGTTCTTTCTTCGGCCATCTGCTCTGGGAGGAGATCTCACATGAAACGACACTGGATGGGCTCGGCCGCCGTTCTGGCGCTGACCCTCGCCGCGGGGCCGGCCTTCGCCGACATGGACGCGGCGAAGAAGTTCCTGGACACCGAGGTCAAGGACCTCTCCACCCTGTCGCGCGCCGACCAGGAGAAGGAGATGCAATGGTACATCGACGCGGCCAAGCCCTTCCAGGGCATGGACATCAAGGTCGTGTCCGAGACGCTGACGACGCATGAATACGAGTCGAAGGTGCTCGCTCCCGCCTTCACCGCCATCACCGGCATCAAGGTGACGCACGACCTGATCGGCGAAGGCGACGTGATCGAGAAGCTCCAGACGCAGATGCAGTCCGGGCAGAACATCTACGACGCCTACGTCAACGACTCGGACCTCATCGGCACCCACTGGCGCTACCAGCAGGTGCGCCCGCTCACCGACTGGATGGAGGGAGAGGGCAAGGACGTGACCTCGCCGACGCTCGACGTCGCCGACTTCATCGGCACGAGCTTCACCACGGCGCCGGACAAGAAGCTCTACCAGCTGCCCGACCAGCAGTTCGCCAACCTCTACTGGTTCCGCTACGACTGGTTCAACGACGCGAAGAACAAGGCCGACTTCAAGGCGAAGTACGGCTACGACCTCGGTGTGCCGGTCAACTGGTCGGCCTACGAGGACATCGCCGCCTTCTTCACCGGTCGCGAGATCGACGGCAAGAAGGTCTACGGCCACATGGACTACGGCAAGAAGGACCCCTCGCTCGGCTGGCGCTTCACCGACGCCTGGCTGTCGATGGCCGGCAACGGCGACAAGGGCCTGCCGAACGGCCTGCCGGTCGACGAATGGGGCATCCGCGTCAACGACAAGTCGCAGCCGGTCGGCTCGTGCGTCGATCGCGGCGGCGACACCAACGGCCCGGCCGCCGTCTACTCGATCCAGAAGTATCTCGACTGGCTGAAGGCCTACGCACCGCCGGCCGCGCAGGGCATGAACTTCTCGGAGTCCGGCCCGGTGCCGGCGCAGGGCGAGGTCGCCCAGCAGATCTTCTGGTACACCGCCTTCACGGCGGACGCCGTGAAGAAGGGCCTGCCGGTGGTGAACGAGGACGGCACGCCGAAGTGGCGCATGGCCCCCTCGCCGCACGGCTCCTACTGGAAGGAGGGCATGAAGCTCGGCTACCAGGACGTCGGTTCCTGGACGCTGATGAAGTCGACGCCGGCCGACCGCGCCAAGGCCGCCTGGCTCTACGCGCAGTTCGTCACCTCGAAGACGGTGGACGTGAAGAAGAGCCATGTCGGCCTGACCTTCGTGCGCGAATCCACCATCCGCGACAAGAGCTTCACGGAGCGCGCCAAGGACCTCGGCGGCCTCGTCGAGTTCTACCGCTCGCCGGCCCGCAAGCAGTGGTCGCCGACCGGCACCAACGTTCCGGACTATCCGAAGCTAGCCCAGCTCTGGTGGCAGGCGATCGGCGACGCGGCGGCCGGCAACAAGACCCCGCAGGAGGCGATGGACTCGCTCTGCGAGGAGCAGGAGAAGGTGATGGCGCGCATCGAGCGCTCCAAGGTCCAGGGCGACAAGGGGCCGATGCTCAACAAGAAGCACGACATGGACTACTGGGTGGCGGAGGCCAAGAAGAACGGCACCCTCGCCCCGCAGCCCAAGCTCGACAACGAGAAGGAGAAGCCGGTCACCATCGGCTACGACGAGCTCGTGAAGAGCTGGGCCGACGCCAACGCCTCGGCCAACGGCGGCGCGACGATGACGCCGGCCTCCGCCCCGGCGCAGTAAGGTCGGGACGCGGCGAAGGGTCGGGAGCGATCCCGGCCCTTTCCATGTGGCGAGCCGCCGACGCCTCTTCCTTCCCTTGGCCGGGAAAGGCTTCGGCGCGAGCCCTTTCAAGCTGGTTTAATTCGGGAACCTCCATGGCCGGATACGTCCTCGCGATCGATCAGGGCACGACGTCGAGCCGCGCCATCGTGTTCGACGAGCGCTTCCGCATCGCGGGCGTCGGGCAGCAGGAGTTCCGGCAGATCTTTCCGCGCTCCGGCTGGGTCGAGCACGACCCGGAGGACATCTGGAATTCCGTCGTCGCGACGGTTCGCACGGCGCTCGCCGGCGCCTCGCTGTCGGCCGCCGACATCGCGGCGATCGGCATCACCAACCAGCGCGAGACCGCGATCGTCTGGGACCGCGCCACCGGCGAGGCGATCCACAACGCCCTGGTCTGGCAGGACCGGCGGACAGCGGACGAGTGCCGCCGCCTCGTCGCGGAGGGTGCGGAGGCGACGATCATCGCGAAGACCGGCCTCGTGGTCGATCCCTATTTCTCGGGCACGAAGATCGCCTGGCTGCTCGACAACGTCGTCGACGCCAGAGCGCGGGCCGAGAAGGGCGAGCTCGCCTTCGGCACGGTGGACACGTTCCTGCTCTGGCGGCTGACCGGCGGCCGCGTCCACGCGACGGATGCGACGAACGCCTCGCGCACGATGCTGTTCGACGTCGACCGCCACGAATGGGACGACGAACTGCTGCGGCTCCTGCGGGTGCCGCGCGCGCTCCTGCCGGAGGTGAAGGACTGCGCCGCGGAGTTCGGCACCACCGACCCATCGCTCTTCGGCGCGGCGATCCCGATCCTCGGCATCGCGGGCGACCAGCACGCCGCGACCCTCGGCCAGGCCTGCTTCCGGCCCGGCATGGCGAAGTCGACCTACGGCACCGGCTGCTTCGCGGTGCTGAACACCGGCACGGAACGGGCGCACTCGAACAACCGCCTCTTGTCCACGGTCGCCTACCGGCTCGACGGCGTCACGACCTATGCGCTGGAAGGCTCGATCTTCGTCGCCGGGGCGGCGGTGCAATGGTTGCGCGACGGCCTCCGAATCATGGAGCGGGCCGAGCAGTCCGGGCCGATGGCGGAGCAGGCGGACGACCGCCAGGACGTCTATCTGGTGCCGGCCTTCGTCGGCCTCGGCGCGCCGCACTGGGACGCGGAGGCGCGCGGCGCGATCTTCGGCATGACGCGCTCCACCGGCCCGAACGAGCTGGCGCGCGCCGCGCTGGAGGCGGTCTGCTTCCAGACCGCCGACCTCCTCGACGCGATGCGGCGCGACTGGCGCGGCAGCGGCGACGTGGTGCTGCGCGTCGACGGGGGCATGGTCGCGAGCGACTGGACGATGCAGCGCCTCGCCGACATCCTCGACAGTCCCGTCGACCGGCCGGTGGTGCTGGAAACCACTGCCCTCGGCGCGGCCTGGCTCGCGGGCCACAAGGCCGGCGTCTGGCCGAGGGAGGAGAACTTCGCCGCGAGCTGGCATCTGGAGCGCCGCTTCGAGCCGCGTATGCCGGCCGTGGAGCGCGGCCGCAAGCTCACCGGTTGGGCGGATGCCGTCAGGCGGACGCTGACCGGCCCTGGCTCGTAAGGCTCAGGCCGGCGGGCCGTTCTTCGCGGCTTCGGGGTCCATCCACATCACTTCCCAGACGTGGCCGTCCGGGTCCTCGAACGAGCGGCCGTACATGAAGCCGTAGTCCTGCACCGGCCCAGGATCCAGCGTGCCGCCGGCTTGGCCCGCCTTCTCGACGATCCCGTCCACTTCGGCGCGGCTGTCGGCCGAAACGCAGATCAGCGCGGCACTGACGCGCCTCGTGTCGGCGATCTCCTTTTTCGTGAAGGTCCGGTAGAAGTCGTGCGCGAGCAGCATCGCGTGGATCGTGTCCGAAAACACCATGCAGGACGCCTGATCGTTGGAGAACTGCGGGTTCTTCGCGGCGCCGACTGCCTCGTAGAAGGCGGTCGAGCGCGCGACGTCAGATACGGGCAGATTGACGAAGATCAGTTTCGCCATGCGTTTCCACCCCACGAACGAACGCGGACTGCCTATTTATTTTGCATCCGCGAATGCGGGAACAAAATAAGCAGATAGCCGCGAATTCACATTAGAACGACGCTAACAGAACAATCCCCCGCGTCAACATGGACGACGTTTCCCGACAGGCCGGACGACGATGTCGCCGCGAACGCAAACAGGAGGAAGCCTTCATGAAGACGCTGCTCGCATCGACCTGTCTCGCCGTCGGCCTCCTTGCGGCCGCGGGTGCCGCTTCCGCCGCCGAATGCGGCGACGTCACCATCGCCAGCATGAACTGGCAGTCGGCGGAGGTGATGTCGAACGTCGACAAGATCATCCTCAGCGAGGGCTACGGCTGCAACGCCGAGATCACCACCGGCGACACGGTGCCGACCATCACGTCCATGGTCGAGAAGGGCGAGCCGGACATCGCGCCGGAAGGCTGGATCGACCTCCTGCCGGACGTGGTGAAGCGCGGTCTCGACGAGGGCAAGATCGTGGAAGCCGCGAAGTCCCTGCCGGACGGCGGCAACCAGGGCTGGTGGATCCCGAAATACGTCGCCGACCAGCATCCCGACCTCAAGACCATCGGCGACGTCCTGAAGCATCCGGACCTCTTCCCGGGGCCGGAGGACAAGTCGAAGGGCGCGATCTACAACGGCCCGCAGGGCTGGGGCGGCACGGTGGTGACGACGCAGCTCTACAAGGCCTTCGACGCCGAGAAGGCCGGCTTCACGCTGGTCGACACAGGCTCGGCCGCCGGTCTCGACGGTTCGATCGCCAAGGCCTACGAGCGCAAAGAGCCCTGGGTCGGCTACTACTGGGCTCCGACCTCGCTCCTCGGCAAGTACGAGATGGTGAAGCTCGACGCCGGCGTTCCCGAGGACGCCGCCGAATGGAAGCGCTGCAACACCGTCGCCGACTGCCCGGACCCGAAGCCGAATTCCTGGCCGGTGGACCGGGTGTTCACGCTGGTCGCCAAGCCCTTCGCCGACAAGGCCGGCCCGGACGTGATGGGCTATCTCGGGAAGCGCGCCTGGTCGAACGACACCGTCAACAAGCTGATGGCCTGGATGACCGACAACCAGGCCACCGGCGAGGACGGCGCGAAGTACTTCTTGAAGAACAACGAGGACCTCTGGACGAAGTGGGTCTCGCCGGAGGCCGCCGAGAAGATCAAGTCCTCGCTCTGACATCCCGCAGGGGACGGCGGATCACGCCTCCGCCGTCCCTCTTGCCAAGCCTCTCGAACTCCCGCAAGCTTCGCTGCGCCGGCGCGGTGCCCCATCGGAAAGGGCTCGATCGATGGACTGGCTTTCCTCGTTCCCGCACATGAACGACGACACGCTGCGCGTCGTGAAGAAGGGCATCGACGACGGGTTCCGCACCTTCACCCGCGCCTACGGCGACGGCATCGAGGCGCTGTTCTCGCCGCTCCAGACCTTCCTGATCTGGGCCGAGCGCCTCCTCACCCAGACGCCCTGGCCGATCGTCCTCCTCGCCATCGCGGCCATCGCCTTCCTCGCCAGCCGCTCCTGGAAGATCACGCTCGGCACCGTCGTGACGCTGCTCCTGATCGGCTGGTTCGACATGTGGACCGACACGATGCGCACGATCTCGATGATCTTCGTGTGCACCGTCATCGCGATCCTCGTCGGCCTGCCGATCGGCATCCTGATGGCGCGCTCCGACCGTCTGCGCGGCGCGGTGAACCCGGTGCTCGACGTGATGCAGACCATGCCGAGCTTCGTCTACCTGATCCCCGTCGTGATGCTGCTCGGCATCGGGCGGGTGCCGGGCGTCATCGCGGTGGTGATCTACGCCATCCCGCCGATGATCCGTCTGACCGACCTCGGCATTCGCCTCGTCGACCGCGACACGCTGGAGGCCGCCGACGCCTTCGGCTCCTCCGGGTGGCAGAAGCTCTGGAAGGTGCAGATGCCGCTGGCGCTTCCCACCATCATGGCCGGCATCAACCAGACGATCATGATGGCGCTCGCCATGGTGGTGATCGCCTCGATGATCGGCGTGCAGGGTCTCGGCCAGCCGGTGCTGAAGGCGATCTCGAACCAGTACTTCACGCTCGGCGTCTTCAACGGCCTCGCGATCGTCGGCATCGCGATCATTTTCGACCGGGTCAGCCAGGCCTACGGCCGGCGGCTCCAGCGGCATCGGGAGACGGTCCATGCCTGAGACGACCGCCCCCTCGATCGAGATCCGCCATCTCTACAAGATCTTCGGCGCGAACGGGCAAGCGCATGTCGAGGCCGTCAAGGCCGGCATGACGAAGGCGGAGCTGAACGCGAAGACCGGTCACGTGCTCGGCCTTCGCGACATCGGCATCGCCATGCCGGGCGGCGCCGTCCAGGTGATCATGGGCCTGTCGGGCTCGGGCAAGTCGACGCTGATCCGCCACGTCAACCGCCTGATCGATCCGACCAGCGGCGAGGTGGTGATCGACGGCACCGACGTCGTGAAGCTGAACCCGAAGGCGCTGCAGGAATTCCGCCGCCACAGGACGGCGATGGTGTTCCAGAAGTTCGCGCTCCTGCCGCACCGCAACGTCCTCGAGAACACGGTCTACGGCCTCGAGATCCAGGGCCTGCCGCGCGCGAAACAGGTTGATGCCGCGATGCGCTGGATCGAGCGCGTCGGGCTGAAGGGTTTCGAGCAGAAATATCCGAACCAGCTTTCCGGCGGCATGCAGCAGCGCGTCGGCCTCGCCCGCGCGCTCGCCAACGACGCGCCGATCCTCCTGATGGACGAGGCCTTCTCGGCGCTCGACCCCTTGATCCGCACCGACATGCAGACGGTGCTGCTCGACATCCAGAAGGACGTTCGCAAGACCATCGTCTTCATCACCCACGACCTCGACGAGGCGCTGCGGCTCGGCGACCGGATCGCGATCCTGCGCGACGGCGAGATGGTGCAGCAGGGCACGCGGCAGGACATCGTGCTCCGGCCCGCCGACGACTACATCGCCGAATTCGTCCGGCACGTGAACCGCGGCCGCGTCATCGCGGTGGAGGGCGTGATGACGCCGGGCCGCGATGCCGTGCCGACCGCCGCCACCGTCGCGGCCGGGACGACGCTGGAAGCGGCGGCCGAAGTGCTGGCGCACTCCACCGAAGACGCGCTCGACGTCGTCGACGGGAGCGGCGAGCGGATCGGCCGCATCACGCTTCGCCAGATCGTCGCCGCGATGGCGACGCCGCACGGGGCGAAGCCCGCGAGCGTCGCACCCACTGAGCCGGACGTCGCCCCCCCGCCGATCGACGACGAGACGCTGCCGCCGCTGGAGAACATCGGCCGCAGCGTTGTGCGCGCCCAGGCTGGCTGACGGGATTTGCGCATTCTCGTGACAGGGGCCGGCGGCTTCGTCGGCCGGCACTTCATGGCGCGCGCGCTGGCCGCCGGGCACGAGGCGGTCACCCTGCCCCGGCGCGCCGACGGCAACGGTTTCTTGCCTGACTGGCCGGACGGCGTGGAAGGCGTCGTCCATCTCGCCGCCCTCAACCCGCGTCGCGGCGACCCGGACGCGCGGAACCTCGTGGCGCTCCGCCGTGCCAATGTCGAGGCGACGCGGGACCTCGCGGGCCGAGCGGCCCGCGCCGGCGTCCGGCGCATGGTCTTCGTCGGCAGCGCGGCCATCCATTCGCCGAATGGCGCGATACCGGTCTCGGAAGCGGATGCGCCCGCGCCGCGGACGCCCTACGCCCTCTCGAAGGCCGAAGCCGAAACGGCCTTCTGGACGGCCTTGGCCGAACATCGCGGCATGACCGAAGGCGTGGTGCTGCGGCCGGTGACGGTGTTCGGGCCGGGCGCGCGGAATCTCACCGCGGCGCTCTCCCGGCTCGCCCGGACGCCGTTCCCACTGCCGCTCGGCGGGCTCGGGGAGCCGCGCTCGCTCGTCTGGGTCGAGAGCCTTTGCGACGCGATCCTCCTCGCGCTCGCCGCCGATGGAGCAGCCGGCGGCACCTTCCTCGTCGCCGACGACGGCCCGCTGGACCCGGCGGAGATCGTCGCGGCGCTGCGCGAAGGCGCGGGCCGGGCCCGGCGCGTGCTGCCCGCGCCAAGCGGCTTGGCGAAGGCCGCGGCCCGGCTCCTCGGCAAAGGGGACGCCTTCGCGACCGCGACGGGCGGGCTCGTCGTCAGCAATGCCCGAGCCCGGAACACGCTCGGCTGGAGGCCGGCGGAAGCGCGGGAAGCGCTGCGGGCGATGGCCGCCACCGGCGACCTCTAGAACCCCCCGTCGATCACGGCGGGCCGCCCTTCCGAGAAGCGCTCGAAGCGGAAGGGCGCAGGGTCGACCACGGGATCGTCGCCCGCGACGATGTCCGCCATCAGCCGCCCGGCCCCGGGTCCGATGCCGAAGCCGTGTCCGGAAAAGCCGGTGGCGACGAAGAAGCCGGAGAGGCTCGGCACGCCGGAGATCACCGGCACCGCGTCCGGCGTCACGTCGATGAGGCCACCCCAGCGCCGCACCTCGCGCGCGCCGGCGAAGGCGGCGTCGGAGGCCCGGAAGGCCGCAAAGGCGTAGTCCAGCAGCTTGCCGTCCGGCTCTGGATCGAGGACGCGCGCGCGCTCGAACGGCGAGACCGCATCGAGCGCCCAGCGCTTCGGCGTCCGCCATTCGTCGAGGAAGCGGCCGGAAAGGCGGAGCTTCAGTCCCTTGCGCTCAGCTCGCAGCGCCGGCAGGAACGGGCGGAACAAGCGGAACGAGTCCGGCACGAGGTCCACCGTCGACAGCCCGCCATGCGCGACGTTGTAGCCGCCGTCCGCGCGGCGACGGAAGGCGAAGTCGGACCCCGCCGCCGATGTGTCCGGCCCGTCCGCGATCGGCGCGGTCCTTAAGACGGAGCCGAGGACCTTGAGCTGCGGCAGGTCGAGACCATGGTTGCCGCAGAACAGCCGCGACCAAGCGCCTCCCGCCAGCACCGCCGCCCGGGCGCGGATGGGTCCGCGCTCCGTCACGACGCCCGACACGCGCCCACCTTCCGTCTCGACCCCACGCACCGCGCAATCCGTCAGGACGGTGCCGCCGGCACTCGCGAAGGCCGCCGCGATGGCGGGCGCCGCCCGCGCCGGCTCGGCGCGCCCGTCGCTCGCCGTGTAGAGCGCCCCCGCGACCGGACGTTTCAGTCCCGGCAGCAGCGCCCGCACCTCGTCCGCACCGATGAGCCGCGAGCCGATCTGGTGCAGCCTCGAATGCTCGAGCCAGGGCTCGTACCGGTCCATCTCGGCTTTCGTCTCGCAGAGATAGAGGATGCCGCAGGCGCGAAACCCCGTGTCGCCGCCCGTCAGTTCGTCCATCCGCCGCCAGAGCCGCAGCGATTCCTGGATCAGCGGGATTTCGCGGTGGTCGCGCCCCATCGCCCGGCACCAGCCCCAGTTCCGGCTCGACTGCTCGCCGGCGATCCGCCCCTTCTCGCAGAGGACGACGCGCAGACCCTTGCGGCGCAGGAAGAAGGCGGTGGAAACGCCCGCGATGCCGCCGCCGATCACGACGACGTCCGCCTCCGCGGGCATGGCGGGGTGGCTTTCGACGGGATCGACATCGGGAGACATGGTGCCGATCTACTGCATCGGCCGGCGGAATCGAAGGGGCGGCGCGCGAACCGGCTTGCATTGCGCCGGCCAGCGTGATGCGGAGGAACCGCACCGGAAGACCAACCGCCTCATGCCGCATCCCGCCGGCGGAGCGGCACCGCTCCCCTGGCGGCGCTGGCTCGCGCTCCTCGTCCTTTCCGCCGCCTTCGCCGGCCTTCTCGAACTCGCCGGGCTGCCGGCGGCGCTGCTGCTCGGGCCGATGCTGGTGGGCATCATCGTGTCGACGACCGGCCGGCCGCTGCGCGTGCCGAATCTCCCCTTCACGGCGGCGCAGGCGCTGATCGGCTGCCTGATCGCCGCCTCGATCACGCCCGGCATCCTGGCGACGGTCGCGGCGGAATGGCCGCTCTTCGTCGGTGTCACCGCCTCGACGATCCTCGTCAGCGCCCTCATCGGCTACGCGCTCGCCCGCTGGCAGGTCCTACCCGGCACGGTCGCGGTCTGGGGCTCATCGCCGGGCGCGGCGAGCGCGATGGTGATCATGGCGCAGGCCTATGGTGCGGATGCGCGCCTCGTCGCGGTGATGACCTATACGCGCGTCGTCGCCGTTTCGGTGGTGGCGTCGGTCCTGTCGCTGCTGTTCGCGGGTCCGAGTTCAGCGCCCTCACCAGGGCCATCCGCCCTCTTCCCGATCGATCCGGCGCATCTCGCCGGCGTTCTCGCGGTCGCCGCGGCAGGCGTCGTGCTGGGCCGGCTGGCGCGCCTGCCCGCCGGCGGGCTCGTCGGTCCGATGCTCGTCGGCGCGGGACTGAACGTCGCCGGGGTGTTCGATCCGCATCCGCCGCAGGTCCTGCTCGGCCTCGCCTATGCCGTGGTCGGCTGGCGCATCGGCCTGAACTTCACGCGCGAGACGGTGGCGGCCGCGGCGAAGGCCCTGCCGCGCATCCTCCTCGCGATGCTGCTCCTCATCGCCTTCTGCGGCGGACTGGCGCTGCTGCTCGTCCGTTTCGGCGGCATCGAGCCCGTCACCGCCTATCTCGCGACGAGCCCGGGCGGCATGGATTCCGTCGCGATCATCGCGGCGAACTCCAACGTCGACCGCCCCTTCGTGATGGCGTTGCAGGCGTTGCGCTTCTTCGCCGTTCTCGCCGGCGGACCGGCGCTGGCGCGCTTCGTCGCCAAGCGCCACCTGGCGCGCGAAAAGCGCCGAGAGACGGTCAGTCCACCGCCACCATGACGTCCGACGCCTTCACCACGGCATAGGCTTCCTTCCCGGCCGCAAGCCCAAGTTCGTCCACCGCCTGATTGGTGATCGAGGCGGTGACGATCGTGCCGCCGACATCAATGCGGACATGCGCCGTCGTCGCGCCCTTCTCCACCGCGACCACGGTGCCCTTCAACTGGTTGCGTGCGCTGATCCGCATCCGGCGTCTCCTCGTGTTGCTGGCAAAGCCCCGTAGCGCGGTTGGGGCCGCCGACGCAATCCGCAGGTTTCGCTTGGATATCACGCTTCCCGAACCGCTCCTGCCGCTATATCTCCTCGGACATTCCGCTTCTCGAACCGTTCGGAGCCGCCCTCGATGTTCTCGCGCAGATCGCTGATCGGATGCTGCCTCGCGCTTGCCGCCCTCGCAGGCCTGGGACTCGGCACGGTTCCCGCAGCCGAGGCCCAGGAGAAGGGGCCGGTGGTCTTCGCGGCGGCGAGCCTGAAGAACGCGCTCGACGACATCAACGCCGCCTGGAAGGCGGAAACCGGCAAGTCGGCGACGATTTCCTACGCCGCGTCCTCCGCTCTCGCGAAGCAGATCGAATCCGGCGCGCCCGCCGACGTGTTCTTCTCCGCCGACCTCGACTGGATGGACGCGCTCGCGAAGAAGGACCTGATCAAGGCCGACACCCGCAGGCAGCTTCTCGGCAACTCGATCGTGCTCGTCGGTCCAGCGGACGCCGCCGGCTCGATCGAGATCGCCAAGGGCTTTCCGCTGGCCGAGAAGCTCGGCGACGGCAAGCTCGCCATGGCCAGCGTCGACTCCGTGCCGGCCGGCAAGTACGGCAAGGCGGCGCTCCAGTCGCTCGGGGTCTGGGACGCGGTTTCACCGAAGGTCGCGCAGGCCGAGAACGTCCGCGCCGCGCTGCTCCTCGTCTCGCGCGGCGAAGCGCCGCTCGGCATTGTCTACAAGACCGACGCGGCGGCGGACAAGAACGTCAAGGTCGTCGGCACCTTCCCGGCCGACACGCACCCAGCCATCGTCTATCCGGTGGCGCTCACCGCTTCCGCGAAGGGCGATGACGCGGCCGCCTTCCTGCGCTACATCGAAGGCGACAAGGCGAAGGCGCTGTTCGAGCGGCAGGGCTTCACGGTCTTGCGCTGAGCGCCCGCCGACACCACCGGAAACGAGGATGGCTTGGAGTGGCTGACTCCTAGTCCCGAGGAATGGGTCGCCATCCGTCTGTCGATCCGCGTCTCGCTCGTCGCGATGGCGGGCAGCCTCGTGCCTGGCGTCGCGGTGGCGCTGCTCCTCGTGCGCGGCCGGTTTCCCGGCCGCTCGCTCCTCAACGGCCTCGTCCACCTGCCGCTGGTGCTGCCGCCGGTGGTGACGGGATACGTGCTCCTCCTCCTGTTCGGGCGACGCGGGCCGCTCGGCGCCTTCCTCGCCGAGCATTTCGGCCTCGTCTTCTCGTTCCGCTGGACGGGTGCGGCGCTCGCCTGCGCCGTGATGGGCTTTCCGCTGCTGGTGCGCGCCGTGCGCCTGTCGATCGAGGCGGTGGACCGGCGGCTGGAGGAGGCCGCCGGCACGCTCGGCGCGTCGCCGCTTTTCGTCTTCGCCACCGTCACCCTGCCGCTGATCCTGCCGGGCGTGGTGGCGGGCATGATCCTCACCTTCGCCAAGGCGATGGGCGAGTTCGGCGCGACGATCACCTTCGTTTCCGCGATCCCGGGCGAGACGCAGACGCTGCCCGCCGCGATCTACGCCTTCACGCAGGTGCCCGGCGGCGATACCGGCGCGTTGCGCCTCACCCTCGTCTCGGTCGCGATCTCGATGGCGGCGCTGCTCGGCTCCGAGGTGCTCGCAGCGCGCGTCGGGCGCCGGGCGCACGCGACGTGACGATCGCGGTCGACGTCGCCAAACGCCTCGGCGCGTTCGAACTGCGGGCGGCGTTCCGGAGCGGGGAACGGCTCGCGGCGCTCTTCGGCCCGTCCGGTTCCGGCAAGACGACGCTGGTTCACCTCGTCGCGGGGCTCGCCCGGCCGGACGCGGGGCGCATCGCGGTCGGGGACACGGTGCTCTTCGACAGTGCGGCGGGGATCGACGTGCCGCGCCACCGCCGGCGGATCGGCTACGTCTTCCAGGACGCGCGGCTGTTCCCACACCTCAGCGTCCGCTCCAACCTCCTCTACGGGCGCTGGTTCACCCGCGCGACGGAGGGCGAGCCGAACCTCGACAGCGTCGTCGCGCTGCTCGGGATTACGCATCTCCTTGGCCGGCGGCCGGGGGCGCTGTCGGGCGGCGAGCGCCAGCGGGTCGCGATCGGCCGCGCGCTGCTCGCTCGCCCGCGTCTGCTCCTCATGGACGAGCCGCTCAGCGCCCTCGACGAAGCGCGGAAAGCCGAGATCATCCCCTATATCGAGCGCCTGCGGGACGAGGCGGGCATCCCGATCCTCTATGTCAGCCATTCGCTCGGCGAAGTGGCGCGGCTCGCCGCCGACATGGTCGTTCTCGATGCCGGCCGCGTCGTCGCGCAAGGCGAACCGCTCGCCGTCGCGCGGCGTCTCGATCTCCTGCCGGCCGCGGCGGAAGTCGAGCCCGGTCGCTTCCTCGACGTCGTCGCCACGCGCCGCGACGAGCGCTACGGTCTGACCACACTCGTCCTGGAAGGCGGCGAGATCGTCGTGCCGGACCTTGACCTGTCGCTCGGGCAGTCCGTTCGCCTGCGCGTCCGCGCCCGGGACGTCATGCTGGCGCTGGAGCGGCCTGTCGGCGTCAGCGCGCTGAACGTCCTCGCGGCGAGCGTCGGGACGGCGCGCCCGGACGGCCTGTCGGGCATGGAGGTCTCGCTCGACTGCGGCGGGCAGGAACTCCTGGCCCGCATCACGCGCCGGTCCTTCGACGAGCTGCGGCTCGCGCCCGGCATGGCGGTCTTCGCGGTGCTGAAATCCGTGTCCTTCGACCGGCGCTTCGGCGAAGACGCGGACGCTCGCCCCGTTGCGCCGACCGGCGGGTCGCCTTGACCGCGGGCCGCTGCCGGAGGATCGTCCGGCAAAGGAGCGACGGATGACGCCGCGGATCACGCTTCGCTTCGATTTTCCGAACGGCCGCCGCCTCGGGCACGGCAAGGTCTCGCTCCTGGAAGCGATCGGTCGGCACGGCTCGATCGCCGCGGCCGGCCGCGAGTTCGGCATGTCCTACCGGCGCGCCTGGCTGCTGGTCGACGAGGTGAACCACATGTTCGAGGCCCCGCTCGTATCGGCGCGAGGTGGCGGCGCGGGTGGCGGCGGCGCGCAGTTGACCGAGCTCGGAGCCAAGGTCGTCGCGCTCTATCGCGAGGCGGAGCGCAAGGCCACGGCGTCGGCGAAGGAGGAGATCGGGCGGATCGCGGCGGCGCTCGCCGGGGACTGAGCTCAGGCCGAGGCGGCGATGCGCGTCAGGAGATCGGTATACGAGCACGGCTTCATCACGAAGCCGAGCGGACGGCAGTCGGCGGCGACCTTGCGGGTCTTGGCGTCGAGATTGCCGCTGACGAAGAGCGACGGCACGTCGAGGCGCTCGCGCAGCCGGCGGGCGGTCTCGATGCCGTTGGTGCCGCGAGCGAGGTTGACGTCCATGATCGCGAGATCGGGCCGGAAGGCTTCGGCGAGTTCCATCGCCTGATGCATGTCCGCCGCGACGCCGACCACCTCGTGGCCCGCCGAGATCAGCACATCCTCGATGTCGAGGGCGATCAGCAACTCGTCCTCGACGATCAGGACGCGCTTCGCCTTCACGCCACCATCTCCGAACCGATGCCACGGCAGGACGAGGAGCCGCTGGCAACGAGCCGAGCGGATCGGAACTGAATGTCGATGTCGATCATCGATACGCTCACCCGGTTTTACCCCGCGCATAGGCAACGCTTGGTCGCCCGCTCGCATTCCGGATGCCCCTCGTTGTCACGCCACACACCCGTTTTGCTTAAGAGAACACGTTTCCAGTGAGCAATCCGTAACTCCGCAACGACATTCACGTAGCAAGGTTCCGCGCCTCGACGAAAAAAGTTCGAGCAGGTGACGAATTGCCTCCGGCAGGTTTCGCCGGGCCCAGCGGATCGCGAGTTCGAGAAGTGTTCCCTGCGATTGCCGCTGGCGTCGATTGCCGCTAAACGCGACGCGTCACCCGCATGTTTCCAGAGGATCGTCATGGCGGACGCGGAGCCGGCTACGAGCGGTGAACGGCAGGCGAGCCTTCTCGCCGAGGCCCTGCCCTTCATGCAGGCCTACGAAAACAAGACGGTGGTCGTGAAGTACGGCGGCCACGCCATGGGCAATCCGGCGCTCGGTCGGGCCTTCGCGCGCGACATCGCGCTTCTGAAGCAGTCCGGCATCAACCCGATCGTCGTACACGGCGGCGGCCCGCAGATCGGCGCGATGCTCGACAAGCTCGGCATCGAGTCGCGCTTCGAGCACGGCCTGCGCGTCACCGACCAGCGGACGGTGGAGGTGGTCGAGATGGTTCTCGCCGGCTCGATCAACAAGGAGATCGTCGCCCTCATCAACGCCGAAGGCGAATGGGCGATCGGGCTTTGCGGCAAGGACGGCAACATGGTTTTCGCCGAAAGGGCGCGGAAGACCGTGACCGATCCCGATTCCAACATCGAGCGCGTCCTCGACCTCGGCTTCGTCGGCGAACCGGTGGAGGTCGACCGGACGCTCCTCGACCTTCTTGCCCGCTCCGAGATGATCCCGGTGATCGCACCGGTCGCGCCCGGCCGCGACGGCGCCACCTACAACATCAACGCCGACACCTTCGCCGGCGCGATCGCCGGGGCGCTCGCCGCCTCGCGGCTCCTGTTCCTCACCGACGTGCCGGGCGTCCTCGACCGCGACAAGCGGCTGATCAAGGAGCTGACGGTATCGGAAGCGCGCGCGCTGATCCGCGACGGCACGATCTCGGGCGGCATGATCCCGAAGGTCGAGACCTGCATCGAGGCGCTGGAGCGCGGCGTCGAGGGCGTCGTGATCCTCAACGGCAAGGTGCTGCATGCCGTCCTGCTCGAACTCCTCACCGAGCACGGCGCCGGCACGCTGATCGTGCCGTGACGGAGGGGGAGGCCGAGATCGGCCGCACGCACGAGGCCCGGCCCGTCGATTTCGCCGGGGTCGAAACCTGGATCTTCGACCTCGACAACACGCTCTATCCGCGCCGCATCGACCTGTTTGCGCAGATCGACGCGCGGATGACCGCCTTCGTGGCCGACTTCCTGAAGGTTCCGCGGGAGGAAGCGCGCGCGCTGCAGAAAAGCTTCTACCGCGAGCACGGTACGACGCTGCGCGGGCTGATGACGCTCCACGACGTCGACCCCGACGCGTTCCTGCGCTTCGTCCACGACATCGACTATTCGGGCATTCCCGCCGATCCCGCGCTCGGAGACGAAATCAAGGCCCTGCCCGGCCGCAAGTTCATCTTCACCAACGGCGACCGCGGCCATGCCGAGCGAACGGCGCGTGCGCTCGGCATCCTCAACCATTTCGAGGATATCTTCGACATCGTCGCGGCCAAGCTCAATCCGAAACCGGCGCAGGCGACGTACGAGGCTTTCGTCGCCGCCTTCGGCATCGCGCCGGAGCGAGCGGCGATGTTCGAGGACTTGGCGCGCAATCTCGAAGCGCCGAAGCGGCTCGGCATGCGCACCGTGCTAATCGTGCCGCCCCCGCTCGAAGCCGACATCGCCGAAGCCTGGGAGCGGCAGGGCCGTGAGGGCGACCACATCGACTTCGTCACCGACGACCTCGCCGAGTTCCTGCGGCGGATCGAACGGTAGCGGCTAGTTTCCGAGCAGCGAGCGGCCGCGGCGGACCAGCCCGCCGGCGCGTCGGGCTCCGGCGGCCGCGTGAGCGCCGGCTTGCCGGCCGCCTCGCGTATTCTGCGCGAATACCGCGTCCTGCTGCGTGTCGCCGGGCGCAGTACCGCCGCCGAGCGCCTGCCGGCGGTCGCGTCCGTCCCGGTCGTCGAGATCCGCCGGTCCTCGGGTTCGGCCGTCGTTCTCGATCGTCTGCGGCACGTCCATCTGCTGCTGCCGGCGCATCAGTTCCGAATCGGTATCCGTCATCGTCCTTGTCCTTCGCGGCGCGTGCCGCGATGTCGTGATCCCTCACCGATTCAACCGGGGAGACGCATGACGGTTCCGCGACGGCGCTCAGAACCCGTAGAAGCCGCGGATCGCCGCCCAGCCGTCCTCCGCCCTGTCGACGAAGGTGATGAGGTCGAGATCGTCCGGCGCGATCGTCCCCTCCCCGGCCAGGAAATCGAGGTCGAGCACGCGGCGCCAGAACTCCGTGCCGAACAGGATCACCGGCATCCGCGCCATGCGGCCGGTCTGGATCAGGGTCAGGCCCTCGAACAGCTCGTCCATCGTGCCGAAGCCACCGGGGAAGATCGCCATCGCCTTGGCGCGAAGGAGGAAATGCATCTTGCGGATCGCGAAATAGTGGAAGTTGAAGGTGAGCTCCGGCGTGACGTAGGGGTTCGGCATCTGCTCGTGCGGCAGGGTGATATTGAGCGCGACCGACACCGCCCCAACATCCCCCGCGCCGCGGTTGCCGGCCTCCATCACGCCCGGTCCGCCGCCGGTGACGATGACGTATTCCTTGCCGCCGGACGTGTTCGCCGAATGCTGCGAGGCGAGCCGCGCGAAGCGCCGGGCCTCGTCGTAGTAGACGGCGTTGGCCTCCAGCCGCGCCTTCTGGCCGGGATTGCGCGCCGCCCAGGCCGCCTTGCCCGGCTCCGGAATGCGCGCGCCGCCGAAGAGCACGATCGTCGACAGGATGCCGGCTTCGGTGAGAGCGAGTTCCGGCTTCATCAGTTCGAGTTGCAGCCGGACGCCGCGCGTCGCGTCGCTGGTCAGGAAGTCCGGGTCGTCGTAGGCGAGGCGGTAGGTCGGCGAGCGAGTCTGCGGCGTGTCGGGTTTGGCGCGCGCCGCCTCCCGCCCCTCCTCGGAAGACGGAAGCGGATCGAATGATCCATCATCGTGCCGGTCCGCCGCTTCCCGCTCCGCCATATCCCGCTCTCCTCCGATTGACGCCCGAGAGGCCCTTTCATACTGGAAGCACCTGACCTCGAGAAAGGACCCGCGATGCCGGCCGACGAGAGCCACCGAGCCCTGGAATCCGCCATCGAGCGCGCCTTCGACGCCAGAGACGGGGTGAACGCCGCGACGCGTGGCGAGGTTCGCGAGGCCGTCGACGCCGCGCTGGACCTTCTCGACCGCGGCGAGCTTCGCGTCGCGACCCGCGGCGAGGACGGCGCCTGGACGGTGCATCAATGGCTGAAGAAGGCCGTGCTCCTCTCCTTCCGCCTCAACGACATGAGCCTGATCGACGGCGGCCCTGGCGGCGCGCCGTGGTGGGACAAGGTGCCCTCGAAGTTCGCCGGCTGGGGCGAGACCGAGTTCCGCGCGGCGGGCTTTCGCGCCGTGCCGGGCGCGGTCGTCCGCCGCTCGGCCTCGATCGGCCGCAACGCCATCCTGATGCCGAGCTTCGTCAATCTCGGCGCGTCGGTCGGCGAGGGCACGATGGTCGACACCTGGGCGACGGTCGGCTCCTGCGCGCAGATCGGCGCGCACGTGCACCTTTCCGGCGGCGTCGGCATCGGCGGCGTCCTGGAGCCGCTGCAGGCCGGGCCGACGATCATCGAGGACAACTGCTTCATCGGTGCGCGCTCGGAGGTGGTCGAGGGCTGCATCGTGCGCGAGGGCTCGGTGCTCGGCATGGGCGTCTTCATCGGCCAGTCGACCAAGATCGTCGACCGCGAGACCGGCTCGGTGACTTACGGCGAGGTGCCGCCCTATTCCGTCGTGGTGGCGGGCTCCCTGCCGGGCCGCCCGATGCCGGACGGCAGCCCGGGCCCCAGCCTCTACTGCGCCGTGATCGTCAAGCGCGTCGACGAGCGGACGCGCTCCAAGACCTCGATCAACGATCTCCTGCGGAGCTGACAGGGCCCTCGTTCGCTTCGCATCGGATCAGCGCATGGCTTTGCTCCAGCCTCTGGCTTTGCTCCTGTCCGGCTTCTTCGCCTGGCTGAATCCGGTCCCGGCGATCCCGCCGGAGCACGAAGGCCTATGCCGCACCGTGGCCGACGCGAACGGCGCGGAATACGTCGTCTGCGACGTCGACCTCGACCGCTACGGCCTGCATCTTCTGGCCGAGGACGGTGCCGGACGGCCGTTCGAGACCTTCCAGGCCGCGAACGGCTTTCTGGGTGAGCGTGGCAAGCCCGCCGTGCTGGCGATGAACGCCGGCATGTATCACGAGGACCGCCGCCCGGTGGGCCTCGCCGTCCAAGACGGCCGCGAGGTCGCGCCGGTCAACACCGCCGACGGGCGGAACGCGAATTTCACCATGAAGCCGAACGGCGTGTTCTTCGTCGAAGGCGGCCGCGCCTTCGTGCGCGAGACCAATCGCTATGTCGAGGAGAGGCACAGGCCGGACCTCGCGACGCAGTCCGGCCCGATGCTGCTCGCCGACGGCAAGCTCCACCCGCGCTTCATCGAAGGCTCGGACAGCCGCTACGTCCGCAACGGCGTCTGCACCGGCGGGGACGGGCGGCTGGTCCACCTCGTCCTGTCGCGCCGGCCGGTGAATTTCTGGGATTTCGCCGTGTTCTTCCGCGACCGGCTCGGCTGCCGCGACGCGCTGTTCTTCGACGGGCAGGTGTCGAGCCTGTTCTACCCGGCGCTCGGCATCGATTACCGCCGCGACCGGCTGGGTCCGATCCTCGCGGTCACCGAGCGCTGAGGCCTTCCGGAATTCAGTCGGCGTAGCCGAAGCGACCGTCGGCGGCGATCGTGCTGGACGCGGCGCCGTCGGAGAAGACGCGGACGATGCGGCCGGACTTCGCGGGCACGATGCTGCCGGCGGATACGGTGGCCGCGGCATTCGTCGCGACCGGCGCGCCGGAGGCCGCGACGGTGCGGCCGGGCTGCGAAGCAGCGGCGACGGCGACCGGCGCCTTCGCCGGCGCGTTCGTCGCGACGCCGGCGGCCAGGACCCGGGCCCTGGCGTTGAGGTCGACGATGGCGCGGTTCGCCTCGCCGATGTGCTTCTGGCGCTCGGCCGCGGCGACCAGCGTCTCGCGGTTCGCCGGAGCGCGGCTGCGCTCGATCGCCGCCATATGACGCTTGACGCTGGAGCAGTAGTCGGCCGCCGCCCGCGTCATCGTCGTGGTGCGGTGGCCGCCCTTGTAGCGCATGGCGGTGCCGCAGATGTCGTGGCCGCTCTTCTCCCAGGCGCCGGCGAGGTACTTCATGCCGTAGCGAAGGTTCGTCTCAGGATCGAAAAGGCCCTTCGCCGGCCCGTCGAAGCCGAGCGAGCGCGCCGTCGCCGGCTTGATCTGCGACAGGCCGTAGGCGCCGCCGCCGACGACGTTCGGCTTGTAATGGCTTTCCACCCGCACGACCGCGTAGGCGAGCTCACTCGGGATGTTGTTCTCGGCGGCGGACTTCTCGATCATCCGGTCGATCGCGGCGCTGCCGGTGATCGTGTCGTCGGTCATGAACGTATCGCCGATCCGGCTGCCGACGACGTCGAAGGCCCGCTTCGTGCCGCTCACCGCCGCGGCGGTCGTATCCACCGCGGCGACCTTCAGGGCGCTCGCCGACTGGGCGACGGTTGAAAGCGCGACCGGCACGCTTTTCCGCGGATCGAGGATGTCGCGGGCCGAGGCGATCGTCGCGGGAGCCCGCGCCGCGGCGACTTCCGCCGGCTTCGCGACGGCGGCCGTCTGTGCGGCGGCGGCCTGAGTCTCGGTCGACTGTGTGGCGAGCCTGTCGCCTTTTCCGGTGCTCATGATCACCAGCGCGGCGCGGCGTTCGGCGACATCCGCCTTGAGTGCGGCGATCTCGTCCACCGGCGGCTGCGAAGCGGCGGCTTGCGGCACTGCCGTGGCGGATGCGGCGACCGTCGCCGGCTTCGCCGTTCCGCCAGCCAAGGTCGCCGCTGCGTCCGGGGCCGCGGCGCGCTGCGCTTCCGCCGCCTGCAGCTTCTCCCAGTCGGGCTTCGCGGAAGGAAGCGCGATGCGGGCGCCGTCCTCCAGCGCCGCGAGCCGTACCGGAGCATAGCCGTAGGCATCCGGGCCGCCGGTCGGAGCCGCGGCCTGCGGCGGCTTGCGGACCAGGGCGGAGGATCGCATGGCGTTGTTTTCGGCGACGCAGGCGCCGAGGGCGAGCGGGGCTGCGAGCGCCACCATGCCGAGGGAACGAACCTTGCGCGTTTCGATCGAAAGCGCCCGAATGATCGTCCCCCGTGCCGCCGGCATTCCCATCTCCGCGCTGGTTGCGTTCGATCGTTCAGCGATTGTGACGAAAAGTGGCGGCGAAAAGGCAGCCGGCCACTAATCCCGCTCTCGGGTAACCATCCTGTAATGAAGTGAAACCTTTTGGCAACTGTTTCCGGCTTGGGAAACGCTCCGCTTGCCTCTAAGGGGCAGTGATGCTCCAGTTCGACGCAAGCCCCGCCGCGATTCTCGCGCGCCTCATCCGGTGCCCGTCCGTGACGCCGGCCGAGGGCGGCGCGTTGCAAGAGCTTGAGATCATGCTGGAATCGCTCGGCTTCGCGGTCGAGCGGCCGGTGTTCCGCGAGGACGGAACGCCGGACGTCGAGAATCTTCTCGCCTCCGCTGGGGATAAAGGTCCGCATCTCGCCTTCGCCGGCCATACCGACGTGGTGCCGCCCGGCCCCGATTCGGACTGGCGGCACCCGCCCTTCTCGGCCGCGGTGGACGGCAGCGAGATGTTCGGACGCGGCACGGTGGACATGAAGGGCGGCATCGCCTGCTTTCTGGCCGCGGTCGCGCGCGTCCTAGCGAAAGGTCCGCCGCCCGGACGCATCTCCTTTCTGATCACCGGCGACGAGGAAGGGCCGGCGATCAACGGCACGGTGAAGCTCCTCCGTTTCGCCGCCGAAAAGGGCGAGCGGTTCGACGCGTGCCTCGTCGGCGAACCGACGAATCCGAATGCCATAGGCGACATGATCAAGATCGGCAGGCGCGGTTCGCTTTCCGGCACGCTGACCGTGGAAGGGCGGCAGGGTCACGTCGCCTATCCGCACCTCGCCGAGAACCCGGTGCGCGGCCTCGTGACGCTGCTCGACGCGCTCCACGCCGAGCCGCTCGACCGCGGCAACGAGCGCTTCCAGGCGACGAACCTCGAAGCCACCGTCCTCGACAGCGGCGGGGTCGCCTCGTTCAACGTCATCCCGGCGCGCGCTTCCGCCTCGTTCAACGTCCGCTTCAACGACGAATGGACGCCGGACACGCTGAAGGCGGAAATCCTGCGCCGGCTGGACGAAGCCGCCTCCATCCAGAGGCTGCGGGCCGATCGGAACGATCCGATCCGCTACCGCGTCGAGTGGAAGGAGCCGCCGTCGGACGCCTTCCTGACGCGGGACGAAAAGCTCGTCGGCATCCTCGCCGGCGCGGTGGAGGCGGTGACCGGCCGGACGCCCGAACTTTCGACCTCCGGCGGCACCTCGGATGCGCGGTTCGTGAAGGATTATTGCCCGGTGGCGGAATTCGGGCTTGTCGGCCGGACCATGCATATGGCCAATGAACGGGTTGCCCTCTCCGACCTCGACACGCTGACGGAGATCTATGAGCTCTTCATCACCCGCTGGTTCGCCGCCTTCGCCTGAAACGCCTGGGCTGGCCGACATCCTCGGCTATTTCGCCGGCACGATCGACATGATGCGAGGCCGCGCCGAGGGCCTCAGGCGGCTCGATCTCACCGCCGACGGCTTCTGGACCTCGTTCCTGGCGCTGGTCGTCGCCCTGCCGCCGATGGCGCTGTCCTGGGTGGAATACGAGGACGTGCAGCGCGAGGCGCCGATGGCGGATGTCGGGCCGGTCGTGATCTACGGCGCGCACGCCTTCGCCGACCTCGCCGCCTGGGTCCTGCCGATCGTGCTCCTGATGGCGCTCGCCAACTGGATCGGGCTCGGCCGCCGGATCCTGCCGCTGGTGGTGGCGACGAACTGGGGCAACGCGCTGCTCGCCTGGGCGATGGTGCCGATCGAGCTCCTCGTGATCGCGACCAACGGGGCGAGCGCCGTGCTGCTTCTCGCCGTCGCGGCCTCCATCGTCGCGCTGGTGCTGATGGTTCGGCTCATCGCGACGGCGCTCGGCCAAGACCTGAAGGCGGCCGTCGGCATCACGCTTCTGATCGTCCTGACCTCGATCTTCTCCTACGGCGCGATCGCCGACCTCACCGGCATCTCGCTGATCTGAGCGTTCAGGCGCAGCAGGGAGCGGCGGCGGCTTCGCGGCGGCGGGCGACCGCTGCCTGCTCCTCGCGCCAGGACACGACGAAGATCAGGAGGCCGCCGAGCCCGAGCAGCGCCCCGACCCAGCCGGTCGAGGCGTAGCCGTAGCCGGCGGCGATCGCTAGACCGCCGAGCCAGGCACCGAGCGCGTTGGCGATGTTGAAGGCCGAGTGCATGGAAGCGGCGGCCAGCGTCTGCGCGTCGCCGGCGACGTCCATCAGCCGCGTCTGCACCGCCGGCCCGATCGCGACGCCGAAGCCGACCGCGAAGACGCAAAGGGCCAGCATCACCGGATGCTGCGCGGTCAGCGCGAAGAGCGCGAGGTCGGCGACGTTGAAGCTCATCATCCCGGCGAGCGTTCCCATCAGGGAGCGGTCGGCCAGCCACGAGCCGGCGACGTTGCCGCCGACCATGCCGGCACCGAACACGGCGAGGATCAGCGGCACCCAATCGGCGGACAGGCCCGCCACCTCGGTGGCCGTGGAGGCGATGTAGCTGAACACCGCGAACATGCCGCCGAAGCCGACCGCCGCCATGGCGAGCGTCAGCCAGACCTGCCGCTGCGCGAAGGCGCCGAGTTCGGTGAGCGCGCTCGCCCCCTCCTTCACGCGGTCGCGTGGCAGCGTCAGGGCGAGGAGCCCGACCGTCACCGCGCCGATCGCCCCGACCAGCACGAACATCGCGCGCCAGCCGAACCATTGGCCGAGGCTAGCGGTGATCGGCGTACCGACGAGCGTCGCGACCGTCAGGCCGAGCATCACCCGCCCGACCGCCTGGGCACGCCGGTTCGGCGCGACCATGGACGCGGCGACGAGCGCCGCCACGCCGAAATACGCGCCATGCGGCAGGCCGGCGAGGAAGCGGGCCACGATCATGGACAGGTAGCCGGGCGCCAGCGCGCTGAGGCCGTTAGCGCCCGCGAAGGCCAGCATGAGAAGAAGGAGCAGCGCGCGGCGGGGCAGCTTGGCGGCAAGGACCGCGATCACCGGCGCGCCGACGACGACGCCGAGGGCGTAGGCGCTGATCAGGTGGCCGGCCTCGGGCGTCGAGACGTGGAGACCTTCCGCCGCCTGCGGCAGGAGGCCCATGATCGCGAACTCGCCGGTGCCGATACCGAAGCTGCCGACTGCCAGCGCGAGGGTCACGATCGCCGCGGTCCGGCGCGAAACCGGCGGCGCGGCGGTCGATGCAAGGGTATCCATGTCGACGAGGGTGGCTTCGCTCAAGGGGAGGCTCCTGCACGGCTGCTTCGGCGCTCGCGCGCCACGAAAATCCGATCCGTCGCGGCGACCTCCCGTCCGCCGGCGCTGAATCGTTTTCGCATTGCGATATGACGGGCTAGTTACGCCGCTCGCTCGATGCTGCCAAGGACGTGAACGAATGTGTCGGCAGAAGTGATCGGGCCGCGCCGTCGCCCTCCGCCGTCTCGTAGTCCACTCCGACGAAGTAGAGGCCGCCCGGCGGCGCGACGGGACCGCAGGCGACGCGATCGCGCGCGGCGAGCGCGGCTTCGAGCTCGTCCGCCGTCCAGCGCTTCTCGCCGACGAGCTTCAGCGAGCCCGCGAAGGAGCGGATCTGGCTGTGGAGGAAGGAACGGGCCGAGGCGAGGATCTCGACCCCGCCGTCCACGGCGCGCCTGACGTCGAGCCGATCCAGCGTGCGGACCGGGTTCTTCGCCTGGCAGTTGGCGGCGCGGAAGGTCGAGAAGTCGTGCGTGCCGACGAGACGCTTCGCCGCCGCGTCCATAAGGTCCGCGTCGAGCGGGCGCGACACCCACCACACCCGCTCCCGGAACAGCGCAGCCGGGGCCCGGCGGTCGATGATGCGATAGACGTAGTGCCGCCGCTTCGCCGAGAAGCGCGCGTCGAAATCGTCGGCAACGCGCGTCGCCGACAGGACCGCGATCGGCTCCTCGCGAAGGTGGGCGTTGATCGCGTCGCGCACGGTGTCGGTGCGCCAATCGCGCTCAAGGTCGAGATGCGCCACCTGTCCCGTGGCGTGGACGCCGGCATCCGTGCGCCCCGCGCCGAACACGGTGGCGCGCTCGCCGACGAAGCGGAACACCGCCTCTTCCAGCGATCCCTGTACGGACGGGCCGTTCGCCTGGCGCTGCCAGCCGGCATAGGGGCCGCCGTCGTACTCGACGACGAGCTTAAAGCGCGGCATCGCCGCCGCCGATCCGCATGCCGGGCTTGAGCGAAGTCCCGCGCAGGAAGTCGGCCGCCCGCATCGCCCGGCCGCCGGCGCGCTGCAGTTCGAGGAGCCGCACCGCACCGCCGCCGCCGCAGGCGACGAGGAGCGCGTCGTCGAGAACGGTGCCGGCCGCGCCCTCCTCGGTCGCACTTTCCGCGCGCAAGAGCTTGACGCGCTCGGCTCCTGCGCCCGCATCGATCTCCGTCCAGGCGCCCGGAAACGGCGAGAAGGCGTTGATCTTCGCCGCGACCAGCCGGGCGTCGCCCGCGAAATCGATCCGCGTCTCGTTCTTCTCGATCTTCGGCGCGTAGAGCGGCTCGCGGCCGGTCCGCCCGGCGATCGCCGCCTGATCCTCGAACCGGAGCGTGCCCGCCTCCAGCAGCGCCAGCGCCTCGACCATCGCCTCTGCGGTCAGCAGCGCCAAGCGGTCGTGTAGTTCGCCGGCGGTTTCGCTTCTCCCGATCGGCGTTTCCCGCGTCACCGCGACGGGACCGGTGTCGAGGCCGGCTTCCATCCGCATCACCATCGTGCCGGTGCAGGCGTCGCCCGCTTCCACGGCGCGCTGGATCGGCGCCGCGCCGCGCCAGCGCGGCAGGAGCGAGGCATGGCCGTTGAGGCAGCCGAGCCGCGGCGCATCGAGCGCGGCCTGCGGCAGGATCTGGCCAAAGGCCACCACCACTCCGACATCGACGCCGAGGGCCCGCAGACCCTCGATCGCATCCGGCTCGCGGCGGAGCGAAAGCGGCGTGCGGACGTCGAGCCCGAGGCCGCGCGCGGTCGCCTCCACCGGCGAGGGCGTCAGTTCGAGACCGCGCCGGCCGGCGGCGCGGGGCGGCTGCGTATAGACCGCGGCGATCCGGTGCCCGGCTTCCGCGAGGGCTCTCAGCGTCGGAACCGCGAAATGCGGCGTCCCCATGAAGGCGACGGTCAGCGGCATCGGCGGCCCCGCGCTCCCCGGCCGGTCAAGCCACGGTTCGGCGCGCGGCCTTGGTGAACTTCTTCACCACCATGTCGCGCTTCAGCTTCGAGATGTGGTCGATGAACAGGACGCCGTTCAGGTGGTCGATCTCGTGCTGCAGGCAGGTCGCCAGCACGCCGTCCGCCTCGATCTCGTGCATCTCGCCGTCGAGGCCGAGAAAGCGCGCCGTCACGGTCGCCGGCCGCTCCACCTCGGCATAATAGTCCGGGATCGACAGGCAGCCCTCCTCGTAGGTCGACATCTCGTCCGAGCGCCGGACGATATCGGGGTTGAGGAAGACCTGCGGCCGCTTCTCCTCGTCCTCGCCGGACACGTCGATCACCAGCATGCGGATCGGCTCGCCGACCTGCACGGCGGCGAGGCCGATGCCGGGCGCATCGTACATCGTTTCCAGCATGTCGTCGGCGAAGCGCCGCAACTCGTCGTCCACGCGCTCGATCGGGCGCGAAGCCTTGCGCAGCAACGGGTCGGGCAGGATCACGAGCGGCTTCACGGTCATGCGCGTCAGGTAATCGCTGCCGTTCGAGGGGTCAATCGGAGTACCCGCAGCGCCATTTCATACCGCCGCATCACCTTTAAGGTGAAGGCCGGCGTTTTCCGCGCTGACGCAAGTGTTATCAGAGGGTAAACACGTGGATGGATCGATTTTCGCCGATCCACGTTCTCAAAGCCGACACAGCCATTCCTCCGGAGCCTCGCATGTTGCGGGCAGTTCAAGCACTTGCGACCGCCCTCCTCGTGGCGGCGGCGCCTATGGCGCTCGGCCAGAGCACCGCGGCGGCGTCCGAGCTTTCCGACGCCTACAACCACCAGACCGACCGGAACTTCCGCGTCGGCATGCAGATGCGCCTTGCCTGGACCGGCGACTACAAGGGCGGCTTTTCCGGGGCGATCGATCCCGCGAGCCTGCGCGCCATTCGCGACTTCCAGGCCCGCCACGGCATGGAAGCCAGTGGCGTCATCGACGAGGCGTTCCTGAAGCTTCTCGTCTCGGAAAGCGACCGCGCCCAGCAGGGTGTCGGCTTCCGGCTCGTCGACGATACGGTGACCGGCGCGCGCGTCGCGCTGCCGCTCGACCTCGTCAGCGACAACGGCCGCACCCCGATCGGGCGCGTCTGGCGCTCGGCGGACCGCTCCGTCGAGGTGGAGACCGTCCGCCTGACCGGCACGGACGAGACGCTCGACGGCCTCTACGCCACCCTGTCGCATCCGACGGCGAGCCGCTCGGTCGATGCTGCCACGCGCTCGGAAGACGGCTTCAGCGTTTCCGGCACCGAGGCGGGCCGCAAGTACGTGATGCGCTTCAAGGGCGTCGACGGCGATGTGCGCGGCTTCGGCGTCTCGTTCGACGCCGCGGCGGGCGCGTCGATCCTGCCTTATGCCGTGGTCGCCGCGAACCTCTTCGATCTATCGATCCCGGCGAACGGTAGCGAGATCGTGGCGGCGGCCGATACCGGCATCGGACAGGTTCCGGAGACCGCGGCGGCCGTGGCTCCGAAGCACCGGCTCTCCGCACTGTTCGAATCGCGCGTGAAGAGCGAGGAAGAGCGTCCGAACAAGGAGAAGGCCGATTCGTCCGGCTCCGGCTTCGCCGTGTCCAGCGACGGCTGGGTGCTCACCAACGCGCATGTCGCCGGCTCGTGCCGCACCGTCATGGTGGGCGACAAGGGCATCGCCGACCGCGTCGTTGTGGACGAGGCGAACGACCTTGCCGCCGTGCATGTCGGCGCGACCTTCGCCAAGCCGCTCCGCCTCGCCGCCGGCACCCCGCGGCTCGGCGAGGATGTGCTGGCGCTCGGCTTCCCGCTCCGTTCCATCCTGGCCGACAGCCTGAACGTCACGCGCGGCAACGTCTCCTCGCTGCTCGGCCTGCAGAATGACCCGCGCTACCTGCAGATTTCGGCCCCCGTGCAGCCCGGCAATTCCGGCGGGCCGCTGGTCGACCTGTCCGGCCGGGTGGTCGGCGTCGTCACCGCCAAGCTCGACGCGATGGCAGTGGCGGACGCCACCGGCGACATCCCGCAGTCGATCAACTTCGCCATCCGGCCCGACGCGGCCTCGGCCTTCCTCGCGAAGAACGGCATCGACTTCGCCTCCGCCCCGGCTTCGAAGACCTTCGGCAGCGTCGCCGACACAACGGAAACCGTGCAGGACGCGGTGATGCCCGTCCTTTGCCTCGCCGCGAAGTGATCAGTCCAAGCCGGCGGCGAAAGCTTTCGAGGGCCAGCAAGTCTCCGGCATACCCGCCTTCCGCTCCGCGCTGCCGATCGAGCGGCGGGTCTTGAAGCCCGGCAGACCGTCCGCGCTTCCGACGTCGTAGCCCCGCGCCTGCAGCTTCTCCTGCAGCCGCGCGGTGTCGCCGCGGCTCATGCCGCCGGCCATGCGCCAAGGGGTTCTGAACGCCCCGCCCGTTCCCGCGATCCGGTCCGCCACCTGCCCGATGAACAGGGCGTAGGTGTCGGAGTTGTTGTATTCCTTGATGACGTAGAAATTCGGCGTCGCCACGAAGGCCGGGCCCATCCGCCCTGCCGGCATCAGGAGATGCGCCGTCGCCCGGCCCTCCCCCTTGCCGAAGGAACCGCCGCCCAGCGGCGCCGCGCCGGCCTTGGCGAAGTCGGCGACCGGCCGCCCCTTGTCCGGCCCCTCGCCGGTGCAAGACAGGCTCGTCGGCACCGTCGCCTCGACGCCCCAGCCGCGACCGCGCTGCCAGCCCTTGAGCTGCAGGTAATGCGCGATCGACGCCAGCGTGTCGGGCGTCGATCGCCAGATGTCGCGCCGCCCGTCGCCGTCGAAATCGACCGCGTATTCGGTGAACTTCGAGGGCATGAACTGCGGCTGCCCGAGCGCCCCGGCCCAGGACGAGCGCATCTCGGAAATCTTCAGGTGCCCGTCCGCGACGATGCCGAGCGCCGCGAGGAGCTCGCCCCGGAACATCTCCTTGCGGCGCGAGGCCCAGGCCTTCGTGCCGAGCACTTCGAAAGCGTCGTAGGGGATCTTCGCCGCGCCGAAATTCGACTCGCGCCCCCAAATCGCCAGGACGATCCCGGCCGGAACGTCGGTCTGCCGCTCGATCCGCGCGAGCGTCGCGCGATTCTCCGCCCCAAGCGCACGCCCCTTGGCGACGAGCCTGGCGATCGCCTTCTCGTCGAAATAGGCGGCCGGATCGCGGAACTCGGCCTGGCTCGACTTCTCCTCGATCTTCGGCTTCTCGCCGGGCAGGACGAGGTCCGGCAGCTTCAGGTTCGGCTTCACCCCGTCGAACGCCGCATCGAACACGGCCCGCGGCACGCCGCGCTTCGCCGCCGCCGGCCAGATGTCGGTTTCGAGGAATCGGCGGAAGTCGGCCGTCTGCCCAGCGGTCTGGGCGTGGACGGCGGGTGACATAGCAGCCACTATCACCGCCAGAGAACTCAGCAGCATAGCCCCCGGCGGTCGTCTCATGCACCCGACCCGAAATATGCGTCCAAGTCTCGATGTCCGTCCAGAATCTCTACGACCTCGAACACATCCCCGCCGGCATACCGAAAAAAGATGACGTGGCTTTCGGAAACAGCGTAACGAAGATCGGGACCCAGTTCAGATCTTGCTCGCCCCATTGTTCCGGGCAGCCCGGCGAGTTGCGAACAGCGAGCTCTGATCGCAGCCACCCGCCTGCGACCGACCGCGGCGCTGCCGGATGTCTCCCGAACGTGTACGAAGATTTCCCCGAGACTTCGAAGGGCAGCATCGGAATACCGAACCCGACGCACCCCTCAGCGGCCCTCGACCACAAGTTTCCGTTCGATGTCGTCCAGATAGGCTTCCACTTCCTCATCAGTGTGAGAGCCCCCCTTTTCGAGCGCGTCCTGCAATCTGGCGCGAAGCCAGTCGAGCTGCTTCTCGCGCTCTTTCACCAGCCGGAGCCCCTCTTCCACGACCTCGGCCGGCGAGGCGTAACGGCCGCTCCGGACCAGCGTGTCCACCATCCCGTCCCAGGACTTGCCGACGCTGACGTCCATGCGGCGAATTCCCATCAGGTTGCGGGCGTGATCCTAGCAGAGACCGGCCGGAAACGGCAGTCCCGCTCAGAACGCCGTTCTCGCACGCATCGCGGCGGAGAGCGTGCCTTCGTCGAGGTAGTCGAGCTCGCCGCCGACCGGCACGCCGTGCGCGAGGCGCGTCACCTTGATGTCGAAGCCGGCGAGCTGGTCGATGACGTAATGCGCCGTGGTCTGGCCTTCGACGGTGGCGTTCACCGCGATAATGATCTCGGTAATCCCGCCTTCCGCGACCCGCTCGACCAGCCGGCGGATGGTCAGGTCCTCCGGCCCGACGCCTTCCAGCGGCGAGAGGACCCCGCCGAGCACGTGGTAGGCGGCGTTCAGCGCCTTCGCCCGCTCCAGCGCCCAGAGGTCGGAGACGTCCTCCACCACCACCACCGTCGACTGGTCGCGCGCCGCATCGGCGCAGATCGTGCAAGGGTCGCGCGTGTCGATGTTGCCGCAGTTGGAGCAGACGAGCACCGAATCGCGCGCCCGGCCCATCGCCTCCGACAGGGGGCCGAGCAACTGCTCCTTGCGCTTGACGAGATGCAGCGTCGCGCGCCGCGCCGAGCGGGGGCCGAGGCCCGGCAGCTTGGCGAGAAGCTGGATCAGCCGTTCGATCTCCGGACCTGCGATGGGCTTCGCCATCGAGACCCCTCAGAACGGGAACTTCATGCCGGGCGGCAGGGGCAGCCCGGCCGTCAGCGATTGCGTCTTCTCGGCGATCCTCGCTTCCAGCTTGCCCCGCGCGTCGTTGTGCGCGGCGAGGATCAGGTCCTCGAGGATGTCCTTTTCCTCCAGCTTCAGCAGCGAATCGTCGATCTTCAGCGCGGCCATCTCGTTGCGCCCGTTCAGCGTCACCTCCACGAGGCCGCCGCCGGACTGGCCGGAAACCGAGACGTCGGCGATCTCTTGGCTGAGCCCCTGCATCTTCTCCTGCATGGCCTTCGCCTGCTTCATCAGGCCCATGATGTCCTTCATGGAAAAATTCCTCTCAATCGTCGTCGGGAGCGAGCGAAGGGTCGGCCGCGAGTTCGGCCGCGTCGGCGCTGTCGGGGATCGCGGTCTCCGCCGCCTCGACCGCCGCCAGCGCGCCGTCGCGCAGACGCACGTCGATCACGCGCGAGCCGGGAATGCTCCTGAGGATCGCCGCGACCTGCGGGTCGAGCTCGGCATCGGTCAGGAGCGCGTCGCGCCGGCTGGTCTCGATCTCCTCCAACGTCGGCGCGCCGCCATCGGTCGCGATCGAGACGATCCAGCGCTTGCCGGTCCAGTCGAGCAGCCGCTTCTGCAGGTCGCCCGGCAGCGTGCGCGGCGCACCCTCGGTGAGGGCGATCTCCAGCCGACCGTCCTCGACGCGCACCGGGCGTACCGATCGGCGCAGGTGCACGCGCATCAGCGAATCGCGCTTCTCTTCCGCGAGCGCCGCGAGGTCGGCGATCGAGCGGATCGGGGGCGCGGCGGGCGGAGCCTCGGCTGCGACCGGCTGCGGAGCGCTCGGCTGCGGCGATGGCGCGGGCCCGCGCGCGGCCACCGTCAGGTGCGGCGCCGGGCTCGCCGCGGCGAGCGGGCGGGCGACGGGAGCCGGCGCGACCGCCGCCGGCGCAGCCGTCGCCGTCGCGGCCGCGGGCAACGCCATCCGCTGTGCCGGCGGAGATGGTGCGTCGCGCGGGGCGGCGGCGGGAGGGAGGGCCGGCAGGTCCCCCGCTTCGCCGCTGCGGACCATGCGCGCGAGGTCGGCCGGTCCCGGCAGGTCGGCGGCATAGGCGATGCGGATCATCGCCATCTCGGCGGCCTGACGGGGCGAACTGGCCAGCCGCGCCTCCTCGATCGCCTTGAGGAGCATCTGCCAGACCTGCGCCAGCGCGCGCACGGTCAGGCGCTCGGATATCTCGAGGCCGCGCACGGATTCCGCCGGCGACAGGGCGGCGTCCTTCGCCTGTTCCGGCACGAAGCGGAGCGTCGAGACGAGATGGGTGAAGTCGGCGAGGTCGGTCAGCACCACGACCGGGTCGGCCCCGCTCGCGTGCTGGGCGCGGAATTCGGCGAGCGCCGCCGTCGCATCGCCGCGCATAAGGTGCTCGAAGAGGTCGATCACGCGGGTGCGGTCGGCGAGCCCCAGCATGTCGCGCACGGCCGCCGCCTCGACCCGGCCGCCGCCATGCGCGATCGCCTGGTCGGCGAGCGACAGCGCGTCGCGCACCGAGCCTTCCGCGGCCCGCGCGATGAGGCGCAGCGACTCCTCGTCGAACGAGACGCGCTCGGCCGCCGCGATGCGCTTCAGGTGCGCCATCAGCGTCGCGACGTCGACGCGCCTGAGGTCGAAGCGCTGGCAGCGCGACAGGACGGTGATCGGAACCTTGCGGATCTCGGTCGTCGCGAACACGAACTTCACGTGCTCCGGCGGCTCCTCCAGCGTCTTCAGCAGGCCGTTGAAGGCCTGCGTCGACAGCATGTGCACCTCGTCGATGATGTAGACCTTGAAGCGGGCCGAGACCGGCCTGTAGCGAACCTGCGCGATGATCTCGCGAATGTCGTCGATGCCGGTATGCGAGGCGGCGTCCATCTCCACCACGTCGACGTGCCGGCCTTCCATGATGGCGCGGTCGTCGATCCCCTCCTCGCGCATGGCGATCGTCGGCTGGTCGCAGGATCCAGTGCGGTAGTTCAGGGCGCGCGCTAGGATGCGGGCGGTGGTGGTCTTGCCGACGCCGCGCACGCCCGTCAGCATCCAGGCCTGCGCGATGCGGCCCGTCTCGAAGGCGTTGGTCAGGGTGCGCACCATCGGCTCCTGGCCGATGAGGTCGTCGAAGCTGGTCGGCCGGTACTTCCGGGCGAGGACCCGGTAGGCGCCGCCGGTGCTTTCAGCGTTCGGTTCGTCAGGCATGCCGGTTCAGGTCGCGTCCTCGGCGCGGCGGCGGGTCCGCCCGCGACGTCTCGCCGCGAAGCCTAAACGGCTTTCGGCAGGATGCAATCGGCGCCCTCGCCTCGCCCGGGCTCGCTCGGCCATGATGCCGCCGCGATCGGATTGGCATGCGGACGCCGAGCCGCGACCGGCGCCGAGGGAATCACCGATGACGCTGAGCGAATTCCAGCATCTGCGCCGCCTCCTGCTCATCGGCCTCGTCGCCATCGCCTTCCTTTGTCTCCTGTTCGTACGGTCCGCCTGGACCGGCGACACGCACGAGACGATCGAGGCCGCGGGGATGGGGCTCATCGTCGTCGGCATCGCGGGGCGCCTCTGGTGCACCCTCTACATCGGCGGCCGGAAGGCCGCCGAGATCGTGGATATCGGGCCTTATTCGGTCTGCCGCAACCCGCTCTACGTCTTCTCCTCGATCGCGGCCTGCGGCGTCGGCGCGCAGACCGGCAGCGTCGCCGTGGCGGCCTTCTTCCTCCTCGGCTGCGCCCTCGCCTTCCAGATCGTGATCCGGCGCGAGGAGGGGTTTCTGGCCGAAGCCTTCGGCGAGGCCTATCGCCAGTATCTCGGCCGCGTCCCGCGGTTCTGGCCGAACTTCCGCCTCTACGCCGATTCGGCGACGATCACCGTCACGACGTCGCGCGTCCGCCGCACGCTGATCGACGCGCTGCCGTTCTTCGCGGCCATGCCGGCCTTCGAGGCGGTGGAATACCTGCAGGGCACGGGCGCGATCCATGTCGCGCTGCGCCTCTACTGACGGCATCGGAGGAAAAGGGTGGGAGGCTGGCACGATGACCCGTGCCGGGCTCGTTGGGGCTGCTTCCTTCCGGACCTGACCCGGTTGGCGAGTGGCTCGTCCACCACCAACCTCCCGCGCCCCATATCGCCCGTCCCCCTTTGAATTGCAAGCCGCCGCCTAGATTCATGCGGACGCTCTGAATATCGATGGACGGCATGCGACGCTTCGCGCTGGACCCCCGTTTGGCGAAGGACACGCGGCACGTCGCGCCGTTGGGCCTCTGCGACCTTCGCGTCATGAACGACCGGCGCTGGCCCTGGGCGATCTTGGTGCCGAAGCGCAACGACATCGTCGAGTTCCACGACCTCAGCCCGCTCGACCAGACGATGCTGACCTTCGAGACCTCGCTCGTGTCGCGCGCGATGAAGCGCTGGGCGCGCGCCGACAAGCTGAACATCGCGACGCTCGGCAACATCGTCTCGATGTTCCACCTGCATGTGGTGGCGCGCCACATGGACGACCCGAACTGGCCGGGGCCGGTCTGGGGCTTCGGCACCCCCGAACCCTATCAGGACGCGGAACTGCGGGCCTTCGTGGACGGCCTGAAAACGGAAGTGCTGCAATCGTGAACATCAGAACGCCGCCGCATCTCGGCTTCAGCGGCAACCGGCTTCGGCGCGCCGGCGAGGAGCGGACCGAGGCGACGCTCGGAGAGGCGCTGGCGCATCCCGCCGCGCGCGTGCTCCTGCGCGGCGAGGGTGGCTGGCTGTCCGGCTCGGACGGCTTCCTGTTTCCCGTCGGCGTCGCGGAGCGGCTCGGCGGCGAGGACGCGGTGCTGCTCGGCACGGAGCCGGGTGGCGCGCCGCGGCTGGCGATGCGGATCCCGGCAGTCGGTTCGGACGACGGATCGCAGGCGCAGCCCTTGCGGGCGCTCGCTATGTCCGGCGCGTTGGAGAGCGACCTCGAAGGACAGCTCGCGCAAGCGGAGCATTTCCTCAATTGGCACCGGCGCGCCAGGTTCTGCGGGCTTTGCGGCGGCCCGACCGTCGCGGAGGCCGCCGGCTACCGCCGCCGCTGCACCGCCTGCAACGAGACGCATTTTCCCCGCACCGACCCGGTGTCGATCATGCTGATCCACGACGGCGACGGCTCGTGCCTCCTCGGGCGCGGTGCGCATTTCGCACCAGGCATGTGGTCCTGCCTCGCCGGCTTCGTCGAGCCCGGCGAGACGCTGGAGGACGCGGTGCGGCGCGAGGTCGAGGAAGAGGCGGGCATCGCGGTCGGCGAGGTCGGCTATCTCACCTCGCAGCCCTGGCCTTTCCCCGGCTCGCTGATGCTCGGCTGCCATGGCCTGGCGACGAGCCGCAAGATCACCTTCGACCACGCCGAACTGGAGGATTGCCGCTGGTTCGGCCGCCACGAGGTTCAGGAGATGTTCGCCGAGCGGCACCCCGGCGGCCTGACGCTGCCGAAACCCTTCGCCATCGCCCACCATCTCGTGAAGGCGTTCGCGGAAAGGCGGATCGGCTAAGCCCTACTCCGCCGGCGTCAGCAGCGCGCGGCGGTCGGGGGAGGCGCGGTAGACCCCGAGGTTGCGGAACTCGGCCGAGAAGAAGCGCAGTTCCTCCAGCGCCCGCGCCACGGCCGGGTCGTGCGGGTGGCCCTCGATGTCGGCGTAGAACAGGGTCGCGGCGAAGGTGCCGCCGATCTGGTAGCTCTCCAGCTTCGTCATGTTGATGCCGTTGGTCGCAAAGCCGCCGAGCGCCTTGTAGAGCGCGGCCGGCAGGTTGCGCACGCGGAACACGAAGGTCGTCACCACGTCGCGGCTGATATGGGCGCGTCCGCCGTCGGCCGGATGCGGGTCGCGCGGCGTCCAGAGGCTGAGGCGACGCTCGTCCGGATCGGCGAAGTCGAGGCGGTCGGGATCCTGCAGGATCACGAACCGGGTGACGTTCGATTCCGAGTCCTCGACGTTGCGCTCCAGGATGTCGAGGCCGTAGCGCCCGGCCGCGAGTTCGGGCGCGAGCGCAGCTTGGCTGCGGTTGCCGTTTTCCGAGACCTCGCGCGCCGCGCCCGCCGTGTCGCCGGCGATCACGGCGCGCCAGCCGTTGCGGCGGAGATATTCGCGGCACTGGCCGATCGCGTGGACGTGGCTGTGGACGCTGCGAATCTCGTCCCGCCGCACGCCCGGCAGCGCCATGAGCTGGAAGTGGATCGGCATGAAGTATTCGCCGACGATCTGCAGGCCGGAGCGCGGCATCAGGTGGTGGATGTCGGCCACCCTGCCGGCCAGCGTGTTCTCGATCGGGATCATGCCGAGCACCGCTTCGCCGCCCTTCACGGCGGCGAGCGCGTCGTCGAAGGACGGGCAGGGCAGCGGCTCCAGTTCCGGATGCACGGCCTGCGCCGCCATGTCGGAATTCGCCCCCGGCTCACCCTGGAAGGCGATCTTCAGACGCTCGCTCATCGCACCGCTCCCGAGGCGTAGAGCGCGCGGGCGCGCTCGAGATCGTCCGGCGCGTCGACGCCGAGCGGCACGGCATCGACGATCCGCGCGTCGATCCGCATGCCGGCTTCGAGCGCCCGGAGCTGCTCCAGCTTCTCGCGGCGTTCCAGCACCGAGGGGCCGAGCGCGACGAAGCGCTCCAGCGCCGCGCGCCGATAGGCGTAGAGGCCGACATGATGGAAGAGCGGCCCCTCCCCCCAGGGCGCGGTGGCCCGCGTGAAGTAGAGGGCGCGGAGGCTCCGCTGCCCCGTCGGCGAGCCGACGAGCTTCACGACGTTGGGATTGGTCTTCTCGGCCGCCTCGCGGATCTCGACGCAAAGCGTCGCGATGTCGCAAGCCGGCTCGCCGAGCGCTTCCAGCACCTCGCGCACCGTTTCCGGTTCGATCGTCGGCAGGTCGCCCTGCACGTTGACGATCGTGTCCGCCTCGCCCGCCGGATCGACCCGGCGCATCGCCTCGAAGATGCGGTCGGAGCCGGACTGGTGCGCCGCGTCCGTCATCACCGCCTCGAAGCCGGCGGCCTCGACGGCGCCGGCGATCTCGGCCGTGTCGGTCGCCACCACGACGCGGCCGATCGCCGCCGCGGCGGCCCGCTCCGCGACGCGCACGATCATCGGCTTGCCGGCGATGTCGGCGAGCGGTTTGCCCGGCAGGCGGGTGGAGGCGTGGCGGGCGGGAACCAGTACGAGAGCGGACATCGCCGTATTTAGAAAGATGCCAGGGAACGGATTGAGAAATCGCGTGCGGGGTGCCAAAAGGAGCGCCACGGCGCTTCCTTACAGGCGGCGCAACGAATTCGCAAAAGCCGTGCGCGACTTTTGCTTTCAGACGAGACAGCCGGAAGGGCGCAGCGCAAACGCCCGACCGACAGCCGACGGGGACCGCCCTTCTCATGGATTCATTCGAGGCCAACAAGATCTTCGGGGCCATCCTCGGCGTGATCTTCGTTCTGTTCGGCGGCAGCCTCCTCGCGGAAGGCATCTTCCACTCCGAAGCCCCGGAAAAGCCGGGCTACGCCATCGAGGCCATGGAAGCGCCGACGCCGGGCGGCGCGCCGGCCGCCGATCCGAACCAGGTGACGCCGGTGGCCCAGCTTCTCGCCAGCGCCAGCCCGGATGCCGGCGCGGCGCAGTTCAAGAAGTGCCAGGCCTGCCATTCCGGCGAGAAGGGCGGCCCGAACAAGGTCGGCCCCGACCTCTGGGACGTGGTGGAGCGCCCGATCGCGCAGCACGAAGGGTTCGCCTATTCGGCCGGCATGAAGGCCTTCGCCGCCGAAGGCGACGGCAAGTGGGATTGGGACAAGCTCAACCACTTCATCCACGGCCCGAAGGACTACGTGAAGGGCACGGCGATGGGCTTCGCCGGCTTGAAGAGCGACAAGGACCGCGGCGACCTCCTGGCCTATCTCCGCACCCTGTCCGACAGCCCGAAGGAACTGCCGAAGGCGGAAGCGGCCGCTGCCCCCGCCGAAGGCGCCGCGCCCGCGCCGAACGCTTCCGGCGGCGCGCAGACCGCGCCCGGCGCGACCACCGATTCCAGCAACGACACGCAGCCTCAGGCTCCGGCCGCGGGCGTCGGCGCGACGCCGGCGACCCCCTCGACGCCGCCCGGCCCGGCGGCCGGCAACGCCGCGCCGGCGGAAGGCGCGCAGCCCGCTTCGCCCGGCCCGGCTCCCGCGACGCCGCCGGCCGCCCCCCCTGCTCCGCCGGCTCCGCCCGCACCCGGCGCCGCTCCGGCTCCGGCGGCTCCTGCGCCGGCCCCGGCGGCCCCTGCGCCGGCCAACTGATCCATCCGACCGGAAAAGGCCGCCCGCGAGGCGGCCTTTTCGTTGCGGGACGGATCAGCTTTTCGCGAGACGTCCGCGTTCGCCGAAGGATGGCCACAAAATCCGTCTGACGTGCGCCCGACCATCTTGGAGAGCCCGTTGACGTTCCTTCGCCCTTCCCGCCGGCAGATGCTCCTCGCCGGAGCGGGCTTCGCCTTCGCTCCCCGCTTCGGCTTCGCCGAGGACGCGCCGGCCGGCGGCGAGGCTCCGGCCGCCAAGCTCGCCGCGACGCCGCTCGACGGCGACTGGAAGGCCTCCACCTCGCTGATCGGGCCGTCCAAGTATCCGGGCGACTTCAAGCACTACGACTACGTGAACCCGGACGCGCCGAAGGGCGGCACGGTGCGCTCGGCGACGCTCGGCACCTACGACAGCTTCAACCCGTTCATCGTGCGCGGCACGCCGGCCGCCGGCCTCGTGAATTTCGGCGGCGGCCTCCTCTACGACACGCTGATGGAGCAGTCGGTCGACGAGGCGGCGACCTCGCACGCCATGGTCGCCGAAGCGGTGCGCTATCCGGCCGACTTCCGGTCCGCGACCTTCCGGCTCGACCCGGCGGCGCGCTGGCACGACGGCCGGCCGATCACCGCGGCGGACGTCGTCTGGAGCTTCGAGACGCTGAAGACGCTGCACCCGCAGTGGGCGACCTACTACAAGAACGTCATCGCCGCCGAGGCGACCG
Organism: Plantimonas leprariae; assembly: GCF_008802405.1. Taxonomy (GTDB): domain Bacteria; phylum Pseudomonadota; class Alphaproteobacteria; order Rhizobiales; family Rhizobiaceae; genus Plantimonas; species Plantimonas leprariae. Next base: position 213,384 of record NZ_VZDO01000001.1, read on the forward strand.
GCGAACGGGAGGTGACGTTCCGCTTCGATCAGGCGAACAACCGCGAGCTTCCCGCGATCATGGGCGATCTGACGATCCTGCCGAAGCACTGGTGGGAAGGCACGGACGCGAAGGACGCGAAGCGCGACATCTCGCAGCCGACGCTGGAGCCGCCGCTCGGCTCCGGCCCGTACCGGATCGAGAGCTTCGACACCGGACGCTCGATCCGCTGGAAGCGCGTGCCGGACTACTGGGCGGCCATGAGCCCGACGCGCGTCGGACGCTACAATGCCGACGAGATCGTCTACAGCTATTTCCGCGACCAGAACGCCAGTTGGGATGCCTTCCGCAAGGGCGGCATCGACGACTGGCGCATCGAATACTCCTCGCAGCGCTGGTCGGAAGGCTACGACTTCCCGGCCGCGAAGTCCGGCAAGGTCATCCGCAAGACCTTGAAGAGCTACGGCGTCGAATCGATGCAGGCGTTCGTCCTGAACAATCGGCTGCCGAAGTTCGCCGACCGGCGGGTGCGCCAGGCGCTGACCCTCGCCTTCGACTTCGAGACGATGAACCGGACGCTGTTCTTCGGGCTGAACCAGCGGATCTCGAGCTACTGGGCGAACAGCGAACTCGCGGCGACCGGGCTGCCGACGCCGGCCGAGCTGAAGCTGCTCGAACCCCTGCGCGATCAGGTGCCGCCGGAAGTCTTCACCTCGGAGTTCAAGCTGCCGGTCTACGACACGCCCGCGAGCGCCCGGACTTATTTGCGCCAAGCCTTCGATCTCCTGCAGGCGGCCGGCTACGCGATGCGCAACTCGGCGCTCGTCGACGCGAAGGGTCAGCCCTTCACGGTCGAGTTCCTCGGCGACGACCCGAGCGACAACCGCGTGCTCGACCCGTTCGTGCAGCAGCTCGGCCGGCTCGGCATCCGCGCCAACGTGCGCATCGTCGACGCCAACCAGTACACCGCGCGGATGCGCGCCTTCGACTTCGAGGCGGTGGCGATGAAATACTATCCGCAGTCGCTGTCGCCGGGAAACGAGCAGCGGGACTTCTGGAGTTCCGGCGCCGCGGACGCGCCCGGCAGCCGCAACTATGCCGGGGTGAAGAGCCCGGCCGTCGACAGGCTGATCGACGCGATCGTCTTCGCGCCCGACCGCGAAACCCAGGTGGCGGCGACGCGAGCGCTCGACCGCGTGATGCTCTGGAACTTCTTCGTCGTACCGCAATGGTTCCGCGCCGACATCTGGCTCGCCTACTGGAACCGGTTCGGCATGCCGGAGCGCCAGCCGGAATATACCAGCATCGACCCCTATTCCTGGTGGATCGCGGAAGCCGCGCCGGCCGGGGCCGCGCCGTGACCGCCTTCTCCTTCTCCCGCCGCCGCTTCGGCCAGTTCGTGCTGGCGCTCGGCGGCGCGGCCGCCCTGCCGGCCGAGCTTTTCGCGCAAACGCCCGCCGACACGCCCGTCCACGGCCTGTCGGCCTTCGGCGACCTCAAGTACGCCGCCGACTTCAAGGCCTTCGCCTACGCCAACCCGGACGCGCCGAGCGGCGGGCGGATGGCCATGTCCGCGCCGAACTGGACGCTGAACCAAAGCACCCAGACCTTCGACACGTTCAACACCTTCGTCCTTCAGGGCAACGCGCCGCCGCGGATCGAGATGCTCTACGATTCGCTGATGGTGTCGTCGCTGGACGAGCCCGCGTCCTTCTACGGCGCGCTGGCGGAATCCGTATCGGTCTCGCCGGATCGCAACGCCTTCACCTTCCGGCTGCGGCGGGAAGCGCGCTTCTCGAACGGGGCACCGGTCACGGCGGCGGACGTCGCGTTCTCCTACCAGTCCTTCAAGGACAAGGGGCATCCGGCCCTGGCGATCGCGCTCGCCGACATGAAGGAGGCCACGGCAGAAGGCGACGGGACCGTTCGCCTCGTCTTCACCAGCGGCAAGGCGTTCGTGGACGTCCTGTCGGTTCTGGCCTTCCCGATCGTCGAGGCGGCGCATTTCGCGAGCCGCGATTTCGCCAGCGGCGGCTTCGAGCCGATCCCCGGCAGCGGGCGCTATGCGGTCGGGCGGTTCGCCGCCGGCAACTTCATCGAATACGAAAAGCGGGCCGATTACTGGGCGAAGGACATGCCCTTCGCGCGCGGCCTCGACCATTTCCAGACGATCCGTCTCGCCTTCTTCCGCGACCGGCAGGTCGACCTCGAGAACTTCAAGCGCGGCGACTCGCACTACCGGGAGGAAGCGACCTCGAAGAGCTGGGCGACGGAATACGACTTCCCCGCCGTCCGCGAGAAGAAGGTCGTCAAGCGCGCCTTCGAACGCGAGAAGTCGGCCTCGTTCCAGTGCTGGGCGCTGAACCAGCGGCGGGAACGCTTCCGCGACGCGCGCGTGCGCCGGGCGATCAACCTGTGCTTCGACTTCGAGTGGACCAACGCCAAGGTCTTCTACGAACTCTACAAGCACTCCGATTCGTGCTTCGAGAACTCCGACTTCAAGGCGGTCGGCCGGCCCGGGCCGGAGGAGTTGGCGATCCTGGAGGCGCTTCGCGGCAAGGTGCCGGACGAGGTGTTCGGGGACGTCTGGACGCAACCGGTCTCGGACGGGTCCGGCAACGACAGGCGAAAGCTTCGCGAGGCCTACGAGCTCTTGCAGGCGGCCGGCTGGACGCAGCGGAACGGCCGCTTGGTGAACGCCGCCGGCGAGCCCTTCGCGCTGGAATACCTGATCGACGATCCTGGCTTCGAGCGCGTCTACGCCAAGTTCATCGAGAACTGCCGCCGGCTCGGCATCGACGCGCGCATCCGGCTGGTCGACGCGTCGCAGTACCAGAACCGCCAGAACGGCTTCGATTACGACATGATCGGCTCGGCCATGTCGCTGGGCTCGACCCCGACGCGCGACACGCTGATCGGTCTCTTCGGCAGCGAGACCCGCGACCGCCCCGGCTCCTACAACCTCGTCGGCATGGGCGACCCGGCCGTGGACAACCTGATCGACACGGTCGTCGCCGCGAAGTCGCGCGAGGCGATGACGCTTGCCATGCGCTGCCTCGACCGCGTACTGCGCGCCCGTCTCGACTGGATACCGAACATCCATTCCGACGAGCACCGCGTCGCCTACTGGGACCGGTTCGGCTTCAGGGAGCCGAAGCCCGAATACGGTCTCGGCTTCCCGGTGGAATCGCTTTGGTGGTACGACGAGGCGAAGGCCAAGTCGATCGGCCGCACCTGAGCGAGGCCGCGCCGCCGGCCGCAGACGAAAGAGGTTCATGGGCGCCTACATCCTCCGACGCCTCCTCCTGATGATCCCAACCATGTTCGGGATCATGGCGATCTCGTTCGTCGTCATCCAGTTCGCGCCGGGCGGCCCGGTGGAACAGGTGATCGCCAACCTTTCCGGCCAGGGCGGCGGGGCGGGCGATCGCGTCGGCGGCGCCGGCGGTGACTTCGGGGCGCAAGGCGGCGGCGACGCGTCCGGCTACCGCGGGGCGCAGGGGCTGGACCCCGCCTTCATCGCCAAGCTCGAACAGCAATTCGGCTTCGACAAGCCGCCGCTCGAGCGCTTCGCCCTGATGATCTGGAACTATCTGCGCTTCGACTTCGGCGAGAGCTACTTCCGCTCGGTCTCGGTGATCGACCTCATCAAGGAGAAGCTGCCGGTCTCGATCTCGCTGGGCTTGTGGATCACCTTCCTGTCCTACGCGATCTCGATCCCGCTCGGCATCCGCAAGGCGGTGAAGGACGGCTCGGCCTTCGACATCTGGACCTCTGCCGTGGTGATCGTCGCCTATGCGGTGCCGGGCTTCCTGTTCGGCGTCATCCTGCGCGTCTTCTTCGCCGGCGGCGCGTTCTTCGACTGGTTCCCGCTCGGCAACCTCACCTCCGAGAACTGGGCGGAACTCTCCTGGCCGGCCCGGATCGGCGACTACTTCTGGCACCTGACGCTGCCGCTGATCGCCCTGTCGCTCTCGGCCTTCGCGACGACGACGCTCCTCACCAAGAACTCCTTCCTCGACGAGATCCGCAAGCAGTACGTCGTGACTGCCCGCGCCAAGGGCCTCTCGGAGCGCCGCGTCCTCTATGGGCACGTCTTCCGCAACGCGATGCTGATCGTCGTCGCCGGCTTCCCGAGCGCCTTCATCTCGTCCTTCTTCACCGGCGCGCTGCTGATCGAGACCATCTTCTCGCTGGACGGCCTCGGCCTGCTCGGCTTCGACAGCGTCTACCAGCGCGACTATCCGGTGGTGTTCGCGACGCTCTACATCTTCTCGCTGATCGGGCTCCTGACCGCGCTCCTGTCGGACCTCACCTATACCTGGATCGATCCGCGCATCGACTTCGAACGGCGGGCGGTCTGAGCGTGGACAATCCGACGTCCGAACCCCGCGAGACCGTTCCCGCGCCGGAGGAGGCACGGCAGGACCGCGCCATCGACGCGTCCGCCGGCGTCGCGCAGATGGCGCCCGCCGCGCGGGTGGTGCGCTCCCGCCTGTCGCCGCTCAACCGGCGTCGGCTCGCGAACTTCAAGGCGAACCGGCGCGGCTACTGGTCCTTCTGGATCTTCGCGGCGCTCTTCGTCGTGACCCTCTGCGCCGAGGTGATCGCCAACGACCGGCCGCTCCTCGTCGAATACAAGGGGGATTTCTACTACCCGCTCCTCGTCGACTATCCGGAGACGACCTTCGGCGGCTTCCTGCCGACCACGACCTATCGCGACCCCTTCATCCAGGAGGAGATCGGCAACAACGGCTGGATGATCTGGCCGCCGATCCGCTACTCCTACGGCACAGTCAACAACGAGATCCCGACCAACGCGCCCTCGCCGCCCTGGTGGCTCCTGTCGAAGGAGGAGCGCTGCGCGAAATATCCGAACGGCGTCTCCGACGCGAACTGCACGCCCGGCAACTGGAACTGGCTCGGCACCGACGACCAGGCGCGGGACGTGCTGGCGCGGATCGTCTACGGCTTCCGCATCTCGGTGCTGTTCGGCCTGACGCTGACCTTCTTCTCCGCGATCGTCGGCGTCTCGGCCGGCGCGGTTCAGGGCTATTTCGGCGGCTGGACGGACCTCCTGTTCCAGCGCTTCATCGAGATCTGGTCGTCGATCCCGACGCTGTTCATCCTCCTGATCATCGCCTCGATCCTGCCGCCCGGCTTCTGGATCCTGCTCGGCATCATGCTCGCCTTCTCCTGGGTCGCCTTCGTCGGCGTCGTCCGGGCGGAGTTCCTCCGGGCGCGCAACTTCGAATACGTCAACGCCGCCCGCGCGCTTGGCGTGAAGGACCGCACGATCATCGTCCGCCACCTCCTGCCGAACGCGATGGTGGCGACGCTGACCTTCCTGCCCTTCATCCTGAACGGCTCGATCACCACCTTGACCTCGCTGGATTTCCTCGGCTTCGGCCTGCCGCCGGGTTCGCCGTCGCTGGGCGAACTCCTGCAGCAGGGGCGCAACAACATCAACGCGCCCTGGCTCGGCATCTCCGGCTTCGCGGTGCTGTCGCTGATGCTCTCGCTCCTCGTCTTCATCGGCGAGGCCGTCCGCGACGCCTTCGACCCGAGGAAGACGTTCAGGTAGGATGGCGGCCATGGGCGAAGCGAAGAAGATCGTCACCGAGGATGCGACCGCCGCGGAACTGCCGGAGCGTTTCCGCGGTGATCTGCCGCCCGATCAGAAAGTCGTCGTGCTGGTGCTGCCGATTCCGGACGACGAGACGGCGAAACTGCCGAAGTACCTACGCTACTGGGGTGCAGCCGCGCATCTCGGTACGACGACCGAAGAAGCGGTCGCGCGTGTCCGAGCGTTGCGCGACGAATGGGACGATCGATGAGGCCGTCGATCTATCTCGACACGAACGCGATCATCGCCTTCGTCGAGCAACGGCACGCCGGCCTTGAACTCCTGTTCGCGCATGCCGAGAGGGGTCTTGTCGAGTTGCTGACAAGCGAGTTGACGCTCGCGGAGGTGCTGGTCCGCCCGCTGCAGCGGGCGGAGGACTGGCTGCTGCAACTCTACGAGGGCTTGCTGGTCGAGGATCGTGTCGTCGGAATGAAGTCGATCAGCCTCGACATCCTGCGCCGGAGTGCTGCCATTCGCGCTGCAACGGGTGGCAAGACACCCGACAGCATCCATGTGGCGACCGCGATCGCCGGGGAATGCGCTTACCTTGTCTCCTCGGATCGACGACTGCGGGTTCCGGAAGGACTTCGGAAGATCGCGGCAGACGAGATCGATGGCACACTGATCAGGAGTTGGGGATGATGTCCGGCCCGCAGGAAAACTCCCACGATCACGACCACGACCATGCCGGCCACGCTTCCGAGCGGCGTGTGGCGGTCGCGGCGGGGCTCACGGGGCTCTTCATGCTGGCGGAGATCGCCGGCGGCCTCGTTTCGGGATCGCTGGCGCTTCTCGCCGATGCCGGCCACATGTTCGTCGACTTCGCCGGCCTCGCGCTCGCCTTCCTCGCCTTCCGCATCGCCCACCGGCCGGCGAACGCCCGCAACACCTACGGCTACGACCGCCTGCAGATCCTCGTCGCCTATTCCAACGGCCTCGTGCTCTTCGGCATCACCGCGGTGATCGGCTTCGAGGCCTGGGCCCGGCTCAGGAACCCCGCGCCGGTGCTCGGCGGCACGATGCTCGCCGTCGCGGTGGGCGGCCTCCTCGTCAACGTCGCCGCCTTCTTCGTGCTGCACGGAGGCGACCGGGAGGACCTGAACCTTCGCGGCGCTCTCCTCCACGTCATGGGCGACCTTCTCGGCTCGGTCGCCGCCATCGCGGCGGCGCTGGTGATCCTCTGGACCGGCTGGACGCCGATCGACCCGATCCTGTCGGTGCTCGTCTGCCTCCTGATCCTCGCCAATGCCTGGCGGCTGGTGCGCGACGCCGGCCATATCCTGCTCGAAGGCGCGCCGGCGGGCGTCGAGACCGCCGAGATCGCGCCGACGCTCCGGCGCGAGGTCCCCGCCGTCGCCGACATCCACCACGTTCACGTCTGGGCGATCACGCCGAAGCGGAAGGCCGCGACGCTGCATGCCGTCATTGCGGAAGGACAGGACGGCATGGCGGTGATCCGGGCGCTGAAGGCGGTGCTGGAAACGCGCTTCGGCATTTCCCACGCGACCGTCGAGATCGAGCACGGCCGCTGCGCCGACCGCGTGCCGGACGATCACGACCATGATCACGCCGAAGCGCATCCGCATCGCGCACACGACCATACCGGCCACCGGCGCGACCCGCATCACCATCACGGGCATGTCCACCGCATGATCGGATCGCCGGCATGAGCGCGGTTCGCGAAGCCGGGCCGGCGGACGCGCCGCTTCTCGACGTGCGCGGCCTGAAGGTCGCCTTCCACGGCGGCGGCCGGACTTCGCTCGCCGTCGACGACGTGTCCTTCTCGATCGGTCGCGGCGAAACGCTGGCGCTGGTCGGCGAATCCGGTTCCGGCAAGTCGGTCTCGGCCCTGTCGGTCCTGAAGCTCCTCCCCTACCCCGCCGCCAGCCATCCCGGCGGCGCGATCCTCTTCGACGGCGAGAACCTCATCGACGGCGCCGAGCGGACCCTGCGCCGCATCCGCGGCAACAAGATCTCGATGATCTTCCAGGAGCCGATGACGTCGCTGAACCCGCTCCATACGATCGAGCGGCAGGTGGGCGAGATCCTGAAGGTGCACCGGGGCCTCCGGGACCGGGAGGCTTCCGCCCGCACGCTCGACCTCCTCCGGCAGGTCGGCATTCGCGAGCCGGAGAAGCGGCTCGGCGCCTATCCGCACCAATTGTCCGGCGGGCAGCGGCAGCGGGTGATGATCGCGATGGCGCTCGCCAACGAGCCGGACCTCCTCATCGCCGACGAGCCGACCACGGCGCTCGACGTGACCGTCCAGGCGCAGATCCTCGCACTCCTGAAGGAGCAGCAGGAGAAGCGCCGCATGGCGATGCTGTTCATCACCCACGATCTCGGCATCGTCCGGCGCATCGCCGACCGGGTGTGCATCATGTACAAGGGTCGGATCGTCGAGGAAGGCCCGGCGGGCCGCATCTTCGCGAACCCGCAGCACGATTACACGAAGCGCCTGCTCGCGGCCGAGCCGAAGGGCCGCCCGCCGGCGGCGAACACCAACGCGCCGCTCGTGATGGACGGGCAAGGCGTCAAGGTCTGGTTCCCGATCAGGACCGGCTTCTTCCGCCGCACCACCGACCACGTGAAGGCGGTGGACGGGATCGACATCGCTGTCCGCGCCGGGCAGACGGTCGGAGTGGTCGGGGAATCCGGCTCCGGCAAGACGACGCTCGGCCTCGCCCTCACCCGCATGATCTCGTCGGAAGGCCGCATCGCCTTCGGGGATACGCGCATCGACGAGCGCTCCTTCGGGGCGATGCGGCCGCTCCGCCGCGAGATCCAGATCGTCTTCCAGGATCCGTTCGGCTCGCTCAGCCCCCGCATGTCGATCGCCGACATTGTCGGCGAGGGGCTGCAGGTGCACGAGCCGGGCCTTTCCGGCCTTGAGCGCGACCGGCGCGTCGTCGCGGCGCTCGAAGAGGTCGGGCTCGATCCGGAAGCGCGCTTCCGCTACCCGCACGAATTCTCCGGCGGCCAGCGCCAGCGCGTCGCGATCGCGCGGGCGATGGTGCTGAACCCGCGCTTCGTGATGCTGGACGAGCCGACCTCGGCGCTCGACATGAGCGTCCAGGCGCAGGTCGTCGACCTGCTGCGCGACCTGCAGCGCAAGCACGACCTCGCCTATCTCTTCATCAGCCACGACCTGAAGGTGGTGCGCGCGCTCGCCAACGAGGTGATCGTCATGCGCAACGGGCAGGTGGTGGAGCGGGGCCCGGCCGACGAGATCTTCGAGCGGCCGCGGACGGACTACACAAAGGCGCTGATGGCCGCCGCCTTCCGCATCGAGGCGACGAACACCGGAGCCGCCGCGCAATGACCGCCAGCCATTATCGCGACGCCCTCGCCGACCAGCCGCTCGACGTCGAGATCACCGGGCGCGAGCGGCTGAAGGAAGGCTTCCGCAACTTCGACGCCGTGACGGTGAAGCACGAGTCGCTCGACGGCGCGAGCCGCATCGGCCCGCTGCGGCGCGAGCTGCTGACCACCGGCTCGGTCGTCGTGGTGATCCCCTACGATCCGGCGCTCGACCGGATCGTCGTGATCCGCCAGTTCCGCATCGGTCATGCGCTGAAGACCGCGAATGCCGCCGCGTTGGAGCTGCCGGCCGGCGTCTGCGACGACGGCGAGGAACCGGAGACGAGCGCCCGCCGCGAGCTCCTGGAGGAAAGCGGGTTCGAGGCGAAGGCGGTGGAGAAGCTGTTCACCATGCTCCCCTCGCCCGGCCTCACCGACGAATACGCCCATGTCTACCTCGCGATCGTCGACGCGTCGGAGCTCAAGTCCGCCGCCGGCATCGCGGACGAGCACGAGGACATCCGGCCGATCGCCGCTCCGGCGGACGCGCTGATCGAGGCGGTGGACGGAGGCCGCGTCGAGAACGGCTTCCTGATCGCCTGCACCCACTGGTTCGCCCGCCACGGCCGGGCGCGCGCCGCCACGCTCACGGCGCTGCTCGAAGCGGACTGATGCGCTATCCGAGCCGCCGGATGCTGGAAACGGCGACGCCCTTCGCTTCATAACGGCGGACTGTCTCGGCCAGCGGCTCGACGGCGGTCGCCATGTGGAAGGCATTGGCGTGGATGAGCCGTTCGCCGTCCAGCATGATGCCGACATGGCCGCGCCAGAACACGAGGTCGCCGCGCCGCAGCGGCTCGATCCCGGCGATCCTCGCGCCCAGCGCGGTTTCCTGCATGTCGGTGTCGCGCGGCGCGGCATGTCCCGCCATCGCCAGCGCGATCTGGACGAGACCGGAACAGTCGATCCCGGCGACGGTGCGACCGCCCCAGAGGTAGGGCGCCCCGACGAAGCGTTCGGCTACCGCGACGAAATCCGGCGCGGCGTCGCCGACCGCGGCCAGATGCTGCACCACCACTGCGCCGGCCGGCTCCACGATCGCGTAGGTGGCGTTGCGGTCCTCGGCCTCGCCGGCTTTCGCGACGCGCGCGCCCATCGGCAGGATGGCGAGCGACGGTCGCTTGATGTCGGGCTCGGGGAAGAGGAGCGTCGAGGGAGCCGAGACGCGATGCGTCGCGGCCGCGCCGGCTTCGCCGAGGGCGCTCGCTTCCATCCAGCCGACATAGCCGTCCGCGTCGAGCTGCACCCAGCTCCAGCCGTCGGAATCCGTCTCGAAGACGTGGACGCGCTCGCCGAACAGCGCCTCGGTCTCCTGCATCGCCGCGGCGCGCGGCTCGCGCCGGAGCGCGGCCGTGCCACGCTCGACCCGCATCGGCACCCCTTCGACGAAGCGCTCCGCCTCGATCTGGCCCCGCAGCCGCGCGTCGGCGAGGTCGGGCCGATAGGCGTTGATGCGGCGGTCGAGGGTTTCGGTCATGGCAGGAGCGGCACGGTTCGGCTGGTCAGCGTTGCGGGTGAAACCTTTCGAAAAGGTTTTACGTGAAACATGGGAGTCATTCCGGCGGAAAGCGCGTCTCGATCAGGCGGTGCAGCGCGCGGATGCACTGCGCCTCGCCGCCGGCCGGCCCGGTCGGCCCTGCCTGCGGCCGCCAGGCGAAGACGTCGAAATGCGCCCAGGTCTTCGCTTGCTTGACGAATGCTTGCAGGAACAGCGCCGCCGTCACCGAGCCGGCGAAGCCGTCGGACGTGACGTTGTTGGTGTCGGCGATCTTCGAGGCGAGGTTCTTGGCGTAAGGGGTCCAGAGCGGCAGGCGCCAGAGCGGGTCGGCGACCGCCAAGGACGCTTCGGCGAGTTCGGCGGCGAAGGCCTCGTCGTCCGTGAAGAAGGGCGGCAGGTCGGGCCCGAGCGCGACCCGCGCCGCGCCGGTCAGCGTCGCCATGTCGAGAAGGAGGTCGGGCGCCTCCTCGTCGGCGAGGGTGAGCGCGTCGGCGAGGATCAGACGGCCTTCCGCATCGGTATTGCCGATCTCGACCGTCCTGCCGGCGCGGCTGCGGAGCACGTCGCCCGGCCGGAAGCTGTTGCCCGCGATCGAGTTCTCCACCGCCGGCAGGAGGACGCGCAGCCGGATCGGCAGCTTCCGGCCCATCAGGATCCGGGCGAGGCCGAGGACGTTCGCCGCGCCGCCCATGTCCTTCTTCATCAGGAGCATGCCGGAAGCCGGCTTGATGTCGAGGCCGCCGGTATCGAACGAGACGCCCTTGCCGACAAGGGTGACGCGCGGCGCGTCTGCCGCGCCCCAGCAAAGATCGACGAGGCGCGGGGCGACCGAGCCGGCGCGCCCGACCGCGTGGATCATCGGGAAGTTCTCCGCGAGGAGATCGTCGCCGACGATCGACGAAACCTCGGCTCCGAACTCGGCCCCGAGATCGCGCGCCGCCTGCTCCGTCGCGTCCGGCAGGAAATCGTTCGCGGGCGTGTTCACGAGGTCGCGGACGAGGTGGACGGCGGAGGCGACGAGCGTCGCTTTCGCCTCGTCCGCCGCGCCGGCGGCGATCGTCGGGGCTGCATCGCCTTCGGGCTTCGCGCGGTAGCGGTCGAAGCGATAGGCGCCCAGCCGGAAGGCGAGGCTTGCGAGATCGGGATCGAGCGGATGCCCGTCCGCCAGCCGCCACGCGCCGTCCGGCAAGGCGTTCGCCAGCGCGCCGGCGAGCATGGAACGGCCGGCCGCCGAGCCGCTCTGCTTCTCTTTGCCGAGCCCGAGCACTGCCGCGCCGACCTCGCCGGAAGCATCCGGTACGAGCAGCACCTCGCCGGCCCCGCCCTTGAACCGGCAGGCGGCGCACCAGCGCCGCACGTCGTCCGGCAGGGTCTCGAAGCCGTCGGCGAAGACGGGCCAGACCGGACGTTCCCCGTTCGCCGCCTCGACCATTCGGAGAACTCCCTCGCATCCATTGCCAGACAAGGTTCCGCGAACATTGTCCGTCGCGAGGCGGCTTAACGAATTCGGCCGCCGCCGCAAAGGCCGTTTCGGGAAGGAACAAGGTTGCGTATCTCGATTCGCGCGAGTTCGTCGGGCGCCCGGACTCCCCTTCTCCTCGCCGGCCTCGCCGCGCTCGCCCTCGCGGGCTGCCAATCGACCTCGCGCGAGATCACGGGTTCGATCCGCCGTCCGGCTGCCGGCGCCTCGTTCGACCGGATGACGCAGACCGAACTCAGGAGCGCGACCGAGACCTACGGCACGGCCTACGAGAAGAACCCGAAAGACAAGCAGGCAGGCATGTCCTACGCCTCGCTGCTGCAGATGACCGGGCGCAACGACCAGTCGCTGGCGGTGATGCGGCAGATCGCGATCGCGAACTCCAAGGACCGCGACGTGCTGGCCGCCTACGGCAAGGCGCTGGCCGCGGCCGGCGACCTGCCGAAGGCGCTGGAAACGGTGCGGCGCGCCCAGACCCCCGACTATCCGGACTGGCGGCTCCTGTCGGCGGAAGGCGCGATCCTCGACCAGCTCGGACGCTCCGACGAGGCGCGGGTCGCCTATCGCAAGGCGCTCGACATCCAGCCGAACGAGCCTTCGGTCCTGTCCAATCTCGGCATGTCCTACGTCCTGACCAACGACCTGAAGAGCGCCGAGACCTACTTGCGGCAGGCGGCGGAGCGGCCGGGCGCGGACAGCCGCGTGCGCCAGAACCTCGCGCTCGTAGTCGGCCTGCAGGGGCGCTTCGACGAGGCCGAGCGGATCGCCGGCGCCGAACTCTCGCCGGAGGACGCGACCGCCAACGTCGCGTACCTGCGCAAGATGCTCGCCCAGCAGAACACCTGGGCCGCGTTGAAGGACGAGAAGCAGGCGCCGCCGCCGAAGAGCTGACCGCCCCTACTGCATGGCCTGCATGATCTGGATGGCGGCAGGCCCGAGGATCACGGAAAACAGCACCGGCAGGAAGAACAGGATCATCGGCACGGTCAGCTTCGGCGGCAGCGAGGCGGCCTTCTTCTCGGCGAGATTCATGCGGTGGTCGCGGCTTTCCTGCGCGAGGACGCGCAGCGCCTGACCGAGCGGCGTGCCGTAGCGCTCGGCCTGGATCAGCGCCGTCGTCGCCGAGCGCACGGTCTCCAGCCCGATCCGGTTGTTGAGGTTCTCGTAGGCGACGCGCCGGTCCGACAGGTAGGACAGCTCGGCGCAGAGCAGCACCAGTTCCTCCGCGAGCGGCACGGACTGGATGCCGATCTCCTCCGACACGCGCCGGAACGCCGCCTCGCTCGCGAGACCGGACTCGACGCAGATCAGGAGGAGGTCGAGGGCGTCCGGCCAGGCGCGGCCGATCGAGAGCTGGCGCTTCTTCAGCCGGTTCGCGAGCAGGACGTTCGGCAGGTAGAAGCCGGCATAGGCGACGGCGACGCAGGCGACGAGGCGGATGCCGAGCGGCTGTCCCTCCAGCGCCCCGAGCGCGAAGACGTAGACGAGGCTCGCCGCGAAGGCGGCGAAGGGCAGCGCGAACCGGGCGAACAGGAACAGCGTCAGCGGACGCTGGCCGCGATAGCCGGCCTGGCGAAGCTTGGTGACGGTCTTCTCGTCGGACAGGGCGTTCTTCAGGTTGAAGCGGTTCACCACCTTGGAGGCGAGGCCGGCATCGTCGAGCTGGCGGGCGCTCGCGCGGCGCGTGTTGCCGCTGCGGTCCTTCTCGTTCGCGAGCCTGGCCCGCTCGCGCGCCCGCAACTCGTCGCGCTCCAGCGCCACGACCTTCATGCGGGTCTTCAGCTCGTTGCCCTGCAGCATCGGCAGGGCGACGGTCACGGCCGTCGCGAACACCGCGAAGGTGACGAGGAGGCCGACCACGACTTGCGGCGAAAGGCCGACGAGAGCGAACGCCTGATCCATGTCCGTTCTCAGAAGTCGAAGTTGATCATCTGGCGCATGACGACCACGCCGATCGTCATCCAGAGGATGCCGCCGCCGATGATCATGTGGCCCATGGATTCGGTGAAGAGGAGCGAGATGTATTCGGGGCTCATGATGTAGATGAGCGTGCCCACCAGCACCGGCAGCGCGCCGATGATGGCGGCGGAGGACTTCGCCTCCATCGACATGGCCTGCACCTTCATCCGCATCTTCCTGCGCTCGCGCAGGACCTTCGAAAGGTTGCCGAGCGCTTCCGACAGGTTGCCGCCGGCCTGGCTCTGGATCGCGATCACGATGGCGAAGAAGTTGGTCTCGGAGAGCGGCACGTTCTGGTACAGGCGCTCGACGGCTTCGCCGGCGGAAATGCCGAGTTGCTGCGCCTCGACGATCTTGCGGAACTCCGAGCGGACCGGCTCCGCCGCCTCGGTGGAGATCATCCGCAGCGTATCGTTGACCGGCAGGCCGGCCCTGACGCCGCGCACGATGAGATCGATGGCGTTCGGGAACTCCTCGCTGAACTTCTTCAGGCGGCGCTTGCGCAGGGTGGCGATGACGAAGCGCGGCAGACCGAGGCCGCCGACGATCGCCCCGCCGAGCATGACCGGCAGCGAGCCGGTGAGAACAAGGAGCAGCACCGCCACTCCCAGGCCGGCGCCGGCGCTGAAGATCATGAACTGGCGTTCGGTGAGCGAGAGGCCCGCTTGTTCCATGCGCCGCCGGAGCGGCGGATTGTTCGCATGGCGCGAGCGCTCCTTCTCGCGGTCGTCGAGCTCCTTCAGCGAGTTCTGGATGGTCTTGCGGCGCTTGGCGGTCTCGGCGACGCGGTCGCGCGCGGCGACGCGCGCCGCACCGTTCGTCTCGACGCGCGAGTACTGGCCGAGCCGCGAAGCGGCCTTCTTCTCGTTCGCGATGCGCGGCTGCAGCACCGCGTAGGCGAGGCCCGAGGCCGCGAGCGCGGCGAAAAGGGCGAAGAACAAGACCTGCGCCATCGCTTCCGTCCCGTCAGTCGGCCGCGGAGTCGAGCGCCTGCGCCAGCCGCTGCTCCTCGTTGTAGTAGCGGGCGCGGTCCCAGAAGGCCGGGCGCCCGACGCCGGTCGAGCGGTGGCGGCCGACCAGCCGGCCGTTCGCGTCCTCGCCGGTGATGTCGTAGAGGAAGAGGTCCTGCGTGGTGATGACGTCGCCTTCCATGCCGACCACCTCGGTGATGTGGGTGATGCGGCGCGAGCCGTCGCGCAGGCGCGCCGCCTGGACGATGACGTCCACCGAGCCGACGATGATCTCCTTCACGGTCCGGGCCGGCAGCGAGAAGCCGCCCATCGCGATCATCGACTCGACGCGGTTCAGGCATTCGCGCGGGCTGTTGGCGTGGATCGTGCCCATCGACCCGTCGTGGCCGGTGTTCATCGCCTGCAGGAGGTCGAACACTTCCGGTCCGCGCACCTCGCCGACGATGATCCGCTCGGGCCGCATGCGCAGGCAGTTCTTCACGAGGTCGCGCATGGTGATCTCGCCCTCGCCCTCGATGTTGGGCGGACGGGTCTCGAGGCGCACCACGTGCGGCTGCTGGAGCTGCAGTTCGGCCGTGTCCTCGCAGGTGATCACCCGCTCGTCCTGGTCGATGTAGCGGGTCAGGCAGTTCAGGAGCGTCGTCTTGCCGGAACCCGTGCCGCCGGAGATGATGACGTTGCAGCGCACGCGCCCGATGATCTGCAGGATCTGCGCGCCCGCCGGCGAGATCGCGCCGAAGCGGACGAGCTGGTCGAGCGTCAGCTTGTCCTTCTTGAACTTGCGGATGGTGAGCGTCGCCCCGTCGATGGCGAGCGGCGGCGCGATGACGTTGACGCGGCTGCCGTCCGGCAGGCGGGCGTCGCAGATCGGCGAAGCTTCGTCGACGCGCCGGCCAACTTGGCTGACGATCCGCTGGCAGATGTTGAGGAGCTGCATGTTGTCGCGGAAGCGGACGTTGGTTTCCAGCACCTTGCCGCCGACCTCGATGAAGGTCCGGTTCGGGCCGTTCACCATGATGTCGGCGATGTCGTCGCGGGCCAACAAGGGTTCGAGGGGCCCATAGCCGAGGATGTCGTTGCAGATGTCGGCGAGCAGGTCCTCCTGCTCGGCGATGGTCATCGCGAAGTTCTTGATCGCGATGATGTCGTTGACGATGTCGCGGATCTCCTCGCGCGCCGACTCGTTGTCGAGCCGCGCGAGCTGGGAAAGGTCGATCGTGTCGATCAGCGCCGAGAAGACCTGCGCCTTGGTCTGGAAATAGCTGGCCGGCCGGTCGCGCCCGCCGGCATCGGCGACGACCGGGGGCGGCGGCGGCGCCGTCACCGCCGCGGCGGGCAGCTCGATCCCGATGCCGCCGCCGATCGGCATCGGCGCGGCCGGCGGCGTGCCGGGCGCGGGGCGCGGGCGCTCCGTCGCCTTCGCGGGGCCGCGCTCGGCGGTTTCGTGGGCGCGCTTTCCGAACATCGCCTGATCCCTGCCCTGCTACCGAACGCTGCTACTTGCGGCGCAGCCGGGCGAAGAGATCGAGGCCCGGGCGCTTGGCGCGCTTGGCCTCGTTCCGTCCCGTGAAGGCGTGCGCGAGCGTGTTGAACACTTCGACGGCAGGGTGCTTGCCGTCGACCTCGCCGATCATACGGCCGTTGTTGGCGGCGTTGCCGAAGGCCGCCGGGTCGAAGGCGACGAGGCCGGCGGGCTCGAGTTCGAGGGGCGCCGCGAAGTCGGCGGCCGCGATCTCCGGGCGCTTCGGGATCGAGAGCTGGTTCAGGACGAGGCGCGGCGGCCTGTCGTTCGGGCGGAGCCGGCGCAGCGTGTCGACGAGGTTCTTCGCGTTGCGCAGGTTCGCGAGGTCGGGCGCGGCGACGATGGCGACCTCGTCGACCTTGGCGAGGACGCTCCGCGTCCAGTCGTTCCAGCTATGCGGCACGTCGAGCACCACGACCGGCGTCGTACGCTGCGCCGTCTCGATCAGCGCGGTGAAGGCTTCGGCGCCGAAGTCGTAGGTCCGGTCGAGGAGCGAGGGCGCGGCGAGCAGCGACAGGTGGTCGGCGCAGCGGGCGAGGAGGCGGTCGAGGAAGACCTCGTCCAGCCGGTCGGCCGAGAACACCGCCTCGGCGATGCCCTGCGCCGGGTCCTGATCGAAGTTGATGTTGGCGGTGCCGAAGGGCAGGTCGAGGTCGGCGAGCAGCACGTCGGAGGAGAACAGGCGCGAGATCGACCAGGCGACGTTGTGCGCGACCGTCGACGCGCCGACGCCGCCCTTGGCGCCGACGAAGGCGATCGTGCGGCCGAGGGGGGCGGCATCCGGATCGGCGAAGAGGCCGGCGATCACGGCCATCACCTCGGGCATCGTCACCGGGGCGACGAGATATTCCGAGATGCCGCGCCGCGTCAGGTCGCGGTAGAGGCCGATATCGTTGTGATGGCCGATCACCACCACCTTCGAGCCCGGATCGCAGACGTCGGCCAGCCCTTCGAGCTCGGCCGCGAGCCCGTCGGGCGGCAGCCGGGATTCGAGGATGATGAGGTTCGGCGTCGGCGCGGAGCCGTAGTGCTCGACGGCGGCGCGGATGCCGCCCATGTGGACGCGCAGGTGCGCTTTCGCCATGCGGCGATCCTCGCTCGCGCGCTGGATCGGCTTCGCCACGCCTTCCGTCTCGCAGAAGGCCTGCACCGACACGCGCGGGATCGGCCGCAGCCCGTCCACCGAGGCGGACTCGTCGTGAAGGAGCGAGGTGTCCGCCCCCTTCATGGCGTCGCTCATCGCCCTTACTCCCTTACCAGTCGTAGTCGCTCTCGACCGCCGGAGCGGCCGAGGAGGTCTTGTCGCCCGTGCGGTAGCTTTCCAGCATCTCGGTCCGCCGGGCGGCGTCGATCGGGCTGCGGCCGCGCGGGCCGAGGAGGTCGCGCGGGTCGGCGACCTGCGCGGCGAGGTTCTGCTGCGAGGCGCAGCCGAAGTTGAAGTACTGCTTGTTCTCGGACGTCTCGCCGAGATCCTCCGGCCAGCGCCCGCAGGGGGCCGTCTTGGCGGCAAG
Source organism: Plantimonas leprariae (assembly GCF_008802405.1). Taxonomy (GTDB): domain Bacteria; phylum Pseudomonadota; class Alphaproteobacteria; order Rhizobiales; family Rhizobiaceae; genus Plantimonas; species Plantimonas leprariae. Next base: position 231,290 of record NZ_VZDO01000001.1, read on the forward strand.
CGTCGCATAGGAGAGACGGATCGGCACCGCGCCCGCCTGGCCGTCGGCATGGTAGGGCTGGAGGAGGATGCGGTCGCGCGGCACGCCGGCGTGCCGGAGCGTCGCCACGACGTCGCGCGAGGCGAGCTCGGCGGCGCGCTCGTTCGCGGAACCGGCCGGCAGGAGCACGCGCATCGCCGCCGAGCGCGAGGCGCGGAACTGGCCGGCGAAATCCTCGATCCGGCCTTTCGCCGGGACCGACAGGCGGATGTCCGAGCTCGTCACCGGAATCTCCAGCAGCGCCGTGTCCTCGTCCACGACGATCGGATGGCGGGTGCGATAGTCGTCCGGGACCGAGCCGACCTCGATCGAATGGCGGTCGGCGCAGGCGGCGAGGAGCGAGGCGCCGAGGGCGAAGGCGAGCCGCAGGACGGGGCGCGGCATCGGAAGGGTCTGGCGGCGAGCGCTCATTTGTAGATGTATCCGACGACGCCGTTGTACCGGCCGGGCGGGAGATCGGTGTCCATCGCACCGTAGACGCGGTTGATGCGGCCGAGGAAGTTCGCGGCGCCGTCGGCGGCAAAGTCTAGGCCGTCGTTCGGCTGTGCCAGCGCAGTGCGGGTCGTCGGTTTGACGAGATAGGGGGTAACGATCACTACGAGTTCGGTCTCGTAGTGCTGGAAGTCGCGTGACCGGAACAAACTTCCAAGCACCGGCACCTTCGATAAGCCCGGGAAGCCGGAAATCGCTTGACGGATTTCGTCGCGCACGAGCCCGGCGATGACGAGCGAACCACCGGAAGGCAGTTCCACCGTCGTATCGGCTAGGCGCTTGCGGATGCCGATCAGATTGACGCCGGGTGCGAAGCCCCTCGGTACGCTAAAGGGGGATTCGAAGGTCGGTTCGGATACCGCCGTTCGAATCTTCAAGCTGATGCGGCCTGGCGATAATACGACCGGCGTGAAATCCAAGCCGATACCGTAATCGATGATACGGTGTTCGTAAGTGACCGTCGGCCGCGGTTGCGCGGCAGTCGGCGGGGTTTCCTGCTTACCGTCGGGAATGCTGAATTCGCCGCCAACCTTGAAGCTCGCCTGCTCGCCTGAGATGGCGGTCAGCGACGGCTCGGCGAGCGTGCGCATTACGCCGGCTTGCTCAAGTGCGCTGAGTTCAGCGTCGATCGTCGTGTTGCCGGCAGTGCCGGAAGCGAAAGCACCGGCACCGGACAGCGCCTTGCCGAGGCCGAACGGATTATCGGAGGTCACACCGAAGGAGAATCCGTCGATGACACCCTGGGTCAGGCCGTTGAAACCGAGTTGCTTGATCACTGAGCGCTGCACTTCGGCGACGGTGACCTTCAGCGTCACCTGATCCTCGCCGGCGATCTGCAGGAGGTTGATGATCTGACTCTTCTGGCGCTCCTCGAAGGCCTGGCTGACGTCGCCGCCGCCGCCCGAGCCGCCCGCGCCAGCTGCCGACTTGATGAACTGGCTGGTGGTCGCCTCGCCGCCCGTCACGTAGATCTGCGCGAGGCGCACCGCCTGCGCCGCGTCCTGCGGGGTCTCGACGCTGCCGGTCAGGACGACGTTGTCGTTGAGGATCTCGGCCTTCACCGCCGAGTTCGGGATGTATTTCGCGATGGTCTTCTCGAGGCCCGAGATGTCCCGCTCGATGCGAAGGTCGAGGATCGCCATCTCGTGCCCGTCCTTGTCGAACACGAAGATGTTGGTCTGGCCGACCGACTTGCCGAAGATGTAGAGGCGGCGCGCCGTGCGCGTCACCGCGTCGGCGACGCCCGGATTGGCGACGAGGATGTCGTGCGCGTCCGCCGGCAGGTCGATGACCTTCGACTTGTCGAGGCCGAGCGTCAGCGACTGCTGCGGCCGCGTGATCCGGACGGTCGGCGAGTCGTCGGCAAGGGTCGGCAGGCAGGGGCCGAGGCCGGCAACGAGCGACAGAGCGAGCGCGAAGGAGCGCGAGGCGACGGTGGTGCGGAGGAAGGAGCGGCGGCGGGTCATTTTCAGCATCACCGCTTGGCGTTGATTTCGGTGGGCTGGCCGTAGCGCACCACCCGGACCTTGCCGTTCTTCGGCTCGCCGGCGAGCAGGAAGGCGGCATAGCCGCTTCCGCCCGGAACGGAATCCTCCAGCGAGCGCAGGGACAGGACGAGGCGGTCGGCGATCTGCTGCGCGGCGGTGAGCGCTTCGGCCTGCTTCGGATCGACCTCCAGCGTCGCCGTCGAGCCGACGACGACCTTGGCGCCTTCCTGCTCCTCGATCGTCTGGTCTATCGCGAGAACGCGGATGTTGGCGAGCACGGTTTCCGTTTCGACCTGAGCGCCCGCCTGCCCGCCGTTCAGCGATTTGCGGGTCATGATGACGTCGACATGGTCGTTCGGCAGGATGAAGCCGCCGGCCGCGGTCTCGGCCGAGATCTGCACGGACATCGCGCGCTTGCCGGCCGGCAGCACCACCGACATGAAGCCGTGGTCGGTGCGCACCAGCTTGGAGTCGCGTACCGGCTCGCCGGTCGCGAAGGACTGGCGGGCGATGACGCCCTTGAGGGATTCGATCGCGTCCGGCCGCGCCGTCCTGGTGATGAGGGCCGGGCCGAGGGCGTCCTGCGGCCAGCTCTGCCAACCGAGCGCGCCGTCGACCGTCGCGCCCATGGCGATGTCGCGCGTGGCGACGAGGACCTCTGCCAGCTTCACGGCCGGCTCGGTCTTGGCGGTGATGATCACGGGCTCGGCAGGCGGCGGGGTGGAGAACTGCAGCGCCACGTAGCCGGCCCCCACCGCCGCCAGCAGCGCCGCCCCCAGCACCACCAGGCGCGAAACGTTCATCTTCGACCCTCGAATGACCGCGCGATGGCGGTCGGCCGAAACGTTATCGCCGCAAAACGGTCAACGCATGGTTAACGAAGCGTGGAGAGGAAGCCGAAACAGTAAGCTTTCGGTCAGATTCGCGCGTCGCTCAGATCGCGCCGGCGACCGCGAGATCGATCCAGGCGCTCTGCGAATAGGCCGCGAGTCCTGCGAAGCCCAGCGCGATGCCGTAGGGAATGCCGGTCTTCTCCTCGAGGAGTCGGTCGACGAAGTCGATGGTGGTGACCGGCTGCAGGACGGAGCGGAGCGACAGAAGGCCGAGGGTCAGGGCGCCGCCGAGCAGCGCGCCGAGCAGCAGGTACTGCGTCATGGCCTCGGTCGGGCCGAGCCACAGCGCCGTCGCGGCGACGAGCTTGGCGTCGCCGCCGCCCATCCAGCCGGCCGCGAAGCAGCCGAAGGTGACGAGCAGCGCCGCGAGCCCGACGACGAAATGCAGGCCGATCACCGCCGGCGGCATGCCGGTGGCGAACGCGAGCGCGAGGAAGGAAACGGCAAGGACGATCGGCACGCGGTTGGCGATCGTCATGGTGACGAGATCGGACGCCGCCGCGAAGGCCATCGCGAAGGGGAAGATGATCAGCAACGCGGCTGTGAGCACGATCGTCGTCCTGCGGCTCTGGTTTCGATGCTTGGCACCCTGCCCAACGGCGAAGGCGGATCGCCCATCGACGATCCGCCCGCCAGCTGGCCCAGGCCGCGCCTGTTACGGGGTCGGCGTGGTCGTCAGCGAGGTGTTGATCGCGGTGAAGCGGGTGTTCAGGCCGCTGGTGAGCTTCGGCAGCACGGCGATGAGGCAGACGGCCATGAAGGCCGCGATGAGGCCGTACTCGATGGCGGTCGCGCCGGACTCGTCCTTGGCAAAACGGGCGATGAGGTTGGACATTCAAAACTCCTGGGACGCTGGTTGAGCCTGCCGTCGACTTGTTTCCGCCGATCGGATGAGAGGACATTAGCCGGGCCGAATTGCAGGCCGCTTAAGGAACAGCGTTAAATTGCGCCGAATTCGAAATTTGCCGGACGCGGCGGAACCACGGTATTTCCGACCTGTGCCGAAGGCGCCTTAAGTCTTCGTTCACCAGAACATAGCATCGTGGGACTTCAAGCGTTCCGCCGAGTCCCGCCATGACCTTCAGGTCCCCCGCCCTTTGGGGCGCAATCGCTTTCGCCCTGGCGGCGCACGGGATCGTCAGCCCGGCGGATGCCGGCATGATCTCGGTCGAGGTCGACCATGCACGCGTCCTGAAAGTGCCGCGGCCCGCGGCGACCGTGATCGTCGGCAACCCGGCGATCGCCGACGTCAGCGTGCAGGACGCCAGCACGATGGTGCTGACCGGGCGCTCCTACGGCATCACGAACCTCATCGTCCTCGACGAGGACGGCCGGACGATGGTGGACGAGTCGATCGGCGTGAAGAGCTTCGAGGACGGCACGGTTCGCATCTACCGGCAGGCCGAGCGCGAGACGCTGTCCTGCTCGCCGGTCTGCGAGCCGACGGTCACCATCGGCGACAACGACTTCGCCTTCAGCCGGTCGGCGGGCCAGTTCTCGACGCGCGAAGGCATGGCGTCGGGCGCCGCGAAGTAGCCCTTCGCGTTCCGATCCTCTAGTCTCCCCGCCGGCGGCGCGGCGCGCCGGTTGTCGGGAGGAACGGATTGGCCCGCGCGATCCTGATCGTCATGGACTCCTTCGGCATCGGCGGCGCGCCGGATGCCGACGCTTATGGCGACGCGGGCGCGGACACGTTCGGACATATCCTGGAAGCGGCGGCGAGCGGCCGGGCGGATCGTGCGGACTTGCGCGCGGGTCCGCTCCGGCTGCCGCACCTCGACGCGCTCGGCCTCCATCGCGCCGCGGGCGTCGCCGGGTCGGCCGAGCCCGGCGGGCTCTGGGGTTCGGCGCGGGAAGTGTCGCGCGGCAAGGACACGCCGTCCGGCCATTGGGAGATCGCCGGCGTGCCCGTTTCCTTCGAATGGGGAACCTTCCCCCGCACGGAGCCTTGCTTCCCGGCGGAACTCGTCGCGGCCATCCGCGACGACACGGACATTCCCGGCATCCTCGGCGACCGGCACGCGTCGGGCACGGAGATCATCGCCGAGCTTGGGCAGGAGAGCGTGGCGACGGGCAAGCCCATCTTCTACACCTCCGCCGATTCGGTGATCCAGATCGCCGCGCACGAGACGCATTTCGGCCTCGACCGGCTCTACGCCCTCTGCGAGGCGGCGCGCCGACACGCCGACCCGCTGAACATCGGCCGCGTCATCGCCCGGCCTTTCGTCGGCGAGGACGCGGCGGGTTTCCGCCGCACCGCCAACCGGCGCGACTACTCCGTGCCGCCGCCGGAGGACACGCTGCTCGACCGCGCCGCGGCCGCCGGGCGGCAGACGATCGCGATCGGCAAGATCGGCGACATCTTCGCCCATCGCGGCGTCACGCGGCTTCGCAAGGCCGCCGGCAACATGGCGCTGTTCGAGGCGATGCTGGCGGGCATCGACGAGGCGGCGGACGGCGACCTCGTCTTCGCGAACTTCGTCGATTTCGATATGGAGTTCGGCCACCGCCGTGACGTGCCGGGCTACGCGGCGGCGCTGGAGGCCTTCGATAGCCGCCTGCCGGAACTCATCGGCAAGCTCCAGCCCGGCGATCTCTGCGTGATCACCGCGGACCACGGCTGCGACCCGACCTGGCGCGGTACGGATCACACGCGCGAGGAGGTGCCGGTGCTCGCCTTCGGGCCCGGCATCGCCCCGCGCCCGATCGGCAGCCGCCCGACCTTCGCCGATATCGGCGAGAGCGTCGCCGCGCATCTCGGCCTCGCCCCCGGCCGGCACGGCGCGAGCTTCCTGTGAACGCCGCGCCGATCCCGAAGGCGGAACTGCACTGCCACCTCGAAGGCACGGCGAGCCCGCCGCTGGTGCGGCGGCAGGCGGCGCGCTACGGCGTCGACATCGCCACGCTCCTCGACGGCGATCGCTACCGCTGGCACGACTTCGCGAGCTTCCTGCGCGCCTACGGCGCGGCCAGCGCGCTGTTTCGGACAGAGGAGGACTATGCCGAGCTCGCCGAGACCTACCTGGCCTCGATCGCCGGCAGTGGGGCGATCTACGCCGAGTTCTTCATCTCGCCCGATCACGCCGAGGCCGCCGGGCTCTCGCCCGGCGCCTATGCCGCCGCGGTGGCGGAAGGTATCCGCAGCGCCGAGGCGGAACACGGCATCGTCGCGCGCCTCATCGTCGTCGGCGTCCGGCATCTGGGGGTCGAATCGGTAGAGCGCGCGGCGCGCTTCGCAGCCGGCATGCCGCCGCTCGTCACCGGCTTCGGCCTTGCCGGCGACGAGGGAGCGGGTGATCCTGCCGATTTCGCGCGCGCCTTCGCGATCGCCCGTGACGCGGGCCTCGGCCTCACCGCCCATGCCGGCGAGTTCCGGGGCGCGGATGCCATCCGCCGGACGCTCGACGCGCTGCAGCCGTCGCGCCTCGGGCATGGCGTCCGTGCCGTCGAGGATCCGGACCTCGTCCGGCGCATCGCGGCGGTGGGGATCGTGCTGGAGGTCTGTCCAGGCTCCAACCTCGCGCTCGGCGTCTATCCGAGCCCGGACGCGCATCCCTTGCCCCGGCTGCGGACGAGCGGCTGCCGCGTGACGCTGAACTCGGACGACCCGCCCTTCTTCGGCACGACGCTGGCCGGCGAATACGTGCTGGCGCGGGATGCCATGGACTTCTCGGACGCCGATCTTCTCGCCGCAACCCGCACCGCGATCGAAGCGGCTTTCGTCGACGAGGCGACACGGCGGGACCTGCTTCACCGTCTCGACATCGACGCGCTTGGCTCCGCCTCCGGCCGCGACTAGTGTCCGCCGCGCGAACGAGCCGAGAGGGGCAAGCCATGGACGGCGTCACCGTCATCGATCACCCGCTGGTGCAGCACAAGCTCACCATCATGCGCAAGAAGGAGACCTCGACGGCGAGCTTCCGCCGGCTCCTGCGCGAAATCTCGACCCTCCTTTGCTACGAGGTGACGCGCGATCTCGAACTGACCACGATGCCGATCGAGACGCCGCTCGTCGCGATGGACGCCCCGACGCTGGAGGGCAAGAAGCTCGTCTTCGCCTCGATCCTCCGCGCCGGCAACGGTCTCCTCGAAGGCATGCTCGACCTCGTGCCGGCAGCGCGCGCCGCCCATATCGGCGTCTACCGCGACCACGAGACGCTGGAAGCGGTGGAATACTTCTTCAAGGCGCCGGAGGATCTGGAGAACCGGCTCGTCATCGTGGTCGACCCGATGCTCGCCACCGGCAATTCGGTGATCGCGGCGATGGACCGGCTGAAGAGCCGCGGAGCGAAGAACATCCGCTTCCTTTGCCTCCTCGCCGCGCCGGAAGGCATCAAGCGCTTCCACGAGGTCCATCCGGACGTGCCGGTCTTCACCGCCTCGATCGACAGCCATCTCAACGAGAAGGGCTACATCGTGCCGGGCCTCGGCGACGCGGGCGACCGGCTCTACGGCACGAAATAGCGCGAGGACGGCAAGGGTTCGGCAACCGTCGCGCGTGATCGGGTCCTGTCGCTTCGCGGCTTCTTAACGCTCCCGCATCGACTATTCCCCGCGTGTCCGGCGGGCGGCCCGCCGGCGCTTCCACCGGATGCGCCCCTTGTCGAAGTTCATCATCGTCGCCGTCGCCGCCTCGCTCTTCGCCATCAGCTTTCCGTCCGCCTTCCAGGAATACCAGAAGCGCTTGGCGGCGGAGGGCGGTATCGAGGCGCTGCGCCCGCCGGCGAAGCTGGTGGAAGCTTCCGCCCCGCCCCCTTCGCCGCCGCGCCCCGGCACCGCCAGCCTCGAGGCCGGGCCGGACGGCCATTTCCGCGCCGACGCCAGATTGAACGGCCGCTCGGTGCCGGTGCTGGTGGATACCGGCGCGACCTTCGTCGCGATGAACGAAGCGACCGCCCGGCGGCTCGGCGTCACGCTTGCGCCGTCGGACTTCCGCTACGAGACGGAGACCGCGAACGGCCGCACCACCGTCGCGGTCGCGACGCTCGACCGCGTCCAGGTCGGCAATGTCGAGGTACGCGACGTGGAAGCGGCGGTGACCAAGGGCGACGGGCTGAACACGGTGCTGCTCGGCATGAGCTTTATGAAGAAGCTGAAGCGCTACGAGGTGGCGGACGGGAGGCTCAACCTCGTTCGCTGATCCGCGCGACCACCGCCGGGCGGGTCGGCGGAGCTTCTCCGGCGAGCCGGTAGGCGGCGCGAACCGTCCGCGCCGCGGCTTCGGCCGCTTCCGCCGAGCGGGCATGGACGCGCGCCAGCAGCTCGCCCGCTTCCAGCCTCGTGCCGATCGATGCCAGATCGGTGAGGCCGACCGCGTGGTCGACGGTATCCTCAGGCCGGGTCCGGCCGCCGCCGAGCGCCACGACGGCGAGACCGAGCGCACGGGCGTCGACGCCCACGACGAATCCAGCCTCGTCCGCCTTGACCTCCGCGACGATCGGGGCGCGCGGCAGATGGAAATCCATCCGCTCCACGAAGTCCGCCGGGCCGCCGAGCGCCGCGACCATGCGGGCGAAGACCTCCGCCGCGCGGCCGTCGCTCAAGGCGGCCTCCGCCTTGCGCCGGCCGTCCTGCGCGTCGGCGGCAAGCCGGCCCGAGGCCAGCATCTCGCCGGCGAGGGCCAGCGTCACGTCGAGGAGGCGCGGATCGCGATGCGTGCCGGCAAGGAAGTCGACGGCGTTCCGCACTTCCACCGCGTTGCCGGCGGCGGAGGCCAGCGCCTCGTTCATGTCGGTGATCAGCGCGGTCGTCGGCAGTCCGGCGCCGTTCGCGACCGCGACGAGACTTTCGGCCAGTTCGCGCGCCGCTTCCTCGCTCGCCATGAAGGCGCCGGAGCCGGTCTTCACATCGAGCACGAGGCCTTCGAGCCCGGCCGCGAGCTTCTTCGACAGGATCGAGGCGGTGATGAGCGGGATCGATTCCACCGTCGCCGTCACGTCGCGGACCGCGTAGAAGCGCTTGTCGGCCGGCGCGAGGCGGCCGGTCTGGCCGATGATCGCGCAGCCGACTTGCCCGACGGTGCGGCGGAAGAGTTCGTTGTCCGGCGTCACCGAATAGCCGGGGATCGCCTCCATCTTGTCGAGCGTGCCGCCGGTATGGCCGAGCCCGCGGCCCGAGATCATCGGCACATAGCCGCCGCAGCTTGCCACGATCGGCGCCAGCATCAGCGAGACGTTGTCGCCGACGCCGCCGGTGGAATGTTTGTCGAGGATCGGCCGGTCGAGGCCGCGCCAGTCGAGGACATCGCCCGAATCGCGCATCGCCTCGGTCAGGGCCACCGCCTCCGCCCGCTCCATGCCTCGAAAGAACACCGCCATCGCGAAGGCCGCGACCTGTGCGTCGGTAACGCCGCCGTCCGCGAAGCCGGCGACGACGCGTCCGATCTCGGCCGGCTCCAGCGTGCCGCCGTCGCGTTTGCGGCGGATCGTCTCCTGCGGCAGGAAGGTCATGCGGCAGCCAGGGCCGGCAGGGCGCGCCGGAGGATGCGGGCGAGCACCGCGCCGCCGCGCGGAGCCATCTCCTTCGTCTCGGCGTGGCTGATCCTGTCCGTGCCGATACCGGCCCCGTAGTTGGTGATCACGGAGGCCGCCGCGACGCGGAGCCCGAGGAACCGCGCGAGGATCGTCTCCGGCACGGTCGACATGCCGACCGCGTCCGCGCCGAGCGTCCGCGCCATGCGGATTTCGGCGGGCGTCTCGAAACTCGGGCCCGAGAACCACATGTAGACGCCGCGTCCGAGCGGGACGGCTTCGCCGTCCGCCGCCGCCGCGAGAGCCGCCCGGAAGGCCGGGTCGTAGGCCTCGGTCATGTTGGCGAAGCGCGCGTCGGTCGGCTCGCCGATCAGTGGGTTCATGCCGGAAAAGGCGATGTGGTCCTCGATCAGCATCACCGATCCGGGGGGCAGGTCCTCCCGTAACGATCCGGCCGCATTGGTCAGCACGATCCGATCGATGCCCAGCTCCTTCACCGCTTCGAGGGCGGGACGCATCGCGTCGGCGCGGCCCGCCTCGTAATAGTGGACGCGCCCGGACAGGACGAGCACCTCCGTCTCGCCGATTCGTCCGGTGACGAGCTCGGCCGTGTGGCCGGACACGGCGCTGATCGGAAAACCAGGAACATCGGCATAAGGGATGCGGATCGCAGCCTCGACCGAGTTGGCGAGGTCGCCGAGGCCGGAACCGAGCACCAGCGCGATGCGGGGACGGCGGTCGCCGAGTCTGGCCCGCAGGGTGTCGAGGTCGACGGTCAATCGAAGCCCTCGCTCTCGAAGGCGCGGGGGAGGAGTTCGGCCATGGTCATCGTCAGCTTCACGCCGGTCTCGTCGCAGAGGTGGATCTTCGTCGAGGCGTCGGCGAATTCGGCGATGCGCTGGCGGCAACCGCCGCAGGGGGTGCAAAGAGCCATCCTCTCGGCGATCACCGCGATCTCGGCGATACGCCGGCCGCCGGCCATTACCATGTGGCCGATGGCCGTCGTCTCGGCGCACCAGCCTTCCGGGAAGCTGACGACCTCGATGTTCGCGCCGGCATGGATGCGGCCCTCCGCGTCGCGGATCGCCGCGCCGACCGGAAAGCGCGAATAGGGCGCGTGAGCATGACGCATCGCGCCGCGCGCCGCATCGAACAGATCGTCCGCCATCAACGCTCCTTGACGTAAGGCACGCCGCCGGCCTTCGGCGGGCTTGGCTTGCCGACGAAGCCGGCGAGCAGGATCACCGTCAGGATATAGGGGAGCGCCTGCACCGCCTGCACCGGGATCTGCCCGACGAGCGGCAGCGGCACGCCCTGGATGCGGATCGAGAAGGCGTTGAGGAAGCCGAACAGCAGGCAGGCGAACATCACCGGCACCGGCCGCCAGTTGGCGAAGATCAGGGCGGCGAGCGCGATGTAGCCCTGCCCCGCCGTCATCTCGCGGTTGAAGCTCGCTGCCTGCGCCGTCGACAGATACGCGCCGGCGATGCCGGTCAACAGCCCGCAGATCAGGACGGCGCGGTAGCGCAGCCAGGTCACCGAGATGCCGGCCGTATCGACCGCCGCCGGATTCTCGCCGACAGCGCGGAGGCGGAGGCCGAAGCGGGTGCGGTAGAGCACCCACCACGTCAGCGGGACGGCGAGGAAGGCGACGTAAACGAGGACGTTCTGGCCGGACAGGATGTCCGAATAGATGCGGCCGACGACCGGCACGTCGCGCAGCGCCTCCGCGCCCGGCAGGGTCACGTCGCCGAAGCGGGCCGGGCCGGCGAGGTTCGGCGTGCGTCCCCCCTCCCCGTACCAGTTCTGGCCGAGGATCACCGTCAGGCCCGAGGCCACGAAGTTCAGCGCGACGCCGGAGACGATCTGGTTGCCGCGATAGGTGATCGAGGCGAGGCCGTGGACGAGCGCCAGCACCAGCGCCGCCGCGACACCGCAAAGGAGGCCGAGCGGGGCCGAGCCGAAGGCCGCCGCGCCGACCGCTGCGAAGAAGGCCGACACCAGCATCTTGCCTTCGAGCCCGATGTCGAAGACGCCGGCGCGCTCGGAATAGAGGCCGGCCAGCGCCGCGAGGACCAGCGGCGTCGACAGGCGGATGGCGGAATCCGCGACGTCGACGAGGGCGCCGAACTCCATCAGGCGGTTCCTTCCGCCGGGGCGGCGGGCGCCGGCTTCAGCCGGATCCACTGGAACACGGTGCCGACGCCGGGCCGCAGCATGTTCTCCAGCGCGCCGGCGAAAAGGATCACGAGGCCCTGGATGATGACGATCATGTCGCGCGAGATCGCCGGCATGTCGAAGGCGAGTTCGGCGCCGCCCTGGTAGAGCATGCCGAACAGGATCGCCGCCGGCACGATGCCGAGCGGATGGCCCCGCCCCATCAGCGCCACCGCGATGCCGACGAAGCCGGCCCCGGCCGGGAACTCGATCTGGACGCGGTACTGGTCGCCCATCACGGCGTTCAGCGCCATCAGCCCGGCGAGGCCGCCGGAGATCATCATCGCCGTCACGATGAGGCGTGTCTCGCGCATGCCGGCATAGCGCGCGGCGCTGGGAGAATGGCCGAGGGTGCGGATCTCGTAGCCGAGGCGGGTGCGCCAGATCAGCAGCCAGACCGCGACCGCCGCGACGAGCGCGACGAGAAAGGAGACGTTCAGCGGCGCGCCGCCGAGATCGGACCCGACGAGGTCGAAGAGGCCGGCGAGCTTCGGAAGCTGCGCGCCTTCCGTGAAGGTCAGCGTTTCCGGCGCCATCTGGCCCGGCGCCTTCAAGGGGCCGACGAGCAGGTAGACCATCAGGCTCGCGGCGATGAAGTTGAACATGATCGTGGTGATCACGACGTGGCTGCCGCGCCGCGCCTGCAGGATCGCCGGGATCAATGCCCAGAGCGCGCCGCAGGCGAAGGAGGCGAGGATCGCCAGTGGCAGGTTGAGCCACCAGGGAAAGACGTTCTGCAAGGTCAGCGCGACGGCCGCGACGCCAAGGCCCCCGACATAGGCCTGCCCCTCGCCGCCGATGTTGAACAGGCCGCCGTGGAAGGCGACCGCGACGGCGAGGCCGGTGAAGATGAAGTTCGTCGCGTAGTAGAGGGTGAAGCCGATGCCCTCGCCGTAGCCGAAGGCCCCCTGGATCATCAGCTTGGCCGCCTCGATCGGGCTTTCGCCGACGACCAGCACCACGACACCCGCGACGAGGAAGGCGACCGCGAGGTTAACGAGGGGAATGACGACGTAGTCCACCGCCGGCGGCAGCTTCGCATAGGGACGGCTCAAGCCGCGGGCTCCTTGGTCAGGTCGATCCGGCCGCGCTCGTCGAGCGCGAAGAACGGGTTGTGGGCGAATTCCCAGAGATGGCCGTCCGGGTCGCGGAAATTGCCCGAGAAGCCGCCCCACGAAGCTTTGGCCGGCGGCTTCACCGGGCTCGCGCCCGCCGCGACCGCCCTGTCGTACGCTTCGCTCGTCTCGGCTTCGGAGGCGAAATTCACGGCCAGTCCCGCCGAGCCGGAGCCGGGCGGCAGATCGCCCTCGCCGCCGTCGGCGATCATCTCGGCCCGCTGCCAGAGCGACAGGACCACGCCGTCCCCGATCATGAAGGCGGCCGATTCGACGCTCTGCCGCGCTCGCTCCCAGCCGAGCGCCTCGTAGAACGCCGTCGAGCGCGCGACGTCCTCGACGCCGAGCGTGACGAGGGTGACGCGCGCCGGGGTCATTCCGCCGCCTCGCGGTGCTCGGACACGCCGGCCATCAGGAGGCCGAGTTCGCCTTCGTCCGTGCCCGGTCCGCGCTCGCCGACGATGCGGCCGGCGAACATCACCAGGATGCGGTCGGACAGCGCGCGGATCTCGTCGAGCTCGACGGAAACGAGCAGCACGGCGCGGCCCTCGTCGCGCATCGCGACGATGCGGCGGTGGATGAACTCGATCGCGCCGACATCGACACCGCGCGTCGGCTGGCCGACGAGCAGCACGGAGGGGCCGCGCTCCATCTCGCGCGCCAGGACCAGCTTCTGCTGGTTGCCGCCGGAGAAGTTCGCGGTCTTCAGCCGATTGTTCGGCGGGCGGACGTCGAAGGCCTCCATCCGCTCCTGCGCCTCCTGCCGCATGGCGGCGAGGTCGAGAAAACCGGCCTTCGAGAAGCGCGGATCGCGCTGGTAGCCGAGCACGGCGTTCTCGCAGGCTTCGAACGGCAGGACGAGGCCCATATGATGCCGATCCTCCGGCACGTGGGCGAGGCCGCGGCGGCGCAGTTCCGCCGGGTCGCGCGAGGCGACGGGATCGAGCGCCCGGCCGTCCAGCTCGATCGTGCCGGCCTCGGCGCGGCGGATGCCGCCGAGCGCTTCGAGAAGCTCCGACTGGCCGTTGCCGGCGACCCCGGCGATGCCGACGATCTCGCCGGCCCGCACCTCGAACGACACGTCGTCGACCATGCGCACGCCGCGCGCGTCGCGGACGGACAGGCCCCGAACGCCGAGCTTGACCGCGCCCGGCGCGGCCGGCCGCTTCTCGACGGTGAGCAGCACTCGCCGCCCGACCATCAGTTCCGCCAGTTCCCCGACCGAGACGTCGGCAGTTGGCCGCGTCGCGACGATCTCGCCGCGCCGCATCACCGAAACCGTGTCGGTGATCGCCTTGATCTCGCGCAGCTTGTGGGTGATCAGGATCACCGTCTTCCCCTGGTCGCGCAGTTCCCGCAGCACGGCGAAGAGCTGGTCGGCTTCGGCCGGCGTCAGTACGCCCGTCGGCTCGTCGAGGATCAGGATTTCAGCGCCGCGATAGAGGGCCTTCAGGATCTCGACCCGCTGCTGCAGGCCGACCGCGAGCTCGCCCACCACCGCGTCCGGATCGACGTCGAGCCCGTGCTCGCGCTCCAGCCGCTTCAGCTCGGCGCGCACCTTGCCGATGCCGGTGCGGAGCAGCGGCGACTGCTCGGCGCCGAGCATGACGTTCTCGACCACGGTGAAGTTCTCGACCAGCATGAAGTGCTGGTGGACCATGCCGATGCCGGCGGCGATGGCGGCGTCCGTGTCGGCGATGGCGACGGACTTGCCGTCCACGCGGATCTCGCCGCGATCGGCTTGGTAGAAGCCGTAGATGATCGACATCAGCGTCGACTTGCCGGCACCGTTCTCGCCGACGATGCCGTGGATCGTGCCCTTCTCGACGGCGAGGTTGATGTCGCGGTTGGCGTGCACCGCGCCGAAGCTCTTGTCGATGCCGATCAGCTCGATCGCCGCAGCCATTCGTCCGTCCGCGCCTGTCCTTAGCCGCCGGAACCTACCGAGGCGGCCCGGCGATTGCCAGAGGCAATCGAAGCGGCCAAAAGCGGCAAGGCATTGATCCACCGGGGAAGACGCAATGAGCGACGAGCGCATCCGCCATCTGGAGGAGACGATCGCGCATCAGAGCATCGCGATCGAAGACCTGTCGGAAGAAGTGCGCCGGCAGGGTCTCCTGATCGACGAACTGCAGCGCTCGATCCGCCTCCTCGCCGAGCGGTTCGCCTCGGTCGAGGCCGCCCTCCCCGCGCCGGAAATCACCAAGCCGCCGCACTATTGAAACGCAACCGGCGCCCAGAGGGCGCCGGCCGTCGTTCCCGCTTCGATCGTCAACCGATCAGTACGGGCACTTGTCGTCCGAGTTGTAGTTGTGGACCTGGACCTTGCCGGCGATGATGTCGGCCTTGGCCTGCTCCACCGCATTCGCCATTTCGGGCGTGATGAGGTCCTTGTTGTTGTCGTCCACCGCGTAGCCGACGCCGTCCTCCTTGAGGCCGAGCGTCTGGTTGCCGGCCGACCAATTGCCCTTCGCGACGTCGTCGAAGGCCTTGTAGACCGCGACGTCGACGCGCTTCAGCATCGAGGTCAGGACATGGCCGGGATGCAGCATGTTCTGGTTGGAATCGACTCCTATGCCGTACTTGCCGGCGTCGTTGGCTGCCTGGAGGACGCCGATGCCGGTGCCGCCGGCCGCATGGTAGATCACGTCCGCGCCCTGGCTGATCTGCGACTTCGCCAGTTCGCCGCCGCGCACCGGGTCGTTCCAGGCCGCGCCCGTGGTGCCGGTCATGTTCTCGAACACCTGCACGTCGGCCTTCGCCGCCTTCGCGCCGCCCTTGTAGCCGCAAGAGAAATTGCGGATCAGCGGGATGTCCATGCCGCCGACGAAGCCGACCTTGTTGGTCTGCGACTTCATCGCCGCCAGCATGCCGACGAGGTAGGAGCCCTGCTCCTCGCTGAACAGGACCGAGCGGACGTTCGGCAGGTCGACCACCGAATCGATGATCACGAACTTGGTGTCGGGGAACTCCTTCGCGACCTTCTCGACGGCGCTCGCCGCCGAGAAGCTCATCGCGAGGATCGGCGAGGAGCCGTTGCGGGCGAAGCGGCGGAGCGCCTGCTCGCGCTGCGAGTCGTTCTGGATCTCGAACTCGCGATAGCTCTTGCCCGTATCCTTCTTCCACTTCTCCGCGCCGTTGTAGCCGGCTTCGTTGAAGGATTTGTCGAACTTGCCGCCGAGGTCGTAGATGATCGCGGGCTCGGCGTCGGCCGCACGGGCGGCGGGCAGCGCGGCGCAGAGGGCGATCGCGCTCGCCGCCAAAGTCGCAAGAACAGTTTTCTTCATCGCCTCGTCGGACCTCGTTGGTCGGTTGGTGGCTCGCGGGACGGCAGTCCCGGCGGATCGTTCCGGCGGGCGATAGGAAACCGCCCCGCCATGCGAGGGACACTGGCATGGCGGGGCGGCGATTTCACCTGAAATCTCGGCGGCGGGTTAATCCGCCGGTCAATGCGCCGCGTGGAGCCCGACCGGACAGGAAACGCCCGTGCCGCCGAGGCCGCAGTAGCCGTTCGGGTTCTTGGCGAGATACTGCTGGTGGTAGTCCTCGGCGTAGTAGAAGGTCGGGGCGTCGAGGATTTCCGTGGTGATCGTGCCGCGATGCCCGGCCTCCGCCAGCGCCCGCTGATAGGCGGCTTTGCCTTCTTCCGCCACGCGCCGCTGCTCGGGGCTCGCGACATAGATGCCGGAGCGGTACTGCGTGCCGACGTCGTTGCCCTGCCGCATCCCTTGCGTCGGGTCGTGGCTTTCGAAGAACAGCTTCACCAGCGTGGCGAAGTCGACCACGGCCGGATCGAAGGCGACGAGCACCACCTCGTTGTGGCCCGTGCCGCCGGTGCAGACCTCCTGATAGGTCGGGTTCGGCGTCGATCCCGCCGCGTAGCCGACCGCCGTCACGAAAACGCCCGGCACCTTCCAGAAGGCGCGCTCGGCGCCCCAGAAGCAGCCGAGGCCGAACAGCGCGGTCTCGGTGCCCTCCGGGAACGGGCCCTTCAGCGGATTGCCGTTGACGAAATGCCTGTCGGCCGTCGGCAGGGGCTCGGTGCGGCCGGGCAGCGCCTCGCCGGGCGCCGGCATCCGGGTCTTCTTCGAGAACATGTCGAGGATATACATTCGCGGTCTCCCTCAATCAGAACGGGGCGTCAGCGGACGAGCCGGCCGTGGCGGCGATGCGGCGGGCGCCCGACGAAGAGAAGCACGAACGCCGCCAGGCCGAAGGTGATCGAGGCCGGCCAGTTCGCGACCGTGGCGACGAGGTCGACCGCGTTCGCCGACATGCCGTCGCCGGGCCCGAGCGGCAGGCCGACGGCGGCGAAGGCTTCGCCGATCGAGCCGAGCCGCGTCGCGCCGTCGGCGAGCGAGCGAGCGATGTCCCCAACGGCGAAGACGAGGGCGAGCGCCAGAAGGATGCCGCCGACGAGGTTGAGAATGAAGCGCATCGCTGGGCCGGAAGAAGGACTGATGGCAAGACCGCAGGACGAACGACCGCCCGCGCATCCGCACTCATAGATGGTCATGTGCGCGTCGAACAGCAACCGCGCCCCGATCGCTTCGACGGCTGCGGACCTCGCGCGCATCCGGTGCGATTTCGCGGCTTGAACGGGATGGCGATCTGGCTATAAGTCCGCGCCGACCGTCACGGTGCCGCTTCCCGCGGCGCGTGAGCGTTCCTGCCGGGCTGCTTCGGAGCCGCGACGGGCGCGGAGAGGTGGCCGAGTGGTCGAAGGCGCACGCCTGGAAAGTGTGTATACGGGGAACCGTATCGCGGGTTCGAATCCCGCTCTCTCCGCCATCGACCAGCCAATCAGTTGTGTCGTAAGCGTTTTCAGGCATTTGTTGGTCGCAATCCGCACCCTGATACAGCATTTTGTCCCAGCAGGGTTCGCTGATGCCGCGACTATACCGACCCGTACGGCGAGGTAAGGTTTTCTATTTCCGAGCTGTGACCTTGCCCCCTGAAATGCCCTCGATCTGAAGCTAGGGTCCGTCGACAGGAAAGACGGATGATGAAGAGGAGCAGGTTCAGCGATTGTAGGCGAGACGCGTGGCTCGCCGGAAGCAGATCATCGGGATTTTGAAGCAGCAGGCGGTTGGACTGCCGGTGGCCGAGATCTGTCGCAAGCACGGCATCAGCGACGCGACGTTCTACACGTGGCGTTCGCGCTACGGCGGCATGGAGGTGTCGGACGCACGGCGTCTGAAGGCGCTCGACGAGGAGAACCGCAAGCTCAGGAAGTTTCTGGCCGAGGCGATGCTTGACGTGGCGACGTTGCGGGAAGCGCTGGGGAAAAAACTTCTGACGCTTAGGCCGCACGGAGAACGGCCGTGAGCTGGGCGATCGAGAAGAAGGGTGACTGTCAGCGGCGTGCCTGCGCGCCGATAGGCATGGAGCCGAAGACGTATCGCTGCGCCGCAACGCGGAGCGACGATGCGCCGGTGCGAGCGCGCCTGCGCAGCCTCGCCGGCGAGCGTCGTCGGTTCGGCTACCGGCGGCTTCTGATCATGCTGCGCCGGGAAGGGGCTGCGCCTCGACCACAAGACGCTGTTCCGCCTCTACCGGGAGGAGCGGCTGTCGGTGCGCCGGCGCGGTGGGCGCAGCCAAGCACTCGGCACCCGAGTTCCTGCCGCGGTACCGCAGGAGCCCAATCAGTGCTGGAGACTGGGCTTCGTCTCGGACACGCCGGAAGACGGCCGGCGTTCCGCATCCTGGTTGTAGTCGACGACCGCACGCCGAGTGCCTGGCGCTGGTGGTCGACACCTCGCTGTCCGGCCGGATGGCACGGCGGCCGGTGCGCATCCGTCCCGCATGGCGATCGATGAAGCCGACCACCGGAAAGGGATGTTCCGATCACGCATCATGCCGGCGAAACCTGTTCAGGAGTTGCGGTTTGGGTCATGCGCGCGTCGGGGTTTGTCTTGATTGCCGTTCCGCTTCGTTCATCTGCAGGCAGCTTGATTGGACGAGGAAACTCGACGCCGTCACCGAGACCTTCGAGCGGCCCGAAACTCGACCCGGCGATCTGCAGTCAGATCATGGTCGACGTTGGGAGATGTGTCTCACCCTTCTCGTAGCTGCCGGAGGCCGCCAGGGTCGATCGGACGATCCTTTGCGCCTCCTCCCCGCCGCGTCGGTGCGAACTCGCCAAAGGCACCCTTCGGCCAGCACGTGTCGGAAACACATCGGCAGGTCTTGAGCATAAACAACGAAATCGTTCAGATTGTCGCGCGAAGCCCGTTCGGGAAGTCGTGCGCCCAACCCCGATTCGAACCCCGGCCCTGTCGCCGCACGTGGAGACGTTGATGACCACCGCTCCCATTCCCAACGCCGGCAGCGCGCCGGCCGGCTACACCGACGACAAGAAGCACGCCGACATGCAGGTCCTGCATTCGATGGGCTACGCGCAGGAGCTCGAGCGGCGGATGAGCCGCTTCTCGAACTTCGCGATCTCGTTCTCGATCATCTGCATCCTGTCCGGCGGCATCAACTCGCTGGCGCAGGCGACCGCCGGTGCCGGCGGCGCCGCGATCGGCATCGGCTGGCCGCTCGGCTGCCTCGTCTCCGCCGTGTTCGCGATCGCCATGGCGCAGATCGCCTCCGCCTACCCGACGGCGGGCGGCCTCTACCATTGGGGCTCGATCCTCGGGAACCGCTTCGTCGGCTGGCTGACCGCCTGGTTCAACCTGCTCGGCCTCGTCACCGTGCTCGGCGCCATCAACGTCGGCACCTACTACTTCTTCTTCGGCGCCTTCGGCCCGATGCTCGGCATGGAGGACACGATCACCGTGCGCGTCCTGTTCCTCGCCGCGATCACCGCGCTCCAGGCCGTGATCAACCATGTCGGCATCGGCCTGACGGCCAAGCTCACCGACTTCTCCGGCACGCTGATCCTCGTCGCTTCGGTGGCGCTGACGCTCGCCTGCCTCGCCTTCGCGCCGTCCTGGGACGTCGCCCGCCTGTTCACGTTCCACAACTATTCCGGCGCGGCCGGCGGCAACGTCTGGCCGGAGGTCTCCACCGGCTGGGCCTTCCTGCTCGGCCTGCTCCTGCCGATCTACACGATCACCGGCTACGACGCCTCCGCCCACACTTCGGAGGAAACGCGCGACGCCGCGACGTCCGTGCCGAAAGGCATGGTCTCGGCAGTGCTCTGGTCCAGCATCGCCGGCTACGTCGTGCTGTGCGCCTTCGTCCTGATGATCCCGAACATGGACGCGGCGGCGGCGCAGGGCTGGAACGTCTTCTTCTGGGCGATGGACGCGCAGGTGCCGCCGGTGATCCGCAACGTGCTCTACGCGGCGATCTTCGTGTCGCAGTTCCTGTGCGGCCTCGCGACCGTCACCTCCGTGTCGCGCATGATCTTCGCCTTCTCGCGCGACGGCGGCCTGCCGGCCTCGAAGGCGCTCGCCAGGGTGAACCCACGTTTCCGCACCCCCGTCGCGGCGATTTGGACGGGCTCCGCCCTCTGCGTGCTGTTCGTCTGGGGCACCTCGCTCGTCTCGTTCGGCGAAGCGTCCGCCTACGCGATCGTCGTGTCCTGCACGGTGATCTTCCTGTTCTTTTCCTTCGCCATCCCGATCACCGTCGGCCTGTTCGCCTACGGCACGCGGAAATGGCCGACCATGGGTCCCTGGAACATCGGGCGCGCCGCCTTCTCGCTCGTCGCGGTGCTCTCGATCGCGGCGATGGTGCTGATCTTCGCTCTCGGCGTCCAGCCGCCGAACGGCAACGCGCTCTACATCACGCTCGGCTTCCTGGTGATCGCCGCGCTCGTCTGGTTCCTGTTCGAGCGCCGCCGCTTTCGCGGCCCGCCGATCGGCGACGAGATCCAGCGCCGCCAGGCCGCCATCCGCGCGGCCGAGTCCGCGGTCGGCGAAACCGCCTGACGCCCGGAAAACGACGCGGGCGCGGACGCGACGCCTCGCTCTAACCGAGCAGCATCCGGACGTGGTCGTTGAGGAATCGGCCCTTGGGGTCGAGCTCGCGACGCAACTGGCGGAAGTCGTCCGCGCGCGGGTAGAGTTGCGTCACGTCCTCTGTGTCCAGGAAATGCATCTTGCCCCAGTGGGGGCGCGAGCCGTAGCGCCGGAGGATCTGGTCCACGTCCTTGAGGAAGGCCCAATAGTCGATCCCGGGACCGCCCGAGACCGACAAGGTGATCGAGTCCTGATGGTGGAACGGGCTCATCCAGGCCGGGTCGCCGGCCGTGAAGCGGTACTCGATCGGATAGATGCAGTTCGTGTGCCTGGTGAGCATCAGTTCGCGCACGGCTCGGACCGTTGCCTTGCCGTGCTCGACCGGAACCGCGTATTCGAGCTCAACGAAGTTCGGAACGTATTCGATCGGATAGACGTCGGACGAGTAGGCGATCTTCTCGAACTCGGCCTCCATCGGCGCTGCGTCCGTGATGTCCATCACCTTCATCTCGCAGACGTCCGATTGCGCCGCGGTGCTCGACCAGGGCGAGGCGGAGGTGTCGGCGAGGCAGTAGAGGTGGCGGCTTTCCGGCACCGGGCACCAGAAGAAGCCGAAATGGCGGTGCTCGGCCGCCAGTTCGTCGTGCCGCTCCATGCAGGTCTCGAAGCTGTCCCGCCAGAGCCGCTCGTGGAGGTTGTAGCTGTCCATGACGTTCAGCGTCATCGTCGAGATGATGCCGAGCGAGCCGACCGAGACCTGCGCCGCGTGCAGGAGGTCCGTGTCGGACCCGTCGATCTCAAGCACGTCGCCGTCGGCCTTGACGATGCGCATCCCGGCGATCGACGAGGCGAGGTTGCCGAGCTTCGCACCCGTCCCGTGCGTGCCGGTGGTGAAGGCGCCCGCGACGGCCTGGCTGTCGATGTCGCCCTGGTTGACGAGGGACAGGCTGTGTTCCTTCAGGGATCGGCCGACCTCGTTGATGCGCGTGCCGCCGGCCACCGTGATCTGCTTGCGCTGATGGTCGATCGTCTGGACGCCGCGGAGATCGGCGAGCGACAGGAGCGCGCCGCTGGTGCCGACGACCGGCGTGAACGAGTGGCCCGAACCCGCGACGCGGACGTTCAGGTCACGTCGGTCAGCCTCGCGGACGAGCTCGCGAAGCTCCTCTTCCGTTGCGGGTGCCGCCTTGAACTGCGAGACGCAGTACTGGTTGCCGACCCAGTTGCGCCAGACGCCTCCCTTCTCGAAACCCATGTGCCCGCTCCCTTCAGACGGCGGTGAAGCAGTTGTCGACGAAGAGCTGCGCGCCGCTGACGAAGCTCGCGTCGTCGCTGGCGAGGTAGAGCGCCGCCTTCGCAACCTCGTCGGGCCGGCACATACGGCCTTGGCTCACGGCGATCGCGGCGTCCGAAACATCGACGCCGTACCGGGACAGTTCCTCGACCTCCCTTCGGCCGTGCGGCGTCTGGATGAAGCCGGGGCAGACGGCGTTGCAGCGGACGTTCCGGTCGCGGAACTCGACGGCGATCGCGCGGGCGAACATGTGGCAGGCGCCCTTCGTGGTGTCGTAGAGCACTTCCATCGGTGTCGCGGCGACGGCCGAGATCGAGGACGTGCAGACGATCGCGCCGCCGCCCGCTTCGATCATCTGCGGCAGCACGGCGCGCGTCATGAGGAACATCGAGCGCACGTTGATCGCCATCAGGCGATCCCATTCCTCGAGCGTCGTATCGAGAAACGGCTTCACCACGATCGTGCCAGCATGATTGAACAGCACCGTGACCGGACCGAGAGCCGCCGACACGGCGGCGACCGCCGCGCCGACCTGAGCCTCGTCCGACACGTCGGCCGGCGCGAACACCGCCCGGTGGCCGGCCTCGCGCAGCCGGGCGGCGAGCGCCTCGCCATCGCTCCGGGGCAGATCGACGATGCCGACCGCCGCGCCTTCCCGGGCGAAGAGTTCGGACGCGGCGAGGCCGCATCCCCCGGCCCCGCCGCTGATCAAGGCGACCTTGCCTTCCAATCGGCCTTGCATCGCAAATCTCCCGATCTTGCCAAAGCGCTTCCCCGCGCGATGCCGGAGAATGAGGCCGAAGACGCGCGACCCAGCTTCACGATTTTGGCGCTCGTCTTTCCGATCTGTTGCAGCGCCGATGATCCTCCCGGTGATCGGCGACGGCGCGAAACGACCTTAGGATGCTGGTGAGGACCAAGCCATAGAAATGCGAAGGCCCCCCGCCAAAGCGGCATGCTGGCAACTGTTGAAATCGGAAGGAGCGAGCCCCGCGACCGATCGGCGGGAAACGCGTGGGATCACCGACCGCCTTCGAGACGGGAGCGTGCCGGCGCTCGCCAACGACTTCTGCGTGCCGCTCGGAGGCCTCCCTGCAGCTTCGCCAGATGCGGACGGCACAACCGGACCGGGTGAGGCGGCGTCACCGCGATGGTGCGCAGCCGCGATGCGCCGGGGAGCCGCGGGCCGCCTGCGTTGCCAGTGCCGGACATCTCGAACCATTCGGTCGGCGCCGCGCTGGCGCCGGCCGAGACGACGCGCCTCGACGAACCGGCGTTGCAACGGTCCTGCGGCAGCGTCGACCCCAGCGACCGGCCGATTCCGAGCCGCTCGACACGGTCTATTTCCAGAAAACGCGTTTCGTCGGCCCGCTCGGCCGAGCCATCTCGCTGCGCGGCGTCGGTTTCGGTTCGAAGCGAGCGGCTGACCGCGCGAGGACCGTTCTCAGCCGAACTCCTCGGCGCTCGCCACCAGCCAATGCGCGAAGCTCGCGGCAAAGGAGCGGAACACCGCGACGTCGTAGGTCGGCGCTTCGTCGACCTGCCAGAGGACAATCCCGACATGCGACGCGAGGGTCACCGCCGCATCGCCCGGAGCGAAGGCGGCGGGATGGAGGTCGATCGGCACGCCCTTGGCGAGCGTGTCCCGGACGTTCGGCCCCGACAGTCGCAGCACGCCGTAGCCCGACGACTGGTCGCAGACCGAGCCGCGCCCCTCGACCGCGCGGGCGAGGTCGCGCGCGAAGCGCCAGCCGCCGTCCTCGCACACAGCGAGCCAAGTGTCGGGACCGGTGCCGACGAAGGCCAGCGACCCGGCGCGCGACACCTTCGGCCCGGATTGCAGATCGACGCCATGGGCGGTCCGCAACGCCTCGGCCAAATCCGCAGTCCGGTCCTTTCGAGCCGTGAGCGTCGCGATGCCGAGGCCGACGCGTTCCGTCATCGCGACGTTCGCCGCGCGCTTGCGCGCGTGGGGCGGATGGAGAACCGCGGCGAAGGCCGAAACGCCTCGAAGGTCTGGGTCAGGCATGAACGCGCGCTCCTTCCGGATCCACAAAGACGGGCGAGCAGATCTCGATCTCGACGTCCGAGCGGCGGAGCAGGTCGACGGCGCGCAGGCGCTCGCCGGCGCGCTCCATGCCACCTCGGAGAAGCCCGAGGCCGACCCAATGGCCGAGGGTCGGCGAGAAGGCCACCGAGGTGACATAGCCGAGATCGTTCGCCGTGGTCGCCTCGGCCCCGAGGTCGAGGAAATGCGCCCCGCCCGACAGCCTCGCCGTCCGGTCCACCGGCTTGAAGCCGACGAAGCGGATGCGCTTCGGATCGAGCAACCCTTCGCGCTGGCTCAGCGTCCGGCCGACGAAATCCTTCTTCGTCGACATCATCCGCCCGAGGCCGAGGTCGGCGGCCGTGGTGGTGCCGTTCAGCTCGTTGCCGGCGACGTGCCCTTTCTCGATGCGCAGCACTCCGAGCGCTTCCGTGCCGTATGGAACGACGCCGAACGGCCGGCCGGCCTCCATCAGCCGTTCCGCGAGGGCTTCGCCGTAGTTCGCCGGCACGGCGATCTCGTAGGCGAGCTCGCCCGAGAACGAGATCCGGAACAGCCGCGCCAGGACGCCCGCCCATTCGAACTCGGCCACGCCCATGAACGGGAAGGCCGCGTTGGACAGGTCGATCGCCTCGCCGAGCATCGCTTGGAGCAGGCGACGCGCGTTCGGCCCGGCGACCGAATACTGCACCCAGGCTTCCGTGACCGATGCGAGTTGCACGTCCAGCGACGGGCAGAGAACCTGCGCGACGAAGTTCAGGTGCTTCATGACGCGCGCGGCGTTGGCCGTCGTAGCGGACAGGACGAAGTGATCGGGTGCGAGCCGCGCCACCGTTCCGTCGTCCATCACGAAGCCGTCCTCGCGCAGCATCGCGCCGTAGCGGGCCTTGCCGACGGGAAGCTGCGCGAAGGCGTTGACGTAGGCCCGGTTGAGGAGTTCGGCCGCGCCTTCCCCCTGCAGGTCGATCTTGCCGAGGGTCGAGACGTCGCAGATACCGACACTCTCGCGCACCCCCTTCGCCTCGCGCGAGACGGTCTGGAGCCAGTCGGTCTCGCCGGGCGCCGCGAACCACTGGGCCCGCAGCCATTGGCCGGCTTCGACGAAGGTCGCGCCCTGCCGTTCCGCCCATGCCTGACCCGCGGTCAGCCGCGTCGGCTTGAAATGGCGGCCACGCGAATGGCCGGCGAAGGCCGCGATCGCGACCGGCACGTGCGGCGGGCGGGAAACGGTGGTGCCGACGTCGGTCATTGTCTTGCCGACGAGGCCCGCCATCATCGCGTGGCCGTTGGCGTTCGACAGCTTGCCCTGGTCGGTCGCCATGCCGAGCGTCGTGTAGCGCTTCAGGAGCTCGACCGAGCGGAAGCCCTCGCGGTGGGCGAGCACGACGTCGGAGGCGGTGACGTCGTTCTGGAAGTCGACGAAGGCCTTGCCCCGGCCCTCGACGTGCCACAGCGGCGCGATCCCGAAGGGACGGTCCTCGGGGCTCGCCGGCGCGCGGCCGGACGAGCCGGCAGCGCCGCAGTCGGCCGCCGCCTCGGTTCCGGCTTCGAAACCCTGGCGGAGCGCCGCACCGAGACCGAAGGCGCCGGCGGCAGCGCCCGCGACCCGCATCCGGGCCGGCGGATCGCCGGGCACGAAGGCGGCGATGGCTTCGGACCAGATCGGCTTGGCGCCACGGTGCGTCGTCAGCGCCAGCGTCGGGTTGAAACCACCCGACATCGCGAGGAGGTCTGCTACCACGCGGTGCTCGCGGCCCTCGCCGTCCACCATCGAGACCTGCTCGAGCGTTCGCCCGCCATGCGTGGCCACGATCCGCCCGCCGGGCAGGAGGCGCGCGCCGAGGCGCCGGGCGCGTTCCGCGAGGTCGCCGCGCACGTCCCGTCGCGCGTCCACGACCGCTTCGACCTCGGCGCCGGCGCCGGCGAGGTCGAAGGCCGTGCGCCAGCCGTCGTCGTTGTTGGTGAAAACCACCACGCGCCGTCCCGGGAGGACGCCGAAGCGGTGCAGGTAGCTGCGCACGGCCGCCGCCAGCATCACGCCCGGCCGGTCGTTGCCCGAGAACACCAGCGGCCGCTCCATCGCCCCGGCGGCAAGCACGGTGCGCCGCGCCACGATCTGCCAGAGGCGCTGGCGCGGCTGACCGGGGGGCGGCACCGGCAGATGGTCGGCCACTTTCTCCAGCGCGCCGAACGTGTCGCCGTCGTAGGACCCGAACGCCACGGTGCGCGGCATGAGGGTGACGTTGTCGAGGGAAGCCAGCTCGGCGAGCGCGGCCTTCGCCCATTCGGCTGCCGGCATGCTGTCGACCTCGTTCTCCGTCTCGCAGAGGAGGCGGCCGCCGAGCGCGTGATCCTCCTCGCACAGGATCACGCGGGCACCGGCTCGCCCCGCTGCGAGCGCCGCCGACAGACCGGCGGCGCCGGAGCCGATGACGAGCAGGTCGCAGAAGGCGAACGCCTTCTCGTAGCTGTCGGGATCCTCGAGGCCGCTGACGCGCCCGAGTCCCGCGGCGCGGCGGATCGCCGGCTCGTAGACTTTCTCCCAGAAGACCGACGGCCACTTGAACGTCTTGTAGTAGAAGCCGGCGACGAAGAGCGGCGAGAACAGCCCGTTGACCGCGCCGACGTCGCGTTCGAGGCTCGGCCAGCGGTTCTGGCTCCGCGCCGCGAGCCCGTCGTAGAGTTCGACGGTCGTCGCCTTGGTGTTCGGCTCGCGCCGCGCGCCGTCGCGCAGTTCCACGAGCGCGTTCGGCTCTTCCGGGCCGGCGGTCACGACGCCGCGCGGCCGGTGGTACTTGAAGGACCGGCCGACGAGCTTGACGCCGTTGGCGAGGAGCGCCGAAGCCAGCGTGTCGCCGGCATGGCCCTGCATGCGGCGGCCGTCGAACTCGAAGCCGAGGCGGCGGGCCCGGTCGATCTGCCCGCCCGTGGCGAGACGATGGGATTGGCTCATCGCGCGCGCTCCCCGGCGAAGGCGACCGAGAAGACCTCGTGCGTGCGCGTGTCCCGCTCGACGCGCAGCCAGGAACGGCAGCCGCCTTCGTGGTACCAGAGACCGACGTGGCGCCCGGCCGGGTTGAGGCGGAAGTAGACGCGCGTCGCCTCGCGCGCGGGATCGGCGACGGCCGCTTCCGGCGTCGCGTCGGCAAGACCGCTGCCGGCGGTCTCGGCGTCGCCGAGGAAGGAGAATTCACGCAGGTCCCGCGACCCGCAGTAAGGGCAGTCGATGCGCATGGGGCGGCGTCCGGACGGCGGTTCTCAGTGAAGGTTGGGCTGGGCCCCCTGGCCCTTCTCGTCGATCGTGTAGCCGCGGGCGAACCGGTCGAGCCGGTAGGCCGCGGCGGTCGGGTCGCTCTCGCCGGTGGCGATCAGGCGCGCGAAGCAGTGGCCGGAGGCCGGCGTCGCCTTGAAGCCGCCGTAGCACCAGCCGGCGTTGACGTAGAGCCCGTCCACCGGCGACCGGTCGATGATCGGCGAGCCGTCCATCGACATGTCCATGATGCCGCCCCAGGAGCGCAGCATCCGCACGCGCCCGATCGCCGGCATCAGCGCCATGCCGCCTTCGCAGACGTCTTCGACGGTCGGCAGGTTGCCGCGCTGGGCGTAGGAATTGTAGCCGTCGATGTCGCCGCCGAAGACGAGGCCCCCCTTGTCGGACTGCGTGATGTAGAAGTGCCCGGCACCGAAGGTCACGACGTTGTCGATCAGCGGCTTGATCGCCTCGGACACGAAGGCCTGCAGCACGTGGCTCTCGATCGGCAGGCGAAAGTCCGCCAGCGCGGCGACGCGCGACGAGTTGCCGGCGACCGCCATCGCGACCTTGCCCGCCCGGATGGTGCCGCGCGAGGTCTCGACGCCCGCGACGGCGCCGGAAGCGTCGCGGACGAAGCCGGTCACCTCGCAGTTCTGGACGATGTCGACGCCGCGCTCCGAGGCGCCGTGCGCGTAGCCCCAGGCGACGGCATCGTGCCGCGCCGTGCCGCCGCGCCGCTGGACGAGGCCGCCCTTGATCGGAAAGCGCGCATCGTCGAAGTTCAAGAACGGCATCTCGCGCCTGACCCCCTCGCGGTCGAGGAGTTCCGCGTCGATCCCCTCCAGCATCATCGCGTTACCGCGTCGCACGTAGGCGTCGCGCTGCGCGTCGGAATGGAAGAGGTTGAGGACGCCGCGCTGCGAGACCATGGCGTTGTAGCCGAGATCGGCTTCGAGGCCCTCCCAGAGCTTCATCGACAGTTCGTAGAAGGCGGTGTTGCCGGGCAGCATGTAGTTCGAGCGGATGATCGTCGTGTTGCGCCCGACGTTGCCGGAGCCGATCCAGCCCTTTTCGATCACCGCGACGTTCGCGATGCCGTGGTTCTTGGCAAGGTAGTAGGCAGTGGCGAGCCCGTGGCCGCCGCCGCCGATCACGACGACGTCGTAGCGGTCGCGAGGGCTGGCGTCGCGCCAGGTCGGCTTCCAGCGCCGGTGGCCGGTCAGCGCGTTCGCCGCCAGCGAGAAGAAGGAATAACCCATCAGACGCCCGTTCGAGGCTGCCGCGATTCGTTGGTCGGCATCCAGCATCTGTGCACGGCCCGACGCGACGCTACTTGCTCGAGGAAGACGTGTTCTTGTCTCTGGAGGACGCCGTGGCGGAGACGCGGACCTACGCCTTCCTCTTGCTTCCCGGCTTCGCGACGATGTCCTACGCTTCCGCGCTGGAGCCCCTGCGGGCCGCCAACACCCTCGCGGAGGAGGAGCTTTACCGCTGGCGCCATCTGTCGACGGACGGCGCTCCGGTGCGGGCGTCGAGCGGCGTGATGCTCGGCGTCGACGGCGACTTGGAGGAGGACGCCGCGGTCGATGCCGTGCTCGTCTGCGCCGGCGGCAACCCGGCAAACTTCGACGATCCGGCGGTCTTCGCCTGGCTGCGCGCACTCGCCCGGCGCGGCCTTCGCGTCGGCGGCGTGTCGGGCGGCCCCTACGTCCTCGCCCGGGCCGGGCTGCTAGACGGACACCGCGCGACCGTCCACTGGGAGCACGCCGCCGCGTTCAGGGAAGCGTTTCCGCGCGTCCTCCTCCAGGCGACGCTGTTCGAGATCGACCGGCGACGGTTGACCTGCGCCGGCGGCGTCGCAGCGCTGGACATGATGCACCGGATCATCGGCGAGGACCACGGCTACGACCTCGCGCGCTCCGTCAGCGATTGGTTCCTGCAGGCGCACGTCCGCCCCGGCAGCGGCGGCCAGCGGCTGGCGGTGCCCGAGCGGCTCGGCATCCACAGCCCGGCGGTCGAGGCCGCGGTCGAGTTGATGGAGCGGCGGATCGAGGACCCGGCCGCACGGTCCGAGATCGCGCAGGTCGCAGGCGTCTCGGTGCGCCAGCTCGACCGCCTGTTCGCCGCCCGGCTCGGCACCAGCGTCGAGCGTTACTACCTAGCGCTGCGGCTCGAGCGCGCCTCCGGCCTCCTGCAGCAGACGAGCCTGTCCGTCACCGAGATCGCGGTGGCGACCGGGTTCGCGAGCGCCAGCCACTTCTCGCGGGCCTTCAAGCGGCGCTTCGGCCGGTCGCCGCGCGCCGGCCGGTGACGCTTCGACCGCTCAGCCGACCCGGCGCTGGGCGGCCTGGAGCGTGTTCTGGAGCAGGCAGGCGATGGTCATCGGGCCGACGCCGCCCGGCACCGGGGTGATCGCGCTGGCGACCGTCTTCGCCTCGGCGAACGCGACGTCGCCGACGAGCCGTCCCTTGGCGGCGTCCGGCGCGGGCGCGAGGCGGTTGATGCCGACGTCGATCACGGTGGCGCCCGGTTTGATCCAGTCGCCGCGCACCATTTCCGGCCGCCCGACGGCGGCGACGAGCACGTCCGCCCGCCGGCAGAGCGCCGCGAGATCCCGCGTCCTCGAATGCGCCACCGTCACCGTGGCGTTGGCGGCGAGCAGCATCTGCGCCACCGGCTTTCCGACCAGCACCGAGCGGCCGACGACGACCGCGTCGAGTCCCGCGACGTCGCCGACCGTGCGCTCGATCAGCCGCATCGAGCCGAGCGGCGTGCAGGGCACGAGGCCGGGCAGGCCGTTCATCAGCCGGCCGGCGTTCTCGGGATGCAGGCCGTCGACGTCCTTGGCCGGGTCGATCGCGAGGATCACCCGCCCGCTGTCGATGTGCCGCGGCAGGGGAAGCTGCACGAGGATGCCGTCGACGGCGGGATTGTCGTTCAAGCGGTGGACAAGCGCGAGGAGGTCCGCTTCGCTCGTCTCGGCGGCCAGCCGGTGCTCGAAGCTCTCCATGCCGGCCTCGCGCGTCAGGCGTACCTTGGAGCCGACATAGACCTCGCTCGCCGGGTCGTTGCCGACCAGCACCACGGCAAGTCCCGCCCGGCGGCCGGCCCGTGCCGCGAAGCCCGCTGCCTCGTCCGCCACCTCGCCGCGGATCGCTGCCGCGATCGCCTTGCCGTCGATGATCCGTGCCGTCGTGCCGCTGCTCATCGCCTCAGCCCATCCGCTCGGAGGCGTAGCTGCCGGGCGATGCCGGAAAGACGACGGTCGAGTTGCCGTTCAGGAAAACGCGGTGGTGGATGTGGGCGTGGACGGCGCGGGACAGCACCTGCGCCTCGACGTCCCGGCCGATCGAGACGTAGTCGGCCGGCGACTGCGCGTGCGTGACGCGCGCCACGTCCTGCTCGATGATCGGGCCCTCGTCGAGGTCGGCGGTGACGTAGTGCGCCGTCGCGCCGATCAGCTTCACGCCGCGCTCGTGGGCTTGCTTGTAGGGGTTGGCGCCCTTGAAGCTCGGCAGGAAGGAATGGTGGATGTTGATGATCCGGCCGGACATGCGCTGGCACACCGCGTCGGACAGGACCTGCATGTAGCGCGCCAGCACGACGAGTTCGGCGCCGGACCCCTCGACCACCTGCATCAGGTGCGCCTCGGCTTCCGCCTTGTTCGCCTTCGTCACCTGGATGTGGTGGAAGGGGATGTCCTGGTTCACCACGACTTTCTGGTAGTCGAAATGGTTCGACACGACACCGACGATCTCGATCGGCAGCGCGCCGATGCGGGTCCGGTAGAGGATGTCGTTGAGGCAGTGCCCGAAGCGCGACACCATCACCAGCACCTTCGCGCGGGCGGTCGCGTCGTGGAAGGCGTAGGTCATGTCGAAGGGTGCGGCCGCCGCGGCGAAGCCCTCTTCGACTTCGGCGAGGCCGAGGCCTTCTTCCGAGTTGAAGCCGACGCGCATGAAGAAGCGCCCGGTGTCGAGGTCGTCGAACTGCGCCGAATCGACGATGTTGCAGCCCCTGGCCGCCAGATGACCGGCGACCGCCGCGACGATGCCGCGCCGCGAACGGCAGGTGACGGTGAGGACGTGCTCGATCATGATCCTTCCTTCGCGACCGGGTTCCGGCGTTGTGGCATCCGCTCCGCCGCGTGCGTACGAGTTCCCGCGACCCGATCTGGCGCAATCGCGACAGGACGCGACGCCATCGCCGGCCGCCGGACCTTTCTCGTCAGATATCGAGCGTCGTGTCCCGTTCCCAGTGGGTGAACTGGGAGCAGTAGCTGTTCCACTCGCCGTGCTTGAGCTTCAGGTAGGCGGAGGAGAACTCCGTACCGAGCGCCCCGCGCAGCCCCTCGTCCTTCTCGAACTCGCGCAGCGCGTCGAGGAGGTTCAGCGGCAGGCGCGGTGCGTCGGTGATCGTGTGCCCCTCGCGGTACATGTCGATGTCGCGGTGCGGGCCGGGATCGGCGTCGCACGCGATCCCGTCGAGGCCGGCGGCGATCACGATCGCCTGGAGGAGGTAGGGGTTCGCCGCGCCGTCCGGCAGGCGCAGTTCGAAGCGGCCGGGTCCCGGCACGCGCACCATGTGGGTGCGGTTGTTGCCGGTCCAGGTGACCGAGTTCGGCGCCCAGGTCGCGCCCGAGATCGTGCGCGGCGCGTTGATCCGCTTGTAGCTGTTGACGGTCGGGTTGGTGATCGCCGCCAGGGCCGAGGCGTGCTTCATGATGCCGCCGAGGAAGCACTTGCCCTTGGCCGACAGGCCGAACGGCATCTCCTTGTCGGCGAAGGCGTTGCGCGTGCCGTCCGTGTTCCACACCGAGATGTGGCAATGGCAGCCGTTGCCGGTCAGGCCCTTGAAGGGCTTGGGCATGAAGGTGGCGCGCAGCCCGTGCTTCTCGGCGACGGACTTCACCATGAACTTGAAGAACGAGTGCTTGTCGGCGGTGGCGAGCGCGTCGTCGTATTCCCAGTTCATCTCGAACTGGCCGTTCGCGTCCTCGTGGTCGTTCTGGTAGGGCTTCCAGCCAAGTTCCAGCATCGCGTCGCAGATTTCGGCGATGACGTCGTAGCGGCGCATCACGGCCTGCTGGTCGTAGCAGGGCTTCTCGGCGGTGTCGTAGAGGTCCGAGATCGCCGAGCCGTCTGGGTTGAGCAGGAAGAACTCGGCCTCGACGCCGGTCTTGACGCGCAGGCCCTCCGCCGCGGCGCGCTCGACGAGGCGTTTCAGCACCACGCGCGGCGCCTGCGCGACCGGTTCGTCCTCCATGGTGCAGTCGGCCGCGACCCAGGCGACGTCCGGCTTCCAGGGCAGGCGGATGACGGAGGCCGGGTCCGGCAGCGCGAAGACGTCCGGATGGGCCGGGGTGAGGTCGAGCCAGGTGGCGAAACCGGCGAAGCCCGCCCCGTCGCGCTGCATGTCGCCGATCGCCTGCGCCGGCACGAGCTTGGCCCGCTGCCCGCCGAACAGGTCGGTGTAGCTGATCATGAAGTACTTGACGCCGTGCTCGGCGGCGTAGGCGGAAAGATCGGTAGGCACGGCGTCTCCCTCGGTGGTCGGTCTGGCGGGAAAGGGCGATCCGGTCCCGGCGCCCTCCCCCGAAAGGCGCCGCGCCCGGAGGGGATCGAAAGCTAGAAGCCGGCTTTGCCCGGATACCAGTCGGTGCCGGCGAGCGGAACCTTCGCCATCGCGGCGGCCTCCATCGTGAGGGCGCAGAGATCTTCCGGCTCGAGGTTGTGCAGGTGATTCTTGCCGCAGGCCCGCGCGATGGTCTGCGCTTCCAGCGTCATCACCTTGAGGTAGTTGGCGAGCCGCCGTCCGGCGAGTTCGGGGTCGAGGCGGGTCATCAGTTCGGGGTCCTGCGTCGTGATGCCGGCCGGATCCTTGCCCTCGTGCCAGTCGTCGTAGGCGCCCGACGTCGACCCGAGCTTGCGGTATTCCTCCTCCCACTTCGGGTCGTTGTCGCCGATGGCGATCAGCGCCGCCGTGCCGATCGACACCGCGTCGGCCCCGAGCGCCAAGGCCTTCGCGACGTCGGCACCGCTGCGGATGCCGCCCGAGACGACGAGCTGGACCTTGCGATGATATCCGAGGTCCTGCAGCGCCTGCACGGCCGGGCGGATGCAGGCGAGGGTCGGCTGGCCGACATGCTCGATGAAGACGTCCTGCGTCGCGGCGGTGCCGCCCTGCATACCGTCGAGCACCACCACGTCCGCGCCGCTCTTCACCGCGAGCGCCGTATCGTAGTAGGGACGCGCGCCGCCGACCTTGACGTAGATCGGCTTCTCCCAGTCGGTGATCTCGCGCAGTTCCCCGATCTTGATCTCCAGGTCGTCCGGCCCGGTCCAGTCCGGATGGCGGCAGGCCGAGCGCTGGTCGATGCCCTTCGGCAGGTCGCGCATCTTGGCGACGCGGTCCGAGATCTTCTGCCCGAGCAGCATGCCGCCGCCGCCGGGCTTGGCGCCCTGGCCGACCACGATCTCGATCGCGTCGGCGCGGCGCAGGTCCTTGGGGTTCATGCCGTAGCGGGACGGCAGGTACTGATAGACGAGGAGCTTCGAGTGGCCGCGCTCCTCGTCGGTCATGCCGCCGTCGCCGGTGGTGGTGGACGTGCCGGCGACCGTCGCGCCACGCCCGAGCGCCTCCTTGGCGTTGGCCGACAGCGAGCCGAAGCTCATCCCGGCGATCGTGACCGGGATCTTCAGCTCGATCGGCTTCTTCGCGAAGCGCGTGCCGAGCGTCACCGCCGTCTCGCAGCGCTCGCGGTAGCCCTCCAGCGGGTAGCGCGAGATCGAGGCGCCGAGGAAAAGGAGGTCGTCGAAATGCGGGACCTTGCGCTTCGCACCCCAGCCGCGGATGTCGTAGATGCCGGTCGCCGCCGCCCGGCGGATCTCGGCCATGGTCTGGTCGTCGAAGGTCGCGGACTTGCGCGGCGGCATCGGCGGGTTGTGGTAGGTCATCGCCGGCTCTCCTTGGATTCAGTAGGCTTCGGCGTTGTCGATGTTGAACGTGTAGAGTTTGCGCGCCGAGCCGTAGCGCCGGAACTCCTCGGGCCGGACGCCCTCGACGCCGCCCCGGCTCAGGAGCCCCGACAGGAGTTCCAGGTGTTCGGGGCGCATCTCCTTCTCGACGCAGTCGGCGCCGAGGCTCTTCACCGTGCCGCGCACGAAGAGCTTGGCCTCGTAGAGCGAGTCGCCCAGCGCCTCGCCGGCGTCGCCGCAGACCACCAGGGCGCCGGACTGCGCCATGAAGGCGGACATGTGCCCGATCGAGCCGTGGACGACGATGTCGATGCCCTTCATCGAGATGCCGCAGCGCGACGCCGCGTTGCCCTTGATGACGAGGAGGCCGCCGCGACCGGTCGCGCCGGCATATTGCGAGGCGTCGCCCTCGATCACCACCGTGCCGCTCATCATGTTCTCGGCGACGCCCGGCCCGGCCGAGCCGTGCACCGTCACGGTGCCGCCGTCGTTCATGCCGGCGCAGTAGTAGCCGACCGAGCCGCGCACGTCGACCGACACCGGCGAATCGATTCCGACGGCGACCGAATGGTGGCCGCGCGGGTTCACCACCTCGAAGGCGGTGTCGTTGGCGCCCTCGCGCAGGGCGTGGAGCGCCTGGTTGAACTCCCTGAGCGGCGTGACGGCGAGGTCGTAATGCGGCATCGAACGCGAGTCCCCCGTATTCTCGATCCTCAGGCGGCCTGCCGCTGGTCCCAGAAGTAGACGGTCGCCGGTTCCGGCTCCCAGACCCGCGCGTCCTCGATACCCGGCAGGCCGACGAGGGCCCGGTACTCCGAACCGAAGGCGACGTACTGGTCGGTCTCGGCCATCACCGCGGGCTTGCAGGCGATCGGGTCGCGCACCACGCCGAAGCCGGACTTGGTGCCGACTACGAAGGTGAAGAAGCCGTCGAGGTCGCTGAGCGCCCCTTCGAGCGCTTGGCCCAGGTCCTTGCCCTTGGCCATCTCGCCGGTGAGATAGGCGGCGGCGACCTCCGAATCGTTCTGCGTCTCGAAGGTCATGCCCTTGGCGCGCAACTCGCGGCGCAGGTTGTTGTGGTTCGACAGGGAGCCGTTGTGGACGAGGCACTGGTCCGCGCCGGTCGAGAACGGGTGGGCGCCGAGCGTCGTCACCGCCGATTCGGTCGCCATGCGTGTGTGGCCGATCCCGTGCGTGCCGCCCATCGCAGCGATGCCGAAGCGCTCGACGACGTCGCGCGGCAGGCCGGTCTCCTTGTAGATCTCGACGCTCTCGCCGCTGCCCATCACGCGGAGGTCCTCGGAAACGTCCTTCAGCGCCGCGCGTACCGCGTCGAGCCTGTCGGCGGCCACCGTGACGACGGCGTGCGTGCTTTTCACCTCGACCTTCGCCGTCCCGCCGGAGGCCTCGGCCAGCCGCTCGGCGAGACCGGCGAAGTCGCGCTCGGGCCGCGCCGACTGCACGGTGATCTTGGCCGTGCCGCCGGCGGCCCCGCCGTAGATCGCGATGCCGGCCGAATCGGGACCACGGTCCGTCATCGTCACCAGCATCTCGGACAGGAGCTTGCCGAGCTGCGGCTCCAGCGAAGGATCCTTCAGGAAGAGACCGACGATTCCGCACATGACCGAACCTCCGAGCAGGGATGACGAAGTGATGACGGATCGCTCACCCGAAATCAATCGGTAAGAATAAAAAATTCTCCAGAAGAACTATAACGGCTCGACGCACCGGGTGCTGCGTTCGCCCGATGCGTGACACGCCTTTCCATACCTCGCAACCTTAGGCTTTTGTGCTGCAGCGCAGCACATCCTTCGCTTGACAATCCGTCGCAGCCGGCACGAAATTCCTCGGAGGTAAGTTTCTTGCCTGAGAAACAACAAGGCGAAAACGCCGCGGGAGGGGATTCATGGCCGTCACGCTCGGATCGGAGACTCATGCGCTGTCGCTGGCGGCGAGAATCGATCGGATGCATCGCCGCGACCGGCTCGGCGCGCTCACCTTCGTCGCGGCGCTCTGGTTCGTCCTCCTTTTCGTGCTGGTGACGATCTGGCCGCACATCACGGACGGCGCGATCCGCGCGATCCTCGCGGTGTGCGGTGCCGGGCTCCTGATCCTCAACACGGCGGCGATCTTCGCGATGCTCCGGCACTACGAGAGCGACAAGGAATTCATCTACGGGCTCGATCTGACGCATCTCGACGAGATGCGCCGGCGCAAGCGCGCCTGAGGGAGGGGACTGCGATGGCCTATCAACCGCCGAAACAGGGCGCGCTCGCGCAGATCGTCGACGTCGTCGTCCTCCTGGCGATGACGATCGGCGCGCTCTACGTGCCGCTCTATCTCGGCCTCGCGGGCGCCACGAAGACGCCGCGTCCGATCCAGAACCCGACATGGGAGGCGCTCGGCCAGAACGGCGCCGAGCAGGCGCAGTGGGCCGCGCTCGGCATCACCGATCCGGCTGCCGCCAACGACGTCATCACCGCGCGCTTCGACTACACCTTCTCCTGGGCCGCCCTCGTCGTGATGGCCGTCCTGGTGATCGGCTACTTCGTGCTGGTGGTCCGC
Organism: Plantimonas leprariae; assembly: GCF_008802405.1. GTDB lineage: Bacteria > Pseudomonadota > Alphaproteobacteria > Rhizobiales > Rhizobiaceae > Plantimonas > Plantimonas leprariae. The sequence goes on from NZ_VZDO01000001.1 coordinate 268,052, forward strand.
TTGTCGGACAGGGAATACCGCGAAGTCATCGAAGAACGCTTCGGCCGCAAGTAGCCGCACATGCCTTGGGAGGGGTGGGGATGGATGTCTGGAATCTGTTCGAATACCTGGCCTGGGGGCTGTCGGCCGTGTTCGCGGGGCACATGCTCTACGACATGGCGAAGGTCGACACGACCTACAGCAACGAGCTCCTGACCTCGTCGCGCGAGGGCGAGATCGAACTCACCCAAGAACTCCACAAGCTCTAGAGGGACGCCGCCATGTCCGCGATCCCGCATCAGACGACCGCCGGCGCTCCGGAAGGCGAGCGGCTGCAACTCCTCCGCGTGCTCGGTCCCGGGCACGTCTGGGCGCTCGGCGTCGGCATCGTCCTCGTCGGCGAATACATGGGCTGGAACTTCGCGGTCGGCAAAGGCGGCATGATCGCCGGCCTCGTCGCGTGCTGGCTGGCCGGCCTCCTCTACACCTGCGTCGCGATGATCGACTCGGAAGTGACCTCGACGGTGGCGGCGGCCGGCGGGCAGTACGCTCAGGCCAAGCACATCGTCGGGCCGCTGATGGCCTTCAACGTCGGGCTCTTCCTGGTGATGGCCTACACCATGCTGGAATCCGGCAACGCGATCACGATCGGGGTCCTCCTCGACACCGTCGCCGGCCTGCAGGGCCACAGCGGGCTGAACCAGCAGCCCTTCATCATTCTGGCGGTGGTGTTCCTCGCCTGGTTGAACTACCGCGGCGTCCTGGCGACGCTGACCTTCAACCTCGTCATCACCGCGGTGGCCTTCCTCGCGATCATCGTTCTGTTCGTCGCCGTGCAGCTCGGCGTCTCGTCGGTGCCGCTCGACTTCTCCGCCATCTCGACGGACTCGCTGCCCTACGGCTGGCTCGGCATCCTCGCCGCGCTGCATTTCGGCCTCTGGTACTATCTCGGCGTCGAGGGCACCTGCCAGGCCGCCGAAGAGGTCCGCTCGCCCGCCCGCTCGCTGCCCTACGGCACGATGGCGAGCATCATGACACTGCTGATCGCCGCGACCCTCACCTGGTACGTGTGCTCCGGCCTCCTGCCCTGGGAGTATCTCGGCCAGGCCGGAACGCCGATCTTCGACGCGGCGCGCGTCACCGGCTCGACGCCGCTGATGGTGCTGCTCTTCGTCGGCACGATCTTCTCGACGCTGGCCTCGGCCAACGGCTGCATCAACGACGCCTCGCGCGCCTGGTTCTCGATGGGTCGCGACCGCTACCTGCCGCAATGGTTCGGCGCGGTTCACCCGAAGTACCGCACGCCCTATCGCTCGATCGTGTTCTTCGTACCGATCGCGCTGGTCTTCGCGCTCGGCGCCCCGCTCGACCAGGTGGTGACGTTCTCGATCCTGTCTGGCCTGCTCGGCTACACATTCATGACGTTCAACATGGTGATGTTCCGCCGCAAATGGCCGCTCGGCAGCATCAAGCGGGGTTACGTGCACCCGTTCCACCCGTTCCCGGCGATCCTCCTCCTCGCGATCTGCTCGGCGACCTACTTCGCCGTGTTCCTCGGCTACGGCTCGCAGCTCATCGCGATGATGTGCTTCTACATCCTCGCCTCGCTCTGGTTCCACTTCCGACGCTATCGCTACGTGCGCCGGGGCGACCAGTTCACCATGCCCTGGCCGCGGCCGGCCGGCTACTGACGGGGCGGCCGCCATGCTGACCGCCGGCATCGCCGTCGCCGCCTCGTGTCTCGCCGGCGGCGCGCTGTGGCGCCTCGCCGGCCGCGAGCACGCGGCAGCGCTCGCCGCCCGCGGCCGGCTCCTCGACGCGGCGGCGGCGCTCTTTCCGGGCGGGCGGACCGTGATCGGCGCCGACGGTTTCCCCTGCTTCGCCGCGCCTCGTCCGGGCGGCGGCGAGATCGCCTTGGCGCTCGTCGCCGACACGCTCGTGACGCGGCGCCTGCCGCAGCTCTGGCTGAGTCTCACCCTTCGCGAGCCGACGCCGTTGCGTGACTTCACGCTCGGGGTTCTGGCGCGCCCGACCGGTGCGGAGTTCTATGCCCTGACGCACGAAATGCCGGACTGGTTCGAGCCGCCTGCCTCGGACGCGCCGCTGCTCGTGCGCGGCGCGAACCTTTCGGCCGACGCGGCTGCCCGGCACGGGGCCGTGCTCGCCGCACTGTTCGAGGACCCGGCGCTGAAGGAAGCGGTGGCGACGCCGCGCGGGGTGCGGGCGGTCCGTCAGGTCCGCCAAGGCGACCGCGGTGCGCATCTGCTGCTGCGACAGGCGCGCTTCGGCATCGAGCCCGTAGACCGCGATACGTTGCAGGCCGCCTTGCGCGATGCCGAGCACTTGGGCGCGACGCTGCGGACCCGCGCTCCCCGCCTCGCGGAAGCGGCGTGAGATGCGTCTGCTGCCCGGCGCCGTCCTGTCCGGAAAGCCTCCCGCTCCTCGCCTCGTGCTGTTTCTGGCGATCGTTCTTCCCGGCGTTGGTCACATCATGGTGGGCAAGCCGGGACGCGGACTGATCTTCGTCCTCTTCATCGTGCTCTTCGCCCTTCTGACGCTCGCGACGACGACTCCGGACCAGTCCTTCGTGGCACGCCATGCCGGCGGTCTCTTCGTCTGGGCCCTGTCGGTCCCCGACGCCTATCGACGGGCGCGGCTCCTGGCTGCCGTCTGGAAAGTCCGGCGTGGTGCGTGCGAGATCAGCCGGAGCGCGCCTGCGGATAGGAGATCAGCGACAGATAGCGGCTAGGCAGCACCACCAGTTCCTCGGGTCCGTGCGGTGCGTCGGCATCGAAGAACAGGCTGTCTCCGGGGCGCATGTGGAAGCGCCGGTTGCCGTGTCGGTAAATCACCTCGCCCTCCAGCATGTACAGGAACTCCATGCCGGTATGCTGGAAGGTCGGGAAGACGTCGGAGGCCGCCGTCAGCGTGATAAGGTACGGTTCGACCGTGACGCCGCTGGTGTTCTCGTGGATATGACCCAGGAGATTGTACTGATGGCCGGCCCGCGTGCCGCGGCGTTCCAGTTCGATCCCCTCTCCGGCGCGCACGAAAACGGCGTTCCGCTCCTCCTCGTAGCGCTTCAGGAAGGCGGTCAACGGCACGCCAAGCGCGCGGGACAGCGTTTGAAGGGTCGTCAGCGACGGGGAGATGTTGCCGTTCTCGATCTTCGACAGCATCCCCAGCGACAGGCCGGTCGACGCCGCGAGATCGGCGACCGTTATGCCGAGTGCCCTGCGGTACGACCGAACCTCGTGGCCGATCGCGAGTTCGAGGTTGTTTTCCCGCGGCTCGCGCACCGCGTGCGGATCCTGCAGGAGCCCCGTTCGCGCCGTCGCGCCGGGACGGGAGCTTCCTGCATCGATGCCGGGCTCGGACGACGGCTCCTTTTCACGACGCTTCATGCGGTTCCGCTTGGTGAAGAGAGGCAACAGTTATCTCACAGGGGAATTTTGTCGACCTCTGGAGACGACGCCGGGCACGAACGCGCCTCCAACGTCAGGAGACGGAGGCATGTCGACCGCCCAGATCCCGCATGCAAGGAAGTATTCCCCGTCGTTGCATTCGGATTTCGGGAGAAATTTCTTTTCCCATGAGGAAATTCCTTTGACAGGTAAAAATCGGCGGATCATGATCGCGAAGACAGGGTTGGCCGTGGGGACGGTCAATCGCGGCGAATGCTTCAAGTCGACCGTTGCTTTCGCTGAAAGTAAGTTTCGATAGTACAGCGCAATTCGGTTCCGCATCAAGACATCGCGACGACGACCGAACTGCGAGAAGGCGATCCTCATAGTCCATTCCGAATAACCGGAAGTCATATCCATGTCGACGACTGTTGCCGCAAGCGAAGTACAGACCTCCGGAGGACTTCACCGGAGTATCGACTGGACAGGAGCCTTCTGGGTGGCGAGCGGCGTTCCAGCGCTCGTGCTCTTCTCCATTGGCTCCATCGGCGGCACGGTCGGAAACCTCGCCTTCGCGGTGTGGATCGTGTCCATGCTCATGGGCTTCATCCAATCCTTCACCTATGCCGAGATCGCCGGTCTCTTTCCCAACAAGTCCGGGGGCGCCTCGATCTACGGCGCTTCGGCCTGGGTGCGGTACACCAAGCTGGTCGCCCCGCTCTCCGTCTGGTGCAACTGGTTCGCCTGGTCTCCCGTCCTGTCGCTCGGCTGCTCGATCGCCGCCGCCTACATCCTGAACGCGCTCGCGCCGGTCCCGGCGGTCGACAGTTCCACCGTGGCGGACTGGGTCGCCGCCAACGGCGCCGCGCTCACCGTGCCCGACGCCGAGAAGGCCGCCGCCGCCGTTTCCGCGCTGACGCCTTCGATCCGCACTTGGACGTTGTTCCAGACAACGATCGGTCCGGTCTCGTTCTCGCTGAACGCCGCCTTCTTCATCGGCGCGCTGCTGATGCTCGGCACCTTCGCCGTGCAGCACCGGGGCATCCTCGGCACCGCCAAGGTCCAGAAGTACATCGGCCTCATCGTGATCGTGCCGATGGCCATCGTCGGGATCGTGCCGCTCCTCAACGGCGGCGTGAACTGGTCGAACTTCTCGCCCTTCGTTCCGCTCGCCACAGCCTATGCGCCCGAGCCCGGCTCCTGGAACGTCGCAGGCTGGACGCTCGCGCTCGGCGGCATGTTCATCGCGGCGTGGTCCACCTACGGCTTCGAGACCGCCGTCTGCTACACCAGCGAATTCCGCGATCCCGGCCGCGACACGTTCAAGGCGATCTTCTACTCCGGCCTGCTCTGCCTCGCGCTGTTCAGCCTGGTGCCGTTCACCTTCCAGGGCGTGCTCGGCCTCAACGGCATGCTCGCGACGCCGATCGTCGACGGCTCGGGCGTCGCCGCCGCCATGGCGCACATGGTGGGCGGCGGGAAGTTCCTCGAAGGCATCCTGGTGATGCTGATGATCCTCGCCCTGATGCTGTGCCTGATGACGGCGATGGCCGGTTCCTCGCGCACCCTCTACCAGGGATCGGTGGACGGCTGGCTGCCGCGCTACCTCAGCCACGTGAACGAGCACGGCGCGCCGACGCGCGCCATGTGGACCGATCTCGTCGTCAACCTCGTCGTCCTCGCCATCGCCTGCGCCGACGCGACGAGCTTCTTCTTCATCCTCGCGGTTTCCAACTGCGGCTACATCATCTTCAACTTCCTCAACCTCAACGCGGGATGGATCCACCGGATGGACTCCGGCCATCTGCCGCGGCCCTACCGGGCGCCGACGATCCTGATCGCACTCGGCGGCATCTTCGCCTTCGTCAACGTCGTCTTCATGGGAGCGGGCGCCAAGGTCTGGAATCCGATGGCGCTCTGGGCGGGACTGATCACCGCGGCCCTGATCATCCCGGTCTTCTGCTACCGCCACTACGTGCAGGACGGCGGCCGCTTCCCGGCCGAGATGCTGCGCGACCTCGGCGTCGAGCCGGGCGCGCGCATGGAACGCAAGGCCGGCGCGCTGCCCTACCTGACGCTCGTCGGCGGCGTCATCGTGCTTCTCCTCGCCAACTGGCTCTTCACCGTCTGAACCCGGCTTCCGAAAAGGGCCGGCGCGATCCGTCACGCCGGCCTCCCCGTCGCAGCTTCGAAGACCTCATCATGCAGCTCTCGGACATCAAGAGCAGACCCATCTACGACGCATTGCGGCCCGACAGGAACGCGAAACGGCACATCGCCGCCGCGGAGGGCGAAGGGGCGCTCGGCATCGAAGCCGCCTTCGCCGACGACGCCGACGTCCTCGGCCGCACGACGATCATCTATACGCCGGGCGCGAGCGCCTCGCACGGCGACCGGCTCGCGGCGCTGAGGGCCGACGCGCTGCACGTCCTGCCGTCGACGGAAACCGCGCTGACGCGGCTCGCCGGCCTCCTCGCGGCCTCGCGGATGGGCACCCGCCTCTACGTTGCCGGCAGCGAGGACTTCATCGGGCAGGTGCGGGCGCTCGCCGCCGCGTCCGGGCTCGATGCGGACGCCGTCCACTGCGAGCACCGGGGCTCGCTGGCGCGCCGCGTCCAGTGCGTCCACTGCAAGGGCTTCATCTCGGACGTCACCGCATCGCCGGTGCCCTGCGCGCATTGCGGCAACCTGCTGCTGGTGCGCGACCATTATTCCCGCCGGCTCGGCGCCTTCATGGGCGTTTCCGTCAACGCCGAGGCGCCCGACGAGGTCCCGGCGGCCGAGGAGTTTCAACCGTGAGCGGCGGCGTGCAGTTCGACGTGCGGGTCGCCGAGGCCGAACCCGTCTCGCCGAACGTCAGGCGGTTGCGTATGGAGCGCCTCGACGACGGCGAACTGCCGCCCTATTCGGCCGGCTCCCACACGGTGCTGACGCTCGACGTCGAGGGACGGCGCTTCCGCAACGCCTATTCGCTGCTCGGATCGACGCTGGCAGGCGGCCGCGCCTACGAGATCGCCGTGCTGCGCAGCCCGCAGTCGCGCGGCGGCTCCGCCTTCATCCACGACGCCCTCGCGCCGGGCGCGCGGCTCGCCCTGTCCGCCCCCGTGAACCTCTTCCCGGTCAACCGGACGGCGCGGCGCCACGTGCTCGTCGCCGGCGGCATCGGCATTACGCCGGTCGCCGCGATGGCGGCGGAACTCGCCGCGGCCGACGCGCCGTTCGAGCTCCACTACGCGATGCGCGACGAGGCGAGCGGTGCCTTCGCGGACGCGCTCGTCGCGCGGCACGGGGCGAAGGTGCGCCTCTACGTCAGTCGCCGGCAGGAGCGGATCGCCGTCGGCGCGATCCTCGAGCACCAGCCGATCGGCACGCATCTCTACGTCTGCGGTCCCGAACGGATGATCGAGGCGGTGCTCGAGGATGCGCGCCAGGGCGGCTGGCCGGAAAGCGCGCTGCATTGCGAGCGTTTTCTCGCGCCCGAAGGCGGCGAGCCCTTCCGGCTGCGGCTCGCCCGTTCCGGCATCGAGACCACCGTCGGGGCGCACGAGACGCTGCTCGAATCGATCGAGGCGGCGGGGGTCGATGCTCCGTATCTCTGCCGCGGCGGCGCCTGCGGGCAGTGCCAGACGGCCGTCGTGGAAGCGGACGGCGAGCTGGTCCACGCCGATCACTACCTGACGGATGCCGAGAAGGCGTCCGGCAAGGCGATCATGACGTGCGTCTCGCGGCTGCGCGGCCGCGAGCTCGTGCTCGATCTTTGATGGGAGACAAGGCTTTGACCCTCGCGTTCAAGTCGGAAACCTTCCGCGACGACTACACCTTCTCCAACAGCCCGGAGGCGATCCGTCGCTTCCCGTTCCCGTTCGACCGGGACGAGTACATGTACTCGATCAACATCGAGCAGCACGTTCCCGGCGCGGTGCAGAGCACCACCGAATTCCCGATCGACATCGACGAGCACTACGTCGCCGAGATGGAAGACCGGGCGATCGTCCTGAAGGAGGACCCGCTGCGCTGCCAGTCGCTGCCGCACATGCTGACGGCGGAATGGGATCTCCTCGAGCTTCTCATGACCTCGATGGCCCGCAACTATCCGGAGCACTTCACATTGACCCGCGACGGGGCGCGCTGGCGCTGGGTCAACCGGCCGCTCGGCATCGACCGGAGCTTCACCTTCGGCGACGCCGCGACCCTGCCGTGCGGTCCGATGGAGTACGTCACCCGCCAGTGCCAGGGCGACTTCTGCCTGCTCGATCAGCGGGACAACAACCTCTGGATGGATGCCGGCATCGTCACCACGCAGGCCGACTGGTCGCTCGACTTCGACCTCGGCATGAACTTCATCGAATGGCACGGTCCGGTGCCCCTGGCGCACGACCTCGGCGTGTTCGACCGGGCGCTGAAGTTCCTGCTCAACCTGCAGCAGGGCCGGCCGGTGCGCCGGCTGAACTGGACGATGACGATCAATCCGCGCCTCGACACGAGCCCCGAGAACTACCATCGCTGGGGCATCGAAAAGGCCGGCGTCACGCCGGAGAACGTCGGCGACAAGGTTCATCTCCGGGTCGAGCTGCAGGCTCTCTGGCGCCTGCCGCGCTCGAACGCGATCGTCTTCTCGATCCGCTGCTACCTCATCAAGATGCGGGAACTGGTGACGCAGCCGAAATGGGCGCGCCGCTTCCACCGCGTCCTGAAGGACCTGCCGCCGCCGATCGCCGGCTACAAGGGGCTCGAGCGCTACCGCCAGACCACCGTCGACTGGCTGTCGCGCCACGACGACGGCCGGCCCACGTCGCCCGGCTTCGGCCCGGACTGAAGCACCGCCGCGGCGACCTGCAGCACATTCGGAAGGGAGGAAACACATGACGGCATCCTGGCGATTCTCGGTTCTCGCGGACCGGCACCGGGCGCTCGGCTCCAAGCTCGAGGACTGGAGCGGGATGGGCACGGCCTGGTCGTACGACAAGGATGCGGACGAGGAATACGTCGCCATCCGGACCAAGGCGGGGCTGATGGACGTCTCGGGCCTGAAAAAGGTCCACCTGAACGGCCCCCACGCCGCCCACGTCATCGACCTCGCGACGACGCGCGACGTCCGGAAGATCTATCCGGGCAAGTCGGTCTATGCCTGCATGCTGAACGAGGCGGGCAAGTTCACCGACGACTGCGTCGTCTATCGCATCGCGCCGAATTCCTGGATGGTCGTGCACGGTTCCGGAACCGGGCACGAGGAGCTGCAGAAGGCGGCGATGGGCCGCGACCTTTCGATCCGCTTCGACGACGACCTGCACGACCTGTCGCTGCAGGGCCCGCTCGCGGTCGACTACCTGGCGCGGCACGTGCCCGGCATCCGCGACCTTCCCTACTTCCACCACATGCAGACGCGGCTCTTCGAGCTGCCCGTGATGATCTCGCGCACCGGCTACACCGGCGAGCGCGGCTACGAGATCTTCTGCCGCGGCGAGGACGCGCCGACGATCTGGGACCGCATCCTCGACGAGGGCGCCGAACTCGGCATCATTCCGTGCCGCTTCACGACGCTCGACATGCTCAGGGTGGAAAGCTACCTGCTGTTCTACCCCTACGACAATTCGCAGAAGTATCCGTTCGAGAACGAGGGACCGGGCGACACGCTCTGGGAACTCGGGCTGGACTTCACCGTCAGCCCCGGCAAGACCGGGTTCCGCGGGGCCGAGGAGCACTACCGGTTGAAGGGCAAGGAGCGCTTCAGGATCTTCGGCATCCGGCTCGAGGGCACCGCGCCCGCCGAAGAGGGCGCGCCGATCTTCAGGGACGGGCGACAGGTCGGCGTCGCCACCTGCGGCATGTATTCCCCGCTCGCGAAGGCTTCGATGGCCATCGCCCGGCTCGACGTCGACTGCGCCGTCCCGGATGTCGAGCTGGAGGTCCGCAACGCTTCGGGACCGGTCCGCGCCAAGGCCCATCCCCTGCCCTTCGACGACCCGAAGAAGCTCAAGCGCACGGCGAAGGGCTGAGGCGGCTGGCGGCAGATCGGATTCCAACAGCGTTCGGTTCGGAGGAGGAAGTCGGAATGCAGAAGCGCGTGGCAGTCGTCGGCGCCGGCCCCAGCGGCCTCGCCGTTCTGAGAGCGTTCGAAACCGCCCGGCGCAACGGCGCGGACGTGCCGGAGGTCGTCTGCTTCGAGAAGCAGGCGAACTGGGGCGGCCTTTGGAACTATACGTGGCGCACCGGGCTCGACGAGTTCGGCGAGCCGGTCCACGGCTCGATGTACCGCTACCTCTGGTCCAACGGGCCGAAGGAATGCCTCGAGTTCGCCGACTATTCGTTCGAGGAGCATTTCGGCCGGCCGATCCCGTCCTATCCGCCCCGCGCCGTCCTGCACCACTACATCGCGGGCCGGGTCGAGCGGAGCGGCGTGCGCGGCTATATCCGCTTCCGGACGCCGGTGCGCCGCGTCGCCTGGTCGGACGCGATCGGCAAGTTCTCCGTGACCGTGAAGGACCTCCAGCGGGACGAGCACTACACGGAGGAGTTCGACGACGTGGTGGTCGCGAACGGACATTTCTCCGTTCCGAACGTCCCGCACTTCGACGGGATCGAGACGTTCCTCGGCCGCGTGATGCACGCACACGACTTCCGCGCGGCGGACGAGTTCGCCGGCAAGCACATGCTGATGGTCGGCTCCAGCTATTCCGCCGAGGATATCGGCACGCAGTGCCACAAGTACGGGGCGGCCTCCGTCACCTTCAGCTACCGCACGAAGCCGATGGGCTTCGACTGGCCGGCATCCTTCGAGGAGAAACCGCTGCTGTCGCGTCTCGTCGGGAAGACGGCCTATTTCATCGACGGCACGAGCAAGGACGTCGACGCCATCGTCCTGTGCACCGGCTACCAGCACTCGTACCCGTTCCTGCCCGACGACCTGCGCCTCAAGACCAACAACCGACTCTACCCGCTCGGGCTCTACAAGGGCGTGGTCTGGGAAGGGAACCCGCATCTCTTCTATATCGGCATGCAGGACCAGTACTACACGTTCAACATGTTCGATGCGCAGGCCTGGTTCGCGCGAGACGTCATTCTCGGCCGCCTGCCGCTTCCCCCCGCCGCCGAACGCGACGCCGACATCAAGGCCTGGCGCGGCCGCGAGGAGGGCCTGCAGGACCCGTTCCAGGCCATCGACTTCCAGACCGACTACGTGCGCGATCTGCTTTCGATGACCGACTATCCCTTCCTCGACGTCGACAAGGTCGCCGCGCTGTTCAAGGAATGGGAACATCACAAGGTCGACGGAATCCTGACCTACAGGGACAAGTCGTACCCGTCGGTTCTGACCGGCACGATGGCCCCGGTGCACCATACGACCTGGATGAAGGCGCTCGACGATTCCCTGGACGCCTTCCTTGGCATGCAGGAAGCGGCGCAGTAGCGGGTTCTAACGGCCCTGCCCGAACGGGACCGGGGCGGCGCGACACGGCAAGGCGGGAGGCGAGCTTTGACGAGAGTGTGGTGTGGTGAAGCCTCGCCTTCGGCGCAGCCGGCCCCGGCGCTCCGGCTGACCTCGGCGATCGTCAGGGGCGGGCGCGCCCGCGCCTTCTCGCTGCGGCCGGGCGACCGGATGACCGTTCGCAACCTCGAGGGCGGCCAGCCGGCGTGGGTCCGGATCGTCGGCGAAGCCGGCGCGTTGCGTGGACTCCCCCAAGGCGGCACCGTCCCGGCCGGGGCTTCCGACGCGGCTTTCGAAACGTCGCCGGCGACCGAGGAACTGCTGCGGCAGGCGGGACCCGCCGTCCAACTGTTCGACGGCGAGGCCGCCGCCGGCGCGGGGATCACGCTGGAGGCGGCGGGCGAACTCGTCTGCGTCGTCGGCGTCCCCGGCGGCATCATGGCTCCCGACAGACAGGACACGCCGACGGACCTGCTCGTGGAAGTGCTGCCGGCGGTGGAACGCTCGGGCGAGTTGCCGCCGCCGCTCGCGCCCGACGTCGTGCTCGAGCTGCGCATCGCCGCGGCGAGCGCGTCCGCCTACGAGGTGAAGGCCGGCCAGTACATCCAGATCATCGACGTCGACGGCCGGCAGTGTTCCGACTTCCTGGCCTTCGACGCAGCCGAGCTGCGGGCTGGGCGCGAGTACGACATCGACCCCACCACGACGCGCACCTTGATGGGATCGAGCTTCTCCGGTCCCGGTCTGCATTCGAAGTACTTCGACACGCGCATGCGCCCGCTCGTCGAGGTCGTTCAGGATACGGTCGGCCGCCACGACACGTTCCTGCTCGCCTGCACGGCGAAGTACTACGAGGACATGGGCTATCCCGGCCACTCCAACTGTACGGAAAACTTCAACCGTACCCTCGCGCCCTTCGGCGTGACGGCGCGCAAGGGATGGCCGGCGATCAACTTCTTCTACAACACCTTCGTCGACGCGCACGATCGCATCTCCATGGACGAGCCCTGGTCGCGGCCCGGCGACTACGTTCTCCTCAGGGCGCTCACCGACCTCGTCTGCGCGTCGTCGTCGTGCACCGACGACATCGATCCGGCGAACGGCTGGTCGCCGACCGACATCCACGTGCGGGTCTACGACGCCGCCTGCCAATTCCCCAACGGGAGCGCCCACCGCATGACACCCGACGCCGAACCCCGCATGAGCCGTCAAACCGGCTTCCATTCGCGCACGTCGGCCCTGACCCGGAAGTTCGAGGACTATCGCGGCTTCTGGCTGGCGTCCTGCTATTCGGGCAGCGGCCCGATCGAGGAGTATTGGGCGTGCCGCGAGCGGGCGGTCGTCACCGATCTGTCCGCGTTGCGCAAGTTCGAGATCACCGGACCGGACGCGGAGGACCTGCTGCAACTGGCAGTGCCGCGCAACGTGAAGAAGCTCGCGGTCGGACAGGTGGTCTACACGCCGCTCTGCTACGACCACGGCGGCATGATCGACGACGGGACGATCTTCCGTCTGGGGACGCACAACTTCCGCTGGATCTGCGGCGACGAGTTCTCGGGCGTCTGGCTGCGCGAACTCGCCGCCAAGCACGGGATGAAGGTCTTCGTGCGCAACTCCAGCGACCAGTTGCACAATCTCTCGGTCCAGGGTCCGCGCTCGCGCGCCATCCTGAAGCGCCTCCTCGTGACGCCGCCGCACCAGCCGACGCTGAACGAGCTGAAATGGTTCCGCTTCACGATCGGGCGCATCGCGGATCGGCCGGTCCTCGTGTCGCGCACCGGCTATACGGGTGAACTGGGCTACGAGATCTTCTGCCATCCGAACGACGGCGAGACCGTCTGGGACGCGCTGATGGAAGCCGGCGTGCCGGACGGGCTGACCCCGATGGGCCTTCTGGCGCTGGACATGGTCCGGATCGAGGCCGGCCTCGTCTTCGCCGGATACGACTTCTCGGACGAGACCGACCCGTTCGAGGCCGGCATCGGCTTCACGGTCCCCAACGACAAGCCCGACCCTTACGTCGGCGCGGCGGCGATCGAGCGGCGCCGGCAAAGCCCGCATCGCCGCCTGGTGGGGCTCGAGGTCGCCGGCAACGAGCCGATCGGCCACGGCGACTGCATCCATGTCGGCCGCGCGCAGGTCGGGGTCGTCACGAGCGCCGTCAGGTCGCCGATCCTCGGCAAGACCATCGCGCTCGCCCGGCTCGACGTTTCGGTCGCCGAACCCGGCACGCCGGTGGAGATCGGCAAGCTCGACGGCCATCAGAAACGCATACCCGCGATGGTCGTCGCGTTCCCGCATTTCGATCCCCGGAAGACGCGGGTCCGGGCTGATCCGCCGGTGGACGAGGCGCCGGAACGCATCGCCGCCTCGGGGCAGGCAGGTTCCGTCGTGGCGGATGACCCTCGCGGCAGCGTAAACCGCTCTCGCTAGAGAAATCGTGGTCGGCATCGGCCGTACAACGGACAGAAGTGCCTGTCGCGTCGATGAACCTCCCAAGTCGGATGCCGGTGCGTCGACGAGCAACCGATGATCTCGGCGATCAACCCAAGCATGTCCACTATGCTGGACGCGCCGACCGACAAAAAGGCCCGCTGCGGCGAACCGAGCGGGCTGAGGCTTCTTGGAGAAGTGCACTCTCATGCACCGACGCCCTTCTCACACGCGCAGATGGTGTGAAACTGGAAGAAACGGTTTCCGCACAGTCACTTAGGTCATATCGGGTCGAATGACGCTCAGCCTGCATTCCGCAGCCGTACCCTCGCCTCGCCGCTGAAAGGCCCGTTTCTCGCCGCTGGACGACGGCATCGTCCTGTGGTGTCTTCTCGGCCATGTGCGAGCGAAAGGACGGCGACGACGGATGAGGATCTGTCGTTCGAGGCTGTTGTGGTCGTTGCCCATCCTCGCCACCGGCATCGTCGCTGGAGCCTATGCGCAGCCTGCAACCGAGCGCCTACGGGTCGATGTCACGACCAGGCCCTGGACCGCCGTCGGGCAGGTGAACAACGGCTCGTATGGCCGCTGCACAGGCGTTCTCGTTGCCCCGCAGGCAGCGATCACCGCCGCGCACTGCCTGTTCAACAAGTCGACCGGCCGCTTCGTGCAGCCGGCCTCGGTCCACTTCGTGCTCGGTTACGACCGGGGGACATACGCATTCCAGTCGACCGTTCGCGCCGTGCGGATGGCCAAGGACTACGAGCCAACCGGACAGACCGCATCGGCCGCCAACGACTGGGCATGGCTCGAGCTCGCCGATCCGGCGCCCGCCCGGTTCGCGCCGGTCTCGATCGCGACATCGGATCTGAAGCGTGGCGATGTTGTCGCGTCGGCCGGCTACGGGCGCGACCGCGCCTACGCCCTGACGGCGGTGGCATCGTGCCGCTATCTGGCGACCACGGCCGCCGGACTGCTCATGACGGAATGTCCCATCACCTTCGGCTACTCGGGCGGGCCGTTGCTGGATGGCGAAGGACGGCTGGTCGGCATTCAGGTGGCCGGCGGCAGGCTGGGCGGCAAGGACGTCGCCTTGGCTGTTCCTCCGTCGGCCTGGATTGAAGCGGAAGACGGGCGGCAATAATGCCGGTTCGTCGTCTCGGTCTCCACGCCGACGAGATCGACATGCCCGATCGCCTCGACAACGGCCGAGCGTCGCCCGCGGCCATCTGTGCCGGCTTCTTGACCGAACACTTCAGTGGAGCGGCGTGGCGTTCGCCGAATGGCCGTCGCCATCCGAGGGCGATGTCGATTTAGTTCGCCGTTAAGCGCTTCTTCGCATCCGATAAGACTTCCTGCTGTCTTTTCATCGGGCATTAGAGGGCACCGAGTTGAATAACCGGATCAAGGTCCGGAACAGCCATGCGCACCTCGTCCATCCTGCTCGCTTCCTTCGTCAGCCTGCTCGCCGTCGACGCGGCTTCCGCGCGGGATTGGCTCGTGGAGCGGGTCAGCGGCACGGTCTGGGCGATCGATGCCAAGGGACGCACCAAGATCGAGCCGCAGATGAGGATCCCGGAGGGGCGCACGATCCAGACCGCGGCGGGCGGCCGGGTTCGCCTGACCAGCGAGAACAACGTCATGACGCTGGCGCCGAACAGCGTCGTATCCGTGGTGCCGAAAGGCTTCTTCTCCTCGAAGACGCAGGTGCTCGAGCAGTACGGTAGCGTCGAGTTCGACGTCGAGAAACGGGATCGCCCGCACTTTTCCGTCGACACGCCGTTCATGGCGGCCGTCGTGAAGGGCACCAGATTCACGATCGATGTGTCGAAGAAGGATACGAAGATCGGCGTTTCTCGCGGTCTCGTGCAGGTCAGCGATCTTCGCACCGGCGAAACGGCCGGCATCGGCGTTGGACAGCGCGCTTCGGTGTCGCAGAAGGGTCGTGGCCTCTCGACGGCCGGCCCGAAGGCGCCGGCGGTCTCCTCCGGTAAACCCTCTCGCCCCTCCGTCGCGCCGCTCGGCCAGGAGTTGAAAACCTTCAGCAACCAGATGGCGGCGGCCTCGGACGCTACTGTGAGGGCGAACGCTGCCGCAGCGAAGGCCTCGGATCAATTCGGTTACGCCGCAAACGCGGCAACAGCTTCGCCCAGCGATACCAACGACAGCGACACGACGGGGGTCGGTGGCCGCAGCGGCACGGGTAGCGTGGGGGCTAGCAGCAGCGCTTCGAGCAGCAACAGCGGTTTCGGCGGAGGCGGATCCAACAGCCATTCGGGCGACAGCCATAGAGCCGATCCCGGCGGTCATGGCTACACGGGCGGCAACACGACCCGCGGCAATACGAGCGGGAGTGCTGGAAACGGCGGAACCGTATCGAGCGGCGGCGGCAACGACGCCGGACCCGGTCGGGGTCCGACAGGCCCTGGCAAAGGCACCGGCATCGGCAATGGTCCTACCGGACCGGGTGAGGAATCCGGCGGTCCCGGGAAGGACCCGTCCGGTCATGGACCAGCCGATCATGCAGGCGACGGGCCGAAAGGCCCGGGCGGCAAAGGACCCGGTGGCGGAAAGGGTCCTGACGGCGGGAAAGGGCCTGATGGCAAGGGTCCGAACGGGCCTGGCAACGACGGACCAAAAGGTCCCGGGGGCAAGGGCCCCGGTGGCGACGGCCCGAAGGGTCCGGACGGCGACGCCGGCGGCAAGAGCCCTGCAGGTCCGAGCGGACCGGGCAGCGAAGGCCCTGCGGGCTCAGGCGCAGGAGGACCGAAGGGCCCGGGCGCGGATGGGCCGAAGGGTCCAGGCAAGTCAGGCAACGGCAAGGGAAACAACGGCAACGGCAAGGGCAACGGCGGTCCGAACGGCAGCAAAGCGGGCGGAAACGACAAGAAGTAAGCTCGTATGGCGAAGACCTCGGGGCGAAGCTTCGGAGTATCGTCGGCCTTGCGGCGGGCGCTCGCGACGCTGCGGGTACCACTCCGATTGACGCGCGCCTTCCGTCGTTCGTGGCCGCTCCTGGTCCTCGGCTTTCTGCTGCCTCTCGCCGGCATGGCCGGACTGACGCCCGCACTCGACCGACAGCTTGCCGAATGGCGATTGCTTCTGCATCAACGACAGCCGACCGGACGGATCGTGCTCGTCGACATCGACGCGCGCAGCCTTGCCGAGATCGGCGTCTGGCCGTGGCCGCGCCGGCTCTACGGCGATCTGCTGCACGCGGCCGCCGATGCCGGCGCGGCGCGCGTCGCCTTCGACATCGACTTCAGCGCCCGCTCCAATCCTGCGGACGACGAAGCGTTCGCGTCGGCGCTTTCGACGACGGGCATCGAGACGTTCCTCGCCGCCATCGCGCAGGCCGACACTTCGGAAAACGACCGCACCCGCGTATCGCTGCCGATCGGCACGCTTCTTCGGTCCTCATGGCCGGCCGCCGTCAACGTGCCACTCGATAGCGACGGCCGTGTGCGCCGTCTGCCGGGCAACCTCGCCGCCGAGGGCGAAGCGCTTGCCGCGCTGCCGTCACTCCTCGCCGATCGCATGGCCACGACTGGATACGAGGGCATCGACTTCTCGATCGCAGCCGGGCGCATCCCGCATGTCTCGTTCATCGACCTGCTGCGAGGTCGGATCGCGCCCGAAGCGATCGCGGGGAAAACGCTGATCGTCGGCGCGAGCGCGATCGAGTTGCGCGATCTCTTTCCGGTGCCCATCCAAGGGACAGTCTCAGGTGCGTCCGTGCTGGCGCTAGCCGCCGAAACGCTTCTGCAGGAACGCGAGCTGCGCTTCGTTACCCTGCCTCTATGGCTCGTCGCCTTCGCCGGGTTCGCCGGCTGGCTGGTGGTTCGCCGCTTGAGTCCTCGTCATGCCGTGGCCGCAGCGGCGTCGCTGGCGCTCGGGATCGAACTGGCAGCCGTCGTTCTGCAGATACGCCGGGCTATCGCTGTCGAGACGGCGAGCCTTCATGTCCTGCTCATGCTTCTGACGGCCGCAGCCTTGCTGCGAGCGTTCGATCTGCGCCGCGTGCTCCTCTGGCTGGCCGAAGCGCGCAGTCACAATGACCAGACCGTCCTCGAGCGCGTGGTCGAGGACGGCTTCGACGGGGTGATCATCTTCGACGAGACCCTGCACGTGACGCGCGCGAACAGCGAAGCGCGGATCATCCTCAGTTCTGTGGTCCCCGCGGCCCTTCGGCATGTCGACGATCTGCCCCGGGGGATCGCGGCGGACGTTCGCGCCGCGGTGGCGGCCTTTCGCGATGATGGCGCGACGAACAGGACGATGTGTTCCATCGGCCTCGAAACCCCCGGTCGCATCCTCGAATATACGGTCGCGCCGTTCCTTATGACGGCGCTGGACGGCGACCGAGCCGTTGGCGCAGGTGAGCTCGTCTTCGTCTGCCTGACGTTGCGCGACGTCACGGAGCGCGAACGGGCGAACGAACGCGTGCGCTTCCTCGCATTGCACGACGGCCTGACCGGGGCCGGCAATCGACATTCGCTGGAGCAGAAGTTCGACGAGCTCGTCGGCATCGATACGGTCCCGGGGAGCGCGCTGCTGGCGTTCGATCTCGACCGTTTCAAGACGGTCAACGACGCGCTCGGGCACGGCATCGGCGACAAGGTCTTGGTGGAAGTCGCGGTGCGGGCGCGCTCCGTCCTCGGCGATTCCGGGCATCTCGCGCGTCTCGGCGGCGACGAGTACGCGATGCTGCTTCCCGCTACCGGCTTGGAGGACGCACGACAGGTGGGCACGAAGCTCGTCGAGGCGATCGAGCGGCCTTTTTTCGTCGGAGGACACCGCGTCAGCGTCGGGACGAGCGTCGGCATCGCCTGGTGGGAACCGTGCGCGGAAACCGCCCCGTCGGCGATGCGCCGTTCCGACGTCGCCCTCTATAGGGCCAAGCGCTCGCCGACACGGAAGGTCGTCGTCTTCGAACCGTCGATGGACGCCGACCGCATGGCGCGTCTGGAAATGGAGCGCGATCTCCTGCGGGCCTTCGACGCGGGCGAGTTCCGCCTCGCCTACCAGCCGCAGGTCCGGCTTCGCAGCGGGGAAGCTGTCGGCGCGGAAGCGCTGCTGCGTTGGCTCCACCCGGAGAAAGGCTTCGTCTCGCCGGCCGTCTTCATACCAGTCGCGGAGGAGATGGGCCTTATCCATCGGCTCGGCGCCTTCGCCATGGAGGCGGCATGCCGCGAGGCCGCCGGCTGGCCCGGCGGGCTGAAGGTCGCCGTGAACGTTTCCGCCTTGCAGATCTCGGCCGGCGATCTCGTGCAGACGGTCGAAAACGCGCTCGGCGCCTCGTCGCTGCCGCCCGAGCGCCTGGAGCTCGAAATCACCGAATCAGCCTTCGTCGACGACAGCGCCGGCCTGAACGAGACGTTCGAAGCGCTGCGCCAGATGGGCATCCGCTTCGCGCTCGACGACTTCGGCACGGGCTATTCGTCGCTCGGCTACCTGCATCGGTTCCCGATCTCGAAGATCAAGATCGACCGCAGCTTCGTGACCGGCGTTCCGCGGGTCGGCTCGTCCATGGCCGTGCTGCGCTCGGTGATGGCGCTGGCGGAGGGCCTCGCCATTCGCACCATCGCGGAGGGCATCGAGACCCGGGAGGAGGCGGAGACCCTGCGGATCCTCGGCTGCGACGATGGGCAAGGCTACTTGTTCGCTAAACCTCTTCCCGCCGACGACTTCGTAAGCTGGCTCCGAGCCGGAGACACCGAAACGCGAGCTGCAAGCGCTTAGCGGGAACGGCGAACTCGGCGCCGACGAGCGCCTGATCGCTCCGGCGCCCGGCAAGTTGGACGCCGTTCCCGCCAGGCGCCTGCGCCGGCTGCGCTAGCCGTTCCCGCTCTGCTCGCCGTTTGCATCGGCCTTCGGCTCGAACAGCAGGCGCACGACGTTGTCGGGGTCGGCGGGCTTCCTGTACACTGGCACGTCGTCGAGGTCGCCCGGCACGTACCAGTCCTCGTAGCCGGTGACGAACACGACGCGCGCACCCTTCTCGCGCAGCGCCTTGGCGAGGGGGAACGAGGTCTCCTCGCCCAGCCGGATGTCGAGGATCGCGGCGTCGACATGGGTCCCTGCGAGGATCGCCATCGCGCCCGCCACGTCCGGCACGGGACCCAGCACCGCGCCGCCGGCCCGACGCACCGCCTCCACCGTCTCCTTCGCCAGGAAGTACTCGTCCTCGACGACGAGCACGGCCTTGCCGGCCAGATCGCCGAAGTCCCGCTCGATCATCATACGCTTCGAAGCCCGGAACCGATGCCCTATCGCCTAATACGCATCCGGTTTCTCGAAAGATTGCTCCCGGGTTCAGCAAATAAGCTTGGCCAGCAACGCGAATGCATGGCTTCCGACGCCGCCGTAGACGACCCTCGCGTTGTCCGATACCGATGGCCGCACAACATGTTGGAGGCGACGGCGATGGTCAACGACGCGACGCTGCCAGCCGGGATCGGCCGCCCATTCACCGCCGTCTGCGCGATCGGCGCCTCGGCCGGCGGCGTGGAGGCGCTGCGGACCTTCTTCCGGCAGGTGCCGCCCGACCTCGGCCTCGCCTACGTCGTGATCGTGCATCTCGCGCCCGACCAGCCGAGCGCGCTCGGCCAGATCCTCGGCAATTGCACGAGGATGCCGGTGAACCAGGTCGACGACTCGCCGACCCTCAAGCCGAACTGCGTCTACGTCATCCCGCCGAACCGGCAACTGGTGATCGACGGCGACAACGTCACGCTGCGACCGTTCGACGAGCCGCGCGGCCAACGTGCCCCGATCGATTCCTTCTTCCGGTCCGTCGCCGCCGGGCGGGGCGACGGTCTCGCGATGATCCTTTCCGGCGCCGGCGCCGACGGCTCGCTCGGCATCCGGGCGATCAAGGAAGCGGGCGGCGTCGTGTTCGTGCAGGAGCCGGCCGAGGCGCAGTTCCCGTCCATGCCGCAGAGCGCCATCGCCACCGGCGCCGCCGACTTCGTCGCCCCGATCGCGCGGCTCGTGGAGCGCATGGGGGAGGTCGCGAAGAGCAAGGAGGCGGTGCGCTCGCTCGACATGGACGGCGCGGCCAACGACCTCCGGCGGATCGTCTCGTTTCTGCGCGCCCGAACCGGGCACGACTTCTCGTCCTACAAGCGCGCCACCGTCATGCGCCGCGTCCAGCGCCGCATGCAGGTCCGGCGCGTCACCAACCTCGCGGACTATGCCGACGCGCTCCGCGAGACGCCGGAGGAGGCGCAGGAGCTGTTCGCCGACCTCCTGATCTCCGTCACGATGTTCTTCCGGGACAACAAGGCGTTCGGCGAGCTCCAGCGCCAAGTGATCGGACCGCTGTTCGAGGACGTTCCGGACGAGGGGCTTCGCGCCTGGGTGGTCGGCTGCGCGACGGGCGAGGAAGCCTACAGCCTCGCCATGGTGATCCTGGAGGAAGCGGCGCAGCGCAAGGTCCACGTCCCGATCCAGATCTTCGCCAGCGACCTCGACGAGGGCGCACTGGCGACCGCCCGGGAGGGCCGCTATCCGCGCTCCATCGAGGCGGACGTGTCGGACGAGCGGCTGAAGCGGTTCTTCGTCGACGAGGGCACGCACTACCGGGTGCGGAAGGAGGTGCGCGACACCGTGCTGTTCGCCTCGCACAGCGTCCTAAAGGATCCGCCCTTCACGCGGCTCGACCTCGTGTCCTGCCGCAATCTCCTGATCTACCTCGAGCGCTCGCTCCAGACGCAGGTCTGCTCGATCTTCCATTACGGCTTGAAGCCCAACCACTTCCTGTTCCTCGGCTCGGCGGAGACGATCGACTCGAACCCCGATCAGTTCGTCGCGGTCGACCGCGAGGCGCGCATCTACCGCTCGCGCCCGCAGGCCGGCTCGGCCTTGCCGATCGTGCCGCAGGCGCCGGTGATGCCGCTCGCCATCACGGCGGCCCGGCAGAGCAACTGGCGGTTGGCGGAACGCGTCGGCCAGCCCGCCGAGACGCACGCGGCGGCGCTGGAGCAGGCCTCGCCCCCCAGCATCCTCGTCGACGAGTCGCAGACGATCGTCCACCTGTCGCCGACCGCCGGCCGCTTCATCCTGCATTCCGCCGGCCCGTTCTCGCCGCGCCTCAGCGGCGTCGTCCGGCCGGAACTGCGGCTCGATCTGAAGCTCGCGCTCGACCGCGCCTTCGAGGGACGGCTGCCGACGCTGACGCATCCCGTCGCCGTCGACTTCGACGGCGCGCGGCGGCGCATCGCGATGCAGGTCGCGCCGATCCTCGTCGACGCGCACGCGCCGACCCAGGCGCTGGTGTTTTTCGTCGACGGCGGTCCGGCCGAAGAGGACGACGCGCTGGAGATCGAGGGCGAGACCAGGCCCGACGAAACGCGCCGTCTCTATGCCGAGCTGAAGGGCACGCAGGAAGCCCTGCTGTCGGCGCGGACCGAGCACGAGGCGTCGGTCCAGGACCTGCGCGCCGCCAACGAAGAGCTGCAATCGATCAACGAGGAATACCGCTCGACTTCGGAGGAGTTGGAAACCTCGAAGGAGGAGTTGCAGTCGATCAACGAGGAGCTGCAAACGGTCAACGCCGAGCTGAAGGCGAAGCTGGAGGACATCTCCGCCGCGCACAGCGACCTCGAGAACCTCACCGCCGCCACCGAGATCGGCACGCTGTTCCTCGACACGGACCTGCGCATCCGGATGTTCACGCCGCCGGTCGCCGACCTCTTCAACATCACGCAGGCCGACGTCGGCCGGGCGATCACCGACTTCACCCATCGCCTCGTCTACGAGGGGGTCGAGGACAACGTGCGCCAGGTGCTGCGCGACCTCGCGCCGATCGAGACGGAGGTGCGGAGCAAGGACGGCCGCTGGTACATGCTGCGGCTTCGCCCCTACCGCACGGTCGAGAACAACATCAACGGCACGGTGATGACCTTCGTCGACGTTTCGGCGCGTCGCGAAGCGGAGGAAGCGGTGCGCGAGCGCGAGGCGCAGTTGAAGGTCATGGTCGCCGAACTGCACCACCGCACCCGCAACCTGATCGGCATCGTCGGCACCATCATGCGGCAACTGGTGGGATCGAGCGGTTCGCTCGCCGACTTCCGGGCTCGCTTCACCGAGCGCCTGGAGGCCCTGTCCCGCGTCCAGAGCATGCTGTCGCGCCGCGGCGACGAGGGGACCGACGTCGGCGAGATCGTCCGGCTCGAACTCGACGCGCTCGGCGCGGACCTCGCGAGCGACCGCCTTTCGATCCACGGCGAACCTGTCGTGCTGGCGCGCTCGACCGCGCAGACGCTGGCGCTGGCGATCCACGAACTGACGACCAACGCCAAGAAGTACGGCGCGCTCCAGGCGGACGAAGGCGTGCTCGCCGTCCGGTGGGACATCGATGTCGGGGAGGACGGGCAGCGACGATTGCGCTTCACTTGGACCGAGACCGGCATCGATGCGCAGGTGGAGGAAACGGAAGGCCCGATGCGGAAGGGTGGCTACGGCCGCGAGCTGATCGAGCGCGCGCTGCCCTACACCCTCAAGGCCACGACGACCTACACCCTCGGCCGCGACCGCCTCGACTGCACCATCGACCTGCCGTTGTAGCGCTGATCCCGACCATGCCTTCGCCGTCATCGCGCTTGGCATCGACCTTCGGGCGATCCGGCTGGACGGCGAGTGGGACCGGCGCAGTCGCGCGCCGGCCCATTTCACGTCTGCTTCAGAGCTTGCGCTCGCCCTGACGCCGGACCTCGTCCTCGGTCAGCGAGCGGCCGCGGCGCTCGTCCTCGACGTCGACCTCCGTCCGGCGCACCGTGTCGGACACGGTTTCGGTGCGCTCCGAGCCGACCTTCCTCAAGTCGATCTCTTCCTTCACGCGGGCCTCCTTCGAGACCACGGCCTCCTCGGCCCGCTCTTCCAGTTCGAGCGTCCGGTCGCGGAACGCGGCATCGCCGGCTTCCACCGGCCGGTCCACCGGACGCCGCTCGATCTCGACACGCTCGGAGCGCAGCGACACGTCCTCGCTGACCGGTTCCTCGCGAACGTAGGAGCGGACGCGAACACGGCCGTGACCGACGTCGCGCTTGCCGACCCGAAGGTTCTCCTCGATCACGTCGATCGTTCCGTCACGGTCCTCTACGCCGGCGCCGGTTCCGAAGTCGGTGGCGCGCGCGGTTCCGGTTCCGACGCCGGTCTCGCGGCCGGTGCCATAGGCGCTCGCCGTCGAGCCGGCAGTGCCGCCGCCCCTGCCCGCGAGCGAGGCGGTCGCCCCGCCCGCCGCCGTGGAGCCCGTCGTCGCGAATGCGTCCGTGCCGGTCGCGGTCCGGTCGCCGACCGTTTCGCCGGACCAGCCCTCCGAACGCCACTCGCTTTCGCGGGTGTCGAGGTCGACCGAGCCGGACTCCTCCAGGATGTCCGACACCGTGTCGAAGTCGGCGTCGTCGGCCCGCACCGTCACGACGGAGCCGCCGCGCCGCATGCCTTCCTCATAGGCGTAGCGATCCTCGTCGGGCAGGAAGAAGTCGCTGAGCGAGGCGAAGAACCCCTTGTCCTCGGTTTCTGCCGTCGTGGTGGTCCGGGCCGACGACTGGTCGTGGATGCTGACGTCCTCGCTGGTCAGGCCGATATGGCGCAGCTTGTCGGCGGCGGCTTGCGCGTCGGAGCGCGAATCGAAGAAGGCGGTGATCGTGCGTTTCATCTCTCAGGTCTCCTCGTTGCCTGTTTCGTCGTCGGCGAGCCGATCGACGCTCGCGTCCTGCCGGCGCAGGACGACCGGGGTTTCGAACCGCTCGACCGAGCGCGTTCGGCGGATGTGGATCTCTTCCTTGAGGACGAGCCGGGTCTCGACGACGAGCACCTCCTCGACGACGGGAACGATCGTGACGTCGCCTTCCGTCCGGACTTCGGGCACGGCGTCGATCTCGCGGTCGACGGCTTTGCGGACGACCTCCACCGTCTCGCCGGCGAGGTCCGCCGCGGCGATCGCCTCGCGGCTCGTGGTCCGCGTCCGGACGCGGACCCGGCCGGTGACGACATCGCGCTTGTTGACCCGCAGAGCTTCCTCCGCGACGACGAGCGTCGCGTCCTCGCCTTCAGGATGGGCGGGCACGGCTGCGGCCCGCTCGTCGGCGATCCGGTCCGGTCTCATCGCTGTCTCCCTGCCGCCCGCCTCTGCAGGCTGGCTTCGGGAAGAGGTTGGGCGAAACGCGGTCGGCTCCAGAGCGAAACCTACCAGTCGGACTGGTAGGTATCAGCCTTTCTTCGGCGCCGGCTTTCGCGCCGTCGGTCCGGTCACGCCGCGCTCGCGCGCCCAGACGACGGCTTCCGAGCGGCTGCCGACGCCGATCTTGCGGTAGAGCGAGCCGACATGGTTGCGGATCGTGTGCGGCGACAGATGCAGCGTCTCCGACATCTGCTTGTCGTTCCGCCCCTGGCAGATCAGGCCGAGCACGTCCCGCTCGCGGTCCGACAGGGTGTCGAGCCCGGCCGCCGCGATCGTGCCGCCGGTCATCTGCTTGAAACTCGCCAGCTTCTCGACGATCGAGCGGCTGAACCAGGAAGCGTCCGTCATCACCGCCTCGATCGCCTCGATCAGTTCCTCCTCGGATCGCTTGCGCTCCGTGATGTCGTGGAACACGAGGAGCACGCAGGCCGCCTCGCCGATCGCGATCGCGCCGGCCGTCAGCGAGCACTCGATCGGCGATCCGTCGCTCGCCCGCAACCGGACGTCGGTCGCCGCGAGCGTGCCGCTCTCCTTGATCGCGCGCTGGATGTGCTGCTGCGTCGCCGTGTGGTGCCAGAGGCGAAGCTCGGCGCCGCTGCGCCCGAGCGCCTGCTCCTTGGCGAGACCCGTCAGGACGGTGAAGGCGTCGTTGACGTCGGCGAACTCGAACCGGTCGAGCGAGGCGATGGCGAGCGCGATCGGCGACAGCGTGAATGCCTTCGAGAAGCGCTCCTCGCTGGCCCTGAGCGCCGCCTCCGCCCGGCGTCTCGGTTCGATGTCGGCGAAGGTGAAGAGCATGCAATGCTCCTTGCCGACCCGGATCGGCTGTCCGGCGACGATGACATGCTTGCGGCCGCCGTCCGGCAGCGCGATCTCGGTCGGGTTCTGCGGGATGGTCCGGCCGGCCTTCAGAAGCTCGATGATCCGCTCGCGGTCCTCGCATCCCGCGAAAATGTCGAACTCGTGCGCCGCGGTTCCGATCAGTTCGTCGCTGCGATAGCCCGTCATTTCGAGAAAGCCGGCATTGACCCGCACGAAGCGCAGGTCCGACAGGCGGCAGATGAGGGCCGGCGCCGGATTCGCCCGGAATGCGCTCTCGAACCGGTCCTCGGCGGCGTAGCGGTCGGTCTCGTCGTCAATGACGAGCACCATGAAGCTCGGCCGGTCGTCGGCGTCGTAGATCACGAAGCAGCGGAGATCGTGCGTCCAGGAATCGTTCGGCTCGTCGATCGGCGAGATCATCACGGTCACCTCGCGCGGGCGCTCGCCCTTCGCGGCGCGCTCGACCGGAAAGTCCTCCGTCTTCACCGGCCGCTTGTTGCGGTAGGTGACGTGGAAGCGCTTGCGATACTCGTCGACCGTCGCGCCGAGGTCGGCGATGTGGGAGACGCCGTGGAGCGCGAGGGCCCGCTCGTTGGCCCAGGATATGGTCTGGTCGAGCTCGACCAGCACGATGCCGTCGTCGAGGCCGGAAACGAGCTGGCGAAGCTGGCGGCTCAAATGCACCGGCGGCGTCGACCTGGCGTTCATCGTCGCTCCCACGCATTCCTCGCGGACAAAGCGAACAACGCTCGGCGCACGGCGGTTCCGGCATGATCATGCGATCCGCCCGGTTCGGGGGCAGCTAGCCCTCGTCCCCGAGATAGGCCTCAAGGGCGTCGTCGAGCGTCACGGGCCGCTGGTCCCGGTGATGGGCGATGCCGGCGTCGAACATGGCCGACGCGGCGAGGTCGCTGACGGTGGCTTCGGTGGTGAGGTCCGCGCCGCCGGCCTCGTCTTCCGGGCCGGACGGATCCGCGGATTCGGTCGGCGTCGCGGCGTCGCGGCTCCCCCCGTCGGGCGAGGAGCGATTCTTCCGGCCCGAAGCCGAATAGGCCGCACGCGCTTCCGAGATCGAGGACATGGATCGGCCCTGGCATCGGTCGAACCAGCATGGCAGCCGCGGCTGACGCGAGGCTGGACGAGCGTGCGGCGACCGCCCGTGAAGCGGTCGCCGGCCGGCATGCCGTCGATCTCGTCGTCCGCTTCGGCGCGTGCAATGTGCCGGTCGCTTTCGATTCGCGATCTTGATATCCAGAGAATCGCCTGCACCGCGCGGCACGGGGGCGGAGGCCTTGAGCCTGGTGCTGCGGGGAACGGCGTCGAAATCGTACCGCGGCTCGTGGCCGCGCGCGGGTGACTCGGGTCCGGTTTGGGGGAGTGGCATGCGGAGGATGCTGAAGGTGCCGGGGCTCGGCGCGACGTCGGCCGCCGGGCACTGCGAGTGACCATGAACCAGCCCTTCCAACTCGCCGTCTGCGCCGAGATGGTGTTCCGCGACCAGCCCGTGACCGAGCGCCTGAAGCGCATCACGGACGCCGGCTTCATCGCCGAGATCTGGGACTGGACCAAACACGACATCAAGGCGCTGGCTTCGTCCGGCGCGACCTTCTCCTCCATGACTGGCTACGTCACCGGCACCCTCGCCGACGAGGCGGGTGCCGACGAGCTCCTGCGCACCGCCGCCGAGTCGATCCCTATCGCCAAGGAGCTGCGTTGCCCGCGTCTCAACCTGCACGGCACCGGGCTCGACGGCCAGGGCCTGCCCGTCGCCAAGTCCGAGGTCGTCACCGGAGCGATGTGGCTGAAGGCGGTGGACACGCTCCAGCGCGTCGCCGACCTCGGCGAGAAGCACGGCGTCACGTTCGTGCTGGAGAACCTCAACGAGGCGGTCGACCATCCGAAGACGCCCTTCGCCAAGGCCGCCGACACGATCGCTCTGGTGGAAGCGGTGAACCGCCCGTCGCTGAAGCTGAACCTCGATCTCTACCACGCCCAGATCGGCGAGGGGAACCTGATCGAGCTCTGCCGCCGGGCGCTGCCGCTGATCGGCGAGATTCAGGTCGCCGACGTTCCCGGCCGGCACGAGCCGGGCACCGGCGAGATCAACTATCCCGCCATCGCCCGGGCGCTGGACGCGATGGGCTATCGCGGCGTCGTCGGCCTCGAAGCCTGGCCGGAAAGCGACAGCGACCTCGCGCTCAGGCGCTTCCGCGACGCCTTCACCCTTTGAACCGCAGCCGCCGCATCCGGAGCATGGAAATGTCCCAGTCCCGTCCCCTCGACGTCGCGCTGATCGGCGCCGGCCGCATCGGCCAGGTCCACGCGAAGTCGATCTCCGCCAATCCCAGCTGCAGGCTCGCGGCCGTCGCGGACGTCATCGTGGACGCGGCGGGGAAGCTCGCCGCGCAGTACGGCGCCGCGGCGCGCTCCGTCGACGAGATCCTCGCCGACGCGTCGATCGACGCGCTTCTGATCGCGAGTTCCACCGACACCCATTCCGACCTCATCGAGCGCGGCACGGCGGCCGGCAAGGCTGTGCTTTGCGAGAAGCCGGTCGACCTCTCGCTGGAACGAGCCCTTGCCTGCCAGCGGAAGGTCGCCGGCAAGCCGGTGATGATCGGCTTCAACCGCCGTTTCGACCCGAACTTCGCGGCGCTGAAGGCGGCCGTGGAGGCAGGCGAAGTCGGCAAGCCGGAACTCCTGTCGATCACCTCCTTCGATCCCGCGCCGCCGCCGGTCGCCTACGTTAAGGTGTCGGGGGGCCTCTTCCGCGACATGATGATCCACGACTTCGACATGGCCTGCTGGCTGATGGGCGGCGCCCCGGCGAAGGTCGCGGCGGCGGGATCCTCGCTCGTCGATCCGGAGATCGGCGCGGCGGGCGACGTCGACACGGCCGCGGTGACGCTGACCTGGGCCGACGGGCGCCTCGCGGTGATCAAGAACTCGCGCCGCGCCGGCTACGGCTACGACCAGCGCGTCGAGCTGCTCGGTTCGAAGGGCCTCCTTTCCGCCCGGAACGTCCTCGAGAACACCGTCGAGAAGATCACTGCCGACGGCGCGTCGTCGGCCAAGCCGGTCTATTTCTTCCTCGAGCGCTACATGCGCGCCTACGAGGCGGAGTGGTCGGCCTTCATCGACGCGGTGCGGGCCGGCTCGGATTTTCCGGTGACGCTCCGCGACGGCGTCGCGGCGCTCGCCTGCGCCGAGGCCGCGACCCGTTCCGCCGGAAGCGGCGAAACGGTGGCGCTGACGCCGGAAATGCTCGGAAGCTGAGCGAGGCGGCAGGAAGCGGTCGCCGCGCGGAGGCATGGTGGAGATGAGCAAGTCCCTCGACGTGATCACGATTGGCCGGTCCAGCGTCGACCTTTACGGGGCGCAGGTGGGCGGGCGGCTGGAGGACATGGGGTCGTTCCGCAAGTACATCGGCGGCTCGCCGACCAACATCGCCTGCGGGGCGGCACGGCTGGGGCTGAGGAGCGCGGTGATCACGGCGGTCGGCGACGAGCACATGGGGCGGTTCGTCCGGGAACAGCTGGTGCGCGAGGGCGTCGACGTGCGGGGGGTGAAGACCGACCCCGAGCGGTTGACGGCGCTGGTGCTGCTCGGCATCCGCGACGAGGCGACGTTTCCGCTGATCTTCTACCGCACCGACTGCGCCGACATGGGGCTCGTCGAGGCCGACATCGACGAGGCGTTCGTCGCCGAGGCCCGCGCGGTTCTCGCGACCGGCACGCATCTGTCGAACCCGGCCACCGAGGCGGCCGTCCTCAAGGCGCTGCACCTCGCCCGCGAGCATGGCGCGCGGACGGCGCTCGACATCGACTACCGCCCGAACCTCTGGGGCGTCGCCGGGCACGGCGCGGGCGAGAGCCGCTTCGTCGAGAGCGCGGCGGTGACGGCGAAGCTCCAATCGACGCTGCATCTCTTCGACCTCATCGTCGGGACGGAGGAGGAGTTCCACATCGCCGGCGGCTCGACCGACACGCTGGCGGCGCTCCGCGCGGTGCGGGCGGTGTCGGACGCGGTGCTGGTGTGCAAGCGCGGCGCGAAGGGGGCGGTGGCGATCGAAGGGGCGATCCCGGCCAGCCTCGACGAGGGGCAGTCCGGGCCGGGCTTTCCGATCGAGGTGTTCAACGTGCTCGGCGCCGGCGACGGCTTCTTTGCCGGGTTGCTGAAGGGCTGGCTCGACGACGAGCCCTGGCCGCGAGCGCTGGAATACGCCAACGCCTGCGGCGCCTTCGCGGTGTCGCGGCACGGCTGCACGCCGGCCTATCCGAGCCTGGAGGAGCTGGAGTTCTTCCTCCGGCGCGGCGTGGTGCGGCCGGACCTTCGCAACGACCGCGAGCTCGAGCAGGTGCACTGGGCGACCAACCGCCACGGCGACTGGCGGACGATGCGGGTCTTCGCTTTCGACCACCGCATGCAGCTCGAGGAGATGGAGGGCTATACGCTC
This sequence comes from Plantimonas leprariae, assembly GCF_008802405.1. Classification (GTDB taxonomy): domain Bacteria; phylum Pseudomonadota; class Alphaproteobacteria; order Rhizobiales; family Rhizobiaceae; genus Plantimonas; species Plantimonas leprariae. Next base: position 297,760 of record NZ_VZDO01000001.1, read on the forward strand.
GAGAAGGGCGGCGCCTTCAAGGAGCTGTGCCTCAGGGCGGCGCTCGAGGTGCAGGGCGGGCGGTCCGGCTACGGCATCCTGTGCGACAACCGCATCGGTCGGCGGGCGCTGCATGCGGCGGCGGGGACCGGCCTCTGGGTGGGCCGCCCGTGCGAATGGCCGGGCTCGCGGCCGCTGCGGCTCGAGCCCGAGCTCGGCCTCGACTGCGGCGGGCTGGAGGAATGGGCCCGCGACAACGTCGTGAAGGTCCTGTGCTTCTGCCATCCCACCGACGCGGCCGATCGGCGCGCGACCCAAGAGGAGACCGTGAAGCGGCTGTTCGAGGCGTCGCGCCGCAACGGGCTGGAGTTCCTCTTGGAGATCATCCCGTCGAAGGTCGGGCCGGTGGACGATGCGACGAACGCCACGTTGATCGAGCAGTTCTACGCGGCGGGCGTCTATCCGGACTGGTGGAAGCTGGAGCCGCTGAAGACCGAGGCGGCCTGGGAGCAGGCGATCGCGGCGATCCGTCGGAACGATCCGCGCACCCGCGGCATCGTGGTGCTCGGGCTCGACGCGCCGGAAGCGGAACTGGCGGCCTCGTTCCGGGTCGCGGCGGCTTTCGATCTGGTGAAGGGCTTCGCGGTCGGGCGGACGATCTTCGGCGACGCGGCGCGCGCCTGGATGAAGGCCGAGATCGACGATGCGGCGGCGGTCGCCGCGATGGCGGCGCGCTACCGGCGGCTCTGCGACGTCTGGGACGCGGCGCGGGCGGGGGCGGCCAGGGAGAACCAGGCATGAGCGGGGAAACGATCCGCCTGACCGCGGCGCAAGCGATGGTGCGCTGGCTCTCGGTCCAGATGACGGAAGACGGCGAGCGCTTCATCGAGGGCGTCTGGGCGATCTTCGGCCACGGCAACGTCGCCGGCATCGGCGAGGCCCTGCACGGCATCGGCGATGCCCTGCCGACTTGGCGCGGGCAGAACGAGCAGACCATGGCGCACGCCGCGATCGCTTATGCCAAGGCGAAGAAGCGCAGGCATGCGATGGCGGTCACCTCCTCGATCGGCCCCGGCGCCACCAACATGGTGACGGCGGCGGCGCTGGCGCATGTCAACCGCCTCCCCGTCCTGCTTGTCCCCGGCGACGTGTTCGCCAACCGTCGCCCCGATCCCGTGCTGCAGCAGGTCGAGGACTTCGACGACGGCACGGTCTCGGCCAACGACTGCTTCCGCCCCGTCAGCCGCTACTTCGACCGCATCCAGCGGCCCGAGCAGCTTCTGACCGCGCTGCCGCGCGCCCTGCGCGTCATGACCGATCCGGCCAACTGCGGCCCCGTGACGCTGGCCTTCTGCCAGGACGTCCAGGCCGAGGCGCACGACTGGCCGGAAGCGTTCTTTGCGCCGCGCGTCTGGCATATCCGCCGCCCGGAGCCGGACGGGCGCGAGGTCGCCGACGTCGCCGAACTGATCCGGAACGCGAAGCGGCCGGTGCTCGTCACCGGCGGCGGCGTCCTCTATTCCGGGGCCGAGGCGGCGCTCGCCGACTTCGCGACGCGCCACGGCGTGCCGGTGGTCGAGACGCAGGCCGGCAAGTCGGCGCTTCCCCAGGCGCATTCGATGAACTTCGGCGCGGCCGGCGTCGACGGCTCGGCGGCGGCAAACGAGCTTTGCGAAGCGGCCGACGTGGTGATCGGCGTCGGCACGAGGTTCCAGGACTTCACCACCGGCTCCTGGGCGCTGTTCAAGGCGGCGGGCCGCCGGCTCGTCTCGATCAACGTGCAAGCCTACGACGCCGACAAGCACGGCGCGCTCGGCCTCGTCGCCGATGCCCGGGTCGCGCTGGAGCGGCTGACGCAGGCGCTCGGCGACCACAAGGCCTCGGGCTTCGATCCGAAGGCGCGGTCGGCTTGGCTCGCCGCGGTCGACCGGCACTGCGCCGCACCGGAGATCGGCGGCAACGCGCTTCCGACCGACGCGCAGGTGATCGGCGCGGTGCAGCGGGCCTCCACCGAGCGGACGATTGCCATGTGCGCCGCCGGCACCATGCCGGGCGCGCTGAAGCTGCTCTGGCAGCCCGCGCAGGGCGGCTACCACATGGAATACGGCTTCTCCTGCATGGGCTACGAGATCGCCGGGGCGATGGGCACCAAGCTGGCCCTCCCCGAGCGCGAGATCGTCTGCTTCGTCGGCGACGGCTCCTACATGATGGCGAACTCCGAGCTCGCCACCGCCGTGATGCGGCGCATACCGTTCACCGTCGTCCTCACCGACAACCGCGGCTACGGCTGCATCAACCGGCTGCAGATCGAGTGCGGCGGCGCCGAGTTCAACAACATGTACAAGGACTCCAACGTCGAGGCGCAGCCGGAGATCGACTTCGTCGCGCATGCGGCCTCGATGGGCGCGCATGCCGTCAAGGCGGCCGACATAGCGAGCCTCGAAGCCGAGATCGTTGCGGCGCGCGACCGGGACATCCCGACCGTCGTCGTGATCGAGACCGATCCCGCGCCCGGCCCCGGCGAAGCCGGCGGCGGCCACTGGTGGGATGTCGCCGTGCCGGAAACGAACCGCACGGCGAAGCTCGAAGCGGCGCATCAGCGCTATCTGCGGAACCTTGGCCAGCAGAACCTGGTGAACTGATGCGGCCCGGCCTTCTGCCGGCACCGATCCATTCTTTCTTTCTCACGCGCGGGGAGCGCCCGATGATCCTCTACGGCACCAACCCGATCGCCTGGTCGAACGACGACGACCATTCCATCGGGGCGCATCTGACCCTCGACGACTGCCTGACGGACTGCCGACGGATCGGCTTCGACGGCATCGAGAAGGGCCACAAGATGCCGGACGAGGGCGCGGCGCTGAAAAGCGCGCTCGGCGCCTATGGCCTCCGTTTCGCCGCCGGCTGGCATTCCACCAACCTCCTCGTCAACGATCTCGACACCGAGAAGGCGGCGCTGCAGCGCTTCATCGACATGGTGCGGCTTGCCGGCGGCGACCACGTCAACGCCTGCGAATGCTCGAACACCGTCCACGGGAATGACGCGGTTCCCGTGAACGACCGGCCGATCATGATCGACGCCGAATGGCAGCGCTTCTCGGCCGGCTACGAGGAACTCTCGGCCTACGCGGCGGCCCAGGGCGTCAAGATGGGCTACCACCACCACATGGGCACGATCATCGAGTCGGCCGACGACATTCACCGCTTCATGGCGATGGCGGGCCCGCAGACGCGACTCCTCCTCGACACCGGCCACTGCACCTTCGGCGGCGCCGACCCGGCCGAGATCGCCGAGCGCTACATGGACCGGGTCACGCATATCCACGCCAAGAACGTGCGGGCCCCGATCGCGCGGCAGGTGCGCGAGGAAGGCTTGAGCTTCCTCGAAGGGGTGCGGCGCGGCGCCTTCACGGTGCCGGGCGATCCGGAGGGCTCGGTCGCCTTCGAACCGGTGCTCGCCATCGCCGCCAAGCACGGCTACGAAGGCTGGCTGGTGATCGAGGCCGAGCAGGACAGCTTGGTGCGGGAGCCCTTCCAATACCAGGACATGGGGTTTCGGGCGCTGAAGCGCATGGCCCGCGAAACCGGCCTCGACAAGGCGGCCGCGTAGACGCCCCCGAAGGAGATCCGGTTATGTCCCCGCTGCTTCGCCGGCCCTTCGGCACCCACGGCAAAGTCCACGAGATCACGGCGCAGGGCGCCGGCTGGCGCCATGTCGGCTTCTCGCTCTACCGCCTGCGAGCCGGCGAGAGCGCTGCCGAGGCGACCGGCGCGAACGAGGCGATCCTCGTCATGGTGGAGGGCAAGGCGGCGTTCCGGGCGGCGGGGCAGGACTGGGGCGTGCTCGGCGAGCGGATGGACGTCTTCGAGAAGACCGCCCCGCACTGCCTCTACCTGCCGGACGGCCAGGAATGGCAGGCGACCGCCGAGACCGACTGCACGCTCGCCGTCTGCCTCGCGCCGGGCCGGGGCGGGCACGCGGCGCGGCGCATCGGCCCGGACGGGATCACCCTCACCAGCCGCGGCCGGGGTACCAACACCCGCCACATCAACAACATCGCGATGGAGAACGAGGACTTCTGCGACAGTCTCCTCGTGACAGAGGTGTTCACGCCCGCCGGGCACTGGTCGAGCTACCCCTCGCACCGACACGACGAGGACGACTTCCCGCGCATCACCTATCTCGAGGAAACCTACTACCACCGCCTGAACCCGGGCACGGGTTTCGGCGTCCAGCGCGTCTACACCGACGACGGCACCCTCGACGAGACGATGGCCGTCCACGACAGCGACGTGGTGCTGGTGCCGCGCGGCCATCACCCCTGCGGCGCCCCCTACGGCTTCGAGATGTACTACCTCAACGTCATGGCCGGCCCGCTCAGGAAATGGCGCTTCGTCCCCGACCCCGCCATCGAATGGATCATGCAACGCGACGCGTGACGCGCCCGGCGACAGGTCGATTTCCGGAAAGGCATCGGACTTCGGATCGCCTGGGGGACGGACCTTGGTCCGAAGCGGCCCCGCGCGCGGCTGCGCATGATGGGCTGTCGACCCCGCTCGCCACAGGAGAATCCAATGCTCGGCAACAAGAGGGCTGAAGTCCGCCTCGCCGGACTCATCGTCGCCGCCGGTCTCGCGCTCGCCGCGCCGGCCGGGAGCGCCTATGCCGCCGGCGATGGCGGCGGCGACATGCCGACCTGCAAGCGCGGCGAGGTCTACAACAAGAAGCTGAAGAAGTGCGTCAAGCAGGATACCGCGGCGCTCTCCGACGACGAGCTGACGGACTACGCCTACGCTCTCGCCGAGGCGGGCCGCTACGACGAAACGCTGGCGGTCCTCACCACGCTGCACGATCCGAACACCGCCAAGGCGCTGAACTACAAGGGTTTTGCGACGCGCAAGCTGGGGCGCACCGAAGAAGGCATCGGCTACTACCTCCAGTCCGTTAAGCTCGATCCGCGCTACGCCAAGGTGCGCGAATATCTCGGCGAGGCCTACGTCATCCAGGGCCGCAAGGACCTCGCCCGCGACCAGCTCGCCGCGATCGAATCGATCTGCGGCAAGGCCTGCGAGGAATATCGCGACCTTGCCGAGGCGATCGACGGCTGAAGTCCCCAACCACCGGACGGGCGGCGGCCATCCCGCCGTCACGCAGCCTTCGGAAACCTCTGGTAGAGGGCTCGCGGCGAACGGTGCGGCTTTCCGTTCGACGGACGCTTCCGGCCGGGCCGTCATCGATCCCGGTTCCGGCCGGGGGCCTCGCGCCGCGGGGATTGCCGCCGGCTCCCTCGCCATGGCTTATTCGACGGAGCGCCGTTGCTTCAGGAGCCCCCATGCGTCGTCTTCCGGCAGCCTTCGTGCTCATCCTGGCGTCGATGGTCGGCGCGACTGCCGCCGAGGAGTTCGCTCCGGGGCAGCGGCCGGGCGAACGATCCGCGACGAGCAGCGAGATCGAGGCGGCGGCGGTCGGCCGCAGCTTCCGCAGCGGCCTCTCCTACGGCCGCGACGGCAGCTTCGCCTTCAGGAGCGGCATGCTGGGTCGGTACCGCATCCTGGACGGCTCGATCTGCGTGACCTTCGCCAGCGGCAGGAACCGTTGCGACAAGGTCTTTACGGACGGCAAGGTGTTCGTCCTTATCGACAAGCGCGGGAAGCGCTATCCGTTCCGATGAGCCTCGGGCGGGGGCAGGTCCCGGCGCCTCAGCCGGGCGTGAAGCCCGGATCGAGGGCAGCGGCCTCGCGGCGCCAGACGTCGGCGTATTCGACCTGTTGCCAGTCCTTGAACCACGGTCCGCCGCGCGTGTAGTGCACCGCCTTCGGCTCGCCCTCCGCCGGCATCTCGTTCCACCCTTCCAGCCAGTTCCATTCTGTCGGCAGCGCGCCGATCTCCGAATCGGTCGCCCAAGCCATACGGTGGAGATAGGCGCCGCTCTCGCGGTTCACGAGTTCCGGCGTCAGCTTGCGGGTGGAGGGATGCGCGCAGTTGAACAGCATGAAGGACGACCAGTTCTTGCGCGGGTAGCTGGTCTGGACTTTCCCATCCATCTTCACGCCGTCCTTCGGCCGGTAGTCGTGCTGGACGCAGAGCACCGCCTTCGAAGCGTCGAGGTAGCCTTCCAGTTCGCCGAGGTCGCCGAAGAACAGGAAGTCGCAGTCGCAGAACAGCGCCCAACCCTCGAAATCCGCGAGAAACGGCGTCAGGAAGCGCGAATAGGTAAATTCCGTCGAGGCCAACGGATCGACCTCGCGCGTGTAGATGCCTTGCGCGACGAGATCCGGCAGCTTGATCGGGCGAATGTCGAGCGGGACCGACGAGCGCGCGAGCGCGGTCTGGCGCGCGACGTCGTAGGCGACTGTCTCGCGCGAGTCCCACCCGATGAAAATCCTGGAGAATCCGGTCATGCCGCTGCCTTGTCGTCGATCCTTCGCGTCGCCGCCGGCGCCGTCCCCGGCAGGCCGACGCATGCTGCGAAGCCGAAGAGGTGTACGCGCCGCGCGTCGTTCCATTCCCCGCGCGGCCTGAAAAGGTGCGGGGCTTGGCTCAAGGCGTCCACAGGCGCATGCCCGTGGCGTCCGCAAGTTCCGGCTCGGTGGTCGCGACGCGGGCATTGCCGGCGAGGCGCGCCAGCGCGAACGTGTCCTCCTCCACCTGCCGCCGCGGCCGGTTGAGCGTGTCGTAGGAATGACCCTGCCGGGCCAGCGAAACGCCGGTCAGGACGATCTCCGGAACGCCGAAATAGAGGCCGTAGCAGGCGGCGACGATGCCGTTCGAAGGGTAGCCGTGGGAGCCGACCGAACGGACTTCGGCCCCGATGACGGCGGCGACCACCTTGAAGCGATCGGGTTTGGCGATCCGCATCACGCTGCCGGCGGTGACGCGCCGGTGCTTCGTCGCCAGACGCAGCCGGAGCAGGCTCGCCGGCGTCCGGGTGAACCAGATGAGGCCGTGCGTCGACAGGGTCGGGTGCACGGTCCAGTTGACCTTCGCCCGCCGGATCGTCAGGTCGGCGGGACCGAGCCCCAGCCGGTCGGCGGTGAGACCGGAATTGTTGATGTCGACGCGCGCGTAGGAGCGGGCGAGTTCGGGATAGAGGGTCGGCTGCGGCGCGCCGCCCAGCACGTACCAGGGCCGATCGAGCATATCGAGCCCGCCCAGCCAGCGCCGCTGGCTTCGCGCGAAACGGTCGAGACCGTTCATCCTGTCCATCGGGTCCGCCGCTTCCCGTTGATCCCTGGCGATGTACGCGGAGGCGCCGCTTTTATTCCGGGGTAGGATTCAGCTTCGTGACGCGACCGTTCGCAGGCTTGGAATAGACCGGCGTTTCGCTTCGTATGCGCTGCATGACGGACTGGAAGACCCGCGACGTGGAGGAGGCGCTGCCGGCGCTGCGCCGGTATGCGCGCGCCCTGACCCGCGATCCGGGCGCCGCCGACGATCTGGTGCAGGACACGCTCCTGCGCGCCTACGAGCGGGCCCGGACTTTCCGTTCGGACCGCTCGCTCAAGGCATGGCTCTTGTCGATCCTGCATAACTGCTTCGTCGACAACGAACGGCGGCAGGCAGTGGAGCGCCGGCACCGCGACGATCCGGCGCGTGTCGACGCGCTGGCAGCCGCGGCACCCGCCGATCCCGAATACCGCCTCTACCTCCGGCAGGTCGCGGAGCGCTTCGCCGAACTGCCCGTCGAGCAGCGGTCCGTGCTTCATCTGGTGGCGGTGGAGGGCATGAGCTATCACGAGGCGGCGGAAGCCTTCCGGCTTCCCGTCGGCACGATCATGTCGAGGCTGAGCCGGGCGCGCGAGCGGCTACGCCGCGCCGAGGAAGGCGTCCCGCACGGTTCGCCGCTCCGGATCATTGGAGGCCGCGATGAGCGCTAGCCCGGTTTCGGACGCGGAGATCGAGGCCTATCTCGACGGCGAGCTCGAACTCGAACGCCGTCTGGCGGTGGAGGACCATCTCGCCCGCCGGCCGGACGCTGCCGCCCGGCTCATGGCCGAGATGCGCGGCCGGACCGCGCTGCGCCTCCTTGCGGCGGAAACGGACCCCATGCCCGGCGAGATCCGCGCCTCGGGTGCGCTGCTCGCCCGCCGCCTCGGCGGGAGGCAGGGCTTTCGCTTCGCCGGCCCGCTCGCGGCGATGGCGGCGGGAGCCGTTCTCGCCGTCCTCGCGCCGCTGGCCGTCGTCGGGCCGACGAGCGACCGGCCATCCTATGTCGAGGACGCGGTGACGTCCTACCAGACGGGGCTGCTGCGCGCCGCAATGGTCTCCCAGATCGAGAGCCCGACCTTCGACGCCAAGGAGCTCCAGGCGAGCACCCGCATCAGCGTGCCGCCGCTGCCGGACGGCTGGACGATCACCGACGTCCAGGTCTTCCCGTCCGACGAAGGTCCTGCGGTGCAGATCATGATCGACACGGACGCGCACAGCCGCGTCTCGCTCTTCGCGGTGCATGCGCCGTCCACGGCGCCGGTGTCGCCGGCGGCGGTACGCCACGGCGCGACGTCGGTCGCCTTCTGGCAGGCCGACGGCGTGTCCTACGCGCTGACCGGAACCGAAAGCCCCGAAGCGCTCGACCGCTCGGCCGAGAGCGTGGCCGCGCAACTCGTCACGCCGGCCGTCGTCCCGGCGGTGCGCTCGCCGCGCGGAAACGGCTGAAGCGAACCGCAGGCGGCGCGTCCGTTTTAACCGGCTGTTATCCTTGCCGAACTATAGTCGGGGTCGATCAAGTCCTCAGCATCGTCGTGCCGGAACTCGACCGCAATTGCGGGATTGGTTGGACCGCCACGTTCCCTGCGAGACCGTCATGACCGCGACCGAAACCATCTGGGCCGTCGAAAGCTGCGCCATCACCGAAGCCGAAGCCCTCCGGCGGAGCGGCGCGGAAACGATGGTCGCGCTCTATCGCATGGCGATCCTCGAACTCGCGCCGCAACTGCGCCGGCCGGCGCGCGCGGACGCGCGCCGCCCAGCGGCCCGGGCGGCCTGAGCGTCACCTGGCCCTATCCACACTTTCCCCTTCCACGCCCCCGTTGCACGAGAGCCCGCGATGAATCGCCGCCCTGCCGCCGCCGCCACGACGCCGTCCTGCCCGGTGCCGCTCGAACTTCTGGCGCTGCTTCTGCGCTCCGACGCAGGCCGGCTGCGCGCCATGATCGACGAGCTGCCAGAGACGCCGCGAGCGGCGCTCGCGCTCTACTGCTTCAGCCGCTACCACCTGCGCCGGCTCGGCCTCTCGGTCGCGCTGCGGTGCCCGGAGCGCTCGCTCGAAGCCGTCGGCGGCTCCGACGGACGGCAGGTGCTGGCGCTGGCCCGCGACGCATCCTGGTCGGACGACGAACGGGTGCTGCGCGAGGCGCGGCCGGCCGCGCCGAAGCGGGCCGCCGCATAGGTTCGCGGCAAAGGCCGGCGATCAGCGGATGCTCGGCGCCGGCCAGCCGGGAACCACCTCGCCGTCCGCGTAGCAGAGGACCGAGGCGGAAGTGACGCAGGCGCCGAGCGAAGCGGCCTGCAACGGCTTCGCCACCGCCTGCTCGTCGGGATGAAGGGCCGCCGCGCCGCCGGCTGCGGACGACGGCTTCGGGGTCGCGACCGCCGCCGCGGCGCGCGCGGCGTCCAGGCTTCCGTGCTCCCGTCCCCGCTTCGAGGCGACGACCGTGCCGGCCGGCTGCGGACCGTTGGTGATCTGATCGGCCGCGGCCTCGCCGCCGACGGCGACGAGACAGGCGACGAATAGCGGCAGCGCGGATCGGCGCATGGTGGAACTCCTTGGCCCGGCCATCCAGATCGCATGCCGGGATTGACGTCCAGTTTCCCCGTTCGGTCCGGTTCGATCTATATTTCACCGCATGCAGCGCGATCGCGACAGCCTCCGCTCCCCTGGCACCTGGCGTTCCGCCATGAGGGCGATGTTCGCGGCCGGCGCGATCCGCCTCGTCCTCCGCCTGATGCTCATCGTCGCCGTCGGGGTGGTTCTCTTCCTGCTGAGCTGGCACGGGAACTGAAGCGCCGCCGGAACGAGCCGGACTCGCCGCCGTTCTCGCAGCGATCGCGTTCAAACGGACGCGGCGCAGCCAAGGACACGACGATGAGCGTATTCGGGAAGATCAAGGACGCGATCTTCGGCAGGCACGCCGAGGCCGCCGAAAATCCGGCCGGTGGCCAGTCGGGCGTCAACACTTCGTCCGGCGGCGCGCCGGCCCAGCCGTCGACGCCGGCCAGCGCCCCGGCCGCGCCGCAGGCCGCCCCGTCCGGCGCTTCGCCCGAGCCGCAGTCGAGCCCGGCCCAGCCGACCGCCGCGCCCGGCGCACCCGCGCAGCAGCCTGCCTCGGCCGGCACGGCGCCCCAGTCGAAGCCCGCGGCTTCCGCCTCGGTCGACGTCGAGCGAATCATGGATCAGGCGGTGAAGGCGCACGGTCAGAAGCTCGACTGGCGTCACTCGATCGTCGACATGATGAAGGCGCTCGACCTCGACAGCAGCCTGTCGGAGCGCAAGGAGCTGGCAGAGGAACTCGGCTACCACGGCGACGCGAACGATTCGGCAGAGATGAACGTCTGGCTGCACAAGGCGCTTCTGAAGAAGCTCGCCGAGAACGGCGGCAAGGTGCCGGCCGACCTCACGGACTGACGGCGACCGGCCGGCCGCGCTTCCAACGGCCGGCCTACCACCCCCTGCGGGACTACCACGATGTTTCTCGAAAGCGGCTGGCGGCCGAAGGAGGATCCGGATCGCGGCCCGCCCCGCATGTCGGCGCGCGACGAGCGCACGCTCATGTGGTTCATCGTCGTGATGGCACTCCTGCTTCTCGTCGCGCCGATCGGCGGCGGGACGATCGTCGGGGCCTTTTTCCGGTAACGGCTGCGCGCGTTCGGCGGCCGCGCCCCGTTCCGTCAGCTTCGGTCGGCCTCGCCGCGGCCGTAGGTGAGGAGCATCGCGATGATCACGGTGCCGTAGATGATCTGCCGCCCCGCTTCCGGCATCTGCATGACGGCCAGGATCGACTGGAGAAGCGTGATCAGGACCACCCCGGCGACGGTGCCGAGATAGTTGCCGCGCCCGCCGAGGATGTTGGTGCCGCCGAGCACCACGGCGGCGATCGCCGGCAGGAGATACGGGTCGCCCATCCCCTGATAGGCCTTGGTGGAATAGCCGGCGAGCAGCACGCCGGCGAAGGCCGCCGCCGCGCCCGAAAGGACGAAGCAGCCCACGATGACGAAGTTCGTGTCGACGCCGGAAAGGTAGGCGGCCTGCTCGCGGTTGCCGACCGCATAGACGCGCCGCCCGAAGGCCGTCCGCGTCAGGATGAAGACGACGAGCGCCCCGACCAGCACCCAGACGAAGAGCGCGTTCGGGATGCCGAGCGCGAGGCGGCCGACGGCGAGATCGTGCATCAAGTCGGTCGCGTGATCCTGCGGGGCGGAGCCGCCGGTGTGAAGCACCATCAGCCCCTGCACCACGGCGTTCATGCCGAGGGTGAAGATCATCGAGGGCAGGCGCAGATAGGCGACGCCGATACCGTTCACGAGCCCGACCGCCGCGCCGCAGAGGATCGCGACGGGAATGGCGGCGATGCCGCCGGCCGTGCCGTACCAGCCGGCCACAGCCGTCGCCATCATCGCGCCGAGCGTCACCGTCCACGGGATCGACAGGTCGATATGACCGAGGAGGATGACGAGCATCGCGCCCGACGCGACGACGCCGAGGAAGGCGCTGATCTGAAGCTGCTGCAGCAGGTATTCCGGCGACAGGAACTGGCGCGAATACATCGCGCCGCCGACGAGGATCAGCGCGATGCAGCCGAAGGCGATCGCGACGGACCGGTCGAGACCGAGCGGCGGCGCGAAGCGCGCCCTCGCGGCGGCGGGCTCGGCGTCGCTCACGCGAAGACCTCCAGGCGGTTGCGAATCCGGAAGATGCGGACCGCGCCGAGGCTGACCGCGGCCAGCAGCACGACGCCCTGGAACAGCGGCTGCCAGAGGGGATCGAGGTCGAAGACGAAGAGAAGGTCCTCGATCGTGCGGAGCACGAAGGCGCCGAAGATCGACCCGATCGCCGAGCCCCAGCCGCCGAACAGCGAGGTGCCGCCGATCACCACGGCCGCGATCGAGTTCAGCGTATAGGTGCCGGCGATCGGCGCGGAAGCCTCGCCGGAGTAGGTGTTGAAGGTCAGCATCAGCCCGCCGGCGGCGGAGAGCAGCCCGCTCAGCGTATAGGCGGCGAGGCGCGCGCGGCGGACGGGAACGCCCGACATGTAGGCCGCCTGCTCGTTCGAGCCGACCGCATAGGCCGCCCGGCCGATCGGCGAATGGCGGTAGGGCAGCCAGACGACAAGCACTACGGCGAGGAGAATCAGGAGCGACGTCGGCAGGGCGTCGAAAAGCTGGCCGGTGGCCCAGTCGGCGATGTCGGACTGCACGTCGCCGCCGGGGTCCGGGCGCACCAGCAGCGCGAGGCCGTAGTAGATCGCGCCGGTCGCGAGCGTCGTGATGATCGGCTGCAGGCGTCCCCAGACGACGATCGCGCCGTTGAGAAAGCCGCAGGCCGTGCCGGCGAGGAGCACGGCCATGCAGCCGGCGAGCCCCTCTCCCACCGAGCCGAGCACGATCCGCGAGGCGAGGCAGTTGGCGAGGACGAAGATCATGCCGGCGGACAGATCGAGGCCGCGGGTGAGAACCGGCAGCGTCTGCGCCATCGCGACGAAAGCGAGGAGCACCGCCTTGTTGGCGGCCGTCGCGACGACGCCGGCGCTGAGCCCCGCCGGATGGTTGCCGACATAGACCGCGAACATCGCGATCGACAGCGCCACAGCCGCGAGAAGCCCGGCATTGTGCGACAGGCGGTAGCGCAACCCGTTCATGCCGCGCGCTCTCGGCTTGCGTCGACGTTGAGGGCGGCGGAAACGAGGGCCCGCTCGTCGAGCGCCGCGCCGGCGAGTTCGCGCGCGACCGTGCCGCCGTACATCACGAGGACGCGGTCGCAGCAGCCGATCAGTTCGGCATAGTCGGTGGAATAGAACAGGACGGCCACCCCCCCGTCGGCGAGCTCGCGCAGGAGCCGGTAGATCTCCTGCTTGGTGCCGACGTCGATGCCGCGGGTCGGATCGTTAAGGAGCACGACGCCGGGGCCGGTCATCAGCCATTTTGCCAGCACCACCTTCTGCTGGTTACCACCGGAGAGGGTCGAGACCGGTGCGGCGAGGCTCGGCAGCTTGATGCACAGCTTCGCGACCATCGCGTCGATCGCTTGCCCCTCGCGCCGACGGTCGATCGCGGCCCCGCGCTTGAAGCGGAACAGCGAGGCGAGGCTCATGTTGTCGCCGACGCTCATCGGCAGCATCAACCCTTCGGTCTTGCGGTCCTCGGGGATCAGCGCCAGCGGCAGCTTGGCGCGGATCGCCGCGCGCGGGCCGGCGAGGCGCACCGGCCGGCCGCCGACCTCCAGGGTGCCGCCGACGCCCTTCAGGACGCCGAACAGCGCCAGGAGCAGTTCGCGCTGCCCCTGCCCGTCGAGGCCGCCGAGCCCGACGATCTCGCCCTGCCGGACGTCGAGCGAGACGTCGCGCAGCTCGCGGCCCCAGGCGAGGTTCCGCGCGGCGAGCGCGACCGGCGCCGCGGCGGCGGGGTCGCGCGCCGGCTTGTCGGGATACTGGTGCGTCAGTTCGCGGCCGATCATCATCTCGACGATCGCCCCGACCGAGCGCTCGCCTTTCGCGAAGGTCTCGATGCGCCGGCCGTTGCGGAACACGCTGGCGCAATCCGCCAGCGCCTCGATCTCCGGCATGCGGTGCGAGACATAGAGGATGCCGACGCCTTCCGCGGCGAGCCGCCGGATGACGCCGTGGATGCGCTCGACATCCTCGGCGGTGAGTGCCGAGGTCGCCTCGTCGAGGATCAGGAGCTTCGGATTCCGCCCGAGGGCCTTCGCGATCTCGACCATCTGGCGACGCGACAGGGGCAGGTCGCGCGCGAGCTGGAGCGGATGGACGTCCTCGCAGCCGACGCGGGCGAGAAGCTCGCGCGCCCGCCGCATCTGCGCCCGCCCGTCGATGAGGCCGCCCCGCTTCGGCGGGTCGGCGATCGACAGGTTGTCGGCGACCGTCAGGTCGGGCAACAGCGACAGTTCCTGGAAGATGCAGACGACGCCGGCCGCCGCGGCGTCGCTGGGTTTGCGGAAGCGCACCGGCCGCCCTTCGACCAGAAGCTCGCCCTCGCTCGGATCGGTGACGCCAGACGCGATCTTGATCAGCGTCGACTTGCCGGCGCCGTTCTCGCCGAGCACGGCATGGATTTCGCCCGGATAGGCGGCGAAATCGACGCCGGAGAGCGCCGCGACGCCGCCATAGCGCTTCGACACGCCCTTCATTTCGAGGATCGGCGTCCGGCCGGAGGACATGGGCGGTCTCGCGGAAGGCTGAAGCGTCCGGGCCGCCGCGACGGGCGGCCCAAACGCGGCGCTCGTTACTGGTCGGACTTCGACTGGCCCATGATCTCCTGGGCGGTGAAGTTGATGCCGCATGTCGGGAAGGCGTTGCCGACGAAGAAGTTGTCGGACTCCTTCGAGTAGAAGTTCTCGCCGTCCTTGAAGTTCGGGTCCTCGGTGACGGACAGCGGCAGCGCGATCGACTGCGGCACGACCTGTCCTTCAAGCGCGGCGATGGCGGTCTTCATCGCGACCGCGACCTGCGCCGGGCCGGAGCCGGCCGAGACGCATTTCAGGCCGTCGCTGGAATGCTCCGAGCAGAGCTTGCGGAAGCCGTTCTCGGTTTCGCCGCCGACCGGCACGAAGGGATGGCCGGCGTCGATCATCGCCCGGACCGTGCCGGTCGAGCCGCCCTGCACGGACACGCCGTCGAAGTGCTTGTGGACCGCGATCGCATCGGCGACGACCTTCTGCGCCGTGCCGTCGTCCCAGCGGCCGACCACCTCGACCGACTCCCACTGCCCGCCCGACTTCTTCAGCACCTCCTCGATGCCCTCGTGGCGGTCGCGGTCGACGCTGGTGCCGGTGACGCCGCGCACTTCCAGGAGCTTGCCCTTGTTGCCGGGCACCTTCTTGACCAGCCAGTCGGCCCAGAGTTCGCCGAGCCCCTTCTGGTTGACGTTGACGTTGATCGCCTCGTCGGTGTCGAGCGTGTTGTCGAAGGCGACGAGCACGACGCCGGCCTTGTTCGCGCGCTTCACCACGGGCTTGAAGGCGGTCGGGTTCTGCGCGTTGACGATCACGGCGTCGTAGCCGGAATTGATGAAGTTATCGACGGCGGCGATCTGCGCGGCGACGTCGTCGCCGGTGGAGACGACCTTGAACTCCTTCAGCTTGGCCTTGACGTCCGGCTGCTCGGCATAGGCCTTCGCCGTCTGCACCATCTGGATGCGCCAAGTGTTGCCGATGAAGCCGTTGGCGAGCGCGATGCGGAAGGGCCCATCCTTCTTTTTCCATTGGAAGAACTTCGTTTCCGCCGTCAGCGGCTTGAAGCATTCCGTGTCGGCGCTCGGCCCCTTGACCGTTTCCGGCCCGGCGGCGAACGCGCCCGCCGTCGAGGCCGCCCAGGCGACGCCGGCGGCCAGAATCCAGGCTTTCCTCGACATGCTCTTCCCCTCCCCAACGATCCGATCCGGATCCCGAACGCCGCGCCGCGAGCCCAAGGCCCGGAATGACGGGCGAACGGCTCTCCCAAACCGACTCGCCGCCGCGGCAGACGTCCCTCGCCCGGCACTCTGCGCCAAGCGGAAACGGCTGTCGACTGGGCAAGACGGGTGATGCGCCGGCAGTTCAGCGAAAATCCTTCGGCGCGAGACCGTGGCGGGCGAGCTTGTCGTAGAAGGTCTTGCGCGGCAGCTTCAGTTCCTCGACCGCCGCTTGCGCGTCGCCCCTGTGCCGCGCCAGTGCATCGCGCAGGAGCCCTGCCTCGAAGCGCGCGACCCGTTCGGCGAGACCCGATCCGTCCGCTTCCAGAGGTTCCGGCGCGCTCCCCTGCGGCTCGATCCCGAGGGCGACGCGCTCTGCGACATGCGCGAGTTCGCGGACGTTGCCGGGCCAGTCCTGGCGCATCAGGCGGTCGCGCAGCGCCGGGGTCAGATCCGGCGGCTCGCGGCGGAAGCGCCGGGCGGCGCGCGCGAGGAAGTGCGCGAAGAGCAGCGGGATGTCGTCCTTCCTCTCGCGCAGCGGCGGCACGCGCAGCGTCACGACGTTCAGGCGGTAGTAGAGGTCCTCGCGGAAGTCGCCGCGCGAGGCAGGGTCCGACAGGTCGACCTTGACGGCCGCCACGACGCGCAGGTCCACCGCCCGGGTCCGGTTGATGCCGAGCGGCGCGATCTCGCGCGATTCCAGGACGCGAAGCAGCTTCACCTGCAGGGCGGGCGGCATCGATTCCAGCTCGTCCAGGAACAGCGTTCCGCCGTCGGCATGCTCGATCCGGCCGATCCGCCGGCGGTCGGCGCCGGTGAACGCCCCCCGCTCGTGGCCGAAGAGCTCGCTTTCCATCACCGCTTCCGGCAGCGCGCCGCAGTTGAGGACGACGTATTCCCGGTCGCGGCGGGAGCTGAGCCGATGGATCAGCGCCGCGACGATCTCCTTGCCGGAGCCGGTCTCACCCTGAACGAGCACATCGACGTCGGCGCCGGCGATCTGCCGGATGGTCTGGCGCAGCCGCTCCATCGCCGGCGTTTCGCCGAGGAGCGGCAGGTCCTGCGCACCGGTCTCGGCGGCCGCGCGCAGACGCCGGTTCTCCATCACGAGCCGCCGCTTCTCGACGGCCCGGCGCAGGCTCACGGCGAGGCGTTCGCCGGGATAGGGCTTGGCGATGAAGTCGTAGACACCCTCCTTGAGCGAGGACACCGCCGTCTCGATGTCGCCGTGGCCGGTGACGAGAATCACCGGCAGGTCGGGGTCGCGCCTCTTCAGTTCGCGGAACAGCGTCAGGCCGTTCGTGCCGGGCATGCGCAGGTCCGACACGACGACGCCCTCGAAGCCGGCGTCGAGCGCGGCGAGCGCGGCGTCCGCCGAGGCGAACAGGCGCGGCTCGTAGCCGGCAAGGTCCAGCGTCTGCGCGTTGGCCTCCAGCAGTTCCCTGTCGTCGTCGACGAAGGCGACCGGGGTCCTCGTGTCCGTCATGGGGCGATGCTCGGCAGGCGGATGGTGAAGACCGTGCCGCCGCCCGGCCGCTCCGCTGCTGCGAGCGTGCCGCCGAGTTCGGTAACGATGTCGGCGGAGATCACAAGGCCGAGGCCCGTCCCCTGCGCCTTCGAGGTGCGGAACGGCGTGAACAGCACGGGCCGGATCTCGGCCGGGATGCCGGGACCGTCGTCGGAAACGGTGATCCGCACCTCACCGTCGGCATTCGCGACGTCGATCGCGACATGGCCGTCGCTCCGCCCTTCCAGCGCTTCGAGCGCGTTGCGGACGAGGTTGACGAGCACCTGCTCCAGCCGGATGCGGCCGCCCATGATGGTCGCCGCCCCGCCCGTCGAGCGGCGCTCGAGCGCGACGCCGCTTTCGCGGATGCGGCTGTTGAGGATCAGGAGCGCACCGTCGACGATCCCCTCGACGGCGAGCGGCTCGATCGCGCCCTTGCCACGGCGGGAGAAGTCGCGGAGCGTATCGGTGATCGCGGCGATACGGTCGGTCAGGCCGACGACCTTTTCGAGGTTGCCGTCGGCGCGCTCCGCATCCCCTCTCGCCAGGAACGAATGCGCGTTCTCCGCATAGGTGCGGATCGCGGCGAGCGGCTGGTTGATCTCGTGCGCGACGCCGGCCGTGACCTGCCCGAGCGTCGCGAGGCGGTTCGCCTGGGCGAGGTCGTCGCGCAGCGCGACGACGCGCGCTTCCGCCTTCTCGCGCTCGGCGATCTCGCCGGTCAGGCGCCGGTTGGCGCTGGCGAGGTCGGCGGTCCGCTCGGCGACGCGACCTTCCAGTTCGGCCGCCGCCCGTACCCGCTCCTCGCGGCGGAGCCGGGCGAGACGCCCCCGCCGCACGAGGAAGAAGCCGATGAGTCCGAGCAGGGCCAGAACCAGCGCGGCGACCAGTCGGGCGAGGCCGGCGGCGCCGGCGAGTTCCCGGCCCGCCGGCACGAGGAGATGCAGGCGCCAGCCGGGCAGCCCGCCCGGCACCGCGCCCGCCGCCATGGCGAACAGCCGGCTTTCGTCCGCACCGGTCCCGATCCGGACGAAGCCCGCGAGGTCGGCATCCTCGGCGATCCCCAGGGGCGCGAGGCCGGCGGCGCCGAATTGCATGCTGTCGCGGATCGCGGCCGCTTCCGCCGCCGGGATCGGTCGAAGCGTCCGGAACCGCCAGTCCGGCACGCTGGACGCGACGACGATGCCGCGCTCGTCGGCGACGAAGACCGGCTGGCCGCCGTGCCGCCAGTCGTCCTCCACGGCGTCGAGCTCGACTTTCACCACGACGACGCCGAAGCCGGGACGATCGTCGCGGTCGATCCGGGCGGAGAAGTAGACGCCGGGCCGGCCGCTGACGGTGCCGAGCGCGTATTGCTCCGCCGCGCCGCTCGCGAGCGCGGCGCGGTAGTAGTCGCGAAAGGCGTAGTCGCTGCCGACGAAGCTCGTCGGCTCCCGGTAGTTGCTGGCGGCGACCGCCGTGCCGGACGCGTCGAGGATGTAGATCACGGCGGCGCGGGTCGCCCGCGCTAGGCGTTCGAGCTTCGCGTCGACGGCGGCGAGCCGCGCCGGGTCGCGTGTCTGGATGGCAGCGGCGACGGCCGGGTCCTCCCGCAGGATCAGCGGCAGGGCCCGCTGCTTTTCCAGCTTGCCCCGCAAGGCGGAAACCGCGGACGGCACGCGCGCCCTCGCCTCGGCGAGCAGGCTCTCCGCGGCGAAGCGTCGGGCCGTTTCACCGGCGACGAACACGGCCGCGGCGGCGAGCGCGGCGAGAAGCAGCACCGCCGCCGTGCGACCGCGCGTCCACGCGCCGTCGCCCGATCGGCGTCGCGCACGCTCCCGAAGCGGTCTTTCGAGCGGCATCGCCATCGGTGCGGATTATCGCACAAGCGACGCAAGGCGCGAGCGGAATTTCGCATTCTTTGGAAGAGGAGGAACGGCGCTTGTGGCAGACGAACGGCAAAGCACCGGTTCCGACCCGGCGGCGAGGCGTTTGGCATGGCGCTTGCAGGATCGGGTTCGCGACCGGTGCCGGGCGGTCGCCGAGGAGGAAGGGCGCGCCTTGCTTGCGCCGCGCCGGTTTGGAGGGAATCGTCATGCTCACCGCAACTCCGGTGCATCCGGCCGCCGCGCCGCCCGCGCCGACGCCGTTCTATCGGCATCTCTACGTGCAGGTCCTGGCCGCGATCGCGCTCGGCATCCTGCTCGGCCACTTCTATCCGGGCACCGGCGCGGCGATGAAGCCGCTCGGCGACGCCTTCATCAAGCTCGTCAAGATGATCATCGCGCCGGTGATCTTCCTCACCGTCGTCACCGGCATCGCCGGCATGAGCGATCTCGCCAAGGTCGGCCGCGTCGTCGGCAAGGCGATGGTCTACTTCCTGACCTTCTCGACGCTGGCGCTGATCATCGGCCTCGTCGTCGCCAACGTCGTCCGGCCCGGCGCCGGCTTCAACATCGATCCGGCCACGCTCGATGCCGGCGCGGTGCAGACCTATACGCAGAAGGCGCACGATTCGACCGTGACCGGCTTTCTGCTGAACATCATCCCGGACACGATGATCTCGGCCTTCGCGACCGGCGACATCCTGCAGGTGCTGTTCATCGCCGTGCTGTTCGGCATCGCCCTCGGCATGGTCGGCGAGCGCGGCCGGCCGGTGCTCGACTTCTTCGAGGCTCTGACAGCCCCCGTGTTCCGGCTGGTCGCGATCCTGATGAAGGCCGCCCCGGTCGGCGCCTTCGGCGCGATGGCCTTCACGATCGGCAAGTACGGCATCGGCTCGGTGGCGAACCTCGCGATGCTGGTCGGCACCTTCTACCTGACCTCGCTCCTGTTCGTGCTCGTCGTCCTCGGCCTCGTCTGCCGCTACAACGGCTTCTCGATCCTGGCGCTGATCCGCTACATCAAGGAGGAGCTGCTCCTGGTGCTCGGCACCTCGTCGTCCGAGGCGGCCTTGCCCTCGCTGATGAAGAAGCTGGAGCAGGCCGGCGCGAAGCCCTCCGTCGTCGGGCTCGTGGTTCCGACCGGCTACTCCTTCAACCTCGACGGCACCAACATCTACATGACGCTGGCAGCGCTCTTCATCGCGCAGGCGACCAACATCGACCTGTCGCTCGGCGACCAGATCCTGCTGCTCCTCGTCGCGATGCTGTCCTCGAAGGGCGCGGCCGGCATCACGGGCGCGGGCTTCATCACGCTCGCCGCGACGCTGTCGGTAGTGCCCTCGGTCCCGGTCGCCGGCATGGCGCTGATCCTCGGCGTCGACCGCTTCATGTCGGAATGCCGGGCGCTGACCAACATCACCGGCAACGCCGTCGCCGCGCTCGTGGTCGCCCGCTGGGAGGGCGAACTCGACAAGGTGCAGTTGCAGGCGGCACTCAGCGGCCATCCGGGCCCGGCGCCCGACGAACTCGCCGCCGTCCCGGCCGAATAGCGGCCGCTGGCGCCGCGGCCGGCCTCGTCCGCGAAACGGGGCCGGCCGCCGCTCGCGCCTTCAGCGCAGCAACCCTTCCGTTTCGAACGCCTCCCAGCCCTGCAGCCTCGGCCGAACGGCCTGGCTCGGGGCGCGCCTTTCGGTTCCCGCGACCGCCTTGCCTTCGCCGGCCCGGGTCCGCGCCGCCTTGCCCGCGGCGCGCTTGCGGTTCTCCCTGATCGCCGCCGCATCCTCCTCCCGCCAGATCGTCGGCAGGTCGCGGTCGAGGACATCCTCGACATGCCTCGGGTCGAAGACGTGGAAGGTCACGGCCTTGGCGCGGCCGCGCAGCTTCACGGTTCGCGTGCCCGCGCTCCTGAGGCGCCCGTCGCGGGTCCATTTCAGCCGCTCGCGCGCGGAGATCGTCAGGATGTCCTCGACCTCGCCCGGCAGCACCGGCAGCGCGGCGATCCCCTCCAGCGCCGTCGCGACGATCGCCCTCGCGGCCGCGAACTCGGCCGCTTCGCCGTCAGGCATGCGCAGCGCGATGCAGCCGGAGGCGACTGCGAGGCAGTTCCGCAACCCCCATGGCAGGCGCGCCCGGATCTCGCGCTCGATCCCCGTCGCCCTGACGGCCGAGCCGAGCGCCGCCGCGACCGGAAACGGCCACTCGGCGGCGAGCGGAGGGGAATCGCTCTGGCTTTCCGCGGATGTCATCCCGCTCCAACGATGACCCGGCCCGGATCGTTCGCGCTCAGCCGGCGGGCGCGAGGCGGGAGCGGAAAAGGTCCGCGAACTGCCGGAGTTCCGCGCCGTTGAGATCGGACACGGCGAAGTAGGTGAGGTCGCCGGCATCCCATCGCAGGATCCGCGAGCCCTCGCGCGGCGCGGGATCGGCCGCGCCCTCCCCTTCCCGTCGCGGAACGACGGTGACGCTGATCACGTGCTGGCGGCGGCGGTAGACGAGCGTCGGCACCTTCTCGCCGCCGACGACGTCGACGCGTCCGCCCGCCAGCGGAAAGCCTTCCGCGCCGAAGTCCGGCACGTCCGGCGCGACCACGGTCCGGCCGTTGAACCAGGGCTTCACCACGTGCCGTTCGGAGGAGGCGATGTCGAAGGGCGCGGGCGCGGCGAGCGCCCTGATGTGGCCGGCATAGACCGCGTCCAGCGTCCGGCTGCCACCGCCGCCGGCGCGCCAGGCGTCGGACATGGCGTAGCCGATCGCCCCGCCGCCCGCGAGCCCGAGCAGGAGGCAGGCAGCCGCCGCCAGCCAGGGCGGGGTCCCGCGCCGCCTGGACGGCGGGGACAGCACCTCGACCTTGCCGAACCGCTCGGCGAGCCGGGCCTCCAGTCCTGCCGGGACCGGCGTCTCCGCCAGCGTGCGGCGAACCGAGCCGGACAGCGCCTGCAGCCGCTCGAACAGTTGCCGCAAGTCCGGGTCGGCGGCCAGCCGGCGCTCCATCTCGATCGTCTCGCCCGCCGACAGCTCGCCGTCGAGATAGGCCGCGAGCAGCAGGTGATCCTCCTCGTCAGGCCGCATCGCCGCCTCCATCGAAGCGCGCCAGGAGATGCCGGCGCGCCCGGGCGAGGCGCGACATCACCGTGCCGACGGGTACGCCGCTGATCTCGGCGATCTCCCGATAGGAGAGGTCGTGATATTCCCTGAGAACGAGAACCTCCTTCATCGCGAGCGGCAGACCGTCGATCGCCGCCGTGAGCCGAGCCGCGTCCTCCCGCGCGATCAACGCCTCTTCCGGGGTGGGAGCGGGATCGGCGCTGACGCCGCCGCGCTCCAGAACGAGCTGGTCGTACCCCTGTAACTGTTCACTGGATATGGTTATTCCCGGACGGTGCTTTTCCAGCCAGGAATAGCAGGCGTTGCGCACGATCGTCAGGAACCAGGCGCGCACATTGTGCTCGACGAGCCGGTCGATGGCGAGAAAGGCCCGCAGGGACGCTTCCTGCATGACGTCCTCGGCGTCGGTCGGATTGCCGGTCAGCCAGCGGGCCAGCCGGAAGCCGTCGTCGAACCGCGGCAGAATGAGCCGGTCGAACCTGATCCTGCCGTCTGCGCTCAAGCGGGGCTGCCTCCGCCGCACGGCAGGCCGTCCCGACGCCCCGCGCCCGAAGGCCGGCGATGCTTCCGCCGGGTGATGCGGGTCTCACCCCGGCAGGCCCTGATCGGCATGGCGATCCTTCGAATCGTCACGGGCGCTCGTCGAGTAGAATCACCCGGACACGCGGCCGAGCATGCATCGGCGGACCGGAATTGACCAGATGTTTCGCAAGGTAAACCGACGTTCCGACCACCTCACGGAGCATACGGGATGCGGGTGGCGAGAGCGGCGCTGAGCCCGATCATCACGAGGCCGCAGAGATTGCGCTGGATCGGCAGGACGCGCGGCCAGCGCCGCATCCAGCCGCCGATCCGCCCGGCGAGGAGCGCGACGGAGCCGAGCGTCACGGCCCCGGCGAGCTTGTGCAGGATGCCGAGCACCAGCATCTGCAGCCATACCGGCCCGGCCCGCGGATCGACGAACTGCGGCAGGACGACGAACAGGAAGAGGAACGACTTCGGATTGGTCAGGCTGCTGACGGCTCCCTCCCAGAGCGCGTCCCCGAGCCCGGCGGGCCGGACGGCGACGAGATCGGGAGCCCGCAGCCGCGTCGTCAGCATCCGGATCCCGAGATAGCAGAGATAGGCCGCGCCGGCCGAGCGCAGCAGCGGCATGAATGCCGGGTGGCTGCGGATCAGCGCGCCGAAGCCGAAGACGAGCATGGCGATCTGGACCGCGCCGGCGACGAGCACGATCCCGGCGATCGTCGAGAAGGCGACCTTCGCACCGTGGGCGATGCCGCGGTCGAGGATCAGGAGCATGTCCGGGCCGGGCGAGAGCTGCAGCACAAGGAGCCCAAACAGGAACGGAAGGAGAGCTTCGAACGGGGGCATCGTGCGGGTGCCGCCGTCATCGCCGCGCGCGGGGCGTCATGACCTTCGCCGGCCCGAGCGGGCCCTGCCGCTCCCGACCGCTTCTCGACGCTGCGGCATGCTGCCCCTCCCCGACCGGCGTTGCCGCCGCACGAGGAACCGGGCTCGGGTGCGCTTTATTCCCGGGCGCTCGGCCGAAATCGCCACCGGGCCCCGAAACCGCGAACCTGCGAGAAGATCAAAAAAGTATCGGCACGCGCCCCGAATCGTGGTGGCGCGGCCGGCGGCGCGGCACTACCGTTCAGATCGTGGCCAGGCCGGGAGCGAGCCGGGCGACGAAGAAGAACAGGGCGCGGCAACGCATCGCGCCTGGCTTCGGGAGGAAGCTCGATGGCACCAGACCTGGAGCTCGTGCAGATACGGCGCGGCGAATCCTTCGCGGCGTGGTCGCACGGCTATCCGTACCATACCGTCCGCTGGCACTTCCATCCGGAATACGAGCTGCATCAGGTCGTCTCGACGACCGGGCGGTATTTCGTTGGCGACTTCATCGGCGAGTTCGAACCCGGCAACCTCGTCCTCACCGGCCCGAACCTGCCGCACAATTGGGTCAGCGACCTGCCGGAAGGCGCGACCGTGCCGCTGCGCTGCCGGATCGTCCAGTTCAGCGAATGCTTCATCGACGACGCGGCGAAGGTGCTGCCGGAGCTCGCCGCCCTCGCGCCTCTGCTCGCGGCATCGCGGCGCGGCGTCCTGTTCGACGCGGGCACGAGCGCGGAGCTCGCCCTCGCGATCGAGGAGCTGATGGGCGCGCACGGCATGCGGCGGCTCGAACTCTTCATGACCGTCGCCGGAACCTTGAGCCGGGCGCAGCGCACCGAGCCGCTGGCGAGCGCCGGCTACCTGCCGGACCCTTCCGGCTACATGTCCGTCGGCCTCAACAAGGCGCTCGCCTTCATCCGCGAGAACCTGACGCAGCCCTTCGGCGAGGTGGAGCTCGCGGCGATCGCCGGCCAGTCGACCAGCGCCTTCTCGCGCACCTTTCGCCGCCATACGGGCATGCCGCTCGTCCAGTACATCAAGCGGCTGCGGATCAACCTCGCCTGTCAGCTCCTGATGAGCGACGAGAACGCCACGATCACCGACATCTGCTTCGGGTCGGGCTTCAACAACCTGTCGAACTTCAACCGCCAGTTCCTGGCGGAGAAGGGCATGCCGCCCTCGCGCTTCCGGCGGCTGCTCGCCGACAACGTCACCCTGGCCGCCTGAGCGGCCGGGGCACGAGAGATCCGCGCGGCGCGACCGCGCGGGTGAAGACACGCAAACGTCACCCAACGGAGGAGATACGATGACGAAAACCACCGCGAACCTTTCGAGGTCGGCCGGCCTGGCGGCGCTGGGGCTGACGCTGCTCGCCGGCGCGGCCCACGCGCAGGGTGCCAGCGGCACCGTCGCCTTCCTGATGCCCGACCAGGGTTCGACACGCTACGAGGAGCACGACTTCCCCGGCTTCCAGGCCGAGATGAAGAAGCTCTGCCCGGATTGCGAGGTCGTCTACCAGAACGCCGACGCGGACATCGCCAAGCAGCAGCAGCAGTTCAACTCGGTGATCTCGCAGGGCGCGAAGGTCGTGGTGCTCGACCCGGTGGATTCCAGCGCCGCCGCTTCGCTGGTGCAGCAGGCCCACAGCCAGGACGTCAAGGTCATCGCCTACGACCGCCCGATCCCCGACACGCCGGCCGACTATTACGTCTCGTTCGACAACAAGGCGATCGGCAAGTCGATCGCCGACTCGCTGATCCAGCACCTGAAGGCCGCCAACGTTCCGGCCGACAAGGGCGGCGTCCTCCAGATCAACGGCTCGCCGACCGACGCGGCGGCCGGCCTGATCCGGGACGGCGTCCACGAGGGTCTGGCAAGCAGCGGCTACAAGACGCTGTCGGAGTTCGACACGCCGAACTGGCTGCCGAGCAACGCGCAGCAGTGGGCGAGCGGCCAGATCACGCGGTTCGGCGCCGACATCGTCGGCGTCGTCGCCGCGAACGACGGCACGGGCGGCGGCGCGATCGCGGCCTTCAAGGCGGCCGGCGTCGACCCGGTGCCGCCGGTCACCGGCAACGACGCGACCATCGCGGCGCTGCAGCTCATCGTCGCGGGCGACCAGTTCAACACGATCTCGAAGCCTTCCGAGATCGTCGCGGCCGCCGCCGCCAACGTCGCCGTGCAACTGCTCGCCGGCAAGACGCCGGAGGCCAAGACCACTCTCTACAACACGCCGTCGCAGCTCTTCATCCCGGCGGTGATCACCAAGGACAACATCAAGGCCGAGATCTTCGACAAGAAGATCACGCCGGTCGCCGAGGTCTGCACCGGCGACTACGCCGAGGCCTGCAAGTCGATGGGCATCACCGCGCAGTAGCGCGCCGAACCCGGCCGGCCGCCCTTCGCCGCACGGCAGGGGCGGCCGGCTCGCCCTTCCCTCCGCCCGCCAATTCGACGACGAGGTCTCTCATGACGGATGCCGCAATGGGCTCGAACCCCCGGACGGGGCGCGGCGAGCCGGTCATCTCCCTCCGCAACGTGTCCAAGCACTTCGGCGCGGTTTCCGCGCTGACCGACATCGAACTCGACGTCTTCCCTGGCGAGGTGGTGGCGCTCGTCGGCGACAACGGCGCCGGCAAGTCGACGCTGGTGAAGGTGCTGGCGGGCGTCCACCAGCCCTCGTCCGGCACGATCCGCTTCGACGGCAAGGAAGTGACGATGTCGAGCCCGTCCGCCGCGCTCGACCTCGGCATCGCCACGGTGTTCCAAGACCTCGCGCTCTGCGAGAACCTCGACGTCGTCGCCAACATCTATCTCGGCCGCGAAAAGGACCCCTACGCGCTCGACGAGGTGGCGATGGAGGTCCGGGCCTGGACGCTCCTCAACGAACTCTCCGCCCGCATTCCCTCGGTGCGCGAGCCGATCGCCTCGCTTTCGGGCGGCCAGCGCCAGACCGTCGCCATCGCCCGCTCGCTCCTCCTGGAGCCGAAGCTCATCATGCTCGACGAGCCGACCGCCGCGCTCGGCGTCGCGCAGACCGCGGAAGTCCTGAACCTCATCGAGCGGGTGCGCGACCGCGGCCTCGGCGTCATCGTGATCTCGCACAACATGGACGACGTCCGCGCCGTCGCCGACCGCATCGTGGTGCTCAGGCTCGGCAAGAACAACGGCGTCTTCACGCCCGAGGATTCCCATCACGACCTGATCTCGGCCATCACCGGTGCGACCGAGAACGCGGTGTCGCGCCGCGCCGAACGCCTTGCCGGTGGAGCGGAGGCAGTCCAATGAGCAGCGTCAACCCGAACTCCGTCGCCGGCCGGCCGCTCGACCGGGCCGACGCGCGCGTCCGCCAGGACGAGGGCCTCGCCGGCGCCCTGCGCGGCTTCATCGACCGCGTCCGCTCGGGCGACCTCGGGATGATCCCGGTCGCCGTCGGCCTCGTGGTGATCTCGTTGATCTTCACCTCGCTGAATCCGGTCTTCATCCGGCCCGGCAACATCTCGAACCTCCTCTACGACTGCGCCACCACCGGCATCATCTCGCTCGGCATCGTCTGCGTGTTGCTGCTCGGCGAGATCGACCTGTCGGTCGGCTCGATGTCGGGGCTCGCCTCCGCCATCCTCGGCGTTCTTTGGATCAACAACGGCTGGCCTGCGGTCGGCGCGATCCTCGTCGCGCTCCTCCTCGGCGCGGCGGTCGGCGCGATCTACGCGACGCTCTACAACCGCGTCGGCATGCCGTCCTTCGTCGCGACGCTGGCGGGGCTGCTCGCGCTCCTCGGCTTCCAGCTCTACCTCCTCGGGTCGAGCGGCTCGATCAACCTGCCGTTCAACCAGCCGCTCGTCCGGTTCGGGCAGAACGCGTACATGCCGAACTGGCTGTCGTTCATCCTCGCCCTCGCGCCCGGCGCCGCGATCATGTGGTCGGGCCTGAAGGCTAAGGCGCGGCGCGAGGCGGCCGGGCTGTCCGGCGGGGCGCTCAGCGTCCTCGTCACGAAGGCTGCGGCGCTGACGATCGCGCTGGTCGCGGTGGTCTGGTTCCTCGCCAACGGTCGGGGCGTGCCCTGGATGTTCGGGCTCTTCGTCGCGCTCGTCGTCGCGATGGAATACGGCGTCACCCGCACCAAGTGGGGCCGCTCGATGATGGCGGTCGGCGGCAATCGCGAGGCGGCGCGCCGCGCCGGCATCAACGTCCGCCGCATCTACATGAGCGCCTTCGTGCTTTGCTCGACGCTGGCGGCGCTCGGCGGCCTCCTGTCGGCGACGCGGCTCGGCTCGGCCTCGCAGCAGGCGGGTGCCGGCGACGTGAACCTCAACGCCATCGCGGCGGCGGTGATCGGCGGCACCAGCCTCTTCGGCGGCCGCGGCTCGGCCTATTCGGCGCTGCTCGGCATCATCGTCATCCAGGCGATCTCGAACGGGCTGACGCTGCTGAACCTCTCGTCGTCGCTCCGATACATGATCCTCGGCGGCGTTCTCGCCCTCGCGGTGATGGTGGACTCGCTGGCCCGGCGCTCGCGCGCCTCGCACGGCCGGGGCTGACCGACAAGCCCAAGGAAGAGAAGATGGCACAGGAACTGGAAGGCAAGGTCGCGGCCGTGACGGGCGCGGCCTCCGGGATCGGGCTCGAATGCGCCCGATCCATGCTGGCGGCGGGCGCGCGCGTCGCGCTCGTCGACCGCGCCGGCGACAAGCTCCGGCAGCTTTGCGGCGAGCTCGGGCCCGGCGCGATCCCGGTGGTGGTCGACCTCCTCGACCCGGCGAGCGTCGCGACGATGATGCCGCAGATCCTCGCCGCGGCGGGGCGGCTCGACATCTTCCACGCCAATGCCGGCGCCTATGTCGGCGGCCCGGTGGTGGACGGCGATCCGGACGCGTGGGACCGGATGCTGAACCTCAACATCAACGCCGCCTTCCGCACCGTCCATGCGGTGCTGCCGCACATGGTGGAGCGCGGCAGCGGCGACGTCCTGTTCACGAGCTCGGTCGCGGGCGTCGTGCCGGTGGTCTGGGAGCCGATCTACACCGCCTCGAAATTCGCGGTGCAGGCCTTCGTCCACACGGTCCGCCGCCAGGTCGCCCCGAACGGCGTCCGCGTCGGCGCGGTCTGCCCCGGCCCGGTGGTGACGGCGCTCCTCGACGACTGGCCGAAGGCGAAAATGGAGGAAGCGCTCGCCAACGGCAGCCTGATGCAGCCGAAGGAGGTCGCCGACGCGGTGATGTTCATGCTGACCCGGCCGAAGGGCGTCATGATCCGCGACCTCGTGATCCTGCCGGTCAGCGTCGACCTCTAAAGCGTCAGTCCGGCTCGCGGTCGTCGGCGAGGCGGAGGTCGTTGAGGCGGCGCTTCATCATGTCGAAGCGTTGCGCCGTCCGCTCGCTCCGGCGCAGCGCCACCGCCGTCGACAGGATGTCCACCACGACGAGCGCCGCGATGCGCGAGATCGTCGGCGTGTAGACGTTGGTGTTCTCCAGCGTCTCGGCGACGATCGCGACGTCGCAATGCGCGGCGAGGCTGTTGCGCGAGCCGGTGATGGCGATCACCTTCGCGCCGCCCTCGCGCGCGATCGCCGCGACCTCGATGATCGAGCGGGTGCGGCCGGTGTTCGAGATCACCACCGCGACGTCGCCCTCGCCCATCACGGACGCCGACATCACCTGCTGGTGCGAATCGAGCTGCGCGCCGCAGGGCACGCCGAACAGCGGGAACTTCTGCTGCGCGTCGCGCGCGACGATGCCCGATGCGCCGAAGCCGAAGAACTCGATCGAGCGCGCCGCCTCCAGGATCGCCACCGCCGCCTCGACGTCTCGCGCGTCGAGGTTGCGGCGGGCCCAGTCGAGGCTGGTGATCGTGTAGTCGAAGATCTTCTCGATCACCGCGGCTGGCGCGTCGGTGCGCAAGAGCACGGAATGGGTGGCGGGCGTGCCGAGCGCCAGCCCGTGCGCGAGCCGCAGCTTGAAGTCCTGGTAGCCGGTGCAGCCGAGGGCGTTGCAGAAGCGGATCACCGTCGGCTGGCTGACCTCGGCCTCCGCCGCGGTGTCGGCCAGCGTCGCGGCGAGCACGCGCTGCGGATCGGCGAGGACGAGGTCGGCGACCTTCCGCTCCGATTTGCGCAAGTCCGCATAGCTCGTCCGGATGATCTCGAGAACGTTGCGC
Organism: Plantimonas leprariae; assembly: GCF_008802405.1. Taxonomy (GTDB): domain Bacteria; phylum Pseudomonadota; class Alphaproteobacteria; order Rhizobiales; family Rhizobiaceae; genus Plantimonas; species Plantimonas leprariae. The sequence goes on from NZ_VZDO01000001.1 coordinate 327,386, forward strand.
AAGGGCTCTCGCGCTTCCTCATCCGGTCCTGACAAGCCGCAATCATCCCGCGCCGCGCATCCGGGCTCCAGCATGGCGGGCGGGCTCAAGCCTCGTCAACAGGGCCGAGGCGGTACTCGGTGCCGAACCGGGCACGCCCGGCGCGAAGCGGCGCGGCCGCCGCGGCGATCCGGTCGATCGCTTCTGGCGCGGCCGTGTTGAAGGCGAACATGCCGTAATGGTGGGCGAGCATCGCGGGAATGCCGGCAGCGCGGCAAAGCTCCACCGCCTCCGCCATCGTCATGTTGCCGGCGATCCCGGCGCTTGCCAGCGCCTCGCTGCGCCCGTTCACCGGCAGCAGGGCGAGGTCGGCGTTCAGCACCCGCACCTCCGCCGCCTGCCCCTCGAACGGCACCGTGTCGCCGGAATGGAAGACGGTCGCGCCCGCCGTCTCGACCGCGTAGCCGAGGAAGCGGAACCGCCCCTCACGGTCGGCTTCCAGCGTTTCGTGCGCGGCGCGCACCGCCCGGACCGCGATGCCGGGCAGCACCGCCCGCCGCTCGCCGGCATCCATCGGAATCAGCCGTTCCGCGCCGACGCCGGTTCGGCGCGAGGCCTCCTCGATCTCGGCGGCCGGCACGACGAAGCGGAGGTCCGGCAGCCGCTCGGCCAACGGGCGGAGCGTGTCCGGGTCCATGTGATCGGTGTGGCGATGCGTGAGGAGCACGACATCGACGGGACCGAGTTTGTCCGGCTGCACCGGGACGGGCGCCATGCGCTCGTGCGGCGTCGCCGTCCCGGCATATTTGCGCGCTAGCGAATCCGACAGGTAGGGATCGATCAGCAGCCGGCGGCCTGCCGCCTCGACGACGAAGCCCGCCTGGCCGAGCCAGAACAGCGAAACGCGGCCCGGACGCCGCTCCGGCGGGCGCTTCAGACGCTCGGCGAGCCTCCCTTCGAACGCGACCGCCTCGAAGCTCACGCCCGGAGCGCCCTGACGAGGTTCTCGACCGCGAGCGCCGTGACGCGGTCGACGCTTTCCTCGGTGAAGCCGCCGATATGGCTGGTGGCGATGACGCGGGAATGGCCAGCGAGGACCAGGGAGCGCGGCGGCTCCTCGGCGAAGACGTCCGTCGCGTAGGCGAACAGGCGCTCGGCCTCCAGGGCTTCGAGCAGCGCCGCCTCGTCGACGAGGCCGGCGCGCGCGGTATTCACCACCACAGCATCGGATTTCATCGCCGCCAGCGCGGCGCGGTCGAGGAGCGGCCGGCCGTCCGGCATGATCGGACAGTGGAAGGTGACGATGTCGGCCTCGCGGAACAGCGTCGCGAGGTCGACCCAGCGGACGCGTTCGGGCGCGATGTCGAGCGGCGGGCGGGCCGGATCGAAGGCGAGGATGTCGGCGCCGAGCGCCGCGAACAACCGGGCGGCCTCGCCGCCGACCGCGCCGCAGCCGACGACGCCGACGCTGCGCCCGCGGATCTCCCGGCCGCGCCGGCGGGGCCAGCCGCCCGCCTTGATGCCGGCGTCGGCGAAGGGGATCTGGCGCAGCGCCGCCAATGCGAGGGCGACGGAAAGTTCCGCGACCCCGGCCGCGTTGCCGCCGTCCGCCCGGCACAGCGTGATGCCGCGTTCGGCGAGGAGCGGCAGCGGCAGGTTGTCGACGCCCGAGCCGTTGCGGCTGACGACGCGCAGGGCATCGGCGGAACCGAGCGCCCGGGTCGACACCGGCTCGACGCCGGCGAGCCATCCGACCGTGCCGGGCAGCAGCCGGCAGAGCTCGCTTTCGTCCGGCAGCGCGTTCGGCGTCGAATAGACGAGGTCGAAGCCTTGCGCGCGCAGCGCCTCCACGGCGGGATGCGGCGTGGCGGTCAGCGAACGGGGCGTGACGAGGATGCGCTCCACCGCCCTCACCCCTTCGAGGCCCGGGCCGCGATCGCCGCGATCTCGTCGAAGCGCGGGCCGGCGGACGGCACGTCGACGTGGAACACCTCGGCGATCACCTGCGTCCAGCCGTAGATGAAATACGTCCAGCCGTCCTCGACCTGCAGCGAACGATCCGCCTCCTGCCTTCGCGCTTGGGTCAGGAAGACGAGGTCGCCGCGGTAGTTGAGGTCCCAGGCGATGCCGTTCGCGGGGAAGACGCCGGCGTCGGTCAGCGGCGAGCCGGGTGCGTCCTTGCCGAGGCCCGTGGCGTTGATCACCAGCGAGCCGGGCTTCAGCGTGGCCAGCACCGCGTCGTTGTCTTGCCGTTGCGGGGCGAGCACGTAATCGACCGGCACGTCGGAGCCGATCTCGGCATGGATGCGGCGGATCTCGTCGAGCCGCCCCTGGCTGCGGTTGGAGACGACGATGCGCGATGGCCGATCCCCGCCGCGGCTCCGCTGCATCATGTGCCAGGTGAGCGCGATGGTGGAGCCGCCGGCGCCGATCGAGAAGAGTTCGGCGCCGGTCCGCTCGAAATGCCGCTCCGGCAGGAAGCCGTCCAGCGCGAGGCCGGAGGTGATCGGGTCCTTGGCGTGGCAGACGAGGCGGCCGTCCCGCTTCGAGATGCAGCTCGTCTCGTCCATCAGCCGGGCGTGCGGGTCGATCTCGTCGAAGAGGTCGTGCGCCGCCTTGAAGAGGTCGATCTTGTGGGTCGTCACCAGCGCGCCGAGCGAGTTCGGATCGCGCTTGATGAAGGACACGACCTCCCGGTAGGCGGCCGGATCGGCATGCACCGCCAGATCGATGCCGCGCATCTCGGCGTCGAGGCCGAGATACTGGGCCCAGGCCGGAAACACCTTCATGATCGAGCTTTTGCCGGTCGTGACACCGACGAAGTAGAAGGTCGGCCGTTCCGCCGCTGGATACGGAGCTGCGACGGTGTTGCTCATGCGGCCTCGCCGTAGAGCGCTTCCACCAGGGCGGCGGAGCGCGGCCGCCAGTCGGCATTGTCGACCGCCGTCCAGCCGCCCGTTCCGTCGTCGACGATGCGCCGGCGCATGCCGCCGGCTTTCGCGATGATGTCGTAGTCCTGGCCGGAGTCCGCCGGGTAGGCGAAGGTCATCACCAGATCGTCTGTGCCGACATTGACCGAGCGGTGGATCCAGTAGGGCGGCACGTAGCAGAGCGTGCGCGGACGAAGCTCGACCGTCCGCACTTCGCCGTCCGGCGACTCGAGCAGCATCAGGCCATGTCCGCTCTCGCCGTAATACATTTCCGGCCGGTCGGCCTTCGCGTGGATATGGCCGCGCGTCATGAAATACTCGGCGCCGACCTTACCGGGCGCCATCCGGGTGACGCCGATGATCATGTCGCCGGCATCCGAAGACGGCTTGTGGTCGGTGACCTCGTAGGCGACGGCGTCGGCGCCCCGCTCGTCGAGAAGGCGGCGAAAGGCGGCCTCGTCGGCATAGAGACCCGCCAGGTCGCCGAACGTCTTGCGGTAGCGCGTCGCCGCACCGCTCAACTCTCCGGCGGCGACGTCGACCGTGAAGACTCCCGGCTCGCGCAATCTCATCGCAATCTCCACATTGTGTAGTTATGCTACATTTCTCGGCGCTATCCCGCAAGAGCGGAGCGGCTTGATGTTCGCGGCACGACGTTGGCATCAACAAAAATACCGCAGCGCACCATAATGCACATCACATCCTAGCCTCGTGCTCACGAATGTGAATAATTATTGACACTTGACCCGCCGCTTATCTTGTAACTATGCTACATCGCGGGCTTGGGAGAGAACGCCCGATCTATGGAGGAATCGATGAGGACGTTTTCCCTTTCGGGCTGCCTGCTCGCCGTGGCGATGGTCGCCGGGGCCGCCGGCACCGCGGGCGCGGCCGATTGCAAGGTTGGCGTCGCGATGTACACGCTGGCCGCCCCCTACTTCGCGGCCCAGCAGGCCGCGGCGCTCGATCAGGCCAAGAAGGCCGGCTGCGAGGTTTCGACCTCGGACGGCCAGAACGACATGAACAAGCAGATCGCCGACGTCGAGGACATGGTGGCGAAGGGCGTGAAGCTCCTGATCCTCAACCCCCGCGATCCGGAAGGCCTCGTCGCCGCCGCGAACGCCGCCACCGCCGCCGGCGTCAAGGTCGTGGTGATGGATTCCTCGATCAACACCAACGCGAACGTCGTGACGCAGGTCCGCTCCTCCAACGATCAGAACGGCTTCCTGGTCGGGCAGTGGCTGGCGAAACGCATGCAGGGCACGCCGATGAAGATCATCCTGATCTCGGGCGCGCAAGGGAACGAGGTCGGCCGCGACCGCCGCCTCGGCGTCTTTCGCGGCGTCGTCGAGGGCCAGCTCACCAACGAGGGCAAGTCCTCGTTCGAGATCGTCGGCCAGGGTTGGGGAAGCTGGGAGCAGGAGGGCGGCCTGAAGGCGATGGAGGACCTCCTCACCGCCCACCCGGACGTCAACGTCGTCGTCGCCGAGAACGACTCGATGGCGCTCGGCGCGATGAAGGCGCTGGAGGGCGTCGGCTCCTCGGACGTGCTGGTCCTCGCCGCCGCTGACGGGCAGAAGGAAGCGCTCGCCGCGATCAAGGACGGCAAGTACGGCGCGACCGGCCTGAACGACCCCGACGCCGTCGCGCGCCTTGCCGTCGACATCGGCCTGAAGGCGCTGAACGGCACGCTGGAGCCCGGCTACCCGAAGCTGAAGCTCACCGAACCGGCCGTGATCACTAAGGACAACGTCGAGAAGTACTACCGCCCCGACGCGGTGTTCTGACCGCCGACAGCGAAGAGCGGCGGCCCGGCTTCGTGCCGCCGCGTCTCCATCCATGACCTGGAGGCGGAATAGTGGAACTCGCCCGGCTGTCGGCCATCACGAAATCCTTCGGCGGCATCCACGCGCTGCGCGGCGTCGACTTCGACGTCCGAGCCGGCGAGGTGCACGCGCTCCTCGGCGAGAACGGCGCGGGGAAGTCGACGCTGATGCGCGTCCTCGGCGGCGAGTTGCAGCCGACGAGCGGCACGGTTTCGCTTGGGCACGAGGCCGTGACGCTGCGTGATCCGCGCGAGGCGCGGGCGCGCGGCATCGCGGTGATCCACCAGGAACTGGCGCTCGCGCCCGACCTGACCGTCGCCGAGAACATCTTCCTCGGCGAGTTGCCGGGCGTCATCTCCTGGGGCGCGCTGAAGGCCAGAGCCCGCGAACTCCTCGACCGGCTCGGCTTCGCCATCGATCCCGGCCGCACCGTCGGCAGTCTCGCGGTCGCTCACCAGCAGGTGGTCGAGATCGCCAAGGCCCTGGCGCGCGAGGTCAGGATCATCATCTTCGACGAGCCGACCGCGGTCCTTTCCGCGCAGGATGCCGAGCGCCTCCACGGCATCATCGCCGATCTCAAGCGTCACGGCGTCGGCGTCGTCTACATCTCCCATCGCCTCGACGAGGTGATGCGCATCGCCGACCGCATGACCGTGATGAAGGACGGCCAGCTCGTCGGCACGGTGGATGCGGCCGGCATCACGATCGACGGGCTGATCCGCATGATGGTCGGCCGGCCGCTCGCCGCGATGTTCCCCGAGAAGGGCCGCCGCGCGCTCGGGGAAACGCTGCTCGAAGCGAAGAACCTGCGGCGCGGCGCGAAGGTGCGGGGCGTTTCCTTCACCGTCCGCGCCGGCGAGGTGGTCGGGCTCGGCGGCCTCGTCGGCGCGGGGCGCACCGAGGTCGCGCGCCTGATCTTCGGGGCGGACCGGCTCGAATCCGGCGAGGTCTCCTTGCGTGGCAAGCCCGTGCGCTTCGCCAGCCCGCGCGACGCGGTGGCGAACGGCATCGGCCTCGTGCCGGAAGACCGGAAGCACGAGGGCGTCGTCCTCGACAACGCCATCCGGATCAATTCCACCATGGCTCGGATGGGGGCCGTCACCGGGCCGCTCGGGTTCCTCAGGCGCGGCCGCGAGAAGACGATGGTCGAGGACCTCGGCCGCTCGCTCCGGCTGAAATCGGCCGGCGTCGATGCGCCGGTGTCGTCGCTTTCCGGCGGCAACCAGCAGAAGGTGGTGCTCGCCAAGTGGTTTCACGCCGAAGGCGACGTGATCATCCTCGACGAGCCGACGCGCGGCGTCGACGTCGGCGCGAAGACCGAGATCTACGCGCTCGTCGACAAGCTGGCGACAGCCGGCAAGGCGGTGCTCGTCATCTCGTCCGAGCATCAGGAGCTTTTCGGCCTCTGCGATCGCGTCCTCGTGATGGGCGAGGGCGAACTGCGCGGCGAGCTCCTGCCCGACCGCTACAGCGAGGAGAACCTCCTGTCGCTGGCGATGATCCGCCCGGTGGCGGCGGCCGCCCAATCCAACCAAGGTGTAGAGCCATGACCACGGTCGCCGACGCCGCACCGGCCAAAGCCGGCCGCAGGTTCGATTTCGCCAGCGTGATCCAGCACTTCGCGACCCTGGCGATCTTCCTCGTGCTCGTCGTCGCGGCGAGCTTCTGGTCCGACGCCTTCCTGTCCCGGATCAACATCCTGAACGTGCTCCGGCAGGTCGCGGCGGGTGCGGGCATCATGGCGGTCGGGATGCTGTTCGTGATCCTGACGCGCGGCATCGACCTGTCGGTCGGCTCGATCGCCGCCCTCGGCTCGGTGCTGACCGCGCATTTCATCCACTTCATGGGTTACGGGCAGACGGCCTCGATCGTCTTCGTAATCCTCGCCGGCATGGGCTGCGGTCTCGTCACCGGCGTCTTCGTCGCCTATCTCAAGCTCCCCTCCTTCGTGATGTCGCTGGCGATGCTGGCGATCGCGCGCGGCCTGTCGCTGATCATCTCGGACGGCCGGCCGATCCCGCTGGGAACGGAAGGCGCGGCGATCTCCGGCTTCGGCTCCGGCTTCGCCTTCGGCCTGCCGCTGCCGGTCTGGCTGATGTTCGCGGTATTCCTCGTCGGCGGCATCGTCCTCAACTTCACGCGCTTCGGGCGCATCGTGAAGGCGATCGGCTCGAACGAGGAGGCGGTGCGCCTGTCCGGCATCGCGGTGCCCCGCTACATCCTGACCGTCTACATCGTGTCGGGGGCGCTGGCCGCCATCGCCGGCATCATCTCCACCGCGCGCACCGGCGTCGGCTCGGCGCAGGTCGGCGTCGGGGCGGAACTCAACGTCATCGCGGCGGTGGTGATCGGCGGCGCGAGCCTGATGGGCGGGCGCGGCGGCGTCATCAACACGCTGCTCGGCGCGCTGATCATGGGCATCATCGCCAACATCATGAATCTCGGCGGCGTTCCCGGCTACCACCAGCAGGTCTACATGGGCGTCATCATCGTCATCGCGATGCTGCTGCAGTACGGGACCGGCCGGCTGAAGCTCTGACCATGAACGGCGACCTCACGCTCTCGATCGACGTCGGCACGGGGAGCGTCCGCGCGGCGCTGGTCGACGCGTCGGGGCGGATCGTCGGCATCGCCGCTCGCGAGCACGACCAGATCGTGCCCGCCTTCGGCTGGGCCGAGCAGCGGGCCGAGGACTGGTGGACGGGCGTCGCGGCTTCCGTGCGCGAGGTGCTGGGGCAGATCGACGGGGCGCGGGAGCGCGTCGCGGCGGTGGCCGCCTGCGGCCAGATGCACGGCACCGTGCTGGTGGATGGAGCCGGAAACCCGACCCGCGCCGCCGTGCCGCTTTGGAACGACAAGCGCACGAGCGGCCTCGTCGCCGAGTTCGAACGCGCCTTTCCGGCCTCGGACTATCTGACGGAAAGCGGCAACCCGCCGACGCCGGCCTGGCCGGGCTTCAAGCTGCAATGGCTGCGCGACAACGACCCCCGCGCCTACCGCGCGGCGGAAGCGGTGCTGATGCCGAAGGACTTTGTCAACCTCCGCCTGACGGGCGAGAGGGCGATGGATACCGGCGACGCCTCGTGTTCCTTCCTGATGAACCCGGCGACAAGGGCGTGGTCGGACTGGATGATCGCGACGCTCGGCCTCGATGCGGGCATGTTGCCGCCGATCCGCGAGCCGATGGATATCCTCGGCAGCGTCACCGCGGCGGCCGCGCGCGAGACGGGCTTGCGCGAGGGCACGCCCGTTCTCGTCGGCGGGGCGGACTATCCGGTGGCCCTCCTCGGCTCGGGCGTCTGCCGGCCGGGCCTCGCCTCCGACGTCACCGGCACGTCCTGCATCCTGACGCTCATCGCGGACAGGCCGCTCTTCGATCCCGAAATCTGCAACGTCGCGACGCCGGAAGGCCATTGGGGCGGCTTCGTGCTGCTGGAAACCGGCGGCGACGCGATGCGCTGGGCGCGCCGCGCCTTCCACGAGCGGGCACTCGGCTACGGGGAGATCGTCGCCAAGGCCGCCGAAGCGCCGGCCGGCGCGGAGGGGCTGTTCTTCGTGCCCTACCTCACCGGCGAGCGGCTGGGCGCGCACCGCAACGCCAGGGCGCAGTTCTTCGGCCTCGGCGCGGGGCACGGCTTGCCCCACCTCCACCGCGCGGTGATGGAGGGCGTCGCCTTCGCCGCCGCGCGGCATCTGCGGATCATGGAACAGGCGGCGGGCACGCGGCTCGAACGCGTCGTCGCGTCCGGCGGCGGCGCGAAGACGGCGCTCTGGCTCAGGATCAAGGCGAGCCTCTACGGCATTCCGGTCGTGGTTCCGGAAGAGGCCGAGTGCGGTCTCGTCGGCTGCGCCGTGATGGCGGGCGTCGCCACCGGTCGGTTCGGCAACGCCGAAGAAGGTGCCGCCGCGCTGGTCCGCCATACCGACGAGGTCGCACCGGACTTAGGCTGGGCGGAGCGCTACGCGCGGATGCAGCCGATCTTCGACCGCCTCTACCGGGCGGGGCAGGATTTCTACGACGACCTCGACCGCCTCGCCGCGGGTTGAGGCGGGCACGTTTCAGGGAGGGAATTCATGGACGATATCGTCGCGACCTTCAGGCCGGACCTCTTCGCCAACAAGCGCGTCCTCGTGTCGGGGGCCTCGACCGGCATCGGCGTCGCCATCGCGCGCGGCTTCCGGGCGCTCGGCGCGGAGGTGATCGCCACCGGCTCCTCGCCCCACAAGCTGGAAGCGGCGAAGGCCGATCCCGGCAACGACGGCATCCGCTTCGAAGAGCTCGACGTCCGCGACCGGGCGGCGGTGGACCGCTTCGTCGGCGCCCTTGCCTCGCTCGACGTCCTCGTCAACACCGCCGGCATCGTGAAGCCCGACCTCGAATACGAGGAGGAGCCCTATCTCGAGGTCATCGACGTCAATCTCAACGGCGCGATGCGCCTGTCGATGGCGGCCTATCCGCACCTGAAGGCCTCGAAGGGCGCGATAATCAACACCGCCTCGATGCTGAGCTACCTCGCCGACGAGCGCGTGCCCGCCTACGGCGCGTCGAAGACCGGCATCGTCGGGCTGACGCGAGCGCTGGCCCACCGCTTCGGCGCGGACGGCATCCGCGTCAACGCCATCGCGCCGGGCTACCACAAGACCGATATGACGAAGGATCTCTGGACCCACGACGAGCACGGGCCGACCATCGCCCGGAAGGCCGCGCTGAAGCGCTGGGGCACGGTGGAGGACCTCGTCGGCACGGTCGTGTTCCTCGCCTCGCCCGCCTCGCTGTTCGTCACGGCGACGACGCTGCCGGTCGACGGCGGCTACGTCGTCAGCGGCTGGTGAGCGCCATGACGACCGCGATCGGCTGGCAGGCGGCGGAAGGCCGCTCCTACGGCGGCCCCGGCCGCTACGTGCAGCGCGCCGGCGAGCTTCGGCGCCTGCCCGAGCATCTGCAGGACCTCGGCACCCGCGCCTTCCTTCTCGTCGACCGGATCGTCGCCGAGGAATACGGCGAGGCGATCCGCGCGTCGCTTGGCAAGGCGGAGGCCCGGATCGAGACCTTCGGCGGTGAATGCTGCACGGAGGAGATCGACCGCGTCGCCGCGCTCGTCGCGGAAAGCGGCGCGGACGTCGTCGCCGGCATCGGCGGCGGCAAGACGGCCGACACGGCGAAGGTCGCAGGAATGCGCCACCGCGCGCGGATCGTGGTGGTGCCGACCATCGCCTCCACCGACGCGCCCTGCAGCGCCATCGCGGTGCGCTACAACCAGGAAGGCGTGATGCAGGAGGCGATGGCGCTGCCGCGCAACCCGGACCTCGTCGTGGTCGACAGCGCCGTCGTCGCGAAGGCCCCGGCCCGGTTCCTCGTTTCCGGCATGGGCGACGCGCTCTCGACCTTCTTCGAGGCGCGCTCCAACCTCGAATCCCGCTCGCCGAACTTCATCCGCCCGAACCTCCCCGCCCCCGAGGCCGGCATCGCCATCGCCCGGGCCTGCCACGAGGTGCTGATGCGCGACGGCCTGGCTGCGAAGCTCGCGGCGGAACGCAACCTGCTGACGCCGGCGGTGGAGGCGATCATCGAGGCGAACACGTTGCTTTCGGGTCTCGGCTTCGAGAACTGCGGCGTCTCCGGGGCGCACGGCATCCACGACGGCATGACGGTGCTGCCGGCGACGCGGAAGTTCTTCCACGGCGAGAAGGTCGCCTTCGGCACGCTCTGCCTCCTGATGCTGGAGGGTCGGCCGCTCGCCGAAATCGCGGCCACAGCGGCCTTCTGCCGCTCGGTCGGCCTGCCGACGACGCTGGCCGACCTCGACCTTGGCCAAGCGACGCCGGACGACATCGGCCGCGTCGCGGAAGCGGCGCTGAAGCCCGGCGCGGTGATCGGCCGGGTCGCGACGCCGCTCTCCCCCACGATCGTCCGGGACGCGATCCTCGCCCTCGACGCCTATACGAGCGGGCTCGCCCGCTCCGCCTGACATCCGAAGGACAGCATCCATGCGCGCAGCCGTCATGTACACGCCGGGCGACATCCGCCTGGAGGACGTTCCGAAACCCGTCGCCGGACCCGGCGAGGTGCTGCTGAAGGTCGATGCCGTCGGCGTCTGCGGCTCGGACCTGCCGCGCATGCTGATCAAAGGCGCACACAAGATGCCGATCATCTGCGGCCACGAGTTCTCCGGCCATATCGAGGCGGTGGGCGAAGGGGTCGAGGATTTTCGCGAGGGCGAACTGATGGCTGTCGCGCCGCTGATCCCGACCGAGCCGTGCGACCAGTCGCTGACCGGCAACTTCTCGCGGGCGCGGAACTACGACTATTTCGGCAGCCGGCGCGACGGCGCCTATGCCGAATACGTCGCGGTGCCGACCGGCAATCTCCTCCGCGCCCCGGCCGATGCCGACCCGCGCGCCGTCGCGATGACCGATCCCGCCTCCATCGCCCTCCACGCGATCTGGAAGGCGAAGCCGACGATGGGCGATCGCGGCGGCGTCATCGGCTGCGGCCCGATCGGCCTCTTCGCCATCCAGTGGATGCGGATGATGGGCTGCACGGAGATCGTCGCGGTGGACGTCTCCGAGCGCAAGCTCGAACAGGCGCGCGAGGCAGGCGCGACCTTCACCTATCTCGCCAACGAAGCGGTACCGACCGAACACGCCTGCGACCTCATCGTCGAGGCGGCGGGCCATCCGTCCTCGATCAACGCGGCGGCGCGGATGGCGGCGCCCGGCGGCCATGTCGTGTTCATCGGCATCCCGGTCGGCGACGTGAACCTCGCGAACGCGACCTTCCAGCATTTCCTGCGCCAGGAAGTGTCGCTGCACGGCTCGTGGAACTCGTTCGGCGCGCCCTTCCCTGGCAAGCAGTGGCGGGTGACGCTCGACGCGCTCGTCACCGGCAAGCTCCAATGGGAGTTCATGATCAGCCACGAACTGCCGCTCGCCGAACTGCCGGCGATGTTCGAGACTTTGAAAGGCAAGAACGACTTCTTCTCGAAGATCATGTTCCGCCCCTAAATCTCCCCGCATGTCGCTGCTCCTCGGCCTCGATTTCGGCACCGGTGGCGTCCGGGTCGGCGTGTTCGATCTGGACGCCCGGCGCATGCTGGCCGAGCGGGAGGCGGAATACGGCACGCGCCACCCGAAGCCCGGCTGGGCCGAGCAGTCGCCGGCCGACTGGTGGGAAGCGCTCGGCAAGGCGTCGCGCGCCGTCATGGCGGACCTCGGGCGCCCGGAGATCGCCGGCATCTGCGCCGCGACCACCGCCTCCACCGTCGTCGCCTGCGAGCGGAACGGCATTCCGCTCCAGCCGGCACTGCTCTGGATGGACTGCCGGGCGGCGGCCGAGTCCGACGCGACGGCACGTGCCAACCATCCGGTGCTCGCCTATTCCGGCGGCAGCGACGCGGCCGAATGGCTGGTGCCGAAGGCGATGTGGCTCGCCCGGCACGAGCCCGCCGTCTACGCGCGGGCCGGCGTGATCTGCGAATGCCTCGACTGGATCAACTTCCGGCTCACCGGCCGCTGGGTCGGCTCGCGCATGAACGCGACCTGCAAGTGGAACTGGGACAGCGTCGCAGGGCGCTTCCACGACGATCTCTTCGCGGAACTCGGCGTGCCGGACCTGGCGGAGAAGCTGCCGCAGCCGATCCTGCCGGTCGGTGCACCTGTCGAACGGTTGAGTCGAGAAGTGGCGGATCATCTCGGCCTGTCCAACCGCCCGGTCGTCGCGCAGGGCGGCATCGACGCGCATATCGGCATGGTCGGCGCCGACACGATCGAGCCGGGTGACCTCCTGATGATCGGCGGCACCTCCGTCGTGCACCTCTTCCAGCTTGGGGCGGAGCAGCCCGTCACCGGCTTCTGGGGCCCCTACCCGCACGCGCTGGTCGACGGCCGCTGGCTGGTCGAGGCCGGACAGGTGTCGGCCGGCTCGGTGCTGTCGTGGTTCTCGCGAGAAATCTTCGCGCTCGATCAGGCCGGGCACGACGAACTCTGCGAAGCGGCGGGCCGCATTCCGGTCGGCGGCAGCGGCCTCCTCGCGCTCGACTACTTCATGGGCAACCGCACGCCCTATCGCGACCCGCACCTGCGCGGCGCGGTGCTCGGCCTGTCGCTCGGCCACGACCGCGCCGCCCTCTACCATGCGGCGGTCGAGGGCGTCGCGCTCGCCTCCGCCAACGTCCTGAAGCGGATGGACGAACTCGGCGTGCCCTGCCGGCGGATCGTCACCTCCGGCGGCTATTCGCGCAACCCGCTCTGGCTGAAGGCGACGGTCGACGCGATCGGGCGGCCCGTCGAACTCCCGTCGAAGGCGAACCTGACGATCATCGGCGCGTGCGCCTGCGCCGCGGCCGGCGCCGGCCTCGTGCCGGATCTCGACGCCGCCGCGAAAGCCGTGGTGCCGCCGGCGAGGCCGGTCGAGCCGGACCTCGCGGCGCACGCCCGTTATCGCGAGCTCTTGGAGGACTATCTGGAAGCGACCGAACTGCTGGCGCCCCTGTCGCGCCGGCTCGCCGCGCGCCAGACGAGGGGGACGCCGCCATGAACGCCCCGGTGCCGGACCGCGAGATCCAGTTCCGCACGATGTCGGGCGAGCAGCGGGAATCGCTGATGGTGCAGGTCGCCAAGCGCTACTACGACCTCGGGATGACGATGGGCGACCTCGCCAGGGAGCTCGGCCTGACCCGCTGGCAGGCGAGCCGCCTCCTGACGGAAGCGCGCGAGACCGGCATCGTCCGGATCGAGATCATGCCCCGCGCCCCACGTCTTCCGGCGCTCGAAAGCCGGCTGCAGCGCCGCTGGAATCTGAAAGAGGCGGTGGTCGTGCCGACCGGCGGCGAGAGCGACGAGCGCCTCGTCTTGAACGCCGTCGCGCGGGCCGCGGCGCAGTTCCTCGCCGGCCTCGGCCGCGTGCCGCTGATCGGCGTGTCCTGGGGCCGCACGATGAGCGCGGTGGCGGCGCACCTGCCGCCGTTCTGGAACGAGGGCGTCGAGGTCGTGCTCCTCAACGGCGCGATGAACATCCGCAGCCCCTCGGTGCGCACCAACAACACGGCCGAACTCTTCGCCCGGTCCGCCAACGGCACGGCGACGCTGCTGCCGGTCCCGGCGATCGTCGGCAGCGCCGCGACCCGCCTCGCATTGGAACAGGACCCGACGATCGCCGGCGTCCTCGAACTCGGCCGGCGCGCGCCGGTGATCTGCTTCGGCATGGGCACGATCGCGCCGGACTCGGTGCTCGTCCAGTCGGGTTTCGTGACGGAGGCGGAAACCGCAGCGCTGGCGCAAAAGGGCGCGGTCGGCGACATCCTCAGCCGCTACGTCGACGCGGAAGGACGGATCGTCGATGCGGAGATCGACGCCCGCACCATCGCGCTCGATCTCGGCCTTGCGTCAGGGCGCGACCTGTCGATCGGCGTCGCGGCCGGCCGGGCGAAGCACGCGGTTGCCCGTGCCTGCCTCCATGCCGGCTACCTCAGCGCCTTGGTGACGGACGAGGAAACCGCCGGCCTGCTACTGGCCGACGCCGACGCCGGCTGAGTTGCCGATCGCGGGCAGGAGGGCTACGCCGGCTGCCGCTCGTCACGGCCGCTTCCCGGCTTTTGCTCGGGCCGGACCTTTCGTCAGGTCGATCACCACCCGGATGCGGCCCGGCCGCGACGCCGTCACCCGTGTGATGCCGAGCCCGGCCGCGAACATCCGCTGCCACGCGGCGGCCTTGAGAGGCCGGTCCGGCAGCTTCGCGGTGAGGCCCCGCGCCGCGAGCTTTCCGCAGGCCTTGCCGAACTCCATGCCATCGGCGATCGGCAGCGTCGCGAGCTCGGTTTTCGCCCGCAGCCAGTCCTCCGCCGGATGACCGGTGATCCAGAGCACGTAGTCCTGTGTTTCCAGGGGCAGTCCGCCCCGGCCCTGCCGCCAGGCGTCGACCCGTCCGGGGCCGGCATTGTAGGCGGCGGCGGCCAGCCCGATGTTGCCGAACCGCGCCTTGAGATCGGTCAGGTAGCGCGCCGACGCCGTCAGGGCCGCGGCCGCGTCGAACGGATCGGCGAGACCCCGCTCGGCCGCGGTCGAGGGGAGGAACTGCGCGATGCCCTGCGCGCCCTTCCAGCTCACCGCCGCGGGGTTGAACAGGCTTTCCCGCCAGATCAGCCGGGCGAAGAACGAGGCGGGCAGCGCCTGCCGCTCCGCTTCCTCCGCGATGACGCGGCAGGCATCCGCTGCAAAGGATGCCTTGCGGATGCGCGCGAGCGACTCGTCGGCCGCGAGCGATGAACCGCACGCGAGCGTCAGCACGAGGCCGGCCGCGGCGAGGAGCGTGTGGAGGGGCGGTGCCATGGTCCTGCCACGCATGCCGGCAAACCCGCCGGTTTCGTGGCGGTCGCCGCCGCAGGCACGATCCTGCGCCGGCTGCGCAAGGAGGGTGTTGCGCTTCGCGCGAGGAGGCGCTAACCCTCGCGCCATCACAGGGGTGCTCCGCGATGCCGGGGCTGAGATTGGGAGCGCGGAGGCTCCCGGACCCTTCGAAGCTGACCTGGGTAATGCCAGCGGAGCGAGGTGGACGATGTTTTCCGGCGCGCAAGTTTCCCTCTATCCGATGACGGACGATTTCGTCTCCGTCATCCTCGGCGCGCTCCGCGCCCTCGATCCCTATCGCGACCGCTTCCGGATCGAGACCGACGACCTGTCGACGCTCGTCGTCGGCCCGCCGGACGAGCTCTATCCCGCCATGCGCGACCTCTTCGTCGCGGCCGCCCGCACCGGCGTCCACACGGTGCTGCACGCCACGGTCTCGCGAGGCTGCCCCGGCGAGCCGGACGCCGAGATCTGCGAGGTCCCGGACGGCTACACGATGCTCGCCGATCGGGGCGAGCGGATCGAGGCGGCGCTGGCCGCCGCCGCCGCCGCGCCGCGCCTCGGCCAGACGGTCGCCGCGCAGTTTTCCTACTATCCGCTGAGCGCCGCCGAGCGGCACATGCACGAGATCTACGACGCGATCGACTTCCTGAAGGGCTCCGGCACGTTCAGTCGCGCGAAGAATTTCTGCACCGCGCTCGAAGGCGACGCCGGCCCGGTCTTCGCGACCCTCTCGGAAGCCTTCCTGCGCTTCTCTCCGCCGGAAGCGCATGTCGCGATCGACCTTACCGTGTCCGCCAACAGTCCGAGCCGCCGCGCCTGACGGGACGCGCCGACGGTGGCGCTCGACAAGCTTTCGACATCGAAGATGCGTCGCCTCTCGCGCACCTGGCCCGCCCTCGTCTCGCTCGGCGCGGTTCTCGTCGCGTGGGAACTCTACGCGCGGCTGGCCGGCGTCCGGCCGACCTTCCTGCCCGCCCCGACGCGGGTCCTCAATCAGATGTTGCAGCAGCGCGCCGTTCTCCTCGACAACGCGCTGCCGACCCTCGCCGCGACCCTCGGCGGCTTCGCGCTGTCGCTTGTCGCGAGCTTCGCGCTCTCGGTCCTGATCGACTTCTCGGCCTTCCTGCGGCGGGCGCTGTTTCCGCTGTTCATCGTCAGCCAGACCCTGCCGCTCGTCGCCATCGCGCCGCTGGTCGTGCTCTGGTTCGGCTTCGGCCTCCTGCCGAAGCTCCTCCTGGTGGCGCTCGTGACCTTCTTCCCGATGCTGGTCGCGCTCGTCGACGGCTACCGCTCCACCGACCCCGAGATGGAATGGCTGCTCCGCTCGATGGGCGCTTCGCGGCTTCAGGTGTTCCGGCGGGCGCGGCTGCCCTCGGCCCTGCCCTTCTTCTTCGCGGGGCTCCGCATCTCGATCACCTATGCCGTGGTCGGGGCGATCTTCGCCGAATATGCCGGCGCGGCGAAGGGGCTCGGCATCTTCATGCTCGGCGCGAAGAACAACTTCCGGCCCGATCTCGTCCTCGCCGCGGTCGCGGTCAGCGCCGGGCTGACGCTCGCCCTCTTCGCCCTCGCCATTCTCGCCGAGCGCCTCGCGACGCCGTGGAACCGGCCGACCCGCGAGGCGGACCGATGACGGAAGCGCCTCGGCTGGCCTTGCGCGCGGTGGCGAAGTCCTTCGGCACTCTCCGGGTGCTGGCGGACGTGTCGCTCGACGTCCGGGCCGGCGAGTTCGTTTCGATCCTCGGGCCGTCCGGCGCCGGCAAGTCCACCGTCTTCCGGCTGCTTACCAGCGGCGATGCGCCCGACGGCGGCGAGATCCGGTTCGACGGCGAGCCGCTAAGGGCAGCCGGCGGCTGCTTCGCCCTCATGCCGCAGCGCGACGTCCTGATGCCCTGGCGGCGCGTCCTCGACAACGCGACCCTCGGCCTCGAGATCCAGGGGCTCGGCCGCCGCGAGGCGCGCGAGCGCGTCCGGCCCCTGCTGGAGTTGTTCGGCCTCGCCGGCTTCGAGCGGCACTACCCCTCGGAGCTTTCCGGCGGCATGCGCCAGCGCGTCGCGCTGCTGCGCACCGTCGTCCAGGCGCGCGACATGCTGCTTCTCGACGAGCCGTTCGGCGCGCTGGACGCGCTGACGCGGGCGGCGATGCAGCGCTGGCTGGCCGGGATGTGGGAGCGGCACCGCTGGACCGCGCTGCTGATCACTCACGACGTGCGCGAGGCAGTGTTCCTGTCGGACCGCATCTTCGTCCTGTCCGAGCGGCCGGCACGGGTGGTGCGCGAGATTTCGGTTCCCTTGCCCCGCCCGCGCCCGGCGGTGCCGCCGCCGCTCGCGGCCGAGATCGAAGCCGACCTTCTCGAAACCCTGCTCGATCCATCGATGAAACGCGAGGCCCAGCCGTGCCCAATCCCTCCCGCCGCCGCTTCCTCGCTCTCGCCGCCGCCGCGACGGCCGCGCTCGCGCCTCGCGCCAAGGCTCAATCCGGCAAGCGCGTGACCGTCGCGCTCGACTGGACGCCGAACACCAACCATATCGGCCTCTTCGTCGCGCGGGAGAAAGGCTTCTACGGCGAGGCCGGGCTTGGCGTCGAAATCCTGCCCTACACCGACACCGCGGCCGGCACGCTCGTCGCGAACGGCGTCGCGGATTTCGGCATCCTCAGCACCATCGGCCTCTGCACCCAAAAGGCGGCGGGCGCCGATCTCCGAGGCGTCTTCGCGGTGACGCGGAAGGAAACCGGCCGCGTCGTCTTCGATGCGGGGCGAAACGACATCCAGCGCCCGCGCGACCTCGACGGCCGCACCTATGGCGGCTTCGGCAGCGCCTGGGAGAACGCGCTGATCGACTCGATCGTCCGGCACGACGGGGGCAAGGGCGAGTTCCGCACGGTGACGCTCGGCACCTCCGCCTACGAGGCGCTGGCGAGCGGCGCGGTGGACTTCACGCTGGAGGTCGCGACCTGGGAAGGCGTCGAGGCCGAGCTCGCCGGCCGCCGGCAGCGCGCCTTCACCTACGCCGACTACGGCGTTCCCGACGAGCACACGACGCTGATCGGGTCGAGCGACGGCTATCTCGCGGCGAACGGCGACGCGACGAAGGCCTTTCTCGCGGCGACCCGGCGCGGGCAGCTCTTCGCGGCCGAGCACGCGGCGGAGGCCGCCGACATCCTCATCGCCGCGAACGGCGCGACGCCCCTCGACGCGGAGCTCGTCCGCGCCTCGCTGAAGACCTTGAACGACGGCGGCTACCTGAAGGGCCCCGACGGCGCGGTCGGAACGTTCGAGCCGGCCAAGATCGAGGCGATGGGCCGCTACCTGTTCGAGGCGGGCATCCTCCTCGACGCCGACGGGAAGCCCTTGACGGCGGCGCCGGACTTCGCAGCGTACTATACGAATTCCTTCCTTGCTCCCTGAAGGCCGATGCCCCTCGCCGACAACGTCCTTCGCCTGCGCGTCACCGACGGAAAGACGATCGAAGAGGTCGCGGACGGTGCGAAGCTGCCGCCGGCGCTGGTCGCGGCGATCGAGGGCGGCCGCCGCTCCGTGCCGCCGAAATCCCTGAAGGCGCTGGCGACCTATTTCGGCGTCAGCGTCGAGTTCCTGCAGCGCTGAGAGCGCCCGACGGAACCTCCGGGCGGAGAGCCGGCGAGGAATTTTTCGCTCCTGCAAGGAGCCGAGCGCAGTCCATGCAGCGCATGGGCGAGCATTGGCGACGATGCAGGGGCGGAAAAGACCCGGCGGATCGACCCCGTGAGGTTCCGTCGGACGCTCTAAACGGCGAGGATCGCGAGCCAGAGCGAGATCGTCACCGCCGCGAGCACCGTCGACAAGGAGACCGAGGCCGAGGCGGTCGCGGCACCGACGCGCTCGCGGGCCGCGAGCAGGTAGGCGTTCACGCCGGACGGGCAGCTCGCGAAGAGCACGCAGACGGTCGACCACGCGTGCGGCATGGCGAAGACGTGGCGCGCCAGCACGAAGACCACCGCGGGGTGGACGACGAGCTTGCACAGGCTGACCAGCGCTGCCGGGCGCCATTCGCCGCCGACGCCGTAGCGCGCCAGCGCCAGACCCATGCCGATCAGCGCGCAAGGCGCGGCCGAGGCGGCGACCGGGTCGACGAGGCGGTCGAGCGGCCCGCTCGTGTCGAGGCCGCTCGCGCGCAACGCGAGGCCGAGATAGATGCCGATCATGATCGGGTTCGTCGCGAGGGTGCGCATGACGCGCCGTCGCGCATGCGCGAGCCCTGCCTCGCCGGCCCCTTCGAGGAGCAGCGTGGCGACGGTCGTCATCAGCGGCAGGTGGACGGCGAGGAGAAGCGCGAGCGGCGTCGCGGCGTCCGGTCCGACGGCGTCGAGGATGAGCGGAATGCCGACCAGCGCGGTGTTCGCCTGTCCGGCGGTGAAGCCGAAGATCACCGCCTCGCGCCGATCCCGGCCGAAAAGGCAACGCGCGGCGAGGGTCGCGAGCGTCCACGCGACGGCGACGCCGGCGAAATAGGCCAGCCAGTATCCCCAGGGCTGCTCGTCCGGCAGTTGCGAATGGAGGATGGTGCGCAGGAGCAGGCAGGGAATCGCGAGTGTGTAGACATAGGTCGCGAGCCCATCGCCGACGCCCGTATCGAAGAGCCTGAGCCGTGCCGCCGCGTAGCCGATGAAAATGAGGCCGAAGGTCGGCGCGGTGATCGACAGGACGTGCGGCACGGCGGTCTCGCGGTGAACCGGTCCCTTGCGCGATCTTCGGCGCGGCGGCAAGCGCCGTCCGGAACGAGCGGACGGGAACGGCGCTTCTTCTTACGCAAAAGGGAGAACGCCGCGATGTCGAACCTGCCGACGCATCCAGGCACGGACGTGCCGGAACCCGAGCTGCCGGGTCAGAGCGACGACGATGCGGTCGGCCGGCCGCTGCCGGACGAACCGAACGAAGACACGCCGACGCCGGACATTCCCGGCGCGCCGGGACCGGACGTCGTCAGCCCCGAGCCGTCGAAGCCGCTTTAGTCGAGCCGGCCGAATCGTCCAGGCAAGGACGCCCCATCGGCTTTCGGGCTTGCCAGCGAGGGGAGCCGAAGGAGAAGGTGCGCCCGCGCTTTCGCCTTCTCCTCGCCGGGTATCAGCCATGACGACGCCGCCTGCCAACCCCTTCGATCTTCGCGGCCGGGTCGCGCTGGTGACGGGCTCGAACCGCGGCATCGGCCTCGCGCTGGCGGAAGGCCTCGGCCGGGCCGGCGCCCGCGTCGTCGTGAACGGGCGCAGCGCCGAGCAGACCGGGAGCGCGGTCGCCGCGCTTACCGCGACCGGCATCGAGGCCGCTGCCGCCGTGTTCGACGTGACCGACGCGGAAGGCGTCGCCGCCGGGATCGGGCGGATCGAGGCCGAGGTCGGGCCGCTCGACGTGCTCGTCAACAATGCCGGCATGCAGCACCGCGCCCCGATCGAGGACTTCCCGCTGGAGAAGCTGCGGCAGGTGGTCGAAACCAACCTGATGAGCGCGTTCTACGTGTCGCAGGCCGCGCTTCGGCACATGATCCCGCGCCGGCGCGGCTCGATCATCAACATCGGCTCAGTGCAGAGCGAACTCGGCCGCCCGACCATCGTGCCCTATACGGCGACCAAGGGCGGCGTGAAGATGCTGACCAAGGGGCTCGCGGCCGAGCTCGGGCCGAAGGGCATCCGCGTCAACGCCATCGCCCCCGGCTACTTCCGGACCGAGCTGAACGCCGCGCTCGTCGCCGACGCCGCCTTCTCCGAATGGGTCGGCAAGCGCACCCCTCTCGGCCGCTGGGGCGAGGTCGGGGAGCTGGCCGGCGCGGCGGTCTTCCTCGCTTCCGACGCTTCCAGCTTCGTCACCGGCCAGATCCTCTACGTCGACGGCGGCATGACCAGCGTCGTCTGAGGGCCGCATCCGGCGATGAGCATCTGGAGCGGCGCGGGCCAGCCCTTGCGCATCGACATGCTGCTGCTCGACGACGTCTCGCTGATGTCGATCTCGGCCTGCGTCGAGCCGCTGCGGGCGGCGAACCGGGTGTCGGGCGAGACGGCCTACGAATGGCGGCTCCTGTCCATGACCGGCGCGCCGGTCCGCACTTCGAGCGGCATCCTTGTTCAGGTCGAGGGGCGGTTCGATCCGGACGCCGCGCGCGACGCGGTCTGGATCGTCGCCGCCTTCGATGCGTTGGCGCATGCCGGGCGAGCGCTTCTCGCGGGCCTCCGCCGGCTCGACCGCCGGGGCTTGCCGATCTGGGGCGTCGAATCCGGCGGCTGGGTGCTCGCTGCGGCGGGCGTGCTCGACGGCCACGGCGCGACCGTCCACTGGGAGGACCTCGAGGAGTTCGCGGCCCGCTTTCCGCGCCTCGCCGTCAAGGCCGACCGCTTCGTCGTCGACGGGCGCTACGCCACCGCCGGCGGCGCCTCGCCGATGCTCGACCTCAACCTCGAACTGATCCGGCGGCGGCAGGGCGTCGCGGTCGCGCTCGAAGTCGCGCGGATCTTCGCCTACGATCAGGTCCGCGCTCCCGACCATCCGCAGCCGCAGCGGGCGCTCGGGCCCGCGGCGCTCCGCGATCCGCGCGTCGCGGCGTGCCTGAACCTGATGGCCGGGGCGATCGAGACGCCGCTTCCGATCCCCGTCCTCGCTAGGCATGTCGGCCTGTCGACCCGGATGCTCGAAAAGCTGTTCCTGCGCGCGGTCGGCGACAGCCCCCGCGCCTTCTATCTCGACCTCCGGCTGAACGGCGCGCGGCGGCTGGTGGTCGACACGGCGAAGAGCATGACCGAGATCGCGGTGATGACGGGCTTCGGCTCCGGCTCGGCGCTGACCCGCGCCTTCCGCGCCCGCTTCGGTCAGACGCCGCGCGCCGCGCGAGAAATGCGGCTCGGCCGGATCGACGGCTGATTGGTGGCGCGTCGCGCAAGCAGCGGTTCGCTTTCTGTCTATTCTGGTGCGCGAAAACGCAAAATTTTTGTTCGCCTCTACTCCACCCTCCCCTGCCGGATAGGGAGGTCGATCCTCGATGAATTTCGAAGTTTTCATCACGGCGGCCGTCACCGGCGCCGGCGACACCGCCGCCAAGAGCGAGCACGTCCCGGTCACGCCACGCCGGATCGCCGACGCCGCGATCGACTCCGCCCGGGCCGGCGCCGCGATCGCGCATCTCCACGTCCGCGATCCGAAGACCGGCAAGGGCGCCCGCGACGTGGCGCTCTACCGCGAGGCGGTCGAATACATCCGCGCCGCCGACGTCGACGTGGTGATCAACCTCACCGCCGGCATGGGCGGCGACGTGGTGTTCGGCGCAGGCGAGGCGCCGCTGCCGCTCGACCCCGCCGGCACCGACATGGTCGGGCCGACCGAGCGCCTCGCCCATGTCGCGGAGCTCAGGCCGGAAATCTGCACGCTCGACTGCGGCACGATGAACTTCTCGCTCGGCGACTACGTGATGACCAACACGCCCTCGACCCTGCGGGCGATGGCGCGACAGGTGCAGGCGCTCGGCGTCAAGCCGGAACTCGAAGTCTTCGACGCCGGCCATCTCGTCTTCGTCCACGACCTGATCAGGGAGGGGCTGATCGACGGCGCCCCGATGATCCAGCTCTGCATGGGCATTCCCTACGGCGCGCCGGACGACCCGCTGACGCTGATGGCGCTCGTCCACCGCCTGCCGAGGGACGCCGTGTTCTCGGCCTTCTCGATCGGCCGCAACCAGCTTCCCTTCGTCGCGATGGCGGCGCTCGCCGGCGGCAACGTGCGGGTCGGGCTGGAGGACAACCTCTTCCTCAGCCGCGGCGTCAAGGCGACCAACGGCCAGCTCGTCGAGCGCGCCCGCACCATCCTGGAGGCGATGGGCGCGCGGGTCCTCGGACCCGCCGAGGTGCGGGAGAAGCTCGGCCTCCGCCGATCCGGAAAGGACGCCTGATATGTCCGACATCGCAAACATCGGCATCGTCGGCTGCGGCGTCATCGGCGCCGGCTGGGCGGCCCGCTTCGTGCTCAACGGCTACGACGTCGCGGTCTTCGATCCGGACCCGGAAGTCGCCCGCAAGATCGGCGAGGTGCTGGCGAACGCCCGGCTGGCGCAAGGCAAGCTGCTGCCCGGTCTCGCCCTGCCGGAAGGCCGGCTGACGGTCGCGCCCTCGCTCGCCGAGGCGGTGGGAAATGCGGACTTCGTGGTCGAGAACCTGCCCGAGGTCGAAGCCCTGAAGATCCGGGTCCTCGCCGAGATCGATGCGGCCGCGCGGCCGGAGGCGGTGATCGCCTCCTCGACCTCCGGCCTCCTGCCGAGCCGCCTGCAGTCCGGCATGGCGCATCCGGAGCGCTTCATCGTCGGCCATCCGTTCAACCCGGTCTACCTCCTGCCGCTGGTGGAACTCTGCCCCGGCGACAAGACCGCGCCCGCCAACCTCGACACGGCGGAGGCGCTGTACCGGCGGATCGGCATGCGGCCGCTCCGGGTGCGGCACGAGATCGACGGCTTCATCGCCGACCGCCTCCTGGAGGCGCTCTGGCGCGAAGCGCTCTGGCTGGTCAACGATGGCGTCGCGACGACCGCCGAGATCGACGACGCGATCCGTTTCGGCGCGGGCCTCCGCTGGTCCTTCATGGGGACGTTCCTGACCTACCGCATCGCCGGCGGCGAGGCCGGCATGCGCCATTTCCTGGCGCAGTTCGGCCCGGCGCTGAAGCTGCCTTGGACGAAGCTGGAAGCGCCCGAACTCACCGAGGACCTCGTCGACACCGTCTCGGCGCAGTCCGACGAGCAGGCGGCCGGCGTCTCGATCCGCGCCCTCGAACGCAAGCGCGACGATTGCCTCGTCGCCGTGATGAGCGGCCTCATGGGCGAGGATTATGGGGCCGGCAGCGTGCTCAAGGAATATCGCCAGTCGCTGTTCGAACGCGCCGGCCGGGGCGCCCCGAGGTTGTCAGAGGCCGGTTCGGGCCCGCTCGCGACCTACGCAGCGCAGGTGCCTGCGGAGTGGATCGACTACAACGGCCACATGACCGAGCACCGCTACCTACAGTGCTTCGGCGAGGCGACCGACGCTCTGCTCCGGCATATCGGCGTCGATGCCGGGTATCTCGCCGCGGGCCGCTCCTTCTACACGGTCGAGACGCATCTGAGGCATCTCGGCCAGGGCCGCGTAGGCGACAGCCTCACCGTCGAGACGCAGGTCGTCGATACGGACGCGAAACGCCTGCATCTCTTCCATTCGCTGCGGAAGGACGGCGATGCGGTCCTCGCGACGGCGGAACAAATGCTGCTCCACGTCGACACGCGGGCCGAACGAACCGCCGCGATGGAGGGGGACGTCCTCGACGCCGTCCGGCGTCTGGCGGACGCGCATGCGGCGCTGCCGCGCCCCGACGCCGCCGGCCGCGCCGTCGGCATCCGGAAATCCTGATCCCTTCTCGGCCGGCGCGCCTGCCGGCCGGTTCCCATCAGCTCCGCGGCTTCAGGTTCTCGGGGTCGTAGAGCGGCCTGTAGCCGATGGCCGCGACCTCCACCGGAAAGGCCTCGCCGAAATACTCGACCTGCAGCTTCCGACCTTCTTCGGCATAGGCGTGCGGCAGGTAGGCGAGCGCGATGTTCCGCCCGACCGTCGGCCCGTAGGCGATCGAGCTCGTGTAGGAGCGGCGGCCGAGCTCGTCCACCAGCGTGTCGCCGGTCTCCGGGTCCTGCACCGGCAGGATGCCGACCGGGTAGCGCTCGACACCCGACGCGTCGCGGTTGTCGGTCATCACCAGCGTGCAGAGCGTCGCCGGCTGGTGGGCGCGGGCGCGGTGCTCGACATGCTTCGCCTTGCCGCGGAAGTCGGCTTCCTTCACCTTCGGGCGCTGGAGGCCGGCTTCGAGGAGGTTGTACTCGGTCAGGAGGTCGGCGTTCTGCAGCCGGAGGCTCTTCTCCATCCGGCGCGAATTGGCATAGGTCTCGATGCCGACCGCCATCACGCCGGTGGAACGCAGCGCGTCCCAGACCGCGAGGCCGTCCTCGTAAGGCATGTGCAGCTCCCAGCCCTGCTCGCCGACATAGGAGATGCGGAAGGCGCTGATCTTCTTGCCGGCGATCTCGACGGGCTTCACGGCCGCGAAGGGGAAGTTCTCCGGGTTCAGCCCGTCAGGATCCGCCACGACCTTTTGAAGGTTCACGCGAGCGTTCGGGCCCCAGATGCCGATCGTGACGTACCGCTCCGACACGTCGGTGACGGTGACGTCGAAGCCCTTCTCCTCGGCGACGCGGCGAAGATAGTGGTAGTCGCGCGGGCCGGCGTCCGCTCCGTCCACGACGCGGCAGCGGTCGCCCATGCGGAACACGGTGAGGTCGGCGCGCACCATGCCCTCGTCGTCGAGGAAGTGCGTGTAGATGCCCTTGCCGACATTGGCGTCGCCGCCGATCCTCGCGGCGCAGACCCATTCCATCAGGGCGACGTGATCCGGTCCCTCGACGTCGAGAACCGCAAAGTGCGACAGGTTGATGAGGCCGCAATCGTCGCTCATCGCAAGCTGCTCGGCATTGGACACCCGCCAGAAATGTCGGTTGTCCCATTCGTTCTCGCGCACCGGCACGCGGTTGCCGTAGCGCTCCAAAAGGTGCTCGTTGGCGGCGTAGCCGTGCGCCCGCTCCCAGCCGCCGAGCTCCATGAAGTAGCCGCCGAGCTCCTTCTCGCGCTCGTGGAAGGGCGAGCGGCGGAGGTTCCGGCTGGTCTCGAACGGCTCGCGCGGGTGGATGCCGGGATTGTAGACCTTCTTCGCCGCCTCGCCACAGCGGTTCGCGATGAACTCCTCGCTGAGCTGGTGCGGATAGAAGCGCGACACGTCGATCCGCGAGTGGTCGATGCCGGTGCGCCCGTCCGTCATCCAGTCGGCGAGGAGCTTGCCCATGCCGGGCCCGTCCTTCACCCAGACGCCGACGCAGTACCACAGGCCGCGATGCTGCGTGCTCTCGCCGAGCATCGCGTTGCCGTCGGTCGAGACCTGCAGCAGGCCGTTGAACGAGCGGCGCTCGTCGTAGCCGAGCTCACCGAGGATCGGGGTCAGCTCAATGGCGCGCTCCAGCGGCTCGAGGATCTGCTCCATGTCGAGGTCGCGCTGCGAGGGCGACAGGCGCGCCTCCTCCTTGCCGAGGAGTTCGCGCGGGTGGCAGAGCCGGGGGGCGTGCTCCTCGTAGTAGCCCCACTCGATCATGCCGCCCTCCGACGTCGTCGGATCGCCGGTGTCGCGCATGTAGGCGGAGTTGCCCTGGTCGCGGAGCAGCGGCCAGCCGATCTCCTTGCCGGTGCCGGAGAACTCGTCGAACGGCCCGAAGAAGGTCAGCGGGTGGTCGATCGGCATGACGGGCAGGTCCTCGCCCGCCATCTCTGCGATCATGCGGCCCCAGAGGCCGGCGCAGACGACGACGCGGTCGGCGAGAATCGTGCCGCGCGGCGTGACGACGCCCTTGATCCGCCCGTCCTCCAGCACCAGCGAAGTGGCCGGCGTGTTGGCGAAGCTCTTCAGCTTGCCGGCCTTCTCGGCCTCGTCGATCAGGATGCCGGCGACGGTCTGCGAGCGCGGGATCACGAGGCCCGCATCCGGGTCCCAGAGGCCGCCTTGGACGACGCTTTCCTCGACGAGCGGAAACTTCTCCTTGACCTCGGCCGCATCCATCAGGCGGGCGCGGGTGCCGAAGGCCTTGCCGGACGAGACCTTCCGGCGGATTTCAGTCATGCGCTCGTCGTCGCCGACGCGGGCGACCTCGATGCCGCCGACGCGGGCGTAGTGGCCCATCTTCTCGAAGAACTCGATCGAATAGAGCGTCGTCCAGCAGGACAGGTAATCGTGGCTGGTGGAGTAGCAGAAGTCCGACGCGTGCGCGGTCGAGCCGATGTCGGTCGGGATGCCGGACTTGTCGATGCCGACGATGTCGTCCCAGCCGCGCTCGGCGAGATGGTGGGCGACCGACGCGCCGACGATACCGCCCAAGCCGACGATGACGACCTTCGCCTTTTCCGGAAACCCTGCCACGGCTGCAAACCCCTGCCTTGAACCTTGTGCCCGACCTTCCGTCCCCGGCGCGGACCGTTGCCGAGCTTCCGTCCCGGCGAGTGCCCAAACGCGAGGCACACCCGAGACCGAGGACGCCGGTCCGTCCGACGTCGGCGGAAGGTCGACCATGTCGGAGGCGAGCAATGGTCTATTCGCGTCGTTTCCCGGCACCGTCCGCGGCCCCTTCCGCTTCCCGCCTCGCGGGTTCGGGCGGCGTGAGGGAACGCTGCGACCGGCAGGGGGCCGGTTCGACGGGAGCGTCCGAAAGGAGCAGGCCCGCCGCGGGCCGGCGGCAGCCTGCTTGCGCGCCGTCGCGGCAGCCCTCCGGCGATGCTCAGGCGGCGCGTTTGCGCAGATAGGTGTTCACGAGGTTCGGCAGGTTCTCGCCGAGCCAGTCGCCCATCTCCTCCTCTTCGCGCATCGACTGTTCGAGCACCGTGCGGTCGTCCGCGGCGCCGGCCGCCTCGGCCAGCACCACGAGCGCCTTGTAGGAGCCGATCTCGTAGGCCTTGTAGCCGATGGCCGCCAACACGTTCTTCAGGACGTCGTCGTCGGAGCCGGCATGCGCGAAGCCCGCGACCGTCGCGACCGCGCCGCCGACCGCTTCCTTCACGTAGGACTTCGACGAGCCGTGCCGGGCGAGCAGGTCCTCCAGCCGGCCCGCCTGGGCGGTCGAGCGGTCCTTGTCCGCCTGCATCCGGGCGTGGAGCTCGGGATAGTCCGTCGTGTAGCTCATCTCGTTCTGCAGCGTGCCGATCGCCTGCGTTTCGACGAGGTGCTGGTTGCGCAGCCCCGTCAGATACACGTCAAGGGCAGTGTTGCCGTCGCTCATGGTCCGTCCTCGCGGTTCGAAGATGCCGCAATGTCGGGCGGCAACGGCCGAAACTTCCCTGATGCCACGCGCCTTCAACGCGGCATTCTGTCCGCCGGCACGGCGCGTGGAGGCGAAGAGACTGCGAAACCTCCGGCCGGCGAGCGGCGGAAGTCGCGCGATCCCGCTGTTGTGGCTACAGAATGTCGCGGAGACCGGGACCCTCCACGGATCGCCAGCGGCCCGCGCAGTTGGCTATGCAAAAGCCCCGGCCCGGATGGTGGACGGCCGGAGCCGCCGCCCTTTCTGCGGCCTCCTGACCGAACCATTCCGGTTCGACGTTCGGGAGGCTCCCATGCACCGTCGGCAGATTCTATCGTCAATCGCAGCTCTGTCTGCCGGGTTCGTCGCGACCTCCGCCTTCGCGCAGGCGACGGCGAAGAAGACCGATCCGGAAGCCATGGGCGAGGCCGAACGCAAGCACGCCATGATGACCATGAAGGTCGGCGCGCTGTCGCTCGCCACCAGCCGCATCGCCGAGAAGAAGGACACCGGCCCGATGGTGGCCCAGTTCGCCATGTTCGAGGTCGCCGAGCAGGAGACCATCGCCGACGTCCTCAACTCGATGAAGAAGAGCGAGAGCGCCGCCAAGGGTTCCATGACCAAGCCCAGCGAGGCGGAGGTCATGGACATGCTGGACGCCGAAGGCAAGCAGATGGTCGAGAAGCTGCAGGGCCTGTCCGGCACCGAGTTCTCGAAGATGTACGTGATGGCGCAGACCGAAGGGCACCAGAAGCTCCTCGCCATCCAGGAGGAGTACCTGAAGGTCGGCGAGAACCGCGAGCACCTGAACGTCACCAAGCTCGCCCGCGGCCAGATCAAGGAGCACCTGAAGCTCCTCGCCGACATCAAGACCGACCTCGGCTGACACTTAAGCGTCGCGGAACGGCGAGGGCGCTCGCGCCCTCCTCCACTACCGGCGCGGCCGGGAGCCGGTCCACCTCAGGGTTTGCTGGTTCCCAGCACCTTCTTCCGGGCGGCCGCCTTCCGGGTAGCCCGCTCGATCCGGGCGTCCTTGTCCCGCTCGGCCTGGAGGCGCGCCGCCTTCAGGCGTGCGGTCTTCTGCTCCGTGGTCTCGCCGCCGGCGGGCGGCGGCTCTCCTCCGGGCATAGACGCTCTCCATGTTCAGGATCGTGCCGGCCAGCGTATTCTCGCTCGCGTCCGCACTAGCCGCTACAACGCGGGCGTAACTCCCATCAGCCGCCTACACCCGATCAGATGTCGAGGTTGGCGACGGCGAGGGCGTTGTCCTGGATGAACTCGCGGCGCGGCTCCACCTCGTCGCCCATCAGGCGCGAGAAGAGCGAGTCGGCATCCGTCGCGTCGGCGACCCGCACCTGCAGGAGCGAGCGGACCTCCGGGTCGAGCGTCGTTTCCCAGAGCTGCTCCGGATCCATCTCGCCGAGCCCCTTGTAGCGCTGCAGCGAAAGACCCTTGCGGCCCGCCTCGAACACGGTTTCGAGGAGGTTCGCCGGCCCGTGCAGCGGCCGCTCCTCGTCCTTCCGCTTCAGCTTCGGCGTGCCGGCATAGACCTCGCCGAGCCGGCCGGCCAGCCGGTTCAGCGCTAGCGCGTCGGCGGAATGGATCAGCCCCGCGTCGAGGTTCTGCACCTCAGTCACGCCGCGCACCTCGCGCATGAAGCGGTAGCCGCCCTCGCCGGTGGACTCCCCGCGCCACGGGCCGTCGCCTTCCTCGGCGAAGGCGTCGAGCCGCCCGGCGACCGTTGCGGCGAGCGCGGTCGCGCGACCGTCGTCCTCGGCCGTGGCGGAGCTCAGCGCCCCGGCGACCGCCGCCTGCTCCACCAGCCGCTTGTCGTAGCGCGAATGGAGGCCGTTCAGCACCGCGCGGACGGCGAGAGCGTCGTCGACGACGCTGCGAAGGTCACGCCCAACGCGCACTTCGCCCGACGAGAGCGTCAGCGTCACGTCGTCGAGGCCGCCGTGTATCAGGTAGTCGTCGAGCGCCTTCTCGTTCTTCAGGTATTGCGACTGCTTGTTGCGCGTGACTTTGAACAAGGGCGGCTGCGCGATGTAGACGTAGCCGCGCTCGATCAGCTCCGGCATCTGCCGGAAGAAGAAGGTGAGGAGCAGCGTGCGGATATGGGCGCCGTCGACGTCGGCGTCCGTCATGATGATGATCTTGTGGTAGCGCACCTTGTCCGGGTTGAACTCGTCCTTGCCGATCGAGGTGCCGAGCGCGGTGATCAGCGTGCCGACCTGGTCGGAGCCGAGCATGCGGTCGAATCGGGCCCGCTCGACGTTCAGGATCTTGCCCCGGAGCGGCAGGATCGCCTGGTTCTGGCGCGAGCGCGCGCCCTTGGCCGAGCCGCCGGCCGAATCACCCTCGACGAGGAAGATTTCCGACTTCGCCGGATCGCGCTCCTGGCAGTCGGCGAGCTTGCCGGGCAGCGAGGTGATGTCGAGCGCGCCCTTGCGCCGCGTCAGCTCGCGCGCCTTCCGGGCCGCTTCGCGCGCCGCGGCGGCTTCCACCACCTTGGCGACGACGATCCGCGCCTCCTGCGGGTGCTCCTCGAACCATTGGCCAAGCTTCTCGTTGACGAGGCTTTCCACCACCGGGCGCACCTCGGAGGAAACGAGCTTGTCCTTGGTCTGGGACGAGAACTTCGGGTCCGGCACCTTCACCGAGAGGACGCAGGAAAGGCCCTCGCGGCAGTCGTCGCCCGTCGGCGCGACCTTCTCCTTCTTCAGGATGCCGCTGTTCTCGGCGTAGCCGATCACCTGCCGCGTCAGGCCGCCGCGGAAGCCGGCCATATGCGTGCCGCCGTCGCGCTGGGGAATGTTGTTGGTGAAGCAGAGCACCGTGTCCTGGTAGGCATCGTTCCACCACATCGCGGCCTCGACCGTGATGCCGTCCTTCTCGCCGAGGATCACGATCGGTGCGCCGATCAGCGGCTTGCGGGCACGGTCGAGGTACCGGACGAAGGCTTCCAGCCCGCCCTCGTAGAAGAGTTCGGTCCGCTTCTCGTCGGCATGCCGCTTGTCGGCAAGGAGGATGTTGACGCCGCTGTTCAGGAAGGCAAGCTCGCGCAGGCGGTGCTCCAGCGTGCCGTAGTCGAACTCGGTCTTCGTGAACGTGTCCGAGGAAGGCATGAAGGTGATCGCGGTGCCGGTCTCCGTGCCCGCGTCGCCGGTCTCGCCAAGCGGCGCGTCCGGCACGCCGTGGGTGAAGCTCATCTCGTGGATGCGGCCCTTGCGGCGGATGGTCATCCGCAGCCAGACGGAGAGCGCGTTCACCACGGAGACGCCGACGCCGTGCAGGCCGCCGGAGACCTTGTAGGAGTTCTGATCGAACTTTCCGCCGGCGTGAAGCTGGGTCATGATGACCTCGGCCGCCGAAACGCCTTCGGAGGAATGGATGTCGGTCGGGATGCCGCGGCCGTTGTCGGTGACGGTGCAGGAGCCGTCGGCGTTCAGCGTCACGGTCACGCGCGTCGCGTGGCCGGCCAGCGCCTCGTCGATGGCGTTGTCCACCACCTCGTAGACCATGTGATGGAGGCCGGAACCGTCGTCAGTATCGCCGATATACATGCCCGGACGCTTGCGGACCGCGTCGAGGCCCTTCAACACCTTGATCGAATCGGCCCCGTACTCGGCGCTGGGAGCGCCGGCGGGTTGCTCTGCTGCAGACATGAAATTCCTTGAACGATCGGGCGCGGCGAGATTGCGCGAACGAACCCGTCCGGCCTTGCGAATATAGGCCGGAAAGCCCGAAAATCCAAGCTTTCCCGCCGCTTCGCCGATCAACCTCCCGCAAACGGACTACAGCCGTAACGCTATGCCGCACCCCGCGGAACCGCTTGACGATTCAACCGGTTGCAGGAAACCCACGATGCCGGACGACCTCCCATGAAAGCCCCCCTTCTCGCCCTCGCAGGCGCAGGCCTTGCCCTTTCCGCCTGCGTCTCGGACCCCTATCCGATCCAGGGCAGCGTGTTCCTGTCGCCCGACTCGTCGATCGGCGCCAACCGCGCCCCCCGCGGCTCGGACGCCTTCTGCCGCCGCTACGCGCAGCAGACGCAGGACAACTTCTTCGAAGCGAACAGCGACGCCGAGGACAGCTTCGGCTCGAACGCCCTCGTCTACCAGCAGGCGCGGAGGTCGGGCGACGGCGCCTACGAGCGCTGCCGCCGCGGCCGCACCAACTGACGCGGCCGCCCCGTCATCCGGCGAGATAGCGGGACGGGTCGCTGTCGGCCGGCACGAGGCGCTGGATGGTCTTCGGCTCGCCATCCGCTCCGAACCGGCGGCTCAGCGCCGTGCGGATCATCTCCGGCATCGTGTGCTGCGCCTCGGCCACCTGATTCGGATCGACATGGGTGCGCACCACCACGACCTGCGCATCTCCGCTGAGCTGGTCGAGATAGGCTTCGACTTCCTTGAGGCCGGGCGCCTCCTCCGGCGGGCGCAGCGTCTCGACGAGGAGGTCCTTCGCGGCGTCGAAGTCGACGGCGCGCGGCAGGCTGACCGCGAAGGCGACGAGCCGCGAGCCGGAGCGCGAATGGTTGCGCAGCCAGACGTTCCAGAGCCCGGAATTCGGCACGAACACGAAGACGCCGTCGAAGGTCTCGAGATGGCAGACGAAGAGCCCGATCTCGCGCACGGTGCCGGAAATGTTCTGCGCCTCGACGAA
This sequence comes from Plantimonas leprariae, assembly GCF_008802405.1. Classification (GTDB taxonomy): domain Bacteria; phylum Pseudomonadota; class Alphaproteobacteria; order Rhizobiales; family Rhizobiaceae; genus Plantimonas; species Plantimonas leprariae. Next base: position 360,000 of record NZ_VZDO01000001.1, read on the forward strand.
GTCGCCGATCCGGAACGGCCGCAGCCAGAGCAGCATGATGCCGGCCGCGATGTTGGTGAGCGTGCCCTGCAGCGCGAGGCCGATGGCGAGGCCCGCCGCGCCGAGGACGGCGAGGAGCGAGGTCATCTGCACGCCGACCTGCCCGAGCGCCACGAGGAGCGCCAGGATAATCACCACGTAGCGCACGATCGCGCCGAGAGGTCCCAGCACCGTCGGGTCGACATGGGTGGAATGGCGGAAGGCGCCGATCACCAGCCGCGCCAGCCAGTTGGCGACGACGAAGCCGGCCGCGAGGATCAGGACGGCGACGAGGAGGTTCGGCAGGAAGCTCGCGGCCTGCGCGGCCAGCGAGCGGGCGAACTGCCCGGAGGCCTGCAAGGTTTCGTTCGGCATGGATGTCCTTCGCGTTGGATCGCGCGCCGCCTCCCTGCCGGCCGCCGGTAGTTCCTCCTCCCGAAACCCGGCGGGAGAAAGGACGGAACGGGCAAAAGAAAAGGGGCGGCGCGTCGAGGCGCCGCCCCTTTCGCTCTTCTATCGCGTGCGATCAGATGCTCGGGATACCCTTCGGCGGCTCCTTTGGCTCCTCCGGATCGACGAGGCCTTCGAACAGGGCCGTCGACAGGTAGCGCTCGGCGAAGGACGGGATGATCACCACGAGGTTCTTGTCCGCGTTCTCTTCGCGGCGGCCGATCTCGATCGCGGCGGCGAGCGCCGCGCCGGACGAGATGCCGACGGGCAGGCCTTCGAGACGGGCCGCGAGGCGCGCCAGCTCGAAGGCCGTGTCGTTCGAGACCTTCACCACCTCGTCGTAGATCTCGCGGTCGAGCACGGCGGGCGCGAAGCCGGCGCCGATGCCCTGGATCTTGTGGGGGCCCGGCGAGCCGCCGCTGAGCACCGGCGAGGCCTCGGGCTCCACCGCGACGATCTTCAAGGCGGGGTTGCGGCTCTTCAGCACCTGTCCCGCGCCGGTGATCGTGCCGCCCGTGCCGATGCCGGCGACGAAGACGTCGACCTTGCCGTCGGTATCGTTCCAGATCTCCTCGGCGGTGGTGACGCGGTGGATCTCGGGGTTCGCCGGGTTCTCGAACTGCTGCGGCATCACGGCGTTCGGGATGTCGCGCAGCAGCTCCTCGGCCTTGGCGATCGCGCCCTTCATGCCCTTCGCGCCTTCGGTCAGAACGAGTTCGGCCCCGAGCAGCCGCAGCATCTTGCGCCGCTCGATCGACATGGTTTCCGGCATGGTCAGGACGAGCTGGTAGCCCTTGGCGGCGGCCGCGAAGGCGAGGCCGATGCCGGTATTGCCCGAGGTCGGCTCGACGAGGGTCGACTTGCCGGGCGTGATCTTGCCCGCCGCCTCCAGCGCCTCGATCATCGCGACGCCGATGCGGTCCTTGACGCTGGACGTCGGGTTGAAGAATTCGAGCTTGGCGAGGAGCTTCGCCTTCACCCCCTTCTCGGCGGCCAGCTTGTCGAGCCGGACGATCGGCGTGTCGCCGATCGTGTCGACGATCGAATCGTAGATGCGGCCGCGGCCCCGCGTCCGCGCCCCGCTGTTCGGCCGGCTGTCGTCCATCGCCTCGCTCCCTTCCTACCTGCATGGCCGGGTGAAGCCGGCGACGATCGTTCTCGAATTTGAGGAAACTAGGACGGCCGGCACGGCTTGCCGAGAGAGCGGCATGCGGTCCGACGCCATGGAGAGGGAAATCCGTTCCGCCGCGAGCCCGCTTCGCAGGTCATCGTTTCCTTGGAAAACCGGGAGCCCCGCATCGATTTCGCTTCGCGCGAAACAACCGGTTACGGCGAATGCGACCTGCGGCGTTAACCCGGCCGCAACGGGACGGCTCGCTAGATGGCGAGTAAGTCGCTGTCCTGAAACGAGAATGTCGTGAACCGCTTCGGCAACGTCACCCGTCTCCTGCTCGAAACCGCCTCGCTCACCGCGGTGATGGGCGTCCTCGTCCTGGTCGCCGCCTGGCATTATTTCGGCAATCTCGGCGGCGCGCCGGGCGCGTCGGTGGTCTTCGCGCTGGGGGCGCTCCTCGTCTGCGCGATTCCCGTGCAGGCCTATATCGTGCTCCGCTTCCTGGCGCTGAAGGAAAGCAACAACCGCCTCTATCGCGCGGCGACCGAGGACGGCCTGACGCGTCTTCTCAACCGCACCGCCTTTCGTTCCGGCTTCGACACGGAACTCGTGCGGCGCGGCGGCGGCCGCCGCGGCGACATCCAAGGTTTCGCGCTGCTCATCGTGGACGCCGACCACTTCAAGAAGATCAACGACACGCTCGGCCACGCGGTCGGCGACCAGGCGCTGCGCCTCATCGCCGGCACGCTGCGCGCCTCGGTACGGGCGGACGACATCGTCGGCCGCCTGGGCGGCGAGGAGTTCGGCGTGCTCCTGAAAGGCGCGGGGATGGAGGAGGCCGAGATCGTCGCGGAGCGCCTGCGCGCCCGGATCAACACGCTCGCCGTCGGGCCCCAGTCGGCCCCGCGCCGGCTGTCGGTCTCGATCGGCGGCATCGTCTTCGACGCGGCGCTTCCCTTCGACGCCTTGTTCAAGGTGGCGGACGCGAATCTCTACCGCGCCAAGGAAGGCGGGCGGAACCGCGCCGTCCTCACCAACGCGCTTCGCGGCGCCGCCCCGAAGCGGCAGAACTGGGGGTCGACGCGCTCGCTCGCCGGCCCCGCGCCGGAGACGATCGCGACCGAGTTCCGCCGCCGATCCGACTGAGCGCTATCGTCCGGTCGAGCCGAAGCCGCCTGAGCCTCGACCCGTATCCTCCAGTTCGGCCACTTCGGCGAAACTTGCCCGGAGAACCGGCGCGAGGAGGACTTGCGCGATGCGGTCGCCGTGCCGGACGGTGAACGGCTCCGTTCCGAGATTGACAAGGATCGCCATGACCTCGCCGCGAAAGTCGCTGTCGACGGTGCCGGGCGTGTTCAGCACGGTGACCCCGTGGCGGAGGGCGAGGCCCGACCGGGGCCGCACCTGCATCTCGTAGCCCTCCGGCACGGCGAAGCGGAAGCCCGTCGGCACCGCCGCCCGCGCGCCGGGATCGATGACGAGCGGCTTCTCGCCGAGCGCCGCGCGAAGGTCCGCTCCCGCCGCGCCGGCCGTCGCGAGCGCCGGCAGCGGCAGATCGCGCGCATGGGCGAGCCGCTGGCAGCGGACCATGACGGCGGTCACGATGCTGTTTCCTCGAGCCGGTCGGCGATCACGCCGGCGAGGCGATCCGCCACCGCCTCCTTCGACATGCGGGCCCAGGTCTCGATGCCGTCCCGTGAGACGATATGCACGGCGTTGTCGGCGCCACCCATGACGCTGCCGCCGGTCTCGTCCACTGCCACGTCGTTGGCGACGATCATGTCGGCGCCCTTGCGGTCGAGCTTGGCGAGCGCGTTGGCGAGAAGGTCCTGCGTCTCGGCGGCGAAGCCGACCACCAGTTTCGGGCGCTCCCTATGATGGCCGACGGTCGCCAGGATGTCCGGGTTCTCGGCGAAGCCGAGCTGCGGCGGCGCTTCGCCGGGCAGCTTCTTCAGCTTCTGCCCGGCGGTCTCCGCCGGCCGCCAGTCGGCGACCGCCGCGACGAAGACCCCGGCATCGGCCGGCAGTTCCGCCTCCACCGCGGCCAGCATCTCCAGCGCCGTCTCGACGGCGAGCGTGCGAACGCCCGTCGGCGGCGGGATGGCGACGGGGCCGGAAACGAGCGTCACCTCGGCCCCGAGGGCGGCGAGACTCGCGGCGATCGCATGCCCCTGCCGGCCGGACGAGCGGTTCGCGACGAAGCGCACCGGGTCGATCGGCTCATGGGTCGGCCCGGATGTCACGACGATCCGCTTGCCCGCGAGCCGCCGGCTCCCCGCGAGGATCGCCTCCAGCGCATCCGCGATCTCGGCCGGCTCCGCCATGCGCCCGAGGCCGGATTCGCCCCGCTCCGCCATCTCGCCGGCGTTCGGGCCGACGAAACGCACCCCATCGCCGCGCAGCCGCTCGACGTTGCGGACGGTGGCGGGATGCGCCCACATGGCGGGGTTCATCGCCGGGGCGAGAAGCACCGGCACCTTCGCGGCCAGCAGCACCGCGCCGGCGAGGTCGTCCGCGAGGCCGTTCGCGAGGCGCGCCAGCCGGTCGGCCGTGGCGGGCGCGACCACCACCGCGTCGGCCTCGCGCGCCAGCCGGATGTGCCCGACGTCCTGCTCGTCCTCGCGCGAGAAGAGATCGATGAAGACATGCCCGCCCGACAGCGCCCCGACCGCGAGCGGCGTGACGAACTCCTGCGCGCCGCGCGTCATCACCGGGACGACGGTCGCGCCGCGCTCCTTCAGGCGGCGGACGAGGTCGAGGGCCTTATAGGCGGCGATGCCCCCGCCAACGACGAGAAGGATGCGCTTGTTCTGAAGGTTCACGTCGAGGCCTGCCACGGATCGACGAGTTCGAGGCCGGAATCCTCGAAATCCCGTACGTTGCGCGTCGCGAACGCCGCCCCGTGGCGAAGCGCGATTCCAGCGATCAGCGAGTCGGGCACGCCGACCGGACGCCCAGCCTTCTGGCGTGCGGCGCGAAAGCGGGCGGCTTGGTTCGCACTTTCGGAATCTAGCGGCAGGACTTTCCCCCAATCGCCCCGCACGAAGCGCTCGAGCAAAGTCTCCAGGCGCTCGCATTCGGCTGAACGGCGGAGAATGCCGATGCCGAAGCGAATTTCGAAAAGCGTCACCGTCGTAATGACGAGCCCCTGCGCGAGGCTTCGGTCAAAGAATGCCCAAACCAACTCGTTCGGCGACTTCCGCATCGCCTCTGAGACGACGTTGGTGTCGAGCACGATCACAGGCCGAAATCGACCGGCCGGTCTTTCCATTCGGAACGGTCGAGAGGTTCGAAGTCCGCGCCCCCGCCGGCTTCGGCGCGCAATCGCCGCAAGACGTCGCCCGCCGTTTCCTGCTTCGCCGTGGAGCGCCGGCCGACCACGAATGCAGTCAAGGCGGAGCGCGCCTCTTCCTCCAACGACCGACCGTTGCGGGCGGCGATATCTCGCAACTCGCGCTCCACCGCCTCGTCGATGTCGTGGATCGTCAGGTCCAGCATCCATTCGCTCCCATGCGTTCGACGCGAGGATACGGCGGCGGTCAAGCCGCCGCAATCATCCGCCCGTCAGCAGCGCGGCGGCGATGGCGAGGAGCGCCAGCGCCGTCAGCCATTGCGCGATATGCGAGGAGATGATGCCGAGCTTGGTGTCCTTCACGAGCTCGACCAAGGTGTCGTCGTTGATCCGGACGCCGTTCTCGATGAGCTCGGGCAGTTCGCGCGCCAGGATCTCGAGCCCGACGGAGGCTTCCGGCAGGCGGTGCGCCAGACGCAGGATCGCCTGGATCCCCTCGCCCGCATCCCTGAGCTTCGCCGCCGGGCCGAGTTCCCCGAGGATGTAGTCCGACACGACCGGCTCGGCCGCGACCCACATGTTGAAACGCGGGTTCAGCGAGCGGGCGACGCCCTCCACCACCACCATCGTCTTCTGGAGGAGCACGAGTTCCGGCCGCGCCTTCATGGCGAAGAGTTCCGTCACCTCGAAGAGCAGCGTCAGGAGATGCGCCATGGAGATCGTCTCGGCCGGCTGGCCGTGGATCGGCTCGCCGATCGCCCGGAGCGCCTGCGCGAATGAGGCGACGTCCTGGCCGCGCGGCACGTAGCCGGCCTCGAAATGGATCTCGGCGACACGCCGGTAGTCGCGCCGGATGAAGCCGTAGAGGATCTCGGCGAGGAAGCGCTTCGAGGCTTCGCTCAAGCGCCCGACGATGCCGAGATCGACCGCGACCACGGTCCCGTCCGGCGCGGCGAAGAGATTGCCCTGGTGCATGTCGGCGTGGAAGAAGCCATCGCGCATCGCGTGGCGCAGGAAATTCTGCACCACGGCGACGCCGAGCGCTTCGAGGTCGTGCCCGGCGGCGATCAGCGCCGGCACGTTGTTCATCTTGATCCCGTCGACCCATTCCATCGCGAGGACGTCGCGGCCGGTGCGCTCCCAGTCGACGGCCGGCACGCGGAAGCCTTTGTCCTCGGCGATGTTCTCGCCCATCTCGGAGAGCGCCGCCGCCTCCAGGCGCAAGTCCATCTCGATGCGGGTCGACTGGGCGAGCGTGTCGACCACGGCGACCGGCCGGAGCCGCCGCGAGGCCGGCACGAAGCGCTCCAGCTGGCGCGCCATGAAGCCGAACGTGTCGAGCTCGCGGCGGAACTGCGCGCGAACGCCGGGGCGCACCACCTTCACCGCGACGTCGCGTGTCCCCTCCGGCGTCAGGACGCGGGCCCGGTGTACCTGCGCGATCGAGGCCGCGCCGACGATCTCGCCGAATTCGACGAAGAGGTCGTCGATCCGCCGGCCGAGCGTCAGCTCGATCGCTGCGATCGCCGCCTCGCGCGGAAACGGCGGCACCCGGTCCTGCAGGCCGGTGAGCGCGGTCGCGACCCGCGCGCCGACGATGTCGGGGCGCGTCGCCAGGAACTGCCCGAGCTTCACATAGGACGGCCCCAGCCGGTTCAGGGCGCGCGACAGGTTCTCCGGGCTCACCCCCTCGCCTTCGCGCGGCTGGCGCCGGGAGACGAGGCGCGCCAGCCGAAGGCCCAGCGCCGGACCGGGACCGAGCCCTTCCACCGGCAGCGAGGAGACGACGCCTTCGCGGGCGAGAACGAACAGCGCGCGAACGAGCGCGAGCGTGCCGCGGACCGTGCCGGCCAACTAGAGCTTCCAGCCCGAATGGATGGCCGCGATGCCGCCGGAAAGGTTGCGGTGCCGCACCCGCTCGAAGCCGGCCGTCTCGATCATCGCGGCGAAGTTCGCCTGGTTCGGGAAGCGGCGGATCGATTCCACCAGATACTGGTAGGAGTCGCGATCCTTCGCCACCGCGCCGCCGATCGCGGGGATCGCGCGAAACGACCAGAGGTCGTAGAACTTGTCCAGCACCGGCACCTCGACTTCCGAAAATTCGAGGCACATGAACCGGCCGCCAGGCTTCAGCACCCGAAAGGCCTCGGCGAGCGCCAAGTCGATGCGCGGCACGTTGCGGATGCCGAAGGCGATCGTATAGGCGTCGAACGCGGCATCCGGCAGCGAGAGCGCCTCGGCGTTGGCTTCGACGAAGGTGAGGTTGGGAAGGAGGCCGCGCTTTCGCGCCCGCTCCTCGCCGACTCCGAGCATCGAGGCGTTGATGTCGAGGACGGTGCCGGTGGCGGTGCCGCCCGACGCCTCGACGATGCGGAAGGCGACGTCGCCCGTGCCGCCCGCGACGTCGACGAAGCGCCAGCCGGCGCGGCGCGGGGGATTCAGCCAGCCGACCATCGCCGACTTCCAGGCACGATGGAGCCCGCCCGACATCAGGTCGTTCATCAGGTCGTAGCGTTCCGCGACGCGGTGGAACACGTCGTTGACGCGAGCCTGCTTCTCCTCGCCGTCCGAGACGCGGGAAAAGCCGTAGCTCGTTTCCATGCCTTCCGCGCCCGTGGTGCGGCTCGCCGACATGCTTGGGTCTCCTCGTATTCCGTTGGTTCCGCGGCAGGCACTACCTGAGAAGCGTGCCGCGTACCATCTTTGCAGCCGTTCTTCTCGTCAGCCGAGCTAAACGCCGATGCCGGAATTGCCAGAGGTCGAGACGGTGCGCCGCGGGCTGCAGCCCTTCATGGAAGGGGCGACGATCCGCGGCGTGGAGTTGCGCCGGCCGACCCTCCGCTTCCCTCTGCCCGAACGCTTCGCCGAGCGACTGGAAGGGCGGCGGATCGACTCGCTCGCCCGCCGGGCGAAGTACCTCGTCGCCCACCTGTCCGGCGGGATGGAGGATCTCGCGCTCGCCATGCATCTCGGCATGTCGGGCTCGTTCCGGATCGAGCCGGCCGAAGGCGCGGTGGAATCGCCCGGCGAGTTCCTCTACCCGCGCGGGCTGCCCGGCAAGCACGACCACGTCGTGTTCCATCTCGACTCGCCGGAGCGAGGCCACGCCGCCGTGGTGTTCAACGACCCGCGCCGCTTCGGCTACATGACGCTGATCGAGGCCGACGCGATCGACGCGCACCCGCATTTCCGCGGTCTCGGGGTGGAGCCGCTCGGCAACGAACTCGCGGCCGACTCACTCGCCCCCTTCTTCGCCAGGCGTCTCGCGCCGCTGAAATCCGTGCTCCTCGATCAGCGCGTCGTCGCCGGCCTCGGCAACATCTACGTCTGCGAATCGCTGTGGCGGGCCGAATTGCATCCCGGCCGCGCGGCGGGAACGGTGGTCGGCGAAAACGGCGAGCCGACGGTGGAACTGGAACGGCTCGTCCGCCACATCCGCGAAATGCTCGATGACGCGATCCTCGCCGGCGGCTCGTCGCTCCGCGACTACCGGCAGGCGGACGGCTCGCGCGGCAGCTTCCAGGACCGCTTCGCCGTCTACGACCGCGAGGGCGAGCCCTGCCGGCGGCAGGCCTGCGGGGGCACGGTCGGGCGGATCGTCCAGTCGGGCCGCTCCACCTTCTTCTGCCCGGTCTGCCAGCATTGAAATCGCCGCACCGCGGTTGACGGAACGGCGCGCCCCTGCCTATAAGGCCGCGAAGTTCGGCGGTGCCCCGCGGCGCCGCCCTTGCTGTTGCGACGTTCTTCGCTGTCGGCGTCAAGCGCCGCGCCTTGTATTTGAGAGAGACTGGAATGGCCAATACGCCCTCGGCCAAGAAGGCCGCGCGCAAGATCGAGCGCCGCACCGAAGTCAACAAGAACCGCCGCTCGCGCGTGCGCACCTTCCTGCGCAAGGTGGAGGAGGCGATCGCCTCCGGCGACAAGGAAGCGGCGCAGACCGCCTTCCGCGCCGCCGAGCCGGAACTGATGCGCGCCGTGTCGAAGGGCGTCTTCCACAAGAACACCGCGTCGCGGAAAATCTCGCGCCTGTCGGGCCGCGTGAAAGCGGTCGGTGCGGCGACCGCCTGAGTCGCGCAACCTCGCACGGTTCGACGACGATTGCATGAAGGGCTCGGCATCGCCGGGCCCTTTTCGATTCCGCCGGAGCCGGTGCGGAATCGCTTTATGACGGCGGAGTCAAGTGGGTTGGAAAACCCGCCGGGATCGAACCGTCAAAAATTCATCGCTCTTTTCAAGCAGTTAGCGATGGTCTCTCCGCGGCAGCCGGATGCCGGCTAACGAATTTCCCGCAACCCCTTGAGTCAAGTAGGTGCGGCAAATCGCGTGCGAAAATAATTTCGCCGCAATTCCAACAACGGCAGACTCCGCGGATTCGGATAACTGAATCATATCGTTGGCTTTTCCGGCCTGCCGCTCGCCTCCTGCGAGTCCGGGCGGCATCGGATGCACGCAAGGCGATTCCGGTTTTTCGGTGGTTGCGGAGGCCGAGAGCCTCGGCTTAGCTTTTCCCCAAGAGAAAATACACAAGGGTTGAATTGCGGGAGCGGAGCGCACGGTGGTCCGGCTTGACGGATCCGTGCGGCGAGCGTGGGGAGGCAGCCCGAACGAGCGCGGGACCGGTATTCCGGTCGCCCGGGCCTCGGCATCGGCGCCGCAAGCCCGGATCGTCTCCGCACCGCGCATCCTGCCCTTGTGCAGTCGGGGAACACAACGTCATGAGCGGCAACTACGAGGGCGACGTCACCGTCGACGAATGCTGGTCGGCCTTGTCCGACGACCCGGAGGCTTTCCTGATCGACGTGCGGACGGCGGCGGAATGGACCTATGTCGGCGTGCCCGTTGCGCCGGCCGACGCCCGCCAGCCGGTCTTCGCCGAATGGCAGAGCTTCCCCTCGATGCAGGCCGATCCGGCCTTCGCCGACAAGCTCGGCCGGCATATCCTCGGCAGCGGCGGCACGCACGACACGCGCCTCTACTTCCTTTGCCGTTCCGGGGCGCGCTCGATGGCGACGGCGGCGGCGATGACGGCGGCCGGCTTCGCCCACTGCTTCAACGTGATCGACGGCTTCGAGGGACCGGTGGACGAGAGCGGCCATCGCGGCCGCGCGGCCGGCTGGAAGGCGGAGGGGTTGCCGTGGCAACAGCGCTAGCCCCCGCCCGCTCGCCTTTTCGACCGCTTCCCGCCGGAAGCGGTCTCCTCATGCATTCAGGAATGAACGACGATATGCAGCAGCAGCCGGTGCCCGCAGGTGCGAAGAAGACCACGGCCGAAATCCACGACCGGGTGAATGCGCGGCTGAAGGCCCAGCTCGGCCAGGACGCTTTCGCGAGCTGGTTCGGGCGGATGCAGATCGACGAGATCGGGCGCGGCACGGTGCGCGTGTCGGTGCCGACGGCCTTCCTGAAGACCTGGATCCGCTCGCACTATGCCGACGCCCTCGCGGCGATCTTCGCGGAGGAAGTGCCGGGCACGCTCCGGGTCGACGTCGCGGTGCGCAGCGCCGTGCGCGGCGCGTCCCTCCCCTCGCCCGTCGCCGACGACCCGGCCGGTGCCGCGCAGGCCGCCCCGATGTCGACGAAGGCGGCGGAAGGCAGCCCGCGACAGGCGGAGCGCGATGCCGCACGTCCGTCCGGCGGCGCGGCCGAGTTCGGCTCGCCGCTCGACGGGCGCTACCTCTTCTCGAACTTCGTGGAAGGCGCGGCGAACCGCGTGGCGCTGGCGGCGGCGAAGGCGGTCGCCGAGAACGGCCCGCAGTCGGTGCGCTTCAACCCGCTCTTCATCCATGCCAGCGTCGGGCTCGGCAAGACGCATCTCCTCCAGGCGATCGCCAATGCCTGCGTCGCCCGCGAGGACCGGCCCCGCGTCGTCTACCTCACCGCCGAATACTTCATGTGGCGCTTCGCCACCGCCATCCGCGACAACCAGGCGCTGTCCTTTAAGGAGAACCTGCGCGGCATCGACATCCTCGTCATCGACGACATGCAGTTCCTGCAGGGGAAATCGATCCAGCAGGAGTTCTGCCACCTCCTCAACGCCCTGATCGACTCGGCGCGGCTGGTGGTGGCGGCGGCGGACCGGCCGGCGCACGAACTGGAATCGCTCGACCCGCGCGTGCGCTCCCGCCTCGCCGGCGGCGTCGGCATCGAGATGGCCGCGCCCGACTTCGACATGCGCAAGGGTATCCTCGAAGCGCGCATCCAGCAGATGCACGCCGAGGACCCCTCGTTCCGCATCGAGAGCGGCACGGTGGAGACGATCGCGCGGCGCGTCGTCGGCTCGGGCCGCGACGTCGAGGGGGCGTTCAACCAGATCGCCTTCCGCCATTCGGTCGGCCAGCCGCTCAGCCCCGAGCATCTCGACGACCTCCTCAACTCGATCACCCGCACGGGCGGCGAGAAGCGGGTGCGCGTCGAGGACATCCTGCGCTTCGTCTCGCGGCACTACAACGTCTCGAAGACCGACATCCTGTCGGCGCGGCGCACCCGCACCGTGGTGCGTCCCCGCCAGATCGCGATGTACCTGGCGAAGACCATGACGCCGCGCTCGCTGCCCGAGATCGGCCGGCGCTTCGGCGGGCGCGACCACACGACGGTCCTCCACGCGGTGAGGAAGATCGAGGCCGAGCGGGCGGGCGATCCGAAACTCGGCGAGGAGCTCGACCTGATCCGCCGGATGATCGAGGAATAGCGGGTGCGGGGCGGCTATCGGGCCGCCCCCGTTCTTTTCAAGCCGCCCCGTTCCCGCTACAACGCAAGACCCTGCCGGGCGCCTCCCGTCCCGGGCGCTTTTCCCGGTTGAAGTTCCATGCGTATCCTGATCGAGCGATCGAACCTCCTGAAGACCCTCGCCCACGTCCACCGGGTCGTGGAGCGGCGGAACACGATCCCGATCCTGTCGAACGTCCTCCTGAAGACCGACGAGGCGGGTCTCCGGCTGAAGGCGACCGACCTCGACATCGAGATCACCGAGACCGTGCCGGCGGAGGCCGAGCAGACCGGCGGCACGACGGTCCCGGCGCACCTCCTCTACGACATCGTCAGGAAGCTGCCGGAAGGGTCGGAAGTGCGTCTCGCGACGAACGGCGACGGCGGGCAGATGACCGTCTCGGCCGGCCGGGTGAACTTCCGCCTCCAGTGCCTCGCCGAGGCCGACTTCCCCGACATCACGGCGGGCACCTTCACGCATTCGTTCCGGATGCCGGCCGCCGACCTCCTCCGCCTGATCGAGCGGACGCAGTTCGCGATCTCCACCGAGGAGACGCGCTACTACCTGAACGGCATCTACCTCCACGCGATCGAGAACGGCGGTGAAACGCGGCTTCGCGCCGTCGCGACGGACGGCCACCGTCTGGCGCGGGCCGAGATCGACGCGCCGGACGGCTCGAAGGGCATGCCCGGCATCATCGTGCCGCGGAAGACCGTCGGCGAACTCCAGAAGCTTCTCGGCGAGCACGACGAGGACGTCTCGGTCGAACTGTCGGACGCCAAGATCCGCTTCACCATCGGCCCGGTGGTGCTGACCTCGAAGCTGATCGACGGCACCTTCCCGGACTACCAGCGCGTCATCCCGCAGAACAACGAGAAGGCGCTGACGCTCGACCGCGAAAGCTTCTCGGCCGCCGTCGACCGCGTCTCGACCATCTCCTCCGAGCGCGGCCGTGCGGTGAAGCTGGCGCTCAGCGGCGGCCAACTCACGCTCACCGTCAACTCGCCGGATTCTGGCACCGCCACCGAGGAGCTGCCGGTCGGCTACGAGGCGGACGATCTCGAGATCGGCTTCAACGCCCGCTACCTCCTCGACATCGCCGGCCAGCTCGCCGGCGAGGAGACGGTGTTCATGCTGGCCGATCCGGGCTCGCCGACGCTGATCCGCGACCAGGGCGACGAGGGCACGCTTTACGTCCTCATGCCGATGCGGGTGTGAGACGATCGCCGCTTCGCAGCCAGCCGACATCGCAGCCTCTGTCGGCGACGCGCCCTTCGTCGGCCTGACGAGCCTCGCGCTCACCGATTTCCGCAACTACGCCGCGCTTTCCATCCGGCTCCGCTCGCGCTTCGTCGTACTGACCGGCGACAACGGCGCCGGCAAGACCAATCTGATGGAGGCCGTATCGCTGCTCACCCCGGGCCGCGGGCTCCGGCGGGCGAGCTACGGCGAGACCGCGCGGAGCGGCGGTTCGGGCGGCTTCTCGGTGCGCGCCGAGGCGGAAGGCGCGCTCGGGCAAACGCGGCTCGCCACCTTCGTGAAACCCGGCGAGGACGGTGAAGGCGCGGCCCGCGCGGTCAGGATCGACGAAACCGTCGCCCGCTCGGCCGACGAACTGCTGGATCACCTGCGCGTCCTGTGGCTGACGCCGGCGATGGACGGGTTGTTCACCGGTCCCGCGAACGACCGTCGCCGCTTCCTCGACCGGATGGTCCTGTCGATCGACCCGGCGCACGGGCGGCGCGCCGCCGATTACGAGCGCGCCATGCGCCAGCGCAACCGCCTGCTTGGGGAGCCGAGGGCCGACCCGGTCTGGCTCGCCGGCATCGAGGAGCAGATGGCCGAGCTCGGCGTCGCGATCGCGCTCGCCCGGGCCGAGCTCGTCGGCCTGCTTCGCGCCATGATCGGCGAGGCGCCGGACGACGCGCCCTTCCCGAAGGCGGACCTGACGCTCGACGGCGGCTATCCTTTCCCCTTCGAGGGCATGGCCGCGAGCGACCTCGAAACCGAGGCCGCCCGCCGCCTCGCCGAGGCGCGCGGGCTCGACGCCCGGGCCGGCCGCACGCTGGAAGGGCCGCACCGGGCCGACCTCGCGGTCTTCCACCGGGCGAAGGCGATGCCGGCCGCCCTCTCCTCCACCGGCGAGCAGAAGGCGCTACTGATCGGCCTCGTGCTCGCCCATGCGCGCCTCACCAGAGCCGTGTCCGGCATCGCGCCGATCCTGCTTCTCGACGAGATCGCCGCCCATCTCGATCCCGGCCGGCGCGCCAGCCTCTTCGACATCGTCGAGGGCCTCGGCGTCCAGTCCTTCATGACCGGCACCGACGCCTCGCTGTTCGCAGCGCTCGGGCCGCGAGCCCAGCATCTCACCGTGTCGAACGGGACGGTCGCCGCGTGACGCTTTCCCCCGACGAACTCGCCCGCTACGCGCGCCACATCGTGCTTCCCGAAGTCGGCGGCGCCGGCCAGCAGGCGCTGAAGCGCGCGAAGGTGCTGGTGGTCGGGGCGGGCGGCATCGGCTCGCCGGTCGTGCTCTATCTCGCTGCCGCCGGCATCGGCACGATCGGCATCGCCGACGACGACGCGGTGTCGCTGTCGAACCTGCAGCGGCAGGTCCTGCACGGCACCGCCGACGTCGGGCGCCCGAAGGTGGAAAGTGCGGCGAGCGCCGTCGCGCGCCTCAACCCGCACGTCGCCGTCGTGCCGCACGCCGTGCGGCTGGACGACCGCAACGTCGCCGCGACCGTCGCCTCTTACGACCTCGTGCTCGACGGCTCCGACAACTTCGCCACCCGTTTCCTCCTGGCCGATGCCTGCGCGGCGGCGGCGAAGCCGCTGGTCTCGTCCGCCGTCAACCGCTTCTCGGGCTCGCTTACGGTGCTGATGCCCTATCGCGACAGCCACCCGTCCTATCGCGACCTGTTCCCGGAGCCGCCCCCGGAGGGTCTGGTGCCGACCTGCGCCGAGGCCGGCATCCTCGGCGTCGTCACCGGCATCCTCGGCACGCTCGCGGCGACGGAGGCGATCAAGCTCGTCTGCGGCATCGGCGAGCCGCTGGTCGGCCGGCTTCTGATGATCGACGCGCTGGACATGCGCGTCCAGACGATCACCTATCGGCGCAAACGGAAGGACGCACCGGAATGATCACCGTGATCGCGACGCTGAAGATAAAGGCCGGCACCCGGGACGACGTGGCCGCGGCCGCGCATCCCTGCATTGAGGCGACACGCAAGGAGGCCGGCTGTCGGCGCTACGACCTCACCTCGAACGTGCTCGATCCGACGCAACTCGTCTTCGTCGAGGAATGGGAAAGCCGCGAGGCGCTGGAAGCGCATTTCAACACCGATCACATCAAGGCTTGGCGCGAGGCGGGCAAGCCCTTCGTCGAGTCGGCGGTGGTCGAGATCATCCACGCGACGCAAGTCGAGCGGCTCTAGCCGATGCGTCTGGTCTTCGTCCCGGCGCTCGCCTGCGACGCGGACCTCTACGCGCCGCTGATCGAGCGTCTCGGCGCGGATTTCGACTGCATCACCGTCGTTCCCGCGCAGCCGACGCTGCGGGAATGCGTCGGCGCGGTGCTGGCGGCGGCCGGCTCGGAGCGGTTCGTCGTCTGCGGCACCTCCTTCGGCGGCCACGTCGCGCGCGAGACCGCCTTCGCGGCCCCGGATCGCGTCGCGGGCCTCGTGATCATGGGAGCCGGCGCGGCGGGCGTCGCCGATCCGGCTCCGCTTGAAAAGCGCCGCGCCGCGATCGAAAGCGGCCGTCGGGCCGAGATGCTGGAGGAGATGGCGCGGGCGATCGTCTTCGAGCCGGACGGGCGCGGCCGGACCGCGGCGGACGGCTTCCGCCGCATGGCCGCCCGCTGTCCCGACGCGACGCTCCTCGCGCAGAACGAGGCTCTGCTCAGCCGTCCGGACCGGCGCGCCGATCTCGGTTCCTTGTCCTGCCGCACCCTCCTCGTCTGGGGCGAGCACGACGCCTTCTCGCCCGTCGCGGCCGCCCGCGAAATAGCGGCCGCCCTGCCGGACGCGGAACTCATCGTCCTGCCGGATTGCGGCCACCTGCCGAGCCTCGAAGCCACCACCCGCGTGGCGGACGCGATCCGCGCCCGCTTCGCCGGCTAGGGCCGCCGATGCGGCTCCTGTCGCGTATCCTCTTCGCGGCGCTCGGCGCCTTCCTGTTCGGCCAGTCCGCCGAATGGACGCAGCAATATCTCCAGCGCCTCGGCGGGGCGGCGGACGAACTCCGCGCCGTCGTCGGCCGCTTCGACGAGGGCGCGGCCGCATCCGGCCTCAGCCGCGAGGCGGCGGTCGCCCGGCTGAAAAGCCAGTCGGACGCGCTGGCGGCCCGGCAGGGACGCGACGCGGAAGCGACAGCGGCACGCTATGCCGAGGTGGAACGGCGCTACCGTGACCTCTCGGCCGCCGCCCCGCTGCTCCGACCCTTCGTCGCGCTCGGCGACATGGATGGCGGCATCGCGGCGCGGGCGATGGACGACTTCCGCCCCGCCCTCCCCGTCACGCCGGACGGGCTGGCGCTGACCGGTCTCGGCTTCGTCGCCGGCTGGGGAACGGGAAGCAGCTTGGCCGGCGCCGCGCGCATGGCGCGGCGGCGACGCGGCGTCGCTACTTGACCGCCTCCGGCACGGCGTCCGGCACGGCGGGGATCTCGCCCTTCTGCTCCTGCACCTTCAACTCGTCCAGCGCCGGCATCGACATGACGTTGTAGCCGGAATCGACGTAGTGGATCTCGCCGGTGACGCCGTTGGCGAGGTCCGACAGGAGGTAGAGCACCGCGCCGCCGATCTCGTCCGTCGTCACGTTGCGGCGGAGCGGCGCGTGCTTGCGCTGGTAGTTCAGCATCAGCCGCGCGTCGGAAACGCCGGCCCCGGCGAGGGTGCGCACCGGTCCGGCGGAAACCGCGTTGACGCGGATGTTGCGCGGCCCGTAGTCGGCCGCGAGATAGCGCACCGAGGCCTCCAGCGCCGCCTTCGCGACGCCCATGACGTTGTAGTTCGGCATGACGCGCGTCGAGCCGCCGTAGGTCAGCGTCAGCACCGAGCCGCCCGAGCCCATCAGTTCCGTCGCCCGCCGCGTAATCTCGGTGAACGAGAAGCAGGAGATCAGCATGGTGCGCTGGAAGTTCTCGCGCGAGGTGTCGGCGTAGAGGCCCTTCAGCTCGTTCTTGTCGGAAAAGGCGAGCGCGTGGACGAGGAAGTCGAGGCGACCCCATTCCTGCTCGATCCTGTCGAACATGGCGGCGACGGAGGCGGCATCCTCGACGTCGCAGTCGAGCAGAAGCGTCGCGTCGATCTCGCGCGCCAGCGGCCGGACGCGCTTGCCGAAGGCCTCGCCCTGGTAGCTGAGCGCAACCTCGGCCCCGTGCGCGTGCAAAGCCTTCGCCGCGCCCCAGGCGATCGAGTTGTGGTTCGCGACCCCCATCACGAGGCCGCGTTTGCCCTTCATCAAATCGCCCATCCCGCTTCCTTTTGTTTCTTCTTGTTGGGTGATCAGGCGTCGAAGCGCCGGAACACCAGCGTGGCGTTGGTGCCCCCGAAGCCGAAGGAGTTCGACAGCACCGTGTCGAGCTTCGCACCGTCGATGCGCTCACGCGCGATCGGCAGGTCGGCGAATTCCGGATCGATCTCGTCGATATGGGCACTCTTCGCGATGAAGCCGTGCTTCATCATCAGGAGCGAGTAGATCGATTCCTGCACGCCGGTCGCGCCGAGCGAATGGCCCGTCAGCGACTTCGTCGCCGAGATCGGCGGGATCCGGTCGCCGAACACCTCGCGGATCGCCTGGATCTCCATCTTGTCGCCGACCGGCGTCGAGGTGGCGTGCGGGTTGATGTAGTCGATCGGCGTATCGACGCCTTCCAGCGCCATGCGCATGCAGCGCACCGCACCCTCGCCGGACGGCGCGACCATGTCGTAGCCGTCGGAGGTCGCGCCGTAGCCGACCACCTCGCCGTGGATCGTCGCGCCCCGCGCCTTCGCGTGCTCCAACTCCTCCAGGACGAGAACGCCAGCGCCACCCGCGATCACGAAGCCGTCGCGGTCCTTGTCGTAGGCCCGGCTCGCCACCGCCGGGCGGTCGTTGAAGTCGGAGGACATCGCGCCCATCGCGTCAAAGAGGTTCGACATGGTCCAGTCGAGGTCTTCCGAGCCGCCGGCGAAGATCACGTCCTGCTTGCCGAGCTGGATTGTCTCGTAGGCGTTGCCGATGCAATGGTTCGATGTCGCGCAGGCGGACGAGATCGAGTAGTTGACGCCCTTGATCCGGTACTGCGTCGCGAGCACGGCGGAAGCGGTGGAGCTCATCGCTTTGGGCACCGCGGTCGGGCCGATGCGCTTCGGCCCGCCCTTCTCCACCGTGGTCTGCGCCGCCTCGAAGATGATCCGCGTCGAGGGGCCGCCGGAGCCCATGATGATGCCGGTGCGCGGGTTCACGACGTCGCCCTCTTCGAGGCCGGCATCCTTGATCGCCTGCTCCATCGCGATGAAGTTCCAGGCCGTGCCCTTCGCCATGAAGCGCGCGGTGCGCCGGTCGAGGACGGCGAAGGGATCGAGCTTCGGCGCGCCTTCGACGCGGCAGCGGAAGCCGTGGGCGGCGTAGTCCTCGGCGAACGAAATGCCGGACTTCGCCTCGCGGAGCGACTGGAGCACCTCGCCGACGTCGTTGCCGATCGACGACACGATGCCCATTCCGGTGACGACGACACGCTTCATCAGTTCCCTATCTCCCGTGGAGCCGACCGCGACGCTGCGCGCGGGAACGCCCCGGCCTGTGGCCCGTTCAGCCGCCGGCCGGCTCGTCCTGATCGACGAACAGCCCGACGCGCAGGTCGCTCGCCTTGTAGATGATCTCGCCGTCGGCCTTCATCCAGCCCTCGGCGATGCCGAGCTTCAGTTTCGAGCGCATCACGCGCCTGAACTCGACGCCGTACTCCACGAGCTTCACGTTCGGCGTCACCTGCCCCGTGAACTTCACCTCGCCGACGCCGAGCGCGCGGCCGCGTCCGGGCTCGCCCAGCCAGCCGAGATAGAAGCCCGTCATCTGCCAGAGCGCGTCGAGCCCGAGGCAGCCGGGCATGACGGGATCGCCCTCGAAATGGCAGCCGAAGAACCAGAGGTCCGGCTTCACGTCGAACTCGGCCCGGATCGAGCCCTTGCCGAACTGGCCGCCGTCGGTGGTGACCTCGGTGATCCGGTCGAACATCAGCATCGGCGGCAGCGGCAGTTGCGCGTTGCCCGGCCCGAACAGCCGGCCGTGCCCGCATTCGATGAGATCGTCGTAGGTGAAGCTGGTCTTCTGGAGCACCGCTGTTTTCCGGTCCGGGCGCGGAACGAGCGCCGGTTCGCCGCGCCCTGTAGCACGGGTCTCGCGAAAGGTGAAAGACGGTCGCATTCCGTCAACGCCTCTCCCGCCGCGCTTGCGCCTGCGTGCCGGGAATGCGTAAGCCGTCGCCGCGATGCGAACGGGATGCCGACGATGCGACGATTTCCGGCGGCGGCCGCCTTGCTTCTCGCAGCCCTGCCCGCCGGGGCGGCGGACGGCTGGACCTTCCGCGCCGCGGACGGCGGCAGCGCCGGCTTCGCGTCGAACGGCACCTATCGCGGCCTGTGGTTCGCCTGCACGGCCGGCGGCGGCGCGCGCCTCCTGATCGGGACCGGCGGAACCCGCCTCCAGCGCGGCGTCGACCAGACCGCGGTGGTGACGGTGGACGGCACCGCCTTCCTTCAGGTCGCGCGGGCGAGCGACGACGGCGAGCCCGCCCTCGACCGCCGCCTGCCGCCGACGGAGTTCCGGCAACTCGCCGAGGCGCTCGCCAAGGGCAAGGCGGCCGAGGTCTCGATGCCGGCCGGGCGCTTCGCGCTGCCGCTCGCGGGCTCCGGCCGGGCGCTCAAGAGCCTTCTCGCCGCCTGCAGCTGACGGATCGCGGGACTTGGGTTCGGCTCGCGGCCACCCCATCTCTTGCGACAGGAACGCACTTTACACTACAAGGGAAGTCGACGTTTCGAGTGGTGCGATGACGGTGGCGATGGATACCCGGCGAGGCAAGCAGTCGTTCTGCGTGTTCGAGCGCCTTCGGGCGGCGGGCCTCAGGCCGACGCGCCAACGCGTCGCGCTGTGCAACCTGATCTTCTCGAAGGGCGACCGGCACCTGTCGGCCGAGGAACTCTACGAGGAAGCGCATCGGGCCGGCGAGTCGGTATCGCTCGCGACCGTCTACAACACGCTGCACCAGTTCACCGATTCCGGTATCGTCCGGCCGCTGACCGGCGAAGGCCAGCGCACCTATTTCGACACCAACGTCTCGGACCACCACCACTTCTTCTTGGAAGACAGCAACGAGATGGTGGACATCCCGAACGGCGGGGTGCGGCTCGACCAGTTGCCCGACGTGCCGGAGGGCATGGAGATCGTCAACGTCGACATCGTGGTGCGGCTGCGCCGCAAGCCCGGCGCGGCGGCCAAGCCGGCCAACTGACCGGAGGCGGCGCGAGGCGCCGCCGGCCGATCGCGGTCTCTTCTAGAATTTCTCGTCCGGATAGACGCCCCAGATGTCGTTCTGGCGCACGTAGCCCTTGCGGCCCGAGACCTCGACCTCGCACCAGGCGAAGGCGCATTCCTTCACCTTCGACACGACGCCGGGCTCCATCTTGGCGACGACCGTCGCGTCCTCGCTGGTGTTGCGGTGGAGGTCGATCGTCGTGGTCTTGCCCTTCAGCCACGGCGCGGCGATGCCGGTGCGAACGCCCGACAGCAGCGAGTGGTAGACCCAGCCCTCGGTGCCCTCCGAGTCGCGGATGCGGCGCCAGAGTTCGTATTCCTGCACGATCTCCACCGGCAGGCCCGGCTTGGTGTAGAGCCAGGAGACGGCGTAGTCCTTGCCCGGGCCGACGCGCAGGTTCACCCGCGCCGACTTCAGCGAGACGAAACGCGGCAGCGGCAGCTTCGAGGCGGACCCTTCCTCAGCCCCGGTTTCGCCCGGCACCTCCTCCTCGGGCGCAGCGGCCATGCTCGCCGGATCGTCGTCGGTCGGCGCGGCCATCGCCGCCCGCTGCGGCAGCGAACCCATCGTCGCGGCGATCAGGAGCAGCGCCAGGAGGCTGCGGGAGGCGTTCGAGCGGGCGGGCATGGCGGGGCGGGAACTCCGGGCGAACGCCGCCGATCGCCCCATCGAAGCGAAACGCGGCGCGGAATTGGAACGGAACGAACCGCTTCCGGGCGGCGAAGCGGTTGCCCGTCCCCGCCCTGCCCTTCGGCATCCGGACTATCGCCCAACGCGGTTAACAACGCGTTGCGACGACCGTCCGCTCTCCGCCGGCGTTCGGCTCAGAAGGTCCAGGCGTCCGCGCCGAGCGTGCACCCGGCCTCGGCACCGCACTCCGCCGCGATCGCCTCGCGAAGCAGCGCCGCCAGCCTGCGGAGGGTCGATCCGCCTCGCACGGCCAAGGCCTCGCCGCCGATCGCCGTGGCGGGCGCGAGAAGCCGCAAGCTGCTCGTGACGAAAACGGCGTCGGCCGCGAGGAGGTCGCCCGGCACGAGGCTCGCCTCCCGGGCTTGGAGACCCGCCCGCCTCGCAAGGTCGAGCAGCTCGGCGCGCACGATGCCGGGCAGGACCCCGTCCGCGAGCGGCGGGGTCGCGAGTTCGCCGTCCCGCAGCGCGAAGACGTTGCCGGTCGCCGCAGAGGCGACGCGCCCAGCCGTGTTCAGGAACAGCGCCTCGTCGAAGCCTTCCCGCTTGGCGGCCTGAAAAGCGAGAACGCCGTCGAGATAGTTCAGCGTCTTCAGCCGAGATGTCGGCGACGTCTCGTTGCGGCGGATGGCGCTCCAGCCGAGGCGCAAGGGCGCGAAGGCGGCGGCCGGCGGTCCGGCGGCGTTCGAGACGATAAGCGTCGGGCGCGTCGCTGCCGGCGGCGCGAGGCCGCGGGGTCCGGCCCCGCGCGTCGCGGTGAGGCGCACCGAGCCGGTGCCGGCATCGGCCGCCGCCGCGTCGATCATCCGGCCGGCAAGCTCCATGTCCGGCGCGAAGCCGAGCGTTTCGCAGGCCCGCGCCAGCCGCTCCAGATGCGCGTCGCGGCAGGCGACCCGGCCGCCCAGCACGAGCGCGGTGTCGAAGACGCCGTCGCCGAGGAGGAGGCCCCGGTCGGCCGGATCGAGCGGGATGGTCGGCGCGTCGTGCCGCGTGCCGTCAAGCCAGACCGCCATCGCGCCACCATCTATCCGCCGAGCCGAGGAAATTCGCGAGGAGCGCGTGGCCGTGTTCCGACAGGACGGATTCGGGGTGGAACTGCACGCCGAGCGTCGGATGCCGCCGATGCGCCAGCGCCATAACCTCGCCTTCCGGGGAACGCGCGGTGACACGCAGATGCTCGTCCATCGCCGGTTCCTCCACGACGATCAGCGAATGGTAGCGGCCGACGCGCAAGGGGTCCGGCAGTCCCGCGAACAGGCCGTCGCCGTCGTGGGAGATCGCCGAGGCCCGGCCGTGCATCGGCACCCGCGCCGGCTCGACCCGGCCACCGAAGCAGGAGCCGATGCACTGGTGGCCGAGGCAGACGCCGAGGATCGGCACGCGGCCGGACAGCGCACGGACGAGGTCGAGCGAGACGCCCGCCTCCCGCGGCGAGCAGGGGCCCGGCGAGATCAGGATCGCCGCGGGGCGCAGTGCCTCGATCTCCGCGAGGTCGATCCGGTCGTTGCGGACGACGCGCGTCTCGCGGCCAAGTTCCTCGCAGTAGCGGACGATGTTGAAGACGAAGGAATCGTAGTTGTCGATCACGAGGAGCATGGCGGCTCCTCGGGTTCGAAGGCCGCGAAGATGCGCTCCGCCTTCGCCAGCGTCTCGCGATACTCCGCCGCGGGGTCGGAGAGCAGCGTCACGCCGCCGCCGGCCCCGAAGCGGGCGCGGCTGGGCTCCAGCGCGACGGTGCGGATCGCGACGTTGAGGTCCATCGCGCCGTCGAAACCGAGCCAGCCGATCGCGCCGCAATAGATGCCGCGCCCGGCGCCCTCGATCTCGGCGATGATCTCCATCGCGCGCAGTTTCGGCGCGCCGGTGATCGAGCCGCAGGGAAAGGCGGCCGCGACGAGGTCGAGCCCGTCGAAACCCTCGCGCAGCCGGCCGGTCACGACCGAGGTCAGGTGATGCACCGAGGCGTAGCTTTCCAGCCCGCAGAGCACCGGCACGGCGACCGTGCCCGGCCGGCACACCCGCGACAGATCGTTGCGCAGGAGATCGACGATCATGACGTTTTCGGCGCGGTCCTTCTCGGACGCCGCCAGCGTGCGCGCTGCCGCCAGATCCTCCGCCGAATCGGCGGCGCGGCGCGCGGTGCCCTTGATCGGCCGGGCTTCTACCGCGCCGTCGGCGCCGCATCGGAGGAACCGTTCCGGCGAGGACGAGGCGATAGCGCGACCGCCGTCCAGCGCCAGGAAGGCTCCGAACGGCGCGGGGTTCGCGTGCCGCAGCCGCCGGTAGAATGCCCAGGCGTCGAAGCCGGACGGCAGCGACGCCTCGAAGCGCTGCGCGATGTTCGCCTGATAGATGTCGCCGGCCGCGATATAGGCCCGCACGCGTTCCACCGCCGCGGCGTAGGTCTCGGCGGTGAAGTTGGAGCGCCAAGGGCCGACCGGCTGCACGGCGGCAACGGAGTCGCGCGTTTTGCGCAGGAGCGCCAGCAGCCCTTCCGCCCGCGCCGCCGCACGGGCCGCACGCCGCTCCCTGTCCGTTTCCGGCAAGCCGGACGAGTAGAGCAGGCACCGTCCGTTTCGGTGATCGAAGGCGAGCACGAGGTCGTAGAATCGGAACAGCAGTTCCTCGCCCGCCGGCCGTGGACCGGGCGCCGGCGGGCGCTCGTCCAGCCGCGCGCCGAAATCGTAGGACACGAAGCCGATGCCGCCGCCGCGAAACGGGGAGGCGCCGTCCACTTCTCCTTCATCGAGACGGTATCTCGCGATGACCTGTCGCAACGCATCCAGCGGCGGCCCGGCGAGCGCCTCGCCGTTCCAGCGGGCGACGCCGTCCGCGACGCGGAAGGTGCCGAAGGGCTCGATCCCGACGAAGGACCAGCGCCCGACCTCGCCGGACGGCGCGGCGCTGTCGAGGAAGGCGAAACCCGGCCGGTCCGACAGGGCGTCGGCCACGTCGATCGCCGCCTCGAAGTCGAGCTCGATTCGCCGCACTTTCCCGTCCGCTTTCCGTTTCCCGCCTATCCTTGCGAAGCGGACCCGCGCGGGCAAGGCACTTCGACCGGCTCAGACGAAAAGGCCCGGCGGTTTCCCGCCGGGCCTCGCTTGTTTCACGTGAGCGGCCGGATCAGGCGGCGTCGTCTTCCGAGCGTTTCGGCTCCTTGATCTCCTCGCCGGTCGCCTGGTCGACGACGCGCATCGACAGGCGCACCTTGCCGCGCTCGTCGAAGCCCATCAGCTTGACCCAGACCTTGTCGCCTTCCTTGACGACGTCCGTCGTCTTGGCGACGCGGCCCGCGCCGAGCTGCGAGATGTGAACGAGGCCGTCGCGCGAGCCGAAGAAGTTGACGAAGGCACCGAACTCGACAGTCTTCACCACCGTGCCCTCGTAGACCGCGCCGACTTCCGGCTCGGCGACGATCGAGTGGATCCACTTCTTCGCCGCCTCGATCTCCTTGCCGGATGCCGAGGCGATCTTGATCGTGCCGTCGTCCTCGATGTTGATCTTGGCACCGGTCTTCTCGACGATCTCGCGGATCACCTTGCCGCCCGAGCCGATCACGTCGCGGATCTTCTCGGTCGGAATCTGCATCACCTCGATGCGCGGGGCGAACTCGCCGAGCTGGCCGCGCGACTCGCTGAGCGCCTTCGCCATCTCGCCGAGGATGTGGATGCGCCCGCCCTTGGCCTGGTCGAGGGCGATCCGCATGATCTCCTCGGTGATGCCCTGGATCTTGATGTCCATCTGCAGCGAGGTGATGCCGCTCTCGGTGCCGGCCACCTTGAAGTCCATGTCGCCGAGATGGTCCTCGTCGCCGAGGATGTCGGAGAGCACCGCGAAGCGCTCCTCCTCCTTGATCAGGCCCATGGCGATGCCCGCGACCGGCCGCGCCAGCGGCACGCCGGCATCCATCAGCGCCAGCGAGGTGCCGCAGACGGTCGCCATGGAAGACGAGCCGTTCGACTCCGTGACCTCGGAGACGGCGCGGATCGTGTAGGGGAAGGCTTCCTTCGCCGGCAGCATCGGCCGGATGGCGCGCCAGGCGAGCTTGCCGTGGCCGATCTCGCGGCGGCCGGGCGAGCCCATGCGGCCGGTCTCGCCGACCGAGTAGGGCGGGAAGTTGTAGTGAAGGAGGAAGCGCTCCTTGTAGGTGCCGGTCAGCGAATCGACGAACTGCTCGTCCTCGCCGGTGCCGAGCGTCGCCACCACCAGCGCCTGCGTCTCGCCGCGCGTGAACAGCGCCGAGCCGTGGGCGCGCGGCAGGACGCCGGCTTCCGAGACGATCTGGCGGACGGTGGAAAGGTCGCGGCCGTCGATGCGGCTCTTGGTATCGAGGATGTTCCAGCGAACGACCTTCGCCTGCAGCTCCTTGAAGACCGCGCCGACCTGTTCCTTCGTATAGGTCGTGGCTTCCGCACCCTCGGGCAGGAAGTGGGCCGTCACCTTCGCCTTCACCGCGTCGACGGCGGCGTAGCGCGCCTGCTTCTCGGTGTTCTTGTAGGCCTCGCGCAACTCGCCCTCGACGAGGCCGAGCATCTCCTTCTCCAGCGCCGAGTGATCGGCCGGCTGGAAGTCGCGCGGCTCCTTGGCGGCGACCTCGGCGAGCTTGATGATCGCGTCGATCACCGGCTGGAAGCTCTTGTGCCCGAAGGTCACGGCGCCGAGCATGGTCGCCTCGTCGAGTTCCTGCGCTTCCGACTCCACCATCATCACGGCTTCGCCGGTGCCCGCGACCACGAGGTCGAGCTTGGATTCCGGCATCTCGTCGACATGCGGGTTCAGCTTGTACTCGCCGCCGACATACCCGACGCGCGCCGCGCCGATCGGGCCCATGAAGGGCACGCCCGACAAGGTCAGCGCGGCGGAAGCCGCGACCATCGCGAGCACGTCCGGATCGTTCTCGAGGTCATGCTGGAGGACGGTGACCACCACCTGCGTGTCGTTCTTGTAGCCTTCGGCGAAGAGCGGGCGGATCGGCCGGTCGATGAGGCGGGAGACCAGCGTCTCCTTCTCGGACGGACGGCCTTCCCGCTTGAAGTAGCCGCCGGGGATCTTGCCGGCCGCGAAGGCCTTTTCCTGGTAGTTGACGGTCAGCGGGAAGAAGTCGAAGCCCGGCTTCGGCTTCTTCTCGGAAACGACGGTCGCGAGCACAGCGGTCTCGCCGTAGGTGGCGAGCACCGCGCCATCGGCCTGACGGGCGATCTTGCCGGTTTCCAGCGTGAGGCGGCGGCCGCCCCAATCGATTTCGACCTTATGGGTCTTGAACATTGATGTCTGCCTTCGAATAGCGGCGTCGCGGTCCTTGCACGGACCCGTTCGCGCCGGTTGCTTCTCGTTGCGGGAAGCCATGGGCAAGACGGCGGGGGGCTTCGGGGGGCCGCTCCGGCCCTTTCGCATTCGGACCTGGACCGCGAGGTCGTAAGGTCTTCCGCCGGGAAGCCTCCGGCAATCCTGCCCCATGACCGTTCCGCCGTTCGGAATGTCGGCCGGCCCGCATCGCGACGGAGCGCGAGGAAGGGCCGGGGCATTGCGGGCGAGGCCGCGCGGCCCCGCTCCATATGCGATCGGCGGATCGGAACACCCGAGCCGCCGACGCGGTGGTTCAGTTCAGCGGCGCAGGCCGAGCTTGCCGATGAGATCGGCGTAGCGGGCCTCGTCGCGGCTCTTCAGATAGTCGAGCAGCCGGCGGCGCGTCGACACCATCTTCAGGAGCCCGCGGCGCGAGTGGTTGTCCTTCTTGTGGCCCTTGAAGTGCTCGGTCAGGTTGTTGATGCGCTCCGACAGGAGCGCGACCTGCACTTCGGGCGAACCGGAATCGCCGTCCTTGGTGGCGAATTCCTTGATGAGCGCGGTCTTGCGCTCGGCCGTGATCGACATCGTGCTCCCTTTCTTCGGATCGAGGGTTCGGTCGCCCGAAGCCGGGATGTCGTCCAGCCTGGGCCGCGAAAACGCCGGATCTCGCGATAGGCGAGATCCGGCGAGGCCGCATATAACCGCTCGTCGAAGGAAACGCCAGTGCGGCCCGGCGACATCGTCGGCCGGGCCTTCGCGCCTGCCGGCGCGCGGCGATCCGTCAGCTCAGATGCTGCGAGATCAGTTTGTTCATCTCGAACATCGAGGCCGACTTCTTGCCGAAGATCGGCTCCAGCTTCGCGTCGGCGTTGATCTGCCGGCCGTCCTTCGGGTCCTGCAGCTTATGCTCCTTGATGTAGGTCCAGATGCGGCTGACCACCTCGCCGCGGGCCAGCGGCTCCTTGCCGACGATCGCGGCCAGCTTCTCGGAGGGCTGGACCGGCTTGTGGATGCCGTCGGTCCGGCCGGCCGCCTTCTTGGTGTCGGCGGGGACCTTCTCGGTTTTCTTCGCCATGCGATCGTCCTGTCTTCCCGGATTGATTCTCGACTGCAACGCGCGGCAGGCCTCTCGGTTCTGCCGCGGCAGGGACGCTCGCACGATTTGGTTAAGAGGGTGTCCGAGGCTCGCGGACCGCCTGCACGCTTATCCCTTGCCGCCGAACACGCGCTTCGGGCGGAACGAGCCTTCCTCGACGGAGCCGAGCGCCAGGAGGCGGCCGTGGCCGGTGGCATAGGCCTCCTCGCAGAAGGCGGGCGCGTCGCGGCCGCGCAGCAGCACCGGATTGCCGGCGAGCACCCGGCCCGCCTGCTCGTCGGTGAGGGACACCTCGTAGAGGTCGGCGAGCGCGGTTTCGGGTTCCAGCAGGTACTCGTCGAGCCCGGCGAAATCGACGACGCGCGGCCGCGCGCCGGCCTCGATCGCTTCCGGTTCCAGTTCCTCGCGCCCCTCGTCGGCGGCGGCCTCCAGCTCGGCGAGCGGCACCATGTCGTCCTCGCCGAACGCGCCGACCGCGAGGCGGCGAAGCTCGGTCACGTGCCCGAAGCAGCCGAGGTCGCGCCCGAGGTCGCGCGCGATGGCGCGCACATAGGTGCCCTTGCCGCAGTCGGCCTCGAAGACGGTGGTGCCTTCGTCGCGGTGCTCGGCGATCTCCAGCCGATGGACCACGACGGTGCGGGCGGCGATCGCGACGACCTCGCCCTCGCGCGCGAGATCGTAGGCGCGCTCGCCGTCGATCTTGATCGCCGAGAACTGCGGGGGGACCTGGGAGATTTCGCCGCGATAGTCCGCGAGCCGCGCCTCGACCGCCTCGCGGCTCGGGCGGATGTCGGAGGAGCGCACCACCGGCCCTTCCGTGTCGTCGGTGGTGGTCTCGGCGCCCCACCGGACGGTGAAGCGATAGGTCTTCTCGCCGTCCATGACGAAGGGCACGGTCTTCGTCGCGTCGCCGAGCGCGATCGGCAGCAGCCCGGAGGCCAGCGGGTCGAGCGTCCCGGCATGGCCGGCCTTCTGCGCGAAGAACAGCCACTTCATCTTCGACACGGCCTCGGTCGAGCCCATGCCCTTCGGCTTGTCGAGCACGATCCAGCCGGAGATCGCCCGGCCCTTCGGCTTCTTGCCCCGCCGCGCCATCAGTTCTTCACCTTCGATTTCCGGAACGTAGCCGCGGTCTTCGCGACGCTGCCGGCCGGCATCCGCTGGCTCGGCATCTTCTCGTGGCCGAGCGCATAGAGGCGTTTGGCGATCAGGTAGCCGGCGGCGATCGTCCCGCCGTTGGCGCCACTGTACCGCGGCCCCAGTTCCCGGACGATCAAAGGCTCCAGCACCGCGAGCGGAGCCTGCCCGGCCGCGACGGCATCGAGCAGCAGCGCCTCGTTCGACCTCGCATTCACGACGAGTTCGATCGTGCGCATTTCTGGATCGCCGTGCGCGATCTCCTTTCGCTTGCGAAACGGCAGGCCGGATCCGACGATGAGGTCGACCAGCCGGACGGCTTCCTCGTTCTCGATCTTCTTCATGCAGTTGCGGTACAGGTTTTCCCGCTGCTCGACCGACATCGTAGCGATCTTCTCGGCAGTGATCGGAACGAGCATCAGTTCCCGTCCTCGTCGGTGTCGTCGTCCAGATCGCGCGCCACTTCGGGGGAGCGCAGCAGGCGGTCGATCCGGGCGTAGTTGTCGAAGCTCTCGTCGGCGCGGAAGCGCACCTCCGGCATGTATTTCATTCCCCGGAGCATCGGCGAGAGACGGCCGCGCAGGTAGCGCGCGTGCCGGTTCAGCGCCGCGACGGCCGGCTCCATGTCGTCCTGCCCGAAGGCGGTGACATAGGCGGTCGCGAGCTTCAGGTCCGGCGACATCCGCACCTCGGACACCGAGATCACCGCCTTTTCCAGCAGCGGATCGTCGATCTCGTGCCGGCCGAGGATGGCGGAAAGGCCGTGCCGCACCTCCTCGCCGACGGACAACTGGCGCTGCGACGGGCCTTTGGTCTGGTTCTTGTGGCGAGCCATGGTTCGGAAGGTCCGGATTCACGAGCGAAGGCCCGGCCGAACGCACGGCGGACCTTCGCTCCCTGAAAAGACGAACCCGGCGCTCGGCCGGGTTCGGGGTCGACGCTCTGGAAGGTCTGGCCCTCTAGAGCGTCCGCGCCACGTGCTCGACGCGGAAGCACTCGATGACGTCGCCCTGGCGGATGTCCTCGTAGCGCTCGAAGGCCATGCCGCACTCCTGGCCGCCCGGCACCTCGGCCACCTCGTCCTTGAAGCGCTTCAGCGTCTTCAAGGTGCCCTCGTGAATCACGACGCCGTCGCGGATCAGGCGGACACCCGCACCGCGTTCGACCTTGCCTTCCGTCACGCGGCAACCGGCGACCTTGCCGACCTTGGTGATGTTGAAGACTTCCAGGATCGAGGCGTTGCCGATGAAGGTCTCGCGCCGCTCCGGCGACAGGAGCCCCGACATCGCCGCCTTCACGTCGTCCACGAGGTCGTAGATGATGTTGTAGTAGCGGATCTCGATGCCCTGGGCTTCGGCGGCCTGGCGCGCCTGCGCATTGGCGCGGACGTTGAAGCCGATGATCGCGGCGTCCACCGTCGCGGCGAGCTGCACGTCCGATTCGGTGATCGCGCCGGCGCCCGAATGGACGATCCGCGCCCGCACCTCGTCGGTGCCGAGCCGTTCCAGGGCCACCTGGATGGCCTCGACCGAACCCTGCACGTCGCCCTTGATGAGGAGCGGGAACTCCTTCAGGCCGCTCGACTGGAGCTGCGACATCATCTGTTCGAGCGAGCCGCGCTGGCCGGCGGCCTTCGCCACCTGCTTCTCGCGGGCCAGCCGCTGACGGTACTCGGAGATCTCGCGGGCACGCGCCTCATCGGCCACCACCGCGAAGCGGTCGCCGGCATTCGGCGTGCCGCTGAGTCCGAGCACCTCGACGGGCATCGAGGGCGGCGCCTGCTTGTGCTGCGTGCCGCGGTCGTCGACGAGGGCGCGCACGCGTCCCCACATGTCGCCGGCGACGACGATGTCGCCGGTCTTCAGCGTACCGGCCTGGACGAGCACGGTCGCGACCGGGCCGCGGCCGCGGTCGAGCTGCGCCTCGATCACGACGCCTTCGGCGGTGCGCGTCGGATCGGCCTTGAGGTCGAGCAGTTCGGCCTGGAGCTGGATCGCCTCGATCAGTTCGTCGAGACCGTCGCCGGTCTTGGCGGACACCTCGACATCGAGCACCTCGCCGCCCATTGATTCGACGAACACCTCGTACTGGAGAAGCTGCGAGCGCACCTTCGTCGGGTCGGCCGCCGGCCGGTCGATCTTGTTGATCGCGACGATGATCGGCACCCCCGCCGCCTTGGCGTGGCTGATCGATTCCACCGTCTGCGGCATCACCGAATCGTCCGCCGCCACCACGAGGATCGCGATGTCGGTCGCCTGCGCGCCGCGAGCGCGCATCGCCGTGAAGGCCTCGTGGCCGGGCGTGTCGATGAACGTGATCTTATGCCCGTCGCGTTCGATCTGGTAGGCGCCGATGTGCTGCGTGATGCCGCCCGCCTCGCCGCTGACGACGCTGGTCTTGCGGATGGCGTCGAGCAGCGAGGTCTTGCCGTGGTCGACATGGCCCATGATCGTCACGACCGGCGGGCGGGTCACCATCTTCTCGACGTCGTCGGCGACGTTGAAGATGCCTTCCTCGATGTCGGAGGCCGCGACGCGCTTCACCGTGTGGCCGAACTCGCCGGTGATGAGCTCGGCGAGATCCGCGTCGATCACGTCGCCGGGCTTCATCATCTGGCCCTGCGCCATCAGGTACTTGACGATCTCCACCGCCCGCTCCGACATGCGGTTGGCGAGCTCCTGGATGGTGATCGTCTCGGGGATGACCACTTCGCGGGCAATCTTCTCGCGCGGCTGGTTCATCTGCGCGCGCTTGAACTTCTCCTGCCGCCGCCGCATCGAGGAGAGCGAGCGGCCGCGCGCGCCGTCCTCGCTCGTCAGCGCCTTGTCGAGGGTCAGGCGGCCGCCGCGGCGGTCGTCGCCCGCGCCGCGCGTCGTGCGGGCCGGTTTCGGCGCGGTGTCGGTGCGGGGCGGACCACCCGGACGGGAAGTCGGCGCGCGGCGCGCTCCGCCGCCAGGGCCGCGCGAGCGCGCGCCCATCTCGTCGTCACCGCCGAAGCTCGGAGCGGCGGGCGCCGAGAAGCCGCCACCAGCGCCGCTGGCGAACCGGTTCGGATTGCCGCCGGCCGGCCGTGGGCCCCGGCTCTCACCGCCCGGGCGAGGCCCGCGAGCATCGCCACCGGCAGGCCGCGGCCCGCGATTCTCCGCGCCGTGGCGACCGTAGACCGGCGGGCGGCCGTCGCGCGACTCGCGCGGAGCGCGCTGTTCTTCCACCGGTCCCCGGCGGGCCGCCTCCTCTTCCGCCTTCTGGCGGGCGGCGGACTCGGTTTCCAGGCGAATCTGCTCTTCGAGCTGACGGAGCTCGGACTCCTCGCGCTCGCGGCGACGGCGCTCGTCGTCGGCGACGCGGCGCGCTTCCTCCTCGCGGAACAGCCGCTTGTCTTCGGCCTCGCGCTGGCGGGCGAGTTCGAGGGCGCGGCGGCGCGCGTCCATCTCGCGGGACGACAGGTCGCTCAGCACCGCGCCGCGCGGCTGGCGGGCACCGGGCGCGCCGGCGGGACGCGGCGCTCCGCTGCCCGGCCGGTTGTCGCGGCCGGCGGGCGCGCCGGGACGGGGCGCACCGGCAGATGGCGCGCCCGAGGCCGCCGGACGCGCCGCGGAGGTCATCGGTGCCGGACGCTGGGTCGCAGCGGAAGCGGGCTGGCTCGGAGCCGTGGAGACCGGACGAGGCGCGGGCGCCGGGGCGCGAGCAGGCTCGGCGGCCTGCGGCGCCGCAGGCGCGGCGGCGACAGCCGGGCGCGCTTCGGCAGGCGCGGGCTGAGCGGCGGGTGCCACGGCAGCGGGAGCCGGCGCGGGCTCGGCAGCGCGCGGCGCGGGCTGCTCGGCAACCGGGGCCGGCGTCGGCGCGGCGACCGGAGCCGGCGGGGCTGCCGCCGGACGGGGCGCTTCGGCGCGCGGGGCTTGGCTCGGCACCGGCGGGCGCGGCGGCAGGCTGGACGGCGGCAGTTGCGGCGCCGGCTTCGCCGCGGCGGGCGCGGTGGCGGCTGCGGCAGCTTCCGCCTTCGCTTCCTGGGGCGAAACGATCCGCCGCTTCTTGGTTTCCACCACGACGCTGTTGGTGCGTCCGTGCGAGAAGTTCTGGCGCACGGTGGATTGCTGCACGCCGCCGCCGGGACGGAGCGTCAGGGTCTTCTTCGTGGAAACGCTCAGCGTCTTGTCGTCGCCGGATTTCGTATCGCTCATCTATCTTCCGTTCGTCTCGGGCGGGATCGGTCCCGGCCCGTCATCCGTTTCAAGACCTCATCGAAGGTCCCTTTGTTCACAGTCGTTTCAGGTTCCCGGACTTGCCCGGCCCACGGTGCTTTCGCCCCGATAACCCGCCAGCGCTTCGAGGCGCTTCAGGAAGGCCGCGCCCGCTTCTCCGCCGAGGACGGCCGCATGTATCACATTGTTGCCCCCGAAGGCCAAACCCATTTGGTCCGATTGCCACAGGCGGAAGATGGGAATCTCCTCGCTGTCCTCCAATGCGGCCGCGGCGAAGCGTGCCGCATCGATCTTTCGCAACCCGTCCGCCGCGGCGTCGGCCGCGTGGATCACCGCGATCGCCGCGCCGGAGCGGACGGCCGCATCCACCTGCGATGCTCCTGTCACCACTTGGCCGGCCTTCCGCGCGATCCCGAGGAACCCGAGTGCGGCCCGGTCCAGCGCCGCGTCGACGACGTCCGCCAGATCGTCCGGGACCTTCGCCTCCCGTTTGAGGCCTTTCCCGAAAAGCCGGCGGCGCATCGCGAGTTCCACCGCCGCGCGCTTCGCTTCCACGTGCACGCCCCGGCCCGGCAGTCGGCGCCGGATGTCCGGCACCACGACGCCCGCCGGGTCGGCGACGAAGCGGATCAGCCGATCCGCCTCGAAGGTCTCGCGCGACACGGCGCACATGCGCGGGTTCATCCCGTCGTCCGCCACCTGTTCCGCGTCGCCCGCCATGCCCGTCCGTCTGTCCGCGGCCCGCTTATTCCGCCGCCTCTTCCGCGACGTCCTCTTCCGCCGCCGGCTCGTCTTCCGTGATCCAGCCGGCCTTCAGCCTCGCCTTCAGGATCATCGTCTCGGCCTCGGTCCGGCTGACGGGGAATTTCGAAAGCGCGCCCTCGAACTTCTTCACCTCGCCGTCCTTGCGTTCCGTCCAGCCGACGAGGTCGTCCGCCGCGCAGCCGGCGAAGTCTTCGACCGTCTTGATGCTTTCCTGCCCCAGCGCCACGAGGTGCTCGGTGGTGAGACCCTCGATCTCCTTCAGCTCGTCCTCGACGCCGAGTTCGCGGCGCTGCGCATCGAACTCCGCCTCGCGCCGATCGAGGAAGTCGCGGGCGCGCGCCTGAATCTCGGCCGCCGTGTCGTCGTCGAAGCCGTCGATCGCCGCGACCTCGTCGGCCTCGACATAGGCGACTTCCTCGACCGTCCGGAAACCTTCCGACGCCAGGAGCTGGCCGACCATCTCGTCGACGTTGAGCGCGTTCATGAACAGTTCGGACCGCTCGGCGAACTCCTTCTGCCGGCGCTGCGACTCTTCTTCCTCCGTCAGGATGTCGATGTCCCAGCCGGTGAGCTGCGAGGCGAGGCGGACGTTCTGGCCGCGCCGGCCGATCGCCAGAGAGAGCTGGTCGTCCGGCACCACGACCTCGATGCGCTCGGCATCCTCGTCGAGCACGACCTTCGCCACCTGCGCCGGCTGCAGCGCGTTGACGAGGAACGAGGCGGCGTCCGGCTGCCAGGGGATGATGTCGATCTTCTCGCCCTGCAGCTCCCCGACGACGGCCTGGACGCGGCTGCCGCGCATGCCGACGCAGGCGCCGACCGGATCGACGGAGGAATCGCGGCTGATCACCGCGATCTTGGCGCGCGAACCCGGATCGCGCGCTACCGCCTTGATCTCGATGATGCCGTCGTAGATTTCCGGGACCTCCATCGCGAAGAGCTTCGCCATGAACTGCGGATGGGTGCGCGACAGGAAGATCTGAGGCCCGCGCGGCTCGCGGCGCACGTCGTAGATGT
Source organism: Plantimonas leprariae (assembly GCF_008802405.1). GTDB lineage: Bacteria > Pseudomonadota > Alphaproteobacteria > Rhizobiales > Rhizobiaceae > Plantimonas > Plantimonas leprariae. The sequence continues at coordinate 394,290 of NZ_VZDO01000001.1, forward strand.
AGGCGCGCACCCGGTCGCCGTAGCGGAACAGCTCGCGTGGGATCTGCTCGTCGCGCCGGATGACGCCCTCGCCCTTGCCGAGGTCGACGATGACGTTGCCGTACTCGACGCGCTTCACCGTGCCGTTGACGATCTCCGACACGCGGTCGTGGTATTCCTCGTACTGCTTGTCGCGCTCGGCCTCGCGCACCTTCTGGACGATCACCTGCTTGGCCGACTGCGCGGCGATGCGGCCGAAATCCATCGGCGGCAACTGCTCGGCGATGAAGTCGCCGGGCTCGGCGTCGGGATTCTTGTCGCGGGCGAGGTCGAGATAGATCTGCGTCGCCGGGTTCTCGACGTCCTCCACCACTTCGAGGAGCCGCTGCAGCTTCATCTCGCCGGTGCGGGTGTTGATGTCGACGCGGATGTTGGTTTCCTGGCCGTAGCGCGAGCGCGCCGCCTTCTGGATGGCGTCGGCCATCGCCTCGATCACGATCTCGCGGTCGATGGACTTCTCGCGCGCGACCGCGTCCGCGATCTGCAGAAGCTCGAGCCGGTTCGCACTGACTGCCATCTTGGGCTTCTCCCTTGGAAACTCCGGCTCAGCCGAAGGCCTCTTCGTCGTTGTCGTTGTCGGCCCCGCCTGCGAAGAGCCCGCGCCGCGCCTGCTTGTCGGCCTTCAGCGTCGCCTCGATCAGCTCGTCAGTGAGGACGAGGCGCGCGTCGCCGACCGCGTCGAACGGGATCTCGGCGCTGGCGTCCTCGTCCGGCGGCGGTTGATCGCGCTCGATGCGGATGCCCGAATCGGTCACGGCGGACACGCGGCCGCGCCAGCGCTTGCGCCCGCCCACCATGCGGTTCGCCTCAAGCTTCATCAGGTGGCCGCGCCAGGCCTCGAAGTCGCTGCGGCGGACCAGCGGCCGATCGATGCCGGGCGAGGAGACTTCCAGATGGTACTCGCGGTCGATCGGATCCTCGACGTCGAGCACCGGCGACAGCGCCCGACTGAGTTCCTCGCAATCGTCGACCGACATGGTGCCGTCCGGCCGCTCGGCCATGACCTGCAGCGTCATGCCGTTCTGCTGCGACAGCTTCACCCGGACAAGCCGGAAGCCCACCTGCTCCGCGACCGGCTCCACGATCGCCGCGATGCGGGCTTCCAGCCCCGTCTCGATGACGATGCGGGGTTCGCGCGCGGTTTCGTCGATGGTGGTCAGGTCGGTCAACCTCGACTCCGGTTTGCCTCTGGTAACGCCGTTGCGAGAGCAGGGTTTGCCGGACCCGGATAACAAAAAAGAGCGGGACCGGCGGGACCCACTCTCGACAACGCCGTAGAGATTTCACCGGCGATATAGGCCAAACGAAGCGGTCGATCAAGCGTCCTTCCGTCGGTGGATCAGCACGCTGAGGTCGTGCGGGCCGACGCCGCGTTCCTCGACGCGCCAGCCGCGGGTTTCATAAAAGGATTCGAGATGGCGGCGGCAGCAAAGATGGACGGTCTCGTGGCCGAGCTCGGCGGCGCCTGCCGCCGCAGCCCGCAACAGCGCCGTGGCGATGCCCCGGCCCCGCTTGCCCTCCTCGACCCAGAGCGCCGCGATCCAGGGCCGGCACTCGGGCCGCTCGTCCAAATCGGACTCGATCAGGAAGGCCGAGCCCGCATAGCCGTCCTGGTCATGCGCGACGAACGCGGCCGGGATCGGCCGGTCGTCGGCCATCTCGTCGACGTGACGCGTAAAATCGACGAGTGCGACCCCTGAATCCTGCCACCACGCGGTCCAGACGCGCTCGGCGATGAGCGGACCGTAGTGCCGGCAGTTGCGGTAGTCCGAAATCCGGAACAACGACGTCTCCCGATGCTTCTCGCGCCATCGCAAAGGCAGCGGTCGTAGGCAAGGGAGGCGACGCCTACGCCTCGTCCCGTCGCCGGAACGTCAGGTAGGCCGGCGTCCGCCCTTCGCGGATCGCCTTCGCCTCGTAGCGCGTCCCCGGCCAGCCCTCGAAGGGCCGTCGCCAGTCGTCGGCTCGCCGCGCCGTCCACTCGAAGCCGCCATGCGCGTGGATATGCTGCAGCGTCCAGTCGACATAGGTGTCGATGTCGGAGGCGAAACGGAACAGGCCGCCCGGCCGGATCGCCCGCGCCAGCCGGTCGAGGTTGCGCGGCGAGACGAAGCGCCGCTTCCAGTGCTTCCGCTTCGGCCAGGGATCCGGGTAGAACAGATCGACGCCCACCATCGCGCCCGCCGGCAACCAGTCGAGGAGCAGCGTCGCATCGTCCGCATGCAGCCTGAGGTTCGGGCGGGCCCGCTCGTCGAGGCTCGTCAGCATCTTGGCGAGACCGTTGCGGAAGGCTTCCGCGCCGATGAAGCCGACCTGCGGATGCCGATCGGCTTCCGCGAGGAGATGCTCGCCGCCGCCGAAACCGATCTCCAGCCGGACGGCCTCGACCGCCGTCTCGAACAGGCTGCGGAGGTCGCGCGGCGGCGGCATGCCGAGGTCGATGGCGAGGCCTGGCAGGAGGGTTTCGAAGAGGTCGGCCTGCCGTTCGGTGAGCGCCTTGCCCATGACGCGGCCGAAGAAGGCCTCGCGCCGGCGGCGCGGGCGTTCGTTTTCCTCGGCTGTGGTCATGCTGTTTCGAGTTCCTCGAAGGCTCGGCTCAGACGGCGCCGTTGATGGCGGCCTTGAGCTTCGGCGCGAGGTCGGTCTTTTCCCAGGGGAACGAGCCGTCGCGGCCGGCCTTCCTGCCGAAGTGGCCGTAGGCGGACGTCCGGGCGTAGATCGGCCGCGACAGGTCGAGATGCTCACGGATCGCGCGGGGCGTCAGTCGCATCGTCGAGCGGATCGCCTGTTCGACCTTGGCCTCGTCCACCGTGCCGGTGCCGTGGAGGTCGACATAGATCGACAAGGGCTCGGCGACGCCGATCGCGTAGGAAAGCTGGATCGTGCAGCGCTCGGCCAGCTTCGCCGCCACGATGTTCTTGGCGAGATAGCGTGCCGCATAGGCCGCCGACCGATCGACCTTGGTCGGGTCCTTGCCCGAGAACGCCCCGCCCCCGTGCGGCGCCGCCCCGCCATAGGTGTCGACGATGATCTTGCGTCCCGTCAGCCCCGCGTCGCCGTCCGGACCGCCGATCACGAACTTGCCGGTCGGGTTGACGTGCCAGACGCAATCCTCGGCGATCGGCAACCCGCTCAAGGCCTCACGCACGAAGGGCTCGACGATGCGCCGGACATCCTCGGAAGACAGCGTCTCGTCGAGATGCTGCGTCGAGAGCACGATCGACACCACCTCCGCCGGCCGGCCGTCGCGGTAGCGCACCGTCACCTGGCTTTTCGCGTCCGGCCCGAGCTTGCCCGCCTCGCCTTCGCCGCCCTTCCTCGCCGTCGCCAGGCGCTCCAGCACCTTGTGGGCGTAGTAGATCGGCGCCGGCATCAGGTCCGGCGTTTCGCGGCAGGCATAGCCGAACATGATGCCCTGGTCGCCCGCGCCCTCGTCCTTGTTGCCGCTGGCGTCGACGCCTTGCGCGATGTCGGCCGATTGCTTGTGCAGGAGGATGTCGATCTTGTTCTTCTTCCAGTGGAAGCCGTCCTGCTCGTAGCCGATCGCCTTGACCGCCTTCCGCGCCGCCGACTTCACCTTCGAGCGCATCTCCTTCTCCGACAAGGAGCAGCGCACCTCGCCCGCGATCACGATCCGGTTCGTCGTCGCCAGCGTCTCGCACGCCACCCGGACCTGCGACGCCGCCATCCCGCTCTTCTTCGCTTCCCGGTAGAACATGTCGACGATCTCGTCCGAGATCCGGTCGCACACCTTGTCCGGATGCCCTTCCGACACGCTCTCCGACGTGAACAAGTACTCAGCCAATGCCATCAACCGCCCCTTCGAAATTTCGGTGCCGAACCGGCTCAGCCAGCGGCATCGTCAGCCGATGACAAGCCACTCGATCACACGTCAAGCGAAACCGTTGTAACGGGATCGGGATAGCGGCTCGAACGCTGCCGCTTCAGTTCGACGTCGCCTCGTCTTCCGCGTCGGCAAGCGCGCGCACGAGGTCGATCAGCCGCCGCCGCACCTTCGGATCGGAAATCCGCACGAAGGCGCGGTTGAGTTGCAGACCTTCCGGGCTGGACAGGAAATCGACCACGTAGTTCGGGCCGGCGGATTCCCGGAAGCCCTCGCCGGTGCCCTCGACGTTCGGCGCGTCCTCGAAGAAGAAGGAGATCGGCACGTTCAGCACTTCGCAGATCTTCTGCAGCCGGCTCGCCCCGATGCGGTTCAGGCCCTTCTCGTATTTCTGGATCTGCTGGAAGGTGATGCCGAGCGCCTCGCCCAGGCGTTCCTGGCTCATGCCGAGCATCGTGCGGCGGAGACGCACCCGCGAGCCGACGTGCACGTCGACCGGGTTGGGCTTCTTCTTGTTGTCCGACATGAACCCCCGACTTTCCAGCAGCGGCATCGGCTGCATGCCGTCCGGCGTCCCGTCCCCCGACGTGCCGTTTCGTGATCGAGTTGCGTAGGCGTGCACGCGGGCGATTGTCAATCAATCAACACGCGCATCCCGCACCGCAGCAAAAATACCGATAGTTGCCGTACCGGCAAGCCCAATCCAGAACATGAAATTGCCCCATTTGGCGAAGGGCGTCACCGGCAGTGCCGCCGGAAGCGCGGCCTCGATCGTTCCGGCCGAGCCGAGCGCCAATCCGTCGAGCGGCCGGCCGTAGGGATCGGTCACGACCGATATGCCGGTGTTCGCCGCGCGGATCAGCGGCAGGCCGAGGGACACCGCCGTCAGCTCGGCCTGACGGAGATGCTGGTAGGGTCCGGGCGTCCTGCCGTACCAAGCGTCGTTGGTGACGTTGACGATCGCGGCCGGGCGCTCGCCGCGCGCCGCGATCTCGTCGCCGAAGATCGCCTCGTAGCAGATCAGCGGCAAAAGCGGGCCGAGCCCCGGCAGCGCGATGCTTTGCCGCGCCGCGCCGGCCGAGAACCCGCCCGGCAGTTCGGCGAGCTGGCGCAGCCCGAGAACGTTCTTGAGGAAGCCCTCGAACGGCACGTATTCGCCGAACGGCACGAGGTGGACCTTGTCTGCCGCGGCGACGATCTCGCCGTTCTCGTCGATCGCGTAGACGGAATTGTAGTAGCGCGGCTCGGCGCCGGGCGACGCGTCGAGCCGCACCGCGCCCGCGAGCAGCGTTTCGCCGGTGCCCAGGGCATCGGCGAGCCGGGCGACCGCGTCGGGCCGCTCGGTGAGGATGAAGGGAAAGGCGGATTCCGGCCAGATCACCAGCGTCCGGCCGGCGGGCGGCGGCGGGCCCGCATCGTTGCCCGCGTCCGGTCGCTTCGTGAGCTGCAGCAGGCGGTCGAAGATGCGCTCCGCCTCCGCCGCGTCCCACTTCTCGCCCTGGTCGATGTTCGGCTGGACGACGCGCAGCGAAACGCCCGGCACCGTCCCCGCCGGCCCCGTGCCGAGGCGATAGGCGCCGTAGCCGACATGCGCCACGAGAAGCACCAACGCGACGACGGCGAACGGGCGCCCCCCGACGGCGAGAAGCAGCACGGGCGCGGCGAAGACGAAGACGGCGAGAAGCGTCAGGCCGTGCAGGCCGATCAGTTCCAGCGACTGCATGAAGAGCGGTGAGGGCGCGGCGAGAACGCCGAGCTCGTTCCAGGGAAAGCCGGTGAACAGCCTGGCGCGCCCGTATTCGAAGAGCGCGAAGCTCGCGGCGAGCGCCAGGACGCGCCCGGCCCCGTCGCTCCAGACCGCGCGGGCCAAGGCCGCCGCGAGGCCGAAATAGACCGCGAGGACCGCGGGAAGCCCCAGGACGGCGAAGGGGATCGCCCAAAGGAAGGCGTCGCCTTCCACGGTCATCGCCGCGCCCAGCCACCAGAGGCCGCCGACGAAATAACCGAGACCGAAACACCAGCCGATCCGGAAGGCGGGCGCGAGCCGGCGCAGGAAGCCGCGATCTGGCGCGCCGGCCGCCCCGTCGACGAGCAGCACGAGAACGGGAAAGGACAGGAAGCCGACGGCCGGGAAGTTGAACGGCGGCAGCCCGAACGTCAGCAGAGCCCCCGCGACCACCGCCAGCAGTGCCCGCCGCCAGCCGCCGAGAAGCACGATGCGCGCCGCCAGCCTTTCGATCATCGACGCCCTTCCGGTCGCGGTTCCGCTGCTTGCCGTCATGGACCCGGGCTTTCCGACCCGGAGCTTGCCCGAAACCTGATCCGGAGCATGCCTGGCGTGCTAGTGGACGGCCTCGAGGCGCGGCCCCGACGTGCCGTCGCGCTTCGCGGCGGAGCGGCTGATGCGCACCCGGCGCAGGCGCCGGGGATCGGCTTCCAGTACTTCGAAGGCGAAGCCCGGCAGCGCCTCGACCGTCTCGCCGACCGGCGGCACGCGGCCGAGCTCGGAGAAGATCAGTCCGCCGATCGTATCGGCCTCCTCCTCGTGCGCGGAGATGTCGAAATCGGGACCGATCGCACGCCGGACGTCGGTGAGGTCGGCTCGCGCGTCGACCTCGAACACGCCCGCCTCCCGCTCGGCGATCAGGGCTTCCGCCTCGTCGTGCTCGTCCTCGATGTCGCCGACGACGCGCTCGATGATGTCCTCCAGCGAGACGAGCCCGTCGGTGCCGCCATATTCGTCGATCACGAGCGCCATCTGGGTGCGCGTCGCCTGCATGCGCGCCATCAGGTCGGAAGCGAGCATGGAGGGCGGCACGAACAGCACCTTCCGCAGGAGGCCGAGCTCCTCGACCGCCCCGCCGAGGCGGACCCGGCCGAAATCGAGCGGCCCGCCCTCACCCTCGTCGCTGCGTGCGCTCTTCACGACGTGGAGCAGCACGTCGCGGATGTGCACCATGCCGCGCGGATCGTCGAGCCCGTCGCCGTAGACCGGCATGCGGGAATGGCCGCAGCGCTCGAATTCCAGCATCAGCTCGCCGAGGCTGGCGGAAATCTGCACCCCGTCGATCGCGGCGCGCGGCACCATGACGTCCTCGACGCGCACCTCGCGCAGCTTCAGGATGTTGGTCAGCATCGCCCGCTCCTCGGCGGAGAAGGCGCCGTCGCCGGTGCCCTTCAGCAGCGCCTCGGCGATGTCCTCGCGCGAACTCGACGCCTTGGGGCGGAGGAAATGCGCGATGCCGGCGAGAAAGCCCGGCCAGTTGGATTCGGCAGCGGCGTCGGCCGCCGCGGGACTTCGGTCCTCCTCGCGCGAGCGCTCGGCCGGCGCCTCCTTCTCCTCGCGGGCGATCTCCGCCCGCGCTTCGTTGCGGCTTCTCTGATTCATGCCCGAACGGGCTCCTCGTGGTTTTCCATGTCTCGGTAGGGGTCGGCGATCCCGAGATCGCCGAGGATCAGGACTTCCAGCGCCTCCATCTCGTCCGCCGCCGCGTCGTCCTCGTGATCGTAGCCGAGACAATGCAGCGTGCCGTGCACGACGAGATGACGGAAATGGTCGGCGAGGCTCTTCGCCTCCGCCGCCGCCTCGCGCCGGCACGTCTCCAGCGCCAGGACGAGATCGCCGAGCAACGCGTCCGGTGCCTCGCCGGGGGTGAGGTCGCGAGCGGGGAAGGACAGGACGTTGGTCGGCTTGTCCTTGTTGCGCCACTCAGCGTTGAGGGTCCGCACCGCCGCGTCGCTCGCGAGGGTCAGGCCGAGTTCCGTCGGGGTTACGGCGAGGCGACGGCCGAGCGCGAGAAGCGCACCGCGCGCGAGTTCCTCGAAGTCCGGCAGCGCCTCGACCCACCGCTCGTCCTCGAGGGCGAGGTTCAGCTCGATCGCATCGCCGCCGGCGGCTTCGACGGCGAGCGCCGCGGCGCTCACGCCCGCTCTCCGGGGAGGCCCGGCACGCGGACCTTCGCGGCGTCGGCGTCGTAGGCCTCGACGATCGCCATGACGAGCGGATGGCGCACCACGTCCTTCGCCTCGAAGCGGACGGTGACGATGTTCGGCACGTCGCCGAGCACCCGCAGCGCCTCGACAAGGCCCGACTTCTGCCCGGGCGGCAGGTCGACCTGGGAAGGATCGCCCGTCACCACCATGCGGGCATTCTCGCCGAGGCGGGTCAGGAACATCTTCATCTGCATGGTGGTCGTGTTCTGCGCCTCGTCGAGGATGACGCAGCAGTTGGCCAGCGTCCGGCCGCGCATGAAGGCGAGCGGCGCGACCTCGATCGCGCCGGCGGCGAGCGAGCGCTCGACCTTGTCGGCCGGGATCATGTCGTAGAGCGCGTCGTAGAGCGGGCGGAGATACGGGTCGACCTTCTCCTTCAGGTCGCCCGGCAGGAAGCCGAGCCGCTCGCCGGCCTCGACGGCAGGGCGCGACAGGACGATGCGGTCGACCTGCCCGCGCTCCAGGAGTTGCGCGGCGTGGGCGACGGCGAGATAGGTCTTGCCGGTGCCGGCCGGCCCGATGCCGAACACCAGCTCCGCCCGCTCCAGCGCGCGCATATAGGCGTCCTGCGCCGGGTTGCGGGCATGGATGGTGCGCTTGCGGGTCGCGATCGTCGCCAGCGCCATGCGCCCCTTCTTCTCCAGCGTCGGCAGCACGAGCTGGTCGCCTTCCGCGATCGCCATGCGGATCGCGCCCTCGACGTCGGAAGCCTGGATGTCGGCCCCGGTCTGCAGCCGCTCGTAGAGCATGTCGAGGGCGCGCCGCCCCTGCTCGCAGGCGGTCTGCTCGCCACGCAGCTCGACGCGGTTGCCGCGCGCCCGCGCGTCGATGCGCAACCGCTGCTCGAGGAGGGCGAGATGCTGGTCGAACTGGCCGAACAGCGCGCCGACGAGACGGTTGTCCTCGTAGGTCAGGACGATGTGGGCCATGTCGGACGCCCCGGAACGGGGGGCCGCGGCGCCGGGAACCGCAGGACGCTCCATCCTCACGCGACCGTCTTCAAGGCTACGGCCTCCGGCTCGCCGCCGGCCGCGATCAGCGCGTTCGGCCCGGCGCGCGAGATCGAGACGCGGACGATGTCGCCGACCGCGCCGGCCGATTTCGCCAGGACCACCGGCTGGAGATAGGGCGAGCGCCCGACGCTCTGGTGCGGGTAGCGCCCGTCCTTTTCCACGAGAACGTCCATCTCAGTGCCGACGAGGCTGTCCATGAAGCCGCTCGCCTGCGCCCGGATCAGCGCCTGCAACCGGTCGAGGCGCTCGGTCTTCACCTCTTCCGGCACCTGTTCCCCGAGGTCGGCGGCGGGCGTGCCGGGACGCGGCGAATACTTGAACGAGAAGGCGGAGGCGTAGCCGACCTCGCTGACGACCCGCAGCGTATCGGCGAAGTCGGCCTCGGTCTCGCCGGGGAAGCCGACGATGAAGTCGCCGGACATGGCGATGCCGGGACGCGCCTGCCGGATGCGCTCCACGAGGCGGAGGTAGTCGTCGGCCTTGTGGCGGCGGTTCATCGCCTTCAGGATGCGGTCGGAACCCGACTGCACGGGGAGGTGCAGGTAGGGCATCAGCATGTCGAGGTCGCGGTGGGCGGCGATGAGGTCGTCGCCCATGTCGCGCGGATGCGAGGTCGTGTAGCGCAGCCGCCGGATGCCGGAAATTCCGGCGAGGCGGTGGAGCAGGCCGCCGAGGCCGAGGTGCCGGCCTTCCGCCTCGCCTTCCCAGGCGTTGACGTTCTGGCCGAGCAGCGTCAGCTCGACGACGCCCGCTTCCGCCAGTTCCCTCGCCTCGGCGAGGATCGCGTCCGGGGCGCGCGAGACTTCCGAGCCGCGCGTATAGGGCACGACGCAGAAGGTGCAGAACTTGTCGCAGCCCTCCTGCACGGTAAGGAAGGCGGCGACCCCGCGCCTGCGCGTCGCCTGTCGGTCGGCCTTCGGCAGATGGTCGAACTTGTTCTCGACCGCGTAGTCGGTATCGACGACGCGCTCGCCTCGTCCGACCCGTCGCAGCGCTTCCGGCAGGCGATGATAGGTCTGCGGCCCGATCACGAGGTCGACCACGGAGGCGCGCTCGATGATCTCGCGCCCTTCCGCCTGCGCGACGCAGCCGGCGACCGCGACGTTCAAGCCTTTGCCCTGGCGCGCACGCTCGGCCTTCAGGAGGCGGATGCGGCCGAGCTCGGAATAGATTTTCTCGGCGGCCTTCTCGCGGATGTGGCAGGTGTTGAGGAGGATGAGGTCGGCTTCCTCCTGCCGCTCGGTCGCGCGAAAACCCTCGCTCGCCAAGGCGTCGCCCATGCGCTGCGAGTCGTAGACGTTCATCTGGCAGCCGTAGGTCTTGATGAAGACCTTCTTCGGCTCCCTCGCGCCGGGAGCCCCATCCTGCATTCCGCCCCCGGCTGGCGCCGGGATGGTGCCTTCGTTTCGCAGCGTCATGCGCCTTTCTGGAAAGTCCCGTCCGCCGAGTGCGCAGTATCGGCCTCGGGGCCGCTCGACGCAAGCACCGTTTCTCTAGCCGGTTGTTCCGCCGCAGGCGCGAGGCGGAACCCGTGGCCGGCGAGGCTCGTCGCCAGAAGCTGCCGCACCTGCCGCTCGCAGGCTTTCGCGAGCGCCTTGCGGTCGTCGCCGGCGGCGAATCGCACCGGCCGGCCGAAGCGGAGCTCGGCGGTGAGCGAGCCTTCGGCGAGGAAGCGCGGCAGGTGGGGCACGAGCGGCACCGCGCCCGGCCAGGCGGCCAGCGGGCGGCCGAAGCGCCCGAGCGGCAGGCCGTTCGCCGCGAGCCAGGCGACGGAGACCGGCTGCACCGTCATCTCCGGCTCGCCCGAGCGCTTCAGCGCCCCTTCCACCGCGCCGAACAGGGCGGTGCGGAACGGCAGGACGCCGTTGCCGTCCGAGGTCGTGCCCTCGGCGAAGAGCACCATCGCGTCACCGGCCGCCAGCCGCTCGGCGATGGCGTCCGCCTGGGTACCGACCCCGCGGCGACGCTCGCGCGACACGAAGACGGTGCGCTGCAGGCGCGCCAGCAGGCCGAAGCCCGGCCAGGAGCGCACCTCTTCCTTCGCAATGAACGATAGCTCCATCGCCTGGCCGAGCACCACGATGTCGGCCCAGGACTGATGGTTCGCGACGATGAGCAGCGGTCGCGGCGCGGCCGGGGCTCCGACCGTCAGCACTCGGATGCCCGCGACGGGCGCGGCGATCCGGTGCCAGAGCTGCGGCAGGCGGCGCTGCAGCCGCCAGCCGCGCCGCATCGAGATCGCCTGCAGCGGCCAGAGCGCGAGCGTCATGCCGGCAAGCACGACGGCGACGAAGCCGACACGGAGCTTGGCGATCAAGCCGGGGGAGAGGGCCGTCAGCGGAGCGCCCGCTTCAGGATCAGCGCGCTGGTGCGCCGGCCGTTCGCGTCGGCGTAATAGGCCGGTCGCCGCCCGACCTCGGCGAAGCGCAGGCGCCGATAGAGCGCGAGGGCGGCGGCGTTCTCCTCGTCGACTTCGAGGAACAGGCTCGCCGTGCGGTCGGCGTGGAGGCGCTGGAGCACCTGGTCCATCAGCATCCGTCCGATCCCCTGCCCCCGCGCCCGTTTCGCGACGGCGATGGTGAGGATCTCCGCCTCGTCGGCGGCCGCACGCACGAGAACGACGCCGACCGGCGACAGCGTCGGCGCGCCGACGCGCTTCGCCAGGAAGCCGAAGGTGCCGGGGGTCGCGAGCAGCGCGGCGAACTCGTCGCCCGACCAGGGCCGGTCGAAGGCTTCCGAATGCAGTTCGGCGGCATAGTCGACGTCGCCGGGATCGAGCTCGGTCGCGACAGCCTGCGCGCCGCCGCCGACGAGATTGTCAAAGAACGACACGGTCCAGACCCAGGGCAGATACCAAAGCATCGGGTGGCCGCCCCCTTCCAGCGGTCGACGCGCCGGCCCCCTGCCGAACGCTTAGCCCACTATCGTCCGCCCGGTCCGGTCGGGGCAAGGTCCGGGTCGCGGGAATCTCGGACGGAAAGCCCGGAGCGTTGCGGCTTGGCATCGGCGCCGCGCAGATAGAGGGGTCGCGGCGGTTCGCCGGCGCTCCGCCGCATCGCGATCCGGGCCAGCGCGACGACGTCGACGCGGCCCTCGCCGTTCTCGACGCGGGCGCCGGGAAACGAGGCGGCGAGGATCGACGCGCCGCTGCCGGCGACGACCGCCGGAACGGGCAGCGCTTCGAGCGCCCCCGGCAGGCCGTCGAGGGCGACCGCGATGGGAAGCAGGAATACTGCGTCGTCCGGCCCGAAGCCGGCGAGCCAGACCTCGCCGCGCTTGGCGTCGATCGCCGCAAGCGTCGGGCCGTCGGCGCGAAACGGTTCGGCCAGCGCTTCCAGCGTCGAGACGCCCACTACCGGAAGCCCGAGCGCCAGCGCGAGGCCGCGCGCGGCGGCGACGCCGACGCGAAGCCCGGTGAAGGAGCCCGGGCCGACCGAGACGGCGATGCGGGACAGGTCGCCGTAGGCCGCGCCGGCTTCCTCGAGCACCTCGCCGACGAGCCCCATCAGCCGCTCGGCATGGCCGCGGCCGAGATCCGGGTCGCGGGCGGCGAGCGCCCGCCCGTCGCCCGCGACCAGCGCCACCGAGCAGCGGGAGCCCGCCGTATCGATCGCGAGGATCGGGCCGTTCAAGCCGGGATCAGACAGCCTCGACCGCCTCGACCTCGGGCACGAAATGCCGGAGGAGGTTCTGGATGCCGTGCTTCAGCGTCGCCGTCGAAGACGGGCAGCCCGAGCACGAGCCGCGCATGTTGAGGTAGACCGTGCCGTCACGGAAACCCCGGAAGGTGATGTCGCCGCCATCCTGTGCGACGGCCGGCCGGACCCGCGTTTCCAGGAGTTCCTTCACGGTCGCGACGATCTCGGCGTCGCCGTCGGCGAAGAACTCCTCGCCGGTCTCGGCGGGGGCGGCGGAGGAAGGTGCCATCACGGGCGCGCCGGACATGAAGTGCTCCATGATCGCCGCGAGAATCGAGGGCTTCAGGTGGGCCCAGTCGCCGTCCCGCTTCGTGACGGTCACGAAATCGAAGCCGAAGAAGACGCTCGCGACGCCCGGCACCGCCATCAGCTTGGCGGCGAGCGGCGAGCGGGCGAGCGCGTCGTCGGCGGTCAGGAACTCGGTCGCGCCGTCCTCGTAGACGACGCGGCCGGGCAGGAACTTCAGGGTCGCCGGGTTCGGCGTGGTCTCGGTCTGGATGAACATCGTCCCGTTCCGTGCGAACGTCAGGAAAAGCCGTCGCCTATCAGATAAGCCTTTGTGGGCCGCCGCGAAAGGGCGGCACGCTTCAGGACAGGTGCTCGATCTCATCCGCGGTCAGCGAGCCCGGCAGGATCGTCACGGGAATCGGAAAGGCGGCGGGCTTGCCGACGATCGAGGAGACGAGTGGTCCCGGCCCCTCGCTCGACGTGCCGGCGGCCAGAACCAGGATCGCGATCTCGCGGTCGGCCTCGATGAGCGCGAGGATCTCCTCGGCGACGACGCCCTCGCGCGTCACCACCTCCGGCTCGATGCCGACCGCCTCGCGGATGTCCTCGGCGATGCGCGACAGCCGGGAATTGGCTTCCGACGCGGCCTCCGCCCGCATGATCTCGCCGACGCCGAGCCAGTGCGAGAAGTCCTCCGCCTCGACGACGTAGAGCAGCACGACGCCGCCGCCGCTCGCCTTCGCGCGCCGCGCCGCATAGTTCGCGGCGAGCCCGCATTCGGGCGTCGCGTCGATCACGGCGAGGAACTTGCGTTTGCCGCCGGCGTCCCGGCCGATGCGCATGGAGACCATGGGCGAAGATATGCGCGGGCGAGGCGCCGCCTGCAAGCGGCGATCAGTCGTCCAGCAGGCCGACGATCCGCTTGACATCCCGCATCGTCGTTCCCGCGATCTCGTTCGCCCGCTCGCCGCCGCGGGCGAGGACGCGGTCGATCTCGGCGGGGTCGCCCATGATGCGCCGCATCTCGGCCGTCACCGGTCCCAGCACCTCCACCGCAAGCTCGGCCAGCGCCGGCTTGAACTCGGAGAACTGCCGGCCGCCCTGGTCGCGGATCGCTTCCGCCTTGGTGACGCCCTTCAGCGCCGCGTAGATGCCGACGAGATTGTCGGCCTCGGGCCGGCCGGCGAGCCCTTCCACGTCGCCCGGCAGCGGCAGCGGATCGGTCTTCGCCTTGCGGATCTTGCGCGCGATCGTGTCGGCGTCGTCGGTGAGGTTGATGCGGGACAGGTCGGAGGGGTCCGACTTCGACATCTTCTTCGAGCCGTCCTTCAGGCTCATCACTCGCGTCGCCGGTCCCTCGATCAGCGGCTCGGTCAGCGGAAAGTAGCCGTTCACGTCTTCCTCGCCCATCCGCATCGGGACGCCGAGTTCCAGCGCCTCGATCCGCCCCGAGAAGTCGTTGTTGAACTTCGCCGCGATGTCGCGGGCGAGTTCCAGATGCTGCTTCTGGTCGTCGCCGACCGGCACATGTGTGCCGCGGTAGAGGAGGATGTCGGCCGCCATCAGGCTCGGATAGGCGAGAAGGCCGAGCGAGGCGTTCTCGCGGTCGCGCCCCGCTTTGTCCTTGAACTGCGTCATCCGGTTCATCCAGCCGATGCGCGCGACGCAGTTGAAGATCCAGGCGAGCTCGGCGTGTCCCGGGACCCGGCTCTGGTTGAAGACGATGTGCTTCTCGGGATCGATGCCGGAGGCGATGAAGGCGGCGGCGATCTGGCGGGTCTGCGAGACGAGATCGTCCTGCACGAGCTGTGCCGTCAGGGCGTGGAGGTCGACGACGCAGAAGATGCAGTCGTGACTCGCCTGCAGCTCGACGAACTTCCGGATCGCGCCGAGATAGTTGCCGAGATGCAGGTTGCCGGTCGGCTGGATGCCGGAAAAGACGCGCGGGCTGAAGCCGCGCTCGGATGGGGTGCTCATCGCGGGGATCCTCGGACTGCCGGCCCCGCGGACACGAAGGCCGGCCGCTCTATGGGCCAAGCCGGGAAGTGGATCAAGCCGCTCCCGATTTCGGCTCGATCAGGTCCCATAGGTTGCCGTAGAGGTCGCGGAACACGGCCACCGTCCCGTAGGGCTCGTGCCGCGGCTCCTCGACGAAGACGACGCCCGCCGCCAGCATCGCGGCATGGTCGCGGACGAAATCGTCCGTATGGAGGAAGAAGGCGACTCGCCCGGCAGCCTGGTTGCCGATCGCGGCGCGCTGCGCCTCGTCCGCGGCCAGCGCGATGAGCAGGCCGCATCCGCCCTTCGGCCCGACGACGACCCAGCGCTTGCCCTCCCCGAGCGGCGTGTCGTCACGGAGGCGGAAGCCCGGCAGGGCGGCGTACCAGCCGATCGCCTCGTCGTAGTCGGCGACGAGGACGGTCGCGAGCGCGATCCGGCTCATGCGCGACGCTCCTTCCGACGGTTCAGCAGCCGCTTGACCAGCGCCCGGTCCACCGCGCCGGTGGCGAGCGCGAGGGCGAAGTAGATCGCCATCGCGACGGCGACGAGAACCAGGATGCCGGACACCTGTTCCGGCACCTTCGAGCCCGGTCCGATCCAGGCGGCGAACTCCGCCCGCAGCACGTAGAGCACCGCCCCCATCGCCAGCGACGAGCCGACGACGAGCGCCGCCCGCTTCGCCAGCGCCCGGTCGAGCTCCCAGAGACCGCGCCGCCTGAGGCCGTCGAACAGGAGGCCGGCATTGATCCAGCCGGCGAGCGTCGTCGCCAGCGCGATCCCCTGCTCAGCCATGGTGTAGAACAGTGCGAGCGACAGGACGATGTTGGCGAGCGCCGAGGCGCCGGTGACGACCATCGGCGTCCGCGTGTCCTCGCGCGCGAAGTAGCCCGGCGAGAAGACCTTGATCAGGACGAAGGCCGGCAAGCCGAGGGCATAGAGGCCGAGCACCGCGCCGACGGCGTGGGTGGTGGAGGGCTCGAAGGCGCCACGCTCGTAGATCAGCCGGATGATCGGGTCCGGGATGACGAAGAGCGCGACGGCGGCCGGGACGGTCAGGAACAGCGCGAATTCGAGCGAGCGGTTCTGCGTGTGCTGCGCCTCGGCGATGCGGCCGGCCTTCAGCGAACGTGCAAGTTCCGGCAGGAGCACGGTGCCGATCGCGACGCCGACCATGCCGAGCGGAAGCTGGTACGGCCGGTCGGCATATTGCAGGATCGATACCGCGCCCGGCTTGTAGGAGGCGATCGCCTGGCCGACGAAGAGGTTGATCTGCGTGATGCCGCCGATCAGCGCGGCCGGGCCGGCGAGAACCAGGAGGCGTTTCAGCTTTCTCGTCCAGCGAGGGACGCGCAGCCCGATGCCGAAGCCGGCGATCCGCATCGCCACCGTCACCATCAGGAGCTGCGCGACGCCGGCGACGAGGACGCCCCAGCTCATCAGGTATCCGACCTCGCGCTGCGGCGCGCCGTGCCAAAAGCCCCAGACGAGCACGGCGATCAGCACGAAGTTCAGGATCGACGGCGCGACGGCGGCGGCGAAGAAGCGGCGGAAGGCGTTGAGGATGCCCGACACCATCGCCAGCATCGACATGCAGGCGAGATAGGGGAACATGATCCGCGAATAGGCGATGGTGATCGCCAGGCGGTCGTCGCAGGAGATCGCCTGGCGCGCCGGCACCGTCGGGTCGTCGACGCAGGTCGCGAGGCCCGGCGCGATGATCGTCTTCACCAGCGCCGGCATGAAGACCATGGCGACGACGGTCAGCGTGCCCAGCACCACGAAGAGCGTCGAGAAGATCTCGGTCGCGAAGTCGCGGGCCGCCTCCTCCCCCTCCTCCTCCAGCGAGCGGGCGAAGAGCGGGATGAAGGCCGAGTTGAACGCCCCTTCCGCGAAGAGGCGGCGGAAGAGGTTCGGGAAGCGGAAGGCGAGGTTGAAGGCGTCGGCCACCGGCCCGATGCCGAGGGCGGAGGCCATCATCATCTCGCGGCCGAAGCCGAAGATGCGGCTGAAGAGGGTCGCGCCGCCGACGGTCGCGAACTTGCCCGCCAGACTCATTGCTGCGCGGTCCGGATGCCGAAGGCGCGGTCGGAGCGCATGGCGGCGGGCGACGTCGCCTCGCCGTCCGGCTCCTCGAAGACGGCCGTCAGGCGGCGCACGATCCGCTCGATCCGGCTTTCGCTGGAAACCTTCATGCCGGTGAGGTCCGTGACGTAGAAGACGTCGACCACCTTTTCGCCGTAGGTCGAGATGTGGGCGGAGCGGATGTCGAGCGAAAGATCGGCGAGCGCGCCGGTCATGTCGGACAGGATGCCCGGCCGGTCGAGACCTTCCACCTCCACCACGGTGAACTGGTTCGAAAGCTGGTTGTCGATCGTCACCTGCGGCTGCACGGCGAAGGCGGCGGGCCCGCGCGCCCCGCGCCGCTTGGCGATGAGCCCCGGCATCGCCTCCCGGCCGCCGAGCAGCGCCCGGATATGCGCGTCGATCCGCGCCGCCCGGCGCATCTCGTCGGCATCCTCCGCGAAGGCGCGGTTGAGGTTGATCACGTCGAGCGCCCGCCCGTCCGCCATGGTGAAGATCTGCGCGTCGGCGATGTTGGCGCCGGCCGCGGCGCAGCCGCCCGTCAGCAGCGACAGGAGGCGCGGATGGTCGGGGCAGAGGACGGTCAGCTCGGTGATCGCCGTGAACGCGTCGGTGCGGGCAACCGTCGCGATCGGGTCCGCGCCGCGGTCCGCGGCCCGTACGAACTCGGCGTGGCGGACCTGATCGTCGAGCGACACGGTCAGGAAGTAGTTCTGGTAGTGGAGATCGATGTAGCGCTCCCGCTCGGCGGCCGACCAGTCGGCGAGACGCGCAGCCAGCGCCGCCTTCGCGCCTTCGAGGCGCTTGGCGCGCGGCGTCTGCGAGAAGCCGCCGGTCAGCACCGGCTCGGTCTCGTAGTAGAGGTTGCGGATGAGCTGGCCCTTCCAGCCGTTCCAGACGCCGGGTCCCACCGCGCGGATGTCGCAGACGGTGAGGACGGTCAGGAGCTTCAGCCGCTCCAGCGTCTGCACCTTCTCGGCGAAGTCGAGGATGGTCTTGCGGTCGCCGAGGTCGCGCTGCTGCGCCACCATCGACATGATGAGATGGTCGGCGACCAGCCAGGAGACGAGCTCGGTCTCGCGCTCGTCGAGGCCGAAGCGCGGGCAGAGCTCCAGCGCGATCTTCGCCCCGGCGCGCGAATGGTCCTCGGGCCGCCCCTTGGCGATGTCGTGGAGGAGCAGCGCCACGTAGAGGGGGGTGCGGTCGCGCATGGTCGCGACGATCTCGGTGGAGACCGGGTGGTCGTGCTCGAACGCGCCCTTCTCGATCTTCGAGAGCATCGCGATCGAACGCAGGAGATGCTCGTCCACGGTGTAATGGTGGTACATGTTGAACTGCATCATCGAGACGATGCGCCCGAAATCCGGGATGAAGCGGCCGAGCACCCCGGCCTCGTTCATCCGCCGGAGATGCAGCTCCGGGTCGTGGCGGTCGGTGAGGACGTCGAGGAAGAGCTTGTTGGCCTCGGGGTTCTCGCGCAAGGTCCGGTCGACGAGCCGCAGCGAGCGGCGGATCAGCTTCAGCGCGTCCGGGTGGTATTCGAGCTTCAGGGCGGCCGCGAGCGCAAAGATGCGCACGAGGTTCACCGGGTCCTTCGCGAAGACCTTGGCGTCCGCGACCGTGATGCGGTCGTGGTCGACGAGGAAGTCGAGCGTGCCGGGAATCTTGCGGGAGCGGTGGCGCAGCGAGCGCACGAAGCCCATGACCATGCCGGGCGATTCCTTCGCCTGCTCGTCCTCGAGCGCGGCGCAGAAGATGCCGGTGAGGTCGCCGACGTCCTTAGCGATCAGGAAGTAGTGCTTCATGAAGCGCTCGACGTCGCGAAGGCCCGGATGCGAGTTGTAGCCGAGCCGGCTCGCGATCTCGGGCTGGATGTCGAAGGAAAGGCGCTCCTCGGCCTTGCCGGTCAGGAAGTGCATGTGGCAGCGCACCGCCCAGAGGAAGTCGGCCGCCTTGCGGAAGGTCGCGGCCTCGCCGCGCGAGAAGACGCCCGCCGCAACCAGCTCCTCCTCGCGCTCGGCGCGGTAGAAGTCCTTGGCGATCCAGAACAGCGTGTGGAGGTCGCGCAGGCCCCCCTTGCCCTCCTTGACGTTCGGCTCGACGAGATAGCGCGTGTCGCCGCTCTTCGCATGCCGCGCATCTCGCTCGGCCAGCTTGGCGGCGATGAAGGCGCGGCCGGTCCCTTCCTGCACATCCTTCGCGAAGCGCGCGGAGAGCTCGGCGAACAGCGCCGGCTCGCCGTGGATGAGCCGCCGCTCCAGGATCGAGGTGCGGATCGTCATGTCCTCCTTCGACAGGCGGACGCACTCCTCCACCGAGCGCGTCGCATGCCCGACTTTGAAGCCGAGGTCCCAGAGCATGTAGAGGAGGTATTCGACGAGCTGCTCGCCGAGCGGCGTCTGCTTCCAGGGCAGGAGGAACAGGAGGTCGATGTCGGAGCCGGGGGCGAGCGCGCCCCGGCCGTAGCCGCCGACCGCCACCACCGCCATGCGTTCGGCGCTCGACAGGTTCGCCGCGTCGAAGACGTGCGCCGCCGCGAAATCGAGGATGGCGCGGATCACTTCGTCCTGCAGGGCCGACAGGCGCCGGGCGCAGCCGAGCCCGCTGCCGTCGGAGAACAGCATCGCCTCGGCCTGGCGACGGCCTTCCGCGATCCGTCCCTTCAGAAAGGCCTGGACGCTGGCCCTGACCGCGGGCGAGGCCGCCCCGCCGGGGCCTTCCGCCGCGAGCGCCGCCATCCGCGGCAGGAGCGAGCCGACCTCGATCACGCCTTCCGGATCGGCCGGCTGCGGCACGGCGGCCGGCGGGGCCGCGGCTTCGGAAACGCGTCGGTTGAGGAAGGGCATCAAGGGTTCGGTCCTGCCGGGCGCGAAGCTTCACCGAAGCGTCGCGTTCCGTTCGAGCGTCGCCCTATAAGGGCTATCGCCGCAGGAGGATAGGCCGAACGGCTGACCGGGGCGTTAAGCGCGCCCGGATGCCCGGCGACGGCGCGCCCGTCACGTCATCGCCTTCAGGCGATAGAGCGCGTCCAGCGCTTCGCGGGGGCTCAGCGCGTCGAGATCGAGGCTCTTGAGGGCCTCGACCGCGGCGGGCGGTTCGGCCGGCGCCGCCGGCTCCTGCCGGCTGGCCGCCGCCGAGAACAGCGGCAGGTCGTCGACGAAGGCCGCGCGCCGCCCTTCGCCGGAGCGCTCCAGCTGCCGGAGGACGTCGCGGGCGCGGGTGACGACGCGGGGCGGCAGTCCGGCGAGCTTGGCGACCTGGATGCCGTAGGAGCGGTCGGCCGTGCCGGGCCGCACCTCGTGGAGGAAGACGACGTCGCCCTGCCATTCCTTGACGCGCATCGTGGCGTTCGACAGCCGGTCGAGCCGGGCGGACAGCGCCGTCATCTCGTGGAAATGCGTCGCGAACAGCGCCCGGCAGCGGTTGACCTCGTGGAGATGCTCGACCGCCGCGAAGGCGATCGACAAGCCGTCATAGGTCGAGGTGCCGCGCCCGATCTCGTCGAGGATCACGAGGGAGCGCGGGCCGGCCTGGTTGAGGATCGCCGCGGTCTCCACCATCTCGACCATGAAGGTGGAGCGCCCTTCGGCGAGGTCGTCGGAAGCGCCGACGCGGCTGAACAGCCGGTCGACTGTGCCGAGATGCGCGGTTGCCGCCGGCACGAAGCTGCCGGCCTGCGCGAGGACGGCGATCAGCGCGTTCTGGCGCAGGAACGTCGACTTGCCGCCCATGTTCGGCCCGGTGACGAGCCAGATCGCGCCGCCGCGGTGACTGCCGGCCTCGCCCGACAAATCGCAGTCGTTGGGGACGAAAGGGTCGCCGGAGCCGCTCTTCAGCGCCGCCTCCACCACCGGGTGCCGCCCGCCCTCGATGCGGAAGGCGAGGCTGTCGTCGACGAGGGGGCGCGTCCAGTTCTCGGCGCTCGCGAGGTCGGCGAGCGCCGCGGAGACGTCCAGAACGGCGAGGGCCTGCGCCGCATCGCGGATCGGGGCGGCCGCCTCGCAGACAAGGACGACGAGCCGCTCGAAGGCGTCGAGTTCCAGCTTCAGGGCCGTCGCGGCGGCGGCGGCGATGCGGCTTTCGAGGTCCGCGAGTTCGCCCGTCGAGAAGCGCATGCAGTTCGCCATGGTCTGGCGATGGAAGAAGCGGCGGCGCGCCTCCTCCGTGCCGTTCAGCGCCCCCGCCTGCGCCTCGGCCACCTCGATGAAGTAGCCGAGCACGTTGTTGTGCTTGATCTTCAGGGAGCGGATGCCGGTCTCGGCCGCGTAGGTTGCCTGGAGTTCCATGATCACCCGCCGCGACTCGTCGCGCAGGCTCCGCGCCTCGTCGAGGTCGGGGATCGCGCCCGCTGCCACGAAGCCGCCGTCGCGCTTCTGCAGCGGCAGGTCGTCGCCGAGCGTTCGCGACAGCTCGGCTTCGAGGTCGCCCGGCAGCGCGCGCAGTTGCCCGGCGGCCTCGCCGAGTTCGTGCGTGAGGGCCTCAGCCCCCGCCAGCACGGCGGCGGTTTCGCGCGCGCCTTCGAGGAAGGTGCGGAGCGCGCCGAGATCGCGCGGTCCGCCGCGGCCGAGCGCGACGCGCGACAGCGCCCGCTCGCCGTCCGGCAGACCCTTCAGGCCGGCGCGCAGCGCGTCGCCGAGGCGGCGCTCGGCGAGAAGGAAGGAAACGGCGTCGTGCCGTCGCGCGATCGCCGCGGCCTTGGCCAAAGGGTTGGCGATCCGCGCGGCGAGAAGGCGCGAGCCGGCGCCCGTCACGGTCCGATCCACCGCGCCGAGGAGGCTCCCCTCGCGCCTGCCCGCGACCGAGCGGGTCAGTTCGAGGCTGGCGCGCGTCGCCGGATCGATCAGCATGGTCTCGCCGGTCTCGACGCGGGCGAGCCGGCCGAGCGGCGGGCGGGCCGCGACCTGCGTGCGCGCCAGATAGGCGAGGAGGCCGGCGGCGGCGGCGAGCTCGGCCCGCGCGAAGTCGCCGAAGCCGCCCATCGTCGCGACGTCGAAGAAGCGGGCGAGCCGGCCTTCCGCGGTCGCGCCGTCGAAAAGGCTGGCGGGCTCGGGCCGCGCGAGCCGGCCGAGGCTGGCGAAGACAGGCTTCAACGCCTCGTCGTGGAACAGCGCGTCGCCGACGACGAGCTCGGCCGGGTCGATCGCGCGGATGTCGGCGAGAAGCCGCCCGGCCTCGGTCGAGCGCACGGCGAAGGCGCCGGTGGACAACTCGGCCCACGCGATCGCGAAGGCCCCGTTCGCCCCGCCGAGCCGCGCCATCGCCGCGACGTGGTTCGGGCGGCCTGGCTCCAGCAGCGCTTCCTCGGTGATCGTGCCGGGCGTCACGAGCCGCACGACGTCGCGCCGCACCACCGACTTGCCCCCGCGCTTCTTCGCCTCCGCCGGGTCCTCGACCTGCTCGCAGACCGCGACGCGATGGCCGAGCGAGATGAGTTTGGCGAGATATTCGTCGGCCGAGACCACCGGCACGCCGGCCATCGGGATGTCCTGGCCGAGATGCTTGCCGCGCTTGGTCAGCGCGATGCCGAGCGCGCGGGCGGCCACCGCCGCGTCCTCGAAGAACAGCTCATAGAAGTCGCCCATCCGGTAGAACAGCAGCGAGTCGGCGTTGGCCGCCTTGATCTCGATGTACTGCGCCATCATCGGCGTCGGCGCGCCGCCGCCGCTCGTGTCCGTCGCCGAAATCGCCGCGTTCTCCGCCATCCGCCGTCCGGGCCGGACCCTATCCTCCCTGTGGCGGAAATGACAGCCGCCGGCCCGATTCGTCCCCAGCGCCGGCCGGCTTAACGCATCCGATGGGGCCTGCGTGGCATTCGCTCATGGAACGATTGCGGTATGGCTGAATTTCGATCATGCTGTACCCATATCGGCATATGTGAATTACAGCCGGCCGCGTTTGACGCGTCTTCCGGCACCGTGTCGAGCTGATCGATGAAAGCGAAGCTGTTGCGTTCCCTCGTCCTTCTTGCCGCGCTGGCGCTGCCGGCGGCGAGAGCCGGCGCACAGGCGCCGGCGAAGGCCGCGCAGCCCGCGCGCGTCAACGTCTACCAGTACGCGGTGGACAACCCGGTGGAGAACGCGACCCTGAAGATCGCGCCGAGCCTCGGCGCGTCGGTGCCGGTCGGCGTGCAGCTCACGCCTTGCGCGGACGAGAAGACCTACAGCTACTTCTACTACAACGGCCTGCCGGTGATCGTGGAGCAGTCGACGCGCAGCGTCGTGCGCATCGGCCACTAGCGATCGGACCACTCCGAAGCGGTCCGGCGGTTCCTTTCCGCCAGCCCTCTGCCGCCGGTCCCCGTCCCGCCGCCGCCGTCAGGCGACGAAGCGGCGGCCGGCGTCGCTGCCGTAATAGGTGACGTAGCGGGCGTTGATGTTGTCCACCGGCAGGACGACGAGCACGTCGACCGTGCCGAACTGCCGGTCGACCACGGCTTCCGGGCCGATCACGCCGCCAATCCGCAGATAACCCTTCAGAAGCGGCGGCAGGAGGCCGAGCGCCCGCTTGGCGTCGGCGGGAACGGCGTTGGCCGGCAGCGGCACGGCGCGGCCTTCCAGCGCGCCGACGCGCCATTCGGCCGGGGCCGGCGCGGCGGAGCCGAGGAGGGCCAGCGGCGCGGCGAGGAGGGCCGGATCGTCGCCCTCCAGCGAGGCGCAGCCGAACAGGACGTCGACCCGGTGCTCCAGCACATAGGCCCAGATCCCCTGCCAGAGGAGTTCCACCGTCCGCTTCGAGCGGTATTCCTTCAGGACGCAGGAGCGGCCGAGTTCCAGGAAGCGCTTGTCGGGATGCCGCTTGAGAAGTTCCTCGATCCGGAACTCGCCGGCCGTGTAGTAGCCACCGGCCCGTGCCGCTCCTTCGGGCAGCATCAGCCGGTAGGTCCCGACGATCGCGTCCGTGCCGCTGGCCGTTTCCACGACGAGGAGGTGGTCGCAGAAGCGGTCGAACGAATCGCTGTCGCGGCGCGACGCCTGCTGCCGGCGCGACGCCTTCGCCGACATCTCCTCGAAGAAGACGCGGTAGCGAAGCTCCTGCGCCGCCCGCACCTCGGTCGCCGAGCGCGCCAGGCGAACCTCGAGCGTTCCGAGTCGCCCCAGCACTCTCGATGCCGCGCGTCCGGTCTTGCCCGCCGCCGGGGCGGGAAGCGTTCCGATGTCAGCCGCCATGCTCATCCGATCGTCGTCCCCATCTTCGCGACGAGCCCCCGCCCTGTCTAACATAAGCACGGCGGCGCGAAAATTTGATGACCCGCTTCGCCCTGCGTATCAATCCGTCCGTTCGACGACGCGCCGGTCGCGGCGCGTCGGCAGGAACTCGTCGAGGACGATCAGCGCCGCACCGACCGAGATGCAGGCGTCGGCGAGGTTGAACACCGCGAAGCTCCAGACCGGCGTGTGGAAGTAGACGTAATCGACGACGTAGCCGAGGCGGACGCGGTCGATCAGGTTGCCCAGCGCCCCGCCGACGATGATCGCGAAGGCGAAATGCGACAGGCGGCGGTCGGCGGGGGTCTTCCACCAGAGCCACCCGACGAAGACGAGCACCAGCAGCGCCAGCGCGGCGAGGCCGAGATCGCCGAGCCCCGCGAACATCGAGAAGGCGATACCCTCGTTCCGCGCATGGTAGAGCGCGAGGAACGGCAGGAGCTCGATCGCCGAGCCGAGCGGCATGGTCGCGACCACCAGCGCCTTCACCCCCTGGTCGAGGAGGACGGCGAACGCGACGATCAGGAGATCGAGGACGGTGCGGCGGCTCACAGCGTCAACGCCTTCCGCCGCGCCTCGAACAGCATCACGCCGGTCGCGACCGCAAGGTTCAGGCTGTCGGCGCGGCCGGCCTGCGGGATGCGCAGGAGCTTGTCGCAGGCGCCCGCCAGCGGCTCCGACAGGCCGGCCTGCTCGTTGCCCATCAGGAGCACCACGGGCCGCCCGCTGTAGTCCGGCTCGCGATAGTCGAGCGTGCCGCGCATGTGCGTGCCGGCGACGAGGCCCTTGAACCCTTTCCGCCATTCGAGGAAAGCGCTTTCCGAAACCCTCGCGAGCGGCACGGCGAAGATCGAGCCCATCGTCGCCCGCACCGCTTCCAGCGAGAACGGGTCGACGCATTCGCCGACGAGCACGAGGCCTTTCGCGCCAGCCGCGTCCGCGGTCCTGAGGATCGTGCCGAGATTGCCGGGATCGCGCACCCGGTCGAGCGCAACGACGACGCCGTCCGCCCCGAAGCCGAGTTTGTCCAACGGCACCGTCTTCTGCCGGAAGACGCCGATCGCGCTCTGCGGGTTGTCGCGACGCGAGATCGCCTCCATCACCTTCGCGCTCCCCTCCACCACGTCCGCGCCGACGGCCCGGGCGCGCGCGGCCGTCTTCTGCAGCAGCTCGCCGTGGATTTCGGCCTTGGCGACGGCGAGCGTCCGCAGCGTCCAGCCGGCATCGAGCGCGTCGAGCACCAGCTTCAGCCCTTCGGCGAGGAACAGCCCCGTCTCGTCGCGGTGCTTCTTCTGGGACAGCGCCCGGATGTCCTTGACGATCGGGTTGGCGACGCTCGACAGGTCCTTGACCCTGCCGGGCGCGGCGAGGGTCGCCGGACCTCGCTCCCGCCTGTCCCTGTCCGCCATGTCAGTCCCTCGTCCAACGCGAGAAGAGCGAGGTCGAAAGGTCGCGCGCCTCCGGCCCCGTTTCGGAAATCACCAGTTCGCCCGATTCCACCGTGCCGCCCATGCCGCGGAAGGCCTCGCGCATCAGCGCCGAAAGCGAGAAGAACGAGGCGCGGATCGAATAGGCGGTGAGGATGGCGAGCATGGCCCGCTCGCTCATCAGCTCGCGTGTGAGGGCGAGGAGGTAGGGCAGGTCCTCGAACAGCTCCCAGACCTCGCCCTTCGGCCCGCGGCCGTAGCGCGGCGGGTCGAGCAGGACGACGTCGTAGCGGCTGCCGCGCTTCACCTCGCGCTCGGCGTAGCGCACCGCGTCCTCGCAGATCCAGCGGATCGGCGCGGCGTCCAACCCGGCGACGGCGGCGTTCTCGCGGCCCCAGAGGATCGCCTTCTTCGAGGCGTCGACATGCGTCACCTCGGCTCCGGCGCGCGCAGCGATGAGTGTCGCGACGCCGGTATAGCCGAAGAGGTTCAGGACGCGCGCCCCGCGGCCGACGGCTTCGATCGCCCCCACGGTCGCGGCCCAGTGCTCGGCCTGCTCCGGAAAGACGCCGACATGGCGGTAGGACGTGAAACGGCCGAGATAGGCGAGGCCGTCGTGCCGGAGCGGCCAGGTCTCGCCGAGCGGCACCTTCGGAAAGCGCCAGCGCCCGATCCCCTCCTCGTCCGTGTCGCCGGTGAAGACGGCGTCGGCCGCATCCCAGTCGCGCATGGGCAAACGACGGTTCCAGATCGCCTGGTTCTCCGGCCGGCGGATCATGAGCGGGCCGTAGCGCTCCAGCTTCTCGGTTCCGCCCGAATCGAGAAGCGCGTAGTCGTCGCTCCCCTCGACGCGCAGGATGACGGCCGAACGCTCGGCCGGCCGCGCCCCGCCATGCGGCGGAAGTTCGAGGCGGCGTCCACCGCCGCCGCCGCTCTCGCCCTCGTCCGGCCGGCGGGCGGGCCGTTCCGCCCCCCGATCGTGCTTCGCTTTCGCCATCGCGCTTCTCTTAGCGATAGCGCGCGGCTTGAGAAAGCCGTGAAAACCGGCATCCTCCGCGGCACGCGTCCGCCGGGCGCGGCAGGGAGAAGGAAGGCCGCATGGATCTCAAGGGCGAATACCGGCTGCCGGCACCGCGGGACACCGTATGGGAAGCGTTGAACGATCCGGCGGTGCTGCGCGCCTGCATTCCGGGCTGCGAGAGCCTGGAGCGGAACGGCGACAACCTCGCCGCCGCCGTGACCGCCAAGATCGGCCCGGTGAAGGCGAAGTTCAACGGCGAGGTCCGGCTGGAGAACGTCCAGGCCCCCGAGAGCTACCGGATCGTCGGCGAGGGCAAGGGCGGCATCGCCGGCTTCGCCAAGGGCAGCGCCGACGTCCACCTCGCCGAGGACGGGGCGGAGACGATCCTCACCTACACGGTCGACGCGCAGGTCGGCGGCAAGCTCGCCCAGCTCGGCGGCCGCCTGATCGAGGGCTCGGCGAAGAAGCTGTCCGGCCAGTTCTTCGACAACTTCGCCGCCCACGTCACCGGCGGCGCCAAGTCTCAAGGCGAGGGCGAAACCGAAGCGGTGGCCTGATCCTCCAACGATTCGAAAACCAGCACCGCCGCGGCAAGGTCCTCCAGCGCCGCGCCGGTGGATTTGAAGAGCGTGATCTCGCCGGCCGATTCGCGCCCGCTCGCGGTGCCTCGGCAGAGCTCGAAAAGGTCCGCCACGACGCGCGATGCCTCGAACGCGCCCGCCGCGACGGCCTGGACGAGGTCGCCGCCCTCTGTGAGCGCCCCGTCCCGCGTGTCGACGAAGACGCGCGCGCGGCGCACCGCCTCGTCGTCCGATTCGCGCATGTCGGGCGCGAAGGCTCCGACGAGATCGACATGGGTACCGGGTTCGAGGAACCGCCCGCGCACCAGCGCTTCGCGCGACAGCGTCGCGGCGGAAACCACGTCCGCCCCGGCGACAGCCGCGTCGAGGTCCGGCGCGGCCTCGACCGCGATCCCCGCCTCGCCGAGCTGGGTGACGAGCGCCTCGACGCGCTCGGGCGAGCGGTTCCAGATGAGCGTTCGACGGATCGGCCGCACCGCGCGCATCGCGCGGATCAGGAACGGCGCCATCGCGCCGGCGCCGATCACGAGATGCGTCGCCGAATCCTTCCTCGCGAGGAACGTCGCGGCAAGCGCCGATGCCGCCGCCGTGCGCCAGGCCGTCAGCGACGGGCCGTCCACGAGGGCGACCGGCTGCAGCGTCGCGCCGTCGAGGAGAAGATAGCTGCCGAGCACGGAGGGCAGGCCGACCGCCGCGTTGTCCGGCGACACGGACACGATCTTGACGCCGGCATAGCCGTTCGCCTTGCGGCGGAAGTCGGTCCAGGCCGGCATGAGGAGCAGCGTCGAATCGGCTGCTTCCCCGTTCCGCTCGATGCGGTGGTGGTGGCGCACCGGCTGCACGACCGCGCCGGCGAAGGCGCTCCGCAGCGCGGCGATCAGGCGCGGAAAGTCGAGGAGCCGGTCGACGTCGGCGGCGGAAACGATGCGCAAGCCGAAGCCGCCGCTCAGACGGGACGCGGTGCGGCCAGCGCGGTTCCGGTGGCGTGCGGCAGCGCGGCAGCGCGGCTTTCGCGCTCCTGCCGCAGCCGCTCGCGGGCGTCGTCCGCCTCGCGTTTCAGGCGGTCGATCTCCTGGCGGCGCTTCCAGGCGGCGCTGCGGTAATGCGCCTGCGTGAACCAGGTGCCGATGCCGCCGATGACGGTGCCGACGATCAGCGCCGCCATCAGCGCCAGGAACAACGGAATCTGGTAGACGAACTGCGGCAGCGTGCCGAACGGGTCGAGCGACACCGTCACCGGCGCGCGGTTCGCGACGCAGAACACGACGATCAGGATCGCAAGCGGCACGAGGATCACGAAGGACAGGAAGCGGGAGATCATCACGAACCTCGGGCGTCGCGGGTTGCCCCCGATATGGCGGCACCGCTGTTCCGGTCAACCGGCGACGAAGACCTCAGTCGTCGGAGTTCAGGCGCTCGCGCAGTTCCTTGCCGGCCTTGAAGAAGGGCACCCACTTCTCCTCGACGTCCACCGCGTCGCCGGTGCGTGGGTTGCGGCCCGAGCGCGGCGGCCGGTTCTTGATGGAAAAGGCGCCGAAGCCCCGAAGCTCGACGCGGTTCGAGTCGCACAGCGCATCGGTGATCTCGTCGAACACGGCGTTGACGATGGTCTCGACGTCGCGCTGGTAGAGATGCGGGTTGCGGCTCGCGATGATCTGCACGAGTTCGGACTTGATCACGGGTAAAAGGCTCCCTCGGATCGGCAATCCCGGAACTCAACCAAAGCCGGGGCGCGATCGATCCATTAACGCAGTTTAAAAAGGTGTCGGGCGCGAAGGCAAGCCGGATTCGTCGGCGACAGCCGGCCCGCCCCTCCGCGTCAAAGGCCCGCCGGCGGCCGCCAGAGCGACATCATTCCGCCCGAGACGGAGGCGCCGGTGCCGACCACCGTCTTCGGATCGAGGCCGAAGGCGCCGAACAGCGCCGACTTCGCGCGGGCGAAGAACGGCAGGCCGTAGCCCTCGCGCTTCGGCTCGCGCTCGACGATCTCCAGCCCCTTCGGCACCTGCCGGTCGCCCTCCAGCCAACGCCGCGTCTCGTCCTCGCCGCCGATCGCGTCGACGAGCCGGTTCTGCAGCGCCTGGCGGCCGGTGAACACCGAGCCGTCGGCGAGCCGGCGCACCTCGGCGAGGTCGATCGGCCGGCGGTTGGCGACGATGCCGACGAACCATTCGTAGGAGTCCAGCACCATGCGCTGGATCATCGCCTTGGCTTCCTCCGGCGCCGGCGCGAAGGGAGAGGGCTCGGCCTTCAGCGGCGAGGACTTGATCGCGTTCACCGACACGCCGACGTTGCCGAGCAGCTGCGAGGCGTCGACATACTGGAAGATCGTGCCGATCGAGCCGACAATCGAGGTCTGGCGGGCGACGATGTGGTCGGACCCGGATGCGATGAGATAGCCGGCGGAGGCGGCGAGCGTGCCGACCTCGGCCGCGACGGGCTTCTTTTCCGCCAGCCGGCGAACGGCCTCGTAGATCGCCTCGCCGCCGACCGTGGTGCCCCCGGGGCTGTCGATCTTCAGGATCACCGCGCGCGTGTTCTTCTCCTCGCCGAGATCGCCGAGGAGCTCGATCAGGTCGTCGTCCTCGGTGATGATGCCCTCCACCGAGACGCGCGCGATCGTCTGGATCGCGCCCGCATCGCGGCGGAACAGGCCGTCGAGCCGGCCGGTGCGCGCGAGCGGCAGCGCGAGCGCGACCACGGCGGCGGCGAGGCAGAGGATGGCGGCGACGCGCCAGCGCCCGAGCTTCCGGCGCAGCCGCCGGCGGTCGATCAGTTCCTGCGCGTTGCTCAAGCCGACAGCCCGCTTACCGTTTGCTAACCGGGCGACCGATAGACTTCGGGCTCGTGCTTGCCAAGGCCGTCCGGCCTTCCCGATCCGACGCAAAAAGCCCATATTGCTTCTGCAGCTTGTGCGCGTCATCGAGGAATGCGACTGTTCCGGAACGTCATGTCGACGCCCCGGCACGCCGTCGCGCGTCCGGTGCGAGCGGCATGGCGACGGCCCCGGGAGAGGCCATAGGGAAACGGGTTCGACGCTTGAGCGGAACGGCGCAGAAGGAAAGGGCGACGCACGCGCGGACGAACGGCGATTCCGGCCGTTTCGACCGCGAGATCGGTCGCGCCCGCCGTCATACGCTGCTGGTCCGCCTCCTCCGGTTCGGCCTGCCCGCCGCGGCCGTCGCAATCGTCGCCGGGGGCGTCGTCGTCACCTGGGCGGCGCGGCGCATGCCGGAGAACGTCTCCGTCGCCGCCGCCACGATCGATTCGCGCGGCATCGTGATGCAGGACCCGCGCATGTCCGGCTTCGACCGCAACAACCGCCCCTACACGATGATCGCGGAGCGCGCGATCCAGCAACTCGGCGGCGGCCTCGTCGATCTCGAGAAGATCAAGGCGAACGTCGCGGTAAGCGATTCTTCGACTGCCGACATTGTGGCCGCCAAAGGCGCCTTCGATCAGGCCGGACAGAAGCTCCGGCTGGCGGACGACATCCATGTCCAGACCTCCGACGGCATGACCGTCAGCCTCAGCTCGGCCGACATCGATCTCAAGACCGGCTCCCTCGCGGGGCGCGGGCCGGTGGAGATCGTGTCCGACGAGCGCACCATCACCGCCGGTAGCATCGCGGTGCGCGACGGCGGCAAGGGCTTGTCTTTCGGCGAGCGCGTCCGCATGACGATCCGTCCCGCCGCCAGCCGGCGTGCCGAGGCCGACACTTCCAGCAACCTGTCCTCCGTCGACCCGGCGCGCTTCGGAGACTTTTCGAAGAACGACGTTCGATGAAGAGCATCATCACCCGTGCGGCGATCCTGCCGATCCTCCTTCTCGCCGGCCTCCAGGCCGCCGGTGCCCAGAGCTTCGGCTCGAGCTTCACCGGCCTGCAGGTGAAAGGCGACCAGCCGATCGCCATCGACGCCGACCAGCTCGACGTCGACGACCGCGAGCGGATCGCCACCTTCATCGGCAATGTCGAGGTGACGCAGGGCGACACCCTGATGAAGACCTCGAAGCTGCTCGTCTACTACACCAAGCCGCCGGCGGAAGGCGGCGCGGCGAACGGTTCCGCCAAGCCGGCGCCCGCCGCGGCGCCGACGGGCGGCGCCCTGCCGGGCGGCTCCAACCAGATCGACCGGCTGGTGGCCTCGGGCAAGGTCTATGTCCGCTCGGCCGACCAGGTGGCGACCTCCGAGGACGGCAACTTCGACATGAAGACGCAGATCGCCATCCTCACCGGCAACGTCGTGATGAGCCAGGGCGACAACGTCGCGCGCGGCGACAAGCTGACCATCCACATGGATACGGGCCAGGCGCAGCTCGGCGGCGGCGGCCGCGTGAAGATCCTCGTCGCGCCCGACGAGAACAAGGGCAATGCGCAGGGCGCCGCCGCACAGCAGCCCAAGCGGCAGAACCAAGCCCGAAACTGATGCGAGGCGAAGCGATGCGACATGCGGATGCGCAAGCGCGCGCCGCCGCGCCGCCGCGTGCCGACGCCCATCCGGGCAGCGCCGCCCGCGAAGGCTCCTCGGCCTCCGCCAGCACCGGACGGCTCGCCGCCAGCGGCCTCACCAAGGCCTATCGCGGCCGGCGCGTGGTGGACGGCGTCGACGTCTTCGTGCGGCGCGGCGAGGCCGTGGGTCTCCTCGGGCCGAACGGCGCCGGCAAGACGACCTGCTTCTACATGATCACCGGCCTCGTGCCGGTCGATTCGGGCCGGATCGAGCTCGACGGCCACGATATCACGCCGGTGCCGATGTACCGGCGGGCGCGGCTCGGCATCGGCTACCTGCCGCAGGAAGCCTCGATCTTCCGCGGCCTGTCGGTGGAGGACAACATCCGCGCCGTCCTCGAAGTGGTGGAGCCGAAGCGCTCGGAGCGCGAGGACCAGCTCACCGCCCTCCTCGAGGAATTCCATATCGAGCACTTGCGGAAAAGCCCTTCCACCGCCCTCAGCGGCGGCGAGCGGCGGCGCTGCGAGATCGCGCGGGCGCTCGCCTCGCGCCCGACCTTCATGCTGCTCGACGAGCCCTTCGCCGGCGTCGACCCGATCGCCGTCGCCGACATCAAGGGCCTCGTGCGGCACCTGACGCAGCGCGGCATCGGCGTGCTCATCACCGACCACAACGTGCGCGAGACGCTGGGGCTGATCGACCGCGCCTACATCATGCATGCCGGCGCGGTCCTGACCCACGGCACGCCGCAGGAGATCGTCGACAACGCCGACGTCCGCCGGCACTATCTCGGCGACCAGTTCACCTTCTAGAACCGTCCCCCACGCCCCGGCGCCGTTGACCATGCGGGACAAAGCCGGCCGCGCGGCGGTGGACGGCGCCTGATACGGATTGACATGCAAGGCGCGTGCCAGTCTTCTGGCGACTGGTCGCGCCCGAGGCGCGGCCTGTTTCCAGCGGTCCGGCAAGGGGCGAACGCCGCGCATGCTTCACCAGCGCCTTCAGCTTCGGCAGAGCCAATCGCTGGCGCTGACGCCGCAGCTCCTGCAGTCGATCCGGCTCCTGCAGTTCTCAGCAGCCGAACTCGCCGCCTACGTGGATGCCGAGATCGAACGCAACCCGTTCCTGAATCGGGAGGCGCAGCGCAAGGCGGGCGACCGCCCCGTCGCCGTCGGCACGAC
The DNA here is from genome assembly GCF_008802405.1 of Plantimonas leprariae. Lineage (GTDB taxonomy): Bacteria > Pseudomonadota > Alphaproteobacteria > Rhizobiales > Rhizobiaceae > Plantimonas > Plantimonas leprariae. The sequence goes on from NZ_VZDO01000001.1 coordinate 427,054, forward strand.
GCGACCGGCCGCCGCCGCGGCGACCGACATCCGCGCGCAGGACCTCGTTCCCGAAGCGCCGCCCTCGCTTGCCGCGCACGCGCTCAAGGAGATCGCCGAGGGCTGCCGCGACGCGGAGACCCGGCGGGTCGGCACATTCCTCGCCGGCCATCTCGACGAGGCGGGCTGGCTCGACTGCGAGCCGGACCAAGCCTCGGCGGCGCTCGGGCTCGCCCCCGCCGCCTTCGACCGGGCGCTCGTCGCCGTGCAGGACGCGGTGGAGCCGGCCGGACTCTTCGCGCGCGGGCTTGCCGACTGCCTCGCCATCCAGCTTCGCCGCCGGAACCGCCTCGATCCGGTGATGCGAACGGTTCTCGCCAACCTCGACCGCCTCGCGCGGCGCGACTTCGCCGCACTGAAGCGGCTCACCGGCGAGGACGAGGCCGGGCTGATGGAGATCCTCGCCGAGATCCGCCGGCTCGACCCGAAACCCGGTCACGGCTTCCTCTCGGACGGGCGCGAGGCGGTGGTTCCGGACGTCCTCGTGTCGGCGGCTCCGGACGGCGGCTGGGCGGTGGAGTTGAACATGAGGGCGGTGCCGCGCGTCCTCGTCGACGAGCGCTACGCCGCCCGGGTGCGGGGCGCCGCTGCGGCGAATGAGGGCTTCGTGACCGAGTCGCTGGCGACGGCCAACTGGCTCGCCCGGGCGCTCGACCAGCGGGCGCGCACGGTGCTGAAGGTCGCGGCCGAGATCGTGCGGCGGCAGGACGACTTCCTCGTGCAGGGCGTCTCCGGCCTGAAGCCAATGACGCTCGCCGCCGTCGCCGAGGCGGTGGGCTTGCACGAATCGACGGTGAGCCGCGTCACCAGCGGCAAGTACGTCGCGACCCCGCGCGGCACGTTCGAGATGAAGTTCTTCTTCACGGTGGCGATCCAGGCGACCGAGGGCGGCGAAGCGCATTCGGCGACAAGCGTCCGGCATCGCATCCGCACGCTCGTCGACGCGGAAGGGCCGTCGGGCGTCCTCTCCGACGACGACATCGCCGAGCGGCTGCGGCGCGAGGGAATCGATCTCGCCCGCCGTACGGTGGCGAAGTACCGCGAGGCGCTCGGCATCCCCTCCTCGGTGCAGCGCCGGCGCGAGATGAACGCCCGCCGGATGGCCTCCTGAGCCGCAGCTTCGCACAAAAGCGCGTTTGCCGTGTGTAGCGCAAGGATACGGACCCGGCCCTGCGCGTTGACAGGGCGTGCCGCGGTCTCCTAGAAGCCCGCCGTCCGGAACGGCCCGGCGGGCATCCGGACGAAAGAGGCCGGCACGTCACCGCGCCGCGAACCCTCGCGGCGATCCGGCAACTGCCCGCGGCGTGCGCGGGCGCAAGCAAAGGACGGGGCCGACGCGGAACAGCGGCGATCCGTCCGGGGGAGTGTCTCAGATGAGCGTTCGGGTTACGGGCAAGCACATGGATGTCGGCGAGACGTTCCGCTCCCGCATCGAGGATCGCCTCGACCAGTTCGTTTCGAAGTACTACGACGGCAACTACAGCGGCACCGTGGTGGTCTCGAAGGACGCCGCACGCTTCTGCGCCGACTGCACCATCCATCTGGATTCCGGCGTCGTCTTCCAGGCGACCGGCGAGGCCCACGACCCGGAAGCCAGCTTCGCCGATGCCTCCGAGCGCATCGAGAAGCGCCTGCGCCGCTACAAGCGCCGCCTGAAGGATCATCACGCCGGGATGAACGGGCAGCAGAACCGCGACATCGCCTATGCGGTGGTCGCCGCGCCCGGCGAGGACGATGAGGACGACGGGCTGCCCGACGACTACGCGCCGGCGATCATCGCCGAGACCTCGCTGAAGGTCGGCACCATGTCGGTGGCCGGCGCGGTGATGGAGCTCGACCGACGCGACGGACCGCTCTTCGTGTTCCGCAACGCCGGCAGCGGCGAGGTCAACATCGTCTACCGCCGCGCCGACGGAAATTTCGGCTGGGTCGACCCTTCCGCCGTCAAGACTGACGCCTGAGCGGCGTCCGGCACGGATCCCGGCGAACGCCCCGCATGACGTCCAGTCCTTCCCTCCCCACGGGCATCGCCATGGATCTCGGAGACCTCGTCGACGCGGAGGCGATCCTGCCTTCCATGAAGGCGGCGACGAAGAAGCAGGTTCTGCAGGAACTGTGCGAGAAGGCGGCGGAGCGCACCGGTCTCGCCGCCCGCGACATTCTCGACACCGTGCTGCAGCGCGAGAAGCTGGGCTCGACCGGGGTCGGCAACGGCATCGCGATCCCGCACGGCAAGCTGGGCGAGCTTGGCCGGCTCGTCGGCATCTTCGGCCGGCTGAACCGCCCCGTGGAGTTCGATGCGCTGGACGACCAGCCGGTGGACCTTGTCTTCCTGCTTCTCGCGCCGGGCGGCTCGGGAGCCGAGCATCTCAAGGCGCTGTCGAAGATCGCGCGGCTCCTGCGCAATTCCGAGACGGTCGCGCGGCTGCGCGAGTCGCGCGACGCGGCGTCGATCTACGCGCTGATGACGGAGCAGACAGCGAACCATCGCGCCGACTGACGTCGCGGCGGCAGCGGCGGAAGGCCGCGCCGCCGCGGTGGCGAGCCTCCGGCTTCCGCCGGAAGCGTCTCAGTGGATGCTGACGGTGAGAAGCTGGTTCTCGGTCGCGCTGGCGAGGATGCTGCCGCGATCGTCCGACACCGCGAGCGGCGTGCCGTCGGCGGAGAACAGCGCCCAGAGATCGAGACCGGGCTGGATCGACTGCGCCGCCGGGAAGCGGGCGCGGATGTCGTCCGAGCGCATGCGGCGGAGATAGGCCAGATGCCCTTCGCCGATCGCGGCGAGGTCGTTGGTGGAGATCGTATCGTTCATAGAGGCCATATCGGTCGTCTCCTTTCGAAGGCAAACGCTTCACCTGCGGCCGGCGCGGCCGCTAGGCTTTCCGTGTGGTTTCCGGCGTCTTCGCTGCGGCGTGCCTAGTCCGCGACCTCGATCGCGATCCGGCGCACGACCCGCTCCGGCTCGGGGCGGGCGAGATCGATCAGCAGCAGTCCGTTCTTGAGCTGCGCCCCGATGATCTGCATGCCGTCGGCGAGCAGGAAGCACTTCTGGAACTGCCGGGCCGCGATGCCGCGGTGCAGGTATTCGCGTTCCCGGTCGTCCGTCTGCCGCCCCCGGATGGTGAGCTGGCTTTCCTCGGTGGTGACTTCCAGGTCCTCGGGGCGAAACCCCGCCACCGCGAGCGTGATGCGCAGGAACGCGGCGGAGTTCTCGCCTTCGCTCGCCCGGATCCGTTCGATGTTGTAGGGCGGGTATCCGTCGCCGGCCTTGCCGATCCGCTCCAGCGTCTTCTCCACGGCGTCGAAGCCGAGCAGCAACGGGCTGGAAAAGGGCGTGACCCTGCTCATCGTGAAGTCCTTGACACAAGCGACTTGCCGGCGGGGCCCGAAGAAGCGGCACCCTCGCTCGACACTTCACGATATGGCGGTTCGCTCGGCCCACTTCAATATCCGGCCGCGCGGCCGGACGAGGAACTCGGTTGGCTGCCGGCGGCACGCGCTTCCATGGTCGCGCCAGCCCGTAAACAAAGGCTTAGCCGCACCCGCGATGGCATTTCAGCCGGCGGCCGCCGCAGTCTCACGGAAGGCGAGCACGATGCCGTTGATGCAGTGGCGCTTGCCGGTCGGCGGCGGGCCGTCGTCGAAGACGTGGCCGAGATGGCCGCCGCAGGTCGCGCAGTGCACCTCGGTGCGCGGATAGACCAGCTTGTAGTCGGTGGTCGTGCCGATGCCGCCGCCGATCTCCTGCCAGAAGCTCGGCCAGCCGGTACCTGAATCGAACTTCGTCTCGGACGCATAGACCGCCGTGTCGCAGCCGACGCAATTGTAGGTTCCGTGCTTGGCATTGTGCAGGAGATCGCTGGTGAAGGGCCGCTCCGTCGCCTCCTGCCGGAGGACCGCGAACTGGTCCGGCGTCAGTTGCTTGCGCCATTCGTCCTCGGTCTTCGTGACCGGAAAGGCCGCCTCGGCCGCACTCCGCCGCGAGCCGAAGCCGAGGCTGGCGAAGAGGCCAAGGCCGGCGATCGCCGTCGCGCTCATCAGGAAGTCTCTCCGCCGCATCGTCTCGTTCCCTCGTCGCCCGCCGACCATCCATCCCGGTACGGATGCAATTCGCTGGTTCGACGGAGGAGTTACGGCCGGCGGCGGAAAAGAATGCGGACGCGCCGATCACGCTTGCTTGAAGGCGCTTGGGTCAGTCGTCGACCCGGCCGCGGCCGCGCTTGATGCCGGAGCGTTGTTTCTTGGCGGCGAGCCGCCGCTCGACCGCGCCTTTCGAGGGCCGCGTCTTGCGGCGCGGCGGCGGCGGCGGGACGAGCGCCTTGGCGACGAGTTCGGCGAGGCGCTGGCGCGCGTCCTCGCGGTTGCGCTCTTGCGTGCGGAAGCGCGAGGCCTCGATGACGATCTCGCCGTGCTTCGTCGCACGGGCCCCGGCGAGTTTCAGGAGCCGTTCGAGGACGTCGGGCCGCAGCACGGCGGACACCGCCGCGCCGAAGCGGAGTTGCACTGCGGTCGCGACCTTGTTGACGTTCTGCCCGCCCGGCCCCCCGGCGCGGATGAAGCTCTCGGCGAGATCGCCTTCCGGGATCAGCAGCCGGGCGTTCACTCGAAGGCCTTCTTCGTCCGCCATGCGTCTCCGACCCTTCCGCCCGCTCCCGCGCGAAGGTCGAGCGAAAGGCGGCGGCAGGCAAGCGCCCGCCGCCGGATTTCGTGAACGAAGGCAGCGTTATTCCGCCGCGAGCGCGACGTCGGACACCGGCTCGAACTTCGCGAAGTTCGCCTGGAACATCGCGAGGAGCTTCGCCGCCTGTCGGTCGTAGGCCGCCCCGTCGCTCCAGGTCCCGCGCGGGTCGAGGAGGCCTGCGTCGACGCCCGGCACCGCGACCGGCACCGCGAAGCCGAAGGTCGGGTCGGCGCGGAACTCCGCCGCGTCCAGTTCGCCGCCGAGCGCCGCGGCGAGGAGCGCGCGCGTCGCCTTGATCGGCATGCGCCGGCCGGTGCCGTAGGCGCCGCCCGTCCAGCCGGTGTTCACCAGCCAGCAGCGGACGCCGTGCTCGGCCACGAGTTCCTTCAGGAGGCCGCCGTAGACCGCCGGGTGGCGCGTGATGAACGGCGCCCCGAAGCAGGTGGAGAAGGTCGCCTGCGGCTCCGTCACGCCTTTCTCGGTGCCGGCGATCTTGGCGGTGTAGCCGGACAGGAAGTGCATCATCGCCTCGTCCGGCGTCAGCCGCGCGATCGGCGGCATGACGCCGAAGGCGTCGGCCGTCAGCATCACGATGTTCGTGGGGTGCGGCGCGCGCCCCGTGGCGCTGGCGTTCGGGATGGCGTCCAGCGGATAGGCGGCGCGGGTGTTCTCGGTCAGCGACCCGTCGTCGAGGTCGGGCACCCGGCCGGGGCCGAGCACGACGTTCTCGAGCACCGTGCCGAAGCGGCGCGTCGCCGCGAAGATCTCCGGCTCGGCTTCCGCCGACAGGCGGATCGTCTTGGCGTAGCAGCCGCCTTCGAAGTTGAAGACGCCGTCCTCGCTCCAGCCGTGCTCGTCGTCGCCGACGAGGGTGCGCGAGGGATCGGCGGAGAGCGTCGTCTTGCCGGTGCCCGAGAGCCCGAAGAACACCGTCGTGTCGCCGGCGGGACCGACATTCGCCGAGGCGTGCATCGGCAGGATGCCCTTCTCCGGCAGGAGGTGGTTGAGGACGGTGAACACCGACTTCTTCATCTCGCCGGCATAGGACGTGCCGCCGATCAGCACGATCTTGCGCGTCAGGTCGCAGGCGATCACCGTTTCCGTCCGGCAGCCGTGCCGTTCGGGATCGGCCCGGAAGCTCGGCAGGTCGATGATCGTCAGTTCCGCCTCGAAGCGACGCACCTCGTCCTCGCTCGGGCGGATCAGCAGGTTGCGGATGAAGAGGGCGTGCCAGGCGAACTCGGTGACGACGCGCGTCCTGATCGCGGTCGCAGGGTCGGCGCCGCCGACGAGGTCCTGCACGAAGAGGTCGCGCCCGGCGATGTGGTGCTTGAAGTCGGCATAGAGCCGCTCGAAGGCAGCCTCGCTCATCGGGCGGTTGCCGTCCCACCAGACCGCGTCCTCGCTGGCCGCGTCGCGCACCACGTGCTTGTCGGCGGCCGAGCGGCCGGTATGGATGCCGGTCGTCACCGCCAGCGCGCCGTGGGCGGTGAGCCGGCCCTCGCCGCGCCGGACCGCCGCCTCGACGAGTTCCGCCTCGCCGAGATTCCAGGCGACGGCAGCCGGCTCGGCGAAGCCCATCGATTCCCAGTCGCGATACGGGTTGCAAACCCCCGACTCGTTCGTCCGGCTCATGGCGTCCCCTTCGGCTCGACCTTTTGGATGGCGCGAAATTATTGACCGCGATCAGTCAAAGCAAGTCGAAATCAAGTATTTCATAATATTAAACGATTGAATTATTTCGCCCGCAAATCGAATCGTTTGAAACCGCAGCTTCAATCGGTTCGCGTTCCGGGAGCAGTCCCGACGACGTGTCGCACGCGGAAGGGAGCGGCAGCTTTTTCCGGTTTCGAGCGTTCACGGTGCGACAACGGCCGGCTTGGAGCCGGCGAAACGAGCACGGGAAGTCTCAGGCATGGCGGAGAACGCGAGCGACAAGTTCTGGGAAATGGTGGAGGATTTCGACACCTGCATGGTGGTGACGCGCTCCGGCGGCACGCTGAGGGCCCGGCCCATGGCCCCCTACATCTCGGAGGAGCGGCGTGAACTCCTGTTCCTGACCGACCGGAACACCCACAAGGTCGAGGAGATCGAGGCCGACGATCAGGTGGCGCTGACCTTCTCCAAGCACGGCTCCTACGTCTCCGTGAGCGGGCGGGCGCGCGTTTCCACCGACCGCGCCCTGGTGAAGAGCATCTGGACGCCGGAAGCCGAAGCCTGGATGCCGCAGGGGCCGGACGACCCGAGCGTCGCGGTCCTGGTGATCGACCCGGACGGCGCCGAACTCTGGGACGTGACGTCGAACAAGGTCAAGCAGGCGTGGGAATTCGCCAAGGCCTATCTCGGCGACAAGGATCGGCCGGACACGACCGAGTATCGCAAGGTCAAGCTCTGACGCTCTCGTGAGGAAAACGGGGATATCCTTGCCGGGGCACCGTTCCGCGGCATGGATTCCTTTCCGTTTCGTAATATTCTCCGAAATTCTTCTTGCGTCCGAGCCGCTTCACGTGAAATGAAGCGCGGGTCAGGTTCCGGTCCCCGGCGGATCGGCGCTTCCATCGCCGCCGGACGCACGGTGTTCCGCCGTTTTTCCGGACGAACATGCTGGACGCTTCGGCCCGATCCGACCGTCCGAGCCCGGGCGGATCGCGATCCGGCCGGCGTTGCAGGAGAACGAGCATGCCGACTATCGCCCTCGTCGACGACGACCGGAACATTCTGACCTCCGTGTCGATCGCGCTCGAGAACGAAGGCTATCGCGTCGAGACCTACACGGACGGCGCGTCCGCGCTCGAAGGCCTGCAGTCGCGCCCGCCGCATCTCGCGATCTTCGACATCAAGATGCCGCGCATGGACGGGATGGAACTGCTCCGGCGCCTGCGCCAGAAGTCGGACCTGCCGGTGATCTTCCTGACCTCCAAGGACGAGGAGATCGACGAACTCTTCGGCCTGAAGATGGGCGCCGACGACTACATCCGCAAACCCTTCTCGCAGCGGCTTCTCGTCGAGCGCGTCCGGGCGGTGCTGCGGCGCGGCCTGCCGAAGGACGCGGCCAAGCTCGCCCCCTCGCCGGAAGCCTCGCTGGAGCGCGGGCAACTCGTGATGGACCAGGAGCGGCACACCTGCACCTGGAAGGCCCAAGCCGTGACGCTCACCGTCACGGAATTCCTGATCCTTCATTCGCTGGCGCAGCGACCGGGCGTGGTGAAGAGCCGCGACGCGCTGATGGACGCCGCCTACGACGAGCAGGTCTATGTCGACGACCGCACGATCGACAGCCACATCAAGCGCCTGCGCAAGAAGTTCAAGGCGATCGACGACGACTTCGACATGATCGAGACGCTCTACGGCGTCGGCTATCGCTTCCGGGAAATCTGAGCGGAAAGGCGGGGCACGGAACCGGCCGCGTCAAGGCTGAATGGTCGCAGGTTTCGACATCGATTCGCGTGAGCGCGCCTCCATGCGGCGGAAGCGCCGCCGCGCGCTGGCGCGGGCGCGAATCCGCCGGATCCCCATCGTCGGCCGCCTCTATCTCGGCACGCGCGGCCTCCTCGACCATTCGATCTTCTCGTCCCTCACGCGCCGGATCGTCTTCCTCAACCTCGTCGCGCTGATCGTCCTCGTTTCCGGCATCCTCTACCTGAACCAGTTCCGTGCCGGCCTGATCGACGCGCGGGTGGAGAGCCTCCTCACGCAGGGCGAGATCATCGCCAGCGCCATCGCCTCCTCGGCGACCGTCGACACCAACTCGATCACGCTCGATCCCGAGAAGCTCCTCGAGCTCCAAGCCGGCGCGACGCTGCAGCCGAACGCGGAAAGCACCGACAGCCTCGATTTCCCGATCAATCCGGAGCGCGTCGCGCCGCTGCTCCGCCGCCTGATCTCGCCGACGCGCACCAGGGCGCGCCTCTACGACCGCGACGCGAACCTCATTCTCGACTCGCGCCACCTCTATTCGCGCGGTCAGATCCTGCGCTACGACCTGCCGCCCGTCGCCGACGAGGAGGAGAGCGTCGCCGCGCGAGGCATGGACTGGCTGCGCCGCCACGTCTTCCAGCGCTCCGACCTGCCGCTCTATTCCGAGACGCCCGGCGGCTCCGGCTCCTCCTATCCGGAAGTGGTGAACGCGCTGACCGGCAGTCCCGCGACGATCGTGCGCGTCACCGACCGGGGCGAGCTCATCGTCTCGGTCGCCGTGCCGATCCAGCGCTTCCGCGCGATCCTCGGCGTCCTGCTCCTGTCGACGCAAGGCTCCGACATCGACAAGATCGTCCAGGCCGAGCGGATGGCGATCGTCCGCACCTTCGCGGTCGCCGCCTTCGTGACGGTGGTCCTGTCGATCCTCCTCGCCTCCACCATCGCGACACCGCTCCGCCGCCTGTCGGCCGCGGCGATCCGGGTGAAGCGCTCGGTGAAGGCGCGCGAGGAGATCCCGGATTTCGGCGACCGCTCCGACGAGGTCGGCAATCTCGCCTCGGCGCTGCGCGAGATGACCGGGGCGCTGTACCGGCGGATGGACGCGATCGAGAGCTTCGCGGCCGACGTCAGCCACGAGTTGAAGAACCCGCTGACCTCGCTCCGCAGCGCCGTCGAGACCCTGCCGCTCGCCCGCAACGAGAACTCCAAGACGCGGCTTCTCCAAGTGATCGAGCACGACGTGCGCCGTCTCGACCGGCTGATCACCGACATCTCCGACGCCTCCCGCCTCGACGCCGAGCTCGCCCGCGAGGCGGCGAACCGGATCGACCTCGCCGCCCTCCTCGGCTCGGTGGTGGACGGCGCGCGCGCCCATACCAAGGAAGGCTGGAACCTCGCGATCGACTTCGAGCCGGCGCCGCTGCCGCCGGGCCGCACATTCGCGATCTCCGGCCACGACCTCCGCCTCAGCCAAGTCTTCACCAACCTCGTCGACAACGCCCGCTCCTTCGTCCCGATGGAAGGCGGCCGCATCCTCGTCCAGCTTCGCCGCTCCGGCTCGCAGGTCGTCGTCACCGTCGACGACAACGGGCCGGGCATCCGCGCCGAAGACATCGAGCGCATCTTCGAGCGCTTCTATACCGACCGTCCGGCGGCCGAGGCCTTCGGGCAGAATTCCGGGCTCGGCCTGTCGATCTCGCGCCAGATCGTGGAAGCCCACGGCGGCACGCTGGAAGCGGAAAACCTCGGCTCCGGCTCGCCTTCGGGCCTTGCCGGGGCGCGCTTCACCGTGCGCCTGCCGGCCGAATGAGCGAGGGCGCGCCGAACCATCACGGCACCGCCATCGCGGTCGGCGAGGCTGGCATCCTGATCCGCGGATCGGCGCGCTCCGGCAAGTCGTCGCTCGCCTTCGCGGCGCTCCGCCGCGCCGAGCTCCTCGGGGTTCCGGCTTTTCTCGTCGCCGACGACCAGGTGCTCCTCGACCGGGTGGGGGAGCGGGTGCGCGCGAGGGCGCCGGCGTCGATCCGCGGCCTCATCGAAGTCTCCGGGGTCGGCATCCTGCCGGAGCCCACGGTCGACGAGGTCGTCCTGACGCTCCTCGTCGACCTCGCCGAGCCGGCCGCGATCGAGCGCCTGCCGGCGAGCGGCAGCGCGACGCTGCTCGGGCTTACGCTCCGCCGCGTCGTCCTGCCGGCGCGGCAGGCCCCGTTCGGCGCCGACATCCTGCAGGGGATCGCGATGCGCCCGAACGCGGCAGCGTTAACGAAGAGTTGACGAAACCCTTGCTCAATGACGCTGGAAGCGCTCCAACCTGCCGCGCCGTTGCGAACGCCGAGGGACTGTTGCATCATCACCGGCCACAGGCGCGAGACGTTCAGCGGTTCGCGTCTCGCGGAAAAGGCGGCGCATCGCTATCTCTCGGACGGCAGCGGTCGCATGCTGCCGGACATCACCATCCACCGGAAGGCCGCATGCCCGACCACCATCGGCGATCCTGTCGACGCGAAGACGCCGCAGCGAGAAGCATGACCGCCGCCACGAAGCAGCGCGCGGGCGGCCCGCGATGATCGGCATCGTTCTCGTCACGCACGGCCGCCTCGCGGACGAGTTCCGCCTGGCGGTGGAGCATGTCGTCGGCCCGCAATCGGCCTTCGAGACGATCTCGATCGGCCCCGAGGACGACATGGAGCAGCGGCGCAGCGACATCATCGCCGCGGTGAACCGCGCCGACCGCGACCGGGGCGTCATCATCGTCACCGACATGTTCGGCGGCACGCCATCGAACCTCGCGATCTCGGTGATGGACGGGACGCGCGTCGACGTCCTCGCCGGCATGAACCTGCCGATGCTGATCAAGCTCGCTAGCCTTCGCGCCGATGGCGAGATGGCCGAGGTGCTGCGCTGCGCCCAGGAAGCCGGCCGGAAATACATCAATGTCGCAAGCCGCATCCTCAACGGACAATGACGATGGGTTGCGCGCGACATCGCGGCCGCGGGGCCGCCCTTTGACGCCCCCGGACGAAGCCGGCGCGTCGTCGCTCTTCCGCACGCTGCCGATCGTCAACCGGCGGGGCCTCCATGCCCGTGCCTCGGCGAAGTTCGTGCAGGTGGCCGAGAAGTTCGACGCCGAGATCACCGTGACGCGCGACGGCATGAGCGTCGGCGGCCAGTCGATCATGGGCCTGATGATGCTGGCGGCCGGTATCGGCACCACGATCGACGTCGCGGCCTCGGGCCCGCAGGCGGCGGATGCGCTGGACGCGATCGAGCGCCTCGTCGCCGACCGCTTCGGCGAGGAGGCCTGAAGGTCGCGGACCCGCTCGTCCCGGGTCACGGGTAGGGCGTGCCGTCCTTGCGAACGAAGCGTCCGTCGGCGTTCGAGCTCATCATGTCGACGTCCGAGCAGACGGTGGTGTCGTCGCGGTGCCGCGACCCGATCTCCAGATAGACCGCATCGCGGTTCGAGCGGTTGACCATGTGATGGCCGTTTCCGGTGCCTTTTGGAAAGGCCGCGGCGTCGCCGGCCCGCAGGACCGTCTCGCCTTCGTCCTCGATCAGCACGAGTTCGCCTTCGAGGAGGAAGACCAGTTCGTCCTCCAGCGAATGCCAATGGCGCTGGCTGGACCACTCGCCCGGCGGCAGGCGAGTGAGGTTGACTCCGAAATCGGTCAGGCCGCCGGCGTCGCCGAGGCGCTGACGCAGGCGGTTGGCGGTGCGGGCCGCGAAGGGTTCCGGATAGCCGACGCCCTTGCGGGACGGCACCGCGGCGATCTCGATCTTCGGCATGCCGCATCTCCTTCCGGATCCGAACGTGGTCGAGAGGAGCTCGAACCGTCTTCGAGCCGAGCGCCTCTAGGGTGCCTTCGCGGCGAGAACCCGGCGCCAGAGTTCGGCCGCTTCCTGCCGCGCCGCGTCGAGCGGCAGGGCGAGCCGCCGGTCGCCCGCCGCAAGCGTCAGGTCGTCGCGCAGGGAGGCCGCCAGCCGGTCGCCGCCCGCCGCCGCGACGTCCGCGAGCGCGAAGGCGCGCACCATGCTGAGCGGCCGGCGCGTCCCGTCGTAGTGATCGAAGGCGAGCTTGCGCAAGGCCCGCCAGTCGCGCGCGGCGATGGCTCGCGTCTCTTCCGCTTCCGAGACGCGTCCCGCCTCGCTGCCGCGCCATTCGGCGAGCGCCTGCGCCTCCGCCTCGGCGAGCGCCTGCCCCGGCAGGAAGGCCGTGGCGCGCGCCAGCACCGCGTCCGGCACGATCCGGCCGCGGGTGCGGGCGAGCGTCAGGATGACATAGGCGTCCGCCGCGTTCGCCGCGGTCAGCGATGCCGCCGGGTCGGCGATCATGCCGTCCACCGCGATCTCGCTCGCGCCGGGCTTTCCCGCCGCGGTGTCGGCGAGCGCCAGCGCGACGCCGCGCCCGACGTCGCGCGGCACGCCGAGCCCGTCCACCAGCCGGCGCGCCAGCGGCACGGAGCCGCCGGCGTCCGGCACCGCATCCGGGTCGACCAGCGCCGTCCGCCCGATCGGCTCGGTCGCGACGGTCGGGTTCAGGCGCACGAGGACGGCCTCGTCGACCGCGCCATCCTTCAGGAGGTCGAGCGGCACCGGCTCGGCCGGTTCGAGCAGGAGTTCGATGCGCTTCGGATCGCCGAGGAAGCGGCCGGCCACCTCGCCCCAGCCGTCGGCGCGCCGCACGAACTCCGGGCTCACGCCGCCGGGGAGACCGGCGACGTATCCCGCCAGCAGCGGCCGCGCGAGCGCGGCGGCGGTCGCCTGCATCTGCTCGCCGCCCATGTTCTGCTCGCGGCCGATCGCCTCGAACAGCGGTTTCGCCAATCCGGCATCCTCGTAGGTGAAACGGACCCGGCCGAGCGAGCCGAGCACCTCCGGCTGATCGCCGCCGATTCCCGCCGCCTCGCCGAGCGGCGCGAGGATGTGGAAGCCTTTCAGCTCGGCCTCGAGGTCGGCGCGCCCGATCCGGTCGAAGTCCAGCGACGCGGCGACGGTCAGGTCGGCATTGGCGAAGAAGTCCGCCGCGAGATAGACGTCGCCCCGCACCACCTCGCTGTCGAGGCGCCGCAGCGCGTCGCGGAACTCCGGATCGACCGGCAGGCGGCGGGTGTCCACCTCCAGCCCCTGCAGCAGCGTCGCGCTCGGCCCGAGGCGAAGTTGCGCGACCCGCGCGTCGAACGGCCCCCGGTGCAGCCGCAGGCCCGCCACGACGAAGTTCCGGCGCACCGGATCGTAGGCGCGCGTGTCGTAGGTGATCGCCACCACGGTGCGCAGGCTGGAGACCGCGAGGTCGAACAGGTAGGGCGAATAGGGCAGCACCGCCTCGCTCAGCGAATCCGGCATCGGAGCCGCGACGGCGGGCGCCACCGCGCCGCCCGCGTCCTGCGCTAGCGCCGTTCCAGCCGCCGCGAAGGAGATGGCGGCCGCGAGCATCGCCGCGCCGCCTCCCCCGCTGAAGGATCCGCCATCTGCCCGTGCGATGGCGCGGTTTCTCATGCCGGCACTCTCCCCTCGCCGAGCCCGACTCCCCCGCCGGGCGTTCCCCGCAAGCTCTAGCCCGGATCGGAACCGACGCGAAACCCTGCCGCCGCGACCGGAAAAGGCATATAAAGATATCCTTATATGTTCTTGCGGCAGGTTCGTACGGCTGCTAATCAGCCGACGATCCGATTTCCCGCACGCGCGCCTTCGCCGGCGCCCACCCTTCCAGCCAGGATGCCGCTCCCCATGTCCGCAACGCACGCTTCCGCCACGTCCGACTACGCGGTGCGCGATCTCGCACTCGCCGATTGGGGCCGCAAGGAGATCACGATCGCCGAGACCGAGATGCCGGGTCTGATGGCCTGCCGCGAGGAGTTCGGCGCCGACAAGCCGCTGACGGGCGCGCGCATCACCGGCTCGCTGCACATGACGATCCAGACCGCCGTCCTGATCGAGACGCTGCAGGCGCTGGGCGCCGAGGTCCGCTGGGCGTCCTGCAACATCTTCTCGACGCAGGACCACGCCGCCGCCGCGATCGCCGCGGGCGGCACGCCGGTCTTCGCGATCAAGGGCGAGAGCCTCGACGACTACTGGACCTATACCGACCGCATCTTCCAATGGGCCGACGGCCAGCCCTCGAACATGATCCTCGACGACGGTGGCGACGCGACGATGTACATTCTGCTCGGCGCGCGCGCCGAGGCCGGCGAGGACATCCTTTCGAAGCCCGGCAACGAGGAGGAGGAGATACTCTTCCGCCAGATCAAGAGCCGCATGGAAGCGTCGCCCGGCTTCTTCACCCGCCAGCGCGACGCGATCCGCGGCGTGACGGAGGAGACCACGACGGGCGTAAACCGCCTCTACCAGCTTCAGAAGAAGGGGCTTCTCCCCTTCCCGGCGATCAACGTCAACGACAGCGTCACCAAGTCGAAGTTCGACAACAAGTATGGCTGCAAGGAGAGCCTCGTCGACGGCATCCGCCGCGGCACGGACGTGATGATGGCCGGCAAGGTCGCGGTGGTCTGCGGCTACGGCGATGTCGGCAAGGGCTCGGCCGCCTCGCTCCAGGGCGCGGGCGCCCGCGTCAAGGTGACGGAGGTCGACCCGATCTGCGCGCTGCAGGCGGCGATGGACGGGTTCGAGGTGGTGACGCTGGAGGAGGCCGCGCCGACCGCCGACATCGTGATCACCACGACCGGCAACAAGGACGTCGTGACCATCGAGCACATGCGCGCGCTGAAGGACATGGCGATCGTCGGCAATATCGGCCACTTCGACAACGAGATCCAGGTCGCCGCGCTGCGCAACCTGAAATGGGTGAACGTCAAGCCCCAGGTCGACATGGTGGAGTTCCCCAACGGCAAGCGGATGCTCCTCCTGTCGGAAGGCCGCCTCCTCAACCTCGGCAATGCCACCGGCCATCCGAGCTTCGTGATGTCGGCGTCCTTCACCAACCAGACGCTCGCCCAGATCGAACTCTTCACCAAGGGCGAGAAGTACGACAACCAGGTCTACGTCCTGCCGAAGCACCTCGACGAGAAGGTCGCGCGCCTGCACCTCGGCAAGCTTGGCGCAAGGCTGACGGAACTCTCCGAGGAGCAGGCGTCCTATATCGGCGTCACCCCGCAAGGCCCTTATAAGGCTGAACATTACCGCTACTGAGACCGCCCCTTCCGGGCGAGGTTTCGGGGCCGCCGGCGCATCCTGCGCCGGCGGCCCCGATCGTTTTCGGACATGTGTCGCATTCCTGCGATAGGCTCGGCGATTCGCTTCGGCGATCATGGCCGAATCGCGGCACCCGTACGGGGACGGAGGCCGCGTGACGGTGCGGACCGTCTTGTCCTGATGCGGCTGGAAGGGACGAAGGCATGCCTTCGCAAATCGACAGGGCGGCAGCGTCGCGGGGGGTGCGGACCCCGGCGGCCACGCCGAAGGACTCCGGCGGCGGCGCGTGGCGGAGCCTCGCGGGCCTGCCGGTCGCCGTCCTCGCCTGGACGGCGCCGTGCCTCGCGCAGGAGGCCGGCGCGCCGACGGAGTTCGGCATGACGCCGCACGAGACGCTGATGCTGGCGCTCCTCGCGCTCGCGGTCGGCTTCGGCATGCTAACCCTCGTCTGGCTGCTCCGCCAGCAGTCGCTGACGGAGGGCGAGAACCGGGATCTCCGCGCCGCGGTGGACGAGCTTCGCGGCCAGGCGGAGCGGAGCGCGGCGCTCCTCGCCGGCGACGACCAGCGCG
Organism: Plantimonas leprariae; assembly: GCF_008802405.1. GTDB lineage: Bacteria > Pseudomonadota > Alphaproteobacteria > Rhizobiales > Rhizobiaceae > Plantimonas > Plantimonas leprariae. The sequence continues at coordinate 442,907 of NZ_VZDO01000001.1, forward strand.
TCGTGGTCTATTCGGCCGGCGCCTTGCCGAGCGTCCAGGGCATGCTGCCCTTCGCCTCCGGCGCGCCCGCCGACCCGCGGCGCTTCCTCGATTTCGAAAGCTGGCTGCCGGCCGAAACCGCGCGCCGGCTCGACGCGGCGGTCGGCCAGTTGAAGGACCGGGCCGAGACCTTCCGCATGATCCTCGGCGTGCCGAACGGCTCGCCGGTGGAGGCCTGCGGCCGCGCGATCGGCGCGGACGCCGTGGTGCGCTTCTCGGCGCTCGGGGGGCTTCGCGAGGAACTGGCGCTCCTGCGCGCCGACCACGCGCGCGGACAGGCCACCATCGGCACGATGCAGGCGCTCTGCGACGACCTGCCGATGCCGGTCTGGCTGCGCGACGGCGAGCGCCGCCTGTCCTGGGTGAACCGTGCCTATGCGGCGTCCGTCGACGCGGACGACGCCGCCGCCGCCATCGCGAGCCAGGCCGAGTTCCTCGGCGAGCAGGACCGCTCCGCCGTCGCCGCCGCCGTCGCGGAGAAGGGCGCGGCGTCGGAGCGCCTGTCGACGGTGGTCGACGCCGACCGCCGCAACTTCCACGTCGTCGAGGCGGCCGGCCCCGCCGGCTCGGCGGGCGTCGCGATCGACGTGTCTGAAACCGAAGCCGTGCGCATGGAACTGCGCCAGACCATCCGGAGCCATTCCGAGACGCTGGACCAGCTCACCACCGCCATCGCCAAGTTCGACGACAAGACGCAGCTCGTCTACCACAACGCCGCCTTCGGCAAGCTCTTCGGCCTCAGCGCCGTCTATCTCGACGCGCGGCCCGACCAGGTGTCGATGATGGATCACCTGCGCTCGAAGGGCGTCCTGCCCGAGGATCGCCCCTTGCGCGAGCTAAAGAACGAGATCCTCGCCGCCTACCGCGCGACGGAGCCGACCGAGACGCTCTGGCATCTGTCCGACGGGCGGACGCTCCGCGTCTTCGCCGCCCCGGCCCCGCAGGGCGGCGCGACCTGGATCTTCGAGGACCTGACGGAGAAGCTGGAGCTCGAATCGCGCCTGAACGTCCTCGTCCGCCTCCAGGGCGAGACGCTGGACTACCTGAACGAGGCCGTCTCGGTGTTCGGGCCGGACGGGCGGCTGCGCTTGTCGAACCCCTCCTTCGCCGAGCTCTGGGGCCTTTCCGACGAGTTCGTGCAGGCCAAACCCCACATCAAGGCGATCGGCAAGGCCGTCGACGTGACGATCCTGCCGCCGGAGGACGGTTCCGACAGCCCCGGCATCGACTGGGGCGGCTTCATCAGGGCCGTCACCGCCTTCGCGGAGGGCGAGCGTCGCAACCAGACCGGCGAGTTCCGCTTGAGCGACGGCCGCGTCCAGTCCTACGGCATCGTGCCGCTGCCGAACGGGCAGACCATGCTGACCTTCTCCGACATCACCGACGCGAGGGCCGCCGAGCGGATGCTGCGCGAAAGGAACGACGCGCTCGAGATGGCGGACCGGGTGAAGACCGACTTCGTCAAGCACGTGAACTACGAGCTGCGCTCGCCGCTCACCAACATCATCGGCTTCTCGGCGCTGCTGCGCGCCAGCGAGACCGGCCCGTTGACCGAGCGCCAGGCCGAATATCTCGACTACATCTCGACCTCGACGGCGGCGCTGATGACCATCGTCAACGACATCCTCGATCTCGCCTCGATCGACGCCGGCACGATGGACCTCGAGATTTCCGAGGTCGAGATCGCCAAGGTGGCGGAAAAGGCGATGGAGGGCCTCGCCGACCGCCTGCGCGAGAACGACCTGACGGTCGCGGTCGACGTCGCCCGCGCCGGTCGCTCGTTCTTCGCCGACGAGCACCGCGTCGTGCAGGTGCTGTTCAACCTCCTGTCGAATGCCGCCAACTTCGCCCCGGCCGGCACGGCGATCGACCTCACCGCCGAGCGCGACGGGAGCGACCTCGTCTTCGCCGTCCGCGATCGCGGCCCCGGCATCGCGCCGGGCCAGTTGGACCGCATCTTCGAGCGCTTCGAGGCCGACCCCGTCGGCGGCCGCCATTCGGGCGCCGGCCTCGGCCTGTCGATCGTGAAAAGCTTCGTCGAACTGCATCGCGGCACGGTCGAGGTGCGCTCCAACCGCGAGGACGGCACCACCGTCGTCTGCCGCTTGCCCTTCGAAGGTCGCGCCATCCTGTCGGACGCCGCCGAATGAACGCCCTGCCCTCCACCGCCGCCGGCCGGCCGATCGCCGATGGCGCGACGCCGATCCGCCTCGTCCTCGGGGCGGAAGCGGAGACGCAGCGCCTCGGCGAGGCGCTGGCGATGATGCTGCGCGCCGGCGACGTAGTGACGCTGCAAGGCGATCTCGGCGCCGGCAAGTCGACGCTGGCGCGGGCGCTGATCCGCTCGCTCGCGGGCGAGCCGGCGCTGGAGGTGCCCTCGCCCACCTATACCCTCGTCCAGACCTATGAGACGAGCCCGCCGGTCGCGCATCTCGACCTCTACCGTCTCGGCGACCCGGCGGAACTGGACGAACTCGGCTTCGAGGAACTCGCCGGGAACGGCATCGTCCTTTGCGAATGGCCGGAGCGCGCCCCGCAAGCCTTCGCGGATGCGGCGCTGCAGCTCGAACTCGTGTCGGACGGCGCCGGGCGGCTCCTCCTCGCCTCCGGCCGGCCGGAAGCGCTGGACCGGCTCGCCCGCAGCCTCGCGCTGACCCGTTTCCTAGAAACCCTTCCCGCCCCCGTCACCGAGCGGCGGCGCCTCTTCGGCGACGCCTCCATCGCCCGCCGCTACGAGACGGCGCGCTACGGCGGCGAGGCGGTGATCGTGATGGATGCGCCGGCGCGCCCGCTCGGGCCCCCGATCCGCGACGGCCTGCCCTACAGCCGGCTCGCGCATCTCGCCGAGGACGTCGTGCCCTTCGTCGCGGTCGACATGCTGCTGCGCGCGCGGGGCCTCGCCGCGCCCCGCATTCTCGCCGCCGACCTTGGCCAAGGCTTCCTCGTCATCGAACACCTCGGCATCGAGACCATGCTCGGGCCGGATGGCGCGCCCGTGCCGGAGCGCTACGAGGCGACGGCGTTGGTACTCGCCGAGCTGCACGGCGCACCCGTCGATCCGGTGGTGCCCGTCGCCGAAGGCCTCACGCATACCGTGCCGCCCTTCGACCGCACCGCGATGGGCATCGAGGTCGAGCTGCTGCTCGACTGGTCCTTCCCCGATCGCTTCGGCCGTCCGGCGACGGATGCCGAGCGCGAGCGCTTCCTCGCCGTCTGGAACGACCTCTTCGCCCGGCTGGACGAGACGGAGACGTCGATCCTCCTCCGTGACGTCCACTCGCCGAACGTCATCTGGCGCGGCGAGCGGGAAGGCACGGACCGGGTCGGGCTGATCGACTTCCAGGACGCGATGATCGGGCCGACCGCCTACGATCTCGCCTCGCTGGCGCAGGACGCGCGGGTCGACATCGCGCCGGAGCTGGAAGCGCGGCTGGTGGCGAGCTACTGCGCGGCGCGGCGCGCGCAAGGCTCCGGCTTCGACGCCGAGGCGTTCGAGGAGGCCTATGCGATCATGGCAGCGCAGCGCGCGACCAAGATCCTCGGCATCTTCGTCCGGCTGGAGAAGCGCGACGGCAAGCCGTACTACCGCCGCCACCTGCCGCGGCTGCAAGCCTATCTCCGCCGGACGATCACGCATCCGGCGCTCGCCTCGCTGCGCGAACTCTACGACGAGTGGGGCGTCCTCATCGCCCCCGATCACCCGAAAGGCTAGCCGATGGCAGCTCCCGCGACACGGCGGCCGGACACGGCGATGGTGCTGGCCGCCGGCCTCGGCAAGCGCATGCGGCCGATCACCTCGACCATCCCGAAGCCGCTGGTGGAGATCCGCGGCAAGGCGCTGATCGACTACGGCCTCGACGCGCTGGAACGGGCCGGCGTCCGGCGGGCGGTGGTCAACGTCCACTACCTCGCCGACCTGATGCAGGCGCATCTGCGCCGCCGCAAGGGGATCGAGATCGCCGTCTCCGACGAGCGCGACGCGCTGCTCGAATCCGGCGGCGGCATCGTGCGCGCCCTGCCGCTGATCGGCTCCGAACCGTTCTACGTCGTCAACGCCGACACGTTCTGGATCGACGGCTATCGCGACAACCTCGAACTCATGGCCGAGATCTGGGACGAGGCGCGCATGGACGTGCTGCTCCTCATCGCCGACATGCGGCAGGCGACCGGCTACGACGGGCGCGGCGACTTCACGATGGACGTCGAGGGCCGCCTCACGCGCGTCGCCGAGCGCGACATGTCGCCCTTCATCTATGCGGGCGCGGCGATCCTGAAGCCGGAACTCTTCGCCGGCATGGCGGAGGAGAAGTTCTCGCTGAACCGCATCTTCGACCGCGCGATCGAGGCCGACCGCCTCTTCGGCGTCCGCCTCGACGGCCTCTGGTTCACGGTCGGCACCCCTGAAGCCATCCCCCTCGCCGAAGCCGCTTTCAAGTCCAGCGCGGCTTGAGACGGTCTCACGCCGGCCCGGGGGACCCGCGCACCGGCACTGTCGCGACGTCGGCCGGGTCGAACAGCCGGCCGTTCACCGCCATGCGGGTTTCCGTCCTGTCCGTCGGCGCCCAGTGGGTGACGCAGCCGCATTGCCGGCAGCGGTGGAACTCGAGCGTCCGGTCGCCCCAGCAGTAGAATTCCGTTTCGCCGGCGATGCGGACTTCGTCCGGCCGGTAATAGGCCCAGAGCGCCCCGTAGCGCCGGCAGATCGAGCACTGGCAGGCGTTGAAAGCGGCGGGCGGCGCATCGACTTCGATGTGGACGGCCTTGCAATGGCAGGTTGCCGCAAGCATTCGCTTCTCCCAAACCGACGCCAACTGCGATAGCATTTTCGCGATGCCTGCCAAGCTCTTCTCCATCGCGCCCGGCTCCCCCTTCCTGCGCACGCTCGCGGAAGGCGTGCTGGACGGCCGCATCCTGCCGGGCATGTCCTTCCGCGGCGATCCGCTGGCGCTGGCCGGCCTCACCATCTACCTGCCGACCCGTCGCGCGGTGCGCGCTCTCGGGGAGGAGTTCGCCCGCGCGCTCGGCGGTTCAGCCGCGATCCTGCCCGCCATCCGCACGCTCGGCGACGAGGACCCGACCGCCCTCTTCGACCGCGACGGCGGCGCGAAGTCGTTGGAAGCGGTGATCGACCCGACCGAGCGGCGCATGCTGGTCGCGCGCTTCGTCCGGCAGTGGAAGACGCGGTTGCGCGAGGCGGCGATCGCCGATCTCCACGACGGCGAGGAGCATGTGGTGCCGGCCTCCAGCGCCGACGCGCTCTGGCTCGCCTGCGACCTCCTGGCGCTGCTCGATGAGGCTGAAACGGAGGGCACGACGCTTCGCGACCTCACCGGTCTCGCGCCGGACAGCCTTGCCGGCTGGTGGCAGTTGACGCAGACCTTCCTCGCCATCCTCACCGAGCACTGGCCGGCGGTGCTTGCCGAGCGCGGCCGCGTCGACGAGGTCGCGGCCCGCAACCGCTGGCTCCGGGCCGAGGCCGAGGCGATCGGCAGCGGCCGCCGGCCGGGGCCGGTGATCGTCGCCGGCTCCACCGCGACGGCTCCGGCGATGGTGGCGCTGATGCGGGCCGTCGCGAACCATCCGAGCGGCGCGGTGGTGCTGCCGGGGCTCGACCGGCACATGGACGAGGCCGGCTTCGATGCCGTCCATACGGGCACAGCCATCGGCGCCGGCTCGGCGCCGGGCCACCCGCAATACGCGCTGAAGCGGATCCTGCAAGGCATGCTGCTGCCGCGAGGCGCGGTCGACCATTTCGCGCCGCCGGACGGTGCTACCCTCGCGCTCCGCGAGGCCTTCCTGTCGGACGCGTTGCGCCCTGCCTCCACGACCGATGCCTGGGGGGAGCCGGCGCACCGGCACCCGGCGCAGGCGCTGGACGGTCTTTCCTTGATCGAGGCCGAGAACGAGCACGAGGAGGCGCTCGCCATCGCCTGCGCCATGCGCGACGCCCTGACGGATCCCGCCGCCACGGTGGCGCTGACGACGCCGGATCGCTCCCTCGCGCGCCGGGTCTGCGCCGAGCTCGAACGCTTCAACATCGCCGCGAACGATTCCGCCGGCCGGCCGCTCGCGGCGACGCCGCCCGGCACGCTGATGGCGCTGGCGCTCGCCTGCGCGCTCCGGCCCGGCGACCCGGTGGCGCTGGTGGCGCTCTTGAAGCATCCGCTGGTGCGGCTCGGCCATGTGCCGGGTGACACCCGTCGCGCCGCCCGCGCGATCGAGATCATGGCGCTGCGCGGCAATGTCGGCGTCGCCGACGCGGCGAGGCTAGCCGCGCTCTTCGCGAAGGCGCGCGCCGATGCCGAGCCGCCCGCGGAAGAGACTGGGGATACGGCGGCGGCGAAGCGGGCCGCGTCGCCGGGGGTCCGGGTGACGCGCGCCGTGCGCCTCGTTTCCCGTGCCGATCGCGATCTGGCCGCCGAGGTGGCGCAGCGGCTGGAAGACGCCCTCCGGCCGCTGATCGAGCTTCGCGACGCCGATCCCTCCGAGATCGGCCCGCAGGCGGTCGCGCTCACTCAGGCGCTGGAAGCCCTTGCCCGCGACGAGGAGGGTGATCCGAAGGCGCTCTACGCCACCGAGACCGGCCGGGCGCTGGCCGACTTCCTGCGCGAGATGGTGGCCTGCGTCCCGACCGGCTTTTCCTTCTCGCCGCGTGAGTTGCCGGACGTGGTGGAAGCGCTGGTCGCGCCGGAACGGGTGCGCCCGCGCGGCGGCCTGTCGGGCCGCGCCTTCGTCTGGGGCGCGCTGGAATCGCGCCTCCAGCACGTCGACACGATGATCCTCGGCGGCCTCAACGAGGGCACCTGGCCGCACCGGGCGGTCAGCGACGCCTTCCTGTCGCGCCTGATGCGGGCCGAGATCAAGCTGGAGCCGCCGGAGCGGCTGATCGGCCTCGCGGCGCACGACATCCAGATGGCGCTCGGCATGCCCCGCGTCGTCATGTCCCGCTCCATGCGGGTCGACGGCGCGCCGACCATCGCGTCGCGCTGGCTGCAGCGCATCCTGACGCTGGCTGGCACGGAGGGCGCAGGGCGGCTGCGGGCCGAGGGCGCGACCTTCCTCGCCCATGCCCGAAGGCTGGACGAGGCGGCGGAAGGCCCCGGCGCGCCGGCCCGGGCCACGCGCCCAGCGCCCGTGCCGCCGCCGGAGAAGCGACCGAAGCGCTATTCCGTCACCGAGGTGGAGCGGCTGGTGCGCGACCCCTACGCCGTCCACGCATCCCGCGTCCTGAAGCTCGAGCCCTTTCCGGACCTCCTGCGCAATCCGGGCGCCGCCGACCGCGGCAATCTCTTCCACGCGATTCTCGCCGAGTTCGCGGCACAAGACGCCGACCCCGGCGGCGCGGGGGCGGAGACGCGGCTCCTCACCGTCGCGGCCGAGCATTTTGAACGCGAGAAGTTGCCGAAGGAAGTCGAGGCCGTCTGGTGGCCGCGCATGGAAACGCTTGCGGCGAACTACTGCGAATGGGAGCGCGGCCGGGCGCACCGCATCGCGAAGCGCCTCGTGGAAACGCGCGGCGAGCACCATTTCGCCGACATCGACACCGCGATCCGCGGCTTCGCCGACCGGATCGACGTCGCCACCGATGGATCGCTGGAGATCATCGACTTCAAGACCGGCACCAACCCGTCGGTACGCCAAGCGCGCGTGCTGCTCAGCCCGCAACTGCCGCTGGAAGGGGCGATGGCGAAGCTCGGGGCCTTCGCGGAGACCGGCGAGGGAGCGAAGTCCGTCGCCGATCTGTCCTACGTGCGCCTGCGCGAGCGCGAGCTCTACGAGGAAACGCTCAGCTACGACGACCGCCGCACCGGCGCCCGCGTCACCGGCGACGACCTCGCCGACGCGGCGCTGGAGAAGTTCCGGGGCCTCGCCGCGCACTACGCCAAGGCCGGAACGCCCTTCCCGTCGCGGGCGCGCCCGTTCATGGCCGGCGACTTCTCGGGCGACTACGACCATCTGGCTCGCGCCCGCGAATGGTCGGTCGGCAGCGACGATGGGGACGGCGGCGAATGAGCGCGCTGAAGGTCTCCGAGGCGACCCGGCTCGCCCAGCTCGGCGCGTCCGATCCGACTTCCTCCGTGATCGTCGCGGCGAATGCCGGCTCCGGCAAGACGCATGTCCTCACCGAACGCGTCGTGCGGCTCCTCCTCGCCGGGGCCGAGCCTTCGAAGATCCTCTGCCTCACCTACACGAAGGCCGCCGCCGCCGAGATGTCTACCCGCGTCTTCGCGCGCCTCTCGGCCTGGGCGACCGCGAGCGACGCGGCGCTCTCGAAGGAACTCGAACGACTGCTCGGCCGGCCCGTGGCGGCGAAGGATCGCGCCGGCGCCCGCCGCCTCTTCGCCGAGGCGCTGGAAACGCCTGGCGGCCTGAAGATTCAGACGATCCACGCCTTCTGCGAGGCGATCCTCCACCAGTTCCCGCTGGAAGCCAACGTACCCGGCCATTTCCACGTGCTGGACGACAAGGAGAGTGCGCTCGTCCTCGCCGAGGCGCGGCGGCGGCTCGTCACCGGCGACGGCCACCCGCCGGCGGAACGGGCGGCGCTGGCGGGCGCCTTCGCCGAGGCGCTGGCGCTCGGCGGCGAATGGGGGCTCGACGCGCTGCTCGCCGAGATCGTCTCGCGCCGCGACGCCGTCCGCCGCTTCGTGGAAGCGTCCGGCGGCATCGAGGCGGCGGTGGCGCGCACCGCCCGGGCGCTCGGCCTCGCCTCGCCGGACGACACGGAGGACGCGGTCATCGCGCGGCATTTCGCGACCGTCGAGGGCTTCGACGCGGAGTTCCGCGAGAGCCTTCTCGCCGTCGCGCGAACGAGCGACAAGGCGACCGACAGGAAGCTCGCCCAGCTCCTCGAAGCGGCTGGCGACACGGCGAAGCCGGCGGCGCGGCTCGAAGCGCTCCGCGCCCTCGCCTTCACCAAGGCGGGCGAGCCGAAGAAGCCGGGCTCGGTCGCGACCAAGGCGGTGGCGGATTTCCACGCGGATTTCGTCGACCGGCTGGACCGTCTCGTCCGTCAGATCCAGGCGCTGGACGACCGCCTCGCCTCGCTCCGCCTGTTCCGGGCGAGTCGCGCCGCGCTCGCCATCGCCGACCGACTGGAGGAGGACTACGCGGAACTGAAGCGCCGGCGCGGCCGGCTCGACTTCGAGGACCTCGTGGTGCGCACCGCCGACCTCCTGACCCGCTCGGAAGCGGCGAATTGGGTGCACTACAAGCTCGACCGCGGCATCGACCACGTCCTCATCGACGAGGCGCAGGACACCTCGCCCCGGCAATGGCAGGTGATGCGCTCGCTGGTGGAGGAGTTCTTCGTCGGCGCCTCGGCGCGGCAGGGACCGCGCACCGTCTTCGCGGTCGGCGACGAGAAGCAGTCGATCTACTCGTTCCAGGGCGCGTCGCCGCTGATGTTCGCCGAGGAGCGGCGGCGGCTGCGCGCCAGGGCCGAGGATGCCGGCCTGCGCTTCACCGAGCAGCAGCTCCACCAGTCCTTCCGCTCGACGAAGACCGTGCTCGACGCGGTGGACCTCGTCTTCGCCGACCCGGCGAACCGGCAGGGCCTGTCGTCGGACGGCCTCGCCCCGGCGCACGCGACGGCGCGAGGCGCCGAGGCGGGCGTCGTCGAGGTCTGGCCGCCCTTCGTCGCCTCGCCCCTCGCCGAGCCGGAGGACTGGCTGGAGGCGGTCGACGTCGAGCCGGAATCCTCGCCCGCCAACCGGCTCGCCCGGCGGATCGCGGCGGCGGTCAAGGCGTGGCTGGGCACGCCGGTGCGCCAGCGCGACGGCACCACCCGGCCGCTGACGCCGGGCGACGTCCTGATCCTGGTGCGCAAGCGCTCCGGCTTCGTCGAGGCCATGGGCAAGGCGCTGCGGGACGAGCGGATCGCCGTGGCCGGAGCCGACCGCCTGCTCCTCACCGACCACATCGCCGTGCAGGACCTGATGGCGCTCGGCCGCGCCGTCGCCAATATCGAGGACGAGCTGTCGCTGGCGGCCTGCCTGAAGAGCCCGCTCTTCGGCTTCACGGACGACGAGCTGATGGCGCTCGCCTTGTCGCGCAACGGGCACGACGAGTACCAGGGCCTGTTCTTTGCGCTGCGCGACCTCGCCGGCCGCAAGGGTCCGTCGCTGGTGCCGGCCTTCGTGCCGAAGGAAGCTCGCCCGGCGCTGCTCGCCAGGGCGGACGAGGCCTACCGGCGGTTGGAGGCGCTCCGCAGCCGCACCGGCTTCGTCGGCGTCTTCGCGTTCTATTCGCGCATCCTCGGGCCGGAAGGCAGCCGCGCGCTGCTGACGGCTCGGCTCGGGCACGATGCCGGCGAGGTGATCGACGCCTTCCTCGACCTCGCGCTAGCCGCGGAGGAGGAAGGCCGGCTCGGCCTCGACAGCTTCCTCGCCGACCTCGCGAGCGCGCCGCCGGAGGTGAAGCGCGAGATGGAGCACGGACGGACCGAAGTCAGGATCATGACCGTCCACGCCTCGAAGGGTCTCGAGGCGCCGGCGGTGTTCCTAGTCGATCCGGGCTCCGCGCCGTTCTCCCACGCGCACGGGGCGCGGCTGATGCGCTGGGACACGATGCCGGGCCTTCGCCCCGGCGAAGCACCGGGTTTCCTATGGCGGGCCGACAAGTCGCTGGAGAACGCGGCGGTGAAGGTGCTGCGCGAGGAGGAGAAGCGCCTCGCCGAGGAGGAATACCGCCGCCTCCTCTATGTCGGCATGACACGCGCTGCCGACCGCTTGGTGGTCTGCGGCACGGCCGGCACAAGAGGCGGCCACGAGGAAAGCTGGCTGGCGCGCGTTGCCGCCGCGCTCGCCCCTCATGCCGAGCCGATCCCCGATGCGGACGGCGAGCCGGCCGGCTGGCGCTACGGCGGCCTCGCGGCGGAAGCGACCGTCCCAGCCGCGCCGGACGAGCGGCCGGCACCGCTGCGCGACATCGACCTTCGCGAACTGCCGAGCGAAGCGCCGCCGCCGCGCCCCCTGTCGCCCTCGGCGGCCGGCGAGGTGCACCGGCTGGAATCGGCGGAGGACGAGACGACGCCCACCGAGGAAACGCCGACGAGAGCCTCTCCGGTCCTGAGCGCGGCGGGGGACGATGCCGCGGCGGCGCGGCGCGGCACGCTCGTCCACCGGATGCTGGAAGTGCTGCCGGACCTTCCCCTCGCGGAACGTGCGGATGCGGCCCGGACCTATCTCGGGAGAGCCGCGTCCGACTTGGCTGCGACCGAGCGCGAAGCGATGGCCCGCTCCGTGCTGGCCGTGCTCGAAGACGCGCGCTTCGCCGGCGCCTTCGCGCCGGACAGCCGCGCCGAAGTCTCGGTCGCCGGCACGATCGAGCTCGGCGGCCGATCCTACGCGGTGGCGGGGGCCGTCGACCGGATCGCGGCCTCCGAGCACGAAGTGCTCGTCCTCGACTACAAGACCGTCCGCCCCCCGCCCGCCGCGTTGGACGAGGTGCCGCCGGCCTATGTCCTGCAGCTCGCGCTCTACCGGCAGCTCCTCCAACCGATCTATCCGGACCGCGAGGTGCGCGCCGCGCTGCTCTTCACCGAAGGGCCGTGGCTGGTGGACGTGCCGGGGGAAGCGATGGACGAGGCGCTCCGCCGCCGCGCCCACGTTTCCGAAGGCGAAACGCCGCGTTCACGGGACGGCGATCCCGCTTGATCAGGGGCTTGCCGGTCTCTACCTATCCGGTTCAACGAACGCGTGGGGAGCCTTCCATGGCCACGGTGAAAGTCGATTCCAACAACTTCCAGGCCGAGGTTCTCGACGCCGGCAAACCGGTGGTCGTCGACTTCTGGGCGGAATGGTGTGGCCCCTGCAAGATGATCGCCCCGAGCCTCGAGGAAATCTCGAACGAGATGGGCGACGTCCAGATCGCCAAGCTCAACATCGACGAGAACCCGGACCTCGCCGCGCAGTACGGCGTGCGCTCGATCCCGACGCTGATGATCTTCAAGAACGGCGAGCACGCCGACACGATGATCGGCGCGGCGGCGAAGTCGAAGCTCGCCGACTGGATCAAGAGCAACGCCGCCTGAGCGCGGCGACACGTTTCACGTGAAACATCGAGGAAGCCCGGCCAATGCGCCGGGCTTTTCTATTCCGGGACCAATCCGCTCAAGCCCAGCACCTCGCCAGCCAGATAAAGCGAGCCGCAGACGAGGAAGCGCGGTGCGACCGGTTCCGGCCAGCCGTCCGCGACGCTGCGGATCGCCGCCTCGACGCCCTCCGCCGTTTCAGCTTCCAGACCCGCACTGCGTGCGGCCTCGGCCAGCGCCTCGGGGTCGAGTCCGGCATCCGAGTTGCGGACCGGCACCGCGAGGACGCGGCGGGCGATGCCGGCGAAGGGCGCGAAGAAGCCGGCCGGGTCCTTGGTGTTGAGCATACCGACGACGAGGACGAGCGGGCGTGACACGCGCTCCTCCATGTCGGCGAGAGCTTCCGCGATCACCGCGCCCGCGCCTGGATTGTGCCCCCCGTCGAGCCAAAGCTCGGCCCCCTCGCCGGCGGCCGCCTTCAGCGGTCCCGACCGGATCTGCTGCATCCGCCCCGGCCAGTCGACCGCGAGAAGGCCTCGCTCGATCGACTTCTGCGTCGGCGCGAAACCGGCTTGCCTAAGGGTCGCGATCGCCGTCGCGGCATTGGCGAGCTGGTGGCGGCCGGGAAGCCGCGGCAGCGGCAGGTCGAGGAGGCCGCGATCGTCCTGGTAGACCATGCGGCCGTGCTCCTCGAAGGCGAGGAAATCCTCGCCGTAGACGGAAACCGGCGCGAAGCTCCGGCGAGCGGCGCGGACGAGCACCTCCTCCGCCGCGCCTTCCGTCTGCCGGCCGATCACCACCGGGCTACCATGCTTCACGATGCCGGCCTTCTCGCCGGCGATCTTCGCGACCGTGTCGCCGAGATAGGACTGGTGATCGAGCGAGACCGTGGTGATCGCACATGCCGCCGGGCGCTCCACGACGTTGGTCGCGTCGAGCCGGCCGCCCAGCCCGACCTCCATCACGCAGCAATCCGCCGGATGCTCCGAGAACAGGACGAACATCGCGGCGGTCAGGATCTCGAACACCGTGATCGGCTCGCCCGCATTCGCCGCGGCGACGCGCCCGATCGCTTCCGCCAGCACGGCGTCCTCGACCAGCCGGCCGGGACCGTCCGTCCGGCCGAGCCGGAAGCGCTCCCGCCAGTCGACGAGATGCGGCGAGGTGTGGACATGGACCGCGAGCCCCTGCCCTTCGAGCATCGCCCGGACGAAGGCGACCGTCGAGCCCTTGCCGTTGGTGCCGGCGACGTGGATCACCGGCGGCAGGCGGCGGTGCGGGTTGTCGAGCCGGTCCAAGAGCCGCTCGATCCGCGTCAGCGCGAGGTCGTAGCCCCTCGGGTGGACGAGCGACAGCCGCTCGATGGCGTCGGCAGCGAGGCCCGGCATGGAGGATCGGGTGCCTTACGCGCTCACTCGGCCGCGTGCGCGAGTTCGGCGGGCGCGGCGGGCGCCGCGTCGTTGGCGGCCTCCGGCCGATGCACCTCCGCCGGGTGCTTCATCATCACCTTCAGGAGCCGCGCGATCGTCCGCTTCAGGTCGTGGCGGTGCACCACCATGTCGACCATGCCGTGCTCCATCAGGTACTCGGCGCGCTGGAAGCCCTCGGGGAGCTTCTCGCGGATGGTCTGCTCGATGACGCGCTGGCCGGCGAAGCCGATCAGCGCGCCGGGCTCGGCGATATGGACGTCGCCGAGCATCGCGTAGGACGCGGTGACGCCGCCCGTGGTCGGATTCGTCAGGACGACGATGTAGGGAAGCCCCGCCTCCTTCACCATCTCGACCGCGACCGTGGTTCGGGGAAGCTGCATCAGGGACAGGATGCCTTCCTGCATGCGCGCGCCGCCGGAGCCGGCGAAGAGCACCAGCGGGCGACGGCGCTCGACGGCGCTTTCCGCGGCCGTGACGATCGCCTCGCCGGCCGCCATGCCGAGCGAGCCGCCCATGAAGGCGAAGTCCTGCACGGCGGCGACGATGCCGAGGCCTTCGATCGAGCCCCGGGCGACGAGGACCGAGTCCTCGAGACCGGTCTTCGTGCGGCTATCCTTCAGGCGGTCGACGTAGCGCCGCTCGTCGCGGAACTTCAGCGGGTCGGCCGCGACCTTCTTCAATTCCAGCGCATGGTACTCGCCGTCGTCGAAGAAACTTTTCAGCCGCTCCTTTGCCGAGATACGCATGTGGTGGTTCGAGGACGGGATGACCCACTGGTTGGCCTCGAGGTCCTTGTGGAAGACCATCTCGCCGGTCTCGGGACACTTGATCCACAGGTTCTCCGGCACCTCGGTGCGCGTGAGAAGGCTGGTGATCTTCGGACGGACGTAGTTGGTGATCCAGTTCAAGACGTGTGTTCCGTCGCCGGTGCGAATGGTTGGCGGGTCAGATGGCCCCGAATTCAGGCCTCGGCAAGGCTTTTCTCGGCGATGCCCGTTTTGAGCGAGCGCACGAGCGTGAGAACGGCGTCGGCCGTGGCATCGCTCGCGCGCCCGTCTTCGAGCGAAGTCTCGATGGCTGCGACCAGCGCCGAGCCCACCACGACGCCGTCCGCCGCCCGGCCGATCTCGCGCGCCTGGTCCGGCGTGCGGACGCCGAAGCCGACGCAGACCGGCAGGTCGGTATGCTTCTTGATACGCGCGACGGCGGCCCCGACGCGGCCCGCATCCGGCGCGGCGGAGCCGGTAATGCCGGTGATCGAGACGTAGTAGACGAAGCCGGACGTGTTGCGGAGCACCGCCGGCAGGCGCCGGTCGTCGGTGGTGGGCGTCGCGAGGCGCACGAAGGCGAGACCGCCCTGCATCGCCGGCAGGCAGAGTTCGTCGTCCATCTCCGGCGGCAGGTCGACGACGATCAGGCCGTCAACGCCGGCCGCATGCGCATCGGCGACGAAGCGTTCGACGCCGTAGACGTAGATCGGGTTGAAGTAGCCCATCAGGATGATCGGCGTCTCGCCCTCCGCCTCGCGGAAACGGCGGACGGTCGCCAGCGTCTTCGCCAGGGTCTCGCCGCCTTTCAGGGCGCGCAGGCCCGCCTTCTGGATCGCCGGTCCGTCCGCCATCGGATCGGAGAAGGGCATGCCGAGTTCGATCAGGTCGGCGCCCGCTTCGGGCAGCCCGCGCATGATGGCGAAGGCCGTGTCCGGGTCCGGGTCGCCAGCCATCAGGAAGGTGACGAGCGCGGGCCGGCCCTCTTCCTTCAGCTTGGCGAACCGGGCGTCGATGCGGGCGGTCATGGGTCAGTAGCTTCCGTCGGGCAGCGACGCTGCCAGGTAGTCCTCGGCGCTTCTACCGTGCATGATCGTCCGAACATAGAGGTCGCGCTCGAAGGAGATCGGCACGAGTTCCCAGACGCAGGCCATCAGCGGCCGGTCACGTGCCTCGAAGCGGATCGGGCCGGCGAGCGGCGAGGACCACAGGAGTTGCCCGAGGATGCCGCCCGGCAGCCACCAGTGGAGCAACAGCCAAAGCGCCTCCTCGCCGCGATGCAGGATCACGAAGCCGAGGCCGTTGGCCGAACCGTCGGCCACAACGGTTTCACGGGCAAGCGCAATCGCCTCCGCGCTCATCGGCTCGGGCGTGGCGGTGATCGTAAATAGCTTCAGCGCCGCGTGGTCCGCTTCCCATCGCCCGGCAGAGCGCACCGCGCGGGGGCGGTAAGCGGTCTCGGCTTTGGCCTCTGTGGTCAAAGCTCCACGCCGAGATGCTTCGCAGCCGTGAAGACGTCCTTGTCGCCGCGGCCGCAGAGATTCATCAGGATGATCCGGTCCTTCCCCAGCTTCGGCGCGCGCTTCACCACCTCCGCCAGCGCGTGGGCCGGCTCCAGCGCCGGGATGATGCCTTCGACGCGGGTAAGCAGGCGGAAGGCGTCGAGCGCTTCGCGGTCCATGATCGGCACGTATTCGACCCGGCCCATGTCCTTCAGCCAGGAGTGCTCCGGCCCGATGCCGGGATAGTCGAGGCCGGCGGAGATCGAGTGGCCCTCCTTGATCTGGCCCTCCGGCGTCTGGAGGAGGTAGGTGCGGTTGCCGTGCAGGACGCCCGGCGAGCCGGCCGTCAGCGAGGCGCAGTGCTCCTCGCCGTCGAGGCCCCTGCCGCCCGCCTCGACGCCGACCATCGCGACGTCGCGGTCGTCGAGGAACGGATGGA
Organism: Plantimonas leprariae; assembly: GCF_008802405.1. Classification (GTDB taxonomy): domain Bacteria; phylum Pseudomonadota; class Alphaproteobacteria; order Rhizobiales; family Rhizobiaceae; genus Plantimonas; species Plantimonas leprariae. Next base: position 459,118 of record NZ_VZDO01000001.1, read on the forward strand.
ACAGGCCGATCGCGTTCGAGCCGCCGCCGACCGCCGCGACGAGAAGGTCCGGCAGGCGGCCTTCGGCGGCCAGCATCTGCTCGCGCGCCTCCTTGCCGATCACGGACTGGAATTCCCGGACAAGCTCTGGATAAGGGTGCGGGCCGGCGGCGGTGCCGATCAGGTAGTAGGTCGACTCGACGTTCGTCACCCAGTCGCGCAGCGCCTCGTTCATCGCGTCCTTCAGCGTGCCGTGGCCGGCCGTCACCGGGATCACCTCGGCGCCGAGAAGCTTCATCCGGAAGACGTTCGGCGCCTGCCGCTCGACATCGGTCGCACCCATGTAGACGACGCAGGGCAGACCGAACCGGGCGCAGACCGTCGCCGTCGCGACGCCGTGCTGGCCGGCGCCGGTCTCGGCGATGATCCGCGTCTTGCCCATCTTTCGGGCGAGGAGGATCTGCCCGAGGCAGTTGTTGATCTTGTGCGAGCCGGTGTGGTTCAGCTCGTCGCGCTTGAAGTAGACCTTCGCGCCGCCGAGCTCCTCCGTCAGCCGCTCGGCGAAGTAGAGCGGCGACGGCCGGCCCGTATAGTGCGCGTTGAGCTTGTCGAGTTCCCGGCGGAAACCCTCGTCCGCCCGCGCCGTCTTCCACGCCTCCTCGAGGTCGAGGATCAGCGGCATCAGCGTTTCGGCGACGAAGCGGCCGCCGAACAGGCCGAAGCGGCCGTCCTCGTCCGGGCCGGCGCGGAAGGAATTGGGATGGGCGATCTCGTTCACGAGGCTTTCCGTTCCTGAATGGGAGGTGCGCCGTCGAGCGCGTCGAAGAAGGCCTCGATCAGGGCGACGTCCTTGACGCCCGGCGCGGATTCAACGCCGGACGAGACGTCGATGCCGGCCGGCGAGACGAGCGCCAGCGCCTCGGCCACGTTGCCGGCATGGAGGCCGCCGGACAGCATGTAGCGAGTGGCCGGATCGAGCGCCGCGAGCAGTCGCCAGTCGAAGGAAACGCCGTTGCCGCCCGGAAGCTCCGAACCCTTCGGCCGCTTGGCATCGAGGAGGATGGCATCCGCGACCGGACGATAGGCGGCGACGGCATCCAGATCTGCAGCGGACCCGACCGACAATGCCTTCATCGCCGGCAACCCGGTCCGCCGCTTCACTTCGGCGAGGCGCTCCGGGGTTTCGTGCCCGTGGAGTTGCAGCATGTCGGGCCGGACGCGCGCGGCGATCGCGCCCAGCGTCGCGTCGTCGGCATCCACCGTGACGACGACGAGCTTCACGCCAGGCGGCACAAGCGGGCGTAGCGCCGCCATCGCGTCGAGCGACAGGTGGCGCGGGCTCTTCGGGAAATGGATGAAGCCGACATGCGTCGCGCCGCGTGCGCTCGCGCGCTCGATCGTTTCCGCCGTGCTCAACCCGCAGATCTTGATGTCCATCGCCATGACGGTCCTGCTTATCGCGCTCGGCCACTGCCGCCGCAAGGGCTTCACTTCGCGCCGAAATCGATCGCGTGGAGCGACGCGCCGTTCGCCTTCAGCCAGGCGCGCCCCGCCGGGGTGCCGGGGCAGAGTTCGCGGCAGAGCGCCCAGAAGTCGGCGCCGTGGTTCATCTGCCGGAAATGCGCCACCTCGTGCGCCGCGAGGTAGTCGAGCACGGCGGGCGGCGCCATGACGATGCGCCAGGAGAAGGCGAGCCGGCGGTCAGCGGTGCAGGAGCCCCAGCGGCTCGTCGTGTCCTTCAGGGCGAGCGCCTTCGGCTTCAGCCCGACCGTCGCGGCGTGCCGGTCGACGGCGGCCTGCAGGTCGGACCGGGCCGCGCGCTTGAGAGCGTCGGCGACGCGGCGGGAGAAATGTTCGAGCCCGCCGCCGACGACGAGATGGGATGCACCATCGATTTCCTGGAACGCGGTGCCGCGCCGATCCGGGCGATGGACGAGAGTGAGCTCGCCCCCACGGAACGGCAGCACCGCCCCCGGCTCCACGACGAGCGTCGGCGCGGCGCGGTCGAGCCGGGCGGCGATCCAGCCGCGATGGCGCTCGACGAAGTCGAGGACGGACGCCGAGGACGCCCGCGGCGGCGCGGTCACCGCGATGCCGCCGTCCTTCAGCCGGAGCGTCAGGCGCTTCGCGAGCGGATGGCGGTTCAGGCGCAGCGGCACGGCGCGCCCGGCGATCTCCACCGTATCCGGCAGGAGGACGGCGGGCCTTCGTCCGGCGCGAAGCAGGCTCAGCGGCATGGGGAGGAGGCGAGCGGCATGGTCGCGGCGATCAAACCACGCCGCCCAGGAAAAAGCGACGGCCGCGAGAGGCGGCCGCCGCTCCGTTGACGTTCGTGCGGGACGGGCTCAGCCCTCGACGATCGGGCCTTCGCCGGCCGGGCGGCCGCGGCGGTTCGACATGAAGCGGTCGAACTCCTCCTGGTCCTTGGCGCGGCGGAGTTCGCGGGCATAGGCCTCGAACTCGGCGCGCGACTCGTCGAGCTTCCGGCGCTCCTCGTCGAGGCGCTTCAGCTCGGCCTCGCGCCAGTCGTCGAAGGCGACGTTGCCGGTGCGATCCATGAACACTGGCCCGCCCCGGCGACCCCGGCCCCAGCCGGCGCGGCGGACGCCGCCCATGAAGCGGTCGGTGGAGCGGTTCACGTCCGTGCGGAAGGCTTCCAGCCGATCGCCCCAGATGATGTAGGCGAGAACGGCGAGGCCGAGCGGCCAGTAGAGCATGAAGCCGCCGACCATCAGGGCGATGGTCGCGGGCGTCCAGGCCGGTCGTATGAGGGCGTGCGATGTCATCGAGGCGCTTCCTTGTCGAGAACCGCGGCGATGCTGCCGCGTCGGATTCGAGATGGGAGCGCCGAAAACCGGCTTCAATGCGAATTCGTTAAAATCCGCGCTCAGCGCGGCCGGCGCGACCGCGGCGGGCGGTTCGCCGGGGCGGCGGGCTCGCGGCCGGCTTCGAGCGACGCGACGGCTTCGCTCGCGGTCTGCGGCGCGGTCGCGTCGGCGGCGACCGCCTCGACGGGAAGCTGCGCCTCGGCCGGCCCGCCTGCCGCCGCGCTCGCGCGCGCGGCCCGCGCCGCGACGCCGGCCGCACCGTGGGTCAGCGCGAAGTCGATCATCCGCGGCGCGATCTCGGCGCGGAAGCGCGAGCCGTTGAACACGCCGTAGTGCCCGACCTTCGGCTGCAGGTAGTGCGCGCGCCGGTCCGCCGGGATCGACGGGCAAAGCCGGTGCGCGGCTTCCGTCTGGCCGACGCCGGAAATGTCGTCGTTCTCGCCCTCCACCGTGAAGAGCGCCGTCCGCCGGATCGCCGCCAGGTCGATGCGCTCGCCCCGGTGGGTCATCGTGCCCCGCGGCAGGTCGTGCCGGATGAAGACGCGCTCGACCGTATCGAGATAGAACTCGGCCGCGAGGTCCATCACGGCGTTGTATTCGTCGTAGAACTCGCGGTGCTTGGCCGCCCCGTCGCCGTCGTTCTTCACGAGGTGCATGAAAAAGTCTTTATGCGCGATGAGGTGGCGGTCGAGGTTCATCGACATGAAGCCGGAGAGTTGCAGGAAGCCCGGATAGACCGCCCGGCCGAAGCCCGCATGCGGGAAAGGCACGGTCATCACGGCGTTGTCGCGGAACCAGTCGATGCCGTGCTCGGCCGCCAGCCGGTTCACGGCGGTCGGGTTGACCCGCGTGTCGATCGGCCCGCCCATCAACGTCATCGTGGCGGGGAACGCCGGATCGCCCGCCGCCTCCATCACGGCGGTCGCCATCATCACCGGCACGGCGGGCTGGCAGACGCCGACCACATGCGTGTCCGGGCCGATGAAGCGCAGGAACTCGATCAGGTAGTCGACGTAATCGTCGAGGCCGAAGGGCCCCGCCGCGAGCGGCACGGTGCGGGCGTCGATCCAGTCGGTGATGTAGACGTCGGCATAGGGCAGCAGCGCCTCCACCGTGCCGCGGAGCAGCGTCGCGTAGTGACCGCTCATCGGCGCGACGAGCAGGAAGCGGGGGCCGCGCGGCCGGCCTTCCGGTAGGGCCCGGTCGAAGTGGAGAAGCCGGCAGAAGGTCTTCTCCACCGCCACCCGCTCGGCGACGGGCACGCGCATGCCCTTCACCACGGTCTCGTCGAGACCGAATTCCGGCTTGCCGTAGACGCGGGTGGTGCGCTCGAACAGTTCGGCCATCGCGGCGACGGCGCGCCCGCCTTCCGTGTGCGAGAACGGGTTCAGCGGGTTGGTGTAGAGCAGCTTGGTCGCGTCGGCGACGGCGCGGAGCGGCGCCAGCGCCGCGTGGTTCCATTCGTAGAAATGGTACATCATCCGCACTCGCCTGGGATCCGCTACTGAACTAGCACCTCTTGCTGCAGCGCACAAACGACACCGGGCGTTGCGGCCCGCCTCGTCGTGCCCGCAAAGCCCAAGGTAGGCATACGGAGCTTACCGGAGGCTGCGGCATCGTCGCCCGGCGGCGGAAACCTGCCGGTGGGATGAACGGAAACTTGCGTCGGCCCGGCCGTCACTCGACGCCTTCGACGAGCACCATCTCGGCATCCGCCACCTCCCGCCGGATTGCCTTCGCCTCCTGGTAGGCGGGGCTGTCGTAGCAGGCCTTGGCCGCATCCATGCTGGGGAACTCGATCACGACGTTGCGGGTCCGCGCCTTGCCTTCGAGTTCCGTCAGCGGTCCGCCCCGCGCCAGGAACCGCGCGCCGTATTCGGCGAAGGCGGGAGCGGCGGTGGCGACGTAGTCCTGGTACCGCTCCGGGTCCCGCACGTCGACGCGTGCGATCCAGTAGGCTTTCGGCATGTGTTTCGGCTCCCGTTCCGTTGGAACAGGCAAGATGCGCCGCCGGCCTCTGCCTTCAAGCCGGAACGGCGGCCATCTCGGCGAGGATCGCCGCCGCCGCCGCGCGCCGGTCGGGCGCCCCGACGATCGGACGCGCCACCACGAGATGCGAGGCGCCGGCGCGAAGCGCGTCGGCGGGTGTGACGACGCGTTTCTGGTCGCCCGCCGCCGCACCGGTCGGGCGGATGCCGGGCGTGACGATCGCCATTCCCCGACCGACGATCTCGCGCAGCCGCCCGGCTTCCGCCGCCGAGGCGACGATGCCGCCCATGCCGGCATCGCGCGCTTGGGCCGCGCGCCGCTCCACGAGACTTGCGACGCTCGCTTCCCCGTAGCCGGCCTCAACGAGATCGGCGTCGTCCATAGAGGTCAGCACCGTGACGCCGAGGACGAGGAGGTCGGTGCCAGCCGCCGCCTTCGCCGCGGCGCGCATCACCTTCGGATAGGCATGGACCGTGGTCATCGCCGCGCCGAGACGAAGGACGCTCCCGATGCCCTTTTCCACCGTGTTGTCGATGTCGTGGAGCTTGAGGTCGAGAAACACCGACTTGCCCGCGCGGGCCAGCTCGCCGACGAGGTCCAGTCCCCCGGCGAAGCCGAGCTGGTAGCCGATCTTGTAGGCCGAAACGGTTGTCCCGAGTTCCGCGACGACGGCTTCCGCCTCCGCGCGGGAGGCGACGTCGAGGCCGACGATCAGCCGCGGGTCGGCCGCCACCGCGCTCATTCGGCGGTTTCGTCCTCGCGCGGGATATCCACCGTGACGGTGGTGCCGATCGTGTCGGAATTGACGTCGAGCCGGGCGTCGAGGCCGCGCACGAGGCTGAGGACGATCCGCCCGCCGAGTCCCTTGCCGCCGCTCGGTGCGTCGCTATCCCCGTCGCCGCCGGGCTCCTCCGCCAAAGCGGAGGTGCGGGCAGCCTGTGTCGAAACCGCGTTCGGACGCGGGTCCGGCGGTTGTCCCGGCTCGCGGCCGTGCAGCTTGCCTTCGGTGCCTTCCGAAATGGCGTCGGCGATCTGGCGTGCCATGTTCGGCTCGGCAGAAGCCGGCTCCCCGGCAGAACCCGGTTTCGCCGAGGCGACATGCGACTCGATCTCGTGCGCCGCCGCCTGGTCGATGGCGTCGGGCTCGCCTCCCTGGCCGTGCGGCCATTTGCTGTTCGCCGCCATGCCGACGCCGTCATCGGTGACGGTGAGGCGGATGACGCCGGAGGACAGCATCTTCAGCCGCGCCTCGACCAGCCCTTCCTCGCGCCCGTCGAAGGCGTGCTTCAAGGCGTTGGTGAGGAGTTCGGAGAACAGGAGGCCGATCCGCGCGGCGCGGTCGACGTTGACGTCCACCGCGTCGCAGTCGACGTTGATCCTGACCGAGCGCCGGCCGTCGAGATGGCCGATCGTCGCCGCGATGCGGCTGACATAGGCGCCGAGCGGCACGCGCTTCGAGCGCGAATGGGCGACGCCGGCCTCCGTCATCTCCTGGTAAAGGAGCTGCAGGCTCTCGATGCGGCGGGCCAGCGCGTTGAACGAATCCTCGCTGGTCTTCATCCGCGCCTGCATGCGGATCATGCCGATGATCATCGCGAGATGGTTCTTCACGCGGTGCTGGATCTCGCCGAGCAGCGTGTCGAGCGACAGCGTCCCCGGTCCGCCGTCGCGCGCCGTGATCGCATCGTGCGGCCCCTCGCTCATGTCGCGCTGGACGCCGAGGAAGCACTGGAGCCGGCCCTCGCCGTCGTAGAGCGGCGTGATCATCAACCGGTTCAGGAACTTCGTGCCGTCCGCCCGGTAGTTCACGAGGTCGAGCGAGATGTCCTTCTGCGCTTTCAGGGCGTCGCTGATCCTGACATGCGCGTTCGGATCGGTGTCCGGTCCCTGCAGGAAGCGGCAGTTGCGCCCGATCGCAGCCGCCGGCGCGTAGCCGGTGATCCGCCCGAACGCGTCGTTGACGTAGACGATCGGATTGTCTTCGAGATACGGGTTCGTCAGAACCAGTGCGAGCGGCACCTTGGCGAGCGCCGCAGCGGTGATGCCGTCCGGCATCCCGCTCGGAGCCGACGTGTCGGTGTTGTCTGACTGCATGCCGTGGTTCGATCGGCCCCGTTACGTCGGATCGTGCAAGGATGGATGTTGCAGACGGCGCCAGCCCCGGCCGCCGTTCCTCACCATAGAGGGCGTCGGCGGAACCTGTCGACCGTTAGGGGACCAATAGCCGCAGCCGGGAACCGGTTTTCGGTGGCCGGCTGCAGAATTCTCAGTGCGCCTCTTCCCAGTTCCCGGCGGCGCGCGCCTCCACCACGAGCGGCACCTGGAGATCGACCACCGGCTTCTCGGCGTTCTCCATCACCTCGCGGATCACCGGGATCGTCGCGTCGATCTCCTCTTCGGCGACCTCGAAGACCAGCTCGTCGTGGACCTGCAGCAGCATCCGGGCCGAAAGCTTCGCCTCTGCCAGCGCGTCCTCCATGCGGACCATCGCGCGCCGGATGATGTCGGCCGCCGTGCCCTGGATCGGCGCGTTCATCGCGGCGCGCTCGTTGAAGGCGCGCATCTGCGGATTGGACGAGGCGATGTCGGGATAGTGCGCCCGCCGCCCGAACAGCGTCTCGACATAGCCCTGGCGCTTCGCCAGCGCCTTGGTGCCGTCCATGTAGTCGCGGATGCCGGGAAAGCGCTCGAAGTAGCGCTTGATGTACGAGCCGGCCTCCTCGCGCCCGATGCCGAGCTGGTTGGCGAGGCCGAAGGCCGAGATGCCGTAGATGATGCCGAAGTTGATGGTCTTTGCCCGCCGGCGCATGGCGGGGTCCATGCCTTCGCGCGGCACGCCGAACATCTCGGACGCCGCCATGACGTGGATATCGATCCCCTCGCGGAACGCCTCGATCAGCTGCGGGATGCCGGCCATGTGGGCGAGGAGCCGCAGCTCGATCTGCGAGTAGTCGGCCGAGACGAGCCGGCTCCCCTCCGGCGCGACGAAGGCGGTGCGGATTTCGCGCCCCTCGCGCGTCCGGACCGGGATGTTCTGCAGGTTCGGGTCGGACGAGGACAGGCGGCCCGTCGTGGTGGAGGCCATCGAGAACGAGGTGTGGATGCGCCCCTCGCCGTCGAGATGGGCCGGCAACGCGTCCGTATAGGTGCCCTTCAGCTTGGTGAGCTGGCGCCAGTCCACCACCTTCCGGGGCAGCTCGTGGCCTTCCGCCGCCAGTTCCTCGAGCTTCCGGACGTCGGTCGCCCACTGGCCGCTCTTGGTCTTCTTGCCGCCGGGAAGTCCCAGCTTGCCGAAGAGCACGTCGCCGAGCTGCTTCGGCGAGCCCGGATTGAAGCTCTCGCCCGCGATTTTCGAGATCTCGGCTTCGAGTTCCGCCGTCCGTTGCGCGAAGCGGCCCGACAGGCGCGACAGGATCTGCCGGTCGACCTTGACGCCGCGCTCCTCCATCCGCGCCAGCACCGGCACCAGCGGCCGCTCCAGCCGCTCGTAGACGTGGGTCAGCTTCTCGGCGACGAGGCGGGGCTTCAGGACGCGCCAGAGCCGCAGCGTCACGTCCGCGTCCTCGGCGGCGTATTTGGTCACCTTGTCGATCGCGACCGCCGCGATGGGCTTGGCGGATTTCCCCGAGCCGCAGAGGTCCTTGTAGCTGATCGGCTTGTGGCCGAGGAAGCGCTCGGACAATTCGTCCATGCCGTGCCCGTCGAGCGAGGCGGAAGCGTCGAGCACGTAGGAGATCAGCATCGTGTCGTCGAAGGGATGGATGGTGATCCCCTCGCGGCGCATCACCAGCCAGTCGAACTTGACGTTCTGGCCGACCTTCAGGATTGCGGGGTCTTCCAGGACGGGCTTCAGGATGGCGATCGCGTCCCGCACCGGCACCTGCGCGCCGACGCCCGCCTTCGCCTCCTCGCCGGAGAGGAGGTCGGTCGCCCCTTCCGCTACATGGGCGAGCGGCAGATAGGCCGCCTCGCCGGGCGCGACGGCGAAGGAAACGCCGATGAGGTTCGCATTGGTCGCGAGCAGCGAGTCGGTTTCGGTGTCGAAGGCGACGATGCCCGTTTCCCGCGCGCGCTCCATCCAAGCTTCGAGCGTCGCGGCATCGCGGATCGTGGCGTAAGCCTTCAGGTCGAACGTCTCGGCCGCCGCCTGCTCGCGCCGCTCGGCCGCGAGGTTTTCCGGCCGCAGCGGCAGGCCGCCCCCCGACTTCGCGGCCGGGGCGGGCTTGGCCCCTGCATCGAGATCCGGCCCGCGCACTTCGCCGTCGGTCACCTCGATCTTCGCCGTCTCGACGGAGCCTGCATCCGTGCCGAGCGCCGCCGAAACGCGCCGCGTCAGCGTGGTGAATTCCATCGCCTTGAGATAGGCGATCAGCTTCTCGCCGTCCGGCTCGTGCAGCTTCAGGTCCGCCAAGGGCACGTCGAGCGGCATGTCCTGTTCCAGCGTGACGAGCCGCTTCGACAGCCGGGCCTGCTCTGCGAAGGCCTGGAGATTCTCGCGGCGCTTGGCCTGCTTGATCTCGCCGGCGCGCTCCAGAAGGGCTTCCAGCGTGCCGTAGGTCTCCAGAAGCTCGGCCGCCGTCTTCGGACCGATGCCCGGCACGCCCGGCACGTTGTCGGACGTGTCGCCGACGAGCGCCTGGAGGTCGATCATCTTCTCCGGGAGGACGCCGAACTTCTCGCGCACGTCCTCCGGCCCGAGCCGCTTGTCCTTCATCTGGTCGTAGAGGATGACGCCCGGCCCGACGAGCTGCATCAGGTCCTTGTCGGACGAGACGATGGTGACGTCGCCGCCGGCTTCCACCGCCTGGCGCGTATAGGTCGCGATGAGGTCGTCCGCCTCGAAGCCCTGCTGCTCGATGCAGGGCAGGTCGAAGGCGCGCACCGCCTCGCGGATCAGGGCGAACTGGGGGCGAAGGTCTTCCGGCGGCTCGGCGCGGTTCGCCTTGTAATGCTCGTAGAGTTCGTTGCGGAAGGTCGTCGACGAATGGTCGAAGATCACCGCGAAATGGGTCGGCACGGTGCCGACCGCCGTGTCGCGCGACTCCTCGACGAGCTTCCAGAGCATGTTGCAGAAGCCGGCGACCGCACCGACCGGCAACCCGTCGGATTTGCGCGTCAACGGCGGCAGCGCGTGGTAGGCGCGGAAGATGTAGGCCGAGCCGTCGACGAGAAAGAGATGATCGCCCTTCTGCATGGGCGATGCCTAGCCTGCGGCGCCCTTCGAGTCCATGCGGCGGGGCGGCGGGTTCCACCCGGGCGGAGGCGGCGGCCCTACTTGGCGCTGCTTTGCGACCTGCGATTATTCTTGCCGAATCGTAATGGAGTTTTCACGCGCAAGTGAGTCGCAGCCGGTTCGGGAGGGTTGAAAAAGCAACGAAAGGGGATCACATGTGGGGCAACGGCGCGGCAGGACCGCGTCGGCTTCGGCCAAGGCAAGTCCCCCGCTCTTGTGCCGAACATGAGAAGTTCCCGGTCCCATCCCCCCTCGCGGGACCCTATGGAACTTCGAGAAAGACGGAGCCGTCGCCGCCATCCCCCCTCGGGCCGCGACGGCTCCGCTGTTTTCGGCGGAACCGTTCCGCGCCCCGTCAGTCGATCTTCGCTCCGGACTTCTCGATCACCGGCTTCCAGCGGGCGATCTCGCTGGAAACGTGCGTCGCCAGTTCGTCCGGCGTCGAGCCGACCACCACCGCTCCGGCCTCGCCGAGGCGTTTGGCGACCGCCGGATCCTTCACCGCCGCCACCGCAGCCGCGTTGAGCTTCGCGACGATCTCCGGCGGCAGGCCCGCCGGCCCGAAGAAGGCGTTCCAGGTGTTCGTCTCGTAGCCGGAGACGCCCGCCTCCTCCATGGTCGGCAGGTCCGGGAAGCTCGCCGCGCGCGTCTTCGTCGTGACCGCCAGCGCGCGGAGCTGGCCGGCGCGGATCGGCTCGGTCGACGACGGCAGGTTGTCGAAGATGATCGGCACCTGGCCGCCGATCACGTCGACGAGCGCCGGCCCTGAGCCCTGATAAGGCACGTGGACGAGATCGACGCCCGTGAGGCTCTTGAAGAGCTCGCCCGAAAGATGCAGCGGCGTGCCGTTGCCGGACGAGGCGTAGGCGTATTCGCCGGGCTTCTCCTTCGCCATCCGGACGAGGTCGGCGACCGTCTTCGCGGGGAACTCCGGATTGACGGCGAGCACGTTCGGCACCGTCACCAGCCAGGAGATCGGCGTGAAGTCCTTCACGGGATCGAAGGGCGGCGTGGAATAGAGCGAGGCGACGAGCGCGTGCGTCGCGATCGTGCCCATCAGGATCGTGTAGCCGTCGGGCGCCGCCTTCGCGACGAAGCTCGCGCCGAGGTTGCCGCCGGCGCCGCCCTTGTTGTCCACCAGCACCTGCACCCCGAGGATCTCGCCCATCTTCTGCGCGATGACCCGCGCGACGAGGTCGGTGGAGCCGCCGGCCGCGAAGGGCACCACGAGCGTCACGGGCTTTTCCGGAAATTCCGACGTCTGCGCCAGCGCCGGCTTGGGTCGACCGAGGCCGAATCCGAGAAACGCGCCGCCGATGAGCGCGGAAGCCGCGCGGCGGTCGATGGTGGTCATGGCGAACTCCTCCGAACGGCCCTCCCGGCGTCCGCCGCCGAGACTGCGGCAGGCCGCCGCAAAGCTCAAGCGGCATCCGGCGTCGGGCAACGCGAATTGACTTCGAGGACGGTTCGACCGATCTCCCGCTCCGACAGAGAAGGAGACGCGTCATGGCAGCCGGGATGGTCGAGGTCGAAGGGTTGCGGATCGCGGCGATCCTGAAGGACTTCATCGACGACGAGGCGCTGCCCGGCACGGAGATCGCGCCGGAGCGCTTCTGGAAGGGCCTCGCCGCCATCCTCGCCGATCTCGCGCCCCGCAACCGCGAGCTTCTCCAAACCCGCGACGACCTGCAGGAACTGATCGACGACTGGCACCGGGCGCGCCGGGGCCGCGACATCGACGCAGCCGAATACCGGAGCTTCCTGGAAGGCATCGGCTATCTCGTGCCGGAAGGCGAGGCCTTCGCGATCGAGACGGCGAACGTCGATCCGGAGATCGCCCTCGTGCCGGGACCGCAGCTCGTGGTGCCGCTGCTCAACGCCCGCTACACGCTGAACGCCGCGAACGCCCGCTGGGGCTCGCTCTACGACGCGCTCTACGGCACCGACGCGCTGGGCGACATGCCGCCGGCGGGCGGCTACGACGAGGCGCGCGGGGCCCGGGTGGTGGAATGGGCGAAGCGCTTTCTCGACGAGGCCGCGCCGCTCGACGGCATGAGCCATGCGGACGCCCATCTCTACCGCGTCGAGGGCGGCCATCTCCTCGCCGCGCATGGCGACCGCGTCGCCCGGCTGAAGGACCCCGCGCAGTTCGCCGGAACCAGCGGCGATCCGGCGGCCGCGAAAGGCGCGGTGCTTCTCCGCCACAACGGGCTGCATATCGAAGTGCGGATCGACCGCGAAGACCGGATCGGCCGGACCGATCCCGCGCATGTCGCGGACGTCGTGGTGGAAGCGGCGCTGACCGCGATCTGCGACCTCGAGGACTCGATCGCCGCCGTCGACGCCGAAGACAAGACGGCCGTCTACCGCAACTGGCTCGGCCTGATGAAGGGCGACCTCGCGGAGACCTTCGAGAAGAACGGTGAGACCGTGCGCCGGACGCTGCACGGCGACCGCGAATATACGGGGCCGGACAGCGAGCGCCTGCGGCTGCCCGGCCGCTCGCTGCTCCTCGTGCGCAACGTCGGCCACCTGATGACCAATCCGGCGATCCTCCTGCCCGATGGTTCGGAAGTGCCGGAAGGCATAATGGACGCGATGGTCACCGCCGCGATCGCCATCCACGACCTGAAGAAGCCGGACGATGCGCCGATCCGCAACTCGCGGGCGGGTTCGGTCTACGTTGTGAAGCCGAAGATGCACGGGCCGGCCGAGGTCGCCTTCGCGACGGAACTGTTCGAGCGCGTCGAGCAGGCGCTGGGCCTGCCGCGCAACACGATCAAGATGGGGATCATGGACGAGGAGCGGCGCACCTCGGCCAATCTCAGGGAATGCATCCGCGCCGCGAAGTCGCGGATCTTCTTCATCAATACCGGCTTCCTCGACCGCACCGGCGACGAGATGCACACCTCGATGGAAGCCGGGCCGATGGTGCGCAAGGGCGCGATGAGGGCCGAATCCTGGATCAAGGCCTACGAAGATCGGAACGTCGACATCGGCCTCGCCTGCGGTTTCTCGGGGCGCGCGCAGATCGGCAAGGGCATGTGGGCGATGCCGGCGCGGATGCGCGACATGCTGGAGCAAAAGGTCGGGCATCCAGAAGCGGGGGCGAACTGCGCCTGGGTGCCCTCGCCCACCGCCGCGACGCTGCACGCGACGCACTATCATACGGTCGACGTGATGGGCCGGCAGCGCGAGATCGCGGGAGGCGGGGCGCGCGCCTCGCTGGACGCGCTGCTCGCGCCGCCGATCGCCCGCGGCGCGAACTGGAGCGAGGACGAGGTCCGCGCCGAGATCCGCAACAATGCGCAAGGCATCCTCGGCTACGTCGTGCGCTGGGTGGACCAGGGCGTCGGCTGCTCGACGGTGCCGGACATCGACGATGTCGGCCTGATGGAGGACCGCGCCACCTGCCGCATCTCTTCGCAGCACCTCGCCAACTGGCTGCACCACGGCGTCGTATCCGAGGACGAAGTGCGCGCCGCCTTTCGCGAGATGGCGGCGAAGGTCGACGCGCAGAACGCCGGGGACCGAGCCTATCGGCCGATGGCGCCGGATTTCGCGAACTCGATCGCGTTCAAGGCGGCGGAGGACCTCGTCTTCGAAGGCCGCATCCAGCCCTCCGGCTACACCGAACCGATCCTCCACAAGCGCCGGCTGGAGCGGAAGGCTGCGGGCTAGGGTGAGCGTCGCCTCTTTCCCGGCCGGCGACCGAACGCGGCCGATCGGCCGGGAGGAGGCCACTTGGGCCGCAGGAACTATCTGATCAACGGCGTCTCGGGGACCGGGAAGACCGCCGTGGCCAACGAACTGCAGCGGCGCGGGCACCAAGTGATCCACGGCGATCGTGACTTGGCTTACGCAGGCGATCCGCGAACGGGCGAACCGATCGGCGACCGCATGCGGGAATATACTATTCGGGATGCGGCCTTCGTGCACGGCCACCACCTTTGGGACGTCGGCAAGGTCGAATTGCTGGCCGCCGATCGAAGCCGGCCGGTCACTTTCTTCTGCGGCGGCGCAAGGAACTTCCACCGCTTCATCGATCTGTTCGACGCGGTTTTCGTGCTCGACGTCGACCTGGATACGCTGAACGAACGCCTCGCTGCGCGTCCGGAGGACGAGTTCGGCGGAAAGCCGGACGAGAGGGCGCTGATCGTGCGACTGCACGCGACGCAAGAGGACGTCCCGAAGCACGCGGCGCGCATCGACGCCACGGGACCGCTGAGTTCGGTCGTCGACGAGATTCTCTCGCGATGCACGGCGATCGACCCGCTGTAGCCGGGTTCGTTCACGATGGGCGGGGAAGTCGCTCAGGCATGACCGCAGTCGCCGGCAGGCGGCATCCGAAGCGAAAGTCCGCTCGCGGATGGAATGCGGCACTCGCCGGATCGGCCGTGCCGCAAGCATCGATCGGGCGACAGGAGCGAGCACTCGTTGAACTGGACCGACCCGATCGACGGCTATTGCGAGCGGACGAGTGCCGCCTTCTGGGCGGAACCGGTGAACGCCGCGACGAACCTCGCCTTCATCCTCGCAGCCGGCCTCGCCTTCGCGGCCTGGCGAGCCGAACGGCGGGCGGGACGGCCGCTCGATCTTGCCGCCCTGCTGCTCACGCTTCTGGTCTCCGTGATCGGGGTCGGCTCGTTCCTGTTCCACACGCTTGCGAACCGCTGGTCGGCGCTCGCCGACACGGTTCCCATCGCCGTCTTCATCTACGGCTATTTCGCGCTGGCGCTCCATCGCTTCGGCGGGTTGCCGGCAAGCGTCGCGCTCGGAGGAACGCTCGCCTTCCTCTCGGCGTCCATAGGGCTTGCCGAGCCGCTGTTCGCGCCGCTGGTCGGCTCGTCGGCCGGTTACGTTCCCGCGCTCCTGGCGCTGTTCGGCATCGGCGCGTGGCTGGCTCTCGCCGGCCGTCCGGCGGGACGGGCGCTCCTCGCCGCCGGCCTGGTCTTCCTCGTCTCTTTGAGTTTCCGGACGCTCGACATGCCGGTCTGCCCGAGCCTGCCGCTCGGGACCCACTTCCTCTGGCACGTCCTCAACGCATTGACGCTGCTGATTCTCGTTCTCGCGGCGATCCGGCATAGAACGCAGCGGAGCCGGAAACGGATCGGGCCGTAGCCCGAACGGCGTCAGCCGCCGCCGTGCGACAGGATGTTGACAAGGTTGCCGAAGGGATCGCGCACGAAGAAGCGCCGGACGCCCCACGGCTCGTCCGCGATGTCCCGGACGATGGCGATGCCTTTCGCCACGGCGCGCTCGCGGAAGCCGTCGGCGTCGTCGACCTCGATCGACAGAGCCGGCACGGGCATCCCCGAGCCGCCGTCGCGCGCGACGCTCACCTGCGGCGCGGCGGTCACGCCGGGCGCAACGAAGGTCGCGATCCAGCCATGGTCCATCACGAGGTCGAGACCGAGGAAGTCGCGATAGAAGGCCGCTGCCGATGCCGGCTCGGCCGCGGCGAGGTTGGCGACGATCCGCCGGACTTCCATGCGCGCCTCCCGACCAAGAAAAAGGCCGGACGCTTCCCCCGAAGCGCCCGGCCTGCCGAGCGGTCCCCCGCTCCGAAACTCTTCATGCCGGCACGGATTCGCGCCGGCCGTCTGCGGTCAGCCGGCGACGCGGCTGCGCACCGAGGCGACCTTCTCGACCTTCCGCGACTTGGCCGTGGCCGGCGCCTTCGGCTCGACCATACGCTCGGCGCCCTGCAGCACCACGACCCGCGCGCCGAGCGGCACGCGCTCGTAGAGGTCGATGATGTCCTGGTTGATCAGGCGGATGCAGCCCGACGAGGCGGCCTTGCCGATCGACTGCCATTCCGGGTTGCCGTGCAGGCGGTAGAGCGTGTCGCGACCGTTCTGGTGGAGGTAGAGCGCGCGCGAGCCGAGCGGGTTCATCGGGCCCGGGTCCATGCCCTTGCCGTCCTTGAACTTCGAGAGGTCCTTGCGGCGCTCGATCATCTCCATCGGCGGGAACCAGCGCGGCCAGTGCTGCTTGTCGCCGATCCGCGCCTCGCCGGCCCAGGAGAAGCCGTCCTTGCCGACGCCGATGCCGTAGCGCATCGCCGTGCCGCCGCGCTCCACGACGTAGAGGAAGCGGTGCGGCGTATCGACCACCACGGTCCCCTCTTCGTATCCGCCGGAATCGTAGACGACGCGCTGGCGCAGGAACTGCGGATCGATCTTCTTCACCGGGATCGCCGGCAGGTGGAAACCGTCGTCCTCCGTCGCGCCGTAGGCTTCCAGCGGCGTCGCGCCGAAGGTGCGGTCGTCCTCGACGGTCGGGGAAACGTAGGCGGTGATGCGGGCGACAGCGGCCGTGGTGTCGGAAACGACGCCGGCGGACTGACGCGAGGAGGTGGCGCAGCCGGAGCCGAGAAGGGTGGCGGCGAGCGCGAGGCTGACCGTGACTGTCTTGAGCGGCATCGGCATGATCGCGGGGTCCGGTCGAACGGGTACTTGGAAGTCTGCGGGATGCGCCGCCGTAGGGGATCCGGGCGAGACCAACTGCGACCTGAATAGGACCTGGCGTCGGCGCTGACAACGCTGACAATAGAGCGACTTATGGTTAATAAAGTCTTTGTTGCCGGGGCGTCACAGTTGACCCCGTCCGCCGCGCGGACATTTGCCTTCCCGACCAAGCACATGCCGGTCCCTCGACCCGAGGAGGGCTGATGAACATCGGAGAAGCCGCGCGCCGCTCCGGCCTGCCGCCGAAGACCATCCGCTACTACGAGGAAGTCGGGCTGCTGCGGCCGGCGCGGGCTCGCAACGGCTATCGCGACTACGGCGAGCGGGAGGTCCATCTCCTGCGCTTCCTCCAGCGCTCGCGCTCGCTCGGATTTTCCATCGAGGAGGCGAGGAAGCTCCTGTCCCTCTACGGCGACGAGCACCGCCATTCGGAGGACGTCCGCGCGATGGCGAACGGCCGGATCGCCGAGATCGACCGCAAGATCGCCGAGCTCCATTCGCTGAAACGGGCGCTCGCGAGCCTCGCCGAACAGTGCCCCGGCGACAGCGGGCCGGACTGCCCGATCCTCGACGAGATCGCCGGCGCTTCCGCCGCGGCCTCGGCCCTTCCGCGACCGGGACATCGGGCGTAATCTTTCTCCGCCCGCGATCCCGCATGGAGCCCTGCCGTTGAGCGAAACCAAGGTGCTGCACGTCACCCTGCCGGCCGAGCTCGTCCGGCTGGTGGAGGCGAAGGTCGCGTCCGGCGAATACGAGAACGAGAGCGCCGTCGTGGCGAGCGGCCTCGAAGCGCTGGCTTTCGACGAGGACGCGTCGCCGCACGGCGAGGCGGAGATCGAATGCTGGCTGCGCGAGGAGGTGGTGCCGACGATGGATGCGGTCCGTGATGGCCGCGAACGCCTTCTGTCGGCGGAGGAGGCCGGACACAGGATCAAGGCTTACATCGAGCGGAGAAGCCGCGAGGCCGACGATCTTCGGTGATACGCCGCGTGATCTTCACCGAACGGGCAACTCTGGACATCGAGCGGATCTACGAAGGCTTGGCGATCCGGTTCGGGAAACGCCGGGCCGGCGAAGCCGCCGAGGAGCTCTACTCGCATTGCCTCGGTTTCGACCTTTTCCCGGAACGCGGCCGGATGCGCCACGACGCCGAACCCGGGTTGCGAACGGTCGGCTACCGGCGAATGGCGACGATCGCCTTCCGGGTGGAGCCAAGCCAGGTGACGATCGTCCGCATCTTCGCCGCGGGCCGCGACATCCGCTTCGACGATCTCTGAGCCATCGCGCCGCGCTTGCCGGCCAATCGCGGCCCGTTTACCATTCCGGCGTATGCCGATCGTCTCCCTTCATCGCGGCGACCCCCTGGTCGACGGGCGCCAGTCCGAGCGCGCCATGCTGGTGCGCCGCGGCGTCCAGCGCCTGATGGGGGCGATGCGCATCTCGCTCCTGCCGGAGATGGCGCTGGATTCCGGCCGCCGGGCCGATCTCGCCGGCCTGACCGAGAAGGGCGACGTCGTGATCGTCGAGATCAAGTCCTCGATCGAAGATTTCCGCGTCGACCGGAAGTGGCCGATCTACCGCCTCCACTGCGACCGGCTGTATTTCGCGACGCATCCAGGCGTGCCCCTCGACATCTTCCCGGAGGATTGCGGGCTGATCCTGTCGGACGGCTATGGCGCGGAGATCCTGCGCGAGGCGCCGGAGCACCGCCTCGCCGGCTCGACGCGCAAAGTCATGACGCTGCGCTTCGCCCGGGCAGCAGCCGACCGGCTGCAGGCCGCCGAATGGGCGGCGAACCCCTATCTCACGGGTCCGCCGCCCGAGGCCGGCTGAAGCCCGGCGCATCGGAAAAATCCCGCCTCTCGCGTGGCTTGCGCGGCAAAACGCCCGTCCATATATACCTCGCAGCCCGGCGGGAGCGGCCTTTTCACCTGAAAGGCGCACCGCCGAACGTTCACATGCCACCGGGGGCCACCCAGTCGGAACGCCTCCATAGAGGGTCCGGGCGGCCTGCTACTCGAAGGAGAACATTCATGGCGAAAGTCATCGGCATCGATCTCGGCACCACCAACAGCTGCGTCGCCGTGATGGACGGCAAGACCGCCAAGGTCATCGAGAACGCCGAAGGCGCCCGCACCACCCCCTCGATCGTCGCCTTCACCGACGACGGCGAGCGGCTCGTCGGCCAGGCCGCCAAGCGCCAGGCCGTCACCAACCCCGAGAACACGCTCTTCGCTGTGAAGCGCCTGATCGGCCGGCGCTACGACGACCCGACCGTCGCCAAGGACAAGGGTCTCGTCCCCTACAAGATCGTCAACGCCCCGAACGGCGATGCCTGGGTCGAGGCGCACGGCGAGAAGCAGTCGCCGAGCCAGGTCTCGGCCATGATCCTTCAGAAGATGAAGGAAACCGCCGAAGGGTATCTGGGCGAGAAGGTCTCCCAGGCCGTCATCACGGTTCCAGCCTACTTCAACGACGCCCAGCGTCAGGCCACCAAGGACGCCGGCAAGATCGCCGGGCTCGAGGTGCTGCGCATCATCAACGAGCCGACGGCCGCCGCCCTCGCCTACGGCTTGGAGAAGAACGACGGCAAGACCATCGCGGTCTACGACCTCGGCGGCGGTACGTTCGACGTGTCGGTGCTGGAGATCGGCGACGGCGTGTTCGAGGTGAAGTCGACCAACGGCGACACGTTCCTCGGCGGCGAGGACTTCGACATGCGCCTCGTCGACTACCTGGCGAGCGAGTTCAAGAAGGACCAGGGCATCGACCTGAAGAACGACAAGCTCGCCCTCCAGCGCCTGAAAGAGGCGGCCGAGAAGGCCAAGATCGAGCTGTCGTCGGCCTCCCAGACCGAGATCAACCTGCCGTTCATCACGGCGGACGCGACCGGCCCGAAGCACCTGACGATGAAGCTGACGCGCTCGAAGTTCGAGAGCCTCGTCGACGACCTCGTGCAGAAGACGGTCGGCCCGATGAAGGCCGCGCTGAAGGATGCCGGCCTTTCGCAGAGCGACATCCACGAGGTGGTGCTCGTCGGCGGCATGACCCGCATGCCGAAGGTGCAGGAGGTCGTGAAGAACTTCTTCGGGAAGGAGCCCCACAAGGGCGTCAACCCGGACGAGGTCGTCGCGATGGGCGCCGCCATCCAGGCGGGCGTCTTGCAGGGCGACGTGAAGGACGTGCTCCTTCTCGACGTGACCCCGCTCTCGCTCGGCATCGAGACGCTCGGCGGCGTGTTCACCCGGCTCATCGACCGCAACACCACGATCCCGACCAAGAAGAGCCAGGTGTTCTCCACCGCCGAGGATTCGCAGAACGCCGTGACCATCCAGGTCTTCCAGGGCGAGCGCGAGATGGCGCAGGACAACAAGCTGCTCGGGCGCTTCAATCTCGAAGGCATCCCGCCGGCGCCGCGCGGCGTGCCGCAGATCGAGGTGACATTCGATATCGACGCCAACGGCATCGTCAACGTCTCGGCCAAGGACAAGGGCACTAACAAGGAGCAGCGGATCACCATCCAGGCTTCGGGCGGCCTTTCCGATGCCGATATCGAGAAGATGGTGAAGGAAGCGGAGCAGAACGCCGAGGGCGACAAGAAGCGCCGCGCCGCGGTGGAAGCGAAGAACCAGGCGGAAGGCCTCGTCCACTCGGCCGAGAAGTCGCTGAAGGAATACGGCGACAAGGTCTCCGAGGGCGACCGCAAGGCGATCGAGGATGCGATCGCGGGCCTTCGCGCCGAACTCGACCGCGAGGAGCCGGACGCCGAGGCGATCAACGCCAAGTCGCAGACCCTTGCCGAGGCCTCGATGAAACTCGGCCAGGCGATGTACGAGAGCGCGCAGAGCGAGGCGGCGGCGAACGAGGCCGGCGGCGCGGCGAACGCTGCGAAGGACGACGTGGTCGACGCCGACTTCGAGGAAGTCGACGAGCAGGACCGCAAGAAATCGGCCTGACGCCGGCTTCCGGAACGACTTCGAGAACCCCGGCGGGCAACCGCCGGGGCTTTTTCTTGGGCGACGGTGTGTCGGGCGAGGCACATCGGCCGCCGGTGCCAAGGCGTGTCGCGGCCGCGATTTCGCATCGCCTCGTCCTATGGTAACGCCGGAACGGCATTCCCACATTGCGGCGAGGAGGCGGCGCGCAAGGGACGCGTTCCTTCCACGCCCGATCCTCTGACCACAGACACGAACGGACGGACCAGTCTTGGTAAAGGCCGATTATTACGAAGTTCTCGGCGTCGTGAAGACGGCCGACGACAAGGTCCTGAAGACCGCCTACCGTAAGCTCGCGATGGAGTTCCATCCCGACCGCAATCCGGGCAACGCGTCGGCCGAAGCGCGCTTCAAGGAGGTCGGCGAGGCCTACGAGGTCCTCAAGGACCCGCAGAAGCGCGCGGCCTACGACCGCTTCGGCCACCAGGCCTTCCAGAACGGCGGCGGCGGAGCGGGCTTCCGGGGCGACTTCGCCTCCTCCATGGCCGACGTCTTCGACGACATCTTCGGCGAGATGATGGGGCGCGGGCGCGGCGGCGGGGCGGGCGGCCGCGCGGGAGCCGGCGGCGGGCGCGAGCGGGGGTCGGACCTGCGCTACAACATGGAAGTCGGGCTGGAGGAAGCCTTCAACGGCAAGACCGCCGAGATCTCGGTGCCGACCACGATCCAGTGCGACGTCTGTTCGGGAACGGGCGCGCGGCCGGGTTCGGGTGTCAAGACCTGCCCGACCTGCGCCGGCCAGGGGCGCGTGCGCGCCGCGCAGGGCTTCTTCGCCATCGAGCGCACCTGCCCGACCTGCCAGGGCCGCGGCGAGATCGTCGCCGACCCCTGCGCCAAGTGCCACGGCGAGGGCCGGCTGCCGGAAGAGCGCAAGCTCGCCGTCAACATCCCGGCCGGCATCGAGGACGGCACGCGCATCCGGCTCGCCGGCGAGGGCGAGGCGGGCCTGCGCGGCGGTCCGGCCGGCGATCTCTACATCTTCCTGTCGATCCGCCCGCACGAGTTCTTTCAGCGCGACGGCTCGGACCTCTACTGCAAGATCCCGATCTCGATGACGACGGCGGCGCTCGGCGGCGGCTTCGACGTGACGACGCTCGACGGCGGCACGACGCGCGTGAAGGTGCCGGAAGGCACGCAGACCGCCAAGCAGTTCCGGGTGAAGAACAAGGGCATGCCGGTGCTGCGCTCGGCGCAGACCGGCGACCTGTTCATCCAGGTGCAGGTCGAGACGCCGCAGAACCTGTCGCGCCGCCAGCGCGAGTTGCTGCAGGAGTTCGAGGACATCTCCTCGTCCGACAACTCGCCGCAGTCGACCGGCTTCTTCTCGCGCATGAAGGAGTTCTTCGGCGGGCTCGGCGAGGGCTGAAGATCGCCTACCCTTCCGAGCGGCCGGAACTGTCGCGGTCGCGCTCGTAGCGCCGCTCCAGCGGAAACGGCGGCAGCCACGATTCGCGCCGCACGGTCCAGAGCTCGTAGGTCGGCATGAATTGGTCAGGAGCGTCCAGCGCCCCGAGACTCACCTCGACCTCGTCGCCGCTCCGCCCGAACACCGATGAGCCGCAGCGCGGACAGAAGTGCCGTCCAGCATAGTCGCGGGTCTCGCCCTCGATCGTGACCGCATCCTCGGGAAAGATCGCGGAGGCGTGGAACAGCGAGCCGTGGTGCTTGCGGCAATCGAGACAATGGCAGAGGCCGACCCGGTACGGCTGTCCTTCCGCCGCGATGCGCACGTCGCCGCACACGCAACCGCCTTCGAGCCGATCCATGCCGTGCCTCCTCGCTCGATCCTCGAGATGATTCTTCCGCCAGCGAAGTCGTCTGTCGGTTAAACCGTTCCGTCGGCCCGCGAGCTTCGTACAACTGCCATCCGTTTGCGCCATTTTCCGTTCGAGACGCGACAAGCCCGCACCACATGCTATAGGGCGAGTCGCGAAACGAGCGGGATCGAAGTCACATGCACGGACGCGACGAACGGGCCGGAGAGAACAGGGGCGATGCGCTGCGCTTCTTCAAGACCTGGCTGCGCCATCCGCTGAAACTCGGGGCCGTCGCGCCGTCCTCCGCCGCCTATTGCGCGACGATGGCGAACTGCGCCTCGACCGAGATCGACGGGCCGGTGCTGGAACTCGGCCCCGGCCTCGGCGTCGTGACCAAGGCGCTCCTCGACAAGGGCGTCGATCCGAAGCGCATCACGTCGATCGAGTACGATCCGGGTTTCGCGGCGACGCTGAAGGACCGGTTCCCCGCGGTGAACGTGATCCGGGGCGATGCCTTCGACCTCGACCGGACGCTGGGCGAGCGCCGAGGCGAGAAGTTCGCCGCGATCCTCCTCGCCGTACCGATCGTCGGGCTGCCGCAGGACAAGCGGCAGGCGCTCTTCGCCGACTACTTCAGGCGCCTCCTCCCCGGCGGCAACATCACCCAGCTTTCCTACCTGGTGACGGCGCCCGTGAAGCCCGTTCCGGGCGTGTTCGACGTTTCCGCCTCGCCGGTGGTCTGGGACAACATCCCGCCGGCCCGCGTCTGGATCTACGCCCCGGCGAAGTCCGGCCGCATGGCAGCCTGAGCCGGCCGCGTTGAGCCCGCGAATCCTCGTCCTGCCGGGCACGCTGGAGTCCGCCTCGCCCGACCACGCGCTCGCCTTCGAGGCGGCGCGGCTCCTCGCCGGGACCAGTGCCACGGTGACGCTCGTCGGGCTCGCCGACTATCCGCTGCCGCTCATCGACGTCGCCTCGGGCGAGGATCCGCCGGAAGCGGCGGTGCGGCTTGCCGGCCGGATCGCGGCCTCCGACGCGCTCCTCCTCGTTTCGCCCGACGCGAACGGCTCGGTGCCGCCCCTTCTCAAGAACGCGGTCGACTGGATCGCCCGCGTCCGGCGCGCCGGCAGCCGACCGATCCAGCCCTTCCGCGGCCTCGTCGTGGCGCTCGCCTCCGCCTCGCCGGGACGCTCCGGCGGCTTCCGGGCGCTGGACGGCTGGCGCCCGATCTTCCGGGACCTCGGAGCCGAGGTCATCGGCCGGCAGGCGACGGTTGACGGCGCGGCGGGTCTGGAAGGCGCCTACGAGATGCTGGAGCTCTTCGTCGCCGATCTCGCCGACAAGGCGCAGGCGCTCGGCCGCCACCGCTACTGAGGGCAAGGCGGGACGCGCCCTCAGGCGATCGTGTCCACCACGCCGCCGTCGACCCGAAGCGCCGCGCCGGAGGTGGCCGAGGCCTGTTCCGAGCAGACATAGACGATCATGTTCGCGACCTCCTCGACGCTGGCCAGGCGCTGGATGACGGAGGACGAGCGCTCGGCCTTGACGAAGGCGGCTCCGGCTTCCTCGAAGGAGATGCCCTGCTCTTCCGCCATCGGCTTCAGCATGGCGGAAACGCCTTCCGATGCGGTCGGACCGGGCAGGACGGCGTTCACCGTCACGCCGCTGCCTCGGGCCACCTTGGCGAGGCCGCGCGACACGGCGAGCTGCGCCGTCTTGGTGAAGCCGTAGTGCACCATGTCCGCCGGGATGTTCAGCGCGGACTCGGAGGAGATGAAGACGATCCGGCCCCAGCCGCGCTCCATCATGCCTTTCAGGTAGCTGCGCGACAGTCGCACGCCGGACATGACGTTCGCCTGGAAGAAGCGCTCCCAGTCCGCGTCGTCGATCTCGAAGAACGGCTTCAATTCGAAGATGCCGAGATTGTTGACGAGGATGTCGACGGCGGGAATGCGCTCGGCCGCCGCGGCGCAACCGTCCGCCGCGGCGAGATCGAGGGGAAGCGCTTCCAGCTTCGCCTCCGGCACTTCCAACCGGATGTCCCGGATCGCTGCCTCGACCCGCTCCGCGGTGCGGCCGTTGACGATCACCGTCGCGCCTGCTGCCGCAAGGCCCTTCGCCGCGGCGAAGCCGATGCCGCCGGTCGACCCCGTCACCAGGGCGCGTTTGCCGTCGAGTGCGATACGCATCGCTCCGCCGTCCTTTCCCGAACCGTTTCGAGCTCCGGCAGATGCGGCTGGGACGCGCCCGATCAAGGGTGACGCTGCGTGCGCGATTCCTCAACGGCCCGTTAATTCGCCGTATTTAGGTTGCACCGCGGGCGGGCGAGCGTGCGGCCGGCGGGGGATGGACCGGCGCGCGAACCGCACGACCCGGAGCGGCGCGAGCGAAGCGCCCGGCCGGACACGCGAGAAGGGGATCAATGGCCGGACGCCGCAGACAGGGCGAACGCGTCGAGCCGAGCTTTGGCCGCGAGCGCGACCGCGACGAGGAGATCCGCTTGTCGCCCGACGACCGCGCGGCGCGCGCGGCCGGTGAGCCGGAGCGGCCGGCGCGCGGCAAAGAGCGCCGTTCGGCGGCGAGGACGCGGCAGGACGAGCCGGAACCGGCGGAAAAGCGGCGGCGCTTCTTCGGCGGTGGTCGCGGTGGCAGCGGCGAGAGCCGGCCGCGGCGGCGGCGCTCCTTTCTCGGCCACCTCTTCCGGCTGGCGCTCTTTGCGGCGGTCTGGGGCTCGGTCGCGGCCGTCGGCGTCGTCGTCTGGTTCGCCGCGAGCCTGCCTTCGGAAGCCTGGAACGTTCCGGCCCGTCCGCCCAACGTCAAGATGGTGTCGGTGGCCGGCGAGCCCTTCGCCAATCGCGGCATCACCGGCGGCCAGGCGCTGTCGCTCGCCGAGATGAGCCCGTTCATCCCGAAGGCGGTGGTGGCCATCGAGGACCGGCGCTTCTACGACCATTACGGCGTCGACCCGATCGGCATCGGCCGCGCGCTTGCCGAGAACCTCGCCGCCGGCGCGACCGTGCAGGGCGGCTCGACGCTGACCCAGCAACTCGCCAAGAACATCTTCCTGACGCCGGAGCAGAGCCTGAAGCGCAAGGGCCAGGAGGCGATCCTGGCGCTCTGGCTGGAGCAGAAGTTCTCCAAGGACCAGATCCTGGAGATGTACCTGAACCGCGTCTACTTCGGCTCCGGCTCCACGGGTGTGGAAGCCGCTTCCCAGCGCTATTTCCGCAAGAGCGCCAAGGACGTTAGCTTGAGCGAGGCGGCGCTCCTCGCCGGTCTCCTGAAGGCGCCCTCCCGGCTGTCGCCCGCCAACGATCCGGTGGCCGCCAAGGCGCGGGCCGACGTCGTGCTGCAGGCGATGCGCGACGAGAACGCCATCACCGAGGCCGAGTTCGAGGCGGCGAAGGCCGAGAAGCCGATCAGGGCGAAGAGCTTCTGGAACGGCGCGGAGAACTACGCCGCCGATCTCGTGATGCGCGACCTCTCGACCCTCGTCGGCGAGGTGAAGGGCGACGTCGCGGTGGAGACCACCATCGACCTCGGCCTCGAGCGCGACGCCGAGAAGGCGATCCGCTCCACGATCGACGGCGCGAAGCAGAACGTCAGCCAGGGCGCGCTCGTCGCGGTCGACGGCACCGGCGCGATCCGCGCCCTCGTCGGCGGACGGGACTACGCCGATTCCCAGTTCAACCGCGCGGTGGACGCCAGGCGGCAGCCCGGCTCGGCGTTCAAGCCCTTCGTCTACGAGACGGCGCTCGAAGCCGGCTGGCGGCCGGACTCGGTGGTGAACGACGCGCCGACGCGGATCGGCAACTGGTCGCCGCAGAACTACGACCAGCGCTACCGTGGCCCCGTCACGCTCGCCGACGCGCTCGCCCATTCGCTGAACACGATCGCGGCGCAGCTCACCGAGGCGGTCGGATCGAAGGCGGTGATCGAGACGGCGGCGCGGATGGGCGTGAAGACGCCGCTCGTCGACAACGCCTCGATCGCCCTCGGCACCTCCGAGGTGACGCTGCTCGAACTGACGAGCGCCTACGCGGTCTTCGCCAACGGCGGCTACCAGGCGACCCCGCACCTCATCAATAAGGTGACGGACGTGGCGAGCGGCAAGGTGCTCTACGAGCGCCCCGCCGGCGTACCGCCGGTGATCGTGAAGCCCGAGATCGTCGGCATGATGAACGCGATGCTCACCGGCACGATCACGCGCGGCACGGGTCGGCGCGCGGCGCTGAAGGACTGGCAGGCGGCGGGCAAGTCCGGCACCACGCAGGATTTCAAGGACGCCTGGTTCATGGGCTACACCGCGAACCTCACCACCGGCGTCTGGCTCGGCAACGACAACGGCGCCTTGATGAAGAAGGTGACCGGCGGCACGCTGCCGGCCGACGTCTGGAAGAAGTTCATGGCCGCCGCCCACGAAGGCCTGCCGCCGATGCCGCTGCCGGGCGTGCCGGACACGGCGCCCGGCGAAGCGGGCACGCCGCTGACCGCCTCGAACGGCATGGACGGCGGCGACCCGGCCGCGATCGCCGGCGAAGCGCCGAGCGGCGAGGCGATCGCCCCGCCGGGCGAGATCCCGGCGGTCGCCGGCCACGGCCAACCGGAGTCGGGGGATCCGATCGGCGCCATCGCCGGCCGCGAATATCCGGAGCCCGAACGACGGATCATCCGGCGCGACGACGGACGCGGCCCGGCGAGTGGCGCCCCCTATAGCCGCGACCTGCCGCCGGACGATCCCTATGGCGTCTCGCCGCTGCCGGACGACGGCGCCTACGAGGAACTGCCGCCGGACGGCGTCGCCGGCGGCTACGACGATCGGGAAATCGCTCCGCCGCCGCCGGCGGACCTGCCGCCGGCGCGCGGCCCCTCGCGGCTGGTACGGCGCGACCAGCTTCCGCCGGACGCCGTGCTGGAGGGTCCGGTCGAGGAGCAGGGTCGACCGGTCGACCGGTCGCTGCTTCGCGACTTCCTCGGTGGCTGAACCGGTTCGGCCGGCGTCCGATCGCGCCACTGGAAGGTGTGCTGGTATGACGAGGTTCACACTCGGCAAGGGATAAATCATACCGCCAGTGGAATTCACCCGGCATTGTTGCATGCCCGCAACGATCGCACCGCACCATGCGACAATTCGTATCCTTGCGCCATGGACCCCTAGCGTTTCTCGAATTCCCGCGACACTATCCTTGCGGGAACCTTGCCTCCCAGAGGTTGCAATCATGCACGAGCCGCGGAGTGCATTCTATCAGGAGCGGGCCGAAGATCTGGCCCTGCTCGCTTGCGAGGCCGTCCCGGCCGACGTGAAGCATGCGCTTCTGGAAGCCGAGAAGGTGTTTCGGCTGAAGGCGGAGCAACTCGCGGAGGAGGAGGACGCGGTCGCCTGAGTTTCCGGTTCGAACCATCTCTTCCGAAAGAGGATGGGCTCGCGCACCCGCAGACCGTGAAACCCCCGCGGCTCATCGCTCGTTAGCCGGGTCCGCTTATCGTCGCCGTCGATCGCGAACCGCGTTTCGGGCCTGCGCGTTGCCGTTCCAGCTTCGAACCGGCAGGCAAAGCCTCTCGCATGTTCCGCAAAGTAGACCTGTTTCGCGCATGGGTTTCCAGGCGGGCCGCCGGGATCGCCACTTTCGGCCGCGAGTGCCGATCGGCGGCGGCATGCGCCGGATGACGAACTGCGCGCGTGTTCCCGTCGTCGCCGTTCCTGCCAGGGACGAGGAGGAGCGCCTGCCGCCTCTCCTCGCGGCGCTGGGCGGCCAGACCTGGCTCGATGCCGGCGGGGCCCGCCTGCGCGTCGTGCTCGTCCTCAACAACTGCACGGACGATTCCGCCGGCGCCGCGATCCGGGCTGCGGCCGCGCAGCCGCGTCTCGCGCTCGACGTGGTCGAGGTTTCGCTGCCGCCGGACGCGGCGCATGTCGGCACAGCACGCCGCATGGCGATGGAGCGCGTGCTGGAGGGATGCGACCCCACTTCCGTGGCGCTTCTCACCACCGATGCCGACGCCGTGCCCGCGCCGGACTGGATCGAGGCGAACCTTTACGCCATCGCAGCGGGCGCGGACCTCGTCGGCGGCCTGATCGTCGGCGATCCCGCCGAGGAGGCGCGCCTCGGCCCGGGCTTCCGGCGGCGGGCCGAGGCCTTTCTCGACTATGCGGCGCTTGCCGACCGCCTGGCCGCGCTGATCGACCCGCTGCCGCACGATCCCTGGCCTCGGCACCGCGACCATACGGGCGCGAGCCTTGCGGTTCGCGGCGAGGTGTATGCGGCGGTCGGCGGCATGCCGCCCCTCCCCTTCCGGGAGGATCTCGCCTTCGCCAGCCGCGTACGCCTCGCCGGCGGCCGGCTGCGCCACGATTCGCTGGTCCGCGTCGAGGTCTCGGCACGCCTCGCCGGGCGGGCGCCGGGCGGGATGGCCGACTGCTTGAAGGAATGGCTGCGGGCGGAGGCGGAGAACCGCCCGATCCTCGTGGAAGCGCCCGACGCGATCGAAGCGCGGCTCGTCCTTCGGCGCGCCTTGCGGGACCTGGACGGCGCCGGCGTGGCCGAGCGGCGCCGAGCCGCCGAACGGTTCGGCCTCGATCCGCGCGGTTTCTCGGACGCGACCGGCGCACCGCTGCCTGGCTTCGCGCTGGCCGAGCTCTTTGCGCCGGACGCACCGGACGCGCCGGCGACCGTGCCGGTGGAAGCGGCGAGCGCGGCCTTGCGCGCGGCGATCGCCCGGCTGGAAGGCGAACGCCATGCGGCTTGACCCGATCCGCCATGCGGTCGACGCCGACGATCTGGCGGCGGAGATCGGGCGCGACGCCGCCAAGCACGACCGCGATGGCAGCTTTCCGGCGGAAGGCTTCGACGCGCTGCGGCGGCATGGCCTCGTCGGCTGGCCGCCGCTGGCGCCCGGCGAGATCGGTCGGCTCCTCCGCCTCCTCGCTGCGGTCGGTCGCGGCGACCTCAGCGTCGGGCGGATCTATGAGGGCCACGTCAACGCGCTGTTCCTGATCCGCGCCTACGGCACGGCGGATCAGCGGGACCATCTCGAAGCGGCGGCCGCACGCGGCGAGCTCTTCGGCGTCTGGAACACGGACGCGCCGGACCGGCCGCTCCGGTTTGGGGACGACGGGTGCCTCGAGGGCGCGAAGAACTTCTCTTCCGGCGTCGACGGCCTCGCGCAGGCGGTCGTCACGGTGCCGAGCCTAGAGGGACGCCGGATGCTGGTCGTGCCGCTGGACGGGCGACCGGTCGACCGGTCCTGGTGGCACCCGATGGGCATGCGCGCGTCCGGCAGTCACATCGTCGATTTCGAGGACCTGCCCATCCGGCCGGAATGGCTGCTTGGCAGCCCCGACGATTACGTCCGCCCGCCCTGGTTCTTCGCCGGCGCGATCCGCTTCGCCGCGGTGCATGTCGGCGGCATGCATGCGGTGTTCGACACGGCCCTCCAGCATCTCCAGGAGACCGGGCGCGCCGGCGATCCCTACCAGCTCCACCGTCTCGCCCGGATGGGGATCGCGGTGGAGGAAGGCTACAACTGGCTCGACCGCACCGCGCTCGCCTGGGAAGCGGCGGCGGCCGATCCGGCGGCGGGCGACTCGCTCGTCGCGACTGCGAACGCCGCCCGGAGCGCGATCGAGGCGCATGCCCTCGCCGTCCTGGAAGAGGCCGAGCGGTCGGTCGGCGCGGCCGGCATGATCGCGCCGCATCCGCTGGAGCGGCTCGTCCGCGACCTTCGCACCTATCTGCGCCAGCCGAACCCCGACGGCGCGCTCGCCTCCTTCGGGAAAGCCGTCGCGGAGGGTGGCTGGCGCCCGGGCCGGGCGGGACTGCCGGCGAAGGGCGGCGGCGGGCGATGAGGCTCGATCCCGCCTCGATCGAGGCCTCGCGCATCCTCGTCGTCGCCCCGCATCAGGACGACGAGTCGCTCGGCTGCGGCGGGCTCATCGCCACGTTGGCGCCGCTCGGCCGGCGCTTCCACACGGTGTTCGTGACGGATGGCGGGGCGTCGCATCGCAACTCCGCTTCCTGGCCGCGCGAGCGGCTCGCGGCGGCGCGCGAGGCGGAGGCGGCGGAAGCGCTGCGACGGCTCGGGATCGGCGACCATCCCCGCAGCTTCTTTCGCCTTCCCGATGCCGCCATGCCGGCGGCGGGAACGGCGGAACACGGCAAGGCGCTTCGGGCCTTCGTCGACATCGTGCGGGGCTTCCGGCCGGATCTCGTCCTCCTGCCCTGGCGGCGCGACCCGCATTGCGATCACCGCGACGCCTTCGCGCTCGCGAGCGGGGCGCTGGCGGCCACGGACATGCCTGCCGCCACGCTCGAATACGCGATCTGGCTCGACGAACTTGGTAGCCCCGAGGACCGGCCGCAGCCGGATGAGGCCGAGCGCGTCGACTTCGACGTCGCCGCCGTTCTGCCGGCGAAGCGGGCGGCGGTCGCGGCGCATCTTTCGCAGACGGGCGATCTCATCCACGACGATCCGGACGGTTTCCACCTGACGCCGGCGACGATCGAACGCCTCGCCGGACCGGTGGAAGCCTATTGGCGGCCGCACCGGTGAAGCGGATCGACGCCGCCGGCTTCGAGGTGAAGTTCCGCGAGACCATCGACCCCTGGAACTACGCCGCCTCGCCCTTCGAGGCCTACAAGCGGGGCGTCCTCCTGCGCGCCTGCGGCAGCGACCGACGTTACGGCCGGGCGCTGGAATTCGGCTGCGCCATCGGCGAGACGTCGCGTTTCCTGTCGCCCCGCTGCCTCAGGCTTCTCGCGGTTGACGCCTCGCCGACCGCCCTTGCCGAGGCAGAGCGGCGGAACGCCGGCAACCGCCGCGTCGCCTTCCGCCGCTCCCTCCTGCCCCGCGAGGTGCCGCGCGGGCGCTTCGATCTCGTGGTGCTGTCGGAGGTCGCCTACTACCTGACGAAGCGCGAGCTGGCGATGCTGATGCAGAAGGTCGCGCGGATCACCGCGCCTGGCGGGCGGGTCGTCGTGCTGCACCACGTGCGCCCCTTCGGCGACGCCTCGCAACTGCCGGCGCTGGCGCAGGCCCGTGCCTGCGCCGCGCTAGCGCGGACGATGCGGCGCGTCCATGCCGCCAGCCGCGGCCGCTTCGAATGCGCGGCCTACCTGAAACCCCGCTGAGCGAGCATCATTCCTGGCGCTCGGCGGCGCAGAGCTTCTCGACCGTGCGCACATAGGCGTCGGCATCGAATTTCTTCAGCGTGTTGTCGCCCTGGTAGCGCACGGTGCCGAACACCTTGCGCCGCCCCCAGGGCCGATCGTGCAGGCCGTAGACCCAGCCGACATTGGTGAACGAGTTCGGGTCCCGCCCGTCGAGAAAGAAGCGGTTGTTGATGCGAAGCGTCCGCTCGAAGCCCTCTTTCGGCGAGCGCGACCATTCGAGGATCTTCTTGCCCCAGTACATGCGCAGGTGATTGTGCATGAAGCCGGTCTCGCGCATCTCCGCCATCGCCGCGTTCCAGTAGCGATCGTGCGTCCGGCCTTCGACCAGTTCGTCGTCCGAATAGAGCTGCGGCCGCTCATCCTTCGCGTGCTCGGCGAGCGCCTTTCGCGCCCATTCGGGAATGGCCCGGTCGTAGGCGTCGTAGCCGTCGGTGTAGAAGACGTGGTTCATCGCGAGCTCGCGGCGCACCACCACCTCCTCGACGTAAGCCGACTTGTCGTCCTCGCCGCCCTTCGCCGCCGCGCGGACGACGAGCGCGATCTCGACCGGCGAGATCTGCCCGAAATGCAGGTAAGGGCTCATATGCGAAGCGGCGCCCGCCTCCGGCTTCCCGCGCACCTCGCCGTAGTCGGCGAAGGGACCGGCGAGGAAGGCCTTCAGCCGCCGCCGCGCCTCGGTCTCGCCGCCGCGAAAGCGCTTCACCGGCGGCACCGAGCGATCGAGCGTCATCCCGGCGAGCACCTTATCCGGATCGGAGATGTCGAGCTGGCTCTTCAGGCCGAGCGCCGCCGCATCGTGCTTCGGCTTCACTGCCGCGAGCGGCTGCAGGAACTCGTCCAGCCGCTTGCCGATCTTCGGGCGCAGCGTCCGGGCGGCGAATTCGTGGTGGTCGGATGCGGTCTCGAGCGGCACCACCACGTCGCCCTCCACCTGCACGACGCGGGTCGACACGGCCTTCAGGATTTCCTCGTACCAGCGCTTCTGGATGGCGAGATAGCCGCGGTCGAGCACCAGGATCGCGGCATGCTTCGCGAGGTCGATCGCGATCTCGGCGGGCGAGCATTTCCGCATCACGAAGCCGATCCTGCGCTTTGCAAGACCGGCGGCCGCGTCCGACAGGCCCTGCAGCAGGAAGGCGTAGTGCCGCTCGTTCGCTTCCGGGAAGCCGTCCGAGCCGTCGAGCAGGCCGAAGCAGGCGACGATGGGGAGGCCGAGCCGGTTCGCCTCGGCGATCGCGTATTCGAGCGCCGGGTTGAAGGAGGAGCGGTTGGCCTGCTGCAGGAGGTAGAGGACGTAGGTCCCCTTCTCGTTCGCCGGCCGGTCCGCGAGGACCCTGATTCGCTCCGCCTCGATTTCCGACATCGACCACCTCGCCGCCCGCCATCCTCTCGGGCGAGATGGAGCCGGAGCCGCGAACAGGAAGTGCGCATCGGCGCTGCGACCCTATGTCCCTTTGCGTCGGACAGCTTGGGTTTGAGACGGGTGGATGCTGTTTTTCACGGCCGACACGCATTTCGGCGACCCGCGCGTGCTGCGGCTCGACCGGCGGCCCTTTCCTGATCTCGCGAGCCATGACGCGGCGCTGGTCGCGGCCTGGAACGCGGCGGTGTCTCCCGGCGACGAGGTCTGGCATCTCGGCGATTTCGCGAAGGGAAGCGCGGATCGGGTGGCGACACTGCTCGAACGGCTGAACGGCGCGAAACACCTCGTCGTCGGCAACAACGACGGCGCGGAAACGCTCAGCGCGGCGGGATGGGCGAGCGTGCAAGCCTATGCCGAGCTCGCCGTCGACGGCCGGCGGCTCGTGCTATGCCACTACGCCTTCCGCACCTGGAACGGCATGGGCAAGGGCGCGATCGACCTCCACGGCCATTCCCACGCCCAATTGAAGCCGATGCCGCGGCAGTTCGATGTCGGGATCGACGCCTTCCCGTTCCGCCCGGTGAGCCTCGCCGAGATCCTCGCCTCCCGGCCGGGGCGGGGCCGCGCCGCTACTTCGACCGCGCGGTGAAGACGCCGTCCCAGTCGGCCGGGACCGGCGCGGCTTCGAGCAGCGCCAGACGCTCGGCGTAGATGCGGTGGAGCTTCGCGAGCGGCTCGAAACCGTAGGAGCGCGCGAGGTCGAGGCTGGCCTTCGCCTCGGCGAACCGGCCGGCGCGGTAGGCTTCGATCATCGCGCCGTGCGCCGCGGCGAGGCCCCGGAAGTCCGCCGTCCCGGCGAAATCCGCATCGCCGACGAGCGCGAAGAGCGGCAGCGGCTCGGCGCGCCCGACGACGCGCACGAGGTCGATCGCGACGAAGGCGAGATCGGGCGCCCCTGCCCGGACCGCTTCGGTCACCGCGATGGCGACGCCGTATTCCTTGGTCAGGCCTTCGACGCGCGAGGCGACGTTCATGCCGTCGCCGATGGCGGAATAGCTGAAGCGCTGGGCGGAGCCGAGATTGCCGACGCAGCAGACGGCGTTGTTGAGGCCGATGCCGATCTTCAGCGGGACCGCGCTCCGGGCGTTCAGGAGTTCGAGCTCGCGCACCATGGCGAGCGCGCCGAGACAGGCCCGGCGGCGATGGTCTGCGATGTCGAGGGGCGCGTTCCAGAAGGCGACGATCGCGTCGCCCATATACTTGTCGATCGTCGCCTCGGAGCGCAGCAGGACGTCTGTCATCGGCGTCAGGAAGTTGTTGAGCAGCGTCGTCAGCTCGTTCGCGCCGAGCTTCTCCGAGATCGAGGTGAAGGAGCGGATGTCGGAGAAGAGGATCGTCAGCTCGCGCTCCTCGCCCCCGAGCTTCAGGAGGGCCGGGTTGTCGGCGAGGCGCTCCACCAGCGCCGGCGCGAGGTAGTGCGAGAAGGCGCCGCGCACGAACTTCTTCTCGCGGTTGGTGAGCAGCAGGAGGAGTGGCATCGTGATCGCGAAGACCGCGACGACGGCCGTGGTCGGCAGGATCGGGTCGACGAGCAGGCGGTGGCGGCTGAAGGCGAACCAGGATCCCGCGAGGACGATGCCGACCAGCGTCACCGCGCTGACCGCGCTGAACGTGGCGCTGCCCTGCCGGATGACGACGAGCAGCATGAGGCCGGCGAGCGCCGCGGCGGCGACCTCCAGCCCGTGCGCCCAGTCCGGCTGGGACAGGAACACGCCGCCGAAGATCTGGTCGATCACCTCGGCATGGACGCGCATGCCCGGCATCGAGGCGGCCACCGGCGTCGCCACGAGATCGCGGAGGCCGAGGGCGCTCGTGCCGACCACGACGATATGCCCGGCGATCTCGTCGGCGAGCGCCTGGCTGGCCTCCGGATCGAGAAGGACGCTCGCCGACACGGTCTTCACCGAGGGGAGACCCGAGAAGTAGATCCAGAAGCTGCCGTCGGCGGTGGTCGGCACTTCGAAGTCGCCGACCTTCAGCGCTGTGACCGCCGGCCGGCCGCTATCCGTCTCGCCGCTGGCGCTGGTGGTGCGCAGGATCAGGGTGGAGGCTCCTTGCGCGACGCGCAGCGCCTCGACCGACAGCGACGGCTGCAAGCGCCCTTGCGCGTTCGCGACGAGCGGGATGCGCCGGACGATGCCGTCGCGGCTCGGCGGGAAGGAGAAGAAGCCGGTGCCGCGCGCCGCCGCATCGAGACCGGCGAGGTTCGCGACGCCGCCGCTGAATGCCGCCATGAAGCTCGTCGGGTCGCGGCCGGCATAGGCGAAGCCGGTCTTCGGCTCAGGCAGCGCGTTGTCGGTCTCGCCGGACACGGCGAAGCCCGCGACGACGCTGCTGCGGCCGAAGCTCTCGGCGAGCAACGCGTCGTTGTCGAGGCCGGCGCCGCCGGCCGGCATCACCACCGCGATGCCGGCCTTCTGCAATTCGGCCGCAACGCGCGCCGGCGAGGTGCGGTCGGCCTCGGGGAACACCATGTCGAAGGCGATCGTCGCGGCGCCGAGCTCGCCGAGGCGGTCGACGATCTTCGCCAGCGCCGAGCGCGGCCAGGGCCATTGGCCGAGTTGCGCGATCGAGGCCTCGTCGACGTCGACGAGGAGGATCGGCGCATGCGCCTCCTCGCGTGGCAGGACGCGCTGGTAGGCATCGAACACCAGCGCCTTGAAGCGGTCGAGCACGGTGACCTGCGTGCCGGCGAAGGCGATCGTCGCGATGAGCGTCGCGAGCCCGTAGCTCCAGACGATCAGCGCCTCGCGTCGCGAGCGCACGCCGAACCAGCGGCGAGTCGTGGCGATCGCCCCTCCCCCGGCCCGGCGGTGGGCGCCGCCCGCCGGATAGGTGACGTCGGCCACCGCCGTCGCGCCCTCAGGGCGTCCGCGCGCCGGCGACGATGCCGCTGGCGTTCCACGCGCCGTCGCCGCTGCCGAGATTGAAGTTGCCGATGACGCCAGCGGCGATCGCGGAGCCGTTGTTGACGAATGCGCCGTTCACCGCGCCGCTGGCGTCGTTTGCGCCACCCGTGCTGTTGGTCTGCGCCAAGCCGCCGTTGAACAGGGCGTCCGGGGTGTCGCCGGTGTTTGCGCCAATAGTACCCGCGAAGTTACGCCCGTCGAAGTTGTCGATATTCATTGACCCGGCGCGCGAGCCGAAATCGTAGGTCATTCGCATCGAACCGCTGGCCAGATAGTCGCCGATGCCGCTGTTGTCTCTGACCGTCACATGGCCGAGCGCGCTGCCGGCATAGCTGGCAGAGCCGGAAAGCGTCGCGACCTGCGCGTTCGTCGTGACGTCGCCGGCCACCCATTGGCCGAGATGCACCTGCGACTGGATCCGGTTGTCCGCGTCGTCGGGCACGTTGTCGGCCCTGGCGCGCACTGCGGTTCCCCACCAGCCCCATTCGAGGAACTTGCAGGCGCACATCTGGCCGTTCGGCAGAAGGTTCGGCTGCGGGTTGGCGTCGCCGGAGACGAAGTAGGTGTTGGGATTGTTGTCGCGCACCTGGGGATAGGTCGCCGGCGCGCCGTTGTCGTCGGTGACGGTCACCGTCGTTCGCTGACGATTGCCGTTTTGGATCGCGCCGAACTTGTCGTCGTCGACATAAGCGTTCTGGCCGCCACTGGTGTTGCCGAGAACGCCGGCGCCGAAGGCGACGTGCGTCCTGAGACCGGTGGTGCCGATCTCCAGTTCGCCTCCAACGGAATTCCGCTGACGGTTGAACTCGACGTAGACGGCGTTGGGGTCCGAGCCGCTGTCCGAAACGTCGTTGTAGCCATTGTTCGGCGAGAACCCCTCCTGGAGGCCCGCAGCGAAGCCGCGGATGGCTTGCGTGCCGGACGCGCCGAGATTGCGGGTCGTTCCCTGATTTGCCGCGAAATCTGCAGCCGAACGCTCGTCCTGCAGGCCCAAGAGATGGAAGGTGCCGAAATCAGGACTCAGACCGCCGGTCGCGATGCCATCTGCGGACGTGTTGTTGCCGGTGATGTCGGTGCCAAGAACGAGATACTGTCCGTTCGATCCGAACAGCTGATTGCCGCCGTTCGGTCCCTTCAAACCTGCGATGGCGCCGCCCATTCGGTACGACAAGCCGTAGGCGTCGTCGCGATAGCTCCCGCGACGGCCGAAATCGAAGCTAAGAGCATCGGAGTCGTCCGTCCCGAGTACGGCGGCGGTGACGCCGATGCCGCTTCGCTGTTCCGGCCCGACGCCGTCGATCACCAGCCAGGACTGGAACAGCTTCGGATTGCCGACCGTGGTGTTCTCGGCGAGGTAGAACGGCGTGATCGATGCCGTCGAATAGTCGACGCCGAGGACGCCGTTCTGCATAAAAGGAACGGGCAGGCCTTGGAGGAGGTCGGGCGTGAAGGAGTAGGTCCGGATATCGCCGGACGACAGGCGGCTCGCGTCGGCGATGGGCGTGCCGGCGAGTGCGTAGACAGGTTGCGTCAGGTCGTTGCCAAGGATGAGCTGATAGAAGCGGAACCCGTCCGATCCGACGAACCCGCCGCCGAGAAGTTGCACGCCGCCAAGCGAGGCCCCGGCCTCCTGTCCGATCACCTCCGCCCTCAGTCCGCCGGACGGGGCGTCGGCGAACAGCGGCAGCACCAGCGTGCCGCGGTTGGTCGATCCGGAAGCGGTTCCGCCGCCGCGCAGCGTGACGATGCGGTCCTCATCCGCCGAACCGCCGACGAGCCCGGTCGCACCGGGATTCTGCACGACTTCGCCATCGCTGTTCGTGAAGGTCTGGCCGGCCGTCAGGAGACGCGCGGTCAAGGTCGTCGGGTTCGGCTCCGGTTCAGGCTCCGGCTCCGGCCCCGGACCAGGCTGGATCGGCGTGTCGGTGCCGGCTTCTTCCACGACGTCCTCCCGCACCACGTCGACGTTCTGCTCCTGCACCGCGGTCAGCACCTCGCTGCGCGGTTCGGGCCGCGGCTGCGGCACGGGCGGGTTGACGACGAGCGCAAGTTGCGAGTTGTCGCGCGGCACGTCGCTGTCGGCGACGATCCGGTCGGTCGGCGGGTTCGCCGAGCCGCCGGTCGTGCCGGGGCGTCCCGCCAGCGCGGTCTGGATCTGGCCGGCGGCCGCGGGTGGCGTCTTCACCACCTGCCGGGTCTGCTTCCCGTCCGGGCCGGTCTCGACCACGATGGAATAACCGGGCTCGTAGACGCGGTTCGTCTGGCCGTTCGGCCCCGTCAGCGTCACCTCGCGCCCGAACACCATCGACACCGTGCCGTCGCCGCGCCCACCCATCGCGATGTCGACCACGGCGCCGCGAATGCCGATCGTCCCGACCGGCGAGTTGATGCGCACCCCGTTCGGCGTCTTCGAGGTCTTGCCGCCGATGAAGCGGAACACGCCCTTGGTCAGGGTCGCGGAAACCTCCGCCGTGCCCCGGTTCGGGTCGTAGACGAAGCGGTCGATCGTCAGCGACGAGTTCGGCCCGGCGGTGAAGGCCGTCCCGTCGGCCAGCAGGATCTGCAGGAGGCCGATCGGATTGGTGTCGATCCGCTCGTTGAAGATGATGTTGTCGCCGAGCGCGAGCGTGCGCACCGCCTGGCTCGGCGGCGTGCCGCGCGCCTGCTGGTTCACCGCGGAGGTGATGCCGACGTTCTGGGCGCCGGCCGGCGCGGCGACGCCGGCGAGGAGAAGGGTCGCGAGAAGGAGCCGCATCGGAAAATCTCCTCTCAGAACCGCCACACGACGCCGAGCGACGTCGAGACGTTGTCGTAGTTGCGCAGGTCGTAGTTCGACGAGACGTTGCGGTAGCCGACCGTCGTCTGCACCGCCCAGTCGGCGGCGACCGGCACGGTCAGCGAGCCCTCGACGAAGCTCTCGTCGTCCTCTTCCTCCTTCGTCAGGCTGAAGATCAGGTCGGGGTCGTCGTAGCCGCGCTTGATGTAGCCGCCGGTCAGGCCGAACACCCAGGGCTCGTCCTGCGTGGGAAACGGCGAGCGGAAACCGAGCCGCGCCCCTGCCGTGATGCCGCCCTCGGTGTAGCTGAGGAAGTCGGCGTCCGCGGCGCGGCGCTCGCCGTTCAGCCCCGCGAAAACCGACAGGCGGGCGGTGACGTCTTGGCTGACGCCCGCGAACAGGCGGTAACGGTCGCCGGTCCGGTCGGAGGCGTTCGGCCGGAGGTCCGAATCCTGGAAGCCCTCGCGCCGGTATTCCGTGCCGAGATAGGTGCGGGTGCCGGTGCCGAAGACCTTGTTCAGCGCCGCGCCGACGCCGCCGGACACGAGATAGGGATCGTCCTTCAGCACCAGGCCGCCGGCGATGCCGTAGAGGCTGAGGGTCGTGTCCTCCAGCGAGATCCGCTCGAGGTTGAAGGTCGGGCCGACGGTCAGTTCGGCGAAGCCGGTGTTGATGTCGGTCTCGTCGGTGTAGAGCGCGCCGTAGGCCTGGAGGTTCGCTTCCAGCCGGTCGCCCTGCGCACCGAGGTCGTGGCTGTAATGAAGGTTGGTCGAGACGTAGCCGTTGACGTCGTCCTGCCCCAGCGCGTTCTCGTCGAGCAGCAGCGGGTCGGCCAGCAGCGTAGTGCGGACCAGCCGGGTCTCGGGCGCGGCGTTGGCGTTCGTCTGGTAGCGGACGCCGACGGAAACCGAGCCGGAGAAGCGGTCGACCTCGTTCCGCTCGGCGATCGCCACCCGATAGGATTCGACGCGCGTCCGCACCTCCTCCGGCACGTTCGGCGCCGCCAGCGCGGCGTCGAAATAGGTGCTGGCCGTGTCGTAGGCGCCGAGCCGGTAGTAGAGCACGCCGAGTTCGAGCTGCAGCCGCGGCAGGCCAGGCGCGAAGATCAGCATCCGCTCCAGCGTCGCGATCGCGCCCTCGAGATCGCCGGCCTGCGCCGACAGCGAGGCGTAGCGGAAGGCGAGGTCGAGGTTGGCGGGGTCGCGCAGCATCGCGGCGAAGAGCTGCTGGCGCTCGGCCTCGATCGCGGGTAGGCGCGCCGCGTCGGCCAAGGGCTCGACGTTGCGGCTGGAGTCCGGAGGAGTGTCGGCGAGAGCGGCCGGAGCGGCGAGCGCGAGGATCGCCGCCAGCGCCGCGGCACCCCCGCCGACGCCGAGCGCGCGATGTCCCGGCCGCCGCGTAACCGGCACTTCCCCGACGCATTCGGCGGGAGCCGGCAAGCCCCCCGCCCGATCCTGAACGCTTCGCATCAACAGCCCCCTGCACGCCCGGCAAGCGGCGCGGCATCCCCACAATGCCGGGTCGCTATCACTCACTGAGCGTCACCGATCGAAGCATGTTCCGCAACGTAATGCAAGCTTCGCGCAAGCATGTAAGCGGCGATCCACCGCCGCTGCCGGTGCGTCAGGCGGCGGAGTGCCGGGTGTCGAACTCGGCGGCGAAAGCCGTCGCCGGCCGGGCGACGCAGCGGTCCACCCAAGTGTCGATGGTCGGCTCCCCCGGCTTGCCGAAGAAGGCGAAGGGCGAATGGAGCAGGAGATCGGCTGCGGTGAAGCGATCGCCCATCAGGAACGGCCGGTCGGCGAGCGCGGCGGCAAGGCGCGCCTTCATTTCGGCAGCGCCGCGGAAGGTCGCGGTGAGCACCGGATGGTGCAAGCCCGCGGCCTCCGCCATCAGCACCGGCTCCATGACGCCGCCGTACCAGGCGAGCCAGCTCAGATAGGTGCCGCGCTGCGGATCGCCGGGCGGTACGCTCATCCCCGCAGCCGGAAAGAGGTCGGCGAGGTAGAGGACGATCGCGCCGGACTCCCAGACGAGCCCGCCGCCGTCGTGGCGAAGCACCGGCACCTTGCCGTCGGGATGGGGATTGCGCGGATCGCGCGCGCCGCTGCCGTCCATCCGGCGGGTCGAGACGATCTCGATGCCGACGTCGTCGAGGGCATCCAGCTCCTTCAGGAGCGCGACGATCCGCGTCGAGCGGCTGCGAGGCGAATGGAAGAGGGTGAGCATTGGCGGGTTCCTTCCTGTTGGGCGACGAGAACGGTATAGGTGCAGCCACCTGTCAGTTTCCGTCAGTTGCCCGCCATGGCCAGAGCCGACCGCCTTTTGCGCCTGATCCAGGCGATGCGCGTGCTTCCCCCGCCGCTCACCGCCGCTCGCCTTGCCGAGGAGACCGGCGTGTCGGAGCGCTCGCTCTACCGCGACATCGACGCCCTGCGCGCGGCCGGCGCCCGGATCGAGGGCGAGCGCGGTTATGGCTACCGCTTGATCGAGGACCGCTCGCTGCCGCCGCAGACCTTCAGCCGGATCGAGATCGAGGCTCTGGTGCTCGGCCTCGCCGAAGTCCGGCACATGGGCGATCCGGCGCTGGCCGAGGCAGCGGGCGCCGTGCTCGCGAAGGTCGCGGCGACCCTGCCGGAAGGCGACGAGCGGCATCTCCTCCACGCCGTCAGCCAGGTGCGCCGCTTCGAGGCGCGCTTTCCGCCGAGCCTCGACATGCAGGCGATCCGGAACGGCTGCTGGAACGAGACGGCGGTCGCCATCCGCTATGCCGACAAGGACGGCACGTCGACCGAGCGGACGATCTGGCCGCTGTCGATCGTCTATCTCGACGAGAAGATGACGGTGCTGGCCTGGTGCTGCCTTCGGCGGGCCTTCCGGATGTTCCGGGCGGACCGCATCGGCGAGGCGCTGGAAACGGAGGCGAGCTTCCGGCCGCGGCGCGTGCCGCTGCTGCGCGCCTACCTCGCCGAGCTTCGGAACAGATAGGGCTCGAGCGCCGTCTCGATCCGCGCGTGGATCAGCGCCTTCGCCCGCCCGAGGCCGGCGGCGGAGCGGAGGGTCGCGGCCCGCGCGATCTCGCCGGCCGCGAAGTATTGCTCGACCAGCGGATCAGGGAACTTCGCGGCATCGATGCGCGCTTCCAGCGCCGCGACCGCCTCGCGGGCATCCGGCAGCGCCCAGTAGTAGCGGATGCGGTCGGCATAGCCGAAATGGCGGAGGGTCCGGAGCGTCGCCGCGTCGCCCTCGTAGTGCTTGCGCCAGTGCCCCGGCGCTTCCACCATCAGCCGTTCCATCAGTTCGGAAAGGTGCGGCTCGCCGGTCGTCCAGCCGTCGATATGGGACAGGGCGTAGACGGCCGAGCGATAGGCGTAGGTCAAGGCCGGGCCGACCTTCAGGACGGCGAAGCGGCGGCGGGCGAGTTCGGGAAACACCGCCGGCTCCTGGTAGTCGGTGGAATGCGCTTCGAAGGCGATCCGCGGCCAGTCGCGCAGCACCGGGCTGAGCCGGTCCGGCACCTGGAGGTCGAAGCGGTCGACGTGGTCGGGCGCGAATTCGAGGCCCGGCTGCACCACGAGGCCGCGCACGCGGTCCCAGGCGGCCCCGAGGCCGCGCGCCGCGAAGGCCTGGTTATGGGCGAGGAGCGTCGCGCGGGCGGCGTCCGGCTCGGTCGGGCGGATGGCTTCGGCATGCTCGGCACGCGCGCCGCCGGGCGGCGGCACTTCCGTGCCGACGATGTAGGACAGGCGCTCCGGCGCCGGCGCGGCCCGCTCGCAGGCCTCGGCGAGGATCGCGGCGCGCTCCGCCGCGAGCGCGTCGCCGACCTGCGGGTCCTCGCCGGCGCAGCCTTCCGAGCAGTCGAGATGGATCTTGGTGAAGCCGGCCTCGACATAGGCGCGCATCATGTCGGCGGCCTTCGCCATCGCCGCCTCGGCGGGTTCCGCCCGCCAGGCCTGCGGCCCGAGATGGTCGCCGCCGAAGACGACGGTTTCCAAGTTCGCGCCGACCTCGGCCGCGATCCGCCCGACCGCGGCGATGAAGTCAGCCGGCGTCATGCCGGTATAACCGCCGAACTGGTTCACCTGGTTGCTCGTCGCCTCGACGACGATCGGCACCGCCCGCTCGCGGGCGAGGCGGAGCGAGGCGGCGAGCACGTCCGGATGGGCCGAGCAGACGGAGGCGAAGCTGAAGCCGCCATCGGCTGCGTTGCGCCGGAGCCCCTCGGCGAAGACGTCCGCGGCCGCGATCCCGTTCTCGCTCATGTCGTCTCCTCAGGCCGCGAAGGGGTAGAGCGTGACGCCGGACACGACGCGCGACAGGTTGCCCTCGCCGGCGAAGGGATCGTCGACGTCGAGCCCGAGCGCGGCCGACCATTGCACCGCGCGGATCTGCGCGAGAAGCACGTAGAGCACCGCGTCCCAGCGGGCGTCGCCGGTGAGCGCCAGTTCCACGTCGCAGCCCTTCGGGCCGACGGTCACCACTTCGGTTCGCGGGAACTGCCGCCGGATTTCGACCGCGACGTCGAGATCGTAGCGCCCGGTATGCGGATCGGGATGGACGAGCACGGTGACGAGGCTCGACGCGTCCACCGAGGCCTTCGGCCCGTGCCGGAAGCCGAGCGTGCCGTCCCAGAACGTCGCGGTGCGCCCGGCCGTCAGTTCCAGCACCTTCAGGGCGGATTCGCGCGCGACGCCCTTCAGCGCGCCGGAACCGAGGAAGATCGCCCGGCCCGGACGGGGCGGCGCGCTCGCGGCCAGCCGCCGGATCGCGTCTTCCGCCGCGTCGGCGAGGCGCGGCAGCCGCTCGCTCGGGTCGACGCCGCTCCGGTCGAAGCAGGCGAGCGCCGCGAGCAGCATGGTCGTGTAGCTGGAGGTCATCGCGAAGCCGCGGTCGTGCGTCGCTTCCGGCAGGAGCAGGACTTCGCCGCGGCCGGAACCGGCGGGACGCCGCGTCGCCAGCGCGCCCGCCGCGTTGCAGGTGACCGCGAGCTGGTGCGCGTCCGGCAGGTGCCGGTCGAGGAGGTCGAGCGTGCCGATCGTCTCGGAACTGTCGCCGCTACGGCCGAACTGCACGACGAGCAGCGGAGCGCTGCCGGCGGCCGCGAGATGGTCACGCGGCGCGGCGACGAGATCGGTGGTCGCGACGGCGCAGAGTTCCGGACCGTCTGGCGAGGCGACGGCCGCGATTGTTTCGCCGATAAAGGCCGAGGTGCCGGCCCCGCAGAACCAGACCTGGCCGATGCCGGCCGCTTCGATCCAGCGCCGGATCTCGGCGGAGCGCTCGGCCAGCGGCCCGGCGAAGGCGCGCCAGATCGCGGGCTGCGCGGCGATCTCGTTCCAGGTGGCGCAGTCGAAGGTCGCCGTGGTCATGTCTTTTCCTTGTTTGCCGCCGCGAGCGCGCCGCGAAGCCGCGCGATCCAGCCGGCGTACGGCGCCAGTCCGCCGCGCCGGGCGGCCTCCAGCAGTCCGCCGCCGATCGGCGGAAGCGACGGCGGCTGCGGCCGGCTTCCCTGCAGCTCCGCGACGCGGGCGCGCAGCCGTTCCGAAGCGAAAGCGCCGCCGGCATGGCTC
Organism: Plantimonas leprariae; assembly: GCF_008802405.1. GTDB lineage: Bacteria > Pseudomonadota > Alphaproteobacteria > Rhizobiales > Rhizobiaceae > Plantimonas > Plantimonas leprariae. Next base: position 503,217 of record NZ_VZDO01000001.1, read on the forward strand.
CAGGGCCAGGCGGCCGCGCCGGGCAGGCGGCGGCGCAGTGCGTCCGCGTGCTCGGACAGAAGCTCGCCCGCGCGGTCGACGATCGCGCCCGCATGGGCATCGCCCCCGGCGGCAAGGGCGTCGATCACCCTCGCCAGCGCCGCCGTCGCCGAGCGGCGGTGCGGCTGGCCGTAATACCAGCCGAGCAGCGCCGCCAGCCCGTCCGACGCATCGAGGCCGAGGTGGCGGAACAACGCGTCGCGCAAGGGAACCGCGTCGGCGCGGCCGTCGACGGTGCGCGCGGCGAGGCTCAGTGCCTCGCGGCCGATCCAAAGCGCGCTGCCCTCGTCGCCGATCTCCTCGCCCCAGCCGCCGGTGCGCTCCAACGCTGCATCGCCGCCCGGACCGGCCATCGCCATCGAGCCGGTGCCGGACAGGACGAGTATGCCGGGGCCGCCGGCGAAGGCGCCGTAATGGGCGAGCGCGACGTCGTTGCGGATCGCGTGCGGCACGGGCAGGAACCCGGCGATCTCGGCGGCGACGCGCCGGTCGTTGTCCGGCACCTCGCCGGTGGCGGGAACGCCGAGCACCGCGAAATCCACCGCGCCGAGTTCCGCTTCCACCGCGTCGAGCGCCCGGCGCAAATTCCCGAGCCAGTCCGGATTGTCGAGCGGGTTCATCCCGCCGTCGCGGGAGACGAAGCGGACGAGATCGCCCTCCCGGTCGGCCATCGCGAGCCGGACCGAGCTGCCGCCCCCGTCGACCGCCAGCACCGTCACGCCGCGCCCTCCGCCGCCACGGCGATGTAGAGGTCCGCCTTCCAGTCGCGGATTCGCTGCCGCCATTCGGCGGAAAGCCCGGCGTCCGACACGATCGTTGCACCAGCCGGGATCGGGCCGACGGCGAAGGTCGCGGTGGTGCCGAACTTCCGCGAATCCGCCAGGAGCACCTGCCGCGTCGAGCGGGCGAGCATCTTGCCGTTCAGGCTCGCCTCGCTGCCGTCGATGGAGCAAAGGACGCCGTCCGCGGTCACGGCGCTGGCCCCGAGCAGCAGCGTGTCGAACCAGAGGGTCTGCAGCATCGCCTCCGCCTGCGGCCCGATCAAGGAGGCGTTCTCGTAGCGCAGGTGACCGCCGAGCACGAAGACCTTCAGCTTCGGCACGTCGTAGAGTTCCTGCGCGACCTTCAGGCCGTTGGTGAAGACGCTGAGCGGCATCGGCTCCATGCGCAGAAGCCGCGCCACCTGCAGCACCGTGGTGCCGGCGTCGAGGAACACCGCCATGTGCGGCTCGAGCAGCGAATAGGCCGCCACCGCGATGGCGCGCTTGGCGGCGAGGCTGCGGTGCTCGCGGGTGCCGAAATCGACCTCGACGGTCGAGCCCTCGGCGATCTTCGCGCCGCCGTGGACCCGGTCGACGACGCCGGACTCCTCCAGCGACTGCAGGTCGCGCCTGACCGTCGCCAGCGAGGCTCCGACGGCCGTGGCGAGATCGCCGATCGAGGTCGGGCCGTGCGTATAGAGGTGGCTGCGGATCGCGGTCAGCCGGTCGAGCTTCATGGGAGTCTACACGGTCGTTCGAGGTGCGATTGGACACGACCTCGCGTCAAAGTCAATCATTCCGATGATCGGTCTTGCGCTTCCTTGAACCGCCTTGCGGAACGGCAGACGCCTGCGCAGGCGCGCACTTTGCGCTTGTGCTCTCGGATCGCCGCGCGCAATCGATCATGAGACGGCTTCAAAAAGTCAGGATCGATATTGACGATGAGCGTTTTTGGAAGAAGGATGCCCCGATCAGCAGCGGATACGCGCTCCTGACGCTCGACTGGACCGCCCGTCCGAAGCGCCCGCGGGCGGCCCGGCGGCAGCGGCGCAACCAACGGGAAAGGACATCGCATGAGATCGCATGGCTCGTTCGTTTCGCGACGGACCCTGATGTCCACCCTCCTCGGCGGCGCGGCGCTCCTTTCCGCGGCGACACTGCCCGGCGCCGCCGAGGCGCAGGACGGCAAGCCGCTCGCCGGCAAGTCGATCACCGTGCTCCTGCCGGCACCCGGCTATCCGGCGGAGGTGATCTCGCGCTTCCAGGACGAGACCGGCGCGAAGGTCGACCAGCAGACGCTGGCCTGGGACCAGCTCCGCAACCGCATCGTCACCGCGCTCGTCGCCGGCAGCGCGCCGGCCGACGTGATCGAGCTCGACTGGAGCTGGGTCGGGCAGTTCGGCGCGGCCGGCTGGCTGTCGCCGCTGGACGAGCCGCTGGCGAAGGCCGGCCTCGACGACATGCCGCTCGCCCCGATCTTCAAGTACGACGGCGCGACGGTCGGCGCGCCCTACAACGCCGACTTCAAGCTGATGATCTACAACAAGGACCAGCTCGCCAGGGCCGGCATCGCCAAGCCGCCGCAGACGCTCGACGAGCTCGTCGCCGCCGGCAAGGCGCTGCAGGAGAAGGGCGTCGCCCAGCATCCGCTCGGCTGGCCGCTGTCGGTCGGCGAGGCGACCTCGACCGCCTGGTTCCTGACGACGATGATGTTCGGCGGCGACATCTTCGACGCCGAGGGCAAACCCGCCTTCACCGATCCGCAGTCGCCCGGCTACAAGGCGCTCGCCTTCATCAAGCAGGCGGTGGACGACGGGCTGATCGACCCCGCCTCCACCGCCTACGGCAACCCGGAAGTCCGCGAGGCCTTCAAGCGCGGCGACGCGACGTTCACGCTGTCGGACGGTCCGGGCCTCCTGCCCGACGTCAACGACCCGGCGAAATCCAAGGTGGCCGGCCAGGCGGCCGGCGGCGTGGTGCCGACCGTTTCCGGCCAGACGCGTTCGTTCGGCCTGCCCGAGGCCCTCGCGATCCCGAAGACCTCCGGCGAGCAGGACGCCGCGGCGGCCTTCATCGCCTTCGTCGCGGAGCCCGACGCCCAGATCGCCTCCTACGCCCAGAGCGGCACCATGCCGACGCGCACCGCGGCGATCGAGATGCTGAACAAGGACGGCAAGCTCCTCAGCGGCGACGCGATCCTCGCCCAGTTGAAGGGCGTCGGCCCCCTGTTCGCCGACGGCACGCCCGCCTGGTATCCGGCCTTCTCCAACGGCACGGCCGGCGCGATCAACCAGCTGGTGAAGGGCGAGATCACCGTCGACCAGGCCGCGAAGGCCATTGCCGAGGCCGCCGACGCCGCCAAGACCGAGAACTGACGAGCGCAGCCCGCGGCGGCCGCCGCCGCCGTAGGCCCCCGACCGCCCGCATCCCGCGACGAGACCCTTCATGGCTGTTTCCATCGAGGCCGCCGGGCCGCAGCGAGCCGGCTCGGCTTCGCTTCGGCTCCGCCGCGCGATCCTCGGCGACGCCGCGCTCGGCATCGCCCTGTCGCTGCCGGTGATCCTCCTGATGACCGCGCTGGTCTTCGCGCCGGCGCTGGTGTCGCTGTGGGACAGCTTCCACCGGGTGAACCCGATGCTGCCGGGCGAACCCTTCATCGGCCTTCGCAACTACACGCAGATGTTCGCCGATCCCGCCGTCCGCGCCGCGTGGTGGAACACCTGGATCTACGTCGTCCTCGCGGTGGCGCTCGAACTCGCCGCCGGTCTCGCGGCGGCGCTGCTCCTCAACGCGCTGAGGATCGGCCGGCGCTGGATGCTGGCCGCGGTGATCCTGCCCTGGGCCCTGCCGCCCGTGGTCAACGCCATCGTCTGGGCCTGGATCTACAATCCGCGCTACGGCCTCCTGAACGGGCTCCTCGTCCAGCTCGGTCTCCTGGAGGAGACCGGGCGCGTCTGGATGAACAGCCAGGGGACGGCGCTCGTGCTCGTCACCCTCGTCCATGTCTGGCGGATGATGCCGCTGAACGCGGTGATCCTCCTCGCCGCGCTGCAGAGCGTGCCGAACGAGCTCTACGAGGCGGCGAAGGTCGACGGCTCGACGCCCTGGCATTCGTTCCGCACGATCACGCTGCCCTTGATCTCCGGCGCGCTCGGCATCGCCCTCACGCAGTCGACGATCACCGCCTTCAACCTCTTCGACGAGGCCTGGATCCTGAACGGCGCCAGCGCCACGACGCGGCCGATCCAGGGACAGATCTACATCACCGCCTTCCAGAACCTGCGCTTCTCCTACGGCATGGCGATGTCGATCACCGTGATGCTCGTTTCGGTCGCGGTCTCCGCCCTCTACGTCAGGCGGATCTACCGCGAAACGAGGTACGACTGATGCGTGGCCTCGCCTCACGCCGCCTCGGTCTCGCCCTCGGCTGCCTGGCGCTGCTCTTCTGGTCGCTCGGCCCCGTCTACTGGGCGCTCGCCACCAGCCTGATGCGGCCGATCGATCTCACCGCGCAGCCGGTCAACCTCGTGCCGCCCACCCTGTCGTTCGCGAGCTACGGCAAGCTCTTCGGCGGCCTCTTCGCGGCGGACGCCGGCAACACGGTCTGGCACGATTTCAGCCGGGCGCTCGTCAACAGCCTCGTCACCTCGCTCGGCGCGACGGTCCTCACCGTCGCGGTCGCGGCCTTCGCCGCCTATGCGGCGGTCAGGATGCGGTTTCCGGGGCGGCAGTTCGTGTTCATCGCCATCGTCGCGACGATCGCCGTGCCGGGCTACACGGTGCTGATCCCGCTCTACCGCCTGATGGTCGCCGCCCGGCTGATCGACACCTATACCGGCGTCGTCCTGATCTACGTCTCCGCCTTCCTGCCGCTCGCCATGTGGCTGATGCGCAGCGTCTACGAATCGCTGCCGCTGTCGCTCGAGGAAGCGGCCTATGTCGACGGCGCCGGCCGGCTCTACACCTTCGTGCGCATCGTCCTGCCGCTCGCCGCGCCCGGCCTCGTCGCGGCCGCGATCCTGACCTTCCTCGGCGCCTGGGGCCAGTTCGCCGTGCCGCTGATCTTCTCGCCCACCATGGCGACGAAGCCGCTGACCGTCCTGATCCCGGAATTCGCCACCAAGAACAACATCGACTACGGCCTCATCAACGCCGCCGGCGTCGTCGCCATGGTGCCGCCGGCCCTGATCGTGCTTTTCCTCAACCGCTTCCTCATGCGCGGCCTGATGGCCGGCGCGGGCAAGTGAAGCGCCCGGAACCCTTCCCATGGCGACCGTCGAGATCCGCGGCCTGAAGAAGGCCTACAACAAGCTGGCCGTCCTGCACGGCATCGACGTCGACATCGCCGACGGCGAGTTCGTCGTGCTCGTCGGGCCGTCCGGCTGCGGCAAGTCCACGCTGCTCCGGATGATCGCCGGACTGGAGGACATCACCGGCGGCGAGCTCAGGATCGGCGGGCGCGTCGTCAACGATCTTCCGCCGCGCGAGCGCGACCTGGCGATGGTGTTCCAGAACTACGCGCTCTATCCGCACCTGACGGTGCGCGCCAACATGGCTTTCTCCTTGAAGCTGCAGCGCATGGGCGGCGGCGCGATCGATGCCCGCGTCGAGGAGATCGCGAAGACGCTCGGCCTCCAGCACCTTCTCGACCGCTACCCGCGCCAACTCTCCGGCGGCCAGCGCCAGCGCGTCGCGATGGGCCGGGCGATCGTGCGCGCGCCGCAGCTCTTCCTGTTCGACGAGCCCTTGTCGAACCTCGACGCGAAGCTGCGCGTCCAGGTGCGCTCTGAGATCAAGGCCCTGCACCAGCGCCACCGCACCACGACGATCTACGTGACGCACGATCAGGTCGAGGCGATGACGATGGGCGACAAGGTCGTCGTCATGCGCGACGGCCTGATCGAGCAGATGGGTGACCCGCTGACGCTTTACGACCGGCCGGCGACGCGCTTCGTCGCGGGCTTCATCGGCTCGCCGGCGATGAACCTGCTGGAGGCCCGCGTCGAGAACGGCGAGGTGACGCTCGCGAACGGCGACCGGCTGCCGCTCGGGTCCGCCGCACCGCGGCAGGGTGGCGACGGCCCGGTGACCTGCGGCATCCGCCCGGAGCACCTGACGGTGGCGGACCGCGGCATCGACGCCACGGTCGAAGTGGTCGAGCCGACCGGCTCGGAGACGATCGTGATGCTCCAGTCGCCCGTCCTGCCGCCGACGGAACGCCTCTGCATGGTGCTGCGCGAGCGGTTGCCGCTGCGATCCGGTGACCGCCTGCGCCTCGCCGCGCGGCCGGAGGGGCTGCACTTCTTCGACCCGGAAAGCGGCGAGCGACTCTAGGAGCACCTGACGAAAGCTCCGGGCGGAGGATGGCCAAGGGATTTCCGCCGGCCCGCGAGGCGCCGAACGCAGTCGATGCCGGCAGCATCGGCGAGGATCGGCAACGAAGCGGACGGCGGAAAGACCTGGTCAGCCGACCCCGCGAGCTTTCGTCAGGTGCTCCAAATCGTCAGGCGGAGCGGCGCATGACGAGCCGCGCCTCGACGATGGCGCGGCGCTCGGCCGAGTCGAGCCCGCCGTCGATCAGCGCGAACAGCATCGCCGTCGAGCGTGTCGCGATGGCGCCGGTGTCCTGCGCCATGGTGGTGAGCGCCGGGCAGCTGTAGCGGCTGAGCGGATGGTCGTCGTGGCCGGCGAGCGCGAGGTCCGCCTCCCGGCCGCGGCCGATCCGCAAGCCCCGCGCATGGGCCGCCGCCATCGCGCCGAAGGCGACGCGGTCGTTGGCGCAGAGGATCGTGCGCGGCGGGCGGCGGCCGGCGGTCAGGAGCTTCTCCATCTCCTCGAAGCCGTGCCGCTCGAAGTCCCAGGACAGGCCCTCGCGGGAGCCGAGGAAGACCGGCTCGTGCCCGAGGCGCGCCATCGTATCGGCATAGGCGGCGCGGCGCTCGGCGGCGTTGCGGTTCACCGCCGGCATGTCGAAGAAGGCGGGCGGCTCGCCGGCGCGGCAGAGGTAGTCGACGATCGTCGCGACGCTCTGCCGGTTGTCGTTGCCGACGAAGGGCGCGTCGGCTTCGCCCACGTTGTCGAACGAGACGAGCGGCACCTCGCGGCCGAGCTCCTCCGCCAGCCGCGCATTCGCCGGCGCGCCGAGCGGGGCGACGAGCGCACCCGCCACCTTCTGCGACAGGACGGCGTCGAAGGCGCGCGCCTCGAGCTCGGCCGAGCCGTGGCAGGAGATCACGAGCGGCCAGTAGCCGGCCTCGACGCAGAGCGTCTCGATCCGGCTGACGAGGCCCGAATAGTGCGGGTCGATGATCGAGGGCACGACGACGCCGACCGTCTTCGTGCGCTTGCGGTTGAGGTTCCGCGCGAAGGGGTTCGGCCGGTAGTCGGAGGCGCGCAGCGCCGCCTCGATCCGGGCCCTGGTCGCGGGCCGGACGCTCGCGGGATCGTCGAAATACTTCGACAGCGTCGGCCGCGACACGCCGCTCGCCTGCGCGAACTCCTCCATGTTGCGGTGCTTCGGCCTCATCGGTCGGCCGAGAGGACGAGGCTCGCGGCGCCGACGAGGCCGGCATGACGGCCGAGCGCGGCGGGAACGATCCGCGCCCCCCGGTAGGCCGGCATGGCGCGCTCGGCGATGAGGGTCTCGATCGCGTCCCGCATCAGGTCGAGGCCGTTGGCGATGCCGCCGCCGACGACGATCGCTTCCGGCGAGAAGAGGTGCAGGAGGTTGACGAAGCCAAGGCCGAGCCAGCGCGCCTCGTCGGCGAGGAGCCGCGCGCCGAGCGGGTCGCCGCTGCGCGCCGCGTCGACGACGTGCCGGCCGGTGATCGGACCCGCGCCCGCGAGGCTGCGCAGCATCGAGCCGTCGCCGGGAAGCGTCTCGGCGGTGGCGCGCAGGCCCAGCGCCGAGCCGGAGGCGAGCGATTCCCAGATGCCGGGCGTGCCGAACCAGCCGGGCGTCACGGCCGGATCGGCGATCGTCATGTGTCCGATCTCGGTCGCGAGGCCGCGATGGCCGTGCAGGAGGCGGCCTTCGGAAACGACGCCTCCGCCGATGCCGGTCGAGATCGTGACGAAGACGAAGGACGAGAAGCCGCGCGCCGCGCCGAAGCGCCATTCGCCGAGCGCCGCGGCGTTGGCGTCGTTCTCCAGCTTCACCGGCAGGCCGATCCGTTGGCCAAGGAGCTGCGCCACCGGCACCTCGTCCCAGCCGCTGAGCGTCGTCGGATCGAGCGTCACGCCGGTGACCGGATCGAGCGGCCCCGGCGCGGCGAGCCCGGCGCCGACGGGACGGGCGTCCGGCAATTCGCCCAGCACCGCGTCGCAGAGCCGGGCGATCTGCTCGATCACCACGGCCGGTCCGGCCTGCGCCGCGGTCGGCTCGTCACGTGAGACGAGGACCCGGCCCTCGCCGTCGACGAGGCCGGCGCGCAGTTCCGTGCCGCCGAGGTCGATCGCGAGCGCCGTCCGCATCAGGCGTCGACCGCGAGGCCACGCAGCCAGCCGATGCGGGCGGACAGATCGGAGTCGGCGAAGGCGAGGGAGCCCATCACCACCGTTTCCGCGCCGCTCGCGCGCAGCCGCGGCACGGTCTCGTGCCGGATGCCGCCGTCGGCGGCGAGCCGGATCGCGTCCTCGCGTCCGGCTTCCTTCAGGATGCGCCGCGCCGCCTGCAGGCGAGGGCAGGCCTCATCGGAAAGCCCCTGCCCTTTCACGCCGATGGCGGTGCCGAGCAGCGTCACGAAGGACACCATGTCGAGAAACGACCGGACCGCCTCGACCGGCGTTTCCAGCCGGAGCACGACGCCCGCCGCCGCGCCGGCCGCCGTAGCGCGGGCGAGGGCGCGAAGGCCCGCCTCGCCGTTCTCGGCATGGACCGAGACGAGGTCCGCGCCGGCTTCCACGAACTGCTCCGCCTGCGCCTCGACGATGTCGGCCTCCACCATCAGATGCACGTGGATCGCCTTGTCCGTGAGCTTCCGGATGCGCGCCACCTGGTCCGGGAAGAACAGGAAGGACGGCGCGAAGCGGCCGTCCGCGACGTCGACATGGTAGAGGTCGACATGCGCGTCGACGCGCTTCACCTCGGATTCGAGGTTGGCGAGGTCGGCCGACCAGAGCGAGAACTCGGCGAGCAGCCGGTCGCGCGGCAGCGCCGCCACGGCGGCGGCGGAAGGACGGCGTGTCGTCACGGGGAACTCCTGTCGGGATCGAGGCCGGCGAGGAAGGCGCGAATCGCGGCCTTCACCTCGGCGAAATGCGCGGCGGCGTCGAGCGCCTTCGATGCTGCATGCACATGAATCGCTTGTGGAATCGTCACGGCGATCTCCGTCGCATAAGCCGGCGGATGCACGTGGTCGAGCGCGTTGCCGACGACGAGCGTTGGCATCCGCAGTTCGGCGGCCGCCTTGCGCGACACGCCGGGCCCGTCGGTCGCGATGCCTTCGAGAAGGTCGGCGGTGACGGCGGTGTCGTCGCGCTCGAACAGGCCGAGCAGCGACTTCAGGTTGTCCGGCCCCTCGCGGCGCAGCATCTCGGCAGTGGGAGAGGCTTCGAACAGGCGACGGCCCTCGGCGGGGCCGTGGGTGCGGAGAAGCTGCGCGACCTCCACGAACGGCGCCATGTTCGCCGGCGCGGGCTCGAAGGCCCAGGACGGGCGAACAAGGATCAGCGCCGAAACGCGCTCGGGGCAGCGGTGGGCGAGCATCAGGGCGATCGCCGCGCCGGTGGAGATGCCGCCGGCCGCGAACCGATCGAGCCCCGCCGCGTCGGCGGCCGCCAGCACATCGTCCGCGAACATGGCGAGGCGGAAGGGGCGCGTCTCGCCGGCTTCCGACAGCCCTTGCGCGCGGCAATCGAGCGTGACGCGCCGCCAGCCGCTATCGTCGGGAAAGTTTTGGCGGACCTGCGCCTCGTTACCGCCGAGCCCGTGCTGGAAGACGATCGACCTCCCGCTGCCGCCAGTGTCGTGGAGGCGCAGCCGCGCGCCGTCGCGAAGGAAACGGCTGCCGCTCATTCAGACCGCGCCCGACACGGCAGCGAGTTCGACCCGCTCGCCCCGCTCGACCGAGCGGGCGATCGCGACCATGGCGCGGATCGAGGCGAGCCCGTCCTCGACATCCGCGCCGCGCATAGGCTGGCCGTGAAGGGCGGCATCGGCGAGGCCTTCGAGCTGGCGGCGGAAGAAATGGCCGTCGGCCCCGAGCGGCTTATGCGTCGTCGCGGTCCGCTCGTGGAAGATCTCGACTTCGGAGGCGCGGAAGTACCAGGGGTTGAATGTCTTCGCCAGCACCGAGCCGTGTTCGCCGTAGAGCTGGAAGCCCTCGAACCAGTCCATCCGCACCGCCACCGTCAGGTCCAGATGGCCGAGCGCGCCGCTGGCGAACTCCGTCTCGACGAACCAGCAATAGGCCCCGAACTTCTCCCGGAGGCGCGCCCGGACCGCGACGATCGGGCCGCAAAGGAAGCGCGCCGTGTCGACGAGGTGCGAGCCGTGCGCCAGCATGAAATACTGCCGGAGGTCCGCCTTCGGGTTGCCGGCCGGCTTCCTCGCCTGTTTCGAGGTGACGGGCAGCGGCTGCACGGCGTCGGTATTGGTGTAGCGGTGGGTCGAGTCGCAGTACCAGGCCTTCAGCGCCAGGACCTCGCCCATCTCGTCCCGGACGAAGTCGCGCACCGCCTCCAGCGCCGGATCGAAGCGCTTCATGTGCCCGACCTGCAGGAGCTTCCCCGACCGCTTCACGGCCTCCGCCAGCGCCTCGCCCTCCTCGACCGAGGTGCCGATCGGCTTCTCGCAAAGGACGTGCTTGCCGGCCTCCAGCGCCTTCACCGACATCGGCACGTGGTAGGCGTCGGAGGTGGCGACGATCACGGCGTCGAGTTCCGGGTCGGCGAGCATCGCGTCGTAATCGGCGTAGAGCTTGCGTGGCTCGTAGGTCGCGCCCATCCGGGCGAGGAGGTCGGGCGCGGCGTCGCAGATGGCGTAAAGGTCGGCGTTCCGCGCCTTCACGCAGGATTCCAGATGCGCGAACTGCGCGATCGGCCCGGCCCCTAGGACGCCGACCCGCAAACGACGCTCTTCCTTGGCGATCATGGGTCTTCAGACTCCGAAGCGGCGCATGGTTTCGCGGTTGCGCTTCACCGCCGCCGCCGGATCGCGGCCCGCCTCCTCCGACTCCTCCTCCAGCACCAGCCAGCCGTCGAAGCGGGGGCTTGCCGCGACGATGTCGATCACGGCCGGCACGTCGCAGACGCCCTCCCCCAGCATCGCCCAGGTGCCGGAGGCGTCGACGTCCTTCAGGTGCAGGTAGCGGATGCGGTCGCGGTGCGCGCGCAGCGTGTCGAGAATGTCCGGATGGCCGCGCAGGATGTGGCCGGTGTCCGGCACCCAGCCGACGAGGTCCGGATCGAGGAACGCGAAGAGTTGGTCGTAGTCGGCGCGGTCGAAGAGCAGCGTGTCGTGGTGCGAGCTCGGATGGACGGCGACCGCGACGCCCGCCTCCTCTCCGAGCGCGGCGGCGCGGTTGTAGACCTCGGCCGCCACAGTGAACTTCTCGCCGCGGTCGCCGGGCGACATCACCGTCGCCGAGCCCATCGAGACGAGCGCGCCGGGAAACCGCGCTGCGAAACCGATCCAGCGGCGCGCGGCTTCGAGGTCCGCCGCGATCCGGTCCCGCTCGGTGAACCCGCTCTCGGAGCCGAAGGCGAAGGACACGAGCGTCAGGCCATGGCGCTCCAGGGCGGCGGCGAACGCGTCCGGCCGGTCGGCGTAGGGCCCGATCATCGTGTCGGTGATCTCGATGCCGGCATAGCCGCCGGCGGCGATCGCTTCCAGAAGGTCGTCCGGACCGCCCTGCCAGCCGCTCCCCAGCATCTCCCAGGTAAAGGTCTGGCAGCCGACCTTGAGACCGTGCGCAACGCTCATTCCTTGACGCCCCCTTGCGTCAGTCCTTCGATGATGTGCCGCTGGAAGAACAGCACGAGCAGGATCAGCGGCACCGTCACCACGGCGGAGGCCGCCGCGATGTCGCCCCAGGGCACGTAGTACTGGTTGGTGAAGTTCGCGATGCCGACCGGGATCGTCTGGTGCTCGATGGTCGAGGTGAAGGCAAGCGCGAACAGGAACTCGTTCCAGGCGGTGATGAAGGCGAGGAGCCCGGTGGTGACGAGGCTCGGCAGCGACATCGGCAGGATGATCCGCCAGAGAAGGCCGAGGACGCCGACGCCGTCCATCCGCGCCGCCTCGTCGATCTCGCGCGGGATCGTCTCGAAATAGCCGAACAGCACCCAGGTCACCAGCGGCAGGCCGAGCGCGAGGTAGACGATGACGAGGCCCGCATAGGTGTCGAGCAGGCCGAGATCGGCCGCGACGAGGTAGAGCGGGCCGACGATGGCGATCTGCGGGAACATCGATACCGAGAGGATCACGACGAGGATGCCGAACCGCCCCTTCACGTCGAAGCGCGACAGGGCGAAGGCGGCGAGCGAGCCGACCACCAGGCAGGACAGCGTCGTCAGCAGCGACACGACGAAGGAGTTCCAGACGTAGCGGTGAAGTTCCTTGCCGACGAAGGCGTTCCAGTAGTGCTCCAGCGTGAACGGGTCCGGGATCAGCGTCGGCACCTCCGCGGTCAGCGCCCGATCGAGCTGGAACGAGGTCGAGAATTGCCAGACGAAGGGCGCGGCCGACCAGAACAGGATCAGCAGCGCGCCGAACCTCAAGCAGCCGCGCTGGAGCGGGGGCTGCCGCCTCACGTGCCCGCCCTCCTGATCTGCCGGACGAGGAAGAGGCAGAAGACCAGCGCGATCAGGCCTTCCGTCACGAACATCGCGGTGGAGATCGCCGAGCCGGCGCCGAAGGAGAGCGTCGAGAACAGGACCTTGTAGGCGAGCGTCGACAGCGTCTCGGTGGAATCGGCCGGGCCGCCGCCGGTGAGGACGTAGACGAGGTCGAAGATGCGGAAGGCATCGAGCGCCCGGAACAGGCCGGCGATCAGGAGCGTCGGCATGAGAAGCGGCAGGCGAACGTGCCAGAAGATCGACCACGCCCGCGCCCCGTCCATCTCGGCGGCCTCGGTAAGCGAGCGCGGGATGGTCTGGAGGCCGGCGAGGAGGAGGAGCGCCATGAACGGCGTCGTCTTCCAGACGTCGGCGATGACGATGGTGGCGAGCGCCGTGTCCGGCGAGCCGTACCAGTTCACCCTGGCGTCGAGGATGCCGGCCTGCAGCAGCAGCCAGTTGACGATGCCGTGCTGCCCGTCGAACAGCCAGCCGAACATCTTGGACGTCACGACGGTCGGCATCGCCCAGGGCACCAGCATCGCGGCGCGCACGATGCCCCGGCCGGCGAAGCTCTCGAACAGGATCAGCGCCATGCCGAGCCCGATCAGCGTCTCCAGCGCCGTCGAGGCGAAGGTGAACCATAGCGTATGGGTCCAGGCGTTCCAGAACTGCGGGTCGGCCCAGAGCTCGCGATAGTTCGCGACGCCGACATAGTCCTCCTCCAGCGTGATCAGCGAAGTGTTGGTGAAGGACAGGCGGATGCCGTTGAGGATCGGGTAGAGCGTCACGGCGGCGAGCGCGACGAAGGCCGGCAGCAGCAGGAGCCAGGGCTGGAGGGTGCGCAGCCGCACACCCCCCGCCCCGATCCTCCGCGCCGGCGCGAGGACGCCCGCTTGGCTCATCAGCCGAGCGCCGCGTCGACGCGCTCGGCGGTCGCGTCGAGCTCGGCCTTCACGTCGCCGGACTGCAGCGCCTTCGACAGGCCGGACTGCAGCGCCAGCGTGACCTTGGCGTATTGCGGCGTGACGGGCCGCGGCGTCGCGCCCTGGAACACCGGCTTCAGCCCCGCCATGAACGGGTTCGCCGCCTTGATCTTCGCGTCGTCGTAGAGGTTGGCCCGCGTCGGGCCGAGACCGAAGTTCAAGGCGATCCGCTGCTGCGTCTCCACCGAGGACAGCCAGGTCAGGAAGTCGACCGCCGCCTCCCGCTGCTTGGAATTGGCGTTGACGCCGAGCTGGTAACCGCCGAGGCAAGCCGACGACTTGCCGCCTTGGAAAGCCGGGAGCGGCGCGACGCCGACCTTGTCCACCACCTGCGAGGCTTTCGGGTCCTGCGCGATCGGGAAGACGTAGGACCAGTTGCGCATGAACATCGCCTGGCCGCCGGTGAAGGGCTGGCGGGACGGCTCCTCGTCCCAGGACAGGACGTCGGACGGCGAGATCTTCGTCTTGTTGATCGTGTCGTGCAGGAACTGGATCGCCTTGACGCCGGCTTCCGAATTGAGGGTCGCCGACTTGCCGTCGGCGCTGAGGATCGAGCCGCCGGCCGAGCTGATCGCCTCCACCGCGTCGCAGACCAGCACCTCGGCCTGCTTGCCCTGCCAGAGGTAGCCGAACTTCACGTCGCCGGCCTTCTGCGCCTCCGCGGCGATCGTCGCCATCTCGTCCCAGGTGGTCGGCACCTTGCCGCCGTGCTTCTCCAGCACGTCCTTCCGGTAGTAGAACATCCCGGTGTCGAGGAACCAGGGCAGCGCCGTCAGCTTGCCGTCATAGGTGCAGGCCTCGACCGTGCCGGGAAAGTAGTCGGCGCGCTTGTCGGCCGGAAAGTACTCGTCGAGCGGCAGCGCCCAGCCGGCGGCGGCGAAGCCGGCGATCCAGATCACGTCCTGGCTGAACACGTCCGGCGTGCCGGTGCGGCGCGCGAGCTGCTGAACGAGGCCTTGGTACACTTCCGTCGAGGAGCTCGGCGGCGGCAGGTTCAGGTAGGTTACCTTCACCTTGTCCTGGCTCTCGTTGTAGGCGTTGGAGAGGTCGCCGAAGGTCTCGGAGCCGAAGAAGGCGGCGCTGGCGAAGGTGATCTCGGCCCGCGACTGCGCCCGGGCGCGGCGGGGCGCGAGACCGGCGGCGGCCCCGAGGCCGAGCGCGGCGCTGCCCAGAAGAAACTGCCTGCGGTCGGCCAGGGTGACATGGCCGGTCGTGCCGGCGCTGCCGCCGGCCTGCTTTCCCGATGTCGTCATCGCTCTTCCTCCCGATGGCTGCCGGGCTTCCTCCTCCCGCAACCTTGGCGCAGGTTCGACAGAAAGTTGTCGCGCGTCAAGCTTCGACCCGTCTATGGTCGGTGACGATCGCGGGAGGAGCGGCAGGATCGATGGAAAAGCTCGGGCTCGGCGTCGTCGGATGCGGCAACATCGCGATGACCTACATGCGCAACGCCGGCCTGTTCGGGGAGGTGGAGCTGCGCGGCTGCGCCGACCTGTCGATTGAGGCCGCGCGCCTCAGGGCCGGCGAATACGGCGTCCGGGCGATGGGCGTCGACGAGCTGTTGCGCGACCCCGGCATCAACCTCGTCCTCAACCTGACGGTTCCCGCCGCGCATTTCGACGTGACGATGTCGGCGCTCACCGCCGGCAAGCACGTCTTCACCGAGAAGCCGCTCGGCATCACCGCGGCGGAAGGCCGCCGGCTGGTCGCGGAAGCCGAGGCGCGAGGGCTGAAGCTCGGCTCGGCGCCGGATACCTTCCTCGGCGCGGCCGGGCGGCGCGCCCGCCGCCTCGTGGACGAGGGCGCGATCGGCCGGCCGGTCGCCGGCACCGCCTTCATGTTCGGGCGTGGCATGGAGCACTGGCACCCGAACCCGCAATTCTACTACCAGCCGGGCGGCGGGCCGGTGCTCGACATGGGCCCGTACTACCTGACGACGCTGGTCAACCTTCTCGGCTCGGTTTCGCGCGTCACGGCAATCACCGGCAGCGGCCAGGCGGAACGGCTGATCACCGCCGAAGGGCCGTTCAAGGACACGACCTTTCCGGTCGGCACTCCGACCACCGCGCTGTCGCTGCTCCAGTTCGCGTCCGGCGCGCTCGTCACCTTCGGCGCGTCATGGGACGTGTTCCGGCATTCGAACCAGCCGATCGAACTGCACGGCACGCAAGGCTCGCTCAGCCTCCCCGACCCCGACACGTTCGGCGGCACGGTGTCCTTGTCGCGGCGCGGCGAGGAGTGGGAAAATTTCGAGAGCGAGGGCGAACTCTTCGGCGCGATCAACTGGCCGTTCGGCGACCGGCCGACCCGTGCCAACTACCGGATGCTCGGCGTCGCCGATCTCGTGCGCTCGATCCGTGAGAACCGAAGCCCGCGCGCGTCCGGCGCGCTGGCGCTCCACGTCCTCGAGATCATGGAGGCGACCCTCCGCTCCGGCGAGACCGGCGAGGCGGTGCGGCTGGAGTCCGGTGCGGAGCGGCCCGACCTCTTGGGCGAAGCCGAAGCCGCCTCGTTGCTGGCGAGCGATCAGAAGCGGTAGCGCACCGAGCCGATGACGCTGCGCTCCGGCTCCTTGTAGCAGAAGCCGGAGGTGCAGACCTGCGCGTCCTCCTCGAAGATGTTCGTGGCGTTCACCTGGAAGCGCAGCCCCTCGACGCGTGGCACGTCGTAGTGGACGGCGGCATCGACGAAGGCGCGGGCCTCGTTCTTGAAGATGTTGGCGTCGTCGCCGTAGCTGGACGAGGAGGCGCGCACGCCCGCGCCGAAGCCGAGCCCTTCCGCGACGCCGCTGCGGATCGTGTAGTCGCCCCAGATCGCGAAGGTATGGCGCGGTTGCGAGGAGACGTCGCGGCCGATCGTCTCCGGCGCGCCGTCCTCCACCGTCACTTCCTGATAGGCGTAGGAGGCGGTGAGGTCGAAGCTGTCGGTGATGCTCGCGGTCGCCTCCAGTTCGATCCCGCGCGAGCGGATCTCGCCGCGCTGCACGGAGATGTTGGTGGAAAGGTCCTCGCTCGGGACCACCACGACGCCGTTCTTCTGCCGGATATCGAACACGGCTGCCGTCAGGAGGGCGTCGAGGTCCGGCACGTCGTATTTGACGCCCGCCTCCCACTGCCGCGCCTCTGTCGGCACGAAGGCCTCGCCGTCCTCGGTGGTGCCGATCACCGGCGAGAACGAGGTCGAGTAGCTGACGTAAGGCGCAAGGCCGAAGTCGAAGAGGTAGCTCAAGCCCACGCGCCCCGAGAAGGCGTCGTCCTTCTGCCGTTCCTCGTCGCCGAGCTCGTCCGGCGTGCCGTTGCGGGTGTTCGATTCCACCCAGTCCTTGCGGCCGCCGAGCGTCAGGGTGAAGCGATCGAGCCGCACTTCATCCTGCAGGTAGAGGCCGACCTGGGTCTGGTCCTGATTTGTCGCGGTCGAGAAAGGCGGCCGGTCGATCGCTGCGCCGTAGACCGGGTCGGAGAACGAGATCGGCGGTGCTGACCCGAAGCCCTGCCGGTCGGTGAACTCGGCATAGGAAACGTCGACGCCGCCGAGCACGGTATGCTTCAGTGCGCCCGTGTCGAACCTGGCCTCCATCTGGCTGTCCGAGACGACGCCCTTCAACGTCTGGCGAACCGTGCCGGTGCCGCGCTGGATGATGTCGTCCACCGGCGCGCCGGCGAAGAAGACGTACTCGGCGTCGACGTCGTCGACCGCCTGATAGCGCGCCTTCTGGCGGAAGACGAAGGTCTCGTTGAGGCGCTGCTCGAACTCGAAGCCGATCCGGCCCTGGTGCTGGTCGAGGTCGTTGAAGTCGGGATCGGCGAAGGGCAGGTCGGTGACGCGGTTGTTCTCGTTGTAGTAGGCGACCGAGCCGCCGCTCTTCGTGCGCTGCAGCTCGCCGAGCACCGTCAGCGACGTGTCGGCGTCGGGCGCGTAGGTAAAGGCCGGCGCGATCGACAGCCGGTCGTCGTCGGCGAATGGATAGTCGGTGTCGGACTTCCGCGCGACGCCCGTCAACCGGTAGAAGGCGGACGTCGAGTTGCCCAAGGGGCCGGACGCGTCGAAGTTCGCCTGGTAGCGATCGTTCGTGCCGACCTGCGCCTCGATTTCGCGGAAGGGCGCGACGGTCGGGCGCTTGGTGCGAAGGTCCACGATGCCGCCGGCGTTCGACGAGCCGTAGAGCCCGGCCGCCGGACCTTTCAGGATCGAGATGCCGGCAAGGCCGTAGGGCTCGATGTCGAAAGTCGCGAAGCCGAAGTTGAACTCGCGCAACCCGTCGCGGAAGATGCCGGTGTAGGTCGCGTCGAGCCCGCGGATATAGAAGGCGTCGAAGCGCGGATCGAGCCCGAAGGCGCCGACCCGGACGCCCGGCGTGTAGTTCACCGCCTCCTGCAGCGTCTGGACGTTGCGGTCGTCGAGCTGCTCCTCGGTCACCACCGAGACCGACTGCGGGACGCGCACGATCGGCGTATCGGTCTTCGTTGCGGTCGGCACGGTGTCCGCGACATAGCCCTTCGCGCGAAAGTCGCTCGCCGAAGTGCCGGCTGCGGCCGGCTCGCCGTCGCCGGGCCCGCCAGCCGCTTCCCCGCCCGCCCCGCCAGAGGTGCGGACGGTGACGGCGTCGAGGTCGACGACGCCGTCCTGCGCCTTGGCAGCGGAAGCGCCGGCGACGACGAAGACCGCAGCCAGAAGCCGAACGATCCGCATCGGCGACGGCAAGACGGAACGCGACGACATTCGAACCTCCGATCGGACAAGCCGGCAGCCCGTGACTGCCTGTGACCCGATCAGCGGTATTGAAACATGATAATTCGAGTCAACAATTCAGGCGCACCAAGAATTGCCGTGCCGGCAGGCGAACGGTCCCATGCGGCTTCGAGGCAACAGGATTTGGAACGGTTGCAAGCTTTCGGGCCCGCCGGCCCGCGTGTTCAGGCCGTCTCTTCCGGGTTGGGCTGCAGCCGCTCCAGCGCCGGCTTCTGCAGCAGTGCCGCCGCTTCGGCGCGCCTCGACGGCAGGATGGCGGGAATGTCCTCGATCCGGTCGAACAGGTAGGCCGGACGATAGGCGAAGAGGACGTCGCGCGTCGAATACCCCCAGGTGACGGCGCCGAAGCGCATCGCGGCCTTCGCGGCGGCTTCGGCGTCGCGCGTCTCGTCGCCGACATAGACGGCGGCGCTCGGCGGAATGCGGGCGGCGGAGGCGACCTGGCGAAGCTTCGAGGCCTTGCCGAAGATCGAGGCGGAACAGTTGTAGTGCGAGACGAGATGCGCCAGCTCGGACCCGAGGGTGCGGCGCACGCTGCCTTCCGAATCGGAAGAGACGATGCCGATCACGATTCCCCGCCGGCGAAGCGCTTCCAGCATCTCGCGTGTGCCGGCGAAGATCGGCACGGGCGGCATTGCCGCCATCTTCCGGGCGCGGAGGTCCCGCGCGATCGCCGGCACCTTCCAGAGCGGGATGCCGAGTTCCTTCAGAACACCGGTGGTGTCGAGGGTCCGCAGGCGCAGCGCCAGCGCTTCGTCGACCTTGCGGAAGCCGTGGCGCTCGGCCACCTCGTCGAGGACGCCGACGAACCAGGGAAGGGAGTCGGCGAGCGTCCCGTCGAAGTCGAAGATCGCGAGACGCGGCGCGGCATGGCTATCCATGCGCCCAGTCAATGCGTGCGGCGCACCGCCCCGTCAATCGGTCGGACGCCCGGGAGCCGCGCCGGTCAGCGCGGAGCCCGCTTGGCGAGGATTCGCTGCAACGTCCGGCGATGCATCGACAGGCGGCGCGCGGTCTCCGAAACGTTGCGCTCGCAAAGCTCGTAGACCCGCTGGATATGCTCCCAGCGTACCCGGTCGGCCGACATCGGATTCTCCGGCGGCTCGGCCTTGTCGCCCGGCTCGTGCAGCAGCGCTCCGATCACCTCGTCGGCGTCGGCGGGCTTCGCCAGATAGTCGATCGCACCGAGCTTCACCGCCGTCACCGCCGTGGCGATGTTGCCGTAGCCGGTGAGGACGATCATGCGGGCGTCGTCGCGCACGCGCCGCAGGGCTTCGAGCACGTCGAGGCCGTTGCCGTCGCCAAGCCGCATGTCAACTACGGCATAGGCCGGCGCGCCGGCGCGGATGGCGGCGACGCCTTCCGCGACGCTGTCGGCCGTCGTGACGTTGAAGCCGCGCTGCTCGAGCGCGCGGCCAAGACGCTGAAGGAACGGCTTGTCGTCGTCGACGAGCAGCAGCGAGCGGTCGCCGGCGGGCAGGTTCGAACGCGGTGGGGCCGCGACCTCGTTCTCCATAAGCATGGGCGTCATCTCCCGGTAGGCCGGCGCCGGTGACGGTCGGCGCGCGAGCGCCCGACCGGAGGAGGTTGCGGCGGATACGAGCCGCGCGCCGGATGTTCGTTAATGCTTCGTCAAAATGGCCTCCGGCCGCCCCGTTTTCAACCCTGTTCCGGTTGCGTTCTATGGAGCCAACCACGCATGTCCAAGGAGTCGGCCGAAAGGCTTTCGTCGTGATTGTCGGGAGCCTGCGCCGCGAAGGCGGTGCGCGACCAGATCACCGTCGCCATCGCGCCGCTGTCCCCGCCCGGCCGGTTGGCGAATTCCAGCCGCGCGCCGGAGCGTTCCAGCAGCGTCTTCGCGATGAACAGGCCGAGGCCGAGGCCGCCACCGCCGTTGCGCCCCCGTGTGCCGCGATTGGCCATGTAGGGATCGCCGATCCGATCGATCACCTCCGGCGGGAAGCCCGGACCGTCGTCCATCACGCGGATGCGGATGTCGTTCTCGCCCCAGGAGACCTCGACCCGCACCTCGGTCCTGGCGAAGTCGACGGCGTTCTCGACGATGTTGCCGAGCCCGTGGGAGACGGCGGCGTTGCGGCGCATCACCGGCTCCGCCACCCCGTCGCGCTTCGCGACGACCTCGATGGCGATGCCGAAATTGCGATGCGGCATCACCACCTCCTCGACCAGCGAGGTGGCCGGCAGCCGCGCCATGTGCTCCTCGGACGAGGTGGACAGGGTCGACAGCCGCGCAAGGATGTCGCGGCAGCGGTCGCTCTGCTGGATCAGGAGTTCGACGTCCTCGCGCTGCGGATCGTCCGCCGGCACGGTGCGGCCCATCTCCTTGGCGACGAGGGAGATCGTCGCGAGCGGCGAGCCGAGCTCGTGGGCGGCGGCCGCGGCTAGGCCGTCGAGCGCGTTGAGGTGCTGCTCGCGCTGGAGGACGAGCTCGGTGGCGGTCAGCGCGTCGGCGAAGGTCCGCCCTTCCGCCGCGACGCGGTAGACGTAGATCGCCGCGAAGACGAGCGTCGTCACGATCGCGAACCAGAGCCCGCCGATATAGGCCGTCGGCAGGACGAAGCCGCCCGTCGGCAGCCAGGGCAGCGGCAGGTGCCAGAAGGCGAGAACCGTGACGCAGGCGACCGCGAGGCTGCCGAGCGCCACCGTGGTCAGCGGCGGCTGCGTCGCCGAGGCGATGACCGCCGGCACCATGATGAACACGGAGAACGGGTTGTGCAGGCCGCCGGTGATGAACATCAGCATCGCCGGCTGCACGATGTCGAAGGTGAGGATCGCGGCCGCGGCGCCCGGCGACAGGCGGCGGCTCTTCGGCGTGATCAGGCCGAGCACGACGTTCAGGCTGGCGGAAACCGCGATGAGCCCGAGGCACCAGAACACCGGATAGGGCCACCAGAGCCCCCAGGCGACGAAGGCGCAGGCCGCGGTCTGGCCGGCGACCGACAGCCAGCGCAGGCGCGTCAGGGTCGCGAGGCGCAGCCGCTGGCTGTCCCGCACCCCCGTCGCGAAGGCGGGGAGCCGGAGCCCGAAGCCCGGATTGGCGGTCTGTTCCATGGCGCGGCTACTCAACCAAAACGACGATATTTCAATGCGTTCTAGAGCATGGAGCGGCTTTCGGACAGCGCCGCGCCCGCGGCAGGGCAACGCGCCGCACCAACGCGGAAAATCGCGGGTCAGGCGCGCGGCTTCGCCCGCGCCGTCGCCTCGGCGTTCGCCGGGTCTTCCGGCCAGGGGTGCTTCGGATAGCGACCGCGCAGGTCGGCGCGCACGTCGCGCCACGAGCCGGCCCAGAAACCGGGCAGGTCGCGGGTGATCTGGATCGGCCGATGCGCCGGCGAAAGAAGCTCCAGGATCAGCGGCAGCCGCCCGCCGGCGAGCGCCGGATGGCGCTTCAGGCCGAACAGCTCCTGCACCCGCACGGCGAGGACGGGCCCCTCGGCCTCGTAGCGGATCGGCAGCCGGGAGCCGGTGGGGGCGTCGAAATGCGTCGGCGCGAACTCGTCGAGCCGCCGGGCGAGATCGGCCGGCACGAGCGCCCGCAGCGCTTCGAACAGGACGTCGCCGGAAAGTTCGGCGAGGCGGGTGGCATTCGGCGCGAAAGGCAGCAGCCAGTCGGCGAGGCCGGCGACGAGCGCCGCGTCCGAGACGTCCGGCCAGGGCTCGCAGAGCGTTTCCCGCAGGAAGCCGAGACGGCGGCGGAGGTCGGCCGTCTTGCGGTCGAACGGCAGGACGTCCAGCCCCCGCTCGCGGATCGCCGCCGCCAGCGCCGCGCCGCCCTCGCCCGCCGGCACGGCGACCGGACGCTCCGCTAGCACGGCGCGGCCGATGCGCCGCAGCACTCGCGCCCGCACCTCGCCGCTCGCCGCGTCGAAGGCCGTCGCCGTTTCCGACACGACGCGGCTCGCGAGGACCCGCTCCAATGTTTCACGTGAAACGGCGGCGGCCGAGAGGATGCGCGCGGCACGCGCGGCGCCCTGCAGTTCGGCGACCACGAGGAACGGTTCGCCGGCCAGCGGCGAGATCGGGTCGACCGTGCCGCCCCGGCCGTTGGCGAGGACGAACGAACCACGCGCTCCCCGCGCCGCCGCGACGCGATCCGGGAAGCCCAGCGCCAGCAGCGCGCCGGCCTCCTCCGGCAAGTTCCCCGCGCCCGGCCCCGCGAGGCGTCGCGCCAGGGCGTCCGCCGGCTTGTTGCGGCCCCCGGTTTCCCACTCGAACCGGCGCAGGCGCTCGGCGAGGTCGACATCCGTGCCGCCGAGGCCGCGCTCGGTCAGAAGCACGGCGAGGCGCGCCGCGGTGAGACGCGCCCCCGACGGCGCGCCCGTCACCATGCGGGCGAGCCGCGGCGGCAGGGCCAGCGCCCGCATCGCCTCGCCCTCTCCGGTCAGCCGCCCATCCTCGCCGAGCGCGCCGAGATCGCGAAGCAGCGCCCGCGCCTCAACGAGCGCGGCTTCCGGCGGCGGGTCGAGAAAGGCGAGATCGCGCGGGTCGGCGACGCCCCAGGCGGCGCAGTCGAGCACGAGGCCGGAAAGGTCGCTCGACAGGATTTCCGGCACGTCGAATGCGGCCATCGCCGCCGTCTGCTCCTCGCGCCAGAGGCGCAGCGCGACGCCCGGGCCCGTGCGCCCGGCACGGCCCGCCCGCTGGTCGGCGCCCGCCTGGCTGACGCGCACCGTTTCCAGGCGCGACAGGCCGGTCGCCGGCTCGAAGACGGGCGCGCGGCGCAGCCCCGAATCCACCACCACGCCGACGCCGTCGATGGTGATCGAGGTCTCGGCGATCGAGGTTGCGAGCACCACCTTGCGCGTTCCCGCCGGCGCCGGGCGGATGGCGCGGTCCTGGGCGGCGCCCTCCATCGCGCCGAAGAGCGGCATGATCGCCAGGGTCGGCGAGGCGAGGGATGCGAGGCGCTCCGCGGCGCGTTCGATCTCCCGCTGGCCGGGCAGGAAGGCGAGGACGCTGCCCTCCTCGCTCGCCAGCACCCCGCGGATCGCCTCGGCCATCGCGTCCTCGACCGCGACGGCGGCCGGCCGCTCGCGGTAGCGGACCGCGACCGGGAAGGAGCGGCCGAGGCTGGCGACCACCGGCGCATCGCCGAGGAGTGCCGCCACCCGCGCGCCGTCCAGCGTCGCCGACATGACGAGGAGCCGCAAATCCTCGCGCAGCGCGCCGCGCACGTCGAGCGCCAGAGCCAGCGACAGGTCGGCGTCGAGCGAGCGCTCGTGGAACTCGTCGAGGATCACCGCCGAGATGCCCGTGAGCTCCGGATCGGCGAGGATCATCCGGGTGAAGACGCCCTCCGTCACCACCTCGATCCGCGTCCGCGCCGAAACGCGCGTGTCGAGCCGCATGCGCCAGCCGACCGTTCCGCCGACGTCCTCGCCGAGAAGCTCGGCCATGCGCCGCGCCGCCGCGCGGGCGGCGAGCCGGCGTGGCTCGACGAGGACGATCTTGGCCGTAGCGAAGGACGCGCCGAGAAGATGGAGCGGCACCAGCGTCGTCTTGCCGGCACCGGGCGGCGCGACGAGCACGGCCGCCCCGCGATCCGCCAGCGCCCGCGCCAGCTCGTCCAGCACGTCGGAGACGGGAAGGTTCGGCAGGGAGATCAAGAACGAAGAACCTTCGGACGATTCCGGTGCGGCACGGAGGCTATCGGGAGTAGCGGAACCGGCACGCGGCGACGATCAACGTCTGCGCCGCGTCCTTGCCTTCCACGCGATAGACGAGGCGGTGCTCGCGGTCGATGCGCCGCGACCACCAGCCGGCCAGTTCGCTTCGCAGCGGCTCCGGCTTGCCGATACCGGTGAAGGGCGCCCGCCGCGCGCCGGCGATCAGTTCGTTGATCCGCTTCAGCACGGCGGGGTCGGCTTCCTGCCACGACAGATAATCCGCCCAGCCTTCCGGCGTGAACATCACCCTCATGGCTGGATGAGATCATGCTCCTCGAGGCGTCCCTCCTCGAACGAGGCGATCGAGCGTCGCAAGTGATCGGCATTCGCGGGCGAGCCCAGGAGATGCAGTGTCTCCTTCAGGCTTTCCAGCTCCGCGAGCGTCATCACGACAAGCGGTTCATGGTTCTGGCGCGTGACGACGAGTTCGATCCGGTCGGCTTCGACCCGATCGAAGTGCGAAGCCATGTTCGCCCGAAGCTCGGTGAAGTTGACGTGGCTCATGCCCGCTCCCTTTATGTACGCGTCAATGTACGCGCCTCGGACGCGAGCGACAAGCCGGTCGCCGCTTTCGCCTCGGCGCTTTCCGTGGCATCGGTTGCGGCCGAGTAGCGGGGTGCGAAGGAGAGCGGCGATGCCGAGCGAGGCGACGGACACGCGGAGGGCGCTGGTGCTGACGGGCGCCTCGCGCGGCATCGGTCACGCGACCGTCAAACGCTTCTCGCGCGAGGGCTGGCGCGTGATCACCTGTTCGCGGCAGGCCTTCGCCGAGGACTGCCCCTGGCCGGCCGGCCCGGAGGACCACATCAAGGTCGACCTCGCGGACCCGGAGGACGTCGGCTTCGCGATCTCCGAAATCCGCCGGCGGCTGGAGGCGAACGGCTCGCAGCTTCACGCGCTGGTCAACAACGCGGCGATCTCACCGAAGGGAAGCGGCGGCACGCGGCTCGACTCGATCCAGACCTCGATGCACCTCTGGCGCGACGTGTTCCAGGTGAACTTCTTCGCCTCGATCATGCTGGCGCGCGGGCTGATGCGCGAACTGACGGCGGCCAAGGGCTCGATCGTCAACGTCACCTCGATCGCGGGCGGGCGCGTCCACCCCTTCGCCGGCACGGCCTATGCCACGTCGAAGGCGGCGCTCGCCTCGCTCACCCGCGAGATGGCGGCCGACTTCGGCCCGAGCGGCATCCGCGTCAACGCCATCGCGCCCGGCGAGATCGACACCGCGATCCTGTCGCCCGGCACCGAGAAGATGGTGGAGAACATCCCGCTCCGCCGGCTCGGCAAGACCGGCGAAGTGGCGGACATCATCTACTTCCTGTGTTCCGATCAGGCGAGCTACGTCACCGGCTCGGAAATCCACATCAACGGCGGCCAGCACGTCTGACGGCTCGTTCCCGTTCCGTTCCGTTAGCCAGCTATTTAGTTCCGTAGCGGAAGGTCGGAAAAGTCACCCGTCCGGGTGAGCCTTTTGCTTTGCGGACACGGCGAGCGATCAGGACCGTCGGCGTTCAGCGGTCTTCGATTTCCCGCAGGAGGAGCACGAGTTCGGCCTGTCGGCGCGTATCGGTGCATGCAAACACGGCTTTCAGGTGCGAGCGCGCGGTCTCGTAGGAGATGCCGAGTTCGGCCGCCGCCGCCGCGAGGGTGTGGCCGGAGCGCAAGACCAGTGCGAGCCGGGTCTGCGCGGGTGTCATGGCGAAGCGCCGCGCCAGCCGCTCGCGAAGTTTCGCCCCGTCCACGTCGAGCCCCTCCACCGTCAGAACGGCCGACGCGGTCCGGTCCGCCGCGAACGGGCCGATGCCCTGCGCGCAGGCGGCGATGCGCACCACGAACGGCGCCCCGCCGTCGGTGCGACGGACGGGCAGGCGGGCGTTCTCGGCCCAGACGAGCCGGCGAGGATCGAAGATGCAGGCGACGAGCCGGTCGAGCGCGGCCTGATCCGCCGGCACGGCCGTCCGCAACCGGCCGCTGCGGGCGAGCAGGCCGGCGCCGTTCGCAAGGAGCGCGTCCGCCGCCGCGTTGGTCTGGCGGATGCGCCCGTTGCGGCCGAGCGTCAGGACCGCGAGCCTGCTGCGGTCGAGCAGCGCCTTGATTTCGGCCTCCGCGAGGCGCAGGCGCGCGTCGAGCGCGATCGCGCGCCGCACGTGCTTCACTGCTCCGCCGAGCATCATGCGCTCGGCCGGGTCGTAGGGTCCTGCATCCGCCGGCCGCCAGAAGGCGACCGTTAGCCGCCGCCGGTCGACGTCCTCGACATATTGTCCGAGGATATGGCGCACGCCCTGCGGGCGCGCCCAGTCGCGATAGAACTCGCTTTCCTCGAAACGGAAACGGGGAATGCGCATCGCGTCGAGTTCGTCGTCCGTCGCGGGCTCGCCGTAGAGCATGTGCTCCGCATAGAGGCTGAACGGGTTGCAACGGCAGTAGTGCTCGGCATAGTCGAGGAGATCGCGCCGATCGTAGCCGAATTCGACGGCGAAGTCGTCGAGGGAAAGCGGGCCGGTGTCGCCCGGCAGGTTCTCGGCGTAGAGCGCGCCGTTCGCCGCCCGCAGATGCGCGGCGAGCGCGCGGATCGCCTCGTCCCACGTGCCCTGCCGGCCTGCGGCGGCGTAGATCGCCTCGATGATGTCTCCAGCCGGCTCCATGACTTTCCGTCCATCTTTCGCTCAGTAAGCAAAAGGTGCGACATTTCGTCAACCATTTAGCGGCTGCAGAGCGCGGACATGAAAAAGCCCGCGGCGATCGCTCCCCGCGGGCTTCGAACGTTCCGAACGGAACGCGCGAGGCTTATTCGTCGTCGCCGCGGCCCTTGAGGGCGGCGCCGAGGATGTCGCCGAGCGAGGCACCCGAATCGGACGAGCCGTACTGGGCGACCGCTTCCTTCTCCTCGGCGATCTGCAGCGCCTTGATCGACAGGCCGAGACGACGCGTCTTCTTATCGAACTGCGTGACGCGGGCGTCGACCTTCTGGCCGACCGAGAAGCGCTCGGGGCGCTGCTCGTCGCGGTCGCGAGCGAGGTCGTTGCGGCGGATGAAGGCGGTGTAGTCGGTGTCGACGATCTTCACCTCGATTCCGCCGTCGTTCACCGCCGTGACTTCGCCGGTGACGGCCGCGCCGCGCCGCAGGTCGCCCGCCGCACCACCGGCGGCTTCGGCCGCGGCTTCGGTGCCGACCTGCTTGATGCCGAGCGAGATGCGCTCCTTCTCGACGTCGACGTCGAGCACCTGCGCCTTGACGACGTCGCCCTTGTTGAAGTCGTCGATGACCTGCTCGCCCGGACGGTTCCAGTCGAGGTCCGACAGGTGCACCATGCCGTCGACGTCGCCGTCGAGGCCGACGAAGAGGCCGAACTCGGTCTTGTTCTTGACCTCGCCCTCGACGACCGTGCCGACCGGGTGGTTCTCGGCGAAGACTTCCCACGGATTGCGCAGCGTCTGCTTGAGGCCGAGCGAGATGCGGCGCTTGACCGGATCGACTTCCAGCACCACCACCTCGACCTCCTGCGTGGTCGAGAGGATCTTGCCGGGATGGACGTTCTTCTTCGTCCAGGACATCTCCGAGACGTGGATGAGGCCCTCGATGCCCGGCTCCAGCTCCACGAAGGCGCCGTAGTCGGTGATGTTGGTGACGCGCCCGACGACCTTGGTCTCGACCGGGAACTTCGCGCCGATATCCTGCCAGGGATCCGCCTCGAGCTGCTTCATGCCGAGCGAGATGCGGTGGGTTTCCTGGTTGATGCGGATGATCTGCACCTTCACCGTCTGGCCGATCTGCAGGATCTCGGTCGGATGGTTGACGCGGCGCCACGCCATGTCGGTGACGTGGAGCAGGCCGTCGATGCCGCCGAGGTCGACGAACGCACCGTAGTCGGTGATGTTCTTGACGACGCCGTCGACGATCTGGCCCTCTTCGAGGTTCTGAACGATCTCGGAGCGCTGCTCGGCGCGCGACTCTTCCAGCACCGTGCGGCGCGACACGACGATGTTGCCGCGGCGCTTGTCCATCTTCAGGATCTGGAACGGCTGCGGCGTGTTCATCAGCGGCGTCACGTCGCGGATCGGGCGGATGTCGACCTGTGAGCGCGGCAGGAACGCCACGGCCCCGTCGAGGTCGACGGTGAAGCCGCCCTTGACCTGGTTGAAGATCGTGCCCTCGACCTTCTCGTTGGCGTTGAACTTGACCTCGAGGTTGACCCAAGACTCCTCGCGGCGGGCCTTGTCGCGGCTCAGCACCGCCTCGCCGAGCGCGTTCTCGATGCGCTCGACATAGACTTCCACCGTGTCGCCGACCTTCAACTCGCCCTCGCGGCCGCGGCCGCCGAATTCCTTGAGGGCGACGCGGCCTTCGACCTTCAGGCCGGCGTCGATGACGGCCATGTCCTTCTCGATCGCGACGACGACGCCCTTGACCACCGCGCCTTCGGCGACGTCATGATCCTGATAGGACGCTTCGAGCAGGGCCGCGAAATCGTCGCGCGACGGGTTCAGATTTGACATTCGTTCTCCTTGAAGCTCCTCGGTCGAGGAGCGGCGCGCCATCCGGTTCGCGTTGCGTTGCGCCTTCGAACTGGTCCGCCCATCCGGCATCCGGAACGGGCTCGGAGCGGCGCGCCCTCGCCGGGCGCGGCCCCGATCGGCGCGATGGACCGGCCGTCGGCGGTTCGTGTTCCCGATCGGCCGGGCGAAACGCCATAGCCGAAAAGGGCGCGCTCCCGACCCGGGAACCGCCCTCGTCTTCCTACCCCCGGCGCGCCAGAAAACCGTCGATCAGTTCGCGGGCCGCCAGGAACGCGGCGTCTATAGCCATTTCGCTGGTGTCGAGCAAGTGCGCGTCCGCCGCCGGCTTCAGCGGCGCAGTCGCCCGGCCGGCGTCCCGGAGATCGCGCTCGCGCACCTCGGCGAGGATGCGTTCGTAGTCCGGGGCGCGGCCCTTGGCGGCGAGTTCGTCGGTACGGCGGCGGGCCCGAACTTCCGGGCTGGCGGTGACGAAGATCTTTACCTCCGCGTCCGGCGCGATCACGGTGCCGATGTCGCGCCCGTCGAGGACGGCCCCCGCCGGCTGTCCGGCGAAGTCGCGCTGGAAGGTTTCCAGCGCCGAGCGGACGGACGGATGCACCGCGACGCGGCTCGCCAGTTCCCCGGCCTCGCGGCCGCGAAGCGAGCCGTCGTCGAGGGCGCTCGGCGTCAGCGAACGGGCGACCGCGCCGGCCGCATCCGGGTCGTCGAGATCGAGCCCGAGATCGGCGGCTTTCCGGCCGACCGCCCGGTAGAGCAGGCCGGTATCGAGATGCGGCAGGCCGTAATGCGCCGCGATGAGTTTCGCGAGCGTGCCCTTGCCGGCCGCCGCCGGCCCGTCGATGGCGACCGTGAACCTTTGCGCCATGACGCTGCTCTCTTCCCTGAAACTGTCACGCATGTCGCGCCACGACCGATTGCCCCGGCCGGTCGATTCAGGCAAGCCCGCCGCTTCGCCGAAAGCCCCGAACGCTGCGGCCGCGACGCCGAAGACGCGGCCCATGGCGAAGGGGATCGTCAGGAAGAACAGGATCGCCGCGGCGCCGCCGACCATGTCGACGACGGCGAGCAAGGCGTCGAGGCTGCGCCAGCCGGTGGCGACGACCCGCGGCTCCAGCGAGGTGCCGTGCGCGGCGAGCCGCCAGAGCATGGCGAAGAGGAGGACGAGCGGCACGGCGAGCTTCGGCAGGCCGACGGCAAGCGGCGAGCGCCCGCGCGCCCGCGCTTGCCGCCCGATCCCGGCCGCGACGCGCCGGCCGTAGACGAAGGCGAGCGGCGCGAAGAACAGGAGCGCCAGCAGCGCCGCGAGCGCGCCGCTCATCGCCTCGGATTCCGGCTCAAGCCGCCTCGGGCTCGAGGTCGGCGAGATCGGCGCCGAAGCCGGTCATCAGCGAGACGAATTCCGGGAAGCTCGTCGCGATCATGGTGGCGTCGTCCACCGCGATCGGCTTTTCCGCTGCGAGGCCCATGACGAGGAAGCTCATCGCGATGCGGTGGTCGAGATGCGTCGCGACCGTGCCGCCGCCGATCCCCTTCCCGTCCGGCCGACCGGTGACGAGGAGCGAGTCTTGCCCTTCCTCGTGCGAAACGCCGTTGGCGAGGAGGCCCGCGGCGACGGCGGCGAGGCGGTCGCTTTCCTTGACGCGCAGCTCTTCGAGCCCCTGCATCAGCGTCCGCCCCTCGGCGAAGCTCGCCGCGACCGCCAGCACCGGATATTCGTCGATCATGGACGGCGCGCGCTCCGGCGGGACGGCGACGCCGCGCAGTTCGGAATGGCGGACATGGAGATCGGCGACGTCCTCGCCGCCCGACAGCCTCCGGTTCAGGATCTCGATCCGCGCGCCCATCTCCTCGAGGGTCCGCAGGAGCCCTGTGCGCGTCGGGTTCATCAGGACGTTCTCGACCACGACGTCCGAGCCGGGCGCGACCAGCGCCGCCACCACGAGGAAGGCCGCCGAGGACGGATCGCCCGGCACCGTGAAGTCCGCGACGCCGCGCAGCGTCCCCTGCCCTTCGACGCGGATGGTGCGCACGCCGGCGGCATCCGTTTCCACCGCGACCGTCGCGCCGAAGCCTTCCAGCATCTTCTCGGTGTGGTCGCGCGTCATCACCGCTTCGACCACCGTAGTGACGCCCGGCGCGTTCAAGCCGGCGAGGAGCACCGCCGACTTCACCTGCGCCGATGCCATCGGCACGCGGTATTCGATGGGGGCGGCGACGCGCGGTCCGCGCACGGTGAGCGGCAGGCGGTCGCCGGTGCGCGCCGCCACTTGGACGCCCATTTGCCGCAAGGGATCGAGCACCCGGCCCATCGGCCGGCGCGACAGCGAGGCGTCGCCGACGAAGGTCGCGCCGAAATCGTAAGGGCCGACGAGGCCCATGGTGAGGCGCGCGCCCGTGCCCGCATTGCCGAAGTCGAGCGGCGCATCGGGCTCCAGCAGGCAGCCGTTCCCGACGCCGTCGACGATCCAGCTTGTCCCTTCGCGCTCGATCCGGGCGCCCATCGCCCGCATCGCCCGGCCGGTCGCGAGCACGTCCTCGCCTTCGAGGAGGCCCGACACGCGGGTGCGGCCGCTGGCCAGCCCGCCGAACAGGAAGGCGCGGTGCGAGATCGACTTGTCGCCCGGCACCCGCGCCCGGCCGGTGAGGGCCCCGCCCTTCGCCGCGCGCATCGGCCGGAGCCCAGCGTTTCCATGCGCCATCGTCGTCTGAACTCCCGGACCGCTCGACCACCTGCCGGAGCGCTCGCGCGACCCCGGGCGCGCGACGGGTTAGCAGAGCGCGGGGCCCGCGTCATCCAGGGCGGCGAAGCTTGCCTCCCGCCGCTTTGACAAGCCGGGTGCTAGGCCCTATGGGACCTGCCCGAATTCAACAGCGGCGCCCCATCCGCGCTCCCGTCCGGCGCCTCAGCCGAACGGGCAAGACGACCCCGCACGAGGCCAGAATGAGCAAATCCGAGCTCGGCACCAAGCGCATCTGCCCCGAAACGGGCCGGAAGTTCTACGACCTGAACAAGGATCCGATCGTCTCGCCCTATACCGGCACGTCCTACCCGCTGTCGTTCTTCGAGGCGAGCGCTTCTCCCTCGCGCGGCGGCGGCAGCGGCGGTGGCCGGAGCGCGCCCCGCGAGGAGGACGAAGAGGCCGAGACGGAGGTCGTGGAGACCGCCGACGAGGAGGCGGCGGAGACCGTTTCGCTTTCGGATGTCGAGGACGACGAGGACACCTCCGCCAAGAACGACGCGGACGTGGATGTCGACGACGACGAGGCGGACGTCGACGAAGGCGACGACGACACGTTCCTCGAGGAGGACGAGGACGAAGACGACGACATGACCGACATCATCGGCTCGCGCGAAGACGACGAGGACTGATGCGGGGAGCGCCGGCGCGACAGGAGCGCCGGCTTCGCAAAACGCCGCGTTTTTGCGGCTTGCCATCGCGGGGGCGCTTCGCTAAGAGACGCCCGCAGCGGGAGAAGCCGAGCCTTCCCAGGCGTTCGGCCCCGCGACGAGAACGGTCCCTTGCGGATCGTCCTTGCGACAAGGTCGGGGCCATAGCTCAGCTGGGAGAGCGCTACAATGGCATTGTAGAGGTCAGCGGTTCGATCCCGCTTGGCTCCACCAACCTCATACCACCTTCAAATATCTAGTTTTTGCAATCAGTTGGCGGCCGATTGCTTCGGCGTGCATAGCCGATTGGGTACCTGTGCGATGTACCGGGAATTCAGGTCCATCGCTTTATCTGACTTGGATTTGCTGGATTCGGACGATGTGGCGGGTGACGCGCGAGGTCAGGCGCGCTGACGTTCGGATGGCGTTTCCCCAACGCTTTCCCAACCTCGCGATGCGTTCCCACCCCGAGCCGGTTCGCCGTTCCATCGAAGCGGGCCCGTACCGTCGCCGCATCGCTGCTCGGGCGGGCGTGGCGCGATCCGCTCGCGGCCTTCGTGCCGGATCAGGCCTTCCTTCCGAGCGCCGCGATCGTTCTGCTACGCCCGAGTCGTGCGGCCTTTCACGCGCCGCCGGAGCAGGTCGTCGCCATGCCGGCGCTCCTGTTCGCCTACCGGACATGGCTGGCGGTCCGCCGAAGCGGTGCTTGAGCAGCGCTCGCACCGTTCGATCTCGAACCACTCCTATCCTATCCCCGCTGCGTACCGCCCGGGACAGCAAAAACCCCTGGTCGCCAGCTTTTGCCGAAGGGGAGCGTGTCGCTGCTGCCACATTGCCGCCGCCATGCTGCCGGGGTGCCGTCTCGGGCCTTTCCATGCCGCTTAACATGATTAAAGAAGTCAACTTAACGCATGGAAATGGAGAGCAACCGGTGACCACGATCCAGACCGTATCCGCGCAAGGGCGCAAACGGCCGCTCACGATCCTGGCCGCCGCGGCTCTCGCCACCTCGGCCGCATGGTTTCCGGCCCCGTCGCGCGCGCAGGACGTGATCGATCTCGACACGGTCACCGTCCAGACCGACGCCGACGGGCGGACGGGCAGCCGACCGGCGTCGGGCGACACCGGAGCGGGCCAGACCAACGAGCAGAAGGGCTTCGTCGCCAGGCGCAGCGGCGGCGCGACCAAGACCAATACCCCGCTGAACGAGACGCCGCAGTCGGTCACCGTCGTCACCGACGAGCAGATCGAGCGGCAGGAACTCCGCACGATCCGCGCCGCGACCCGCTACACCGCGGGCGTCACCTCGGAGTATACGGGCGGCGCCGACACGCGCTTCGGCGGTTTCCGCATCCGCGGCTTCGACGCCACCGCCAACTCGACTTTCCTCGACGGGCTGCGCCTGCCTTCGTCGTCCGTGATCAACTTTCTCGGCCTCGACCCCTACGGCGCGGAGCGGATCGAGATCCTGAAGGGCCCCTCCTCGGTGCTCTACGGCCAGAACGGCCCGGGCGGCCTGATCAACTACGTCACGAAGAAGCCGACGATCGCTCCCTACCGCGAGGTCGAGGTGGTCGGCGGCAGCTTCGGGCAGATCGAAGGCCGCTTCGACATTTCGGGGCCGCTCGGCAAGGACAGCCCGTGGGGTTACCGGCTGACCGGCGTCGCCCGCTCGTCCGAGAACCAGGTCGATTTCGTCAAGGACGACCGGCTGTTCATCGCGCCGGCGATCAAGTGGGAACCCGACGCCGACACCTCGCTGACGGTGCAGGGAAACTACCAACGCGACCGCGCCGGCTTCAGCCTGCAGTTCCTGCCGGCCAGCGGCAGCGTATTCGACAGCAACGGCCGGAAGATCAGCCGGAGCCGCTTCATCGGCGAGCCCGACTTCAACGACTACGACACGGATCTCGGCGGCGTCGGCTATCAGTTCGAGCACCGCTTCAACGAGGTCTTCACGGTTCGCCAGAACGCACGCTACTCCTTCCTCGACCACGACGAGGCGAGCCTCTACGGCTCGGGCTGGGCCGACGAGGCGGCCGGTCTCCTGTTCCGGGGCGCCGGCACCGGCTCGACCGACCTCGACACCGTCTCGGTCGACAACCAAGCGCAGGCCGAGTTCGACACCGGCATCCTGAAGCACACGGTGCTCGGCGGCGTCGACTATCGCTGGACCGGCTATTCGGACTACGTCGACATCTACAATGCAGCGCCGCTCGACGTGTTCGATCCGGCCTACGGCAGCCCGGTGACCTTCGGCGGCGTCTACTACGACAACGACGTCACCCAGGACCAGACGGGTCTCTACCTGCAGGACCAGATCAAGCTCGACCGGCTGTCGGTGACGCTCAGCGGCCGCTACGACTGGGCGAAGACCGAACTCTCGCGGCCCGACAGCGACTTCCTGACCGCGGTCGACGCCGAGAAGAATTCGGACGCCTTCACCGGCCGCGTCGGCGCGATCTACAACTTCGACAACGGCATCGCGCCCTACGTCACCTATTCGGAAAGCTTCCTGCCGCCGCTCGACGTCAGCACCACGAACGGCCTGTTCGAACCGGAGGAAGGGCGGCTCTACGAGGCGGGCGTGAAGTACCAGCCGCCCGGCTGGGACGCGACCGTGACGGCCTCCGTCTTCGACATCCGGCAGGACAACGCCATCCGCTTCGGCTTCGACGCGGCGACCAGCCGCTCGCTGGTCGAGCAGACGGGCCGGGTGCGCTCGCGCGGCTTCGAGCTGGAGGGCGTCGCCAGCGTCACCGACAACCTCAACATGCGGCTCGCCTATACCTATCTCGACCTGAAGATCACCGAGGATCTGCCCGACGAGGTCGGCGGCTTCGAGGGCAACCTCGTCACCACGGTGCCGCACAACACCTTCTCGGCCTGGGCCGACTACACGATCCGCAACGAGTCGATCTTCGACGGGCTCGGGGCGGGCCTCGGCGTGCGCTACATCGGCGCAAGCTTCGGCGACGACGCCAACACCTTCAAGGTCGACGACGCGACCGTGGTCGACGCGGTGCTTTCCTACAAAAGGGACAAGTACGAGGTCGCGGTGAACGCCTCGAACCTTTTCGACAAGGACTACGTCGCCTCCTGCGGCAACCGCACCTTCGGCTGCTTCTACGCCGAAGGCCGCCGCATCACCGGCAAGGCGACGATCCGCTGGTGACGGAAGGCGCGGCGCGTCCGGCCCGGACGCGCCGCCGATCGCGGGCTAAAGGTCGGGGGCTTCCTATCTAAGCCTTCGGCACTCCTCCCATCCGCAGGGAATCCGATGCGCAGATCCGTCCTTCTCGCCATCGCCTCGTCGCTGCTTCTGGCCGGCTGCGTCTCGATGAGCCCCGCCGAGCGGCGTGCCGCCGACGAAACGACCTGCCGGAGCTACGGCTTCCGGCCGCGCACCGCCGCGTTCGCCGAATGCCTGCAACGCCTCGACCTCGACCGGAACGCCGACCGGCGCGCCCGCCTCTACGGCGACCGCGCCTTCGACGGCGGCTTCGGCATCGGGGTCGGCCGCTACGGCGGCTACTGGTAGAAACCCCCGCCGGTTGACGGGCCGGGGCACTCCCCGCAAAGGCAAGTCCGCATGCTCGCCCGCTTCTTCTCCTACTACGCGCCCTGGCGCGGCCTGTTCCTCGTCGACTTCGGCTGCGCGGTGGTCGGCGGCGTCCTCGAACTCGGCTTCCCGATCGCAGTGAAGCTGTTCATCGACCGGCTCCTCCCCGGCGGCGACTGGGGGCTGATCGTCCTCGCCTCGCTCGGCCTCCTCGCAATCTACGTCCTCAACACCGGCCTGATGGCCGTCGTGACCTATTGGGGTCACATGCTCGGCATCAACATCGAGACCGAGATGCGCCGGCGCGCCTTCGACCACCTGCAGAAGCTCTCCTTCGGCTTCTTCGACGAGCAGAAGACCGGCCACCTCGTCGGGCGGCTGACCAAGGATCTCGAAGAGATCGGCGAGGTCGCGCATCACGGGCCGGAGGACCTGTTCATCGCGGTGATGACCTTTCTCGGCGCCTTCGCGCTGATGCTGAGCGTCCATACCGAGCTGGCGCTGATCACCGCGGTGATCGTGCCGGTCGGCACCTGGCTGACGGCGCGCTACGGCAACCGCATGACGAAGACCTGGCAGGCGATCTACGGCCGGGTCGGCGACTTCAACGCCCGGATCGAGGAGAATGTCGGCGGCATCCGGGTGGTGAAGAGCTTCGCCAACGAGGACCACGAGCGCGCGCTGTTCGACGCGAGCAACCGCGGCTACCGGGCGACGAAGCTCGACGCCTACCGGATCATGGCCTGGAGCCAGGGACTGAACTACCTGTCGATGCGCCTGACGCAGGTGGTGGTGATGCTGGCCGGCACCTGGTTCGTGATGCGCGGCGACCTTTCCACCGGCGGCTTCGTCGGCTTCCTCCTCCTCGTCAACGTCTTCTTCCGCCCGGTCGAGAAGATCGCGGCGGTGCTGGAAACCTATCCGAAGGGCATCGCCGGCTTCCGCCGCTATCTCGACTTCCTGGCGGTCGAGCCGGACATCGCCGACGCGCCGGACGCGGTCGCCGTGCCGGCGCTCCGCGGCGCGATCGAGTTCCGAAACGTCCGCTTCGGCTACCGGACGGGCCGCCCGGTGCTGAACGGCGTCGATCTCGCCATCGAGCCTGGCGAGACCGTCGCCTTCGTCGGCCCGTCGGGCGCGGGCAAGACGACGCTCCTGTCGCTGGTGCCGCGCTTCTACGACGCCTCCGGCGGCGCGATCCTGATCGACGGCACGGATGTCCGGCGGATGCGGCTCGCCGAGATGCGCCGCCATATCGGCGTCGTCAGCCAGGACGTGTTCCTGTTCGGCGGCACGGTGCGCGAGAACATCGCCTACGGCCGCCTCGACGCTTCGGAAGCCGAGATCGTCGAGGCGCTCCGCCGCGCGCATCTCGAGGACACGGTCGCCGCGCTGCCGCAGGGGCTCGACACGGTGGTCGGCGAGCGGGGCGTGAAACTCTCCGGCGGGCAGAAGCAGCGCCTGTCGATCGCCCGGATGTTCCTGAAGGACCCGGCCGTCCTGATCCTCGACGAGGCGACCTCGGCGCTCGACACCGAGACCGAGCGCATGATCCAGCGCTCGCTCGCCGAGTTGTCGGAAGGGCGCACCACGCTGGTCATCGCGCACCGCCTGTCGACCATCCGCCACGCGACCCGCATCGCGGTGATCGCGGACGGGCGGATCGCCGAGACCGGCAGCCACGCCGCGCTGATGAGGCGCGACGGCGGCGCCTATCGCCGGCTGATCGCGGCGCAGGAGATCGTCTGGGAAGCCGGCGGTGGGATGGAGTTGCAACCGGACGCGGCCGCGGCCGGTTCGGGTGGGAGGAGGTAGAACCATGCAGCGACACGACGAGCCCTTCGCGCGCGACGCGGATCTCGCCTGGGAGCCGACCGGTGAGGGGGTGGCGCGAAAGATCCTGACCTATGGCGAGCGCGCCATGATGGTGCGGGTGCGGTTCGAGGCGGGGGCCGTCGGCCCTGCGCACAGCCACCCTCACGTCCAATGCTCGCTGGTGGAGAGCGGGCGCTTCGACGTTACGATTTCCGGCCGCACGGAGCGGCTCGGCCCCGGCGACAGCTTCCTCGTGCCACCCGACGCCGTGCACGGCGTCACGGCATTGGAGGCGGGCGTCCTCGTCGACGTCTTCACGCCGATGCGCGAGGACTTCGTCGGCCGTTGAGGCCGAACCCTTCGCGGGAGATGGTGGCCTTCCTCGAGCGGCTCGCCGCCCTGCCGCCCGGCCACGGCGAGGGCACGTTCGAGGGGCGGCGCTACGGCGTGACGCTCAACGCGTCGCCGGACGGCCGGCGCCGCTGGCTCTTCGCCGAGGAGCTCGGCGGCACCGACCGGATCAGCGCCAACCTCTACCGTCTCGCCGATGGGCGCCCGCTGCTGAAGCCGTGCGAGATGCCGGCGGAAAAGGTGGTAGCCTTCGTGCTCGCCTATCGGCCCGACGCCCCGGGCGGCGAAGGAACGTCCGCCCATGCCGATCGTTCTTCAGGCAGCGAAATCCCGCTGCCCTGTAAGGAGTAGGCGCCATGCTCAAAGGCGGATTGTTGTGGCTGATCGGCATCCCGCTGCCGGTGATCCTGATCATCTGGTTCCTCGGCTACCTGCACTGAGAACCGGTCGTCGAACCGAAGTCGATCCCAAGCCCGCCGGACCTTTCGGCGGGCTTTTTCGTGCGCCGCCCTCAACGATCCGGCAGGCCGGAGCCGGCGGTGGGCGGCGCGTCCGGCTTTTCCGCGTCCGGAAACGTCCGCCCGCGCTCGCCCGC
Source organism: Plantimonas leprariae (assembly GCF_008802405.1). GTDB lineage: Bacteria > Pseudomonadota > Alphaproteobacteria > Rhizobiales > Rhizobiaceae > Plantimonas > Plantimonas leprariae. Next base: position 541,446 of record NZ_VZDO01000001.1, read on the forward strand.
CTGCCGGAACGGATAGTCGGTCAGCGTCATCGTGAAGAGCGCCGCGACGAAGACGAGTCCGGCCATCGCGGCGAGAAGCACCAGCGCCGGGGCGCGCCGGAGCTTCATCGAGAAGACGCCGACGAGAAGCGCTTCGAGCGTGACGAACGCGGCGATCAGCGGCGTCTGCGCGGCGCCGAGCGGCAGATGGGCCGCGGCGAAGGCCGCGCCGAGCAGCACGAACAGGCCGGCACCGACCAGAAGCTCGCCCGTCCAGAAGGATGAGTCCTCGCCTCCGCGGCTCACGACCGGCCGCCGAGATAGAGCATCGGGTAGAGCACGATCCAGACGACGTCGATCAGGTGCCAGTAGAGGCCGAGCGCCGCGAGGCCGGCGCTCGGCCGGAAGGGAAACGCATCCCGCCTGACCCGCCAGGCGAAGAGCGCCACCGCCGCGATCCCGATCGTCAGGTGGATGGCGTGGATGCCGGTCATCGCCCAGTAGAAGCCCCAGAACAGTTGCGCCGGCCCCCGGCCGAGCGCGAAGTCCGGTCCGGGCAACAGGTGCCTGTCGAGGTCCTCGGCATATTCGAAGCCCTTCACCGCCAGGAAGGCGAGGCCAAGCGCGGCGGTGAGCGCGAGGAGCCCGGCCGCCCGGTCCCGCAGGCCGCGCTCGCCCGCCTTTTCCGCCAGCGCCATCGCGACGCTGGAGACGTGAAGGATCGCGGCGTTGACGGTGCCGTAGACGAGGTTGGTCTCGCGCGCCACCGCCGCCATCTCGGGCGCGTGGGTGAAGCGATAGATCGCGAAGGCGAGGAAGAGGCCGCCGAAGAACAGCATCTCGCTCGCCAGGAACGTCCACATGCCGAAGACGGCCGAGAAGCGCTGGAGGCGATAAGTCTCGAACGGCTCGTTCGGGCCGGCGCGGGCGGCCTCGGCGGTCACGAGCCGAGCCCCTGCGGCCGGTGCGGGCTGCGGCGGTCCGGCGCCTCCTGCAGCGGCGCGGTCTCCTCCGGGTGATAGACGTAGGCCTTTTCCCGCACGATCGGCTGGCGCTCGAAATTCTCCTTCGGCGGCGGCGAGGAAGTCTGCCATTCGAGCCCCGTCGCACCCCAGGGGTTCGGCTCGGCGCGCTGCCCGTAGCGCAGCGACCAGGTGAGATAGAACATCGGCAGGAGATAGGCCGCCGCCAGCACCGCCGCGCCCGCCGACGAGGTGACGTGGTAGATCTGGAACTCCGGCGCGTAGTGGTGGTAGCGCCGGTTCATCCCGAGATAGCCCATCAGGAACTGCGGGAAGAAGGTGAAGTTGAAGCCGAAATACATGAGGATCGCGGAGAAGCGCGCCCAGCCGTCCGGCGCCATGCGGCCCGTGATCTTCGGCCACCAGAAGTGCAGCGCCCCGAAGAAGGCCGACACCGCCCCGCCGACCATGATGTAGTGGAAGTGGGCGACGACGAAGTAACTGTCGGTGACGTGGACGTCGATCGGCAGCGAGGCGGTGAAGAGGCCCGACAGGCCGCCGATGACGAAGAGGCCGATGAAGCCGAGCGCGTAGAGCATCGGCGCCTCGAAATAGACCTGGCCCCGGTAGAGCGTGAAGGTCCAGTTGAACACCTTGATGGCGCTCGGAACCGCGACCACGAAGGAGAGGAACGAGAAGACGATCGCCGCCACCGGCGACATGCCGGCGACGAACATGTGGTGGCCCCAGACGAAGAAGCCGACGACGGCGATGGAGAGGATGGCGTAGACCATCGCAGTGTAGCCGAAGACGCGCCGGCGGGCGAAGCAGGAGATCAGCTCGGAGATCACCCCGAAGGCCGGCAGGATCATGATGTAGACGGCCGGATGGCTGTAGAACCAGAAGAGGTGCTGGAACAGCACCGGGTCGCCGCCGTTCGCCGGATCGAAGATCGGCAGCCCGAACAGCCGCTCGGCCATGATCAGAAGCAGCGCGATCGCGAGGACCGGGGTCGCGAGCACGATGACGAGCGAGGTCGCGTACATCGTCCAGACGAAGAGCGGCAGGCGCATCCAGGTCATGCCGGGCGCGCGGAGCACGTGGACGGTGACGATGAAGTTCACCCCGGTCGCGATGGTCGAGAAGCCCGACATGAACACCGCCATCGCGGCCAGCACCACGTAGCCGTTCGAGAACAGCGACGAGAACGGCGCGTAGAAGGTCCAGCCGGTGTCGACGCCCCCAAGGATCAGGCAGGCGAGCACGAACAGGCCGCCGAGGATGTTGAGGTACCAGGAGAAGAGGTTCAGCTTCGGGAAGGCGAGGTCCTTCGCTCCGATCATCAGGGGCAGGAGGAAATTGCCGAAGGTGGTCGGGATCGAGGGCACGAGGAAGAACCAGACCATCACCACGCCGTGCAGCGTGAACAGGCGGTTGTAGCTGTCGTTGGAGAAGAAGCGGCCTTCCGGCGAGATCAGTTCCAGCCGCATCAGCGTCGCCGCGGCCCCGCCGACGAAGAAGAAGAAGGTGATCGCGCCGAAATAGAGGAGCGCGATGCGCTTGTGGTCCTGCGTCAGCAGCCAGGAGCGGAGCGTCTGCCCTGCCGAGAGATAGCTCTCGCCCGGTCGCGCTTCGCCGAGGGGTCCCCGGCGCGAGGCCGGATGGAAGGCGGTCGCGTCGGTCATTGCGAAGCGGTCCCCCCGATGTCGTTCGATGTCCCGGCGAGGCGGATATAGCTGACGAGCCGCGTCAGTTCGTCCTCCGAGACGACGCCCGCGAAGCTCGGCATGATCGGCTCGAAGCCGGCCGCCACCTCGCGGCGCGGCTGCAGGATCGAATCGCGGACGTAGCGCTCGTCCACCATCACGCGGCTGCCGTTGGCGAGCGGCACCTCGCGGCCCCAGATGCCGTCGAGGCCGGGTGCCTTCACGGCGGCGCTGCCGGCATGGCAGCCGGCACAGCCAAGGGAGACGAAGAGCTTCCGCCCCTCCTCGCCGAGATCGTCGCCCTGCGGTTGGGCGCGAATCCATTCGGCATAGTCGCCCTGGCTCATCACCGTCACCGTGCCGGTCATCTCCGAATGGTCGGTGCCGCAGAGCTCGGCGCAGAACAGGTGGAAGCTTCCCGTCCGGTCGGCCTGGAACCAGATCTGCGTCAGCCGGCCGGGGATGATGTCGCGCTTCAGGCGGAAGGCCGGCACCCAGAAGGAATGGATCACGTCCTCGGAGGTCATCACCAGCCTGACCGGCGTATCGACCGGCACGTGCAGGGCGTCGATCTCGCGCGGGCCGGAAGGGTGCTGCGTCTTGAACATCCACTGCTTGGCGGTGACGTGGATCTCCATTGCCTCCTGCGGCGGGCTGTAGCCGGCGAGCTCCGACGAGCCCGCCCACCAGAACAGGAAGACGAACAGGAAGAAGGTCGCCGCCGTCCAGCCGATCTCGAACTCGCGCCGGGCGAGCGAGGGCAGTTCGCCGCGCGGCGCGTTCGAGCCGTGCCGATACCGGGTGGCGAAAGTGACGAGGAGCACGAGGACGACAAGGAAGATGATCCCCGACAAGGCGAGGAGCGCCAGGAACAGGACGTCGACGCCGCGCCCCTGCGCTGTCGCGGCCGGCAGCCAGAAGATCGACTCGCCGGCGCCGCTCATGTCGTTCGGCTCCGCCGGGACAGGGCGAGGATGGCGAGGCAGAGGCTCAGGACGGTCAGGCCGCCGGCGAGCCGCAGCCAGAGCTTGGCGTCGGCCGTGTAGAGGCCGGTCGCGGGGTCGAAGCCGTAGCAGCGCAGGACGACGCGCTCCACGAGGCCGCCGACGCGTCCCTCGCCCGCTTCCACCAGCGCGGGCCGCAGCGTCGCGGGCATCAGCGACAGGCCGGCGAGCGCCCGCCCGATCCGCCCGTCCTCTGCCACCGCCAGCACGGCGGCCGGATGGGCGAACTGGTCGGTCGCCGGATCGTAGCGGTAGTGGTAGCCGCCGGCCTCCGTCAGCGTGTCGACAGTGGCCTGTTCCGCGGTGAGGAAGCTCGCCCCGGCCGCCTGCTCCCCGAGCGCGGCGTCCCGCATGCGGCGGGCGGCATCCGGGCCGTCCTTCGGGTCGAGGCCGACGACCACCAGCCCGGCGCGGAGATCGGCGAGCTTCGGATCGGCGAGCGAGGCGGCGGCGATGGCGAGCTCCGCACCGCAGACGCTGGCGCAGGTGTAGTCGGCGAAGAGGAACACGGAAGCCGGATGGCGCGCGAGGACACGGCCGAGCGTGGTTTCGTGCCCGTCCTCCGCGACTTTCGCATCCAGCGGCAGCCGCGCCCCGGCGGCCGGCGCCAGCGCGACTTCGCCGAGGTCCTTCGGCGCGAGCGCGGCGTTCGCGGCAGGTGCGGCGATGAGCGCAAGAGCGAAGAGAAGCGGCCGGATCATCGTGCCGCCCCCGCCTTCGTCGCAGCGTCGACGGCCTGCGCGCGGGCGTCCGGAGCCGATGGCGGGGGCGCCAGCGGCGCGAAGGCCCGCTCGCCGCGCCCGACGAGGATCGCCATCGCCCGATCGACCGGAATCTCGACGGTGCCCTTTGCGCGGTCCGCCCAGGCATAGTCCGCGAGGCGCTTGCGCTGCATCGCGGTCAGGCGGTCGTAGTCGGCGGCGGGGTCGACCTGCAGCCGCGGAGCCGGCAGGATGCCGACGCGCTCGGCGGGCGAGCGGATATCGACCTGGCTCAAGGTGAACCAGCCGAAGCCGGCGAGCGCCGCGGCAACGAAGACGCCCCAGCCGAGGAGGATCGCGACCACCCGTCCGACCGCGACGTCGGGCGGCTCCACATGGTCCTCGTCCGGCCGCTCGGCGCGCCAAAGGCGGCGCATGGCGCGGAACGGCGCGGCGAGGAAAGAACGCAGGCGGCGGAGTCCGAGGGTCGCCTCACGCGCCATGCGCGACCCTCCGCTCCACTCCGACGCCCCGATTCATGGCGAAGGCGATCCACGCGGCGAGGCCGGCGACGACGAGCGGCGTCAGCGCGACGGCGAGCCAGAACAGCGGCGACGGTGCCAGTTCCGGCACCGTCCACCAGAGGGTGCGGAGCGCGGTGCCGGCGAGGACGGCGAAGCCGACCGCGCGCTGGATAGCGGCCGAGCCGCGCCAGCCCGACCGCATCACCGCGAGGAAGGGCGCGGCGACCGCACCGATGGAGGCGAGGCCGAGCGTCGCGACTCCGAGCGGCGTCGCGCGGCGAAGGTACCAGGCGGCCTGATCCGGCAGGTTGCCGTCATAGGCGACGAGGAACTGCATGAGGTCGAGATAGAGAAGGCCGAGCGCGAGGGCCGCGAGGAGCTTGGCGAGGTCGGCCCGCGCTTGGCTCGGCGCACCGGTCGCCGCCGCGAAGCCCGCGCCGGCGAGGAGGAAGGAGACCGACAGGCTCATGGCGAAGGCGGTCGACTTGAAGCGCGGGTCGAGCGCGATCACGAAGTCGACGGCCGCGAAGCTCACCGTCAGGCCGAACAGGGCGAGGCCGACGCCGGCGAGCGGCACCGTCAGCCGCGCCGGCCGGAAGGCTACGAGACTGGCGAAGAAGCCCCACACGCCCAACGCAGCGACGCTACGCAGCGCGAAGCTCGGGGCGTTGAAGTAGAGCGCGGCGACGTCGGCGTGGCGGATGGTCGAGGGATCGGCCGCCCAAGGATAGACGAGGTGCGGCAGCAGCAGGACCGGCACCATCAGAAGCGCGACGGCCGGAAGCAGCGCCGCCGCCGGTCGGAGCACGGGTTCGAGCGCCGCGCCCCAGCGCCCGCCCGTCAGGCGGTGGATGAGGAAGAGCAGCATCGACCCCGCCGGCACGGCGACGAGCAGGAGGAAGCCGGCAAGGAGGCCCCGCGCTGCGGCGTGCGCGTCGAAGATCGCGATAAGGAGCAGCAGCCCGGCGGCGAGGAGGCCGAGCCAGCGTCGGTCGAGGGCGAGGCGGCGGCTCACCGGATGCGCTCCGCGGCTTCCGGCGCATCCGCCAGCGTCGCTTGGCGCGAAAGCTGCAGGGCGCGGATATAGGCGGTGATCGCCCAGCGCTCCTCCGGCGGCACGCGGTCGCCGTAGCTGTACATCGCGCCGTAGCCGTTGCCGATCACGTCGACGAAGTGCTTCGCGTCGGCGGCGCGCAGGCGGGCCGAGTGATAGGAAGGCGGGGGCGAGAAGCCGCGCTCGACCACGATGCCGTCGCCGTCGCCGGCAAGCCCGTGGCAGGGCGCGCAGATTTCCGCAAAGCGGCGTTGACCGAGCGCCATCAGCTCAGCCGTCACCGGCGGCGGCGTGGCGACCGCCGCCAGCCGCGCCTTCGTGCCGCGCAGGACGACGCCCTCCGGCAGCGGCCGCGTCGCGCTCGCCGTGCCCCAGATGGCGTTCGCCTCGTCCCGCTTCAGCGACGGCTGGTCGGCCATCTCCTGGCCCGAGCAGCCGGCGAGCGCGAGGAGCAGCAGCGCCGCGCCTCTCATCGCGGCACCGATGCGACAGACAGGGCGCCGAGGCCGCTGAGCCAGGTGCGCGCCGCGGCGGAATCCGCCTCCCCCGCCGCCTCGACTTCGAGGAAGAAGCGGTCCTGCGTCGCGCGCTCGAAGCCGGGCAGCTCGAACAACGGGTGATGGAGGCGCGGCAGGCCGCAGCCGGCGAGAAGCGACACGAAGCCGGCGACCGCCGCGCCGAAGACGGTGAGCTCGAAGGTCGCGAACAGGAAGTCCGGCCAGCTCGCGAGCGAGCGCCCGCCCGCCGGCACGCGCAGGATTTCCGTCGCCGAATACCATTGCAGGACGATGCCGAGGAGCGCGCCGGCGATGCCCCCCGCGAGCATCGGGCGGCGGATGCGGATCGGGCCGACGTCCTCGATCTCCTCGCCGAGACCCTCCACCGCGAAGGGCGAATAGGCGTCGACCACGCGGAACGTCGAGGCTTCTCGCGTCTGGCGCGCCGCCGCCACGAGCTTCTCCGGCGAGGCGAACTCGGCGAGGAGGCGCTCGCTCATCGCGCATCCCCTTCGGCGACGAGCTGGCGCATCTCGTGCATCGAGACCGATGGCATGAGGCGCAGGAAGCAGGCGAACAGGAGGACGAAGAAGCCGAGCGAGCCGAGGAGCAGCAGCCAGTCCCAGACGGTCGGGGCGTAGGTGCGCCACATCGACGGCAGATGCGAGCGCGACAGCGTGTTGATGATCAGGAGGATGCGTTCGAGATACATCCCGACATTGATCGCGACGGCGACGAGGAGCAACGCCGGCACGCTCCGCCGCGCGGCCGGCCACCAGAAGAGCTGCGGCACGAGAACGGTGGTGGCGAGTTGCAGCCAGTAGAGCGGCGCGTAAGCGCCGGTGAACTCGAAGGCGGCAAGGGTGCGCTCCGCCTCGTCGCCGAGGATCCAGGCTTGGTAGTTCTCGGTGCCGTAGGACAGGCCCATGACGATCGAGCCGGCGAGGAGGATCTTCGCCATCGCGTCGAGATGCGCCAGCGTGACGAGGCCGGTATCGCGCAGGTAGGCGCGCACCGCGACGGCGAGGACCACCACCATGGCGAAGCCGGAGAACATCGCGCCGACGACGAAGTAGGGCGGGAAGATCGACTCCGCCCAGCCGGGCATCGCGCCCGCCGCGAAATCCATGCCGACGACGCTGTGCACCGAGCAGACCAGCGGCACGCCGAGCGCCGCCATGGTGCGGTAGAAGCTGTCGTAGCGCCGCCAGTGGCGGGCGGAGCCCCGCCAGCCGAGCGCGAGGACCCCGTAGAACACCTGCGCCCGGCGCGTCGTCGCCCGGTCGCGGAGCGTCGCGAAGTCGGGGATCGCGCCCGTGTACCAGAAGAGGGCCGAGAAGATCAGGTAGGAGAGGATCGCGAAGAAGTCCCAAACGAGCGGGCTCTTCCACTGCGGCCAGGCGCCCATCGTGTTGGGATAGGGCGCCAGCCAGTAGGCGTAGTACGGCCGGCCGAGATGGAGGATGGGGAAGAGGCCGGCGATGGCGGCGGCGAAGAGCGTCATCGCCTCGGCGAAGCGGTTCACCGAGGAGCGCCATTTCTGGCGGGTGAGGAGCAGCATGCAGGAGATCAGCGTCCCCGCATTGCCGATGCCGATCCACCAGACGTAGTTCGCGATCGGGAAGGCCCAGACGACGCTGGTATTGTTGCCGAAGATGCCGATCCCTTCGAAGAACAGCCAGAACAGGACCGCGAGCATCAGGGCGGTGAGGGCGAGGCCAGCGAGGAAGGCGATCCACCAGCCGCGCCCGGCCGGGCGCTCGAGCACCGGGTCGGCGATGGTGCGGGTGACCGAGGCGTAGGAAGCGCCGGGCGGCAGGAGCGCGGCAGCACTACTCACGACCGCTCCCCTTCCAGCGCCGGATTCGGGTTGCGGACCTTGGCGAGATAGGTGGTGCGCGGCTTGGTGCCGAGTTCTTCGAGGAGCGCGTAGTGCTGCGGCTCCTCGCGCAGCTTCGCGACCTCGGCCCCTGCCGCCGCGAGGTTGCCGAAGCGGATCGCGCTCGTCGGGCAGGCGGACTGGCAGGCCGTCACCGCGTCGCCGTCGCGCATCGGCCGCCCTTCCGCTTCCGCCCGCTGCCGCGCGCCGGCAATGCGTTGGACGCAGTAGGTGCATTTCTCCATGACGCCGCGCCCGCGCACGGTGACGTCCGGATTGAAGCGCGCGGCAAGCGGCGGATTGCCGAGATTCGAGTATTCCTGCCCGTTCGCGTAGCCGAAGAAGTTGAAGCGGCGCACCTTGTAGGGGCAGTTCGCCTGGCAGAACCGCGTGCCGACACAGCGGTTGTAGACCTGGACGTTCAGCCCCTCGTCGTCGTGGACGGACGCGCCGACCGGGCAGACCGGCTCGCAGGGCGCCTTCTCGCAATGCATGCAAGGCACCGGCTGGAACACCGCGCCCGCCCCGTCGTCCTTCTCGTAGGCGTCGATCCTCAGCCAGTGCATCGTCCGTCCGGCGCGGATCTCGTCGGGGCCGACCACCGGCACGTTGTTCTCCGCCTGGCAGGCGACGACGCAAGCATTGCAGCCGATGCAGAGCGTCGTATCGATCACCATCGCCCAGGCGCGCGGCTCGCTGCCGTCGCCGTAGGGCGCTTCGTGCGGCTGCGCGGCGTAGAAGGTCGCGGCCGGCTCGGCCGCCTTCGGCTTCAGCCGCACGCCCGCCGCCAGATCGGCGAGCCGCATTTCCGGCGCGAGATCGCGCCCGTCCTCGTCGAGCGTCGCTTGCGTCAACGGCATCGGCTCGGCCTTGCCGACGGCGGTCAGGCGCACGTCCGGCAGCGTCCAGAGCGCGTCGGTGCGGCGGAGCGCGTAAGCGTTCGCGCCAAGGCCGATGCCGATCGCGCCGGGCCGGGTGCGGCCGTAGCCGAGCGTCAGCGACGCCGCCCCTTCCGCCTGGCGGCGATCGAGGACGACGGGCGCTTCGACGCTCGGGCCGCCCGCCTCGATCCGCACGGCGTCGTCGGCGGCGATGCCGAGGCGTGCGGCGTCGTCCGGGTGGAGGTGCAGCGCGTTGCCCCAGGTCTCGTGCGTCACCGGCTTCGGGCATTCCTGCGCCCAGGCGTTGTTGCCGTAGCGCCCGTCGTAGATCGTCGGATCGGGCCGCAGCACCAGCGCCAGTCCGCCGCCGCCCGATGCCGGCGGCGCCGAGAGGGTCGGCTGGCGCGGCGGTGCGACCGGCGCGGCCGCGCTGCCGGGCACCACGCCGTCCTCGACGACCCCCAGCCACCAGTCCTCGAATTCCGCCGCCGGCACGCCGGGGCTCCAGGTCTGCCGCACGAGGTCGTAGGGCTTCGCCCCGCCGTCACCGGCGAGCGCCGCCAGGAGTTCGTGCGCGCCGACGCTCGCGTAGAGCGGCTGGATCAGCGGCTGGACGATACCGGCCGTGCCGTCGACGGCTCGAAGGTCGCTCCAGCCCTCCAGCGGATGCGTTTCGGCCAGATGCCAGCGGCATAGCGCGCCGGTCTCGTCGCGATGGGTGCCGAGATGGACGGTGAAGGCGGCTTTGCCGATAAGGTCGGCGAAGCCCAGATCGCTCGGGCCGTCGTAGGCGGGATTGGTCCCGAGGATCAGGAGCGTGTCGACGCGCCCGGCCGCGAGTTCCGCCGCCAGCGCGCCGAGATCGCCGTCGCTCGGCGCGTCCGCCGGCTCGACGAGGTCGAGCGTCGAGCCGAAGGCGCCGAGCGCCGCGTTCAGCCAGTGGCCGAGGGCATGGAGTTCGGGCGGCTGCTCCTCGCCGACGAGCACGAGTGCCTTCGCGCCCGCGCCCCGGAGATCGGCGGCCAGCGCGTCGAGGAAGCGCCCATCCACCGGCCGTTCCGTCGCGGGTCCGCCGAACCGGGCGGCGAGGCCCGCCGCGAAGTCGAGGAGCGCCGCGGGGGCGAGCGGGAGCCGGTGGTCGGCGGCGAGGCCGGTGAGGCTTGCCGCACTTTCGGCGACATAGAGGCGCTGCATCGCGCCGGTTCCCTCGCGCACCGTTCGCCGCTTCGCGAAGCCGGCCGCGTTGCGGAGCTGCGCAGGTCCGGCCCCGTGCGGGTCGGCCCCGAGGCACAGCACCACGTCGGCGCGAGCGAGATCGGGCAGGACGTCGAGCGGCCGGCCGAAGGCGAGCTTCGAGCCGGCCCGCCCGTTCGCGTCGTCGACCGGCTCGTGCCGGTAGAGCCGCATGGCGGGCCAGGCGGTGTGGAGCGCGTCGAACTGGCGGCGGAGCGTCGGCGAGGTAATGCGTCCGGCAAGGATCGCCAACCCCTCCCCGCGCCTTGCCGCCAGTGCCGCGCGGCGGGGCCCGAGCTCGGCCAGGAACCCGTCCCAGTTCGCGATCAGGCCGTTCCGCGTCGGGGTGCGCGAGCGGTCGGGGTCGTAGAGGCCGAGGATGTCGGCCTCCGCGAAGAGATCGGTGCTGCCGAGGCTCGCCGGGTGCAGCGGGTTGCCGGACACCTTGATCGGCCGGCCCTCGACCGAAGTCGCCAGCATGCCCCGCCCGTAGCCGCCGAGCGGCAGCGAGGTCGCGAAACGGAGCGGCTCGCCGGCGGCGAGGCCGTTCGAGCGCACCGCCGGCACGATGTCCTCGGCCGGCTTGCAACCGGTAGCGCCCACCGCCAGCGCCAGCGCGACGAGCCGCAGCGCCTCCCGCCGGTTGAGCGGGGCCGCGCCGGATACGTCCGGGATGGGCGGCGGGCTCAACGGTGGCACACGGAGCAGTTGACGAGATGCGCGACGTCGATGCCGTGCGCGGCGACGAGCGCCCGCCCCCGGCTCTCCTGATCCGCCAGCGGCGACCAGTCGAAGTCGTAGATCGTCGCCTGCGGCCGCAGGTGCTTCTCGGGCGCCTTGTGACAGTCGAGGCACCAGCCCATGGTCAGGGGCGCGGCCTGCCGCATCAGGGGCATCGCCTCGACATTGCCGTGGCAGGACGAGCAGCCGACGCCGTTGTTCACGTGGACGGAGTGGTTGAAATAGACGTAGTCCGGCAGGTTGTGGACGCGCTTCCAGCTCAGCGGCTCGTCGTGCGCGTAGCTTTCGCGCACCGGCGCCAGCATCGCCGCGTTGGTCCAGATCTGCGAATGGCAGCTCATGCAGACATGCGTCGCCGGCATCCCGGCATAGGCGGTCTTCTCGGCCTGGCCGTGGCACATCGGGCAGCCGATGCCGAGCTGGCGCGCGTGGTGCTCGTGGCTGAAGGGCGGGTTCTGGTCCAGCGTCTCGTATTGTCCCGTGACGTAGGGCGAGCCCATGAGCAGATAGGCGAAGACCACCAGCGCGGCCGGCACGAGCGGGATCGCGACCAGCGCCATGCGGGCATAGGTCGTCGCTCCCGGCCGGAAGATCTGCGCCATGAGCGGGCGTCGCCGGGCGGCGTATCAGCAGTGGACAGCAGGCCATGCCTTGCCGCCGCGCGGGGCGGCGTGCGCCGGGCGGCGGGACGGAGCGTCGGCGGTAGCACGGCGGTTGCGGTGATTCATGGCGTTCCCCCCGGCACGTCCCATCCGCCGGTCGGCCGAGAGCATGCGCTCGGGTCCGGCCGTCAGGCAATTGGCACGAAGCCGAGAAGAAACAAGAATCGATCTAAACTGCGTAGCCGGGCTCGAAACGAACCCGCGCCAGTCGGCCGCCATCGACGCATCCTCAGGGACGTGGCTGGCGGCCGCTCCTCACGAACCTTTGGACTTGCCGCCCTTCTTGCCGAGTTCCGCCTGCGCGGCCGAGGATTTGCGCGGGTTACTCTTCCCCTCGCCGCTCGCCTTCGCATTCGCGCGCTTGGCGGTTTCGCTGCCCCTGCCCTTCTTCTCGGCCATGCCGTTCCTCCGCGCTCGCGTTTCGACGGATGCACCTGCCATCCGTCAGTGGGGCTTCAACGGCGCTGGATCGCTCCCGATGTCGCGGATCGGCGTGAACACGCGAACGTGAACACCTGACGTCCCAGCCGTCAGCGCGGCTTCAGGCTCGGAAGCGATGTTCCGGCCATCCCGTCGCAACCGATCGCGAGGTCCGCCCATGTATCGCGCCGATTTCAACGAAGCCAGATCTCCCGTACCGCTGGAAATCCTGGCGCTGCTCCTGCGCTCCGACGAGGCGAAGGTCGCCGAAACGGTGCTGGCGCTTCCCGAGGCGCAGCGTGCGGCTTTGGCGCTCTACTGCTTCGGCCGCTGCCACATGCGATCGCTCGGCCTAGAGGTCGGTCGCCATTGCAGCGAGCGCTCGCTGGAATCCGTCGGCGGCTCGGCCGGCCTCATCCTTTCCCGACAGGCGCAGAGCGCCGAACCTTTCGACGTCGGATCGTCGCAGCCGCAGAAGCGCAGGATCAGCCTCGCGCGTTTCGCCGCCTGACGCGCAACCGAGGGTCGGCTGCGCCGTTACTTCACGTCCGCGTCACATATTCGCAACAAAAAGTTGTAAACGCTACTTTTCTCTACGTTTTCGATTCGAATTGGAATAAGAACAGCCCGGGACTCGTCGGATGGGACGGCGCGGTCCGGGAGGCGGCGCGTCCGATGCTTTTGTCGACGGTGCTCTGCATTTTCTTCGCCTGCGGTTTCGCGATGTTCTTTCTCGCGAACGCGGCTTCCTTCGTTCTCGCGGTCGCGATCCTTTCCGCCGCCGAGACGGTGCTGGTGTTCAAGCTCGGTACCGGCTTCCACCACGGTCTGGTGAACGGGACGCTGGCGCTCGGCTCGATGCAGTTCGGCTATTTCGCGGCGCTCGCGCTTGCCGCCTGCCGGGTCCGGCTCGGTTCGACGATACGCATCCCCGACCGCGCAGGCGAAGTCTGACAGCTCGATCCCGACGACCGGCGGAGGAAAACCGCTCGGTCGTTTCCTCCATCGATTGTTCCTGAGCGCCCTGCCCTGGACGCCTACTGCCGCGCGTAGACGTCCTCGATGCGGACGATGTCGTCCTCGCCGGTATAGGAGCCGACCTGCACCTCGATGATCTTGAGGTCGATCTTGCCGGGATTGTGCATGCGGTGGGTGCAGCCGATCGGCAGATAGGCGGCCTCGTTCTCGTGGTAGAGCTTGACGGTGCCGTCGATCGTGACCTCCGCCGTGCCGTGCACCACCACCCAATGCTCGGCGCGATGATGGTGGCGCTGCAGCGACAGGGTCGCGCCGGGACGCACGGTGATGTGCTTCACCTGGAAGCGCGGCCCGATGTCGATGCGCTGGTACCAGCCCCAAGGGCGGAAAATGCGCAGGTGCTCGCTCGCCTGCGGCCGCTTCTCCGCCTTCATCCGGGCGACGAGGTCCTTCACCGCGCCAGCCTTCGTGCGGTCGGCGACGAGCACCGCGTCCTGCGTCGTCACCACGACGACGTCTTCGAGCCCGACCACGGCGGTGAGGAGGCCCTCCGAGCGGACAAGGCTGTTCCGCGTGTCGAGCACCGCCGCGTCGCCTTCGACGACGTTGCCGGCCTCGTCGCGCGGCTTCACCGCGTGCAGCGAGCCCCAGGAGCCGATGTCGGACCATTCGAAGGCGGCGGCGAGAACGCCGGCGCGGCTCGTCTTCTCCATCACGGCGTAGTCGATCGAGATTTTCGGCGAGGCGGCGAAGCTGGCCGGGTCGAGGCGGATGAAGTCGAGGTCGCGCACCGCGCCGGCCACCGACGCTCGCGCCGCCTCGACGACGGCCGGCGCGAAGCGCGTCAACTCGTCCAGCATCACCCGCGCCGCGAAGGCGAAGTTGCCGGAGTTCCAGACGTAGCCTTCGGCGACGTAACCTTCCGCCGTCGCGCGGTCCGGCTTCTCGACGAAGCGATCGAGCCGGAAGGCGTTCTCGCCGAGCCGCTCGGCTCCCGGCCGGATATAGCCGTATTCGGTGGAGGGTTCGGTCGGGCGAATGCCGAGCGTCATGATGTGGCCCTTGGCGGCCAGTTCGCCGATGGTCTGGCAGTCGGCGCGGAAGGCTTCGGCGTCGCCGATCAGGTGGTCGGCGGCGAGCGCCAGGCACAGCGCGTCCTCGCGCCGGGCGCTCGCGATCACGGCGCCGACCGCCACGGCCGGCGCCGAATCCTTGCGTTCCGGCTCCAGCACGATATCCGCGTCGACGCCGACCTGCGCCAGCTGCTCGGCGCAGATGAAGCGGAAGTCCTGGTTGGTGATCACCACCGGCCGGTCGAAGCCTTCGCCCGAGACCCGGCGCACCGTCGCCTGGAACGTCGATTCGCCGCCGTCCAGCAGTGCGATGAACTGCTTCGGCAGCGTGTCTCGCGAGACCGGCCAGAGCCGCGTTCCGGCGCCGCCCGCCATGATGAGGGGAACGATCAAACCACCATCTCCCGGATTTGTTTCGCCCGTCGGATTTGCTGCGACGCAAACCTCATGGCATCTAGCGGGCTCGGAGGAAAGACCCTCCGCGAATCGCGCGGCCGAAACGCGGGATCGCGCTTAACGAGCGGCGCGGGCCTTCGCCGCTCTGCCGCATGCGAGGTTTCGGATCTGACGCGAATGGAGACGGCATGAGCGTTCTGGTGACGGGCGGCGGCGGCTACATCGGAAGCCACATGGTTCTCGGCCTCGTGGACCGGGGCGAGGACGTGGTGGTCCTCGACAACTTCACGACCGGCTTCGACTGGCTGATCTCGCCGGCGGCGACCGTGGTCCAGGGCGACGTCGCCGACGGCGCGCTGGTCGGCAAGCTCGTCAAGGAGCACGAGGTCGACGCGATCGTCCACTTCGCCGGCTCGATCGTCGTGCCGGACTCGGTGCGCGATCCGCTCGGCTACTACCTGAACAACACCGCGAGGACGCGCGACCTGATCGCCGCGGCGGTCGCGAGCGGCGTGCCCCGCTTCATCTTCTCCTCCACCGCCGCCGTCTACGGCGAGGCGGGCTCGGAACCGGTGCGCGAGGACGCGCGGCTCCTGCCGTTGTCGCCCTACGGCCGCTCCAAGCTGATGAGCGAGATGATGCTGGAGGACGCCTCCGCCGCCCTTCCCCTGAATTATGCGGCGTTGCGCTACTTCAACGTCGCGGGCGCCGACCCGGACGGGCGTTCCGGTCAGTCCACGAAGGGCGCGACGCATCTCATCAAGGTCGCGAACGAGGTGGTGGTCGGGAAAAGGCCGTTCATCGAGATGTTCGGCACCGACTACGCGACGCCGGACGGCACGGCGGTGCGCGACTACATCCACGTCACAGATCTCATCGGCGCGCATCTTGCGGCGCTCGATCACCTCCGGGCGGGCAACGGCAACCTCGTCGCCAATGTCGGCTACAGCCGCGGCTTCTCGGTGCGCGAGGTGCTGGAGGTCGTCGGGCGCGTGTCGGGCGCGAAGCTCGACATCCGCGTCGCGCCGCGGCGGGCGGGCGACAGCCCGAGCGTCGTCGCCGATTCCACCAAGCTCAGAACGAGCGTCGGCTGGGTGCCGAAGCACGACGATCTGGACTCGATCGTCGCGGACGCGTTGCGCTGGGAGCGCCACCTCCTGAAGCGGAACGCCTCCTGACGCGTCAGCGCGGCAGCGGCGCGGCGGCGACGTCCCGGATGAGGCGGAGGAGCCCCTTCGCCTGATGCTCGGCGAGGCGCCGGCCCTTTTCCGCGCTCGCCCGGCTCGCTTCGCCGACGACGCCGGCGGGGTTCAAGTCCTCCGCCATCCAGGCATAGGCGTTCGGGCCGGTGGCGCGCAGGGATTCGAAGCGTCCCTCCTCCGCTTCGACGACGGAAGCGAAATCCTCGGCGCGGTCCATGTCGGCCGCTTCGGGCCGGAAATGCAGGATCAGCGAGGTTTCGGCGTCGCCGCCGTGGATGCCGTAGCGGTTCTCGGCGTCCGAGAAGAGCCCGCCCGGCTTGCCGAAGCGGCCCCAGGACGTCTTCACCGCCAGCATCCGCTCGCGCACCCGCAGGTTCCGCGTGACGATGCCCATCACCTCTTCGTTGCCGCCATGCGAGTTGACGATCACCAGCTTGGCGATGCCGGCCCGCGCGACCGACAGGCCGAGCGCCGTCCAGTGCTCGATCAGGACGGTCGCGGGAACGTGGAGCGTGCCGGGAAAGCTCAGGTGCTCGTCGGACTTGCCGACCGACTGGATCGGCAGGATGCGGAGATCGAGATCGTCCGGCAGCAGCCCGATCAGCGTCTTCAGCATGCCGCGCGCGATGGTCGCGTCCGTGCCCGTGCCGAGATGCGGCCCGTGCTGCTCCACCGCCGCGACGGGCAGGAGCGCGACGGTACGATCGCGGTCGGCGCTCTCGAAGTCGCTTGTGGTGAAGTCGCCCCACCAGACGCGCCGCCGCGAAGTCGTCATGCCCGTGCCGCCCTCATGCTCCGCCGCGAGGCCTTGCGGCGGAGCGGTGCTCTATCAGAACTCTTCCCAATCGTCTTGCTGGGGTTTGGGAGCTGCGCCGCCGTGGCCGGTATGTTTCATCTGCTGGACCGGGGCGGGGCGGGGCGCCATGGCT
>NZ_VZDO01000021.1 GCF_008802405.1 Plantimonas leprariae
CCGGGATCGTGTCAAGCATCGTCGAGTGACGGGGGCGGGAAGGGTCTGACGGCCCGTCCCGTTTTCGATGCCGATGATCCGCCGCCCTCGGGCGGCGGGTTGGATGCAAGTGAAGAAGACCGCCGAAGCGCTCGGGATCACGCCGCCCCAACCGGCGACCCCGACGAGAGGACGAATTTGATGAACGGCCAGAATATCCGCATTCGCCTCAAGGCGTTCGACCACCGCGTCCTCGACGCGTCGACCCGCGAGATCGTGTCGACCGCCAAGCGCACCGGCGCGAACGTGCGCGGGCCCATCCCGCTGCCGACGCGCATCGAGAAGTTTACCGTCAACCGCTCGCCGCACATCGACAAGAAGTCGCGCGAGCAGTTCGAGATGCGCACGCACAAGCGCCTGCTCGACATCGTCGACCCGACCCCGCAGACCGTGGACGCGCTGATGAAGCTCGACCTCGCCGCCGGCGTCGACGTCGAGATCAAGCTCTAAGGAGCGACATGAACCGACCGGGCTCCGGCCCCTGGGTTCCTCTGGAGAAAGAACGAGAAATGCGGTCAGGTGTCATCGCACAGAAGGTCGGCATGACCCGCGTCTACAACGAAGCGGGCGAGCATGTGCCGGTCACGGTTCTCAAGGTGGAGAACCTGCAAGTCGTCGCGCAGCGCACGGAAGAGAAGCATGGCTATACCGCTGTGCAGCTCGGCGCCGGGCTGGCGAAGGTGAAGAACGTCTCGAAATCGATGCGCGGCGTGTTCGCGCAGGCGTCGGTCGAGCCGAAGACGAAGCTCGCGGAGTTCCGCGTGTCCGTCGACAACATGATCGAGATCGGTTCCGAGATCACCGCCGAGCATTTCGTGCCGGGCCAGAAGGTCGACGTGACCGGTACCTCGATCGGCAAGGGTTTCCAGGGCGTCATGAAGCGCCACAACTTCGGCGGCGGGCGCGCGACCCACGGTAACTCCGTGTCCCACCGCTCGCACGGTTCGACCGGCCAGCGCCAGGACCCCGGCAAGGTGTTCAAGGGCAAGAAGATGGCCGGCCATATGGGCCAGGTGCGCGTCACCACGCAGAACCTCGAAGTCGTGCGCACCGATGCCGACAAGGGTCTGATCCTCATCCGCGGCGCGATCCCAGGGTCGAAGGGCGGCTGGATCGAAATCCGCGATGCCGTCAAGGTCGCGCCGCACAAGGACGCGCCAAAGCCGGCCGCGCTGCGCGCTGGCGCGACGAAGAACGACGGCGCTGCCACTGTTGCCGCCGAGGGAGCCGAGTAACATGGACGTCACCGTCAAAACCCTCGACGGCAAGGATGCCGGCACCGTGACGCTGGCCGACGAGATCTTCGGTCTCGAGCCGCGCGAAGACATCCTGCAGCGCATGGTCCGCTGGCAGCTCTCGAAGCGTCAGGCCGGCACGCACCAGGCGCTCGGCCGCGCCGAGATCGCCCGCACCGGCGCCAAGCTCTACAAGCAGAAGGGCACCGGTCGCGCCCGTCACGGCTCGGCCCGCGCGCCGCAGTTCCGCGGCGGCGGCAAGGCCCACGGCCCGGTCTCGCGCAGCCATGCGCACGACCTGCCGAAGAAGGTGCGCGCGCTCGCGCTGCGCCACGCGCTCTCCGCAAAGGCGAAGTCGGACAGCCTGATCGTCATCGACGATCTCGTCGCGACGGAAGCGAAGACCAAGGCTGTCGCGAAGAGCTTCGCCGGCCTCGGCTTGGAGAACGCGCTGCTGATCGGCGGCCCGCAGCTCGACGAGGGGTTCTCGCGCTCGGCCCGCAACCTCGCCAACATCGACGTCCTGCCGGTTCAGGGCATCAACGTCTACGACATCCTCCGCCGCCGGACGCTCGTGCTGTCGAAGGCTGCGGTCGAGGCTCTTGAGGAGCGCTTCAAATGAGCGACCTTCGCCACTACGACGTGATCACCTCGCCGGTGATCACCGAGAAGTCGACCATGGTGTCGGAGTACAACCAAGTGGTCTTCAACGTCGCGCTGAAGGCGACGAAGCCGCAGATCAAGGCGGCCATCGAGTCGCTCTTCGGCGTGAAGGTCACGGCGGTCAACACGTTGATCCGCAAGGGCAAGGTCAAGCGCTTCCGCGGCCGGGTCGGTCGCCAGAGCGATCAGAAGAAGGCCATCGTCACGCTGGCCGAGGGCGACACGATCGACGTGTCGACCGGTCTCTGACGCGCGACGATCGGGATAACGAACCATGGCACTGAAGAACTTCAACCCGACGACGCCCGGCCAGCGACAGCTCGTCATCGTCGATCGTTCGGGTCTCTGGAAGGGCAAGCCGGTCAAGCAGTTGACCGAGGGCCTCAAGTCCGCCGGCGGCCGCAACAACTACGGCCGCGTCACCGCCCGTTTCCAGGGTGGCGGCCACAAGCGGACCTACCGCATCATCGACTTCAAGCGTCGTAAGCTCAACGCGGTCGGCACGGTCGAGCGGCTGGAATACGATCCGAACCGCACGGCCTTCATCGCGCTGATCCGCTATGAGGATGGCGAGATGGCCTACATCCTCGCGCCGCAGCGTCTCGCGGCCGGCGACAAGGTCGTGGCTGGCACATCCGGCGTCGACGTGAAGCCGGGCAACGCGATGCCGCTCGGCGCCATGCCGGTCGGCACGATCATCCACAATGTCGAGATGAAGCCCGGCAAGGGCGGTCAGATCGCCCGTTCCGCCGGGACCTACGCGCAGCTCGTCGGCCGCGAAGGCGGCATGGCGATCCTGCGCCTGAACTCCGGCGAGCAGCGGCTCGTCTCTGGCACCTGCTTTGCGACGGTCGGCGCGGTGTCGAACGCCGACCACGGCAACGTCAACCTCGGCAAGGCGGGCCGGTCCCGCTGGCTCGGCAAGCGCCCGCACGTTCGCGGCGTCGCGATGAACCCGGTCGACCACCCGCACGGCGGCGGCGAAGGCCGTACCTCGGGCGGTCGTCACCCGGTCTCGCCGTGGGGCCAGCCGACCAAGGGCAAGCGGACGCGTTCGAACAAGTCGACCGACAAGTTCATCACGCGCTCGCGCCACCAGCGCAAGTCGTAAGGAAGGGATCTTTTCATGACCCGTTCAGTCTGGAAGGGCCCGTTCGTCGATGGCTACCTTCTCAAGAAGTCCGAGAAGGTTCGCGAAGGCGGCCGCAACGAGGTAATCAAGATCTGGAGTCGTCGCTCCACGATCCTGCCGCAGTTCGTCGGCCTCACCTTCGGGGTCTACAACGGCAACAAGCATATCCCGGTCTCCGTCAACGAGGAGATGATCGGGCACAAGTTCGGTGAGTTCGCCCCGACCCGGACCTACTACGGTCACGGCGCCGACAAGAAGGCGAAGAGGAAGTAACGATGGGCAAGCCGAAGCTCGAGCGTCAGCTCAAGGACAACGAGGCGCGCGCCGTCGCTCGCACGATCCGCGTCAGCCCGCAGAAGCTGAACCTCGTCGCCGCCATGATCCGCGGCAAGAAGGTGGACACGGCGATCGCCGACCTGACCTTCTCGCGCAAGCGCATCTCGGAGACCGTGCTGAAGACGCTGCAAAGCGCCGTCGCGAACGCCGAGAACAACCACGACCTCGACGTCGACGCCCTCGTCGTTGCCGAGGCCTACGTCGGCAAGTCGATCGTGATGAAGCGCTTCCACGCCCGCGGCCGTGGCCGCGCGAGCCGGATCGAGAAGCCGTTCTCGCATCTGACCATCGTCGTCCGTGAGGTCGCGAGCCAGGAGGAGGCCGCCTGATGGGCCAGAAGATCAATCCGACGGGCTTCCGGCTCGGCATCAACCGCACCTGGGACTCGCGCTGGTTCGCAAACACCGGCGAGTACGGCCAGCTCCTTCACGAGGACCTCGCGATCCGCAAGGCGCTGATGGAAGAGCTGAAGCAGGCGGCAGTCTCGAAGATCGTCATCGAGCGTCCGCACAAGAAGTGCCGCATCACGATTCACTCGGCGCGTCCGGGCATCGTCATCGGCAAGAAGGGCGCCGATATCGAGAAGCTGCGTAAGCGACTCGCGACGATGACGAAAGCCGAGACGCACATCAACATCGTCGAAGTCCGCAAGCCCGAGACCGATGCGACGCTGGTGGCGCAGTCCATCGCGCAGCAGCTTGAGCGCCGCATCGCGTTCCGCCGCGCCATGAAGCGCGCCGTGCAGTCGGCGATGCGTCTCGGCGCGGAAGGCATCCGCATCAACTGCTCGGGCCGTCTCGGCGGAGCGGAGATTGCGCGCATGGAGTGGTATCGCGAAGGTCGCGTGCCGCTGCACACCTTGCGCGCCGACATCGACTACGGCACGGCCGAAGCGCACACCGCCTATGGCGTCTGCGGCGTAAAGGTCTGGATCTTCAAGGGCGAGATCCTCGAACACGATCCGATGGCGTCCGAGCGCCGCGCGGTCGAAGGCGATGCACCCGCGGGCGGCCGTCGCCGCGAGCGCGAGCGCGAGCACGCTTGATCCGCGCCGGTTTGGAGTGAACTGACATGTTGCAGCCGAAGCGCACGAAGTTCCGGAAGGCGTTCAAGGGACGCATTCACGGCAACGCCAAGGGTGGCACCAACCTCGACTACGGCTCGTTCGGGCTGAAGGCGATGGAGCCGGAGCGCGTCACGGCGCGGCAGATCGAGGCGGCCCGCCGCGCGATCACCCGCCAGATGAAGCGTCAGGGTCGCGTCTGGATCCGCATCTTCCCGGATCTGCCGGTCACCGCGAAGCCGACCGAAGTCCGCATGGGCAAGGGCAAGGGCGCGATCGAGTACTGGGCGGCGCGTGTCCATCCCGGTCGCATCATGTTCGAGCTGGACGGCGTTCCGGAGGATGTCGCCCGCGAGGCCCTGCGCCTCGGCGCGGCGAAGCTGCCGATCAAGACGCGCTTCATCCAGCGCATTCCAGAATAAGGAGAGCGACGTGAAAGCCGCCGAAATCAGGAACCTGACCGAGGACCAGCTGACCGACGAGCTGGGCAAGCTGAAGAAGGAGCAGTTCAACCTGCGCTTCCAGGCTGCGACCGGCCAGGTCGAGAACACGTCGCGCGTCCGGCAGATCCGCCGCGACATCGCGCGCATCAAGACGATCGCCGGCCAGAAGGCCGCGGCGAAGGCCTAAGGACGAAACGATATGCCCAAGCGCATCCTGCAGGGAACGGTCGTTTCCGACAAGAACGACAAGACGGTCGTGGTGCTCGTCGAGCGCCGCTTCACGCACCCGCTCTTCAAGAAGACGGTGCGTCGTTCGAAGAAGTACAAGGCTCACGACGAGACCAACGCCAAGAAGGTCGGCGATCAGGTCTTCATCCAGGAAAGCCGTCCGATCTCGAAGGACAAGACCTGGATCGTGGTGGAATCGGAAGCCGGAGCGGCGGCGAGCGCCTAATCGTCGCGGCAGTCCGGCGGCTTGTGGCCGCCGGTCTCGGCAGATGAAATACCTGGGACGAGCGCCTCATAGCGTCGGCCCGTACGAGTTTCAAACGGCAGGATGATCGCGGGTTTCTGCGGTGCCTGCCACGCAGTTAAGGCGGCCTGACATGATTCAGATGCAGACAAACCTCGACGTCGCGGACAATTCCGGCGCGCGTCGCGTCATGTGCATCAAGGTGCTGGGCGGCTCGAAGCGGAAGTACGCCTCGGTGGGCGACGTGATCGTCGTGTCCATCAAGGAGGCGATTCCGCGCGGCCGCGTGAAGAAGGGTGACGTGATGAAGGCGGTCGTGGTCCGTACGGCCAAGGACATCCGCCGTCCGGACGGTTCGGTGATCCGGTTCGATACGAACGCCGCTGTCCTGATCGACAACAAGAAGGAGCCGATCGGCACCCGCATCTTCGGACCCGTGCCGCGCGAACTGCGCGCCCGGAACCACATGAAGATCATCTCGCTGGCGCCGGAAGTGCTCTGAGGAACGACGACGATGCAGAAGATTCGCAAGGGCGACAAGGTCGTCGTCACCGCCGGCAAGGACAAGGGCCGTACCGGCGAAGTCCTGCAGGTCATGCCGAAGGAAGACCGCGCGGTCGTCCGCGGCGTCAACATGATCAAGCGCCACCAGCGCCAGACGGCGAGCCAGGAAGCCGGGATCGTTTCGAAGGAAGCTTCGATCCACCTCTCGAACCTGTCGATCGCCGATCCCAAGGACGGCAAGCCGACCCGCGTCGGCTTCAAGCTGGTGGGCGAGGGCGAGAACGCCAAGAAGGTGCGTTTCGCCAAGCGTTCCGGAGAACAGATCGATGCCTGAGGCTCAATACACCCCGCGCCTGAAGCAGGTCTACGGCGACGCCATCCGCAAGCAGATGCTGGAGCAATTCAGCTATGCGAACGAGATGATGGTGCCGAAGCTCGACAAGATCGTCCTGAACATGGGCGTCGGCGAGGCGACGGGTGATTCCAAGAAGCCGACCGTGGCGGCGGCGGACCTGGCGCTCATCGCCGGCCAGAAGCCGGTGATCACGCGGGCTCGCACTTCGATCGCGCAGTTCAAGGTCCGCGAGGGCATGCCGATCGGCACCAAGGTGACGCTCCGCAAGGACAGGATGTACGAGTTCCTGGATCGGCTGCTGCAGGTCGCGCTGCCGCGCGTCCGCGACTTCCGCGGGCTCAATCCGAAAAGCTTCGACGGCCGTGGCAACTATGCTATGGGCCTCAAGGAGCACATCGTCTTCCCCGAGATCAACTACGACAAGGTCGATCAGATCTGGGGCATGGATATCATCGTGTGTACGACGGCGAAGACCGACGAGGAAGCGCGCGCCCTGCTCAAGGCGTTCAACTTCCCCTTCCGCCAGTAACGGCCGCGAGACAAGGAGCCAAACATGGCGAAGAAGAGCTCGATCGAGAAGAACAACCGGCGCCGCAAGATGGTGGAGCGTCTCGCTCCGAAGCGCGAGGCGCTGAAGGCGATCATCATGAATCAGGATGCGCCGATCGAAGAGCGGTTCCGCGCGCAGCTGCAGCTTTCCGGCATGCCGCGCAACTCGTCCAAGACGCGGGTGCGCAACCGCTGCGAGGTGACAGGGCGTCCGCGCGCCTATTACCGCAAGCTCAAGATGTCGCGTATCGCGCTCCGGGAACTCGGCAACAACGGCCAGGTCCCCGGCGTCGTGAAGTCGAGCTGGTAAGGAGGCGAGTCCCATGTCCCTGTCCGATCCTCTCGGCGATATGCTGACCCGCATCCGCAACGCGGTCGAGCGCAAGAAGGGCAAGGTTTCGACCCCCGCCTCGAAGCTGCGCGGTCGCGTGCTCGACGTCCTGAAGGACGAAGGCTACATCCGCGGCTACACGGAAACCGCTTTCGAGAACGGCAAGTCGGAGTTCGAGATCGAGCTCAAGTACTACGAGGGCGCGTCGGTGATCCGCGAGATCGCCCGCGTCTCGAAGCCGGGCCGTCGCGTCTACGTGTCCGCCAAGACCATTCCGCATGTCGCGAACGGCCTCGGCATCTCCGTGCTTTCGACGCCGAAGGGCGTGATGGCCGACCATAGCGCCCGCGAGCAGAACGTCGGCGGCGAGGTGCTCTGCCGCGTCGTCTGACGACGACGCGCAGGCTCCTCCGCTTTCAGGTTAGGTTGAACTCATGTCCCGTATCGGCAAGAAGCCCGTATCGATCCCGGACGGCGTGACCGTCTCGGTCGACGGCCAGACGGTGAAGGCTAAGGGCGCGAAGGGCGAACTGTCCTTCGTCGTCAACGACGAAGTGCTCGTCAAGATGGAGAACGGCGCTGTCGCCGTGACCCCGCGCGACGAGACGAAGACCGCCCGTGCCAAGTGGGGCATGTCGCGCACGATGATCTCGAACATCTTCACCGGCGTGAAGACCGGTTTCGAAAGGCGGCTCGAGATCTCCGGCGTCGGCTACCGCGCGGCGATGCAGGGCAAGAACCTGCAACTCGCGCTCGGCTACAGCCACGACGTCGTCTATCAGGTGCCGGAAGGCATCACGGTCGCCGTGCCGCGCCCGGTCGAGATCGTCATCAGCGGCATCGACAAGCAGCAGGTCGGTCAGGTCG
This sequence comes from Plantimonas leprariae, assembly GCF_008802405.1. Taxonomy (GTDB): domain Bacteria; phylum Pseudomonadota; class Alphaproteobacteria; order Rhizobiales; family Rhizobiaceae; genus Plantimonas; species Plantimonas leprariae. Next base: position 7,990 of record NZ_VZDO01000021.1, read on the forward strand.
CCGCCGAGATCCGCGAATACCGCGGCCCCGAACCCTACAAGGGCAAGGGCGTGAAGTACGCCGGCGAGCGCATCGTCCGCAAGGAAGGCAAGAAGAAGTAAGGTCGGGACGATGGCTAGCCAAAAGGAAATGCTCCGCCGCCGCGCATCGCGCGTCCGCCGGACCGTCAAGGCGGTGGCCAACGGCCGCCCGCGCCTGTCCGTTCATCGCTCGTCGAAGAACATCTACGCGCAGGTCATCGACGACGCGCAGGGCGTGACGCTCGCGGCCGCGTCGACGCTCGATGCCGGTCTAAAGAAGGATCTGAAGACCGGTGCCGACATCGCCGCCGCCGCGGCGGTCGGCAAGCTGATCGCCGAGCGCGCCAAGGAAGCGGGCGTCGAGACGGTCGTCTTCGATCGCGGCGCCTTCATCTACCACGGCCGTGTCAAGGCGGTGGCGGAAGCCGCGCGCGAGGGCGGTCTCAGCTTCTGATCGCAAGGAGGGTTCTTCCCCTCCGACGCATCATCCAGTATGGCCGGGGCCGGAAACCGACACGGGTTTTCGGCTTTAGCCTTTCGCCGGGAAGCTTTCAGCTTCCTCAACGCAGCGCCTTCCGGAAAAGAACAAGGACAGGATCATGGCGCCCAGAAACGATCGTCAAGATCGTAACGATCGCGAGCGCGACGACGGTTTCGTCGACAAGCTCGTCCACATCAACCGCGTCGCCAAGGTGGTGAAGGGCGGCCGGCGCTTTGGCTTCGCCGCGCTCGTCGTCGTCGGCGACCTGAAGGGTCGCGTCGGCTTCGGCCACGGTAAGGCCCGCGAAGTGCCGGAGGCGATCCGCAAGGCGACGGAAGCCGCCAAGCGCGACCTGATCTTCGTGCCGCTGCGCGAAGCCCGTACGCTGCATCACGACGTCGCCGGCCGCCACGGCGCCGGCAAGGTCTACCTCCGCTCGGCGGAAGCCGGTACCGGCATCATCGCCGGCGGCCCGATGCGCGCGGTGTTTGAGGCGGTCGGCATGCACGACGTCGTCGCGAAGTCGATGGGCTCGTCGAACCCCTACAACATGGTTCGCGCTACTTTCGACGCACTGAAGAACTCGATGCATCCGAAGGACGTCGCCGCTCGCCGGGGCATCAAGTACTCCTCTCTCCAGAGCCGCCGCTCGAGCCTGATCGGCTCGGAAGAGCAGGCCCCGGCTTAAGGAGCGCTTCGATGTCGAACACGAAGAAGACGCTCGTCGTCGAGCAGATCGGCAGCCCGATCCGTCGCCCCGGCACCCAGCGCGCCACGCTGATCGGTCTCGGTCTCAACAAGCTGCATCGCCGCCGCGAGCTGGAGGATACACCTTCGATCCGCGGGGCGATCGCCAAGGTCAGCCACCTCGTCCGCATCGTGGACGAGGCGTAAGGCCGGAGGAAGCGTCATGAAACTCAACGAAATCTCCGACCTGCCGGGCGCCACGCACTCTCGGAAGCGCCTTGGGCGCGGCATCGGCTCCGGTTCCGGCAAGACCGCCGGTCGCGGCGTCAAGGGTCAGAAGTCCCGCTCGGGCGTGGCCATCAACGGCTTCGAGGGCGGTCAGATGCCGCTCTACCGGCGTCTGCCGAAGCGCGGCTTCGTGAACATCTTCGCGAAGGACTGGAACATCGTGTCGCTCGGCCGCATCCAGCAGGCGATCGACGCGGGCAAGCTCGCGGCGACCGGTTCGATCGACATCGCCGCGCTGAAGGAAGCCGGCGTCGTCCGCCGCTCGAAGGATGGCCTGCGCATCCTCGGCGACGGCGAGTTGACGGCGAAGGTCGCGCTGGTCGCGGACCACGCGTCGAAGTCGGCCGTCGAGAAGATCGAAAAGGCGGGCGGGTCGATCACCCTGCCGGCCGCGGCTTCGGCCGAAGCCTGACGACATAGAAGGAGCGGGGATGCTAGGCGTCTCCGCTCGCTTGCCCGGGCTTCCCGGACCGCATATCTCTCGCGCGTCGATCGAGCGGGCAAGGCGCGGGTCGCGAACCCATCGATCGGCTAGCCGGAGACCCTGGACATGGCATCGGCCGCGGAACAACTCGCCGCAAACCTGAATTTCGGCGCCTTCTCCAAGGCGACCGACCTCAAGAAGCGCATCTGGTTCACGCTGGGGGCGCTTCTCGTTTATCGGCTGGGCACGTACATCCCGATGCCGGGCATCAACCCGGAGGCGCTGGCGCGGGCGTTTCAGCAGCAGTCGACCGGCATTCTCGGCCTGTTCAACATGTTCGCGGGCGGCGCCGTCGGCCGCATGGCGATTTTCGCCCTCGGCATAATGCCGTACATCTCGGCATCGATCATCATCCAGCTCATGACGTCGGTGATCCCGTCGCTCGAGACCCTCAAGAAGGAGGGCGAGCAGGGCCGGAAGATCATCAACCAGTACACGCGCTACGGCACGGTGCTGCTCGCCGTCGTCCAGGCCTATTTCATCGCGGTCGGCCTGGAAACGTCGTCCAACATCGTCTCGGATCCGGGCCTGTTCTTCCGTATGTCGTCGGTGGTGACGCTGACCGGCGGCACGATGTTCCTGATGTGGCTCGGCGAGCAGATCACCGCCCGCGGCATCGGCAACGGCATCTCGCTGATCATCTTCGCCGGCATCGTCGCGAACCTGCCGACGGCGGTGGCGCATCTCCTCGATCTCGGACGCACGGGCGCGCTGTCGACGAGCGTTATCCTGCTGGTGATCGCGGTCGCGATCCTTTGCATCGCCTTCATCGTGTTCTTCGAGCGCGCCCAGCGCCGGCTGCTGATCCAGTATCCGAAGCGCCAGGTGGGCAACCGGATGTTCCAGGGCGACACCTCGCATCTGCCGCTGAAGCTGAACACGTCGGGCGTCATCCCGCCGATCTTCGCCTCGTCGCTACTGCTCCTGCCGGTGACGCTCGCGAACTTCTCCAACACGGCGAATCTGCCGCCTTGGGCGACGGCGATCGTCGCCTCGCTCGGCCACGGCCGGCCGCTCTACATGATTCTCTATGCCGCCATGATCGGCTTCTTCGCCTTCTTCTACACGGCGGTGGTGTTCAACCCGAAGGACACGGCCGACAATCTGAAGAAGCACGGCGGCTTCATCCCGGGCATCCGGCCGGGCGAGCGGACGGCGGAGCACATCGATTACGTGCTCACCCGCATTACGGTGATCGGCGCGATCTACCTGATCATAATCTGTCTGCTTCCCGAATTTCTGATTTCGGCGCTGGGCGTTCCGTTCTACCTTGGCGGCACGTCGCTGCTGATCGTCGTCAGCGTGACGATGGATACGGTGGCGCAGGTGCAGGGACATCTGCTCGCCCATCAGTACGAAGGCCTCGTCCGCAAGGCGAAGCTCAGAGGGGGGAGACGGGGCGCAAGATGAGGCTGATTCTGCTCGGGCCACCGGGGGCGGGCAAAGGCACCCAAGCCAAGAAGCTGATCGACCGATTCGGCATTCCGCAACTCTCCACCGGCGACATGCTGCGCGCGGCCGTCTCGGCCCAGACCGAGGTCGGATTGAAGGCCAAGGAAATCATGTCGGCGGGCAAGCTCGTGTCCGACGAGATCGTGATCCAGATCGTCGCCGACCGGATCGAGCAGCCGGACTGCGAGAACGGCTTCATCCTCGACGGCTTCCCGCGCACGCTCGCGCAGGCCGACGCGACCGAAACGATGCTGCACGGCAAGGGCCTGCGGCTCGACCACGTCATCGAGATGCGGGTCGAGGACGACGAGCTCGTCAAGCGCGTCGCGGGGCGGTTTTCCTGCGCGCACTGCGGCACGAGCTACAACGACGATGGTCAACGCCCGAAGGTCGAAGGCGTTTGCGACAAGTGCGGGCGTTCCGACTTCGTCCGCCGCCCCGACGACAATCCGGAGACGATGCGCACCCGGCTGAAATCCTATTACAAGGAAACGGCGCCGCTGGTGGGTTTCTACTACTGCAAGGGCATCCTGAAGTTCGTCGACGGAATGAAGCCGATCGACGAGGTGGCAAAGGATATCGCGACCGTGGTTTCGGAGGCGGAACCGCCGGCGACTTGAAGCCGACTTGGCGAGTACCCTCGAAAGGTTGACTTTCGAGGAATCGATGAACTATATCCGCCCGATACACGGTTCCGCTGCGATCGGGACGGCCCAATCGGGCGCGTTGCCTGGTCGTATTGGCTGACCGGCCGAAATCGTCGAAATCATGCGGGCGCGAGCGCCCATCCATCAGGAGTACGGCCTTGGCCCGTATCGCAGGCGTCAACATCCCGAGCAACAAGCGCGTCGTCATCGGGCTTCAGTACATTCACGGCATCGGCAAGTACTACGCGCAGCAGATCTGCGAGAAGGTCAAGCTGACGCCGGAGCGCCGGGTCAACGACCTGACCGACGCGGAAGTGCTGCAGATCCGCGAGATCATCGACCGCGACTATCAGGTCGAGGGCGACCTTCGCCGCGAGACCTCGATGAACATCAAGCGGCTGATGGACCTCGGCTGCTATCGCGGCCTGCGCCATCGCCGCGGCCTGCCGGTGCGCGGCCAGCGCACCCACACCAACGCCCGCACCCGCAAGGGTCCGGCGAAGGCGATCGCCGGCAAGAAGAAGTAATTTCGGCGCGTCCGGTTTCGGGCGCGATGCCGAGGTGGAGCCGCTGGCATTACGGCGGTGTCGATATCTTGAGGAAGTGAGAGAATGGCCAAGGAGCAGCGCGTTCGCCGCCGCGAGCGCAAGAACATCTCGACCGGCGTCGCGCACGTCCAGTCGACCTTCAACAACACGCTGATCACCATCACCGATGCGCAGGGCAACGCCATTTCCTGGTCGTCCGCCGGTCAGCAGGGCTTCAAGGGCTCGCGCAAGTCGACCCCGTTCGCCGCGCAGATCGCTGCCGAGGATTGCGCCCGCAAGGCGCAGGAGCACGGCATGCGCACGCTGGAAGTCGAGGTGTCCGGTCCGGGCTCCGGCCGCGAGTCGGCGCTCCGCGCATTGCAGTCGGCGGGCTTCACCATTACCTCGATCCGCGACGTGACGCCGATCCCGCACAACGGCGTTCGGCCGCGCAAGCGTCGCCGCGTCTGACGCAAAGTTCTTTTCGAGCCGACCGAGCCGCTCCCTCACGGGGGCGGCATTCGCGTTCGGACGACGAATAATCCGGGAGCCGGTCTCCCGCTTCGAATCTGTCGTCACGATTGGATGGTGGCGAAGATGGAAAGGCAAATGCCATGATCGCTAGCAACTGGCAGAATCTCACCAAGCCGGATCAGGTCGTCTTCAAGAGCGGCGGCAACCGCGCCAAGGCGTCGCTCGTCGCCGAGCCGCTGGAACGCGGCTTCGGGCTGACGCTCGGCAACGCGCTGCGTCGTGTGCTGCTTTCCTCGCTGCAGGGGGCGGCCGTCACTGCCATGCAGATCGACGGCGTGCTGCACGAGTTCTCCTCGATTCCGGGCGTCCGCGAGGACGTGACGGACATCGTGCTGAACGTGAAGGAAATCGCCATCAAGATGGAAGCCGAAGGGCCGAAGCGCATGGTCGTGCGCAAGTCGGGGCCCGGTGTCGTCACCGCGGGTGACATCTCGACGGTCGGCGATATCGAGATCCTCAATCCCGAGCACGAGATCTGCACTCTCGACGAGGGCGCGGAAATCCGGATGGAGCTGACGGTCAACACCGGCAAGGGCTACCGCCCGGCCGACCAGAACCGCGCCGAGGATGCGCCGATCGGCCTGATCCCGGTCGACTCGCTCTTCTCGCCGGTGAAGAAGGTCTCCTACCGCGTCGAGAACACTCGCGAAGGGCAGGACCTGAACAAGGACAAGCTCACGATGGAGATCGTCACCGACGGCTCCATCAGCGGCGAGGATGCGGTCGCCTACGCGGCGCGCATCATCCAGGACCAGCTTTCCGTCTTTGTGAACTTCGAGGAGCCGCAGCGCGACGTGCGTGGCGGTGTCGGCGGCGCGGCGGACGAGCAGATCGCGGAACTCGCTTTCAACCCGGCGCTGCTCAAGAAGGTCGACGAGCTGGAGCTTTCGGTCCGCTCGGCGAACTGCCTGAAGAACGACAACATCGTCTATATCGGCGACCTGATCCAGAAGACCGAGGCGGAGATGCTCCGTACCCCGAACTTCGGCCGCAAGTCGCTGAACGAGATCAAGGAAGTGCTGGCCTCGATGGGCCTGCACCTCGGCATGGAAGTGCCCGCCTGGCCGCCGGAGAACATCGACGATCTGGCCAAGCGCTTCGAGGACCAGTACTGATCCTCGTCCGACTCGACCCGTCGCGCTTGAGCGGCGGGTCTTCGCATATAGGCAATCATTCAAAGGCACATGCGCCCGGTTCCACGGGATAGCGAGGATGCCGACTGCCGGGTCTCCCGGCCTCTTTCGAGGGAAGAACCATGCGTCACGGAAACAGGGGCCGGAAGCTCGGCCGCACCCACAGCCACCGCAAGGCGATGTTCGCCAACATGGTGGCCTCGCTCATCGAGCATGAGCAGATCGTCACGACCCTGCCGAAGGCGAAGGACCTCCGTCCGATCGTCGAGAAGATGATCACGCTCGGCAAGCGCGGCGATCTTCACGCCCGCCGCCAGGCGATCAGCCAGGTCCGCGACCCGAGCGTCGTCACCAAGCTCTTCGACGTGCTCGGCCCGCGCTACGCCGAGCGGAACGGCGGCTACACCCGCGTTCTGAAGGCCGGCTTCCGCCGTGGCGACAACGCGCCGATGGCGGTAATCGAGTTCGTCGACCGCGATCCGGACGCGCGCGGCAAGATCGACCGCGACCGCGTCGAGGCGGAAGGCGGCGAGAGCGAAGCCGCCTGAACCGGCAGCAGAGCGGATACGAGACGAAGGGCCCTGCGGGGCCCTTTTTCGTTTCCTTCGCGAGCTTGATGCCGATGATGTGTGAGAGGGGCATCCGCAAATTGGTTGCGGCTACTCAGGAAGAAATCTTCCGAGTGGCTTTTTCGCAGCCCACCAACCGTCAGCCGATTGGCTAGTCGGTCAGCGGAAGTTCGTGCGGACACGAACCGTTTCCGCTCCACATCTTTGTTTTCTGTGCGAAATCGAGCGGTGCGACGGCTGTTGCCGCTTTGCGATAGGCGCTGGATGCCGCGTGTGCGATAGCCCGGCTCAACAAGCTGAGACAGCTTTTTTCGCGTCGGCGGGAAACCCGCTGGCGAAGACGGCATTCTTATGGCGAACGCACACGATGCCGCTCGGGGGAGTGGCGCTTTACGCGGATTAAATGAGTTCCATGCAAACTGCGGACATTCAACTCCAGTCGAGTAAGCATACCATGCGTCGTACGCTCCTCACCCTTCTCGCCGCCATCGGCGCTTTCGGCGTGTTGACCGCCAGCTACGCCACGGCGGAACTGCCTGTCGATGCCGCCACGGTATCGCAGGACACCGCCCAGCGCTGAGAGTTGCAGTTCCGATAAGTTGCGAGAAGGGGCCGTTCCGGCCCCTTTTTCGTTGTAATGGCATGGCTTCAAGGCGATGACGCTGAGCGAGTCGCGTTGCGAGGAATTGCCGTTTGAAGACCTATCCTTTCCTGATCGCCGTCCTTGGTTCCGCCGTCGCGCTGGGCGCCTCGCCGGTCGCGGCCCAGGCGCCGGTGCCGATCGCGCCGGCGACGTCGGGTGGGCAGGGCGATGCGGCGGTGCCGACCAGCCTACCGCAGATCAAGATGTCCTTCGCGCCGCTGGTGAAGAAGAGCGCCCCGGCGGTGGTGAACGTCTACGCGGCGAAGACCGTGCCCCAGCGCTCGCCCTTCGCCGGCGACCCGTTTTTCGAGCAGTTCTTCGGCGCGCAGCAGCGCCGCCAACCGCGCGTCCAGTCGTCGCTCGGCTCCGGCGTCGTGGTCGATCCGAGCGGGCTGATCGTCACGAACAACCACGTCGTCGCCGATGCGGACGAGGTGCGCGTGGCGCTAGCCGACGGGCGGGAGTTCGACGCCAGGCTTCTCGCGAAGGACGAGCGGATCGATCTCGCGGTTCTGAAGGTCGACAACCGCGAACCCTTCGCTTCGCTCGACATCGCCGACTCCGACCGGCTCGAGATCGGCGACCTGGTGCTGGCGATCGGCAATCCGTTCGGTATCGGGCAGACGGTGACGAACGGTATCGTCTCCGCACTGGCGCGCACGCATATCGGCACCAACGATTTCGGCTTCTTCATCCAGACCGACGCCGCGATCAACCCGGGCAATTCCGGCGGCGCGCTGATCGACAGTTCCGGCCGGCTGATCGGCATCAACACCGCGATCTTCTCGCGTTCCGGCGGCTCGAACGGCATCGGCTTCGCCATACCGTCCAACATGGTGAGGGTGTTCGTCGAAGCGGCGAAGACGGGCAAGCGCTTCGAGCGCCCCTTCGTCGGCGCGACGTTCACGCCGGTCAGCCGCGACGTCGCCGAAGCCGTCGGGCTCGACCGTCCGCGTGGTGCGCTGATTGAGAACGTCGCGAAAGACATGCCGGCCGCCGAGGCCGGTCTGAAGCCCGGCGATGTCGTCCTCGCCATCGACAGTTTCGAGATCGTCGACCCCGATACGCTCGGCTACCGGCTGGCGACGGCCGGCATCGGCAAGACCGTGAAGCTTTCGGTGCTCTCCGGCAACGAGCGCGAGACGATCGAGCTTCCCCTACGGCCCGCGCCCGAGAAGCCGGCGGCGGACAGGCGCGTGCTGAAAGGCGAGACGCCCTTCGCTGGCGCGAGCGTCGCGAACCTTTCGCCGAAACTCGCCGACGACCTCGACCTGCCCGTGACGCAGACCGGGGTGGTGGTGACGGATATCCAGCGAGGCTCCCTCGCGGCCCGGTTCGGCCTGGAGCCGAAGGACGTGATCCTCACGCTGAACGGCGACGAGGTGGAAAGCACGGCCGCGCTGGAGCGCATGGCGGTCGGCGCGCGCCGCGGCTGGCGGTTCGAGGTCGAGCGGGACGGGCAGCGGCTGACGCAGGTGGTGCGATGACCGAGCGGCATGGCTGACCTCTTCGGCGAGGATGCGCCGGCGCGGCCCGGCAAGGCGACCGACGAGGTGGCGAGTTCGCGCCCGCTGGCGGATCGTCTGCGGCCTCGCACGCTGGCCGAGGTCGTCGGGCAGGAGCATCTGACCGGCGAGGGCGGCGTCCTGACGCGCATGCTCGGCCAGCGGTCGCTCGGCTCGATGATCTTCTGGGGGCCGCCCGGAACCGGCAAGACCACTGTCGCGCGGCTTCTGGCGACGCAAGTGGATTTCGCCTTCGAGCAGATTTCCGCGATCTTCTCCGGCGTCGCCGACCTGAAGAAAGTGTTCGAGGCGGCCCGGCTGCGGCACCGCAACGGCCGGTCGACGCTGCTGTTCGTCGACGAGATCCATCGCTTCAACCGGGCGCAGCAGGACTCGTTTCTGCCGGTGATGGAAGACGGCACGGTTGTGCTCGTCGGCGCCACCACCGAGAACCCGTCCTTCGAGCTGAACGCCGCGCTTCTCTCACGCGCACGCGTTCTGATCTTTCGCGCCCACGATGCGACGAGCCTTGCCAAGCTGCTCGAGCGCGCCGAAGCCGCCGAGGGAAAGCCGCTGCCGATGGACGAAGCGGCCCGCGCCGCCCTGGTGCGGATGGCGGACGGCGACGGGCGCGCGATCCTGACGCTGGCGGAGGAGGTCTGGCGCGCCGCGCGACCCGGCGAGACGTTCGATGTCGCGGCCGTTCAGACGGTCGTGCAGCGCCGCGCGCCGGTCTACGACAAGGGGCAGGAGGGGCACTACAACCTCATCTCCGCGCTGCACAAGGCGGTGCGCGGCTCCGACCCGGATGCAGCGCTCTACTATTTCTGCCGGATGGTCGATGCTGGCGAAGACCCGCTTTTCCTTGGCCGGCGGCTGGTGCGAATGGCATCGGAGGATATCGGCCTCGCCGACCCGCAGGCGCTCGGCGTCGCGAGCGCGGCGAAGGACGCCTACGACTATCTCGGTTCGCCCGAAGGTGAGCTCGCGCTGGCGGAGGCCGTCGTCTACCTGGCGACCGCCCCGAAATCGAACGCCCTCTACGTCGCCTACAAGGCTGCGATGCGGGCGGCGAAGGAGAACGGTTCGCTTCTGCCGCCGAAGCACATCCTCAACGCGCCGACGAAGCTGATGAAGGACGAGGGCTACGCGGCGGGCTATCGCTACGACCACGACGAGCCGGACGCCTTCTCGGGGCAGGACTATTTCCCGACCGAGCTCGGCCGCCAGCGCTTCTACGACCCGACGCCGCGCGGCTTCGAGGCGACGCTCGCCAAAAGGCTCGACCACTGGGCGAAGCTGCGCCGGGAACGCGGCGGCGAGTGAGCGCGCTCGCGCCGCGCTTCGCCCGATGCTATCGGAGGCCCGTATCGTTCAAGGGCAGGCCATGGCGGTTGTCGCGCAGGTGAAGGTCGAGGCGGACGAGGCGGGACTTCGCCTCGATCGCTGGTTCAAGCTGCATTATCCGGGGCTCGGCTTCGGCCACCTCCAGAAGCTCCTGCGCTCCGGGCAGATTCGCGTCGACGGCGGCCGCGCCAAGGCCGATACGCGCATCGCGCCCGGCCAGACCATTCGCGTCCCGCCGATCGAGGCGGATGCGGCGCGCGGGCCGTCCGGGCCGCTGACGATGAACACCATCCGCGACCGGCACGATGGCGACGTGCTCTCGCAGATGCTGCTCTACGAGGACGACAAGGTGCTCGTTTTCAACAAGCCGGCCGGCTTGGCGGTGCAGGGTGGCTCGGGCGTCTCGCGGCATGTCGATTCGATGCTGGAGGCCTGGCGCAACAAGAAGGGCGAGAAGCCCCGCCTCGTCCATCGCATCGATCGCGACACCTCCGGCATCCTCGTCGTCGCGCGCACGCGCGGCGCGGCCGTGGCGCTGACCAAGGCCTTTCGCGAACGCGACAGCGAGAAGCTCTACTGGGCGGTGGTGAAGGGCGTGCCCCGCGAGCGGGAAGGGCGCATCTCCACGTATCTGGTCAAGCAGGCGACGCCGGACGGCGACCGCATGCGCATCGCCAAGCACGGCGATGCCGGCGCCGACCACGCTCTCTCGCACTACCGGGTCGTGGAAGCGCTCGCGCAGCGCTTCGCCTGGGTGGAGATGGAGCCCTATACCGGCCGCACGCACCAGCTCCGCGTCCACGCCGCGCATCTCGGCCATCCGATCATCGGCGATCCGAAGTATTACGAGGACGACCCGAACTGGGAATTCCCCGGCGGCGTCCAGAAGCGCCTGCACCTCCACGCGCGGCGCATCCGCATCCCGCATCCGGACGGGCAGGGGATGATCGACCAGATCGCGCCGCTGCCGCCGCACATGGTGCAGACCTTCAATCTCTTCGGTTTCGACGAAGCGTCCAGCGAGGCCTGACCCTTGTCCGACATCCGCCGGATCACCCAGCCCGAACTGCCGAAACGATTCTACGAAGCGGTGACCGTCAGCGCCGCGGATGGCGGCTATGCCGTGCTGCTCGACGGGCGCGGCGTGAAGACGCCGTCGCGCCGTCCGCTCGTGCTGCCGTCAGCCGCTGTTGCGGAGGCCGTCGCGGCGGAGTGGCGAGCGCAGGGCGAGCGCATCGATCCCGCCACCATGCCGGCGACCCGTCTGGCGAACACCGTGATCGAAGGCATCGCCGACGACCCCGCCGCGGTCCGCGACGATGCGGCGAAGTTCGTCGAATCGGACCTCCTGTTCTATCGCGCCGATGCGCCGACGGCGCTCGCGGAGCGGCAGCGTGCCGCCTGGGACCCGATCGTCGCCTGGGCGGAATCCCATGTCGGCGGCCGCTTCGTCCTAGGCGAGGGGGTCATGCACGTCGCCCAGCCGCCCGCCTCGCTCGCCGCCTTCCGCGCCTGGATCGGAAGGGAGAGCAATCCGTTCCGCATCGCGGCGCTGCACCAGATGACGACGCTCACCGGCTCGGTCCTCCTCGCGCTGGCCGTGCTCGAAGGCCGGCTGAACGTCGAGGCCGCATGGGCCGCGGCGCATGTCGACGAGGATTGGAACATCGAGCAATGGGGCGCGGACGCCGAAGCGGAAGCCCGCCGCGCCGGACGCTTTGCGGATATGCGCGCTGCAGCGATGCTTTCTGTCGCCGCGCCGTAAGCTGGTCAGATCCCCCCGAACCAGTCGTAGCCGTAGTCTTCCCAATAGCCGCCGCGGCCGCCACCGACGCCGGCCAGCGTGTCGGTGAGGCGGATGGCGCGGATGTATTTCGCCATCTTGTAGCCGAGCTGCCGCTCGACGCGAACGCGCAGCGGTGCGCCGTTCTCGACCGGCAGCGTCTGCCCGTTGCAGCCATAGGCGAGGATCGTCTGCGGGTGACGGGCGTCGACGAGGTCGATCGATTCGTAGTACTTCAGCGGCCCGGTGAAGCTCTGCTCCATCGTGTCGAAGCAGTCGAACATCACGTAGCGCGCATTCGGCTTCACCTCGGCCTGGTCGAGCACGCCGGCCAGCGGCGTGCCGGTCCACTTCGCGATGCAGCTCCACCCTTCCACGCAGTCGTGGCGCGTGACCTGCGTGCGGGACGGCATGGCGCGCAACTCGTCCAGCGACAGGCGTAGCGGCCGGTCCACCAGACCGCTCACCTCCAGCCGGTAGTCGGCGAAGGTCTTGCCGGCGAGCGCCAGATAGTCCTCGTCCTGCGGGCTCGTCGTGCCGTTCGGCCGCTGCGGCTGGCGGATCTCGCTCTCGGCGTATTCCACGGCCAGGTTGTCGGAACCGAGCAGCATGCGCTGGATGCGGTAGGTCAGCGAGTTCGCCCGCTCCACCACGTTGCGCACCGGTCCGCCGATCTCTCCGACCGAATCGAAGCAGCCGGACAGCGGCAGCGAAGCCGCGCCGACCGCCGAGGCGGTCAGGAAGCGTCGGCGGGATAGCTCAAACTTCGGCATCGGCGGACCTCGGTTCGGCGCGATACCAGCCGGTGATCATCGAACGCATCTCGTTGAACGGGCCCGCGAGAACCACCATCGCGACGTGAACCACGAAGAACAGCACCAGCGCGAGCATAACGGCGAAGTGGATGGTGCGGGCCGTTTGGCGCCCGCCGAAGAGGTCGAGCATCCAGGGCGCCAGCGAGTTGACGCCGGGCGACATGGTGAGGCCGGTGGCGAACATCAGCGGCAGCGCGACGAAAAGCACGGAGAAGTAGGAAAGCTTCTGCAGGACGTTGTACTCCCGCCGGTGCTCGAACCGAAGCCGCAGGTGGTTCCAGACGTCGCGCGGCAGGGCGCGAAGATCATGCGGGCGCGGCAGCAGGTCCTTGCGCAGATGGCCGTTGAACAGGCTGAACAGGAACCATGCGAAGAGGGTTCCGGCGAGGGTCCAGGCGAAGAAGAAGTGCACGACGCGTCCCGTGCCGAGATCGCGGAAAGATGGGATCGTCGCCCATGTCGGGAAGCTGCGTGGCGTCGGGCCCTGGTCGGTGTTCACCACGCCGAGCCAGCCGGTCGTATCGAACCGGTGGCCGAACAGATCGACGTATCCCGCCAGCGTCCCGTCCCCCTGCTGCGTCGCGTCGATCGAGAGGACGGAGTTGTCGAAGGTGAAGCCGGACTGCTGGCCGATATAGAGATCGGGCCGCGCCATAAAAATCTGCAGGCCGGAGAGCAGCAGGAAGAACAGGCACATCGCCCAGAGCCAGTGCGTCACCCTCGTCGGGATGCGCTGGCGATAGACGAGCGCGGTTTGCGTATTTCGAGCCATGTCTAGCGGTTCGCCCTGTCGCGGATCTCAGCTATGGTTTCGTAGCCGGACAGCTTATAGTTACGGCCTGCGTCAATAATCGGCTTGCAACCGCGACCACGTTTCCGTGTGAAGTTCGGGGCGGCGCTTCTTCGGCTCGAAGCCCGCTGCCCGAACGAGTGCCGGAGAGTCCTAAATGATCGCCACCGCCGAACGCCCGCTTCGGATTCGCGGCATCGCCACCGCCGTTCCCGACTTCCCGTTACCGCAGAAGGAGGTTGTTTCCCATGCGGCCGAAACGTTCGGCGGCCGAATGCGGGACTTCGAGCGGTTGCGCCCCGTCTTCGAGAACACCGGCATCGAGATGCGCTATTCGGTCCGGCCCTTCGAATGGTTCCACGAGACGCAGGACTGGCAGAAGCGCACCGAGGCTTATCTCGACGGCGCGACCGCGCTGTTCGTCAAGGCCGCCACCGGCGCGCTGGAAGCAGCCGGCATCTCGGCAGGCGAGATCGATACCGTCGTCGCCGTGTCGTCCACCGGCATCGCGACGCCTTCGCTGGAAGCGCGCGCCCATAAGCTGCTGGGTTTCCGGCCGGATATCCATCGCATCCCCGTCTTCGGTCTTGGCTGCGCCGGCGGCGTGTCCGGCCTGTCGCTGGCGTCGCGCGCGCTGCGCGCCGCGCCCGGCTCGAAGGTGCTGATGGTGGCCGTGGAGATCTGCACGCTCGCCTTCCGCTCCGACGAGATGACGAAGAGCAACCTCGTCGCGACCGCGCTTTTCGGCGACGGCGCGGCCGCGGTGGTGCTGTCCGACGAGGACGACGGCGATTTTCCGAGCATCGCGGCGGTCGGCGAGCATCTGTGGCCTGATACGCTGAACGTGATGGGCTGGCAGGTGGACCCCATCGGCTTCGGCGCGATCTTCTCCGCCTCCATCCCCGACATCGTCTCCTCGAAGATGCGACCCGCCGTGGACGAGTTCCTCCAGCGCCGCGGCGAGGGGATCGATAGTCTCGACGGTTTCGCTTTCCATCCGGGCGGAGCGAAGGTCATCGCGGTGCTGGAAGAGGCTTTTGATCTGCCCGAAGGCGAACTCGCGACCGAGCGGCAGATCCTGCGCGAGTTCGGCAACATGTCGGCGCCGACCGCGCTGTTCGTCTTGAAGCGCAAGCTGGAGGAAGGCATGGCGGGGCGGCGGCTTCTCGCGGCGCTCGGCCCCGGCTTCACCGGCAGTTTCGTGCGGATCGACGCCTGATGCAGGAGGCGCTCTGGCCGGCGGTACTGATCCTCGGCTACGTCACGCTGCAGCGGCTCGGTGAACTGGTGATCGCCCGCGCCAATACGAGGCGGCTGCTCGCGCAAGGCGGCATTGAGGTCGGTGCGCCGCACTATCCGCTGATCGTCGCGCTGCATGCGGCCTGGCTGGTGACGCTGTGGCTGCTCGCGCCGGGCCGCCCGGCGATGGTCGTGCCGCTGGTTCTGTTCGCGCTGGTGCAGGTCCTGCGGTTCTGGACGCTCGCCTCCATCGGCCGTCGCTGGACGACGCGCATCGTCGTCGTGCCCGGCGAAACGCTCGTCGCGCGCGGGCCGTACCGCTTCATCCGCCACCCGAACTATACGGTGGTGGTGTTGGAGATCGCGCTGCTGCCGCTCGTGTTCGGGCTTGGCTGGGTCGCGCTGCTGTTCTCGATCCTGAACGCGCTGGCGCTCGCCATCCGCATTCCCGCCGAGGCGAAGGCGTTGGCCGAGCACGCGCATCGGGTTCAGCCGTCTGCGGGCGCGGCGCGGCGGAGCGCCTGATCGAGGGCCTGGCGGAAGCGCGAGCGGTCGGCCGGCGTGAAGCTGCGGTTGTAGCCCTTGCTCTCGCCGGTCTCGCGCAGATGCTGCTTGAAGGCCCGCATCGACAGCGCCGTGCCGATCGTCTCCGGGGTGAAGGAGCGGCCGTCCGAGTTCAGCACGGCGGCGCCGCGTTCGAGTGCCCGGGCGGCGAGCGGGATGTCGGCGGTCACGACCACGTCGCCGGCGCCGGCATTCGTCGCGATCCAGTCGTCCGCGGCGTCGACCCCTGCCGCCACGGTGACGATGCGCGCGCCGGGATAGCGCGAGGGCCGGATGCCGCCGTTGGAAACGAGCACCATCGGGACGCCGTGCCGGTCGGCGATCTCCAGCGCCTCGTCCTTCACGGGGCAGGCATCCGCGTCGATGAAGAGCGTCGGCATGGCGATGCCGCTCAAGTCGCGTCGACGGTCGGACCGAACACGGCCTCGAAGCACCGCCTGAGCACCATGTCTGTTTCCGGCAGGGAAACCGGAATGCCGAGGTCCACGAGGCTCGTCACGCCGTGCTCGCGGATGCCGCATGGCACGATGCCGGCGAAGTGCGACAGGTCGGGGTCGACGTTCAGGCTGATGCCGTGGAACGTCACCCAGCGGCGCACCCGGATGCCGATCGCCGCGACCTTGTCCTCCGCTGTCGATCCATCCGGTTCCGGCGGCCGCTCCGGTCGGCGCACCCAGACGCCGACGCGGTCCTCCCGCCGCTCGCCCCTGATCTGGAATTCGCCGAGCGTGGCGATGATCCAACCCTCCAGCGCGGCGACGAAGGCGCGCACGTCCTGCCGCCGGCGGCGAAGGTCGAGCAGCACGTAGGCCACGCGCTGGCCGGGCCCGTGATAGGTGTACTGGCCGCCGCGCCCGCTTTGGAACACCGGCAAGCGCGCGGTGTCGACGAGGTCCCCGGCCTCTGCGCTGGTGCCTGCCGTGTAGAGCGGCGGATGCTCGACGAGCAGCACGGTCTCGCGCGCGCTGCCGTCCGCGATGGCGGCGGCGCGGCTTTCCATCAGCGCCACGGCCTCGTCGTATCCGGTCAGACCGGGCAGGAAGCGCCATTCCACCGGCGGCGAGCCCGGTGTGGCGAGGAAGCGCGACGTCGCCGCGGCAAGGCGGGGCTCCGAGGCGGAAGGCGTTCGAGCGAGCATCAACGGAATGTAGCGACGCGGAGCCTTGCGCGAAAGCATCGCGCATTCGCCGCCATGCCGCAAAAGCGCTTGTGCGCCGGAACCGCGTTTGTTACATGCCCGCAGCCGCTCGGAAACGGGCCGGCGAACACGGCGTGCGGTCGTGGCGGAATTGGTAGACGCGCAGCGTTGAGGTCGCTGTGGGGCAACCCGTGGAAGTTCGAGTCTTCTCGACCGCACCAGTCGTTTCGCGATGCCTTAGCGACAGTGCATTTGCTCAGGCTCGCCTTCTTACCGCGCATCAGGCGCCAGGCTGAAACTTCTTCCAGTCATCCGATCTGCCGTGCTTGAAGCGCATGCCGAACGGACATGCATACGCCGCCGATCGGCCGCGCCATCGGGCGGCCGTTCGACGAAACTGTGCGAGTGATTCTCGGATCACTCAGGCACCGCGGTCAGGCGGACCGCAGTTCCTCGCGCATCTTGTTGGCGCGCACCGCCGTCCGGGCGTACTGCTCCCAGGCCGAGCGGATCGATAGGAGATTGACGCCCAGGCCGACGGCGAGGTTCTCGAGCTCGTTGAGCGCGAAGAGGCTGCGGGAGAAGCGCTGGGCCAGATCGGCCGATAGATCGCCGTCGCGGGCATTGGAGATCGCCGAAGCAAGCTGCCGGCTTGTTTCCTGCACGTCCGGCGAGATCCGCGCGAAGTCCTGCATCATCCGGTCGCGCTCAGACTCGGCCATTTCCAGGATCGCCTTCTGCTGCTCCAGCAGACGCACGATCATGCGCCAATCCTCGACGCGCTTCTGCAGATCGTCGCCGAGGCCCTTGAAGCCGCCGGCGATCTTGCGCGGAAGCCGGGTAGCGGCGTCGACGGGCATGTCGGAATGTGCCATCGCCGGAAGAAAAGCCGAAGACTTTCGCGGGCTGTCGCCGAATTCCTTCAATTCGGCCTGAAGTGCCTCTGACATCTCCAGGCTAGTATCCTTCTGGTTGATCACCGACATCTCGATTGTTCCCGGACAATTCATTATCCCCGCCGCTGGGGAAGATGTCAGAACGGTTCGGGATAAGCAAACCGAGTATTAACAACTGGTTAACGAAGTTCCCGAACGTATCGATTCAGGCCGGTTTCTCCCCTTCTGGTTGTATTCTGGCGGGAAATGATGCTTCTATGCATCACTATACGTGTTTTGCCGGCCGGTCCTTTGCCGGCGCTTTAAATCTTAACGATATCAGCTAACCGTTGCACCATGACGGCAGACAACCACGCGTCGATGCACGGTTCCGACGGCTTGGCCCAGCGAACATACGCTCTCGCCCGTGAGGCGTCGGCCCTGTGGACCCTTGCTGTCGATCATGCGCGCTGGGGATTCGTGCAGGAAGCTGCCGAACTGCGACGGCTCGCTATCTCGAAGCGCGTCCAGCATCTTCTGGCTTCCTCGACGATCGGTGCCTGAGACGCCCTTAGGGACGACATTTCGCCTCAATCGGACGATCCTCTCCGCTGCCCACGGGGATGCGATCCCGGAGGCGTGCGGCATGAGGGCAACCCTCCCGTAACCTTCGCCGCCGGCTATTCCTTTTCGGCCACGATACATTAGACCCTCGGCGGCACATCCCCGCATCGGAGGGCGACCATGGCTGACAACCAGCTCGATCATCGCGCGCCCGCGAAACCCGCCGATGGGGAGGAGATCGAGCGCCCGGAAATCTACGACGAGGAAGGGGAGCTCGATTCCGATTTCCTCGACCATGTCCGCGGCGCGATCCGCGCCTCGGATGCGGAAACCCTCCGCTCCGACGTCGCACCGCTGCACGACTCGGAACTCGGCGACATTCTGCAGCACCTCGACTTCGACGAGCGCCAGGGGCTCGTCCGGCTTCTCGGCGACGATTTCGACTATACGGCGCTGACGCAGGTCGACGAGGCGGTCCGCCTCGAGATCGTCGAGGCGATGCCGAACGAGCAGATCGCCGCGGCGGTGCGCGAGCTCGATTCGGACGACGCGGTCTACATCCTCGAGGACCTCGACGAGAACGACCGGAAGGACATCCTCGAACAACTCCCGTTCCGTGAGCGCATCCGACTGCGGCGCGCCCTCGAATATCCGGACGAATCGGCCGGCCGGCGCATGCAGACGGAGTTCGTCGCGGTGCCGCCGTTCTGGACCGTCGGCCAGACGATCGACTATCTGCGCGACGAGGAGGGGCTGCCCGACAACTTCTCGCAAATCTTCGTCATCGACCCGTCCTTCAAGCTGGTCGGCGCGGTCGACCTCGACCGGATTCTCCGCACTCGGCGGCCGGAGAAGGTCGAGGAGATCATGCGCGAAACGCGCCACGCCATCCCGGTCGACATGGACCAGGAGGAAGCGGCGCAGATTTTCGAGCAGTACGATCTCCTGTCGGCCGCCGTGGTGGACGAGAACGAGCGGCTCGTCGGCGTCCTCACCATCGACGACGTGGTCGACGTCATCCAGCAGGAGGCGGAAGAGGATATCCGCCGGCTCGGCGGCGTCGGCGACGAGGAGCTGTCGGACAGCGTGCTGGCGACCTCGCGCTCGCGCGTCCCGTGGCTGCTGGTGAATCTTGTCACCGCGATCCTGGCGGCGTCCGTCATCGGGCTCTTCGATGCGACGATCGAGAAGGTCGTGGCGCTCGCGGTGCTCATGCCGATCGTGGCGGGCATGGGCGGCAATGCCGCCTCCCAGACGATGACCGTCACCGTGCGGGCGCTCGCGACGCGCGATCTCGACCTCTACAACTCGGCGCGGATCATTCGGCGCGAGGTGGGTGTCGGCTTCATCAACGGCATCGTCTTCGCGGTGCTGATCGGCGTCGTCGCCGCGCTCTGGTTCAGGGAGGCCGATCTCGGCGGGATCATCGCGGCGGCGATGATCATCAACATGTTCGCGGCGGCGCTCGGGGGAATCCTCATCCCGTTGACGCTGGACCGCTTCGGCGTCGACCCCGCCATCGCCTCGGCCGTGTTCGTCACCACCGTGACCGACGTCGTCGGCTTCTTCGCGTTCCTCGGCCTCGCGACCTGGTGGTTCGGCGGATAACGCCGGGCGCTGTTCGTTTGACGTTTACGTCAGTCTGGGACAATGCACCGTGAAGGTGCGGGCCATCCGATGCGCGAATACTACACGATCACCGAGCTGACGCGGGAGTTCGACATCTCGACCCGCACGGTGCGGTTCTATGAGGACGAGGGGCTGATCTCGCCGGTCCGTCGCGGGCGCACGCGCCTGTTCCGCCAGTCCGACCGCGCGCTCCTGAAGATGATCCTGCGCGGCAAGCGCCTCGGCTTCTCGATCGCGGAAATCCGCGAGATCATCCAGATGTACAAGACGCCGCCGGGCGAGGCTGGCCAGCTTCGCGCGATCATCCGCCGCGTCGGTGAGCGCCGCGAGGAACTGGAGCAGAAGCGCCGCGACATCGACGACCTGCTCGTGGAACTGGACAATGCCGAGGAGGCCTGCCTGACCCGGATGGCCGAGCTCGGCATTCCGCGCGTCATCTGATCAGGGCGTTGCGAGCGGCAGGCGGCATTCGCGCACGATGCCGTCCAGCCGTTCCGTCTGCGCGCCCGAGAGCCTCCGCTCCATCAGCGCCGCCAGAAGCTGCTCCGCCTTCAGCCTGTCGCCGACACAGGCACAGGCTTGGCGGCAAATCGCCTCGTCCGCCCGGCATTCAGTCAGACAGTCGGCCGTGAAGGCTACCGTCCGGTCCGGCGGGAAGACGTAGGCCGCGCCGGCCACCAGCCCGAACAGCAATGGCTGGTGGATGAGGTAGAACAACAGCGAATGGCGGCCGAGCGCGGCGAACGGGCGGAAGCGGCGCAGCGGCTCGTTCAGCGACGCGAGCCTTCGCCAGGCACCGAAGCGGTCGAGCAGCCGGCCCGTCGCGATGCCGAGAAGCACGATGCCGGTCCACGGGAAGATCGGGACGTAATCGTTGCTGACCGGGGCGCGTGCCGCGAGGCCGATCCAGGCCAGCCATTTCGGCTCGGTCAGCGTCGTTTGGACCAGAAAGGGCAGGGCAATCGCCCCGATTCCGGCGCCGAGCGTGAGCAACGGCGGCAGCCGGAGGAACAGGAGGCCGATGAGGCTCGCGAGCGCGATCTGGTGGAGGATGCCGAAGAAGATGAAGCCGCCGGGCATCAGGAAGAACGTCGCGACCGTGACGGCCAGCGCGCCGGCCGCGACCTGCGCCTCGCGGATCCAGAACGAGCGCCAGCGGATGCCGCGCCCATGCGCGAGCACGAGGCTGATGCCGACGAGGAACAGGAAGCTCGTCGCGATGCAGCGCGCGTAGATTTTCCACGGACCGGTATTGGCGAGACCCTGGCGGACATAGCCGTTGGCGTCGAGGTCCCAGGTGAAGTGGTAGCTCGCCATGGCGAGCAGCGCGACGGCGCGAAGGATGTCGATCAGTTCGATGCGAGATCGCTTCGCCGCGTCGTTCGGAACGATGTCGGTCAAGAAATGTCTTGCCTCGGTGGCCTCGCCGCCGCGCCCCCACTATGGGAGTGCGGAACGATCTAGTCTGGAGTGGCCGCCCTCATGGCATGGATAGGACTGCACATGAAGCTCGGCGGTGCCGCGACCGGACTCCCGGCGCTCTGCCGGTGCGGTCGGCGATAGGCGGCGCCCGGTGTTCTTCGTCCTTTCGAAACTTCTCTGGTTCGTCGTCCAGCCGCTGGTCGCGCTGGCGCTGGCGGTGCTCCTCGGCGCGATCCTCGCGGCGTTCGGCTTCCGAACGGTCGCTGCTCTGCTCTATGGGCTTTCGGCGCTCGTCTATGTCGTCGCGATGTTCTCGCCGGCGGGGCTGCTGCTGGTCGGCGTGCTGGAGGATCGCTTCCCGCGCCCGAGCTTGCCTGCCGATGTCACCGGCATCGTCGTCCTTGGCGGTTCCTTCGACACGCGCGTCGCGAAGACGCGTGGCGACGCGGAGCTTTCGGAAGCCGGCGACCGCGTGATGGCCGGCATGGCGCTCGCCCGCCGTTTTCCGAATGCCAAGGTCGTGTTCACCGGCGGCGTCGCGGCGGTCTTCGAGGACGACGTCTCGGAAGCCGAAGTCGCGCAACGCGCCTTCGCGGCGTTGGGGCTCGAGCCGTCGCGTCTCGTGCTCGAAGGCCGAGCGCGGAACACGGCGGAGAACGCCGCCTTCACGAAGGAGCTTGTCCAACCGAAGCCGGGCGAGACCTGGCTGCTCGTCACCTCGGCGTTCCACATGCCGCGGAGCGTCGGCTGTTTCCGCAAGGTCGGCTTCGAGGTCGTTCCCTATCCCGTCGACTACCGGACGCCGACCGGCTCCGCGCGTTGGCGGCCGGCCTGGGCGGATGTGACGCGCAACGCCGACAAGCTGCAACTCGCCTTACGCGAATATGTCGGGCTCGTCGGCTACCGCTTGTCCGGCAAGATCGACGAACTGTTCCCCGCACCGGCGGCGGGAACGGCGAGACGGTAGATGCCCTTGAAGTCGTTCGGGTCGACCGGCTTTCCCTTGCGCAGGATGCGCACCCGGCCGGCCAGCGCCAGCCGAACGGCTTCCGCCCGGATCGGTTTCATCAGCCGACGCCACGCCTTCTCGTCCGGACCAGCAATGGAACGCGCGACTTCCGACGGACAGACGGTCTTGCCCGGCCCGCGCTCCTCCGTCATCCGCAGAATTTCGTCGGAATAGTTCATCGCGAGTCTCGTCTCTTCGCGTCCGCGCGGACGCTCGCCGTAGCGACCTTGCGCGCCCCGGAGAAGAATTGCCGGTGAACGAGGATCGCGATGACGAAGCCGGTCGAGCCGAGCAGGATCAGCGGTCCGAGGAACCAGCCGAGATAAGCGAGTCCGAAGAAGATGCCGCGCAGCCCCGAATTGAAGTGCTTGGCGGCATGCTGGTTCATCCGCGTCGCCGCCGTGACGGCGCCCCTCGCGCTTTCCGGATCCCGCTCCATCGCGTCGCGCATCGGTATCGCGCCGATCAGGATGGTGCAGTAGTTGAACAGCCGGTAGGCCCAGCCGAACTTGAAGAAGGCATAGGCGAAGATCACGATCAGGCCGAGAAGCTTGGCTTCCACCAGCCCGACGTCGAGCCGGTTGTGGAACGGCAGGTCGGCGGCGATCTCGGCGATCCGACGGCTGGAGCCGAGCAGCGCGAAGCAGCCGCCGATGGCGAAGATGCAGGCCGAGGCGAAGAAGGCCGTGCCCTGCTGCAGGCCGGTCATGATCGCGGTGTCGATCATCCTGAGATCGCGGTGCGCCAGCACTTCCATCCAGCGGCGGCGCTGGACGTCCATCGCGGCGCTAAGGCCGTGGCGCGCCCAGCGGCTGTGCTCGGTCACCCAGTTGTAGCCCGTCCAGCCGACGAGGAAAACGATGAGGACGACGGCGTCCGATACGCTGAGTGCCGTCATCGACTGCCGTTCTCCCGCTCCGAATCCCTGCCGAGATGTCCTTGACGGGCTCGACCCCTTCGCCGCAGATGGACACCATGCCGCTTCACATGGTCAAGCTCTGCGTCGGCGCGGACAGCGTCGAGGATCTCCGATCGTGGGTGGAAGAGCGGCTGGAGACGGCGCGCCGCGAGGGCCGGCCGGCGGAGCAGTTCCATCAGACCCGCATGCTGCCGAAGCGCGGCGCGGAGATTCTGGAGGGCGGCTCGCTGTTCTGGGTGATCCGCGGCAACGTGCAGGTGCGCCAGCGCGTGCTGGAGTTCCGGCCGTTCACCGGTGAGGACGGCATTCCCCGCTGCCGCATCATGCTCGAACCGGTCTTCGTGGAAACGCACTGGCAACCCCGGCGAGCCTTCCAGGGCTGGCGCTATCTGAAGCCGGAGGACGCTCCGCCCGATGTCGGGCATGGGAGCGAGTTGGGGAGTCTGCCGGCCGATCTAAGGCGCGAACTCGCGAGCCTCGGGCTCCTTTAAGCCGAGCCGATGGCGTCAGACGACGCGAAGGCGGACGGCGACCGTTCCTTCCGGCGAGCGGACACGCAGCCGCGTCACTGTCACGGGCTGCGAGGCCCGGTAGGCCCGCGCGCCGTGCGACAGAAGCAGGCCGACGAGGTCGCGCGCCTTGAAGGCGGAGCGCCCATCGCGGAACTCGGCGATGCGCAGCGAGGCCTGCTGCAGCGGGTGCAGATTGCCGATGCGGGCGGAGGCGGTGTGCATCGACTGATCCACGAACGCGTGGGTTTCCGGTTCGAGCGTCATCTCGTCTGATCCAAAAACGCGAATTGGCTGGGGCGAAGCGCGATCAGTTCGCGATCGCGAAGCACTTGTACGAACGCTTCTTTAGGACGTCGCAGGCGCCAGCCGCCGCGTCCTTGGTCGCGAAACCGGCGAAGCGGGCGCGGTACATCGTGCCGCCCTTGCCGCCGACCGACTGAGTGAAGCCTGTGGCCGAGGAAAGGACCGAGCCTCCCTTCGCCTTGGCTTCGGCGAGCATCTGCAGCGCCTGGTCGCGATCGGGCGTCGCCGCGATCTGCACGACCCACGGCGAGGTCTGCTGCGCGGTAGCGGCGGCGGCGACGGCGCCGGTGGTCTGCGGATCGAAATCCGCGCCGCCGGGAACCTCGGCCGGCGGCACCGGGCGGCTCTCGCCATAGGCGGCAGCGCTCGGCGCCGGCGCGGAAGCCGGGCGCAGCAGGTCCTGGCGCGGCGCGGAAGCGAGCGCCTCGCGGATCGCGTCGCGGCCGACGACTTGGCGGCCCTGCGGCTTCGCCACGCGCGCGACGGCATCGCCGGCGCTGGTGTCGTAGGCGGCTGCGATCCGCGCATTGATCGCGCGGTTGCTGAAGCGCGGCGCCGGCACCTCCTTCGGCGGAACGTAGGAGGCGGTCTGCGGGTCGGGCAGCACGCGCGAGCCGCGCTCGCGCTCGGCGACGAGCGGGCCAGTCGAGCGCGTGCTCGCCTGCGGCAGATACTTGGCGAGGAGCTTCGCCATCTCGTTGTCGCGGGCAGCGGCAGTGTTGCCGCCGAAGACGACGCCGACGAGCTTCCGGTCGCCGTCGTAGAGCGAGGTGACGAGGTTGAAGCCGGACGCGTTGATGTAGCCGGTCTTGATGCCGTCGACGCCCTTCACGCGCCCGACGAGGCGGTTGTGGCTGTTGATGGTGCGACCGCGGAAATCGAAGGACTTCGTCGCGAAGTAGCGGTACTGCTTCGGGAAGTGCTCGCGCAGCGCCATGCCGAGCGTCGCCATGTCGCGCGCCGTCGAGTGCTGGCCTTCGTTCGGCAGGCCGTTGGCGTTGCGGAAGGTGGTGCGGCTCATGCCGAGCTGCCGCGCCTTCGCCGTCATCATCTGCGCGAAGCGGGCTTCCGAGCCGCCGAGATGCTCGGCGATCACCACCGCCGCGTCGTTGGCGGAAAGCGTGACGAGACCGAGGATCGCCTCCTGCGCCGTCAGGGTCGAGCCGGGCTTCAGCCGGAGCTTCGTCGGCGGTCGGGCGGAGGCGTAGGCGGAGACGTTCATCGGCGTCGAGAGCGACATGCGGCCCTGCTCCATCGCCTCGAACAGCATGTAGAGCGTCATCATCTTCGTCAGCGACGCGGGATAGCGCAGGTCGTCCGCATCGTCCGAGTAGAGGACCTTGCCGTTGTTCGCGTCGATCACGAAGGCCGAATGGCGATCCGCCGCCTCCGCACCCTGCGCGAGGAGCGCGACCGCGACGCCTGCCATGCCGACCGATTGCATGAACGTGCCGACGAGACGACGGCGGTTCGACGGCGTGATTCCCACGAATTCGCTCTCTCGTAGTCCGGACGGCATTGCGGCCATCGCATTCATCTGCGTGTGCGAGCGCGGCGAAGCGCTCGGCTCTAGTACGAGGAGCCTATCGGGAACCCTGTTACCAATCCGTTTATGGTTGCCGAGACGTTCCGGTAAAACCACGGATGGAAACGATTTCGTGATGGCTCGTGGCGGAAGTTCGACCACGACCCGCCGGAGACAACAAGACAGGCGATCTTTTCCGGCGACGGGACTTTTCGAACACACTCCGCCGATCCCGGTATTGACACTTTTGTGCAGTGCAATATATCGCGTGCATCGCAACACACCCGGAACCAAGCTCGTCGTTCGTGCGGCGGGGTGCAGACGACAGGGAGCCATGACATGAGCAATGCGGCAGAGTTCGAGAACGCCGGCAAGGAAGCGATCGACAACGCGGTGCGCTCGTTTTCGGCGGTGACGCGCGGTTTCCAGCAGATCGCGACGGAGACCACCGAATACACTAAGCGCAGCTACGAGCGCTCGGCGAAGATGTTCGAGCAGCTTTCCCAGACGCGCAGCGTCGAACGCGTGGTGGAACTGCAGAACGAGTACGCGAAGGCCGCCTACGAGGGCTGGGTCTCGCAGGCGACGCGGATGGGCGAGATCTACACCGACATCGCCAAGGAAGTTTACAAGCCGTTCGAGACGGTCGCTCAGCGCGCGACGGGCTTCGCCCAGTCGACGGTGAAGGACGCGGCCTGAGTCGCAGCGTTCCCAACGCCGAAAGGCGACAGGCATGACAGAAGGCCCGGCAGCGATGCCGGGCCTTCGTCGTTTCAGATGAGGCCTTGCCGGGCAAGGCGCCCCGGGGCATCGCTTTCTCGTGGACGCCCGCCGCCAAACCGTCCTAGACTCCATCGGGAAGCGAAGCACGAGACCTGTCGCCGGGCGACTTTGCCGCAATGCGAGCCTTACTTAACATCGCGAAATGGCATCATACATATCCAGCGACGATAGGGGTGGCTGCGGTGAATATCGAACGATCCGGCACGGTAGCCGGGGCGGCGACGGTGCGGTCGCAAGCGGGCAAGAGCAAGGAGCCGGGAACCGACCGTGGCACGTCGGTGATCACCCGGACGAAGCCCCAGACGAAGAAGCCGAGCCTCTACCGCGTCCTGTTGTTGAACGACGACTACACGCCGATGGAGTTCGTCATCCATGTGCTGGAGCGGTTCTTCCAGAAGGACCACGACAGCGCGACGCGCGTGATGCTGCACGTGCACAATCATGGCGTAGGGGAGTGCGGGGTCTACACGTACGAAGTCGCCGAGACCAAGGTGACCCAGGTGATGGATTTCGCGCGCCAGCATCAGCATCCGCTGCAATGCGTCATGGAAAAGAACTGAGGTGAACCTTGCCGACCTTTTCCCAAAGCCTCGAAAAATGCCTGCATCAGGCGCTGACCTTCGCCAACGAGCGCCAGCAGGAGTTCGCGACGCTCGAGCACCTGCTGCTTGCCCTGATCGAGGACAAGGACGCCGCCGCCGTGATGAAGGGCTGCTCCGTCAACCTCGATACGCTGCGCGGCAGCCTCGTCGAGTACATCGATACCGAACTCGGCAATCTCGTCACCGGGCATGACGAGGAGTCGAAGCCGACCGCCGGTTTCCACCGCGTCATCCAGCGTGCCGTGATCCACGTCCAGTCGTCCGGCCGCGAGGAGGTGACGGGCGCCAACGTTCTCGTCGCGATCTTCGCCGAGCGCGAGAGCCATGCCGCGTTCTTCCTGCAGGAGCAGGAGATGACGCGCTACGATGCCGTCAACTTCATCGCCCACGGCATTGCCAAGCGGCCCGGCGCATCGGAAAGTCGCGCGGTCAGGGGTGTGGAAGAGGACCAGGCCGCCACGGGTGCCGACGACGAAGGCCGCCGCAAGGGACAGCAGGACGCGCTGACCGCCTATTGCGTGAACCTCAACGAGAAAGCCAAGAACGGCCGCATCGATCCCTTGATCGGCCGCACGGAAGAGATCAACCGCACGATCCAGGTGCTCTGCCGGCGCTCGAAGAACAACCCGCTCTACGTGGGCGATCCTGGCGTCGGCAAGACCGCCATCGCCGAAGGCCTCGCCAAGCGCATCGTCGAGAAGGACGTGCCGGAAGTGCTGGCCGAGGCGACGATCTTCTCGCTCGACATGGGTACGCTGCTCGCCGGCACGCGCTATCGCGGCGACTTCGAGGAGCGGCTGAAGCAGGTCGTGAAGGAGCTCGAGGAGTTCCCGGGCGCGATCCTGTTCATCGACGAGATCCATACCGTCATCGGCGCCGGCGCGACGTCCGGCGGTGCGATGGACGCCTCGAACCTCCTCAAACCCGCGCTGTCCTCCGGCGCGATCCGCTGCATCGGTTCGACCACCTACAAGGAGTACCGGCAGTTCTTCGAGAAGGACCGCGCGCTGGTGCGGCGTTTCCAGAAGATCGACGTGAAAGAGCCGACGCTCGAGGACGCGATCGCGATCATGAAGGGGCTGAAGCCCTACTTCGAGGAGTTCCACAAGGTCCGCTTCTCGACCGGCGCCATCCGCTCGGCCGTGGAGCTTTCCGCCCGCTACATCAACGACCGGAAGCTGCCGGACAAGGCGATCGACGTGATCGACGAGACCGGCGCGTCGCAGATGCTCCTGCCCGAGGAGCAGCGGAAGAAGCGCATCGGCATCAAGGAGATCGAGGCGACCATCGCGACGATGGCCCGCATCCCGCCGAAGACCGTCTCGAAGGACGACGAGGAGGTGCTCGCGAACCTCGACGAGCAGTTGAAGCGCGTCGTCTACGGCCAGGACGCGGCGATCGAGGCGCTCGCCTCGGCGATCAAGCTGGCACGGGCGGGCTTGCGCGAGCCGGAGAAGCCGATCGGCTCCTACCTGTTCTCCGGCCCGACCGGCGTCGGCAAGACGGAGGTGGCGAAGCAGCTCGCCTCGTCGCTCGGCGTCGAACTCCTGCGCTTCGACATGTCGGAATACATGGAGCGCCACACCGTCTCGCGGCTGATCGGCGCGCCTCCCGGCTATGTCGGCTTCGATCAGGGTGGCCTGCTGACCGACGGCGTCGACCAGCATCCGCATTGCGTGCTGCTCCTCGACGAGATCGAGAAGGCACATCCGGACCTGTTCAACATCCTCTTGCAGGTCATGGACCACGGCAAGCTGACGGACCACAACGGCAAGCGCATCGACTTCCGCAACGTGATCCTGATCATGACGACGAATGCCGGCGCGTCCGAAGCGGCGAAGGCGGCTATCGGCTTCGGTTCGAGCAAACGCACGGGCGATGACGTGGAGGCGATCAACCGCCTGTTCACGCCGGAATTCCGCAACCGCCTCGACGCGATCATCGCCTTCGGCGGCCTGCCGACGCCGGTGATCCATCAGGTGGTGCAGAAGTTCGTCATGCAGCTCGAAGCGCAGCTTTCCGAGCGCAACGTCACCTTCGACCTGTCGGAAGACGCGATCGTCTGGCTCGCCGACAAGGGCTATGACGAGCACATGGGCGCGCGGCCGCTCGGGCGCGTCATCCAGGAGCACATCAAGAAGCCGCTGGCGGACGAGCTCCTGTTCGGCAAGCTGAAGCGCGGCGGCACCGTGAAGGTGACGGTCGAGACCGGCGAGGACGGGCAGAAGAAGCTCGCCCTCGAATCGATCGCCGACGAACTGCCGAAGCCGAAGAAGGGTAAGGCGAGCGCCGAGGACGAGATCGACGAAGACGAGGAGTTCGACGACGACGATTTCGACGATGGCGACGTCGCGGTGAAGACCGCCAAGCGCCCGACGACCTCGGTGCCGAAGACCTCGCGCAAGTCCTGACGTCCGCCTCCACCCACAAACGAAAAGGCCGCCCGTGGGCGGCCTTTTCTCGTTCGGGAAGCCGCTCGCTTGAGCGATGATAACTCCGCAACTTCGGACGGGTATAAGTAGGCTTGGATCAGTCTTGCAGGACACGCCGGAAGTAGACCACTTCCCTGGTTTCCTCGAAGCCGAGCATCGCGTGGAACCGTCGCGCGGCGACGTTGTCTATCGGCGCGTCGGAGGCGAACTCGCTGCATCCGAGCACGCGGCCCCAGTCTTCGACCGCGGCGCACAACTGCCGCCCTAGGCCACGCCGGCGCCGATCCTCCCGCACGAAGATACCCTCCAGGAAGAGCACCGGCGAGGTCTTGCAGCCGTTGACGTAGTCGCGCCGCAGGCTCGCTTCCGCGAAGCCGACCGGAGTATCCAGAGCATCGAGAGCGAGGAACGCTGCGAAGTCCGGAGCACGCCCGAAGCTCAGCGCGATGTCGTCAAGATGGGCGTCCGCGTCCTCCTCGGGCCAGAGCATCTCGCGCAGCTTCGCCCAAGCGGCGAGATGAGGTTCTCCGGCTGGAACGATCGTCACCACGCTTCAGAGCGCCGCGCGGATTCGGTCCGCCTGCTCCTTCAACATCGCCGGATCGGCCATCTCGTCGTGGTGGCGGACGAGTTCGACGCCCGCGTAGCGCGGGATGACGTGGAAGTGCAGGTGGAATACCGTCTGTCCGGCCGGCGCCTCGTTGAACTGGGTGACGAGGACGCCGTCCGCCTCGAACGCCTGCTTCACCGCCCGCGACAGCCTGGCGACCAGCGGCATGGTCCTGGCAAGTGCGGTGTCGTCGGCGTCGAGGAGATTGCGCGACGGTGCCTTCGGGATGACGAGGCAGTGGCCCTTCGACTGCGGCATCACGTCCATGATCGCGATCGCATCCTCGGTCTCGAAAAGCTTCTCGCTCGGGATCTCGCCCCGCAGGATCTTGCCGAAGATGTTGGACGGGTCGTAGCTCGTCGTCACGGGTCGCCTCCTTTGGATCGACGGGAGAGCTAGCCGTCGCGCTCCGCTTCGTCCAGCCGCTCGCCGCGCCGGAACGGCGTATGCTCCTGCAACGCGTCCTTAACCGCGGCGACGCGGGCGCGCTCGTATTCGAGATGGTCCTCGATCGCCTGCCGCAGGCCGGCATGCGCGATCCAATGCGCCGAATGCGTTGTCACCGGCTCGTAGCCGCGGGCCAGCTTGTGCTCGCCCTGCGCGCCGGCTTCCACCACGGCGAGCTTGTGCTCGATCGCGTAGTCGATCGCCTGATGGTAGCAGACCTCGAAATGCAGGAACGGGTGCTCCTCGACGCAGCCCCAATAGCGGCCGTAGATCGTGTCGCCGCCGACGAAGTTCAGCGCTCCCGCGATGTAACGCCCGCCACGCTTCGCCATGACGAGCACGATGCGGTCGCTCATCCGCTCGCCGACCAGCGAGAAGAAGCGGCGGTTGAGATAGGGGCGGCCCCATTTGCGCGAGCCGGTGTCCATGTAGAACTTGAAGAACGCGTCCCAGGCGCTCTCCGTCAGCTCGCTTCCCGTCAGCCGGACGATCTCGATGCCGTTCGCGATCGCCTCGCGCCGCTCCTTCCGCAAGCCCTTGCGCTTGCGGGATGCCAGGGTTTCGAGGAAGTCGTCGTAGGAACCGTAGCCGCGATTGCGGAAGTGGAACTGCTGGTCCGTGCGGTGCAGGAAGGCCGCGTCCTCCATCGCCGACAGGTCGTCGGCAGTGAGGAAGGTCGCGTGGGCAGAGGACGCGCCGGTCTGCGCGACGTAGGCCTTGATGCCGGCGACGAGTGCCTGCCGCAGGGCAGGGGCGTCCGGCCCCTCGCCGACGAGCAGGCGCGGTCCTGTCGCCGGCGTGAAGGGTACGGAGAGCTGCAGCTTCGGATAGTAGCGCCCGCCGGCGCGTTCGAAGGCGTCGGCCCAGCCCCAGTCGAAGACGTATTCGCCCTGGCTGTGGCTCTTCAGATAGGCCGGGGCGGCAGCGAGCAGCCGGCCGTCCTCGCTTTCGAGCAGGAGATGCTGCGGCAGCCAGCCGGCCTTCGAGCCGACCGCGCGGCTTTCCTCCAGCGCTTGCAGGAAGACGTGACTGACGAAGGGGTTGCCCGGCGGCACGCCGCCATCGATCGACGGTGTGACGCCGGCGAGCGCATTCCAGACGTCCGCCGGGATCGAGCCGATATCGTCGGCGACGCGGATGTGGAAGGTCTCGCCCGCGGCCTCGCAGTCCGCGCTCGCGTCGTTCGACCTCGGCTTCCAGATCATGCCACGAAAGGTATCGTCCTATTGCTGCGGTGCAAGAGCGGCATGCTGCGGCAGAAAGCCTTCGAAAGTCATCTGGTCGGCGTGAGTTTTCGTGGCCGCGACTTCGATGGGCGTCCGCACCGTCCAGGTGATTATTGGAGCGCCGCGTTCCTGCCGCACGTAGCGCACGAACGGGTTGGGCAGGTGATGCACATTGTAGGAGACGAAGACGCAGCCACGATCGAACACCGCCTGGTGCTGGTCCAGTTCGGCCTGCGCCGTTCCTTCCGCCGTCAGCCCCACCGGCCGGCGGCCGTAGGCGAGGGCCTGATCGATCAGCCAGGCATCGAACGACATCAGCGCCAGTTCGCCGCGATAGCCGTCGAGGATCGGTGCGAGGTGCGCCAGCATGTCGGCGTCGGCATGCGAGGACGTGCCCTTCAGTTCCATGACGACCGGCACGGCCCCGTCGACCGCGGCAAGGAAATCGGCGACGGTCGGGATCGGCTCGTCCGTGCCCTTCAGGCGAAGCGCCGAAAGTTCATCCGCCGACCGCTCGCCGAAGGTGCCCGGTTCGCCGGTGAGGCGCGGCAGGTCGTGGTCGTGGAAGACGAACGGCACCCGGTCGCGGGACAGCATCACGTCGCACTCGATCGCGAAGCCGCGGGCGATCGCCGCTCGCGCCGCGCCAAGCGAGTTCTCGGGGATCGCGGCACCGTGCAGGCCGCGATGCGCGATCGGCCGCGCCGTCAGCCAGGTGAGGTCGGCTGGCACCGTCAGGCGACCTCGAACAACGCTTCGATCTCCACCGCCGCGTCGAGCGGCAGCGCGGGCACGCCGACCGCGGAGCGGGCATGCCGGCCGGCATCGCCGAGAATCTCGACCAGGAAGTCGGACGCGCCGTTCGCGACCTTGTGCTGATCGGTGAAGTAGGGATCGCTCGCGACGAAGACGGTGAGCTTCAGAAGGCGCCTTACCTGGCCGAGGTCGCCGCCGAGCGCGGCTTTGGCCTGGGCAAGAATGTTGATCGCGCAGAACCGCGCCGCTCGCTGCCCGTCTTCCAGCGAAACGCGGCTTCCGAGCTTGCCGGAGACGACGAGCTTGCCTGCGTCGAGCGGCAACTGGCCCGACGTCTGCAGCATGTTGCCGAACAGCGCGTAGGGCACGTAGTTCGCCGCGGGGGCCGCCGCCTCGGGCAGGGTCACGCCCGCCGCCTGCAGGCGTTCGTCGATCGTTCCGCTCATCGTCGGTCCTTATCCTGTCGATTCGGCGAAACTTGCTCTAGCCGATCGCGTCCCATCAACTAAGCTGTTCCGCGACGAATGCGAAGGGACGGCTTCATGACGATGCGAGCGTTGACCGCGGCGGCGATGGTCGCGATCGTTCCCGCGACGGCCTCCGCCGTGCCGCTGGCGGCGCATCAGGCGGTGTACGACCTCAAGCTCGCCTCGCAGGACGCCGGCATCGTCGGCGCGGAGGGGCGGATCGCGATGAGCATCAAGCCGAAGGCCTGCGATGCCTGGGACCTCGACTACCGTTTCGTCGCGCGCTTCCAGCAGGCCGAGGAGATGACGCTCACCGACCAGCAGACGACCTCCACCGAAAGCCGCAACGGCTCGGCCTTCACTTTCACGACGAAGACCTTCGTCGACGGATCGCCCGAGAAGGAGGTGCGCGGCGAAGCGCATCACGATGCCAGCGGTACGAAAGTCGCGATGCAGTCGCCGGAGAAGAAGAGCTTCACGCTGCCGCTGTCGCGCTTTCCGATGCAGCACACCGCCGACCTGATCCAGCGCGCCGAGGCCGGCGAGCGCGTGTTCGAGACGAAGCTCTTCGACGGCGACGACGATGCCGAGAAGCTTTTGACCTCCACCGCCGTCATCACGCCGATCGAGGCAGAGGCCAAGGACGGCAGGCCGATCGTCCGGACCGCTCTCGCGCCGGAAATCGGGGCGAAGCTCGCCGACATGAAGTCGTGGCGGATTTCGGAGAGCTATTACAACAGCGACAGCGACGACGACGGCATGCCGGTGTTTCAGACGAAATACGTGCTCTACGAGAACGGCGTGTCCGACGACCTGACGCTCGACTTCGGCACCTACGCCTTCACCGGCTCGCTGAAGAAGCTCGACATCCTCGACGCGCCGGCCTGCCAGTAGGGACACGGCGACGCGGGCGGGAACCCGGCGCGCGTTTCGAGCGCTTGGCGCGGCATGGGCAGGATGCGTCGCGCCAGGCTGCGCTGGGACGAAGCGCAGCGGGAGGTGGAGCAGGCGGCACCGGAGCCTTGCTGGCTGTGCGGCCGGCTGCTCGGCCAGCGGGTGGAGTGGCATCATCCGTGGCCGAAGAGCCGGGGAGGGCGCGACACGGTGCCGGTTCACCCGATCTGCCATCGCACCATCCATGCCTGCTTCACGAACAAGGAGCTGGAACTTTTCGAGGAGGAGGGGCGGCCGCTCGGCGAGCAGCCCGAGATGGCGCGGTTCCTCGGGTGGATCGCCACCAAGCCGCCGGACTTCTCCGCGCCGACGAGGCGAAGGCGGTGAAGGCGGGCACGCCTTCGCGTTCCCGCGCCGTGGTGGCCGGGTTTGCGGGTGGTGGATGCCGCCTGGAAGCGGCGGGCGCCGAAGGCAGAGCCTTCCGACGTATGCTACTCGTCAATGCGGCCTGCCTTCGGCGCCCGCGCGGGCTGTTTCGACGCTTGTCCCGCCGGTGCGTCACCCGGCGGTCCCCCATGCCTTCGGCCGGATAGCGTCTCCGGCCTCAAGGGCGTGATCCGAACATTGTCCTCGGCTACACAGCCGTTCGGGTTCCTCGGCTTGCTCCCGGCCGCTGTCGCCAACGGCCGGCACGGGTTGCGCGTCGACCGGGCCGCCCGCCTCTCCGGAAGAGACGCGCTGCCCGGACCCGCCCGCCACCCCACCGAACGATCCCGGTGATCATTCGCGCTCCCTCGATAAGGGCGGCGGTGAGAGCAAGGTACGGTAGATGCGCAGAGTGGGGATAACTCCGCTGCGATAACGAAAAACCCGCCGCCCTTTCGGACGGCGGGTTCGAGCGGTCGGCAGTCCGGCGCGGCCGATCAGGCGGCGGCTGAGATTTCGGCCGAGGTCGGGACTTCCGAGATCGTCTTCAGGATCTGCGAGGCGATCTGGTAGGGGTCGCCTTGCGAGTTCGGACGGCGATCCTCGAGATAACCCTTGTAGCCGTTGTTGACGAAGGAGTGCGGCACGCGGATCGACGCGCCGCGGTCGGCGACGCCGTAGCTGAACTTGTTCCACGGCGCGGTCTCATGCTTGCCGGTGAGGCGCATGTGGTTGTCCGGGCCGTAGACCTCGATATGGGCCTCGAGGTTCTTGTCGAACTGCGCCATCAGCGCCTCGAAATAGGCCTTGCCGCCGACTTCCCGCATGTAGCTGGTCGAGAAGTTGCAGTGCATGCCCGAGCCGTTCCAGTCGGTGTCGCCGAGCGGCTTGCAGTGCCACTCGATGTCGATCTCGTACTTCTCGCAGAGGCGCTGCAGCAGGTAGCGCGCGATCCACATCTGGTCGGCGGCCTTCTTCGAGCCCTTGCCGAAGATCTGGAATTCCCACTGGCCCTTCGCGACTTCCGCGTTGATGCCTTCGTGGTTGATGCCGGCCGCAAGGCACTGGTCGAGATGTTCCTCGACGATCTCGCGGGCGACGGAGCCGACGTTCTTGTAGCCGACGCCGGTGTAGTACGGGCCCTGCGGGGCCGGATAGCCGCTTTCGGGAAAGCCGAGCGGGCGGCCGTCCTGATAGAAGAAGTACTCCTGCTCGAAGCCGAACCAGGCGCCCTCGTCGTCGAGGATGGTGGCGCGGGAGTTCGACAGTTGCGGCGTGACGCCGTCCGGCATCATGACCTCGCACATGACGAGGACGCCGTTGGTGCGGGCGGGATCCGGATAGACGGCGACCGGCTTCAGCACGCAGTCGGAGCTGCGGCCCTCGGCCTGCATGGTCGAGGAGCCGTCGAAGCCCCAGAGCGGCAGTTGCTCCAGCGTCGGCATCGCGTCGAAGTCCTTGACCTGCGTCTTGCCGCGCAGGTTCGGGACCGGCGTGTAGCCGTCGAGCCAGATGTATTCGAGTTTATACTTCGTCATTCGCGGATCCTCGATCTTGACCCCAGCAAACCGCGGTCGCCTCACGCTTCGGATCCCGCCCCCAACGTGATGCCGCAACGCACAGCGCCCATGTGCGGCTCACTGATAAACAATTATGCAGAAAGATGCGCGCCTATAGTTTCAGCAAAATATGATAATTTTTTGGGCAACATGCTTCCTATTTCGGCATTTCCGCATATCTTGAAAGGAAAGGGAGTGAACAACCATGCGTTCGAACATGGGGGCGGGAAACAGGAACGCCAACGTCGTTGCGTTCCCGATGGGGGTGCAGGCGGCAGAGCGGTTACGGGCACGGCGGTACGCAACGGCAGTCGCCGCGGTTCCGGCGAAACCCGTCATCTACGACGGTGCGTGGTACCACGAGGAAGCGGTCGCCGAAGAGCAGGCATCCACTCAAGGCCGGAAAGCGGACCACTGACGTTCGTGTGGTGGCGCGGCCTTCGGCGTCACGCGCCGAAGATCGACCAGCCCAGCCGCTTCGTCAGAAGCTCCAGCGCGATGCGGCCGAGATGCGAGTTTCCCGCCGCATCCAGCCCTGGTGACCAGACTGCGATCGACGCTTGACCGGGGGCGATGGCGAGAATGCCGCCGCCGACGCCGCTCTTGCCCGGCAGGCCGACGCGATAGGCGAAGTCGCCCGAACCGTCGTAGTGCCCGCAGGTCAGCATCAGCGCATTGATGCGTCGGGCCCGCTCCGGGTTGACGACGGTTCGCCCGGTGGACGGCTGCCGGCCGCCATAGGCGAGGAAGCGCCCGGCGAGCGCGAGCTGGCGGCAGGTCATCGCGATGGCGCAGTGGTGGAAATAGACGCCGAGCGTGTACTCGACCGGGTTCTCCATGATGCCGAAGGATTTCATGTAATACGCGAGCGCGCGGTTCCGCTCGCCGGTCCGCTGCTCGGAAGCGGCGACCGCCTCGTCGATGCGGATGGTCGGGTCGTCGGCGACGAACTGGATGAAGCGGAGGATCTCGCCGAGCGCCTCGCGCGGCTGGTGACCGGAGAGGATCAGGTCCGTCACGGCGATCGCGCCGGCATTGATGAACGGATTGCGCGGGATGCCGCGCTCGAATTCGAGCTGGACGATCGAGTTGAACGGACTGCCGGACGGCTCCCGGCCGACGCGGCGCCAGAGCGTGTCGCCCGCGATGCCGAGCGCGAGCGTCAGCGTGAAGACCTTGGTGATGCTCTGGACGGAGAAGGCGGTCTCGCTGTCGCCGGCGGCGATGACGAAGCCCTGGTCGTCGGCGACGGCGATGCCGAACTGGCCGGGATCGACCTTGGACAGTTCCGGAATGTAGCCGGCGACCTCGCCGCGATCGGTCCGCGCCCGCATCTCGTCGGCGATTTCGGCGACGACGCTCTGGACGCGGTGGTGATCGAGGGCCATCCGCTCGAACCTTCGGACGTGGGGCAGGGGCGCCGGCGTTGCCGCCGACACCCGCCGCCGGACCCGGTCAGAGGCTGTAGTACATGTCGAACTCGACCGGGTGCGGCGTCATCTCGAACCGCAGGATCTCGGCCATCTTCAGGTCGATGAAGGCGTCGATCTGGTCGTCGTCGAACACCCCGCCGGCCTTCAGGAAGTCGCGGTCGGCGTCGAGGCTCTCCATCGCCTCGCGCAGGGAACGGCAGACCGTCGGGATTTCTTTCAGCTCCTCCGGTGGCAGGTCGTAGAGGTCCTTGTCCATCGCCGAGCCGGGGTGAAGCTTGTTCTTGATGCCGTCGAGGCCCGCCATCAGCATCGCCGAGAAGGCGAGATAGGGGTTCGCCATCGGGTCGGGGAAGCGGACCTCGATGCGCTTCGCCTTCGGCGACTGGCCGAAGGGGATGCGGCAGGAGGCTGAACGGTTGCGGGCGGAGTAGGCCAGCAGCACCGGGGCTTCGTAGCCCGGCACCAGCCGCTTGAACGAGTTGGTCGAGGGGTTGGTGAAGGCGTTCAGCGCCTTGGCGTGCTTGATGATGCCGCCGATGTAGAACAAAGCCGCTTCCGACAGGCCGGCATATTCGTTGCCGGCGAAGGTCGGCTTGCCGCCCTTCCAGATCGACTGGTGGACGTGCATGCCCGAGCCGTTGTCGCCGAAGATCGGCTTCGGCATGAACGTCGCCGTCTTGCCGTAGGCGTTCGCGACCTGATGGGTCACGTACTTGAAGATCTGCATGTTGTCGGCGTTCTTCACGAGCGTGTCGAACTTGATGCCGAGCTCGTGCTGCGCGGCCGCGACCTCGTGGTGGTGCTTCTCGACCTTGACGCCCATCTCCGCCATCACCGAGAGCATCTCGGAGCGGATGTCCTGGCAGCTATCGATCGGCGGCACCGGGAAGTAGCCACCCTTTACGCGCGGCCGGTGGCCGAGATTGCCGGTCTCGTATTCGGTGTCGTCGTTCGAAGGCAGTTCGGTGGAATCGAGCTTGAAGCCGGTGTTGTACGGATCGGCCTTGTAGCGCACGTCGTCGAAGATGAAGAACTCGGCCTCGGGGCCGAAATAGGCCACGTCGCCGGTGCCGGACTGCTTCAGATAGGCCTCGGCC
The DNA here is from genome assembly GCF_008802405.1 of Plantimonas leprariae. Classification (GTDB taxonomy): domain Bacteria; phylum Pseudomonadota; class Alphaproteobacteria; order Rhizobiales; family Rhizobiaceae; genus Plantimonas; species Plantimonas leprariae. The sequence continues at coordinate 46,126 of NZ_VZDO01000021.1, forward strand.
TTCTTCGCGGTGCCGCGCGGGTCGCGGTTGTAGGCCTCGCCCGAGATCGGATCGAGGATGTCGCAGAAGATCACCAGCGTCGACTGCGCGAAGAACGGGTCCATGTGCGCCGTCTCGGGATCCGGCATCAGCACCATGTCGGACTCGTTGATCGCCTTCCAGCCGGCGATCGACGAGCCGTCGAACATCGAGCCTTCGGAGAACATGTCCTCGTCGACGATGGAGGCGTCCATCGTCACGTGCTGCAGCTTGCCCCTCGGGTCGGTGAAGCGAAGGTCCACGAACTTCACGTCGTTGTCCTGGACCTGCTTCAGGACGTCGTTGGCAGTCGTCATCTCGTTCCTCTCCTGATGTTCTCGTAACGTAAGGCTTCGAACCGTCGTCAGACGGCGTCGTTGCCGGTCTCGCCGGTGCGGATGCGGACGGCTTCCTCGATCGGCGAGACGAAGATCTTGCCGTCGCCGATCCGGCCGGTCTGCGCCGCCTTGCGGATCGCCTCGACGGCCGCCGGAACGGCGTCGTCGGTCAGCACCACCTCCACCTTCACCTTCGGCAGGAAGTCGACGACGTATTCCGCCCCGCGGTAGAGTTCGGTGTGGCCCTTCTGCCGGCCGAAGCCCTTGGCCTCGGTCACCGTGATGCCCTGCAGACCGACCTCCTGAAGCGCCTCCTTGACCTCATCCAGCTTGAACGGCTTGATGATCGCTTCAACCTTCTTCATCGAACACCCCTCGACGTTGCCGTGTGCCGGACATCTGCCCGCCGAGGCGAGCGATGCAGGAGATATGCCAGCCCGACGACGATTCCGCGAATGCGATGTCGACGGTCGCGCGCTTCATCGCATATGCGGAAGGGATTCGTCTTGGCAATCCGTCGCGTCGAGCCGACGACGCGAAGCGCGCTGTCGCCGACGCAAATCGATGTGACCGCAAAACCAGCAACGTGATGAAAGAATGAGCGATCTCGAAAACCTTGCCGCGCTCCTGACGCCCGCCGAGATGCAAGCGGCAGACCGGCTCACCATCGACGCGGGCCTGCCGGGCATCGTGCTGATGGAGCAGGCGGGGATCGCCGTCGCGGATGCGGTGCGCGAGCGCTTTCCCGGCGTGCGTTCGGTCGCGCTGCTGGCTGGCCCCGGCAACAACGGCGGCGACGCGTTCGTCGTAGGTCGCATCCTCGGGCAGAGCGGAATCGCCGTGCGGCTGCACCTTCTCGGCGAGCAAGAGGCGCTCAGGGGCGACGCAGCGCTGGCAACGAAGGCGTTCGGTCGCCCGGTGGAGCCGCTCGAAGCCTTTGATCCGTCGTCCGTCGATCTGGTGATCGACGGCCTGTTCGGCGCCGGTCTTGCGAGGGAGATCGACGGCGTGGCGCGTGGCGCAATCGAGAAGGCGAATGCCAGCGGCAGGCCGATTGTCGCGATCGATCTGCCGAGCGGTGTTTCCGGGACCTCGGGCGCAGTATTGGGCGTCGCGGCGAAGGCGGCGCTGACCGTCACGTTCTTCCGTCGCAAGCCGGGTCACCTCCTGGAGCCGGGCCGCTCGCTCTGCGGCGAGACGATCGTCGCGGATATCGGGATTTCGCCATCGGTGCTCGATACGATCCGGCCGACGGCGTTCGCGAACGAGCCGTCCTTGTGGCGGGAGGCCTTCGCCGCGCCGGCGCATGCGGGTCACAAATACGATCGCGGCCACGCGGTGGTCTTTTCCGGCGGGGCGACCAGGACCGGGGCGGGCCGCATGTCGGCGACGGCGGCGCTGCGCATCGGTGCGGGCCTCGTCACCGTCTTCTCGCCGGCTTCGGCGCTGCTGGTGAACGCCGCGCATCTCACGGCCGTGATGCTGCAGCGCTGCGAGGATCAGGCGGAACTCGAGGAGCACCTGCAGGACACGCGCCTCAACGCCTTCGTGATCGGCCCGGGTTTCGGCATCGGCGAAAAGGCTCGCGTCTTCGTCCTCTCGCTGCTCGCGGCGGGACGCCACGTCGTGATCGACGCCGACGCCATCTCGTCGTTCAAGGACGACGTCGGGAGCCTGTTCGCCGCCGTCCGTTCGAGCGGCGGCTCGGCGGTGCTCACACCGCATGCCGGCGAGTTCGCGCGACTGTTCCGGGATATCGCGGACGGCGACGGCTCGAAGCTGGACAAGGCCCGCGCCGCGGCCGAGCGATCCGGCGCGGTCGTCGTCGACAAGGGGTCCGACACGGTGGTCGCCGCGCCGGACGGCCGGGCCGCGATCAACGCCACCGGCACGCCCTATCTCGCGACGGCCGGCAGCGGCGACGTGCTGGCGGGCATGATCGCCGGCCTCCTGTCGCAGAAGCTGCCGGCCTTCGATGCGGCCTGCGCGGCGGTCTGGCTGCACGGGCGCGCGGCCGAGGGTTTCGGCCCCGGTTTGATCGCTGAGGACTTGCCAAGCCTCATCCCAGGAGTCATGGCGGGGCTGTTCGAGACGCCGTAGATTTCGTGGCGCGGCGCCCGCTCTCCGCAAGGCTTTCCCATGAGCATGAATGTCGCCGCCGGCCAGGACACGCGCCGCGCCGAGGCCGCCGCCTTCTCGGTCGTCTTCGCGCTCAGCCTGTGCCACCTGCTGAACGACCTGATGCAGTCGATGCTGACGGCGCTCTATCCGCTGTTCGCCGAGAACTTCCACCTGGATTTCGGCCAGGTCGGCATGCTGACCTTCGTGTTCCAGGCGACGGCATCCCTGCTGCAGCCGGCGATCGGCGCCTATGGCGACAAGCGGGCGCTGACCGTGCTCTTGCCGCTCGGCATGGCGTTCACCTTCGCCGGCCTCGTGCTCTTGGCCTTTTCCGGCTTCTACGCGCTGCTCCTCGTTTCGGCCGGCATGATCGGCATCGGTTCGGCGATCTTCCACCCAGAATCGTCGCGCGTTGCCCGGCTCGCGTCCGGTGGCCGGCATGGCACGGCGCAGGCGGTCTTCCAGGTCGGCGGCAATTTCGGCAGTGCCATCGGTCCGCTGCTCGCGGCCTTCGTCGTGGTGCCGTTCGGCCAGCGGAGCATCACCTTCGTCTCGGTCTTCGCGCTGACCGCGATGGCGATCCTGTGGAGGGTCGCCGCCTGGTACGGGGCGCAAAGCGCACGGATCGCGAAGAAGGCCGCGCTGCCGAACGAGGCGGGCTACTCGAACCGCAAGATCGCGATGACGATCGGCGTGCTCGCGCTGCTCGTGTTCAGCAAGTACACCTATATGGCCAGCATCTCGAGCTACTACACCTTCTACGTCATCAAGCGCTTCGACGTGTCGGTGCAGGTCTCGCAGATCCTGCTGTTCGTGTTCCTCGGCGCGGTCGCGGTCGGCACCTTCGCGGGCGGCCCCATCGGCGACCGGGTCGGGCGGAAGACGGTGATCTGGTTCTCGATCCTCGGCGTGCTGCCGTTCACGCTGGCGCTGCCCTACGCCAACCTACCCTGGACGATCGTGCTGACGATCCTGATCGGCCTCATCCTGTCCTCGGCCTTCTCCGCGATCGTCGTTTTCGCGCAGGAACTGGTACCCGGCCGCGTCGGCATGATCGCCGGCCTGTTCTTCGGCTTCGCCTTCGGCATCGGCGGCATCGCGGCGGCCGGCCTCGGCGAACTCGCTGACATCAAGGGCATCGAGTTCGTCTACTGGCTCTGCTCGTTCCTGCCGATCCTCGGCCTTCTGACGGTGTTCCTGCCGAACGTGCGCGAGCGGTGAAGCCAGCCGGCGGTTGCGCGCCGACGGCGATGAGCTAAGTTCGAGGCATGGCGACGGTCAGTCTTCAGAAAGCGCAAGCCGAATTGGGCGAACTCCTCATCCGCGCGGAAGCGGGCGAGGAGATCGTGATTGAACGCGGCGACCTGCCGGCGGTGCGGCTGATTGTGACGGAGCGAACGGATGAGGTCGTTCGTCGCGCAGGCGCACTTGCGCATCGGCTTCGCGATCTGCCGGACGATCTGTTCCTGACGCCGATGGACGAGGATGAACTTCAAGCCTGGGAAGGAAAATACTCGAACGATTTCGATAAATAAAGTTGTTGCTCGATACGCACGTGCTCGTGTGGTGGCTATACAAGCCCGAACTGCTGTCCGTGCCGGCTCGAAAAGCGATCAACTCAGGCGACAACCGACTCTTCGTTAGCGCCGTTTCGGCATACGAAATCGCCGCCAAGCACAGGCTCGGGAAGTGGCCGGAGGTCGCCGAGCTGACCCGAGAATTCGACGACATTCTCGTGTCCCAATCGATCACGAGCGTTCCGATCGCCTCCCATCAGGCGCGTATGGCCGCTCTGTTCCACGCCGAGCACCGTGATCCCTTCGATCGCCTGCTTGCGGCTCAAGCGTTGAGCGAGGAATTCCACCTCATCACCCGGGATCCGGTCTTCGCGCACTTCGGCGTCCTGACGATTTGGTAGGCGCCGCTACTCCGCTGCTTCCTGCTTCTCGACGGTCCGACGCTCCAGCAACTCCTTCAGGAACCGGCCCGTCCACGACCGGTCGACGCGTACGATCTCCTCGGGCGTGCCGGAGGCGACGATCTCGCCGCCGCCGTCGCCGCCTTCCGGCCCGATGTCGACGATCCAGTCCGCCGTCTTGATGACTTCGAGATTGTGCTCGATGACGACCACCGTGTTGCCTTGGTCGACCAAGGATTGCAGCACTTCGAGCAGCTTCGCGACGTCGTGGAAGTGGAGGCCGGTCGTCGGCTCGTCGAGGATGTAGAGGGTCTTGCCGGTGGCGCGGCGCGAGAGTTCCTTCGCCAGCTTGACGCGCTGCGCCTCGCCGCCGCTGAGCGTCGTCGCCTGCTGGCCGACCTTGATGTAGCCGAGGCCGACCTCGTTCAGCGTCACCAGCTTATCTCGGACGGCGGGAACGGCGGCGAAGAAGTCGACGCCTTCCTCCACAGTCATGTCGAGCACGTCGGCGATCGACTTCTCCTTGTAGGTCACTTCTAGCGTTTCGCGGTTGTAGCGGTGGCCGTGGCAGATGTCGCAGGTAACGTAGACATCGGGCAGGAAGTGCATCTCGATCTTGATGACGCCGTCGCCCTGGCAGGCCTCGCAGCGCCCGCCCTTCACGTTGAAGGAGAAGCGGCCAGGCCCGTAGCCGCGCGCCTTGGCTTCCGGCAGGCCGGCGAACCAGTCGCGGATCGGCGTGAAGGCGCCGGTATAGGTGGCAGGGTTCGAGCGCGGCGTGCGGCCGATCGGCGACTGGTCGATGTCGATGACCTTGTCGATGTGCTCCAGCCCTTCGATCCGGTCGTGCGGGGCCGAATGCTCGCGCGAATTGTTGAGGTGCCGCGCCGCCGCCTTGAACAGCGTCTCGATCAGGAAGGTGGACTTGCCGCCGCCCGATACGCCGGTGACGGCGGTGAAGACGCCGAGCGGGATATCGGCGGAGACGTTGCGCAGATTGTTGCCGCGCGCCCCGACGACGCGCAGCCGCTTGCCCTTCGCCGCCCGCCGCCGGACGGCCGGCACCGGCACGCCGAGGATGCCGGAGAGGTATTGGCCGGTCAGCGAGGCCGGGTTGGCCTTGATCTCGTCGGGCGTGCCGACCGCGATCACCTGGCCGCCGTGGATGCCGGCGGCCGGGCCGATGTCGACGACGTGGTCGGCGGTCAGCACCGCGTCCTCGTCATGCTCGACGACGATCACCGTGTTGCCGATGTCGCGAAGGTGTTTGAGGGTCGTCAGCAGCCGGGCGTTGTCACGCTGGTGCAGGCCGATCGAAGGTTCGTCCAGCACGTAGAGTACGCCGGTGAGGCCCGAGCCGATCTGCGAGGCGAGACGGATGCGCTGCGACTCGCCGCCGGATAGGGTGCCGGACGAGCGCGACAGCGTCAGGTATTCGAGCCCGACGTCATCGAGGAAGCGCAGCCGCTCGCGGATCTCCTTCAGGACGCGGACGGCGATCTCGTTCTGCTTGTCGGTAAGGAGGGCCGGCAGCGCCTCGAACCATTCCTTTGCGGCGCGGATCGACAGCGCCGTGACCTCGCCGACATGGCGGCCCGCCACCTTCACCGCCAGCGCCTCCGGCTTCAGCCGGTATCCGGCGCAGGCCGGGCAGGGGGTCGCCGACATGTAGCGCTCGATCTCCTCGCGCGACCAAGCGGAATCGGTCTCCTTCCAGCGCCGTTCGAGGTTCGGCACGATGCCCTCGAAGGTCTTCGTCGTCTTGTAGGAGCGCAGGCCGTCCGAGTACTGGAACTCGATCTTGCGCTTGCCGGTGCCGTACAGGATCGCCTTCCTCGCGTCCTCCGACAGTGCGGACCACTTGTCGGTCTGCTTGAAGCCGTAGTCTCGACCGAGCGCGTCGAGCGTCTGGCCGTAATAGGGCGAGGTCGAGCGCGCCCAGGGCGCGATCGCGCCGCTCTTCAGCGTGCGGTTCGGCTCCGGCACGATCAGCGCCGGATCGATCGACTGCTGCGAGCCCAGCCCGTCGCAGGTGGGGCAGGCGCCGAACGGGTTGTTGAACGAGAACAGGCGAGGCTCGATCTCGGAGATCGTGAAGCCGGAGACGGGGCAGGCGAACTTTTCCGAGAACAGGAGTTGGCGCGGCTTGCCGTTCTCCTCGGTGCCGTCGGCGAATTCCGCGACCGCGATGCCGTCGGCGAGGCGGAGCGCGGTTTCGAGCGAATCCGCCAGTCGCGTCTTCATGTCCTCGCGCACCACGACGCGGTCCACCACGACCTCGATGTCGTGCTTGAACTTCTTGTCGAGGCTCGGCGTGTCGGCGATGTCGTGGAACTCGCCGTTCACCCGGACGCGCTGGAAGCCCTTCTTCTGGAGCTCCTGCAGCTCCTTCTTGAACTCGCCCTTGCGGCCGCGGACGATCGGGGCCAGCAGGTAGAACCGCGTGCCCTCCGGCTGCGCGAGGACGCGATCCACCATCTGGCTGACCGTCTGGCTCTCGATCGGCAGGCCAGTGGCCGGCGAATAGGGGATGCCGGCGCGCGCGAAGAGCAGGCGTAGATAGTCGTAGATCTCGGTGACGGTGCCGACGGTCGAGCGCGGGTTCTTCGAGGTCGTCTTCTGCTCGATCGAGATTGCCGGAGACAGGCCGTCGATCTGGTCGACGTCCGGCTTCTGCATCATCTCCAGGAACTGCCGCGCATAGGCCGAGAGCGACTCGACGTAGCGGCGCTGCCCCTCGGCGTAGATCGTATCGAACGCGAGCGACGACTTGCCCGAGCCCGACAGGCCCGTCATCACGATCAGCTTGTCGCGCGGGATGTCGAGGTCGACGTTTTTCAGGTTGTGCTCGCGGGCGCCGCGAATGGAAATGAACTTCTGATCGGACATCGCTAGCCGCGTTCGCTGTTCGAAGTCGGGCGGGCGCCCATCGGGAAGGCGTCGGCAACCGCGCTCTAGATAAAGATCGCCCCACCGATGTCGAGCACATTCCCGAACGTCGATCTGGCGCTATCTATAAGAACATAGTAAGAACATATTGTCGATTCGAAACCTGTGGCCGGCGCTGTGGAAATGGCGGGCGGACCGCGCGGTGGACCGGTCGATGCGATATGGTGCGCAGGATGGGCCGGGTTCGCCGGTGGTAGCGCAGGATAGGAGAAGACGGTCATGGCCGGAAGCGTGAATAAGGTGATCCTCGTCGGCAATCTTGGAGCGGACCCAGAAGTCCGCCGGCTGAACTCGGGCGACGCTGTAGTGAATTTGCGGATCGCCACGACGGAAACCTGGCGGGACAAGTCCTCGGGCGAGCGCAAGGATCGTACCGAATGGCACAACGTGGTGATCTTCAACGAGAATCTCGTGAAGGTGGCGGAGCAGTATCTGAAGAAGGGCGCGACGGTCTACATCGAGGGGCAGTTGCAGACCCGCTCCTGGGAAGACCAGTCGGGGCAGAAGAAGTACACGACCGAAGTCGTGCTCCAGCGCTTCCGCGGTGAATTGCAGATGCTCGGCGGCCGCGGCGAAGGCGGCGGTGGCGGCGACTACGAGCGGAGCGGCGGCGGTAGCTATGCTGGCGGCGGCTCGCGCAACGGCGACGAGGATCGCGGCGGCTCGCGGCGGGGCGGCGGCGGGTCGGGCTCCGACCGCGGCGGTGGCGGTGGGGGCGGTTCGCGCGGCGGCGACATGGACGACGAAATCCCGTTCTGACGGACGGCACATAGGCTAGTCATTTCGGCGGATCGCGGCGCTTTCGCATCGCGATCCGCGGCGTGACGGAATACGTTATCGCATTGATTCCGATGGGTGGAATGCCCATCTGATGTCTGCGCTTGGACTTTGTGGGCGGACCGGCCCGGCCGGGGTCTCGATCCGAGGCCGCCGGTTTGCTTTGGCGCCGCCCGGCTTGCTATAAGCGCGCCTGATTTCTATCCGGATCCGGAATCTTGTCCGACAGCACCGACGACCTTTCGCCCGAGCGCCCGCGCGGCATCGAAAGCATTTCCATCGTCGAGGAGATGCGGCGGTCCTACCTCGATTACGCGATGAGCGTCATCGTCAGCCGCGCCCTGCCGGACGTGCGCGACGGGCTGAAGCCGGTGCACCGGCGCGTGCTCTTCGCCATGCACGAGATGGGGCTGACTTCGACGCGGGCGTTCCGCAAGTCCGCCGGCGTCGTCGGCGAGGTGATGGGCAAGTACCACCCGCACGGCGACTCCTCGATCTACGACGCGCTGGTGCGCATGGCGCAGGACTGGTCGCTGCGCGCGCCGCTGATCAACGGGCAGGGCAATTTCGGCTCGATCGACGGCGATCCGCCGGCGGCGATGCGCTACACCGAATCGCGCCTGCAGCGGGTGTCCGACGCGCTGCTGGAGGACATCGACAAGGAGACCGTCAACTTCCAGGAGAACTACGACGGGCGCGAGATGGAGCCCGTCGTCCTGCCGGCGCGGTTCCCGAACCTTCTCGTCAACGGCTCCGGCGGCATTGCCGTCGGCATGGCCACCAACGTGCCGCCGCACAATCTCGGCGAGGTCGTGGACGGCTGCATCTCCATGATCGACAACCCGGCGATCTCGCTGGAAGAGATGATGGAGTTCGTGCCGGGGCCGGACTTCCCGACCGGCGCGCTCGTGCTCGGCCGCGCCGGCATCCGCGACGCCTATGCGACGGGGCGCGGCTCGATCCTGATGCGCGGCAAGGTTCACGTCGAGCCGCTGCGCGGTGATCGCGAGGCGATCATCGTCACCGAGGTTCCCTACCAGGTGAACAAGGCGACGATGATCGAGAAGATGGCGGACCTCGTGCGCGACAAGCGCATCGAGGGCGTCTCGGACATCCGCGACGAGAGCGACCGCGACGGCTACCGGGTCGTGATCGAACTGAAGCGCGAGGCGTCGAGCGACGTCGTCCTGAACCAGCTCTACCGCTTCACGCCGCTGCAGACCTCGTTCGGCGCGAACATGGTGGCGTTGAACGGTGGCAAGCCGGAGCAGATGACGCTGCTCGACATGCTCGCCGCCTTCATCGCCTTCCGCGAGGAGGTGGTGAACCGCCGCACGCGCTTCCTGTTGCGGAAGGCGCGCGAGCGGGCGCATGTCTTGGTCGGCCTTGCCATCGCCGTCGCGAACATCGACGAGATCATCAAGCTGATCCGCGAGGCGCCGGACCCGCAGACGGCGCGCGACCGCATGATGTCGCGCGACTGGGATGCGAAGGACGTGGAGCCGCTGATCCGGCTGATCGACGATCCGCGCCACCGCATCGCGGAGGACGGTACCTACCGCCTGTCCGAGGCGCAGGCCCGCGCCATCCTCGATCTTCGCCTCCAGCGCCTGACCGCGCTCGGGCGCGACGAGATCGGCGACGAACTGAACAAGATCGGCGAGGAGATCCGCGAGTACCTCGCGATCCTCGGCTCGCGCGTCCGGGTGCGGGAGATCGTCAAGGACGAGCTGCTCGCCATCAAGGCGGAATACGCCAACCCGCGCCGCACCGAACTCTTGGAAGGCGCGGCCGACCTCGAGGACGAGGACCTGATCCCGCGTGAGGACATGGTCGTCACCGTCAGCCACGGCGGCTACATCAAGCGCGTCCCGCTCGGCACCTACCGGGCGCAGCGGCGCGGCGGCAAGGGTCGCTCCGGCATGACGCTGAAGGGCGACGAGGATTCGGTGACGCGCGTCTTCGTCGCGAACACCCACACGCCGATCCTGTTCTTTTCCTCGCGCGGCATCGTGTACAAGGAAAAGGTCTGGCGGCTGCCGCTCGGCAACCCGCAGTCGCGCGGCAAGGCGCTGGTCAACATGCTGCCGCTGGAGAAGGGCGAGCGCATCACCTCGATCCTGCCGCTGCCGAACGACGAGCGGTCGGTGGAAGAGCTGAACGTGATGTTCGCCACGACGCGCGGCACCGTGCGCCGGAACAAGCTGGCCGACTTCATCCAGGTGAACCGCAACGGCAAGATCGCGATGAAGCTGGACGAGGCCGGCGACGAGATTTTGGCCGTCGCCGTCTGCTCGGAGGAGAACGACGTGCTGCTGACGGCCTCGTCCGGCCTTTGCATCCGCTTCCCGGTCACGGACGTGCGGCTGTTCGCCGGTCGCAACTCAGTCGGCGTGCGCGGCATCTCGCTCGGCGACGGCGAGCACGTGATCTCGATGGCGATCCTTCGCCATGTCGAGGCGACGCCGGCCGAACGCACGTCCTACCTGAAGATGCGCCGTGCCGTGGAAGGCGAGGCGGGCGCCGAGACCGAAGCCGTTGCGGCGGACGAGGAGGGCATCGAGGAGGTCGCGATCGACCAGGAGCGCTACGCCTATCTCAGCGCGGCCGAGGAGTTCATTCTGACGCTCAGCGAATTCGGTTTCGGCAAGCGCTCGTCGTCCTACGAATTCCGCACCAGCGGGCGCGGCGGCAAGGGCATCCGGGCGACCGATCTCTCGCATATCGGCAATATCGGCCGCCTCGTCGCCGGCTTCCCGGTGGAGTCGGGAGATCAGTTGCTGATGATCTCGGACCGTGGCCAGACGATCCGCGTACCGGTGGAGGGGATCGGGTTGAAAGGGCGCGCGACGAAGGGCGTCACCATATTCCGCACCGCCGAAGGCGAGCGGGTCGTCTCCGTCGAACGCATTCCCGACCAGGGTTCGGACGAACTGGAGACGGTGGTCGACATCGCCGACGAGGGCGACGAGCCGACCGAATAAGGAAAGAGACCGCCGAGCGGGTTGTCGCGGTCCGTCAGTTCAGCGGGCCGCGTCGGCGCGCCAGCGCCTTCACCCGCGAATGCTCGGCCTCGTTGTGAAGCGCGATTGCGGTCGCACTGCAGAGGCCGGCGACCATTGCGAGGGAAAGCACGAAAAGCAGCATCAGGCGTCTCCGAAAGACGTGTGAAGAATGCCGGACCTAAGCGTTTGTTCCCGCGCTTAGAATCGATATGCATGTCGGAACGTCGCATGTCGTAGCGGCACGTCATCGGCTTGAACGACCATAATTCGGCAAGCGTTGACCGCCGGTTCGCAAGCATGCTGAAGACTTGTTGAATGCCAACTGGGACCGCTCCGACATGGCCACGCGCACCGCGCTCTATCCCGGTTCGTTCGACCCGGCGACGCTCGGCCATCTCGATATCCTGAGGAAAGCGCTGCGGCTGTTCGACCGCGTCGTGGTCGGCATCGGAGTGCATCACGGCAAGTCGCCGCTGTTTTCGTTCGAGGAGCGCCGGGCGCTCGTCCGCGCCGTCGGCGAGGCGGAAGGCTGGGCGGAGCGGCTGGCGGTCGAGCCGTTCGACGGACTGGTGGTGGATGCGGCGCGCCGGCTTGGGGCGGTCGCCCTCGTGCGCGGCGTCCGGGACGGCACCGACCTCGACTACGAGATGCAGATGGCCGGGATGAATGGTGCGATGGCGCCGGAGGTGGAGACCGTGTTCCTCGCGGCGAGCCCCGCCTTCCGGCCCATAACGGCCACATTGGTTCGACAGATCGCCGCGATGGGCGGCGACGTCGCCCCGTTCGTACCGCCGGCCGTCGCCGAAGCGCTGCGGGCGAAGCGCTCTTGAAGGGTTAGGATCTCGATGAACGTGATGACGAGGCTGGCGCTCGGCGCGGCCGTTTCCCTCGGTGCGCTGGCCGGCGCGGCGTCGATCGCCAGCGCGAAGGACATGATGGTCATCCAGACCAAGGACGGCGAGATCGACATCCAGCTCCGCCCGGACCTCGCGCCGAACCACGTCAAGCAGATCGAGGCCATCGCGAAGAAGGGATCCTACGACGGCGTCGTCTTCCACCGGGTGATCGACGGCTTCATGGCGCAGACCGGCGACGTGCAGTACGGCAAGTCGGGCGGCGGCTATTCCGCCGACAGCGTCGGCACCGGCGGCTCCGACATGCCGGACATCAAGGCCGAGTTCTCGAAGGAGCCGTTCAAGCGCGGCACGGTCGGGATGGCCCGGTCGCAGGACCCGAACTCGGCCAACTCGCAGTTCTTCATCATGTTCGCCGACGGCAGCTTCCTGAACGGCCAGTACACGGTTGTCGGGCAGGTGACGAAGGGCATGGACGTGGTGGACAAGATCAAGAAGGGCTCGGCCGACGACAACGGCTCGGTCGCCGATCCCGACAAGATGGTGTCGGTGAAGATCCAATAATCGCGCATTTCGGGGCGTCGGGCTTGCTTACGAGCCGGCGCTCCTCCATCTGCGGCACGGCTGCGGCGGAGTCCGGCGACGGGTTCCGCCGTTCGTTTACGATTCACGAGAGGAGGCCGGCATGGCCTACGACAATCCCGAAGACACGCTGGTCATCGAGACCACGAAGGGCACGGTGGTCATCGCCATGCGCCCCGACCTCGCGCCGAAGCATGTCGAGCACATCAAGAAGCTCGCGCGCGAAGGTTTCTACGACGGCATCGTCTTCCACCGGGTGATCGACGGCTTCATGGCGCAGACCGGCTGCCCGAACGGCACCGGCACCGGCGGCTCGCAGTATCCGAACCTCAAGGCCGAGTTCAATGCCGAGCCGCACGTGCGCGGCACCGCCTCCATGGCGCGCGCGGCGAGCCCCGATTCGGCCAATTCGCAGTTCTTCATCTGCTTCGAGGAAGCGCCGTTCCTGAACCGCCAGTACACGGTCTGGGGCAAGGTGATCGAAGGCATGGAGAACGTCGATAAGATCAAGCGCGGCGAGCCGGTGCGCGATCCTGACAAGATCGTGTCGATGAAGGTCGCCGCCGACGCCTGATGCGCGTCGACGCGTTCGATTTCGACCTGCCGGAGCGTCTCATCGCGCTCCGGCCCGCGGTGCCGCGTGAGAGCGCTCGGCTGCTCGCCGTCGACGGCGAAGGGCGGTTCGCGGACCGCACGATCGCCGACCTTCCGTCGCTGCTGTCGCCCGGCGACGTGCTGGTCTTCAACGATACGCGGGTCATCCCGGCCCAGCTCGAAGGCCGGCGCACGGGGCGCGGCGAGGCCGAACCGCGTCTCGGCGCGACGCTACACCGACGCGTCGATCCGCGGACGTGGCAGGCCTTCGTGCGCGGCGCACGCAAGCTGAAGGACGGCGATCAGGTGGCGTTCGGCAGCGGCGGCGCCTCGATCGGCGCTAGCGTCGCGGCCTTGGGCGAGGGGGGTGAGGCGACCTTTGTCTTCGACCTCGAAGGACCTGCGCTGGACGAGGCGATCCGGGCGGTCGGCATCGTGCCGCTGCCGCCGTACATCGCCTCGAAGCGTGCGGTCGATGCGCAGGATTCCGCCGATTATCAGACGATCCACGCGCGCGAGGACGGCGCGGTCGCCGCGCCGACCGCCGGCCTGCACTTCACGCCGGAACTTCTCGCCGCGCTGGACCGGCGCGGCGTCGCCCGCGAGTACCTGACGCTGCATGTCGGCGCCGGCACCTTCCTGCCGGTGAAGGCCGACACGAGCGAAGCGCACCGGATGCATTCCGAGAACGGCCGCATCGATGTCGAAACCGCCGACCGCCTGAACGCGGCGCGGCGCGAGGGACGCCGCCTGGTCGCAGTCGGAACGACCTCGCTGCGCCTTCTCGAAAGCGCGGCGGACGCGGACGGCACGATCCGCCCGTTCGACGCGCCGACGGATATCTTCATCACGCCAGGCTATGGCTTTCGCGCAGTGGACCGCCTCCTGACCAATTTCCACCTCCCGCGCTCGACGCTCTTCATGCTCGTGTCCGCCTTCAGCGGATTGCCGACCATGCGCGCCGCTTATGCCCATGCCATCGAGGCGGGTTACCGCTTCTATTCCTACGGGGATGCCTGCCTCTTGGACCGGGTGGACGCATGAGCGAGCGCTTCTCGTTCCGCCTCCTCGCCACGGAGGGCCGGGCGCGGCGCGGCGAGATCACGATGCCGCGCGGCACGGTCCGCACGCCCGCCTTCATGCCGGTCGGTACCGCCGGCTCGGTGAAGGCGATGTATCCGGATCAGGTTCGCGAACTCGGCGCCGACATCATCCTCGGCAATGTCTACCACCTGATGCTCCGGCCGGGGGCGGAGCGCGTGGCGCGGCTCGGCGGCCTGCACGACTTCGCCCGCTGGCCGCATCCGATCCTCACCGATTCCGGCGGGTTCCAGGTCATGTCGCTGGCGGGGCTCCGCAAGCTCGACGAGACCGGCGTCGTGTTCAAGTCGCATGTCGACGGCTCGATGCATTCGCTCACACCCGAGCGGTCGATCGAGATCCAGGGACTGCTCGACAGCGATATCCAGATGCAGCTCGACGAATGCATCCGCCTGCCGGCGGATCGGGCCGAGATCGAGCGGGCGATGGAGATGTCGCTGCGCTGGGCGGAGCGCTGCCGCATCGCCTTCGGCGAGCAGCCCGGTAAGGCGATGTTCGGCATCGTGCAGGGCGGCGACGACGTGGCGCTGCGGCTGCGCTCGGCAGCGGGTCTCGCCGAGCTCGATCTCAAGGGCTATGCGGTCGGCGGGCTCGCGGTCGGCGAGCCGCAGGCGGTGATGCTCGGCATCCTCGACGAGACGCTGCCGGCGATGCCGACCGACAAGCCGCGCTACCTGATGGGCGTCGGCACGCCTGACGACATCGTGGAATCGGTGCGGCGGGGCATCGACATGTTCGACTGCGTGATGCCGACGCGCGCCGGCCGGCATGGGCTCGCCTTCACGCGGCGCGGCAAGGTGAACTTGCGCAACGCGCGCCATGCCGACGACCATCGCCCGCTGGACGAGGAGTCGCCATGCCCGGCGGCCCGCGACTACAGCCGCGCCTACCTCCACCATCTGGTGCGCTCCGACGAAGCGCTGGGCGCGATGCTGCTGACCTGGAACAACCTCGCCTATTATCAGTCGCTGATGGCGTCGCTGCGCGATGCGATCGAGCGGAGTGCCTTCGAGGACCGCGCCGCGTCGATCCGAGACGAATGGCGGCGGGGCGACATCGCCGCGCTCTGATCAGGCGGAAACGTCGTCGCCCTTGCGGATGCTGCAGCCGGTGATCTTCATCGAGCCGTCGGCCTGCCGCATCAGCGTGTAGCTCGCGATGTAGCTCTGGCCCTTGCCATCCGTCATGTTGACGTCCTGCCGGAAGCCCTCCGAACCGATCGGGGTCAGCGGACCGAAGGTGACGTTGTTCGAGTCGGCGACCACCGCGTAGCCGCCGCGCACCATCGCCATGAAGCCGGAGGACGTCGGGAACATCGCCCTGATGTTCGGGGCCGCGTAGGAATAGGCCGTGTCGCCGTCACCCGCCTTGAAGGCGCGAAGTTGCGCGGCGATCGTGTCGCGCACGTCGCCGGCGTCGTCGGCGGTGGAGGCCGCCGCGTTCGCGAGAAGAAGTCCGGCGGCGAGCGCCGCCGCCTGCATCAGTCGAAACATCCCGCGTCCTCCATGGCGTTCTCAGATTCGATGAACATTCCCTTGCGGATCACGGTCGGTAGTGGCCGGTTGCGCACACATTCGCGTGATCGCGCCTTCGCCACCCTTCGAGAACGCCACCCGGCGTGGTGGCACGCCGGCAACCTTTCCGCGCCATGCCTACTTATCGGCTCGGATGGGACGGGAACGCGAAGCATGCGAAAGACGTGGCGGGAAAAGGGCTTAGTCGGTGCCGACGTGGTCGCCTATGCCAGCGCCGCCGCGGCCATCGCCTTCATCTTTGCGCTGACCTTCGGCACGATGGGCGATTTGAACTTCAGCTATCCGGACGCCGGTAGTTCCGCGCTTGTCGCTGAATCCTCCCCATAATCCTGAAGTCGCGCTGCCTTGCTGGTTTTCCAATTCTGTTGATCGTTTAGAATTTTCAGCGGCGTGCAACCATGTCACCCGAATTGTTAGTCGCGATACTTGTGGTTGGCTAATATAGCCGTCAGGAACCTGCCTGACGACCAGCGCTTCTCCTGTGACAAACGGAGAAGACCTTTGTCGAAACTGACTTTGACCGCCGCAGCGTTCTTCATGACGCTCGGGTCCGCCGCCGTCGCCCAGACCCCTTCCGTCAACGACGACGAATTCCTGATGAAAGCCGCCGTCGGCAACACCTTCGAGATCGAGGAGTCGAAGCTGGCGCTGGAGCGCGCGAGCGACCCGAAGCTGAAGCAGTTCGCTCAACAGATGATCGACGACCACCAGAACGCGCTGCAGAAACTGCAGAATGCGGCCGGCGATGCCAAGGGCAAGGCGGAGATGAAGCTCGACCAGCCGCACCAAGCGAAGGTCGACAACCTCAAGACGTTCAACGGTCGCGACTTCGATAAGGTCTACATCGCCGATCAGATCGCTTCCCACGACGAGACGGTGTCGCTGCTCTCCGACTACGACCAGAACGGCCAGAACGACGATCTCGGCGACTGGGTCGACGACGCGCTGCCGGTGGTGAAGCAGCATAAGATGATGATCGACGCGATGTGAGCGGTCTGCCGCCGCACCCCCCGTCCCAATTCGAATTTCGAGGCCTTACCGATGAACGCGCGTAAACTCATGCTGCCGGCGGCGCTTGCGGCCGCTCTTCTTTCTTCCGCGGCAATGGCGCAGGAAGCGCAGAAGAACAATTTGCAGGAAACCACGACGGACAAGGTGCAGAACGCCGTCCGCTCGGTGACCGGCAACCCGCTGGCGAATGCCGATGCCGACATGAAGCATGTCCTCGACGCCCTCGCGTCGCTGGATCCGAAGTCGATCCCGGACCTTGAGGCCCCCGAGGCGCGCCAGCAGCCGACGGCGGCGGACGGCGCGATGCAGGTGCTGCGTGAGCAGGGCAAGAGCACGCTGCCCGACCCGGCGGTGATGTCGAAGAACATCCTCGTCGACGGCGGCAAGGAGAAGATCGTCGCCACCGTGTTCCAGCCGGCGAATGCCGGCGGCGGGGCGCTACCGGTCATCGTCTACTTTCACGGCGGCGGCTTCGTGATCGCCAACAACTCGACCTATGCTGCGAGTGCCGCGATGCTGGCGAAAGAAGTGAACGCCGTTGTCGTCTCCGTCGAGTATTCGAAGGCGCCGGAGCACAAGTTCCCGGCGGCGCACGACGACGCGATCGCCGCCTACAAGTGGGTGGCGCAGAATGCGCAGAGCATCGGCGGCGACCCGAGCAAGATCGCGCTCGTCGGCGAAAGCGCCGGCGGCAACCTCGCCACCAACGTCGCCATCGCGGCGCGCGACCAGAACCTGCCGAAGCCGGTCTACGAAGTGATCGTCTACCCGATGGCGGGCACGAATCTCGACACCGATTCGTACAAGGCGGCGGATTTGAGTGGCGTGCAGCCACTGAACAAGCCGATGATGCAGTGGTTCTATCAGAACGCCACCAGTTCGCCGGCGGACATGCAGGACCCGCGCCTCGACATCGTCGGCAAGGCGGACGTGAAGGGTCTCGCGCCGGCGACGGTCATCACGGCGTCGATCGACCCGCTGCAGTCGGAAGGCAAGGCGTTGGCGGACAAGCTGCAGCAGGCCGGTGTGCAGGTCGACTACCAGAACTACGACGGCGTCACGCACGAGTTCTTCGGCATGGGCAAGGTAGTCGGCAAGGCCAAGCAGGCCGAGGACGTGGCGGTGAAGAACCTCAAGGCCGCGTTCGGCACGAAGTAAACGGCGGGTTCGCCCGGCATCGGTCGAGACCGGTGCCGGGTCTTCTGCGAACGGCCGAATGGAAGGAAGCCAGATGACCACCGGAACGAACCGCCGCGATCTCCTGAAATACGCCGCCATCACCGGAGCGGTCGCGGCGTCCGCGCCGGCGGCGGCGCAGGCGGGTGGCGAGTCCGGCACGCCGGTCGACCCGCAGACCAAGTATCCGAGCGAACCCTTCGCCGAGCAGAAGCAGCCCTGGCCGGCGCTCCAGCGCGACATGAAGCCGGTGCCGGACTGCGGCGAGAAGAGCTACCGCGGCTCCGCCCGTCTTGCCGGGCGCAAGGCGCTGGTGACCGGCGGCGACTCCGGCATCGGCCGCGCCGCCGTCATCGCCTTTGCGCGCGAAGGCGCGGACGTCGCGATCAACTACCACCCGAGCGAGGAGCCGGATGCGCAGGACGTCGCCGCGCTGATCCGCGACGCGGGCCGGAAGGCGGTGCTGATCCCCGGCGACCTCACCGACCAGGCGTTCTGCGTCGATCTCGTCGGCCGCGCCAACAGCGAGCTCGGCGGGCTCGACATCCTCGTCAACAACGCCGCCTACCAGCAGTCGAAGGACTCGATCGCGGAGGTCAGCTTCGAGCAGTTCGACCGGACGCTGAAGACCAATCTCTACGCGATGTTCTGGATCACCAAGACCGCGATCCCGTTCATGAAGCCCGGCTCGGCGATCATCAACACGGCATCCGTGAACTCATTCAGCCCGGAAAAGGAACTCCTGGACTACGCGACGACGAAGGGCGGCATCGCGATCTTCACCAAGGCCCTCGCCAAGCAGCTCGCCAAGCAGGGCATCCGCGTCAACGCGGTTGCGCCCGGGCCGGTCTGGACGCCGTTGCAGGTGGCCGGCGGGCAGTTGCCCGGCAAGATGGGCGAGTTCGGGCAGGATACGCCGCTCGGCCGCGCCGGCCAACCGGCGGAACTCGCCCCGCTCTACGTGCTCCTCGCCTCCGGCGAACTCAGTTTCACGGACGGCAGCGTCTTCGGCGCGAACGGCGGCACCGGCGTCGTCTAGCTCTCGCCGCGGCGGGATAGGTCGGTGACGTCGGTTTTCTGTCGCCGACCGCTGGTGAGCGCGCTGGGACTCGAACCCAGGACCTACAGATTAAAAGTCAGAATTAGACAGGCGCGCTAAGCGCCTGTTTTCGTTTATCGAGTGACGCTCTTCCGCACAAGGCGCTGTTCCGCATCGACTTTCTAGCTGACAACTAGTGACAAGCCGTGACGACCGGCGCATATCTAGAGCCGTAGAGCGACGGACACGATGCGGACACAACGGACATGGCGCAACGACTGACGGACACCGTGGTGAAGGCGCTGCCTCTGCCGGACAAGGGCAATCGGATCGTCTACGACGCGGACGTGAAGGGCTTCGGTTGTCGGGTGACTGCAGCAGGCGCCCGTGCCTTTGTCCTGAACTACCGGACGCGATCCGGTCGCGAGCGCCGCGTCACGATCGGTTCTCATCCCGATTGGAAGGTTGCCGCGGCGCGCGAGGAGGCGAAAGAGCTCAAACGGCGGATCGACGTCGGCGAGGATCCGATGGCCGGCATCGAAGCGGATCGCACGGCGAAGACGGTGGACGACATCTGCGATCGGTTCATCGAGGAACACTTGCCGAAGAAGCGAGCCAGCACGCGGGTCGAATACGAGTCCCTCATCAAGAACGAGATCCGCCCGGCATTCCGGCATCGCAAGGCGACTTCCATCAGCTTCTCGGACGTCGAGGAGATGCACCGCAAGATCACGAAGCGCGGCGTGCCATATCGCGCGAACCGGGCGCTGGCCGTCCTGTCGAAGATGTTCAGCTTGGCGATCCGCTGGAGCTGGATCACGAGCAATCCCGCTGTTGGTATCGAACGGAATCAGGAACAGAAGCGTAAGCGCTACCTGACCGGCACCGAGCTCGCGAACCTTGCGAGAGCGCTGGATGAGTGCCCGGATGCGCAAGGCGCCGACATCATTCGGTTGCTGCTCCTGACCGGCGCACGACGCGGGGAGGTCATGGCGGCGTGCTGGAACCAATTCGATCTCTCCGCCGGCGTGTGGACGAAGCCCGCGGCCGCAACGAAACAGAAGGCCGACCATCACGTGCCGCTCTCGGCGCCGGCTCGGCAGCTCCTGGCGCGGATTCATAGCGTCCGCGAGGCTGACGACGAGTTCGTCTTCCCCGGACGCGTCGGCGGCCATCGCGTCGAGATCAAGAGCACGTGGCGAGCGCTCTGCGTTGCCGCCGGAATCGTGACGATCACGAAAGGGAAGGGCGAGGATGGGAAAACTCGGACCATCGTCTCGCCGTCGGCGCGGATCCACGATCTGCGCCACACCTACGCCAGCGTATTGGCCAGCGCCGGTTTATCGCTGCCAGTCATTGGCGCGCTGCTCGGTCACACGCAGCCGACCACGACGGCGCGTTACGCGCATCTGTTCGACGATCCGTTACGTGCGGCGACCGAGCGCGCAGGGGCGATCGTGTTTCCGACAGGCGCGGCCTATGTCGTCTCGTTGAAGGAAGCCGGGTGATGCCGGTCATAGATATCGATACCGGTCCGGAAGTTACGGAAATCCGTCGTCTTCTCAGCTCGCGCCGTCGAGAAGACGCTGTGGCGGCCGCACAGCAGCACCTTCGAAACGGTTATTCCTCACGCGATTTTCTTCGCTTGGTTGCCGACCTTCTCGAACCACCGCGCAAGGGCAAGCGTGGTCCGAAACCATCGCCCCCAGCGCTTTGGATGGAGAGGGGCGAGGCGGTTGAACGCCTCCGATCAGAAGGGATGACGTATGAGAAAGCTATCGACCGTGTAGCTTTCGAAATGGGCTCGTCGCCTTCGACGATTGGCAGAGCGTGCCGATACTACAATGAAGCGCTTGACGAGCATTCCCGCCTTGCTCGCGAAGAACAGTGATCGAAAGCCGGTCAAAGTTCTATGAATTCTGACCGGTCAAATATTGCGAAACAAAGAGCTCAATTTCCTTCCTAAAATTTCGCATTTTGTCACCACCTGACTTTCGGTGGAGCAACAATGTGAGTTCTCTTCTTTCCGAATACCTAACGTTGGACGAGCTGGCGAAGGAGCTCCGCGTGACCGTGCGGACCATCCACCGCTGGCAGTCGAGAGCCGATGGCATCCCCTGCACGACCCTCGGCGGCCGTACTTTGTTCCGTATCGCTAGCGTTCGCGCCTGGATCGAGGCGCACGAGCGAAAGCCCAATCCGCGACGTCCGAGGGCGGCCTGATGAGACCGCCCGGAAACGAAACCGCCATCCGATCGGCGAAATCGGATGGCGGGGATGCTGAAACCATATGCGGCGGCTTCGAAGGCAAGACATACGGCGGCGCGTTCGTCGGATCAATCCCTTCGGTCGAGCACGCCGGTCGCATTGCAATGGTCGTCCGTCGTCACGATCGCCTCTATGCCGTCGACCATCGGCCGGAGCTGTCGCAATGACCGCCGGTGAAGCCATGGGCCGACGCCGGCACCCACTTCCCAGCGACCTTGCTGCATCGTGGTTCGCGAGCTTGCCGCCGCGAGAGCGACCGAGCCCGATCCTACCCGAACTCTGTCGTCGTTTTGGCCTCACGCAAGCGGAAGCCCGCCTCGTCGTCCTGAAGGTTACCCTCGAGCACGGGAGGGCCGAGTGATGCCGGCTCCCGCATGCTGCCGTTGCGCATTCTTCCACCCGGAGGTGACGAACTCCAACATGACCTACGTCAACCATCAGCCCGGCGAATGCCGGGTCGGTGGCCCGCAGATGGAGAAGGTCTACGACCGGATCGAACGCTACCGGATCTTTCCGATCGTCGATCGCGACGATTGGTGCGGGCTGTTCCTCGAGGAAGAGGGACGCAATGCATGACAGCCGTCGATTGGCTGAGGCCCGCTAACACGGTCTATCACCGGACGTTCGGCGCGGGTATGATCGACCGCGTCGATGCCGGCAGTGTGCAGGTCCATTTCGATCGCGTCGGGCGGAAGAACGTTCGCGCGGAGTTCCTGTCTCCGGCGCCGCCTACCGGCTTGAGCGGGTTCGGAGCAACCGCGACCGAAAAGATCGAACCGGTCGATCTTTGGGCGCGGGTGGATCCGCCGGCGCTGCCTGCCGGAGTGCTGCCCGACGTCATCGAGCGCTTCGCTACGGTCCGCGGCGAAATGATGGGTTGCGATCCAGCCGGGCTCGCCATAGCCGCACTTTCCGTCTGCTCGGCGCTGATCTCGGATCGCATCAAGCTCCGCATGAAGCGGCATGACGACTATACCGAGTGCGCGCGCCTATGGGTGGCGCTCGTTGGCCTGCCGTCCACGAAGAAAAGCCCGGCGATCGGCGCCGCGGTCAAGCCGCTCTTCGCGCTCGACGCCGAACTCGCCCGCGAACATCGCCTGGCCATGGCGCGGTACGAGGAAATGAAGAAGGCGGGCGAGCCGGCCGTGCGGCCGCCGAACCGCCGGCTGCGGATCGAGGACGTCACGGTCGAGAAATCGCAGGAAATCATCGCCGACAGTCCCGACGGCGTGCTGTGCTTCCAGGATGAGCTGACACGCTTCTTCGGGTCAATGGAGCCCTATTCCGGCGCGAAAGGTGCGTCGGCTGATCGCGGCTACTGGCTGCAGGCGTACAACGGCGGGAGCTATTCGGTTGCCCGCGTCGGCAGGGGCCAGGTCGAGATCGAGAATCTGTCCGTCTGCCTCCTCGGCGGCGTGCAGCCGGATGTCATGCGCCGGATCGCTGGCGACACGCAGGATGACGGTTTGCTGCAGCGGATGATACCCGTGGTGCTGCGGCCGGCCACGCTCGGGAAGGACGAGCCGATGCCGGACGTCGCGCGGGAATACGCTTGGCTAGCCCGTCGCCTGCACGAGATGCAGCCTCCGCTTCGTGGCGGCGGCGGCAACCTCGGCGACCTGACGACCGAACTCGTTCTCGACGACGATGCGCAAGCCATTCGCCTGGATCTCGAGGGCTGGCACATGGACATGTCCGGGCTTGAGATCGTCAACCGCAAGCTGGCCTCTGCGATCGGCAAGTACGACGGTCTCTTCGGCCGCCTCTGCGTCGCCTTCCACTGCATCGACAATGCAGGCGAGGAAAGCCTACCGCGCGTTGTCACCGGCGGTACCGCACAGCGCGTCGCGGCGCTGCTGCACAGTTTCCTCTTGCCGCATGCGATCGCCTTCTATCGCGAGATCGTTGGCCTTTCCGACGACCACGAACTTCTGACGGAGGTGGCTGGCTTCATCCTCGCCCATCCGGAAGAGAAGGAAATGACGTTCCGCAACTTCGGCCGGGGCTCGTCGATGATGCGACGGTGCAAGGATGCGCGTGCGGCCGAGGTGATCCTGGAGCGTCTCGAAGGGTTCGGCTGGCTATATCGCAAGCCACTCGAGCGGAACCAGTCGGCGAACCGATGGATGGTGCTGCCTCAAGTTCACACAGTGTTCGCCGAGCGAGCGAAGAAGGAGAAGGCGCGGCGGGAGAAGGTTCGGGAGATGATCGCCGAAATCTGCCGGGAGGCGGCCGAATGAGTGGCACCTGTCACAACCTGTCCCTTACACGTGATACGTAGATGAAATTCCCCCTTCTTTTATGGGAGGTCGCGCAATCGCTTCGCGCGCGTTAGGGACGGGTTGTGACAACTGTTTGGAGCTACACAAATGGCTGATATCGAACTCGCCGCGGCAGTGTTCTGCTGGACGCCCGGTGCTGATGGCTGTCAGCCAACCTTCGAAGTGCGACGGTTGGGGGATCCGTACAACGATCTCGGCCCGCATCCTATGACAGCCGGTGCCGTCTATTCCGACTGGAAGCAGGCAGACTTGCCCAGCCGAAAATTGATGCTGTTCAGCGAGATCATGTCGATCATGGCGCGGGACGGCGTGCCGTGCGATCTCCTGCATAGCGAGCTTTTGAAAATTCCAGAATATCGGCGAGAAGTGTTGGCGCTGGATGTGCCGGGAGCCGAAGACAGCGATGGCGGCTGAGAAATGAAGACGGTTTCGCCTGTCTTTTTTGTCGGGCAACCATTGGATGCTTTAGCCAATGCGACAATCGCAGAATATTTCTGCCACAGATAAACTATCGGCGGATAATCCCTGACGATAGCATTGTAAACGCTTGCTTATTTCTGCCGGCTCAGCATTCCTGTCCGCATTGTGTCCGCACGAAGCGTCAGGAAGTTGCCTCCAGCAAGCAAACCGATAGGCCGCAGCAAGCCGCAGGCGCGGGCGAAGATCTCGAACAAGTTCGGCCTTCTGCCCGACGTGGACGGCCGCTCGCTGATCATGCGGCGCTACAAGGACATCCTGGCGCAGCTCGTCGTCGACATCGGCGGCGATCCGTCCGAGGCGCAGACGATCATCGCACGCCGGGCCTGCACGATCGCCGTCTGGTGCGAGCAGGCGGAAGCCTCGATGGCGAACGGCAACGGCATCGACATCGGCGAGTTCACGACCGCTACGAACGCGCTTCGACGGCTCCTGAGCGATCTTGGTCTCGAGCGACGGGCGAAGAACGTCACGCCGGACGTGCGGGGCTACATGGAGCTGCGAGCGGCCGAGAAGGCCGCGGGGGTGGCACGGTGACCGAGCGCGATCGTCTGCTTCGCCAGATGGCTGAGACCTTGCCGCGCCTCGATGCGCTACGGCGCCAGGCAGGCAGGGCAGATCAAACCTATCTCGACCACCTTGCCGCCGTCGAGGAAGCGTGCCGCTGCGCGAAAGCTGAACTGGAACGGTCGACATGACCGTCCACGCCGTCACCTATGCCGAGGCCTGCCGGGATCCGAACCTCTTCGGCCCATGGTTCGAGGGCGAGACGTGGGCGACGTGGCGCGTCGTCGATAAGGCCCTCTTCGGCGAGCCGCTGACCGCCGCCGAGCTTTCGATCTTCCGGGAGCTGACGGGCAGGGACGAGGCTCCGACGAAGCCGGCCGAGGAGGCTTGGTTCGTCTGCGGTCGACGGTCGGGCAAGGACGTGAAGGCCGCTTCGATCGCGATCTATCTCGCCACCTTCGGGGCGGAGGTCTACGGCTACCGGCAGCGGCTTACCCGTGGCGAGCGCGGCGTCGTTCAGGCACTCGCAGTCGACCGCGACCAGGCGCGCGTCGTCATGGGCTACGCGAAAGCGATGCTCGAGCAGCCGATCTTCGCCCAGATGGTGACGAAGCCGACCGCGGACAGCGTCGAGCTCGCCAACGGGCTTGCGCTGGAAGTGGCGACGAACGATCAGCGCCGGGTTCGTGGCCGGACGGTGGTGGCTGCTGTGTTCGACGAAGTCGCCTTCTGGCGATCCGAGAACAGCGTGAACCCGGACGACGAGGTCTATGCCGCAGTGAAGCCCTCGATGGTGACGATCCCCGGCGCCTTGCTGATCGGGATCTCGTCGCCCTATGCTCGGAAGGGCCTGCTCTGGAAGAAGCACAAGCGGCACTTCGGCAAGCCCGGGAACGTGCTGATCATCCAGGCGCCGACGTGGCGGATGAATCCGACGATCGCGCGCGACGGCGAGTTTCTGACGGACCGCTTCGCCGAGGACCCGGCGAGCGCTGCGGCCGAGTTCGGGGCCGAGTTCCGAGGCGACATCGAAGGCTTCGTCATGCGCGAGGTGGTCGAAGCCTGCGTGACGCTTGGCGCTTACGAGCGGGCACCGCTCTCCGGCGTGCAATACTCGGCCTTCATCGATCCCTCGGGCGGCAGCGGCAAGGACTCGTTCACGCTCGCCATCGGCCACAGCGAGACCGGGGGGGAAAAGCGCCGGCCGGTGCTGGACGCCGTTCGCGAGACGAAGCCGCCGATGTCGCCGGAGGCTGTGGTCGCGGAATATGCCAAGCTGCTGAAGAGCTACCGCGTGACGAAAATCGTCGGCGATCGGTATGCTGGCGAGTGGCCGCGGGAGGCATTCCGCAAGCACAACATCACCTACGAGCCGTCGGCCAAGCCGAAGAGCGATCTCTACCGGGATTTGCTGCCGCTTCTGAACTCGGGCGATGCCGACTTGCTCGACAACGAGCGGCTTGTCTCGCAGCTTGTCGGGCTGGAGCGCCGGACGAGCCGGGGAGGGCGTGACAGCATCGATCACGCGCCGAACGCGCACGATGACGTTGCCAACGCCGTGGCCGGCGTGCTGACGACGCTGAAGGCCAACGGCAGCGGTTACACGCTGGACAACCTCGGATGAGCGTCGTCCGGCCGGTGTTGATGCGGCTGGAGGAAGTCGTCGGCGTGAAGGACGCCATGCGTCTCAGCGGCAAGTCCGAGGTGACGATCCGTCGGCTCTGCCGCCGTCATGGCCTCGCGCGGCAGACGACGCCGTCGGCGCCGCTCGAGATCTCCCGAACCGGGCTGGAGATGGTGCTGCACGGCGATCTCGACGCGTTGGAGATGCTCCGGGCCGGCGAACGGTCGGCACCGCCGGTCAGACGGTATCTGGAGTTCCTGAATATGCCGGCCTGAGAACTACGGCTGCATCTCATATACAGCCTTCGTCATCATCGCGCGGCAGAAACGCTTACTCATCCAGCCATAACGAAGCGAAGCGTGCGTCGCTGCTATGAGTTCGTCTTCGGTTAATGGTCGGCCGAGCTTCTTTTCCATCGAAGATTGCCAGCGATCGTCAGTCAAAACCAGCCTGACCCATCAGACATGACCAGACGTGATTAGTCCCCAGGCTCTCGCAAAGGGCTTATTCTGTTCGCAACCGTAGGAGAACTTGCATGCCATCGGCACAACTCTTTTTGAGGGGCGCAAAGGTCAATCGGGATTTCCACGCCGCTCTGCTCGACGCCGCCAACCGCGCCGGCGTCACCGTGAACGAATACTGCATCACGGCTACCGCTGAGAAGCTCATGGCGTCCGGTCGGCGCTTCCCCGGCGTGTTCTTCGCGGGCGACTTCGACATCGCTGGCGTCGACAAGCCGGCCGCCGAGCAGGCGGAGGCCGCCTGATGGCCGCGATCCTGATCGACCGCATCCGCACCGCGCTCTGCAGCGGCCAGTCCGCCGGGCTCCCAGCGCTGCTCGAGGAGGCCGACGCCGCCGTCACCGCCGCGAAGGCGCTCGATACGGCTTCGTGGAAGCGAGCTCTCGACCCGCTGCTGTCGGACGAGGAGATCGCCGCGGCGCGCAAGGCCGGCGAGGACGCCGCCTTCGAGGCCGAGCGGATGGCCGAGGCCGCCAAGCTGCTCCGCGCCGCGCTCGACCGCTTCCGGGCCGACGAGGAGCAGGACCGGCGCCAGGCCGTCTACGATGACGCGATCGCCAAGCGCGACGCCGCGGCCGAGAAGCTGAAGGCCTATCCCGAGCTCGCCAACGCGATCGGCGCGATCCTCGAGGAGGTGGTGGCCGCCGACAACGCCGTGCTGATGGCCCGATCGCAGATGCCGAACGGCGTCGCCGGCATCGCCGACGTCGACACTGTCGCCCGCGGCAGGCCGTCGAACTCGCTGACGATGCAGCTCGCGAACATCAAACTGCCGGCGCTTCGCCATGGCGCCCCGGACATCTGGGGCCGCAACCAGATCGGCACTGCGTTGGTGCCGGTCTTCAATCCCGAACCCACCGATGCGGACGAAGCGGGTCACTACGCTGCGTCCGACAGGGCTGGCGAGCGCGGCGCATCAGGGTCCGCGCGCTCGTCAGTCCGCCTCGTTCCTCGCTCGACCGGAGAAGCCGCATGAGCATCGTCGACACCTGCCGATGCGTCGGCTCCTTCTGCCACTGCAACGGACATGCCGTTCTCAAGGACGGCGCCCGACTGCGCGTGCCGATGATGCTCCGGGACGAAGCGCCGGGCGGCATCAGGCAAAGCTTCGCCGACAGCAGCACCGTCAACGACGGTTTCACCTGCGACAGCGACCGCGCCTATCACGAGATGATGGCCCGGGATGCGGCACGCTGGGGTCAGGCCGCTCCGACCACGCCGCAGCGCCAGACCAGCGACGCCATCGGCGAGGTGCAGATCCTCGACGGCATGCACCGCAACGATGCCGCCTACGACGCGATGATCGAGCGCAACCGCGCCCGCTGGGCGTGAGGAGGCGGCCATGAAGACGTCCGACTGGCACTTCCAGAACGACACGGCGGCCCGCAACCGCGCCGAGGCCCGGCACATGCTGAAGGCGCTGGCGGACAACCAGGCGCGGCTCCAGCTCGGGCCGGAGTTCGACACATTCCGCACGAAGATCGCCGAGGCGCGCACCGCCTACGAGGCGGGCATGACGGCGACCGGCGCCGCAGACCAGTGGAGCCTCACCTGAGATGGCCCGCCCGCGCTCGCTGATCATGCCGTCGGAAACGGTGCTGGACGATCTTCGGCTGCTCGATCGTGAGTTCTGCGCGATCCGGCCGGCGACGAAGGCCGAGCGACGCACGGTGCGGGCGAAGTGGCGAGACGTCGTCTATGCCCTCGTGTTCCGCTCCTGCGCGGGCGTGGACGCGATCGTCACCCCGACCGGCTCGAAGGGAGTGCCGTTCACCGCGAGCCTGCTCCAGAGCCTCGTGATCGACTGGGCGCGCAAGCACGGCATCACCCGCTCGGCTGCGCTCTACGCGCTCGCGAAGACGCTGTTTCCGAACCTCGACGAGATGCTCACCGGCCTGATGCCGCCCGGCGGCCGCTGCCGCTCCTGCTCTTGCATGTGGCGCGTCGGCGGCCCGCTCGACCCGGCCTCCAGCGAGCACGTCACCCTCGCCGCGATGGCGGCCGACGCCAGGGAAAGGATCGCCGCATGATCATCGAAGAGCTCGTCGCGATCTTCCGCACGGATTACAGAGGCAAGGGCGAGGCGCGCCGATTCGCCGACGATCTCGAGCACGCCGAGAAGGCCGCACAGGGCTTCGCCGACGTGATGCTGCACATCGGCGGCGTCATTGGCGGTGCGCTGGCGGGTCTCGCTATCACGGACAAGATCGGCGACTTCATCGGCGACCTGACGCGCACCAACGCCGAGTTCGAGAACTACGAAGCGACGCTGAAGACGATCACCGGCTCGGCCGAGAAGGCGAAGCAGGCGATGGATTGGGTGGCCGACTTCGCCGGCTCGACGCCCTACGACATCGCTCAGGTGACGGAAGCGTTCGTGAAGATGAAGGCCTACGGCCTCGACCCGACCGACGGCTCGCTCCGCAAGGTCGGCGACGCCTCGTCCGCCATGGGCAAGCACCTGATGGACGGCGTGGAGGCCATCGCCGACGCGATCACCGGCGAGTCAGAGAGGCTTAAAGAGTTCGGAATTTCCACGTCCGTCGCTGGCGACAAGATCACCTACAACTGGACGCAGAACGGCCAGAAGCTCTCGAAGACGGTGAAGAAGGACGCCGTCGAAATCCAAGGCGCCCTCATGGGCATCTTCTCCCGGTTCGACGGCGCGATGGATGACCAGTCGAAGACCTGGGACGGGATGGTGTCCAACCTCCTCGACAATTGGACGAGGTTCCAGCGCGCGATCGGCGCGGCCGGCTACTACGACGCGATCAAGAAGCGGCTCGGCAACCTGCTCGATTGGGTAGGCGAGCAATGGAAGTCCGGTCTGCTGACCGACATCGCCCGCGGCATATCGAATGGCCTGGTCAAAGCGATCACCGTCACCGAGCATATCGCGACGCAGGCCTACCGCATGAGCCGCGGCTTCTTCCTCGCGGCGGACGGCGTCGCGGCATTGCTCGGTAAGATGACCGGCCTCGGCAAGACGGCGGAGTTGTTCGGGCTCAGCGGCGCCGCGGTCGCCTCTTCCGCCTTTGGCCGACGGGCCATGCTGGCGCTCGCGCGGCGCGTTCCCGCTCTTGCAGCTTACCTCGCTCTCGACGACCTGATCTCAGCCTTCAACGGCGACGACAGCGTGATCGGCGAGTTGCCTGGCGCACAAAAGGCGATCGCCAACGTGAAAGCCGCCTTCGAAGGCATGGTCAACGCGGCCGACAAGTTCGCCGCCGCTTGGAACAACCTCTTCGGCTACGACAAGCTGGCTGGCGAGACAGACTTCGACGCGATGGCGCGGTCGTTCAAGGGCTTCGCGTCGACCGAGACGGTTCGCTTCATCAACGAGATGGGCGACGCGATCAAGGACATCGCCACCGGCATCACGGCCGTTACCACGGTGCTGAACGATCCCGCCGGTGCCTGGACGAGGTTCGCGGACGCGGCCATCGCGCAGCTTGATCGGATCATTCGGGCTGTGGACGAGAAATTGGGAGGGGCGCTGACGAAGTTCGGCATCATCCCCGATCCGAACGAGGTGGCGCTCGAAAACAACCGGCCGACCGAAACGCTGGGTCAGAGCAAGCGCGCGATTGATAAGCCCGTCACCTATACGCCCGACGCTCGCCTAGAAATGGCGGGTCGGCAGCAGGCGGAAGGCATTTCGGCTGAATACGGAGTGGACGAGGAAAGCTTGACGCGTGCTGCGGCGCGGGCCGTCCAAGTGCTCGGCGGCCTTGAGGCCGGCATTCAAGCGAAGATCGCCAACTTGTCGATCCCGTCGCCACTCGAAGTGATGAAGGGGCTCGGCGACCTGGCGGTGACCGCGAAGGCGACGCTCGACCTTACCGAGTTCCTCGGGCCGGCCAACCAGGCCAAGGCCGCGATGGCCGATCTCGCCGGCACGACCACAGCGAAGCTACGGCTCGACGCCACGGAGTTCAACGTCGGGCTCGATCGGGCGGAGGCGCGGCTGGCCCGGGTGCGTAGCGGTCTCGCCTCTGCTGCAGGTTCCGGTTCTGCAACAGACGTCGGCCGATCCGCGGTTGCTCCCCGTGCGCTCGTCACCGCGTCGCCGGCGAACCGATAGGCCCAGCTCATGCCGATCCGCGTCACCGCCCGCGTCGAACACAAGAGCCCCGGCAAGCTGAAGGCGGCGCTGCGGGCGCTGCATGCCCTGGGCCGTGGCCCTCGACAGGTGAAGGTCGGCTTTCCGGCCGGCAAGGCGGACGGCGACGTTGTCGCCCGTGCTACGTTCAACGAGTTCGGCACCCGCACCATTCCCGAGCGCCCGTTCATGCGCAACGCGATGCGGGCGAACTGGGAGAAGTACCGGAAGGCAATGGAAGCTGCGGCGCGGGAGATCGTCGACGTAGCGAAGGGTGGCGGGAGCCCTGCCGCGTCCACCAGGAAGGTGCTCGGCCGGCTCGGCGCCCTCGCTCAAGGTGATATCCAAGCCGAGATCACCTCCTTGTCCAGCCCGCCCAACGCTCCGTCCACGATCCGGCAGAAGGGCTCCAGCAAGCCCCTCATCGACAGCGGCGAGATGCGCCAGAAGGTGACGTGGAAGATCGACGAGTGACGCTCGACCGGGAGAAGCTCGCGAAGGTCGCCAGCCTGCTCGCGTCCGATAAGATGGGCGAGCGGGCGGCCGCGGCGGCGAAGGCGACGGCAATCCTCCAGCGCGCCGGCATGACGTGGGAAGAAGCGCTCCGCCCCGTTCCCGGCCGTCAGACGGTTGTGCTGCTTCCGGCCGACACGGCGGCGCTCGATGCCGAGATCGCCCGCCTGCGAGCCGCTCTGGCCGAAAGCGATACACGCCGGACGGAAGTGGAGGCGCGATGCGCGGTGCTTTCTCGGCAGCTTCAAGCGGAGCGAAGCGTGTTCTGGCGGGAGATAGCCTAGCCTGCGGCACCGTTGACCGATGTCAGGATCGACAGGATATCGACGCCGGCAATCCGCAGGATGACGAGAAGCGCGATCAGCCCGAGGGTGTAGAGCGCAGCGGCGAAGATCGACACGCCGACGGCTTTCCAGAACGTCCCTCGCAGCGCTTCCTCGCGGATGCGCGGGGCGTTCTCCTCGACGAGGAAGCCGCCGAAGGCCAGCACGATGCCGTTAGCTTGCTCTCGCAGGTTCTGCACCATGCTCGGCGTCCACGTCGCGATGTAGCTCGCTAGTTCGTCTTCCGATGGTTTCCGGCCGTGCCGCTCATAGTGCGCGGTGGTCCACTCGCGCTTGGCCTGCTTGTAAAGGCCATAGGCGACCATGCCGGTAAGCTGATCGCTGGTGGACTGATCGTCGGTGACGAAGCGCTCGTACAGAGGGTTGTAGGCCGGGCGCGCATCACGCGCGCCATCGTCGCTCACTTCCTTGTCTTGTCTGGACGCTGCGAAAGTGCGCTACCCGCACTTGTTCCCTGGATACGATAACCAGCCGCTTCCTTCGCGGCTTTGAAGCTCTCGCCGCTGATCATGCCGACTTCGCCGCGACCGGGCACGGTGATCGTGCGGAACGCGCCGCTCTTGGCGTCGCGGCCGATCGTGTAGCCCTTGCCACCAGGCGGACGCTGCGACTTGCCGCCGATGCTATACGACATTCGCTTTTGCGTGCTCCAACGTGGTCCACATCTCGCGCGTCAGGGTGTCCACGAATCCCTGTGCACCCCAGAAGATGTCCCGAGCCATCTCTTCCGGCAAGAGCACGCACGTCACAGGACGCATGTGGATGACATCCAGCGAGGCGATCTTGTCCATCTCCCACGGCTCGAAGGTTCGCACGTCCTCCGCTGCGATCGTGCGCGCGAGTTCGACGAGAGATTTTCTCTCGCTATCGAGATCGCCGTTCAGCGTAAGGTGGAACGCGATGAATGCGAGCAGGGTGTGATGCAGCGACTGCGCCAGCACGACCGCAGCGCAAGGGGTTAAGCGGCCCTCCTGATTGGTGGCGTTCTGCGCGATATTGCATTCATGTCGGGCAAGGCGCTGAAGCCGATCGGCGAGGTACACTTCTGGCATAAATCACCTCTTCGGCACGAAGTTCTCACGCCGGACGAGACCGCGGCAACCGGCATGCTCGCCGCCCACGACGATGACGCGGATGATGTCGGGTGTAGGGTCGGCAGTGATGACGCGTTGTGGCAAACGAATGCCGCAAGCGAAACCGTCATTCAACGCCGAGCCAATCAGATCGCCAGCGTTGGCTGCCAAAACAGCTTCGCCATCGAGCAGTGCCGCTTCGTCCTTCCAAACGAAAATCGTCTCCTGCTTGTCCTCAGAGACGACGAGTTTCCCGTCGACCGCCAACGCGGGCGAGGCGATCAGCACGGCGACGAGGGCGAGGGCGAGGCGCATGCTTGCGACGATAGTGCGCCGTCAGGCGAGGGGGCAAGTCAGTTGCGGACACTCGCTCGCATCTCTGCGATTTCGCCGAGCAAAAGGTAGGTGTTGAGCACAAGGGCCCGCGCTTCGTCAGGAGCGATGTCCGCGTGAACACCGGTGCTGACACGTTCCCAAAGTGCGTTTGCGCCACGCGTTAGCCGAGCCCGTCGGCTGTCAGACGTAGTTGCAGCACGGATAGCGGCGCGAAGCTGATTCTTCGTGTTCCCAGACCGAATATCGATCTTCTCGCCTTCCACCTCAATCTGTTCGGCTTGTGCCGGGCAGATCCGCTCCGCGAAAGCTTCGACGATCCGTCGGCAACTGAGCATCGCGTGGCCAATCGCTTCCGTATCGCCTGCCGCAAGCCTTTCGAACACTGCCGGAAACTTGCTGATCGCGTCAGCCGCCTCATCGGCTAACAGTCCATCCACCGATCGTCGATATAGGTCGAAGATGTTGCCGCTCGCGTCTCCGAAGAGCGCCTGAAAACGCGTCATCGCTGCAAACGAGTGCGTTTCTCGACGAAAGGTGTCGATGACACGCTCGGTCTGCGTCTTGCTTGCTTCACTCGTTTGGAACGTGCCGAGATGTCGATCGACGTTTGCCCCGCTCGCGCTCAGGAATCGCTGCCGCGCCTGTTCGGCCGACTGCCGCTGGGCTGGTAGTACTCGTTCGAGATGGAGGATAGATGGTTGGATGAATAATCTATCGCTGACCATCCGACCGGACATTCGAAGGAGCCGCGGTCCATCGTAGCTGTCCGGATACCCTTCCGCTTCACGACGGAAGTACTCCGCGTACTCGGCTTGGTTTGTCACCCTCGCAAGATGCATCGCCTTGTGAAGGACTGCCTCACTGCTGACTGCCGGGAATCGAAGGCCGAGCAGCAGATCGTCCGCCAGTCGAACGATCTCATTGGCATATGCGGAGGACATTGCGATCACGTTGCGAGAGCAAATGCTTCGTTGATCGCCTTGAACAGCTTACCAGCCGACACAGCCGCGCCGCGCGGAAGATCGGATGTCTTTTTCCAGCTGTCGAACCTGCGAAGCATTTCACCCATGACACGACGCTTATCAAGCTCGACGTGGCCATGTCGTTCTTTCAAAACGACCTCCACGCGCTTGGTTATCATGGTCGATCCGTCTACCGGCAGATCCTCGGGCTTGATTGCCAAGCCGAAAGTTGCGTTGACGCATTCACGATAGAAATCGTCTCCCATTAGATCCTCGATCGCAAAATCGACCTTTTTGCTTCCTGCCGCTTTCCCAAGCATGAGAGTACGAAACTTCAGACCCGAAGCCTCTGCAAGTTTCGATACGTATAGTTCGTCGATCTTCTTTTTCGCGGCGTTGCCGGCTTCGTCAGTGTCGAGAAGAACACCTGCGTCCCACTTTTGGCCGATCGCGAAGCCGGCGTACATTGGCGTCTTCTGCGCGCCATGCGCAGGCCAGAGGTAAATGCTCTCCGACAGAGCATCCTTGCCCTCTGCCTTCAGAAGCCCGGAAAGCTTGTGGAGGATGACAGCATCATCTCCCCCTTCGACGATCATAACCTGGCGATTGCCGAGTAGACCGCTCTGATCGCCTGTCAAACCCAAGCTTTGTTCGATGACAGCCATAGGCGCGCGTTGTGCGCTGACGATCCCCTTTGTGATTGCGAGATGATGATCTCGGCTCTCGACGATCCGGACACGCTCAGGGTTCGCTGGATCGACCATGGACGCCAGATGCGTCGTGTACATGATCGTGTTGCGCGCTGAGAGCCTCTCGAAAACTCTCAAGAGATCCTGCTGGCCAGAAAAGTGCAGGTGGATGCCTGGCTCCTCGAGCAGGAGAACACAGTTCGCATACTCGCCCTTCGTCGCATGTGTGAATTTCCAGGCGAAGGACACGTACCATCTGAATCCGGTCGAACGTCTGTGGAGCCGTACCGGCATGCCGATCGCGTCGTCTTCGGCAAAGATGTTTAGCGTAGGTCCGTCGATCTCGATTTCGAAGCGAACGTCTTTCTGCTGCCAGAGATCGCCGAACTGCTTGGTGAGGTATCGAGACGCGGATCGCTTGTCGTAGGAGCGGTTCGTTCGGCCCTCGCTCGTGGTGCCCTTTTCGACGAAGTCGTCGAGATCGATGTTGGCAAGTTCGAGAATGATGAGGATCGTTTGATCCTCATTGCTCAATTCGTGTCGGTCGCCCGCTCTGACGAGACGTTTCTGCAAATCGTCCAGTTCAACCTGAGCCCCAGACATCTCGTAGTCGTGGATGTATACGAACTTGGGGACGTTTGCCTTCGCCCATTCAATAGCCCGGTCCTCGTCAATGGTCCCCTCGGGAAAGTCATGAACCTTGAAGCGGGTCTGATATCCGTAGCCTCTCCAAACTACGATATTACAAGATTGTGGGAGTACGAACGGCTCGCGCTCACCTGCTGCGTCTACCGCTGCATAATTCCACAATGACTGAATCTCATCAGCGTTAAGCGCGAACTGCGCGTTGGCGACTACTTTCCCGCGCCCATCTTTTCGTCCTTCCCAGTGATCTACCGGCCAATCTTCATCGAGATTGTATTTTGCGCCTGGTACGATGGGGTTGAGACAATGAAGAGCTTCGAAAAGATTGCTTTTGCCGGCCTCATTCTGCCCAACGAATGCCGTGATTTGACTTACGTCGATCCATCCTGAATCGATGACGTTCCGGTAGTTGGTGATCTTGAAGAAATCAAAACGCATCATGCCTCCTACAACCGAAGGCTGATAATCCACGACATTGTCCGACATTCAAGACGTGGCTTATGGGACCGTCTGCAGCCTTGCGCCATCCCCGAACCGTTGGTCATGGAGCCCTCCCTATCGGAGGGATAGTCCCGGGTGCGTCGGCATGGCACGACCCAGCGCCGGCCGGTTCGCTTATCGGACACCAGGATGGCGCGAGGGCGGGACGGGGTATCACCCCATCCGGCACCCCGCCGCCGTCCTGCCGCCTCGCAGGGAGGCCCGTAGGACGCATCGGAGGGCCGGATGGTGTCTTTCCCATCCCAATCTAAGTTTAGTCCTCGTCTTTTGCCCACTGTTCGAGTTTCAACCGCATGTAGGGAATGAACTCCTGGGGGTTGCCGTCGATCAACGCTGTCAGCGGATGCATCAGAGCAGAAAGTGCCCACGTGGCCTCGAATTCCCCTTTCCGGTGGAGTGAGAGAACCGTGGATACGTACGCTTCGAGCGTCTCGTATTCCTCCGCCGAAACCTTGGTAGTCATGCTGCCATTCCTTCTCTGACGGTCTGATTGTAGATCCCTGCATTACGTCGTCAGGGCATGCCAGATGTCGTGCGGATACATTGGCCAGTTCTCCGGGCCGCAATATGGGCCGACGGTCGGAGCCCACGCCTCATGCCAGGAACTCTGCCTGCCGACGAAGACCGGAGGCTGGCCCTCGAACTGATCCGCCGTGATGTCGATAATCGTGCCATCGACGGTCACCCATGCGTGAGATCGAGGCCCGTCCTGCATGCCCGACGCCACTCTCGCATCGAGGCCGTAGCGCTCGGCTAGAAGTCGCGCCAGTAGGTCCGACGTTCCGCCACAGGAACCGCGGGGGAACGCCTGGAACAGAACGTGGCTGCGGGGACCGGATACCGCTTCGATACGACGTCGGCAGCCAACAGCGATCGGGTGTAGGTCTATTGGCGGGATCGCGCCTCTGCACATGCGCACGTCCGTCATGTCCGACGATGAAGGACGAAACTCTTGCTGGTCTCGTCCTGGTCATACATCTCGTACCCCATCAGTTCGTACCAGCGCTGCACCTTCGGATGGTCGGAGTAGCATTGCGAAACGATCATGATGTTTCCAGCTTGCCGCTGAAGGCGGCGCAGCAACCGGCCGCCAAATCGGACAGACGGGACGTTGGGCTGAAAGAACTTTTCGATTCCGATGAATGATGTGGACAAGTATTCTACGCCGTCCTCGAATGCTCCCCGATCCCATGCCAGTAAGGCAACGGCCTCGCCTTCATGGATCAACGATCGGATTTCTCTGCGCTTCATGGCGGCTCGGAACTCCAACATGACATCTCGATGCGTCACGTCAGCGACCTTCATTTCGCCCCGGGTGCGCTCGGACGCATTCCGAAGCACTGCGGAAATGTCGTTTCGGGTGGCGAGGCGGTCTTCCATTGTCGGTCTAGGCTTTCTGAAGCCTTACGCCGGCCCCGCCGCCGTTCTCGGCGATGAACTCGACGCCGGCAGTTTCGAGCGCTCGATGCAGCACTTCGAGGGTCGCGTTCCGCGGTTGGGCTGCACCAATTTCGAATTGCCGAACGGTGACGATCCCGACTTTTGCCGCGGTCGCCAGATCCTGCTGGGACATCTGAACGAGCGCACGGCCGACACGACATTGGGCGGGAGAGATGGGAGGCACAAACAGGCCTGCAGCCGCTTGCCGAACTGCCGAGATCGCATCTTCGACGGATACACTGAACCATTCGCCATGAACACGAGCAGCGGCGAGACGTCCATGAGTGGCTCGCTCGACGGCATAGGCTAAGCCGTCTTCAACAGTTTCTGCATGCGCTAGAGCGAGAGGGAAGGGTGTACCCGTTCGGAGGGCATTTAGCCGGCGGGCAGGGTTTCTCGCGATCCCGATTTTCACCGGGCCGCCGATTGCTTCGATCACGTAGACCGACGTCACCGCTGATTGACCTTCGCGTCCAAGCCGGCGGCAATGAGCACGCGGATAGCCTCGGCTTCCGTGCTGATCCTCTCCGCATGACGGAATGCCGCTATACGCTCCACTAGATCGGCTGGCATCGAAACGATTTTCCTTACGTCCATGGTCTTCTCGCGCACCATCGTTCCGCTCCTTGCCTCAGCCCATTCGAGATACCGGCGAAACTGATATCAGTTTAATCATTGACATCAGATTACCGCAACCTTCATAGTGGCATCACTGATATCAATATGGAGTTCTACCGATGAAAAACGACCCCAAAGGGACGACCGGCGAAGCTACGCCCGAACCGAAGCGTGAGCCCGACTACGCAGGGCTCTGCGCCAACCTCGTTGCCATGATCGACTGCACATCCTGGTTGTTCATCGAGAATGCTGGGCGTGCGCAGACGGAGAAGGGTGAGGTCTATCAGCTCCCGATCCGCATCGGCGACCAGCTCACAGCGATACTCATCCTCGCCCGCGATGCGGCGCAGGCCGAATTGGCGGAGGCGCTTCGATGAGCGCCGTCCTCGACGCCATCGCGGCGCATCGCGAGACCTTCAAAGCCTACAAGGCCGCACTCGCGC
>NZ_VZDO01000022.1 GCF_008802405.1 Plantimonas leprariae
CAGGTCACGGCCGACACCGGATACCGTGGCCGTGGTCAGGCCGATGCTGGAAGACAACACCCCGTCGCCGTCGGTGACAACGAGATTCCCCATCAGCAGGCCAACGTTCGGGCCCGTCTTGATGGTGCTGATCTCGCCGGTACCGGTATTCACCGACAGGATACCGACGCCGAAAGCCTTGTCGAGGGCGGCCTGCAGGTTGGCGGCGTTGTTGGCCTGGGTGGAGTTCGACACGAAGGAGACGGTCTTCTTGGTCGCGGTCGAGCCGGTCGCCGTGGCGTTGTCGCCGTAGACGGTCAGGTCGAACGAGATCGTGTCGCCGCTGGAGCCGGGAGCCGCGATCGCGCCGGTCTTCGCCACGTCGTTGGCGGTGCCGTAGCTGCCGGTGGCAACGACCAGACCGTTGGCATCCGTACCGGTGGCGGCAACGCCGTCGACCGTGACCTTCGTGATGCTTACGGCCTGCGACGGGCCGGCGCCGACGGTCGCGATGTCGATGTTCGTCGCGCTGGTCCGGGTCGCGCCGACCTTGCCGGAGCCGAGAACCGCACCGTCGCTGATGCGCTTGGCGCCGTCGATCATCGCCTGGAGGGTCGTGGCGTACTTCGCTGCGTCGGCCGAGTCGGTCGCGGCAACGATGTCCTTCACGGACGTCTCGTAGAGATCGCCGTTGTAGGCGAAGCGGAACTGCAGCTTCTCGCCGTCCTGCAGGACTGCGGGTGCGACACCGCCGGCGTTGAAGGTGACGGCGACCTTGTTCGCCGAGCCCGCGCCGAACTTCGCGACGCCGTTGAGGGCGGTATAGCCCGCGAAGGTCGTGACGGTGCCGTCGCCGTCGACCGCCTTGAGGTTGCTGAACGACACGGACGAGGCCGAGCCGCTGGCACCGGAGGTGATGGTGATGACGCCCGAGCCGTCGGCCGCGACCGCGACGGCGCCGGTGCCGAAGGCGGTCGTGTCGTTGATCGCGGTCTGCAGCGCGGTCGCCAGGTTGGCGGCGCTGCCGACCGAGGCGAGCGCGACCGTGATCGTCTTGGTGGCGCTGCCGTTGAGCGACAGGTCGAAGCTCAGCTTGTCGGCCTTGTCGATGCCGGCCGCGGTGTAGGCGCCGAGCGTCACCTTGGCGGCCGCCAGCGCGCCGACGTCGAGGCCAGCCTTGGCAACCGCGGTGTCGAGGCCCTGCAGCGCCGGCGCCGCACCGGTGGCCGCGTTGCCGCCGAAGTCGAGGTCCACGCCGTCCGACGACAGCGTCGACTGCGTGCTAACGATGCCCATCGACGAGCCCGCCTTCGTGTCGAACAGCGCGATGTCGGAGGTGTCGATCTTGATCGTGCCGATCGAGATGGCGTTGTTGGAGTTGCGGGAGAAGGAGGCGACGACCGATTTGCCCGGATCGAACCCGGTGAGGCCGGAATTGACGGAGAGCCAGTTCTCGCCGGAGAAGTTCGAGGAGGTGGCGATCGACTTCAGCTGGTCCTGCAGCGCGTCGATGTCTTCCTGCACGGCCTTGCGATCGACGCCAGCCTGGGTGGCGGAGGTCAGCTTGGCCTTGATCTCGTCCAGCACGTCCTTGGCCTTGTTCAGGCCCTGGTACATCGTGTCGACCGTCGCCGCGCCGAGGTTCAGCGAATCCTTCACGGTCGACAGCGACTTGTTGTCGGACTTCAGCATCACCGAGATCGACCAGTACGCCGCGTTGTCCTTCGCTTCGCCGATCTTGTAGCCGGTCGAGATGCGGTTCTGCGTCTTGTCGAGCGTCGCGTTCGTCTGCTGAAGGGTGCGCAGCGCGGTGATCGCCGCCGCATTGGTGTTCACGCTTGCCATTGTGTTCCGTGCCCCGGAAAGAACTGCTCGCAGGACATGCTGGTCTGGCCAGCTTTGCGGATCGGCATCATGCCTTTGACCGGCTCCCCCTCGGGACGCGTCAATCCGCCTTTCAATTTATGGTTATGAAGCGATAAGGTTAATGAGCACTTAAACCGCACCGTTCCTTTGCGGAATATCCGCTAGAAGAACGAGCGTACCAGCGAGCCGGTCAGCATGTTCCAGCCGTCGATCAGGACGAAGAACAGGATCTTGAACGGAAGGGAAATCACCGTCGGCGGCAGCATCATCATGCCCATCGACATGGTCAGCGTCGCGACGATCAGGTCGATCACCAGGAACGGCAGGACGATCAGGAAGCCGATCTCGAAACCGCGCCGGAGCTCGGAGATCATGAAGGCCGGGATCACGATGCGAAGGTCCGCGATCTGCCCGTCGCCCGTCCCCTGCCCCTCCCCCGCCTGAACGCGGTCGCGGCTGGACGTCTCGGCGATATCCCCGAACAGCTTCAGATCCTCGGCCCGCACCTGCGTCAGCATGAAGTCGCGGAACGGATCGGAAATCTTCGTGAAGGCTTCCTGCTCGGTGATCTGGTTGTCGAGCAGCGGCTTCAATCCTTCCCGCCACGCCTGGTCGAAGGTCGGCGACATGACGAAGAACGTCATGAACAGCGACAGCGAGATCAGGATCAGGTTCGCCGGCGTCGACTGGAGCCCGAGCCCGGAGCGCAGGATCGACAGCGCCACCACGATGCGCGTGAAGCTCGTCACCATCACGAGCAGGCCCGGCGCCACCGACAGAACCGTGACGATGCCGAAAAGCTGGATGATCCGGCCCGAGGCGGACGCGTCGCCCGCCGGGATGAGACCGGCGAGCCCCTGCGCGACGCCGACCGCGGCATCCTGCTGCGCGAGGGCCGGCGTCGCGGCGGCGGCAAGCGCGACGGCCGTGGCGAGAGCGAGGCGCTTCATTGGGCGACCAGCGACTGGATGAGGTAGTCGCTGACCGCGGGCGAGCGGAGCTTGGCGCGCTCGGTCAGGTCCTCTTTCAGATGCAGGAGGCCCCGGGCGCCCTCGATCTGCGCGAGGTCGATCGTGCGCAGGAAGGCGACCGTGTCGTTCTGCACCTGGCCGGCCAGAACCTCGGCGTTCTCGACTTCCTTCTTGTGCACCACCAGACTCGCCTCGAGGCGAACGACGGTCTGCGGCGGCGTCGCGATATTGGTGATGATCGACTGGAGCTTGACGACCTCGTCGGGGCTCTCGCCCTTTTCCTGCGCGGCA
Organism: Plantimonas leprariae; assembly: GCF_008802405.1. GTDB lineage: Bacteria > Pseudomonadota > Alphaproteobacteria > Rhizobiales > Rhizobiaceae > Plantimonas > Plantimonas leprariae. Next base: position 3,108 of record NZ_VZDO01000022.1, read on the forward strand.
GCCTTCTCGACCGCCTCTTCCCGCGGCTTCAGCGCATCCTCGGCCCGTTCCATGCTGGACGAGCCGACCAACCAGCCGACGCCCGCGCCGCCGCCGATGGCGACGAGGGTGAGGATCGCGATCGGCATCGCCGTCGCGAGAAGGCCGCCCTTCTTCGCCGGCTTGTCGCCCGCGCCGGCATTCGCGAGGGCCTGGGCGATCAGCGCATCGCCGCTGATGTCCGACATCGGAGTTTCCCTTCATCAGGAACCGCGGAGGCATCGCCTCCCCGAAGCGTCGTCATGACGCTTCCCGACATCAGGCTCTAAGCCGTCACCCTGTCACGAGCCTTGCGGCTATCGTTCAGCCGATACTTGCCTCACCAGGGTGCGGCGATGTCCAGCGCCTGCTGGCCCCAGCCCGGCTGCTGCACCTCGGTGAGCCGCCCGCGTCCGCCGTAGGAGATGCGCGCTTCGGCGATCCGATCGTAGGGGATCGTGTTGTTCGGCAGGATGTCGCCGGGCCGGATCACGCCGGCGATCGACAGGACGCGCACCTCGAAGTTGACGCGCACCTCCTGCTGGCCGGTGATGTAGAGATTGCCGTTCGGCAGGATCTGCGTCACCACCGCGGCGACCGACAAGTCGATCTTCTCCGAGCGCTTGACGTTGCCCTTGCCGGTCGAGTTCGTGCCGCTGGAAAGGCCGATCTTGCCGCCGAGCGCGCCGATGATCGACTCCTTGTTCCAGGTCGGGTTGACGTCGGCGCCGATATCGACGCCGGAGTCGCGCGAACGCTTGGTGTTGTTGTCGACCTCGGCCTTGTCCTTGATCTCGATCCGCACCGTGACGATGTCGCCGAGATGCAGCGCGCGTGCGTCGCGGAACAGGTTGGCGTTGCCGTCGGTCCACAGCGAGTTCTTGCGGATCGGCACGACCTCCGCCGGAAAGGCGGCGGGCTCGATCTGGGCGGGGTTCTGCACGAAGCCGGCGCCGGGCGGGGTCATCACGGGCGCCGCCATGAAGTCCTGACGCTGCTGCGAGGCGCAGCCGCCGACCGTCAGGAGGAGAAGAAGGCAGAGTCGCTTCACGGAATTCACCCTTTGCCGGAAGCGGCGGTCGCGCCGTCCGGCGTGCGGCCGGTCTTGGCCACGATGAGCGTGCCGAGCTCGGCGGCAACCGCCGCCGGCATCTCGGAAAGGATCGCGCCGGACGCCCGCGGCTTCAGCTTCGCCAGCACGGCGGCGGCGGTCGGCCGGTCGACGGCGGCGAGCTGCTGCGCCGCGGCATCCGGCTTCATCTTGGCGTAGATGTCGGTCATGATGTCGGAGGTGGAATCGAGGAAGGCCTGCCGTTCCTTCAGCCACGACTGGTAGTCGGCGCGCTTCTGCTCCAGCTCGTCGATCCGCGCGTTCACCTGCGTCTCGAGGTCCTTCAGCTTCTTCGTCTGCGCCGCGATACGGGCTTCGCGCGCCGGGTCGGCGATCGCCGAACAGTAGCGGCCGACATCGCTGGTCGGCACGTCCGGCGCGGCGGGCTTGCCGTCCGGGCCGATGACGCGCACGACCGTCTGGTCGGGCGGCGGCGGAGCCTTCGCGCCTTCGGCCGATTCGCTCTCGGCGCGCGCCGGCAGGGCGGCGGCTGCGAGAAGCGCCGCCGCGCAGAACAGGGTTCGAGCCGAGCGAAGCGTCATGTCACTGCACCACGAGATCCGCCTGGAGAGCCCCGGCGGTCTTGATCGACTGGAGGATGGCGATGATGCCGGTCGGCTTCAGCCCGAGCCGGTTCAGGCCGCGCACCACGGTTTCGAGGTTCGCGCCCTGGACATAGGCGAAGTTGCCGCCTTCCTGCCGGGCGTCGACCGTGGTGTCCGAGGTCACGACGGTCTGGCCGTTGCGCGAGAAGGGCGCCGGCTGCGAGACGTTCGGCGTCTCGGTGATGCGCACCGTCAGGTTGCCGTGCGTGACGGCGACCGTCGAGATCTGCACGTCCTTGCCGATCACCACCGTGCCGGTCTTCTCGTCGATCACGACGCGCGCCGCCGTATCCGGCTCGACCGGCAGGTCGCCGATGTCGGCGATGAAGCGCGTCGAGGAGATGCGCCCCGGCCGGGTCAGCGACACGGTGCGAAGGTCCTGCTCGCGCGCGACGGTCCGGCCCCATTTCTTGATCGCGAAGGCGTTGATCGCGTCGACGACGCGGATCGTCGTGCGGTAGTCGGGGTTGCGCAGTTCCATGGTGATCTGGTCGGTCTCGACCTCGGCGCGCGGCACCTCGCGCTCGATCAGCGCGCCGCTGGCGATGCGGCCGGAGGTCGGAACGCCCTGCGTCAGCTTCTCGCTCTCGCCTTCGGAGGTGAATCCGGAGACCGCCATCGAGCCCTGCGCCACCGCATAAACCTCGCCGTCGGCGCCGTAGAGCGGCGTCATCACCAGCGTGCCGCCCATCAGCGACTGCGCGTCGCCGAGCGAGGCGACCGACACGTCGATGCGCTGGCCGGCGCCGATGAACGGCGGCAGGTCGGCCGTCACCACGACGGCGGCGACGTTCTTCGTGCGCGGATTGCCGGCCCGGACGTTGACGCCCATCCGGTCGAGCATCGACTGCAGCGACTGCTCGGTGAAGGGCGAGTTGCGCAGGGAATCGCCCGTGCCCTGCAGACCGATCACCAGGCCGTAGCCGACGAGCTGGTTCTCGCGCACGCCCTTGATCGTGGTGACGTCCTTAATCCGGACGCCTTCGGAGCGCAGCGCGTTCTGGCCCGGACGAACGGTATCGAAGCTTTCCCGCGCGCCGATCCCGGCCTCGTAGGCGTCGGCGGCCGGCGGCGCTTCGAGCACGTCCGCCGCCATCGCGGCGCCCTGACCAGCGAGGAAGAGGGTCAGGAGCAGGCTGGTGCGGAGGCGGTTCATTGCGCGGCGACCTCGATCGAACCGTCGGCCTGCACGATGCCGCTGACCGTGATGCCGCTGTCGGTGTTGCGGACGCGGATCGCGTCGCCGGGGCCGGCGGAGGCGAGCGGCGTGCCGAGACCGGAGATGAAGACGCCAGCCTCGCGGTAGACGATCGGCACCGGCACGCCGGCGCGCACCACGTCGGGCGACTTCAGGTCGCTGAGGAGGATGGGGCGGTTCGGCAGCAGCGTGCGCTTGGCGACGCGGCCGGACAGCATCGACTCCTCGACCGCATAATCGGCGAGCTTGGCCGCCGGCACGCGGAACTTCGCCAGCGAGACGCCCTTGTCCGCCACCGGCTGGCCCGGATAGACGACGGCCATGGGCACCGGCAGCTCGATATCCGCGGCGAAGGCGCGGATCGGCACCGCCAGGAGCAGCAGCGCGAGAACGAACACGGCGGTGGCATAGAGGCCGACCGCGAGGCGCTCGCGCTTCGAAACCCATTCCATGTTGCGGCAACTCCCGAAAGGTTGGCGGGCTCGGACCGGACGCCGCGTTCGGGCGTCCGGCGCGGCCGTCAGCGCAGGCCGGTGGAAACGACCTTCGACATGTCGTCGGCGGCCTGGATGACCTTCGAGTTCATCTCGTAGGCGCGCTGCGCCGAGATGAGCTCGGAGATTTCCTTCACCGGATCGACGTTCGAGCTTTCGAGGTAGCCCTGGTTGATCGCGCCGAAACCGGAATCGCCCGGAACGCCGGCGATCGGCGCGCCGGAAGCCAGCGTTTCCTTGAACAGGTTGCCGCCCTCGGCTTCGAGGCCCGGCTCGTTGACGAAGTTCACCAGCGTCAACTGGCCGAGAAGCTGCGGATCGCCGGTCGCGAGATGCGCGTAGACTTCGCCGGAGGCGGAAACGGTGACCTTGATCGCTTCCTGCGGCACGGTGATCTGCGGGTCGACGAGGAAGCCGTCGAGCGTCACGAGCTGGCCCTGCCCGTTCTTGTTGAACGCGCCGTCGCGGGTATAGAGCGTCTCACCGCCCGGTCCCTGGATCTGGAAGTAGCCGTTGCCGTTGATCGCGAGATCGAAGGTGTTGCCGGTCTGGTCCAGCGTGCCCTGGAGATGCGTGGTGCGGATCGCGGCGGTCCTGACGCCAAGGCCGAGCTGCGCGCCTTCCGGCACCACTTCCTCGCCGCCGCGCGCTGGCACGCCCTGCATCCGCTCGACCTGGTAGAGGAGGTCGGTGAACTCGGCGCGGGCGCGCTTGTAGCCGGTGGTGTTGATGTTCGCGATGTTGTTCGCGATCACCTCGACATTGGTCTGCTGCGCGTTCATGCCGGTGGCGGCGATCGCAAGCGCTCTCATGGTTTTCTGGTCCCCTCGTCCCGCAGCCGGCGTCAGATCGCCATGCGGGAGATTTCCTGGTAGGCGGCCACGACCTTGTCGCGGATCACCACGGCGGTCTGCAGCGCGCGCTCCGCGCCCATCACGGCGTCCACCACGGCCTGCGTCGAGGCGTTGCCCTGGATGCCGGCGATCGAGGTCGATTCCGCGCCCTTCACCGCTCCGACGGCGTCGGTGGTCATCTTGGCGAGCACGGAGCCGAAATCCGCGCCGCCCGCGGCCGGGGCGGAGGCGCCGGCCGTCGCGGTGCCGAGGGATTCGACCCGCTTCGTGTCGAGCGCGGGAAAGCCGGAGCTGATGGCCGGGATCATGAGCCGTTCCTCAGGAGATCGATGGTCATGGTGATCAGTTCGCGCGACTGCTTGATCACCTGCAGGTTCGCTTCGTAGGACCGGTTGGCCTCGCGCATGTCGGCCATCTCGGTCAGCATGTTGACGTTCGGCATCTTCACATAGCCGTTCGAGTCGGCCGCCGGATTGCCGGGATCGTGCTCGGTGACGAAGTCGCTTTTGTCGACGCCGTAGTTGGCGACGCGCACCATCTCCGCCCCGGTCAGGCGGTCGACCTCGCTCTCGAAGCTGACGGTCTTGCGCCGGTAGGGGTCGGAGCCCGGCGTCTGGCCGGTGGAGCGGACGTTCGCGACGTTCTCGGAAACGATGCGCAGCCGGTTCGACTGGGCTTCGAGGCCGCTCGCGGCGATCTTGAGCGAGGAGACGATCGGATCCGACATCGCGCTCAGCCCTTCACGCCCATGAGGTAGAACCGCTGGAAGGCCTTCGCGATCGAGGTGTTCAGCGAGAAGCCGCTCTGCACCTCGCCCGACTTCAGCATCTCCTGCTCGAGGCTCACCGAGTTGCCGCTGTGCGTGACTTCCCAGGCCGTCTCGCTGCCGGACTCGACGTCCACCGAGCGCCCGTCGACGGCGGCGAGGTGCAGCGGGTTCGAGCCGGCCATCGCGAGCTGCGTCGATTCCATCGCTTCCGTGAAGCCCTTCACGTCCTTGCCGATGTAGCCGGGCGTATTGGCGTTCGCGACGTTCTCCGCGACGATCGACTGGCGCTGGGACAGCCATTCGGCGCGGCGGGACGAAAGCCCGAAGAGGTACATGTCGCTCAAGGATCGGCCCCCGAACCCGTCGTTTTGCTCAACGAATTCTTAAAGAGGCGCACTTGTCCGAAGCTGTCGGACCGCTTTCTTCGCCGTGCCGCCGATGGCGAGGAAAGCAAACGCGAAAACGGCGGCCGCAGCCGCCGTCGAAATAGTTAACGAATACTTAACGAAAAGGGATCGCTCAGTCCGCGGCGCGCCATTCCAGGCGGGCGCCGGCAATCGCGGCGGCAAGCCGCTCGGTCTGCTCGTCGGCGGAAAGGTCGGGGTCCTCGAAGGCGAGATAGGTCAGCGTCACCGAGGCCGCGGCGGCGGCAAGGCCCAGCTTGAAGTGCGCCGACACGCCCGCGTGCCGGAACTCCATGCCGAGATCGATGGTGGGCGGCGTGTTCCACGTCAGGTGGATGTCGCCCTCCCCCGAGAAGCGCAGCGTGCCGGCCTTCATGTAGAGCTGGCTCGACGAGTTCACGACATCGGCGATGTTGCCGAGCCGGTCCATGCGCAGGAACGCGATGTAGTCCACGACCTCGACGAGCCGCAACTCCGCGACGACCTCGCGGATGCCGTCGCCGATGATGCGCTCGCGTTCGCCCACATGCTTGTTGCGGAAGTCCGGCATGAAATGGGAACCCATCGAACTCCATCCGTCGGATACATGACGCGAGGATCGCTGCGGACAGCGGACCCTTTCGCGCGCGCGGCGACGTGCCGGCCGGCCTATGGGACGAAAGCCGAAGCTTCGCCCTTTTTCTCCCGGCGGACCGGCCGCCGGAAACATGCTTCGCCTATCGCTGCCTCAGGCCGCGCCCGCCCTCGCGGGCATCTTCGACTGGAGGAAGTAGATGAGTTCCGCGACCGCCTTGTAGAACTGCTGCGGAATCATCTGGTCGATTTCCACATGGTCGTACATCGACCTTGCCAAGAGCTTGTCCTCGAAGACCGGCACGTCGTTCGCCTCGGCGATCTCGCGGATCTTGAGGGCGATGAGGTCGGTTCCCTTGGCAACGACCACCGGCGCGCCGCCGTCCTCGCGGGTGTAGCGGAGCGCGATCGCGTAGTGCGTCGGGTTGGCGATCACGAGCGTCGCCTTCGGCACCGCCGCCATCATGCGCTTGCGGGTGCGCTCGCGGGCGATCTGGCGCTGGCGCGCCTTGATCATCGGATCGCCTTCCTGCTCCTTCATCTCCTCCTTCACTTCCTGCTTCGACATGCGCAGGTCGCGCTTCCAGTTGAGGCGCGAGAACAGGAGGTCGGCCGCGACCAGCACGATCGTCGCGATCGCCACGATCGAGAGAAGCTGCATGGCGAGCGACAGCAGCGTTTCCGGCAGCGTCAGCGGATCGGTGAACATCGTCTTCATCGTGGTCGGAAGCTCGCGATGGAGCATCCAGCCGACGATGAGCGAGACCGCGCCGAACTTGAACAGCGACTTGCCGAACTCGGTGAAACCCTTGACGCCGAACAGCCGGCTCCAGCCGCTGGCCGGCGAGAGGTTCGACCATTTCGGCCGGATCCGCTCCATGTTGAGCTGCGGCGGGTTCTGGAGGACCGAGGCGAGCACACCGGCGACGAAGAAGAAGCCGGCGGCCGGCAGGACGAACCGGCCGGCCTGCAGCGCCATCGCGTTGAGGAAGTGGAGGGCGTCGGCACCGTTCTCGATGTCCCATTGCACCGGGTTCTCGAAGGTGCTGCGCAGGTTCGCCACCAGCGAGCCCGCCACGTCCCTCGCGGCGAAGGCGGTGAAGGCCATCGAGGCGAGGAGCGAGCCGAGGATGGGCGCTTCGCGGGAGAACGGCAGGTTGCCCTTCTCCACCGTGTCGCGAATGCGCTTCTCGGTGGCTTCCTCTGTTCTGGAGTCCTTCTCGGCGCCTTCGGCCACGGCGATCCTGCCTCAACCGGTGTTAAGACGACGTTGCGGAACCCCTTAAAGGAGTTCAGCCTTCCTTCGCCGCCGTCAGCACGATCCGCCCTTCCGCGGCGAGCCGCAGCGCCAGCGTCGCGATCGCCCGCCGCGCGGCGGTGACGTCCTTGACCGACACGTCGGCGTTCTGGGCGAGCTCGGCCTCCACCATGCGCCGGGCTCTGGCGGCCAGCGCCGAGGTGACGGACTCGGTGACTTCCGGCGAGGCGCCGCGCAGTGCCAGCGTGACGTTCTCGGTCGGGATCGAGTCGAAGAGAATGAGGCGCGCCTTCTTCGGCACGTTCGGCAGGTCCTCGAAGGCGAACAGGAGGCTGCGGATCGCGGTCGCCTCGTCCGGCTCGTCCTCCTCGATGGAAGCAAGCAGCTCGTCGGTCTGCGCCTTCTCCATGCGATTGGCGATCTCGGCCAGCGCCGCGCGCCGCGCCTTGCGCTCGGCGGACGAGGAGCCGGCCACGAAAATCTCGCGCAGCTTCTCCTCGACCAGCATCTCGGTCGCACTGCCGAGCTCCTTGGCTTCCAGCATGCGGCGCATCACGTCGACGCGGAAGTCGCCTTCGAGGCCCGCGACCACCGCGGCGGCGATCTCCGGCTCGAGCTTCGCCAGGAGCGTCGCCGCGACCTGCGGGTGCTCGGCCGACATGATCTGCCGCAGCACCGGGGCGCCGAGCTTCTCCATCTCCTCCCAGACCGTCAGGGTCGGGCCGGTGAACAGGCTCTGGTCGATGAAATCGTCCGCGCCGAAGATGTTGGTCATCTCGTCGGCCGACAGGACGCTCCTGAGCAGGCGGTTCATCCCGTCGTCGAGATCGCTGAGGCCCGCGCCGGTCTTGAACTCCTCCTGGAAGTCGCTGACGAGCTGGTCGACCTGTTCGGCGGAAACGTCCCGGTACTCCGCGACGCTTTCCTTCATCGCCCTGAGGTCTTCGGGGCTGAAATGCTTCATCAGGCGGGATGCGCCGTTGGTTCCCATCGCGAGGAGCAGCACCGCCGCCTTCGCCGGACCGGGGAGCGCGACGTCGCTGCTGGAAAATTCGGAATAGGATGCAAGGCTCATCGCGCGCCGTCCGGTTACGGGGTCAGGCGTTCAGGGATTTCGCGCGGGCGGGGCGCGAGCCCGGCGAGACGATCTCGGTCAGGGTGATGCCGAAGCGCGATTCCTCGGTTTCGAGCACCACGACCTCGCCGCGCGCCACGATGCGGCCGTTGACGATGAGGTCGACGGGATCGCCGATCGAGGTGTCGAGCTTCACCACCGCGCCGCGACCGAGCTTGACGAGGTTGGCGACCGGCATCACCGCCGAGCCCAGCACCACCTGCATCGTCACGGGGATGTCCATGATGAGGTTGAGGTCGGGCTTCGCGTCCGGGGCGGGCCCCGCCGCCACGTCGTCCGAGTCGCCCATACCCATGCCGGCCGGCATGGCGAAGTCCGGCATCTCGGTGCCGCCGAAGTCCATCTCGCCGAGATCGGTGTCGACGTTGAACTCGCCCTCGGTCTCGTCTTCGTCGTCGATCATCGCCGCTGTTCCTTCGTGTTCCTCGCGGGGCGCAGGCGCCCTTCCCTTCCGGAGCTGCGGCGCTCGCCGCCGCTCCGTCCGGTGGTGCCGGCCATCGGCCGATCCGCTGCGTTAACGATTAGTCGCCGAACCTGACCCGAGGCGGGACTCGATGAGGCTGAGCCAGGTGTCCTGCTGCGTCGCACCGCTCGCGCGTGCGCCCGCCGCCGGATCGTTCGCCGCGCTGAGCCGCCGGTCGGCGACGCGGATGCGGTCCTCCAGCTCGGTCACGACCTCGCGCGCTTCCGCGATGCGCTCGTCCAGCGCGCGGATCGTGTCGATGCCTTCGCTGCGCAGCATCACCACCGCATGCGCGGCGCGGTTGATGGAAGCGTCGGCATCGGCGAGCGCCTTCGAAAGCGCCGTCTCGCCGGTCCGGAGGCGGCGGAGCTCGCGCGCCATCGCGGTCGCCTTCCAGCCGGTGAAGGCGAGCGCGCCGAAAAGCAGGGCGTCAATCAGCGAGGATATCATCGATGAACTCCTCGGTCGGATCGATCTTCTCCTCGATCCGGACCACGTAGGCGTCGCGGGTCATTCCCATGTGGCCGCGGAAGAGCCGCTGCTCCTCGCACTCGACCACGATCAGGCTGTCCATCGTGGCGTCCAGCACGATCGTCTGGCCGACCGCGAAGCGGGCGACCTCGCCGAGCGTGATCTGCCGCTCGTCGAGCAGCGCGCGCACTTCGAGATCGGCGAGCTGGATGCCTTCCTGGATGTTCTTCGCCCAGGTCTCGTCCGCCGGCGGCTCGGCCTTTTCCGGCACGGTGGAGAGCTTGCGGCGATGCGTGGCGAAGGCCTTCTCCGGGATCGCCACCCGCAGCGTCGCGGCGGCCTCGCCGAGCGTCACGCGGAAGGCGAGCGCGAGGAAGGCGCGGCCGTCGGCCGGCAGGAGGTCGTCGAGCTCCTCGGCGATCGAGACGGTAAGGCAGCGATCCGGATGCATGTCGAGCGGCGCGACGTCGGCGAAGACCGGGTTCGCCGCCTCCACGAAGGCGGCGAGGCAGCGCTCGGCCAACCGGCGATCGAGCGCGGTCGCCGGGCGACGCGGGCCTCCTTGAGCCTTCGCGGCCTTGCCGTTGCCGCCGAAGATCGCCTCGGCGAAGAGATCGAACGAGGCCGCGTCGCCGAGCGCGAAGCCGATCTCGCGCCACTTCGGCGACTTCGCCAGGACGCAGATGCCGGCGTCCTTCGCTGCCGCCGCGCCGGCCCCGAGCGTCATGCCGGAGACGCCGGTGCATTCGATCAGGACCGAACTCGCGCAGAACTCGCCGAGGGCGTTCGCGCCGGCTTCCGCCCAGGCCTCGCCAAGCAGCTTCAGGCGAGGCAACTTGTCCGCCTCGATGCGGGAGGCCGAGCGGATCTGCGCTTCGATGGTGCGTTCGGCGGTCATGCTCATCGCGTTCCGGCTCCGACGTTCAGGCCGCCGCGGCCGAGCCGCCGCCGATCGTCTCGGACTCGACCTGGTCGATGGTCGGGCGCTCGTAGGCGGAGATCGTCTTGCGGCCGTATTCCAGCGCCACCTGCGGCATGGCGCCGTTGATGTAGGCGATCAGCGTCTGCTTCACGATCACGTAGCGCCTGAGCTTCTTCTCGCGCACCACCTTCACCTTGTGGGCGATCGGCGTGAACACGCCGTAGGAGAAGAAGATGCCCGCGAAGGTGCCGACGAGCGCCGCGCCGATCAGGTGGCCGAGGATTTCCGGCGACTGGTCGAGCGCGCCCATGGCATGCACCACGCCGAGAACGGCGGCGACGATGCCGAGCGCCGGCAGGCCGTCGGCGATGTCCTGCAGCGCCTGCTTCGGCTTCAGCGTGTCGCGGGAGATCGTCTGGATCTCCTCGTCCATCAGCGACTCGACCTCGTAGCCCTTGACGTTGCCGATGATGATCAGCCGGCAATAGTCGCAGATGAAGTTGAGGATCGGCTTGTCCTTGAGGATCGCCGGATAGGCCGAGAAGATCGCGGAAGCCTCCGGGTTGTCGACGTGCTCCTCGACCTCCGAGCGGGGCTTGGAGCGCATCTCGCGCATCAGCGAATGGAGGAGGCTGAGCAGGGCGAGGTATTCCGTCTGCTTCGGCACGGCGTTCTTGAACGCCTCGCCTAGCGCCTTGCCGGTGTCCTTCACCACCTTCATCGGGTTGGCGATCAGGAAGGTGCCGAAGGACGCGCCGAGGATGATCAGGAGCTCGTAGGGCTGCCAGAGCACGTAGAGGTGGCCGCCGCCGGCGATGTAGCCGCCGAGCACGCAGGCGATGATGACCACGAGGCCGAGCAGGATGGCCATGACGGAACCCTTCTGGATGCTTGGGGCGGTCCGCGACGTGCCGGGCGAGGATCGGGCCGGCGGAACTCGGGGGACTGCCTCGTACCCCAACCGGAGTAAGGAGAAGGACTTGTGCGAGCCTGACGGGCGGCGCCTCCCTACAGACAGGCCCGCGCAAGCGAGCGTTCCGATCTTGTGGCCACCGCCGCGCCCCACCGAAACGCCGCGCGGCGACGCCCTTCCACGGATCGAATCCCTCGATGCAGACGTCTCTTCCCGTCGCGCTCTCGGCGCAGATCGCCATGGAAAAGCGCCTCGACACCATCGCCGACAACATCGCGAATTCGCGCACCGTCGGTTTCCGCGCCGAGGAAGTGAAGTTCGAATCCTTCCTTTCGACCGCCGCGAAGGAGCCGGTCGCCTTCGCCTCCACCGGCGAGCATTACATCTCCACCCGCACCGGCGAGATGACCCAGACCGGCAACGGCCTCGACATGGCGGTGAACGGCGACGCCTGGTTCGCCATCCAGGGCAAGACCGGCACGATCTACACGCGCGACGGCCGCATGCAGATGAACGACGCGGGCGAGCTCCTGTCGATGAACAACGAGCCGATCCTGGATGTCGGCGGCGCGCCGCTGCAGCTCAACCCGAACGGCGGACCGATCAACATCGCGCGCGACGGCATGATCACCCAGAACGGCGCGCAGGTCGGCGCCGTCGGCCTGTTCCAGATGCCGGCGAACGCCAAGCTCGCCCGCGTCGGCACTTCCGGCGTACGTCCCGACCAGGCCGCCCTGCCGGTCGTCGACTTCAACGGCATCGGCGTGATGCAGGGTTTCGTCGAAGGCGCGAACGTCAATCCCGTTCTGGAGATGACCCGCCTCATCGACGTGCAGCGCGCCTTCGAGAGCGCCGCCAACCTGCTGCAGACCTCCGAGAAGTCGCTCGACGACGCGGTGAGCATGCTCGGGCAGAAGGCGTAACCCCTCGTGAAGCCGTACCAGCGTCCCGAAAAAGGCAGTCTGAACGATCCCCTGATCCGCATCTCCGGCCACGTCATCGACGTGTCCGCGCAGGCTTTCCGCGTCGCCGGGCTGTCGCCCTTCGTGCGCCTCGGCGACTGCGTCGCGACGCGCTCGCCGGACGGTGAGACCGAGATCGGCGAGGTCGTGCGCGTCGAGGAGAAGTCGGCGACGGTGAAGCCCTTCGCCGCGAACTTCCGCTCCGGCGTCCGCTCGGTCGCGTGGCGCACCGGGCCGATCACCGTCTCGCCGGCGAAGAGCTGGAAGGGCCGCACGGTCGACGCCTTCGGTCGCCCCTGCGACAACCTCGGGAACCTGGAGAAGGGTCCGCGCGCCTTCGCCGCCGACGCGATGCCGGACACGGCGATGGGCCGCGGCCGTGTCGACAAGCCGGCGAAGACCGACGTCAAGGCGATCGACATCTTCACGCCGCTGGTGAAGGGCCAGCGCATGGGCATCTTCGCCGGCTCCGGCGTCGGCAAGTCGACGCTGATGGGCATGCTGGCGCGCGCCAAGGGCTTCGACACGATCGTCGTGGCGCTCGTCGGCGAGCGCGGCCGCGAGGTGCGCGAGTTCCTTGAAGTCACGATGGGCGGCGACCTGTCCCGCCTCGTCACCGTGGTCGCCACCGGCGACGAGAGCCCGATGATGCGCCGCATGGCGCCGAAGACAGCGATGTCGATCGCCGAGTTCTTCCGCGACGAGGGCGACGACGTGCTGCTGATCGTCGACTCCGTCACGCGCCTCGCGCACGCCGCCCGCGACGTCGCGCTCGCCGCCGGCGAGCCGCCGGTGGCGCGCGGCTATCCGCCGAGCGTCTTCTCCGAACTGCCGCGCCTCCTGGAGCGCGCTGGCCCCGGTCCCGAAGGCAAGGGCACGATCACCGGCCTCTTCGCGGTCCTCGTCGACGGCGACGACCACAACGAGCCGGTCGCGGACGCCATCCGCGGCACGCTCGACGGCCACATCGTGCTGTCGCGCTCGATCGCGGAGGAAGGCCGTTTCCCGGCGGTGGACGTGCTCAAATCCATCTCCCGCCTCGCCGACCTCTGCTGGGACACACAGGAGCGCGAACTGGTGATGCGCCTGCGCGCCATGATCGCGCGCTTCGAGGACACCCGCGACCTACGCCTGCTCGGCGGCTACGCCCGCGGCGGCGACACGACGCTCGATCAGGCCGTCGATCTCGTGCCGATCATCTACGAGGCGATCGGTCAGAAGCCGGGCGACCCCCTCGTCGACAAGGCCTTCGACGACCTTTCCCGCCGCCTCAAACAAGGCCTCGTCGCCGCGCAGGGGTAAGGTACGGCGGCCGAGGAAAGCTTTCTTCTCCCCCTGTGGGGAGAAGAAGGGCGCTTACTCGCTGACGAGGTCTACTTCGCCGCGTCCGTGATCTTGCTCGTCCACGCCCCGGTCGGCTCCTTCGAGATCACCGGATCCGATCCGCCGGACATCAGCACCTTCACTGTGTTCTCGGCGGCGGCCTCATCCAGCTTCGGCGAATCCCCCAGGAGCTTCGCGATCTCGCCCATCATGAACTTCTGGTGCTCTTCGGTCTGCGCGCCGGTCGTGTCGTTGTCGAGGACGATCCCCGCCGCCTCGTCCGGGTTCTCCTTGGCGTAGGCCCAACCCTTCATCGAGGCCGAGACGAAACGTGCCAGCGCGTCCGCCTTCTTCGGGTCGGCGAGTTCCTTCTCCGTCGTGTAGAGCCCGTCCTCCAGCGTCGAGACGCCCTGGTCCTCGTACTTGAACACGACGAGGTCCTCCGGCTTCAGCCCGGCGTCCAGCACCTGCCCGTACTCGTTGTAGGTCATGGTGGAGATGCAGTCGGCCTGCTTCTGAATCAGCGGGTCGACGTTGAAGCCCTGCTTCACCACCGTCACCCCGTCCGGCCCGCCATCGGTCTTGAGGCCGAGCTTCGCCATCCAGGCGAGGAACGGGTATTCGTTGCCGGAGAACCAGACGCCCAGCGTCTTGCCCTTGAAGTCGCTCGGCGAGGTGATGCCGGTCTCCTTGCGGCAGGTCAGCATCAGGCCCGATTTCGCGAAGGGCTGCGCGATGTTGACGAGCGGCAGGCCCTTCTCGCGCGCCGCCAGCGCCGCCGGCAGCCAGTCGACGATCACGTCGGCGCCGCCGCCGGCGATCACCTGCTCGGGCGCGACGTCCGGGCCGCCCGGCTTGATCGTGACGTCGAGGTCGGCATCCTTGTAGTAGCCCTTCTCCTGCGCGACGTAGTAGCCGGCGAACTGCGCCTGCGCGACCCATTTGAGCTGCAGCACCAGCGGGTCGGCGGCGAGCGCCGGCACCGCGGCGGAGGAGACGAGGGCCAGCGCGAGGCCGGCGGCTTTCAGCGACTTCATCGGACCCATGTCTCCTCAAGCGAAGGCTCGCCTACCGCGCGCGGTAGGACGGATGCCAGAACGTCGAGAGCCGCTCGACGACGGATAGGATGCCGTAGCTCACCGACCCGGCGAGCGCCGCGACCGCGATCTCGGCCCAGACCATGTCGGTGTTCATCCGGCCGATCTCGGCCGAGATGCGGAAGCCCATGCCGACGATGGGCGTGCCGAAGAATTCCGCGACGATCGCGCCGATCAGCGCCAGCGTCGAATTGATCTTCAAGGCGTTGAAGACGAACGGCAAGGCCGCCGGCAACCTGAGCTTCAGCAGCGACTGCGCATCGCTCGCGGCATAGGTGCGCATCAGGTCGCGCTCCATCGGCCCGGCGACGGCGAGGCCGGCCAGCGTGTTCACCAGCATCGGGAAGAAGGTCATCACCACGACCACCGCCGCCTTCGACGGCCAGTCGAAGCCGAACCACATCACCATCACCGGCGCGATGCCGATGATCGGCAGCGCCGAGACGAGGTTGCCGACCGGCAGGAAGCCGCGCCGGAGGAACGGCGAGCGGTCGACGAGGATCGCCGCGAGGAAGCCCGAGCCGCAGCCGATCAGATAGCCGGCGACGACCGCCTTCAGGTAGGTCTGCCGGAAGTCGGCCCAGAGCACCGGCAGAGAGTTCGCAATCCGCGCCCCGATGGCGGACGGCGGCGGTAGCAGCACGCTCGGCACTTCGAGCCCGCGCACCACGAATTCCCACAGGATCAGCAGCGTCGCGCCGAACAGTGCCGGCACCGCGACGCCGACCAGCCGCGCGGCGAGCGGCCGGTGCGGCGAAAGCGCCGCGAGCCGCGCCGTCAACTGCCAGGCGACGAGCCAGAAGGCGAGGAGAAGCAGCCAGAAGAACCCGTCCGCCGGCCCGTGCCGGAGCGAGGCCGCCAACGCCCAGACGCCCGCGGCGGAGAGCACGGCGGGAACGAGCACGCCGTCCTTCAGCCGTTTCGCGACGGCGCTCATGCCGCCCCCGCCCGCTTCAGCGCGATCCGCTCCGCGACGCCGACCGCCGCGACCAGCAGGCCGGCCAGCACGGAGGCCGCGATCAGCGCCGCCCAGATCTGCACCGTCTGCCCGTAATACGAGCCCGCCAGCAGCCGCGCCCCGAGCCCGGCCTGCGCGCCGGTCGGCAATTCGCCGACGATCGCGCCCACCAGCGCCGCCGCGACGGCGATCTTGGCAGACGCGAACAGGAACGGCAGCGAGGCCGGCAGCCGCAGCTTCGTCAGCACCTGTCCCCGGCTCGCATTGTAGGTGCGCATCAGGTCGAGCAGCATCGTGTCCGGCGAGCGCAGGCCCTTTACCATGCCGACCGTCACCGGAAAGAACGACAGGTAGGTCGAGATCACCGCCTTCGGCAGCAGGCCCGTCACGCCGATCGAGGCCAGCACCACGATGATCATCGGCGCGATCGCGAGGATCGGGATCGTCTGCGATGTGATGATCCAGGGCATCAGGCTCCGGTCGAGGGTGCGCGACTGGATGATGCCGACCGCAAGGAGGATGCCGAGCGTCGTCCCGATCGCGAAGCCGAGCAGCGTCGAGGCGAGCGTCACGTAAGTATGGTAGACGAGCGAGCGCGGCGAGGTGATCCGCGTCTGCACCACTGTCTTCCAGAGTTCCGCGACGATCTGGTGCGGCGCCGGCAGGATCGGCCGATCCGACAGCATCGTGCCGCGCACGATCTCACCGAAACCCGGCTCCGTCCCGCCTCGCGCCAGCTTGTCGGCGACGGTCTGCCAGTTCAGCCAGACCGCCCCGAGATACCAGAGCCCGATGATCGCCGCGACGACGATCAGCACCGGCAAGGCCTTGCCCCCCATCGCCCGCCCGACGAACCCCGGCCCGGCACTCCTGCCGACCCCCGCCCCCGCCTCCGCGATCCCCGGCGCGGCGGTCATGCGCCGCCCTCAATCATAGCTGTGCCCCGCCCGCAGCCCTTCCCGCACGCGGTGGGCGATTTCGAGGAAACGGGGGGTTTCGCGGATTTCGAGCGGGCGTTCGGTCCCCAGGTTGCAGTCGACGATCTCGTGAATGCGGCCGGGACGCGGGCTCATCACGACGATGCGGGTGGAAAGGAACACGGCTTCGGGAATCGAGTGGGTGACGAAGATCACGGTCTTCCTCGTCTTCCACCAGAGCTTCAGCAACTCCTCGTTAAGCCTGTCGCGCACGATCTCGTCCAGCGCGCCGAACGGTTCATCCATCAGTAGAAGTTGAGGATCGAAGGCAAGCGCCCGCGCGATCGAGGCGCGCTGCTGCATGCCGCCGGAAAGCTGCCAGGGAAACTTCCGCCCGAAGCCCGCGAGGCCGACGAGTTCGAGCCCGGCCTCGACGCGGCGCTTCCGCTCGGCCTTGTCATGCCCCATGATCTCCAAAGGAAGGCTTACGTTCCGCTCGATCGTGCGCCACGGATAGAGCGCCGCCGCCTGGAAGACGTAACCATAGGCCCGCGCCTGCCGGGCCGCCTCCGGCGTCATGCCGTTGACGCTGATCGCCCCCGCCGTCGGCCGCTCCAGATCGGCGATGACGCGCAGCAGTGTCGTCTTCCCGCAGCCGCTCGGCCCGATGAACGAGATGAACTCGCCTTCGCGAACCGAGAGGTCGACGTCCTTCAGCGCATGCACCGGACCGTCGGCCGTCCGGAACGTCAGCCCGAGCCCCTTCGCTTCGATGACGGATTGGCCCGCCGTCGTCATCTGCATCGCTTGATCGGCCCCCAATGCGTGCCGTCTTCGAGCGTCACCGTCCAGGCGTCGTTCTTCAGCGTCGCGCTGCCCGTTTCGTCGCCGCCGCTTTCGCCCTCGGTCTCGCAGGCGAGGACCAGCGCAAAGGCACCCTTCCCCTTCGCCGTCGCCTTCTTCAAGGCGCAGAACGCCGTGGACGACGTGATGCCCTCCGCGTTCAGGAAGAGGAAGTCGTCGGCGCCGCTGGATTCACCCGTCCTCGCGTAACGGCACCCGTCCTTCTCGCCGAACGTGCCGCCCGGAAACGGCTCGGCGGCACCGGCGGCTGTGGCGAGCCCGAGAAGGACGAAGAGAGCGGATATTCCGCGCAAGCGTCTCACACGCCCGCCGGAATGCCGGAGCGCTCGACGGGGCGCGGCGCGACGAGTTCCTTCCAGGTGGAGAGCGCCTTGTTCACCGGCGCGTTCGCCGGGCGCTCCACGAAGCGGCCGGAGCCCGTTTCGGCCCGCACGTCGCCGTCGCGATACGCCACCTTGCCCCCGGAAAGGACGATCTTCGGCAGGCCCTTCGCTTCGAACCCCTCGAAGACGTTGTAGTCGATCGCGGACTTCTGCGACGCCGCGCGGATCGTCTTCGTGGCGGCCGGATCGAACACCACGATGTCGGCGTCGGCACCCGGCAGGATCGCTCCTTTCCGCGGATAGACGTTCAGGATCTTCGCGATGTTGGTGGAGGTCACGGCGACGAACTCGTTCTTCGTCAGGCGCCCGGTATTCACCCCCTTCGTCCAAAGCACCGCGAGCCGGTCCTCCAGCCCGCCGGTGCCGTTCGGGATCTTGGTGAAATCGCCGAGCCCGAACCGCTTCTGCTCGGTGGTGAAGGCGCAGTGATCGGTCGCCACCACCTGCAGCGAGCCGCTCGCCAGCCCGGCCCAGAGCGAATCCTGATGTTTCCGGTTGCGGAAGGGCGGGCTCATCACGCGCCGCGCGGCGTAGTCCCAGTCGGCGTTGAGATACTCGCCTTCGTCCAGCGTCAGGTGCTGGATCAGCGGCTCGCCGAAGACGCGCATGCCCGCCTGCCTCGCCCGGCGGATCGCCTCGTGGCTCTCCTCGCACGAGACATGGACGACGTAGAGCGGTACGCCGGCCTGGTCGGCGATCATGATGGCGCGGTTCGTCGCCTCGCCCTCTACCTGGGTGGGGCGCGAATAGCCGTGCGCCTCCGGTCCGCGATTGCCTTCCGCCAGCAGCTTCTGTTGCAGGCTCGCCACCACGTCGCCGTTCTCGGCGTGGACGAGCGGCATCGCACCGAGCTCGGCACAGCGCTGGAACGAGGCGAACATCTCGTCGTCGTTCACCATCAGCGCGCCCTTGTAGGCCATGAAATGCTTGAAGGTGTTGATGCCGCGGCGCACCACCTCCGGCATCTCGTCGAACACTTGGCGGCCCCACCAGGTGATAGCCATGTGGAACGAGTAGTCGGCGCGCGCCTTGCCGGCCTTCTGGTGCCATTCCTGTAGCGCCTCGACGAGGCTCTGGTTCGGCGCCGGCAGACAGAAGTCGACCACCATCGTCGTGCCGCCGGCCAGCGCCGCCGCGGTGCCGGTATCGAAATCGTCCGACGAGAAGGTGCCCATGAAGGGCATCTCGAGATGGGTGTGCGGGTCGATCCCGCCGGGCATGACGTAGGCGCCGGACGCGTCGATCGTCTCGTCGCCGGAAAGGTCCGACCCGATCTCGACGATCCGGCCGCCGTCCACGAGCACGTCCGCCTGATAGGAAAGGTCGGCGGTGACGATGGTGCCGCCCTTGATCGCGATGGCCATGAAGCTCCTCCCCGGAATCGGCTTGGTTGGAACCATTCAAGGGTTTCGCCGGAGCGCCGTCAACCGGCGTTGCTGCCGGAAAGAGCATGGGCGGAAAGCGGGCAGGCGTTGCTGTCGCAGTTGCGGGAAATGGCCGGCGCGATAGCTCGCCGCTTCCCTCGCGATACGCAGCCTCGGAGCTTGCCGAAACGCGGAACGCCCTCGATACGGGCGTCGAGCACATAATTGGCGCCCTGCCCGCCCCTCCGAAGGCGGCCACACGATACTGCGGCTCCTCGGGGCGAAGGCCGACCTGATCCACATCGACGCCGACCACCACTACGCGCCGGCGAAACGCGGCATGGAACGCTATCTCGAACTACTCGCACCGGACGGCGTGATGATCTGCGACGACCTCGGCCGCTTCCCGGGCGTGACCGAGGCCGCCAAGGAGATCGCCGAGGAACACAACCTATTTGCGATCAAACAGCGCGAGAAGATCGTGCTGTCACGGTTGGAGATCGCCGAACGGATGGGGTTAACTTCGGACGGCCGGCACGATCGGGTGGCGACACAAGGATAAGTCAATCTATCCCGCCTTATAGGCCTGAGATCGAGTAGAACTCGGCTTTGTCTCCAGGCATTTAGGGCAGGAAACGCGATCTATCGCGATATCAAACCTTGCATCTATTTGGCGATAGCCCTGAATTGCGGACCATCAACTCCTTTCACGATATCGATCCCTGCAAACGCGACGCTTTTCATCTTGCGCAACTCAAACTTCGTCGCCCACAGCGGATCGATATCCGCGCACTGGCGCACTGCGTGGTAGAACATCGCGAGCGCTGGGCCATAGACGTCGAAATTCGACATACGCCTTATTGCGTGAAAGGTGACCTTGACGCCTCCATCGACCCCGATGACCGTAAGTTTCAGATTAGGCAAATCGTCAGCGGGTTTGTCGACCAATCCTTGCGATATATAAAACGTCTCAAAGTGATTCTTTTCGCCGTTGATGTCTTGCAACTCGGCCGCACTACAAAAGTAGTTTGTAGATGTTTCCATCTCCCGACTCGCATCGGCTGCCGTATCCCGATCCTTGGAACGACCACTTCCGTTCGCCCCATCGGCAACGTTTGAAGCCAAGAGCACAACCATGGAGAAGAGGACGATAAGTCGCGACATTTAGCTAAGCTTTAGAAAACTCTATGATGTGAACAGCATCCAACGCGAAATGGCCGCTTGGGATAAGAAATAAATCTATGCCGCGGCTGACTACTCATGGGCTGATCTGGAAGTACCACCGAAACGAGCAATGATCTCTCGCGCGCTATCCAGCGTCGATGCTCGCGCGCGTGCATGATTTTCTTTCTTTACCCATACTTCTTTAGGTTCGAATCCAAGCCTTCGAAGCTGCCGGCGCTCTGCTTCGGTCAGATCGGCAGGCTCTTCCATCGGCTTTCCCTCCTCATAGCTAACCTAAGCCACGATCACCGCCGTTTCCACGACGGCGTGGAACAACACGTCCGCACCCTTCTTCGCCCAGTCCTTCGTGATCTCTTCGGCCTCGTTGTGCGACAGGCCGTCGACGCAAGGGCACATGATCATCGCGGTTGGCGCGACGCGGTTGATCCAACAGGCGTCGTGTCCGGCGCCCGACACGATGTTCCGGTGCGACAGACCGAGCCGTTCCGCCGCCGCGCGGATCGCCGCAACGCATCCCTCGTCGAACGTCACCGGGTCGAAATGCCCGACCGCCTCGATCTCGAACCCGATGTCGAGCGCTTCGCAGATCGTCGCGATCCCCTTCTCGATCCGCCCGCGCATCACGTCGAGCGTTTCCTTGTCCGGCGAGCGGATGTCGATCGTGAAGACCACCCGCCCCGGAATGATGTTGCGCGAGTTCGGATAAACCTCGACGTGGCCGATCGCGCCGACGGCGTTCGGCTGGTAGTCCATCGCCACCTCGTGGACGAGTTCCGTCACCCGCGCCATCCCGAGTCCGGCGTTGCGGCGCTTCGGCATCGGCGTCGAGCCGGTATGCGATTCCCGGCCGGTCAGCGTCACCTCTAGCCACCAGAGCCCTTGGCCCTGCGTGACGACGCCGATGTCGATGCCCTCGTCCTCGAGGATCGGCCCCTGCTCGATATGGTACTCGAACAGCGCCTTGATCGGCCGCCCGCCGACAGGCTCGTCGCCCTCCCAGCCGATCCGCCTCAGCTCGTCGCCGAAGCGCTTGCCGGAGGCGTCCATCCGGTCCTTCGCCCAGCCATCCTCGTGGATGCCGGCGAAAACCCCGGATGCCAGCATCGCAGGGGCGAAGCGCGTCCCCTCCTCGTTGGTCCAGTTTACCACCACGATCGGGTGCCGCGTCCGGATGTCGAGGTCGTTCAGCGTCCGGATCACTTCCAGCCCGGCGAGGACGCCGAGCACGCCGTCGTACTTGCCGCCGGTCGGCTGCGTATCGAGATGCGAGCCGACATAGACCGGCGGCAGCGACGGATCGGTCCCCTCGCGGCGGGCGAACATGTTGCCCATCGTGTCGAGGCCCATCGTGAGTCCCGCCGCCTCGCACCAGCGCTTGAAGAGGTGCCGCCCCTCGCCATCCGCGTCCGTCAGCGTCTGGCGGTTGTTGCCGCCGGAGATGCCGGGGCCGATCTTCGCCATCTCCATCAGCGAATCCCAAAGCCGGTCGCCGTCGATCTGTAGGTTCGAGCCGAGCGCCGCCATGCCGCTCAATTCAGCGCTTCGAGGATGGGACGAAGCGTTTCGACGATCTCGCCGATCTGCCGTTCCTCGATGATCAGCGGCGGCGACAGCGCGATGATGTCGCCGGTGGTGCGGATCAGGAGGCCCTTCTCGTAGGCCTCGACGAAGGCCGCGAAGGCACGCTTCGTCGGCTGTCCAGCGATCGGTTCGAGCTCGATCGCGCCGATGAGGCCGATGGTGCGGATGTCGATCACGTGCCGCGTGCCGCGCAGCGAATGGATCGCGTCGGCCCAGACCGGCTCCAGCGCCTTCGCGCGCTCGAACAGCCCCTCCTCCTTGTAGGTCTCCAGCGTCGCCAGCGCCGCGGCAGCGGCGATCGGGTTGCCGGAATAGGTGTAGCCTCGGAAGAACTCGATCATATGCTCGGGCCCGCCCATGAAGGCGTCGTGGATCTCGTTCCTCACGAAGACCGCGCCCATCGGGATCACGCCGTTGGTCAGCCCTTTCGCGGTCACGATGATGTCCGGCGTCACCTCGAAATAATCCGCCGCGAACGGCTGGCCGAGCCGCCCGTAGCCGGTGATCACCTCGTCGAAGATGAGCAGAATGCCGTGCTGGTCGCAGATCTCGCGCAGCCGCTTGAGATAGCCCTTCGGCGGCGGCAGAACGCCGGTCGAGCCGGCGACGGGCTCGACGATCACCGCCGCGATGGTCGACGGGTCGTGCAGCGTCGCGATGCGCAGGAGATCGTCGGCGAGCTCGGCGCCGTGCTCGGTCTCGCCCTTTGGATAGGGGTTGCGCTCCGGGTCGTGCGTGTGCCGCATGTGGTCGACGCCGCCGAGCAGGCCGCCGAAGAACTTGCGGTTGTTGACGATGCCGCCCACCGAGATGCCGCCGAAGTTGACGCCGTGGTAGCCGCGCTCGCGCCCGATCAGCCGCTGCCTTGCCCCCTGCCCGATCGCCCGCTGGTAGGCGAGCGCGATCTTCAGCGCGGTGTCGACCGATTCCGAGCCGGAATTGGTATAGAAGACGTGGTCGAGCCCGGTCGGCGCGATCGAGACCAGCTTCGAGGCCAGTTCGAACGCCTTCGGGTGCCCCATCTGGAAGGCCGGCGCGTAGTCGAGTTCGGCCGCCTGCCGCTGGATCGCCTCGGTGATCTTCGGTCGGCAATGACCGGCGTTCACGCACCAGAGGCCCGCGGTGCCGTCCAGCACCTGCCGGCCGTCGCTGGTGGTGTAGTGCATGTCCTTCGCGCCGACGAACATCCGCGGCGCCTGCTTGAACTGCCGGTTCGCGGTGAACGGCATCCAGAAGGCGTCGAGATTGTTCGTCTGGGCGTGACCCGTTTGGAGTGGCGTCATGTCGTTCATCAAGGCTGCCTCCGAAGGGAACCCGCGCCGAGATCGGCGGCCTGCACCGATTTCTTGACTGGCCGGTCAAATCTGAGGCTAGAAGGGTGCCGGAAACCGGTCAAGCGGACTGAAGGGCAAGGGGTATGGACGCGAAAGTCGGCGGCGGCATTCCGCCCTTCGCCTCGACGCGCATTCAAGGCCGCAACCGCGCGCTGATCCTCGACGCGGCGCTCGCCGTCTTCGCCGCGCACGGCTTTCGCGGCGCGACGATCGACCGGATCGCGGCTGAGGCCGGCATGTCGAAGCCGAACGTCCTCTACTATTTCCGCCGCAAGCAGGACATCTACGAGGCCGTCTTGGAGACGACGTTGGACGCGTGGCTGGCGCCGCTCGAAGCGCTCGACCCCACCGGCGAACCGGTGGAAGAACTCCGCCGCTACATCTCCGCGAAGCTTGCCATGTCGGCCGAGCGGCCGGAAGCGTCGCGCCTTTTCATGGGCGAGGTGCTGACCGGCGCGCCGGTGATCGGCCCGTTCCTGCAAACCCGGCTGCGGGCGCTCGTCGACAGCAAAGCGGCGGTGATCCGAGGCTGGATCGCGGCCGGCCGGCTCGCGCCCGTCGATCCCGTGCATCTCGTCTTCGCGATCTGGGCGACGACCCAGCACTACGCCGACTTCGACGCGCAGATCCGCGCCTTGCTCGGCTCGTCGGAGGTCGACGATGTCGGCTTCCGCGACGAGGCGGCGAAGGCCGTGCTGACGATCATACTCGACGGCGTGAGGCCGCGCGGATAGCGCCCTTCTCTCCGGGAACCGTCCGCGGCTGCGATGCCGGCTTCGGATAGGTGTGCCGCGGCGGAATGCGATGGTGGAGCACCGCGACTGCGACGAGCAGCAGCGCGCCGAGCATCACCGTTTCGATGAGGACCTGCGGCGCCATCGCGCCGGTGATCGCGACGATCGGGATTGCGCCCGCCGGCGGGTGCGTCAGGCGCAGTTCCGCCATGACGGCAATCGCGATGCCGACGCCGACCGCCGCCGTCACCCAGCCCGCCGGAAAGAACGTCATCAGGACGAGCGAGATCAGGACGGCGACGAAGTAGCCGCCGACGACGTTCGCCGGCTGCGCCAGCGGGCTCTGCGGTTGCGCGAACAAGAGCACCGCCGTCGCCCCGAACGGCGCCAAGAGGAACGGCATCCCCGTCGCGCTCGCGATCCCGCCGGCGATGCCGATCCCGACGAGACCGCCGACACCGGCTTTCAGGCTGACGGCGAGATGAAGCGTCTCCGGCTCGTGCCGGGCGATGAAGTCTCGGGCGTGGCGCAGCATGATCGACCGATTCCGGTAAGGAAAGTCCGCTTATTGGCCGCGCACACGTCGTCCGCAAGCAAAGGCGTTCCCTATTCCGCCGGCTCGTTCTCCAGCACCATCGGTTCCGGCGCGAACTGCATCGCTTCCTTCCGCATCGGATTGTTCGGATGCGCCGTCCAGTTCGTGTATTCCGCCGGGATCGGCGCTCCCGTGCGCGGATCGAAGCCTTCGATCCGCTCCATCGTGATGCAGTCCTCCACGGGGCAGACGTTGACGCAGAGGTTGCAACCGACGCATTCCTCGTCGATCACCTCGAAGTGCCGCCGGCCGTCCAGCATCGAGGTGATCGCCTGGTGCGAGGTGTCCTCGCAGGCGATGTAGCAGCGGCCGCACTTGATGCAGAGGTCCTGGTCGATCCGCGCCTTGGTGACGTAGGAGAGATTGAGGTACTGCCAGTCGGTGACGTTGCGCGTCGCCTTGCCCCGGAAGTCCTCGATGGTCGCGTAGCCCTTCCCGTCCATCCATTCGGACAGGCCGGTCGCCATCTCCTGCACCACCTTGAACCCATAGGTCATCGCCGCCGTGCAGACCTGCACCGTGCCGCAGCCGAGCGAGATGAACTCCGCCGCGTCGCGCCAGTTGGTGATGCCGCCGATGCCGGAGATCGGCACGCCGTAGGTCTCGCGGTCGCGGGCGATCTCGGCGACCATGTTGAGCGCGATCGGCTTCACCGCCGGGCCGCAATAGCCGCCATGCGAGCCCTTGCCGTCGATGGTCGGCGTCGGCGCGAAATGGTCGAGGTCGATCGAGACGATGGATGAGATCGTGTTGATCAGCGACACCGCGTCCGCGCCGCCCTTCCTCGCCGCCCGCGCCGGGTAGCGGATGTCGGTGATGTTCGGCGTCAGCTTCACGATGACGGGCAGGTCGGAGTGCTGCTTGCACCAGCGCGCCACCATTTCGATGTATTCGGGAACCTGCCCCACCGCCGAGCCCATGCCGCGCTCCGACATGCCGTGCGGACAGCCGAAGTTCAGCTCCATCCCGTCGCAGACAGTCCGGTCGACCCGCGACAGGATCGCCTGCCAGCTTTCCTCGTCGCAGGGCACCATCAGCGAGGCGATCAGCGCCCGGTCCGGCCAGTTGCGCTTTACCCGCGCCATCTCTTCGAGATTGGTGTCGAGGTCGCGGTCGGTGATCAGCTCGATATTGTTCAGGCCGAGCAGCCGCCGGTCCGGCCCGTGGATCGCGCCGTAGCGCGGCCCGTTGACGTTGACGACGGCCGGTCCGGCCGACCCCAACGTCTTCCACACCACCCCGCCCCAGCCGGCCTCGAAGGCGCGGTTGACGTTGTATTCCTTGTCGGTCGGCGGCGCCGAAGCCAGCCAGAACGGGTTCGGCGAACGGATGCCGAGGAAATCGACGGAAAGATCGGCCATCAATTCATCCCCTTGTCGCAGGAAACCGGATGTCGGCTTCGGCCTGGATCGATGCTATGATTGGCGTGGAGCGCGAGCCGGGAGTTCGAGGCATGGCGACTACGCATCGGTTCACGATCAACCTTCACCCTCAGCCGGAAGGCGGTTTCACCGTTCTGGTGCCGGCCCTGCCGGAAGTGGTCACCGAGGGCGACACGCGGGAAGAAGCCCTGTCCCATGCACGCGAGGCCATCGAGGGCATCCTCGCGATCTACGCGGAGGAAGGCAGGGACATTCCGGAAGACGTTCCGACGGAGATCGAACACCTGACGATCGCCGCCTAGGGCGTGCCCGCACTCCCGAACTGCACGGGAAGACAGGCGCGTCGGGCACTGGAACGTGCCGGGTTCGAACTCGTCCGCATCGTGGGCAGCCATCACATCATGCGACACACCGGTCCGCCATCCCGCTCCGTCACCGTCCCCGTCCACCGCAATGCCGACCTGAAGCGTGCGACGCTTTCGTCCATCATCAAACAGGCCGGGCTTTCCGTCGACGAGTTCATCGGCCTGCTTTGAACCGTCGAAGGGCGGTTTCGCCTGTGCCCGCCGCATGCCCCTACTCCGCCGCCAGCCGGGTCGCGCCCGTCAGCACCGCGTGAATGTCCTTCGCCGCGACCTTGCCGTCCTCGACGGCCACCACCGTCAGGTCGTCGCCGTCCGAGATGCAGTCGCCGCCCGCCCAGACGCCGGCCATCGAGGTGCGGCGCCTCGCGTCGACCCGGATGCGGCCGCGCTCCAGTTCCAGCGCCGCGGCCTCCGCCGAGACGCCGTCCGGCGCGAAGCTCTGGCCGATCGCCTTGAACACCTGATCCGCCTCGATCGTGACCGTCTCGCCGGTGCCGACGAGCCGGCCGTCCTCGATCCGCGTCCGCTCCAGCTCGATGCCGGTCACGTGGCCGCCGCTCGCGAGGATGCGCTTCGGCTGGAGGTTGCAGCGGATGGCGACGCCCTTCTTCTGCGCCAGCTCCTGTTCATAGCGCGAGGCGTTCATCGCCTCCTGCCCGCGCCGATAGGCGATCGTCACCTCCTCCGCGCCGAGCCCTTTCGCCTGCACCGCGGCGTCCACCGCCGTCATGCCGCCGCCGATCACGACGACGCGCCGGCCGACCGGCAGCGAGCCGAGTTCCGCGGTCTGCCTGAGTTCCGCGATCCAAGCGACGGCATCGTGGTTGCCGCCGTGCCCCTCGCCCTCGCCCCCGAGCGCGTTGACGCCCGCGAGCCCGAGGCCGAGGAACACCGCGTCGTAGTCGCGCGCCAGATCGCCGAGATGCAAGTCGCGCCCGAGCGCCTGACCCTGCCGCAGCTCGATCCCGCCGATGCCGAGGATGAAGTCCACTTCGCCCTGCGCGAAGTTGCGCGTCGCCTTATAGGCGGCGATGCCGTACTCGTTGAGGCCGCCGGCCTTCGGCTTCGCGTCGAACACCGTCACCGAATGGCCGAGCATGGCGAGCCGATGGGCGCAGGACAGGCCGGCCGGCCCCGCCCCGACGACGGCGACGCGCCGGCCCGTCTCCGGCGCGCGGATGAACGGGTGCGCGCCGCCCTCCAGCAGATGGTCGGTGGCGTAGCGCTGCAGCATGCCGATCTTCACCGGCTTGCCTTCCGCCGCCTCGCGCACGCAGGCCTCCTCGCAGAGCGTCTCGGTCGGGCAGACCCGCGCGCACATGCCGCCGAAGATGTTGGCGGCGAGGATCGTCTTCGCCGCGCCGGTCGGGTTGCCGGCCCCGATCTGGCGGATGAACAGCGGCACGTCGATCGAGGTCGGGCACGCATCCATGCAGGGCGCGTCGTGGCAGAAGTAGCAGCGGTCGCTTTCCACCAGCGCCTCGTGCCGCTCCAGCGGCGGATGCAGGTCGTCGAAGTTGCGGGACAGCGCGTCGGAACCGAGCCGCCCGGCCGCGATGTCGGGAGTGAACGGGATGGTCTCGCTCATGGTCGAACCTCGCAACCGGCCGCCAGCGGATCATCCCGTTCGCAGTCGCAGTTTAGAATGATCCGAATTTTCCGGGTCCGTCAAATTTTTGATCAGGCGGTCAAACTTTCCGCCCGGAACGGATCGCGGCCGACCTTCTTCTCCCTGCAACGGGCGTGCCGGATACCGGCGACGATCCGGGTTACGGAGGTATCGACATGAGAATTCTCAGCACCTTGGCGCTCGCCGCCATGCTGGCGGCAGGCTCGGCGGCAGGCGCTTATGCGCAGAGCGGCGGCGGCGGCGGGTCCGGCGGCGCGGGCGGCGGCAGTTCGAGCGGCGGCAGCGCCGGTTCGGGCTCGTCCGGCTCCGGCTCGATGGGCGGCGGATCGTCCGGCGGGATGGGCGGCAATTCCGGCTCGTCCGGCGCGGGAGCGAGCGGCGGCGGCATCAACGATTCGGGAACCATCAGCCCCGGCGGCTCGTCCTCGGCCGGCGCCTCGAACGCCGGCATCGCGAGCCCCAACGGCAGCTCGGACGCGAACGGCCAGGGCGCGGCACGGCAGGGCCGCGTCAACAGTACCAGCCAGGACGACAGCGGCGAAACGGTGAACCAGAACACCGACTGTCCGAACGGCACGCAGTCTGGCGGCACCTGCAAGTAGGCGCTGCGCGCCTACTCCTCGGGCTCCGTCGTGAACAGCAACGGATAACCCTTGCGGCGGCCCGCGTCGGTGGCGCGGGTCGCCTTCGTTTCCGCCACGTCCCTGGTGAACACCGCGACGACGCAGGAGCCCTTCTGGTGAGCCGTGATCATCACGCGATGCGCCTGATCTTCCGTCATCCGGAACTCGGCCTTGAGGACCGAGGTCACGAACTCGCGCGGCGTGTAGTCGTCGTTGACGAGGATCACCTTATGGAGCTTCGGCCGCTCCACCTTCGGCACCGTTTTCGTTCGCGTCTCGAAATCGATGTCGCTCATGGGGCGCCCCCTGCATGCTGCGCTTCGGCCCCGCGCGATTTCTCTCGCGAGGTCTGTCGTTCCGGTCGGATCGGCTCGATTGCCACCCAACGCGCGCCGCTTATAACGGTTCGAAACGCGAAGCGGGAGTTCCGGCAGTGCTCGAGGAAGGCAGGGTCTACATAGGCTCAAGCATGCAGCCGGACGGCAAACCGGCGCTAGGCGAATATCTCGACCTGAAACTTGCCAACCGCCACGGCCTCGTGACCGGCGCGACCGGCACCGGCAAGACGGTGACGCTGCAGGTCCTCGCCGAAGGCCTGTCGGAGGCCGGCGTGCCGGTCTTCTGCGCCGACATCAAGGGCGACCTTTCCGGCATCTCGAAGCGCGGCGAGCCGAAGGACTTCCTCGTCAAGCTGGCGGCGGAGATCGGCCTCGAGCCCTACTACAACGACAGTTATCCGACGGTGTTCTGGGACATCTTCGGCGAGAAGGGCCATCCGGTCCGCGCGACCGTCGCCGAGATGGGCCCCCTCCTCCTGTCGCGCCTGATGAACCTCACCGAGGCGCAGGAGGGGGTGCTCAACATCGCCTTCAAGATGGCCGACGAGGACGGCCTCCTGCTGCTCGACCTGAAGGACCTGCAGGCGATGCTGGCGCACGTCGCCGAGAACGCCGACGAGATTTCGAAGCACTACGGCAACGTCGCCAAGCAGACGGTCGGCTCGATCCAGCGCGCACTCCTGGTGCTCGAACAGCAGGGCGCGGCGAATTTCTTCGGCGAGCCGGCGCTGAAGATCACCGATCTCCTCTCCACCGACCGCGACGGGCGCGGCACGGTGAACGTGCTCGCCGCCGACCGGCTGATGATGAACCCGCGCCTTTACGCCACCTTCCTCCTCTGGCTCCTGTCCGAGCTGTTCGAGGAGCTTCCGGAGGTCGGCGACCTCGACAAGCCGAAGCTCGTCTTCTTCTTCGACGAGGCGCACCTCCTGTTCGACGGCGCGCCGAAGATCCTCGTCGACCGCGTCGAGCAGGTGGTGAAGCTGATCCGTTCCAAGGGCGTCGGCGTCTATTTCGTTACGCAGAACCCGCTGGACCTGCCGGAATCCGTTCTCGCCCAGCTCGGCAACCGCGTGCAGCATGCGCTGCGCGCCTATACGCCGCGCGAACAGAAGGCGGTGCGCACCGCCGCCGAGACCTTCCGGCCGAACCCCGCCTTCGACTGCTTCACCGCGATCACCGAGCTCGGTGTCGGCGAGGCGCTCGTCTCGATGCTGGAAAAGGGCGGCGTGCCCTCGATGGTCGAGCGCACCCTCATCCGCCCGCCGGCGGGCCAGGTCGGCGCGATCACGCCGGCCGAACGCGAGGCGGTGATCGCAGCCAGCCCCCTTGCCGGCCAGTACGACAACCCGATCGATCCGGAATCGGCCTACGAGATCCTCACCGGCCGCGCCGAAGCGGACGCGAAGGCGGAAAGCGCGGCGCGCGAGGCGGAAGCCCGTGCCCGCACCGACGAGACCGCCCGCCGCGCCGAACGCGCCCGAGCCCGCGCTTCCGGTGAGGAAGCCGACGGCGGCCCGTGGGGCGGCGGCGAGGTTCGGCGCACCCGCACCGGCTTCCAGCTCCCCGATTTCGGCCTCGGCGGCGGCGGCCGCGACGACGCGCGGGATTACGACGACGACGAGGAGCGACGTCCGTCCCGCCGCGCGGCGGCCCGGCGCTCGTCCGGCAGCGGCGGCTATCAGCGCCAGACGATGACGGAGACGATCCTGAAGCAGGTCGGCCGCACCGCGGCGTCGACCATCACGTCCGCGGTCCTGCGCGGCATCCTCGGCGGCATGAAGCGCGGAAGATAATTCTCCTGCCTCTCGAATTTCCGGGCAGGCATTGTCATATGCCTGTCATGAGCAGCACGTCCTTTCCCCTTTCCTCGCAGAAGTCCGGCCTTGCCGCGTTCGTCCTCTGGCTGGTCTGCTTCGGCGGCGTCTGCGGCCTGCACCGCTTCTATCTCGGCCGCCCGTGGACTGGCCTGCTCTGGCTCGTCACCTTCGGCCTGCTCGGCGTCGGCCAGGTGATCGATCTGTTCCTCCTGCGCGGCATGGTGCGCGCCGAGAACAACGAGCGCCGGCTCGACGCGCTCTATGCGGAGCGGCATCTGCGCTCCGCCTGAGCATTCTTCCCTATCGGTCGATCAGCCTCGCCGGATCCCAACCGACGCTCTCCAGCCGCTCGCGGGCCGGCGTCGGGTCGGCGAGCATGACGGCGTGGAGCGCCGGCGTCCGGTCGTCCTCGCCGCGCCCGAGCGCCGCCGTCACCCGCCCGCGTTCGACGTAGAAGGCGGTGTAGGAACCGCCGTCGAGGTCGCCGGCGATATGCACCTCGTCCGTGCTCGTCGCGTGGCCGACATAGCTGATGCGATCGTACTGGCCGCTCCAGAAGAACGGCACGCTGCGGAACGGCTCAGCCTGTCCCAGCATCGCGCGCGCCGCCTGCCGGCCGTGCTGCTCGGCAACCCGCCAGTGCTCGATCCGGAGCGGTTTCGGCTGCCCCGGCACCGGCACCGCCGCGATGTCGCCGCCGAGATGGACGTCCGGCCGGAAGGCGAGCAGCGCGTCGACCTCGAGCCCCTTGCCCGCGTCCGGATCGACCAGCTCGGTGCGCGGCGCGGCCCCGATCGAGACCAGCACGAGATCGGTCTCGATCTCCTGACCCGACTTCAGCTTCACCGCGACGACGCGGCCGCCCTCCGCCTTCAGGCTCTCGACCTCCGCCCGGCAGTGGAGGGCGACGCCCTCGTCCGCGTGCCGCCGGGCGATCTGGCCGGCCACCGCCTCGCCAAATTGCCTGGCGAAGGGCAGCCTGTCCTTCGCGACCACCGAAACGCGCTTGCCCATGCCAGCGAGTTGGCTCGCCGCCTCCAGACCGATGAAGCCCGCCCCGATCACCACGACATGGTTCGCCGCGTCGACCGCCGCCTTCACGCGCCGGCCGTCGGCGTGCGAGCGCAGGGTCAGGACGTTCGGCAGGTCGGCGTTCGGAAGCTTCAGCCGCGCGGCGTCGCTGCCGGGTGCGACGAAGCACTTCGCGAAGCCCATCGTCCGCCCATCCGCAAAGCGCACTTCCCGCCGATCCGCATCGACCCGCTCCACCACGCCGACGACCGTCTCGATGCCGAGCGCTTCGAGTTCGCCCGGCGACGCCATCGGCAGCTTATCGTCCGGCCATTTGCCGTTGAGATAGGTCTTCGACAGGTCGGTGCGGTCGTAGGGTGGCTCGGCCTCCGGCGAGATCAGCACGATCCGCCCGTCGAAGCCGCCTTTCGCCAGTTCCTCGGCGCAGGCGAAGCCGGCAGCGCCCGCTCCGACGATCAGGAAGACCGCGTCCCCGCCGCGCCGCCGCGCATCCGGCTCGACCTCCGGCCGATGCTCGCCAACGCCCTCCGGCACTTCGACCGTGACGCGCCCGTTCTCGGCGCTCGCCGCGAACCGCGCCAGGCATTTGTGGCCCGGCGGCTCCAGATGGTCGCCGGAAGCGAGGTCGAACATCGCGTGGTGCCACGGGCAGATCACCCGGTTGCCGACGCGCACGCCGTCCTTCAGCGCCGCGCCCTTGTGCGGGCACGACGCGCCGACTGCGTTCACCGCGTCGCCGTCGCGCGACAGGAGCAGCTTCACGCCTCCGGCTTCCGCCTCCACCAGCCGGCCGTCGTCGAGTTCGGCCAGCGCGCAGACATCGTGCTTCATCGCCGGTCGCTCCTCCGCCTTCAGGCGAAGGGCAACGCCGGCTCCGCGGCGCGCGTTCCTCCGGCCGGGCCGCGACGCAGGCGGTTCAGACGATGCCGGCCTGCCGCACCACCACCTTCGAGCCCACCGGGGCGCGGTCGTAGAGGTCGATGATGTCCTGGTTCATGAACCGGATGCAGCCGGACGAGGCGGCGGTGCCGATCGTCCAGTACTGCGGGGTCCCGTGCAGGCGATAGAACGTGTCCTGCCCGTTCTGGAACAGGTAGAGCGCCCGCGCGCCGAGCGGGTTGTCGAGCCCGCCCGGCTTGCCGCCGTTGTCGGCGCTGTAGATGGAGAGTTCCGGCTGGCGCACGATCATCTCGTCGGGCGGCGTCCACTTCGGCCACTTCTGCTTCCACTGCACCTTCGCATCGCCGGCCCAGGCGAAGCCCTCGCGGCCGATGCCGACGCCGTAGCGCATGGCCGAGCCGTCGCCGTGCGACAGGTAGGCGAAGCGCGACGCCGTATCGATGGTGATCGTGCCGGGCGCCTCGCCCGTCGGATCCTGCACCATCTGGCGGTAAAAGCGCGGGTTGACGCGGCTGAGGTCGACGGGCGGAATCAGGAAGCCGCCGTCCTCGATCGGCCCGTACATCGATGCATATTCGGACGGCGCGCCGGAAACGCCAGCGCCGCCAGCGAGATAGCCATCGCCGCCGCCGAAGCCCGGCGCATAGTAGGCGGGTCCGACGGCGGTATCGGCGATGCGCGCGCGCGGATTGCTGGCGCAGCCGCTGGCCAGCGCTACCGCGCCGAGCCCGAACGTGGTCAGGAACGCGCGACGCGACGGGACTCGCGAAGCTTGATCGGACATCTCCAGCCGTCCTTTACGCAGGCCGCGAGGCTTCCCGCAGCGATACACTTGTTCTTTGACGCCGAAACCTTGCACGAAGCCGCAAGGTTCCATCGTGGTGGAAGGATGACGCAAGCGTGTTCGCTCCCGGCCTCCCGCGGCCGCGGACATGCGGCCGGTCGACGCGCGCCCGGCTTGCTCTATCTTGCTGGCCGGTTTCAAGCGGCCTCGCATGACGTATCGAGGGCCGCCCACCCGAGAAGGAGACGAGACGATGGCATTCACCCTGCCGCCCCTGCCCTACGACTACGAAGCGCTGCAGCCGTTCATGTCGAAGGAGACGCTGGAGTTCCACCACGACAAGCACCACAACGCCTATGTCGAGACGGGCAACAAGCTGGCGGCGGAAGCGGGCCTCGGCGACAAGTCCGTCGAGGACGTGATGAAGGAGGCCTACGGCAAGAACCAGCCGCTCTTCAACAATGCCGGCCAGCACTACAATCACATCCACTTCTGGCAGTGGATGAAGAAGGGTGGCGGCGGCAAGTCGCTCCCGGGCAAGCTGCAGACGGCCTTCGATTCCGATCTCGGCGGCTACGACAAGTTCAAGACCGATTTCGTGCAGGCCGGCGTAACGCAGTTCGGTTCGGGCTGGGCCTGGGTCGCGCTGAAGGACGGCAAGCTGCAGATCATGAAGACGCCGAACGGCGAGAATCCGGTGGTCCACGGCGCGTCGCCGATCCTCGGCGTCGACGTCTGGGAGCACTCCTACTACATCGACTACCGCAACGCCCGCCCGAAGTACCTCGAAGCCTTCGTCGACAGCCTGATCAACTGGGACCACGTCCTCGAAATGTACGACAAGGCCGGCGGCTGACGCCTCTTCCGCTCCGTAAGGCTTAGCCGTAAAGGCCCCGGCCGCCCGGCCGGGGCACTGCGTCGTGGTCATGGTACGCGCACGGGCAGGAACCGAACGCGCTGAAGCCGCAGGAGCACCGCGTCGCACCGGGCTCCCCTTCGGGTACCCCTCCCTTCCGCCCGCGAATTTCCCTCGACTTCGCGCCCGTAACGAAAAGGGGCGCTGCCGGATCTCGGCAGCGCCCCTTCATTTCATGGATTGTCGAGATAGCCGGCCCCGGCGAGGTTCCGACCGCCGGAGGGATCGACGGCGGCCAGGCGGCCAATGCTTCAGAATTCTTCCCAATCATCCTTCTGCGCCTGCGGGGCAACCCCACCGGTGCCGGTGTGCTTCATCTGCGCGACCGGCCGGTGCGCGACAGGTGCCGGAGCGGGGCGGGGAGCAGCGGCCGGACGGCGCGCCGCAACCGCGAGGGGTGCGGAAGCACCACCGTTCTTGGTCTTGAAGCGCCCGGTCAGTCCGGCCAGTTCCTCGGTTTCGCTGGCGAGGCTCTGCGCCGCCGCCGTCGTCTCCTCCACCATCGCCGCGTTCTGCTGCGTGACCTTGTCCATCTGGTCCGCCGCGGTGGAGACTTCCTTCAAGCTCACCGCCTGCTCCTTCGCCGAATGGGCGATGCTGGAGACGACGCCGGCGAGGCTGCCGACGCCCGCGACGATCTCGTCCAGGCTCTGACCGGACGCCGTCACCAGTTCGACGCCCTGCCCGACCTGCTGCGACGAGACATGGATCAGGTCCTTGATCTCCTTCGCCGCTTCCGCCGAGCGCTGCGCCAGACCCCGCACCTCCTGCGCCACCACCGCGAACCCACGCCCCGCCTCGCCGGCTCGCGCCGCCTCGACGCCGGCATTGAGGGCGAGAAGGTTGGTCTGGAAGGCGATCTCGTCGATCACCCCGATGATCTTGCCGATCTCGGCCGAGGAGCGCTCGATCGCGGTCATCGCCGCCACCGCCTGCCCGACGATCGCACCGCCCTTCTCGGCCGTCTTCTGCGTCGACTGCGCCGTCGCCTGCGCCTGGATGGCGGTCCCGGCCGTGTCGTTGATGCCGCGCGTCACCTCGCTGAGCGCCGCCACCGTTTCCTCCAGCGACGCCGCCTGCTGCTCGGTGCGCTGCGACAGGTCGCCCGCCGCCACGGTGATCTGGTTCAATCCAACTCGCATGGAGCCGACCGCCGCGACCACCGAGCCGATAGCGTCCTCCAGCGAGCCGACCGCGTCGTTGAACTTCGTGCGGATCGGTTCGAACTCCGGCGCCACCGATCCCGTCATCCGCGCCGTCAGGTCGCCCGCGGCCAACCGGTCGAAGCCGGCCTCGACGGCATGCACGAACACCCGCAAGTCCTCGGCCTTCGCCGTGTCGATCGCCGCCTGCCGGTCGCGGCTCAGCGCCTGCGCCTGCTGCGCTTCCGCCGCCTCCGCCTCCAGCCGCTTGTTCTGGTTCGCCGCGTCCTTGAATACCTGCACGGCTTTCGCCATCACACCCACCTCGTCGCCGCGGTCGGTACCCTCGACAGGAACGTCGAGCTGACCGGAGGCGAGCTCCTTCATCCGCTGCCCGAGCAGGTTCAGCGGACCGGTGATCCCTTTAGCGGCGATCACGAGCGCGCCGATCAGGCCCAGCACGCCGCTGAACAGGGTTCCGCCGACGAGCAGATAGGCGTTGGTGTGGGACGCTGCGCTCAGTTCTTCCGACCGCTGATTGACCCGGGCGATCGTCTCGTCGTTGAGCGCGGTCATTTTGGCGGATGTATCGGCGATCAGCGGATCGGCGGTCGCCATGATGGCGGTGACCTGGTCGTTGGCGTTCGCCACTCCCGCATCCGCGGCCTTGGCGACCAGAGCCGTCACCTGATCGAAGCCGGCTCGAATGGCATCGACCTGCTCCTTGCGCTCGTCCAGGCGCGTCGCGACCTGGTCCAGATACTGGCGCCCCTTGACGACGGCATCCTTCGCGTCCTTGGCGGCCTGCTCGGCTTGCGGGCCGTCGTAGGCGATGGCGCGGTACACGGAGTAGCCCATCGCGTTCATGGTGCGGTTCGCCCGGGCGAGATAAAGCGTCGCTTGATCGAGATTGGTGATCATTGCGGAATAGTCGTCGTCGGCCGAGCGGATCACGCTCGCGGCATAGAGCGACGCCGCGACGCCGATCAGGCTTATCACGGCGGCAATGCCTGCGATCTTGGTTCCGATTTTGATTCTATTCATCATTATGATGCGCCTTCACGACCCGAAATTTCATATTTATCGGTATCTTGAAATGCTTTCTGAACAGATAAAGTGCGCGCTGGCTGTTGGTCGTCGCCCACGGAACGCGAGCCCAGCGTGATGCGTCAGTCGCGCGAAGACAGACGCTTACCGAATGCGGGCAGCGCCCCCGACGCTAGCGACCCAATCCTATTCGGTGGCGAAAACTTATCCCCGTTCTCGCCGTCTCGCGTAACCTTCGCTCACCGTCGCCCCGTCGAGGGAGCGCGAATGATCACCGGGATCGTTCGGTGGGGTGGCGGGCGGGTCCGGATCGGCTGTTGCTTCCGGAGCGACGGCGGGTCCGGGCAGCGTGAACCGTGGCCGGTCTTCAGCAATGGGGTCCGGGAGCAGGCCGAGGAACCCGAACGGCTGTGTAGCCGAGGACAATGTTCGGATCACGCCCTTGAGGCGAGGTGAGCCACCTCGCTGAAGGTCATGGGGACGCCGGCGAGGCAGCCGGTGGCAAGCGTTGCGAGACACCCGCGCGGGCGCCAAAGGCAGGCCGCTTTGACGAGTAGCATACGTCGGAAGGTTCTGCCTTCGGCGCCCGCCGCTTCCAGGCGGCATCCACCACCCGCAAACCCCGGCCACCACGGCGCGGGAACGCGAAACCGCGTCCGCTTAATCCCGGCGGAAGATCAGCCGCCCGAGCCACCCCGTCACGATGGCCAGCGCCACGGCGAAGCTGCCGTACCACGGGCCGTAGCGGTGCGCGAGGTCGGACACCGTGCTTTCGAAGCCGGACTTCACCACCCAGAGCGTGTCGGTGCGCTCCCTGAGGAACACGCCCTTGCGGAACAGGAAGGCCCGCGCGACGTGCTTGCCGACCGGCAGGTCGGCCGGCAGCCGGAGTTCGGCGCGGAACAGCGTTGCGCTGACGAACTCCACCGTGCCGAAGCTCTCGCGGAACAGGCCGCGCTCGGAGCGGATGCGGCGGACCGCCGTCGCGTACCGGTCGCGGTTCGGCGCAGAGGTCCGGCCGGCCGCCCGCCGGCTCATCTGCAGGTGGTCGATGCCGATCGAAAGCTGCGACAGGACCTGAGGCGAGGTGATGTCGGTCAGCCGGCGCGTCGCGGCGAGCGAATAGGAGGCGGGCACCGTGTCGAACCGCTCCGAGCCCTGGTTGATCCACAGGCCGACGGTACGCTCCTTCTCGCGCACCACGATCGGCACCACCGGTCCCTCCAACGCCACGACGATGTCGTAGCCGCCCTGCCGCAGCACCTTCGCGTCGGCGTTGTCGAGCGCCCCGAACACGACAAGCCGCGCGCCGGAGAAGTCGGACGAGATCACGATCTCCTCGGTGGAAAGTCCGATCTCGAAAGCCTCCGGCAGGCCGGTCGT
The DNA here is from genome assembly GCF_008802405.1 of Plantimonas leprariae. Lineage (GTDB taxonomy): Bacteria > Pseudomonadota > Alphaproteobacteria > Rhizobiales > Rhizobiaceae > Plantimonas > Plantimonas leprariae. The sequence goes on from NZ_VZDO01000022.1 coordinate 40,955, forward strand.
CCCCTCCGCCTGGCTCTGGGCGAAACCGGCGCCGGTCAGCGCCAGCAGCAACGCGACGAACCAGACGGCGAGGAGAACGGAGCGCCGTGCCACCGTCAGCCCGTTTCGCCGCTCGGCAGGTTGATCGAATAGATGTCACCCGGATAGACGACGAGCTCGACGGCGAGGCGCACGCAGACCGACAGGACGAGCAGCGCCAGGAGCGCGCGGAGCTGCTCGCCGCGCAGCCGCTGCCCGGCCCGCGCCCCGAACTGCGCGCCGATCACCCCGCCGGTCATCAAAAGGAAGGCGAGCACGACGTCCACCGTGGTGTTCGTCGCAGCCTGCAGCACCGTCGTCACCGCCGCGGTGAAGATGATCTGGAACAGCGACGTGCCGACCACGACGTTGGTCGGCACGCGCAGGAGATAGATCATCGCCGGCACCATGATGAAGCCGCCGCCGACGCCCATCACCGCCGCGAGCACGCCGATCAGGAAGCCGAGCACCAGCACCGGGATCACCGAGACGTAGAGCTTGGAGCGCTGGAAGCGCATCTTCAGCGGCAGCCGGTGGATCCAGTTGTGGTGGCCGGGCTTGCGCGGATCGGCCGGCTGGCCGTTGCCGGAGCGGCGCATCGCCCGGACGCTCTCGGTCAGCATCAGCCCACCGATCGAGCCGAGGAAGGCCACGTAGAGGAGCGATACCGCCAGATCGAGCTGGCCGAGCCGTCGCAGCAGCGTGAAGACGAAGACGCCGGCGACGGAGCCGAGCGCCCCGCCCGCCAGGAGCACCGTGCCGAGCTTCACGTCGAGCGTGCCGCGCCGGTAATGGAACAGCGCGCCCGCGAAGGACGAGGCGATCACCTGATTGCCGCCGGTCGCGACGGCGACGGCGGGCGGGATGTTGTAGAAGATCAGCAGCGGCGTGATCAGGAAGCCGCCGCCGACGCCGAACATCCCCGACAGGAAGCCGACCGCCGCGCCCATGCAGACGATCACCAGGACGTTGACGGGTATCTCGGCGATGGGAAGGTAAAGACTCACGCGAACCGTCCGGACGACTGTCCCCACCATAGGCGAAGGGCGGCCGCTGCGGACCGCCCCTTTACGACGGAAGACCGGGCGTCTTCCGACGCCCCTCCCGTCAGACTCCCGCCTTCGCGTCCTTCTTGCGGAGTAGCGCACGGATCAGCGGTCCGTCGATCTCGCCGGTCGCCTTCAGGCCGTTGTCGCGCTGGAAGGCCTCGATCGCGACCTTGGTCTTGTCGCCCACCCGGCCGTCCGGCACGCCGGCGTCGTAGCCGAGCTTGCCGAGGATGGCCTGGATGTTGCGCACCGCCTTCGTCATGTCGATCGACGAGGTCGTCCGCTCGTTGGCGTCCTGCCATTCGGCCGGCGTGTCCACCGTGTTGGCGAGCTCGATGCGCGGCGCCGGCTGGAAGGACCGCACCGTCTCCTGCGCCGCCTGGAGCTGGTCGGGCTTCATCGATTTCGCGATCTCGTCGCGCTTCGTGGCGGCGTCGCTGTCGCCGGCATCCGCGACGATCGCGAACCACTTGTAGGACTGCCCGAGGTCCTGCGGCACGCCGGAACCGCGGGCGTAGAGGATGCCGAGGTTGTACTGGCTGTCGCGCATGCCGTGCTCGGCAGCCTGCGTGAACCATCGCGCTGCCGCTTCCGGCTGCGAGCGCCCGTCGATGCCGGTGGCGTAGAGGACGGCGAGGTTGTGCATGGCGCGCACGTTGCCGCTCGTCGCAGCCAGCGTGTACCAGTCTCGGGCGGCCTGCGTGTCGCGGGCGATGCCGTTGCCCTTCTCGTAGAGCGTGCCGATCGAATACTGCGCCGGCGCGAAGCCCTTCACCGCCGCCTGCGCGAACCAGTCGAGCGCCTTTTCCGGCTCCGGCTGGCCGGGACGGCCCTCCATCAGGCGAAGGCCGATCTCGAACGCCGCCTTCGGATCGCCGGCCAGCGCCGCCGCCTTCAGCGCCGCCGGGCCGATGCCGTCCGGCACCGGCGGCATGACGGTCGCGGAAGCCGGCAACTTGGGCTTCAAGGCGGCGATCGCGTCGACCGCCGGGCCCGAAGCGTCCGCCTGATCGTCGGGCGCGGCGGTCTCGGCGACGTCCGCGGGGGCGGCCGGCGTCTCCGGCTGCGACCGGTCGGTGGTTGCCGGCAGCGGCGTTGCGGCTGACAGGGCGGAGGCGACGTCGGACGACTTGCCGGCCTCTATCGCAGGCGCGGCGGGAGCCTCGACCGGCGCCGCCGCCTGCTGCGGGGCCGGGGTCGGTACTTCGGCGGTCACCGGTGCCGGCTCGCTCGCCGCGGGCGGCGGAGCCAGCGCGGCGACGGTCGCCGGCGTCCGCTCCTCGCCGCCGATGAACGACTTGCCGATCGGCAGCGCCGACAGCGCGACGATCACCGCGACGACGCCGGTCAGGATCGCCTTGCGCCGGCGGGACAGGAGACCGCGCAGGCCCTTCTCGCCGACCGGGGGCGCGCCGGCGGTCAGCTTCTCCGCTTCGAGGCTGGCGGCGCGGGCGGCGCTGCGCGCGGCGGCGCGGGTTTCCGCCTCGCTGCCCGGCTCGGCGATGTCCTCGGTCCGGCTGCGCTGCGCGGCGCGGACGCGCTCCAGCAACGCGCCGATGTCGGGCATGCCGGAGCCCGGCTCCAGCGGCCGGTTGATCTCCTCGCGGTCGATCACGTCGGCCGCGTCGAGCGCGGGCGACGCCACCTGCTCGCGTATGCGGGCTGCGGGCGGCTCGGCGGCCGGCATCGCGAAAGCCGGCGATGTCGCGGCTTCGAAGCTCCGGTCGGCATGGAGGCCGAAGGACGAGGCGACGACATGTCCGCGGTCGCCCGCCGCGATCTCGACCTCGATCTGTTCGAGGCGATCGACGATCTTCAGGAGCGTGTCGTGGACCGCCTGGAACACCTGGCCCGAACGGCTGTCGTTCGAGCGCGCGAGGCCTTCCAGCGTCTGGAGGCTCTCCGAGAGTTGCGCGACATGCTCGGCCTGGCGCTCGTCGCCGACGATCTGCATCCGGCGCGCGGTCTCTTCGGCCACTTCGCGCGCGGCCTGGATCAGCGCATCGCGGTGGCTGTCGAGCCGCTGCTCGATCGCGCCGAGCCGGCTGGTGATCTCCGTCTCGAAATCGTCGTGCAGCGAGCCGGAATGGACGACGCGCTCCGACAGCCGCTCGATCTGCTCTTCGAGCGAGCGCACCGCCTGAACGTCGATCCGCGGCTCGGACGAGAGGCTTTCGAGCTTCGCCGCCAGCGCCGACAGGCGCTGCTCGAAGGCGTCCGGATCGATCTTCGTCGCGTGGAGGTCGGCGACCGCGAGCTCGAAGCGCTCCGCGATGAGGTCGATGCGCTTCTCGATGGCGCTCGTGTCGATCTGCGGCGGCTCGAACTCGGCAAACGCGGTCTCGAAGCGCTCGGTCAACTGGTCGATCCGCTGCATCACCGCCGGACCGATGGCCTCGGCCGCCAGTTCCTCGACCCGCGCCGACAGGTCCGCGATGCGCTTCGACAGCCGCTCGACCTTGCCGTCGTTGCCCATCTGGTCGACGCGGCCGCTCAGCGCCGCGATCCGGGCCTCGATCCGCTCGATCGGCGCCATGTCCATGGCAGGCGGGGCGGCGACCGCGACGATGGCGCGGGAAATCTCGTCAAGCCGCTCCTCCAGCGACAGGAAATTCTCCATGTCGGCCTGTTCGCTGCGCCGGGCGAGGCCGTCCATGTTCTCGGCCAGCGCATGGATGCGCTGCTCCAACGACGAGACGTCGACGCTGCCCGGCAGGCGGGACAGCCGCTCCTCGATCTCGCTCATCCGCTCCGCGAGGAGGCGGACGCCCTCGTCGTTCCGCTGCAGTTCGAGCCGCTTCTCGAGTTCGTCCCAGCGCGCTTCCATCGCCTGCATGCGCGACGGATCGGCGACCGCCGACTCCAGCTTGGCGCGCATGCCGTCGAGCTCTTCGCGCAGGACGCCGGAAATGGCCTCGCGGCTCGGCGGCTCGCGGTAACGCTGCTCGAACGCGCTCCAGCGATCCTCGACCGCCTGAACCTGCTCCTCGCGGGCGAGCGAGCGAAGCGATTCGCGCAGGCGCTCCAGCTCGCGCTTCAGTTCCGCCTTCGCCGTCTGGTCGTCTTCCGACCGAGCCGCGTAACGATCCTCGAAGCTCTGCCAGCGCTCGTCCACCGCGCGCACCGTCGTCTCGCGCGCCGTTTCCTCGAAGAGGTGCCGCAGTTCCTCGAGCTCGGAGCGCATGGAGTTCAGCATGGCCCGGTCGGCGCCGGCTTCGGTCAGCCGGGCGAGCGAGGCCGAGATCTGCCGCAGTTCCTCGCCGATCGCTTCCGCCCCGGCGCGGTCGCCGATCATCTGGCGGAGCTGCTCGAAGGCGGCGCGCAGCTCGTCGAAGCGGGCTTCGAACGAGGCCTGCTTCGCGCCGTCGCGCATCTCGCCGCGCAGGCGCTGGAGTTCGGAGGCGACCTCGGTCATCAGCCGCAGGCTCGCGTCGTCGCCGCTCAGCGTCTCGGCCTGCGAGGCGATGGTCTCGATGCGTCGCTCCAGCCGCTCGGACACGACGGCGGCCGGCGCTGAGGGAGCGGGCTCGATCGGCGCGGCATCGAGGATGCGGCGGCGCATCGCGATCTCGGAAACGGCGTCCGCCAGCGCTCCCGCGCGCTGCTTGGCGGGCTCCGGCGCGCGGCGAACGTCGCGTGGGGCCGCGGTGCTCCGCTCGGTACGGGTCGGCAGACGCGCGAGGCGCGCCTCCAGGGATTCCAGCGTGCGGCTCAGCGAAGCCAACGGCGACTCGTCCTGTTCATCGAACCGAGTGCGCGCATGCGCTTCCGACACAGCCATCTCCCCACCCTCTCACCGCTTTTCGCCGGCGGGACCGAGCCCTTCGCCGACGATTTCCGGAGGTCGAACATTCGCTCGCCTCAGGCCGATGGGTTAACCCGATTTAAACCCACGACCGTTCGTTCATGGTATAGAAAGGTTGAATTGACCGAAGCTGGACTCGCGAAATCCGCGTTCTTTCGGCTTCGCAATTTCTGCCATACCCTTGCGGTGGTTCGGACGAGACCATAACTCGTCTAAGCTTTGGAATGACAACGAGAAATAGAAAATGCCCAATGCAAAGGTGGCTTACCTCGAAGAAGCCGAGAACGAGGGTGGCTCGCAACCTGCGGTCGAATATCTGCTCGGTATCGAGACGGTCGACGGCGACGGCAAGGACGTTTACCGCATCGGCGATCTCGCGAAGGAATTCGGCGTCACGCTCCGCACCCTGCGTTTCTACGAGGATCGCGGCCTCCTGAGCCCGCAGAGGCGGGGCACGACAAGGTTGTATTCCCGGCGCGACCGCAAGCGCCTTCGCCTCGTGCTGCTCGGCAAGGCGCTCGGCTTCTCGCTGACCGAGGCGCGGCAGATGATCGACATCTACAGCCAGCCGAACGGCAAGCGGCGGCAGGTCGAGGTGGCGCTGGAGCGTTTCGCGCAGCAGCGCGAGGTGCTGCTCGGGCAGCGGCGCGAAGTGGACAGGTCGCTCGAGGCGATGGACCTTTCGATCGATTTCCTGCGCAAGTATCTTCCCAGCGTCTAGCAGGTCCGGGCGGTCGCCGACGCGCGACGACGAGCGCCACGCCTCCTTTACCATCCGAACGTCCGCCGGCTTTCCCGATCGCGGTTCCCGGCGCGAAGCGCCAAGTGATGTGCTATTGACGTAAACGTCAAAGCGATCCGTTCGCGGCAGGAGGTCGGGCATGCCGGTTTATCGCGCACCGGTCGAGGATACGCTCTTCGTCCTGAACAACGTTCTGGACATCGGGCGCCATGCGAACCTGCCGGTCTTCGCCGAGGCGAGCCCGGATGTCGTCCGGGCGATTCTCGAGGAAGCCGGACGGCTCGCGGAAGAAGTCCTGCTCCCCTTGAACCAAAGCGGCGACCGGCAGGGCTGCCGGCGGCTGGAGGACGGTTCGGTGAGGGCGCCGGACGGGTTCCGCGAGGCCTACGCGGCCTATCGCGACGGCGGCTGGGGAAGCCTGTCGGGCGATCCGGCCTTCGGCGGCCAGGGTCTGCCGCATCTCCTGTCGGCTGCGGTCAGCGAATTCATGTCCTCGGCCAACATGTCGCTCGCGATGTATCCGTCGCTGACGGCCGGCGCGATCGCGGCGATCCGCCAGCACGGGAGCGACGCGCAGAAGGCGACCTACCTGCCGAAGCTGATCGAGGGCCGCTGGACCGGCACGATGAACCTGACGGAGCCGCATTGCGGCACCGATCTCGGGCTCCTGCGCACCAGGGCCGCTCCGCATGAGGACGGCACGTATCGGATCACCGGCCAGAAGATCTTCATCTCCGCCGGCGAGCACGACCTCGCGGAGAACATCGTCCATCTCGTGCTGGCGCGCATCGACGGCGCGGCGGCCGGCACGAAGGGCATCTCGCTCTTCGTCGTGCCGAAGTTCCTGCCGGACGCGGAAGGGCGCGTCGGCGCGCGCAACGGCCTGTCCTGCGGCGCGATCGAGGAAAAGATGGGCATCCACGGCAGCGCCACCTGCGTGATGAACTACGACGGCGCGACCGGCTGGCTCGTCGGCGAGCGCGACAAGGGTCTGCGCGCCATGTTCACGATGATGAATGAGGCGCGGCTTTTCGTCGGCGTCCAGGGACTCGCGGTGTCCGAGATCGCCTACCAGAACGCCGCCGCCTACGCCCGCGACCGCCTGCAGGGCCGCTCGCTGTCGGGCGCGAAGGCGCCGGATCGGCCGGCCGACCCGATCGTCGTGCATCCCGACGTCCGCCGGATGCTCATGACGATCCGCGCGCTGAACGAAGGCGGCCGGGCGCTGGCGCTGCGGACGGCGCTGATGGGGGACCTTTCGCAGGTGGCCGAGGACGAACTCCAGCGGCAGGCGGCGGACGACTGGATGGGCCTGATGACGCCGGTGGTGAAGGGCGTCCTCACCGACAAGGGCTTCGAGAACGCCGTCATGGCGCAGCAGGTCTTCGGCGGCCACGGCTACATCGTCGAGTGGGGCATGGAGCAGTTCGTCCGCGACGCCCGCATCACGCAGATCTACGAGGGTGCGAACGGCATCCAGGCGCTGGATCTCGTGGGACGCAAGCTGGCCCTCAACGGCGGCCGCGCCGTGCAGGCCTTCTTCGCCGATGTGGGCGCGTTCTGCGAGGAGAACCGCACCAACGAAGCGCTGACCTTCTGCACGAAGGCGTTGAAGAAGGGTTTGAACGATCTTCAGCAAGCCACTCTTTGGCTGATGAACAACGCGCTCGCCAAGCCCGACAACGCCGGCGCGGCCTCCACCGACTACATGCATCTCTTCGGCCTCGTCGCGATCGGCGCTATGTGGGGGCAGATGGCGAAGGCGGCGCACGAGAAGCTGGCGGACGGCGCGGACGGCGATCCGGCATTCATGGAGGCGAAGCTTGCGACCGCGCGCTTCTACATGGACAGGATGATGCCGGAAACGGCGGCGCATCTCGCCCGCATATCGGCGGGCGCGGATTCGCTGATGGCGCTGCCGGCGGAGGCGTTCTGAGCGATGACCTATACGGGCGGGTGCCAGTGCGGCCGGGTACGCTACGAGGCGAGCGGCGAGCCGAACCAGTCGGACATCTGCGAATGCCGGATGTGCCAGCGGGCATCCGGCGGCCTCGTCTCCGGCTTCGCGCAGTTCGACGCGGGCAAGGTGCGCTGGCTCGGCGCGCAGCCGAAGCCGTTCCGCTCGTCGAGCGTCGCCGAGCGGGACTTCTGTCCGGATTGCGGAACCACCCTCACCTATCGCCACCTGCCGAAGAGTACGGTCAGCGTCACTCTCGCCAGCCTCGACGACCCGGACGCGATTCGGCCGATCCACCACAACGGCATCGAGGGACGCGCGTCGTGGTTCGCGGACGCCGTCGCGTCGCCGGGCGAAGCGTCCGAGCCGATGCCGGACGGCGCCGAGAATTTCCAGCATCGCCTGCCCGGGGGAACGCCATGACCGAGGCATATATCTACGACCACGTCCGCACGCCTCGCGGGCGCGGCAAGCAGGACGGCGCGCTGCACGAGGTGCCGGCCGTCAGGCTCGGCGCGCGCATGCTGGAGGCGCTGCGCGAGCGGAACGGCATCCCGACGGCCAAGGTCGACGACATCATCTTCGGCTGCGTCGATCCGGTCGGCGAGGCCGGCGCGGTGATCCCGCGGGCGAGCGCCTTCGAGGCCGGCTACGACTTCGCCGCCCCGGGCCTGCAGATCTCGCGCTTCTGTGCCTCCGGCCTCGACGCGGTGAACCTCGCGGCAGCGAAGGTGGCGCATGGCAGCGACGACATCGTGATCGCGGGCGGGGTCGAATCCATGTCGCGCGTCGGCATGGGAACGGCCGGCGGCGCCTGGTTCATGGACCCGTCGGTCGGCATCCCGTCCTACTTCATGCCGCAGGGCGTTTCCGCCGATCTCATCGCGACGAAGTACGGTTTCTCGCGCGACGACGTCGACGCCTATGCGGTGGAATCGCAGCAGCGCGCCGCCGCGGCGTGGAGCGAAGGGCGCTTCGCCAAATCCGTCGTGCCGGTGCGCGACCAGAACGGCCTCGTGATCCTCGACCGCGACGAGCACATGCGGCCCGGAACGGACATGCAGGCGCTGGGCGCGCTGAACCCGTCCTTCGCCATGCACGGCGAGATGGGCGGCTACGATGCGGTGGCGATCCAGGCGCATCCGGAGATCGAGGCGGTCGCCCATGTCCACCACGCCGGCAACTCCTCCGGCATCGTTGACGGCGCGGGCGCGGTGCTGGTCGGCTCGAAGCGGGGCGGCGAGACGCTGGGTAGGAAGCCCCGCGCGCGCATCCGCGCCTTCGCCAACGTCGGCTCGGACCCCGCGCTGATGCTGACCGGCCCGGTGGACGTGACGAAGAAGCTCCTCGAACGTGCCGGCATGCGCCTCGCCGACATCGACCTCTTCGAGCTGAACGAGGCCTTCGCGGCCGTGGTGCTGCGCTACCGGCAGGCGTTCGACATCCCGGCCGACCGGATCAACGTCAACGGCGGGGCGATCGCGATGGGCCATCCGCTGGGGGCGACCGGCGCGATGATCCTCGGCACCGTGCTCGACGAGCTGGAGCGGCAGGACAAGACGGTCGCGCTCGTCACGCTCTGCATCGGCGCCGGCATGGGCACGGCGACGGTGATCGAGCGGGTCTGAGCGGCCGTGCGGCCCTCAACCTCAGGCGAAGGCCGCTTGGTGGGTCGGCTGCGGCAGGTCGATCGAGCCGACCAGCGCCGGCAGGCGCTCGAATTCGGGACGGGCGAAGTAGTAGCCCTGCATCAGCGCGATGCCGGCCGCCCGGAGGACATGCAGCTCGTTCCAGGTCTCGACGCCCTCGGCCAGCACCATGATGCCCATCTCGCGCGCGGCGGCGGCGATCGAGGCGACGATGATCTGGCGCGGCCGGCTCCCTTCGATGCCGCGGATCAGGTGCATATCCAGCTTGATCAGGTCGGGCTGGAAATCGGCGAGGAGAGCGAGACCGGCATAGCCCGCGCCGAAATCGTCGAGCGCGGTGACGAAGCCGTGGCGGCGGTATTCGGTAATGATCTTCTTCAGGTGCCCGGTATCGACGATCTCCTCGTTCTCCGTGAACTCGAACATGACCGAGGTCAGCGGAAAGCGATGGGTCCTGGCCGCGGCCAGCGTCGCCCTGAGGCAGGCCGCCGGCTCGTAGACCGCGTTCGGCAGGAAGTTGATCGACAGCCGCCGCATCTCCTCCGCCGGGAAGAGCCGGGAAGCGAGCTCGATCGCCTTCACCCGGCAGGCCTGGTCGAAACGGTACTTCTGCTCGGGCGTCACCTGCGACAGGATCGCGCCCGCGCCCTCGCCGTTCAGCCCGCGAACCAGGGCCTCGTAGCCCCACGGCTTGCCGCTGGCGACGTCGACGATCGGCTGGAACGCCATCGAGAAGTCGAAGGCGAGTTCGGTGCCGGATCGGCACCCTTCGCACGGCGTCCCCACTCTTCACGCTCCCGGACGAGAAACAACTACCGGGAGTGTGGCTGGAAACCTTTTCGAAACACTGAAGGCCGCCGCCCCGTTCGCGCCGGAAAGGTGTGGGGCGTCCGGGCTTTCTCGTTTGCTGGCTTCGAACCCGGAAGGTCGTGATGGGATACGTGAACTTCGTTCTCGAAACCGACGCCGACGGCATAGCCCTCGTCACCTGGGACATGCCGGGACGCTCGATGAACGTCTTCACCATGGAGGTGATGGACGAGATCGACGCGATCGTCGACGCCGTGGTGGCCGATGCGGCGATCAAGGGCGCGGTGATCGCGTCCGGCAAGGCGAGCGGCTTTTCGGGCGGCGCGGACCTGAAGATGATCCGCGGCCTGTTCGACGCCTACGAGGCGAGGCTCGCTACGGACCGCGAGGGCGCGGTCGCCGAACTGTTCGAGCGGGCGGGACGGATGTCCTGGCTCTACCGGAAGCTGGAGACCTGCGGGAAGCCGTTCGTCGCGGCGGTCAACGGCGTCTGCATGGGCGGCGCCTTCGAACTCGCGCTCGCCTGCCACGGCCGCGTCGTCTCCACCGCCGCCAAACTGGCGCTACCGGAGGTGAAGGTCGGAATCTTTCCCGGCGCCGGCGGCACGCAGCGCGTGCCGCGCATGACCGATACGCAAAGCGCGCTCCAGATGCTGCTGAAGGGCGAGACGCTGTCGCCAGCGAAGGCCAAGGCGATGAAGCTCGTCGACGAGGTCGTGGAGCCGGACGAACTGGTCGGACGAGCGAAGGCGATGCTGCGCGCCGGCCTGTCGCCGGTGAAACAGTGGGACCAGAAGGGCTTCAGGCTGCCGTTCGGCCCGGTCTATTCGGCGGCCGGCGCGCAGGTGTGGCCGGCGGTCGCCTCGCTCTATCGCAAGGAGACCTACGACAACTATCCCGGCGCGCGCGCCATCGTGAAGTGCGTCTACGAAGGGCTGCAACTGCCGATCGACCTTGGGCTCAAGGTCGAGCAGCGCTGGTTCGCGAACGTGCTGCAGACCACCGAAGCGGCGATGATGATCCGGTCGCTGTTCGTCTCGATGCAGGACCTGAACAAGGGTGCGCGCCGCCCGCAGAGCGTTCCTGCAACGAGCATCCGCAAGATCGGCGTCATCGGCGCGGGCTTCATGGGCGCCGGTATCGCCTACGTCGCGGCGAAAGCCGGGCTGGAAGTCGTGCTGATCGACCGCGATCAGGCCGCCGCCGACAAGGGCAAGGCGCACAGCCGGCAGGTGATGGAGGGCCTGGTCGCGAAGGGCCGCGCCAAGCCGGACGAGACGGAGGCGCTGCTGGCGCTGATCACGGCCACGCCCGAGTTCGATGGCCTCGCTGATGCCGATCTCGTCATCGAGGCGGTGTTCGAGGACCGCGACGTGAAGGCGGAGGCGACGCGCAAGGCCGCCGGCGCGATGCGGCCGGACGCGATCTTCGCCTCGAACACCTCCACCATCCCGATCACCGATCTGGCGGAGGCGTTCCCGGACCCCGAGCGCTTCGTCGGCATCCATTTCTTCTCGCCGGTCGACCGGATGATGCTGACCGAAGTGATCCTCGGCAAGCGGACGGGCGAACGGGCGCTGGCGACGGCGCTCGACTTCGTCAAGGCGATCCGGAAGACGCCGATCGTCGTCAACGACACGCGCGGCTTCTTCGCCAACCGCTGCGTCTTTCGCTACATCAACGAGGCCTACGAAATGCTGGCGGAGGGCGTGCCGCCGGCGATGATCGAGAACGCCGCGAAGGCGGCCGGCATGCCGGTCGGGCCGTTGGCGCTCAACGACGAGGTGGCGATCGACCTGTCGCAGCGCATCATGCGGGCGACCGTCCGCGATGCCGGCGAAGGCTCGGTCGATCCGAAGCATCTCCAACTGGTCGACCGGATGGTGGAGGAGTTCGGGCGGCTCGGTCGCAAGAGCGGCAAGGGCTTCTACGACTATCCGCCGAAGCCCGCGAAGAAGCATCTGTGGCCGGATCTGAAGGCGCTGTTCCCGCAGAAGCCGGCCAACGATGTGGATTTCGCCGAGCTGAAGCACCGCTTCCTCGCGACCATGGCGCTGGAAGCGGCGCGGACCATGGAGGAAGGCGTCGTCACCGATCCGCGCGAGGCGGATGTCGGCTCGATCCTCGGCTTTGGCTACGCGCCCTATACCGGCGGCACCATCTCCTACATCGACGGCATGGGCGCGAAGCGCTTCGTCACCCTCTGCGAGGGTCTGGCGGCGAAACACGGCGAACGCTTTCAGCCGACGCCGCTTCTCCGCGAGATGGCGGAGACGGGCGACACGTTCTATCGTCGCTTCGCGCCAGCGACGGCCGCCTGACCCTACCCGTGCCGGAACTTCGCGAAGGTGGCCTTCGCCTTCGCGGTGGCGGCGGCGCTGGATTTGCCGATCGTGTCGGCGACGCGCGCGCCGCGCGAGCCGAGCGGCTTTGCCGGCTCGTCGGTCGTGTCGAGCGCCGTCTGGTGCTCCATCTCGGCGTTGATCTCGGCACCGATGATGAAGATGATCGAGGAGATCCACACCCAGATCATGAAGCCGATCACGCCGCCGACCGTGCCGTAGGTGGCGTTGTAGTTGGCGAGGTTCTGCAGGTACCAGGAAAAGGCGATCGAGGTGACGATCCAGACCACCGAGGTCAGTACCGCGCCGAACAGCACCCAGCTCCAGCGCGCCGGGTTCCGGCTCGGGCCGAAGCGGTAGATCATCGCGATCGCGCCGACGACGAGCGCGAACATCACCGGCCAGCGCATCGCGGCGATGATACCGTCGGAAACGCTCGACAGGCCGAGAACGGCCATCACGGCCGGCACCACGCCCACCGACACGATCAGGAGGATGGCGATCACCACCGCGCCGAGGGTGAAACCGAAGGCGACGAGGTTCAGCACGAAGAAGTTGCGCTTCTCGAACTCGCCATAGGCGATGTTCATCGCCTCGAACAGCGTCTTGATGCCGTTGTTGGCACTCCAGAGCGCGATGAGCAGGCCGATCACGAAAGTCGTCGAGAGCGTGCCCGTGTCCTGCGCGACCAGCCGCTCCAACTGCCCCTGCAAGAGTTCCGTGCCCGCCTGCGGCAGGAACTGGCCGATGAAGGCGATGTGCTCGGCGATGGAGTGGGGATCGGCGACGAAACCGTAGAACGAGACGAAGACGGCGAAGGCCGGGAACAGCGCCAGGAGGAGGTAGAAGGTCGCGCCAGCCGCGATCAGCATCACCCGGTCCTCGAAGAACGACCGGTAGAGCCTGAGCCCGATGTCGCGCCAGCCTTTCAACGGGATGCCGAACGGCCCGCTCGCATCCCTCCCCCGTCCCGGCTCGCTCGCGCGCCGACGCATCTCGTCGGCCGTGCTCTCGCCAAAACGCAAGCTCATGCAACATCCTCCGGTCGCCCGCAGCCGGCCCCCACGATAATGCCATATTTCGCGCACCGGTTCCCGGCCTGCGGCGTCTATCCCCCGGAAAGCGCTGGCCCCTTGCGGACGGCGCGTTTTGCTGGACAAACGAAGCCCGCGGTCGTAAGGGAATAAGAGGACTTTATTCCTTTTCGGACGCTCGGACTCATGGCGGCAGATACGTTCTCGCATGAACAGATCTGGGCCGCGATCGACGGCTTGGCCGAACGCAACAAGCTGACGGCTTCCGGCCTGGCGCGGCGCGCGGGGCTCGACCCGACGACCTTCAACAAGTCGAAGCGGCGGGCGGGCGACGGGCGGCCGCGCTGGCCCTCGACCGAATCGATCGCGAAGATCATCGACGCCACCAATTCGAGCTTCGACGACTTCATGTCGCTGATGCGCGGCGGGGCGCTGCGCGCCGCCTTTCCCGGACGCCTCGTGCCGAGCATTTCCATCCCGCTGATCGGCTTCGCGCAGGCCGGCGGCGGCGGCTATTTCGACGATGCCGGCTTTCCGGCCGGCCAGGGCTGGGACGAGATCGCACCGCCCCAGCCCGCCGCCGACGGATCGACCTACGCGCTGGAGGTTTCCGGCGATTCGATGCTCCCCCTCTACCGCGACGGCGACGTCATCATCGTGTCGCGCGGCGAGACGGTGCGCCGCGGCGACCGCGTCGTGGTGAAGACGCGCGATGGGGAAGTGATGGCGAAGATTCTGCAGCGGCAGACCTCGAAGACGGTCGAGCTCGCCTCGATCAACAAGGATTTCCCGGACCGGCATTTCCGGATCGAGGAGATCGAATGGATCGCGCGAATCCTCTGGGCCAGCCAGTAGGGTGGGCGGCCTGCCGGTTGGAACGCGGCTCGAAGCGGCGCGCGAGCGCCTGCAGGGAACGGCGGCGACAGTGCTCGGCCTCGTCGCGATCGCGCTCGTGTTCGTCTATCTCGTGCCGCGGCAAGCCGACATCGCCTCCGCCATGAACGCGCGCTGGGAGCGGATGCGCACGGCGGCGGAAGCGCGGGAGGCAGCAGAAGGCCGGTCGCCGGCAGAAGCTGCGGTCGAAACGCCCGCCGCCCCGGTCGACAATCCCGCCCCTGCTGAAACTGGCGGCTCCCCGGACGTCGCCCAGACCGCCGCTGTTGCGCCAGCGGCGCCACCTGCCGCGCCCGCGCCGCTGCCGGCGGCCACGCCTCCCGCCGGAGCCGAAGCGGAACTGCTGGCGCGGCCGGTCGTGCTCGACACCGCGACGATCCTGATCCGGCGCGGCAAGGTGCATCTGGAAGGCATCGAGGCCGCGCCGCTGTCGCGGCGCTGCGGCGAGGCGGGACCGCGCGGCTGGTTCTGCGGCGTCGAGGCGCGCACGCGTTTCCGCTCCTGGCTGCGCGCGCGCTCGATCTCCTGCAACGTGCCGAAGGGCTTCGGCGACGACGCCGGCGAGGTCGAGGCCCGGTGCGATCTGTCCGGCACGGATATCGGCGGCTGGCTGGTCGAGAACGGCTTCGCCGAAGCCGCGCCCGGCAGCGACTACGTGCAGGCGGAAGCGAAGGCGAAGGCCGCCAAGCTCGGCATCTGGGCCGAGCACCGCATGGAGGACTGAAGCCCGCCTTCAGGCGGCCTGCGCGAGTTCCCCCGCCAGCGCCTTACGGATCAGCGAGCGCGTCTCGTCGATGCCGTAGAGCGAGACGAAGGAGCCGAAGCGCGGTCCCCGCTCCTGCCCGATCAACGTTTGGTACAGCGCCTGGAACCAGGTGCCGGAGACACCCGGACCGCCGTTCGGGCCGGTCTTCGAGCGATCCTGATACCGCTCGATCGGCCGCGCCACGTCGAGGATCGCGTCCTGGATCGCCTCGGCGTCCGCCCCCGCCGGCAGTCCCGCCAGCTTCTCATCCAGTTCGTGAAGCGCTTCGCGCTCCACATCATCCGGCGCGCGGAAGCGCTTGGAAGGCTCCACGAAATCCTTGAAATAGCGTAAAGCGTAGCCGACGAGCCGGTCGAGGTCCGGGTCGGTTTCCGGCGAGGAGCCCGGCGCGTAGCGGCTGATGTAGCCCCAGAGCGAGCCCTTGCCGCCGGCGTTCGAGGCCGAGACGAGGTTCAGGAGCATCGCGAACGGCACCTTGGCCGGTTCCGTCGGCGGCGTGCCGCCGTGGATGTGCCAAACCGGGTTCTGCATCCGCTGCTTCAGATCCTGCCGACCTTGCGCGGCGACGAAGCCGTAATAGTCGTCGACCGCCTTCGGGATGACGTCGAAATGCAGGCGCTTCGCCGCGCGCGGCTTGTGGAACATGTAGAGCGCGAGGCTTTCCGGCGAGGCGTAGGCCAGCCAGTCCTCGATCGAGATGCCGTTGCCCTTCGACTTCGAGATCTTCTGCCCCTGTTCGTCGAGGAACAGTTCGTAGACGAAGTGCTCCGGCGGCGTGCCGCCGAGGATCGCGCAGATGCGGTCGTAGACGATGGCGTTCGTCTGGTGGTCCTTGCCGAACATCTCGAAGTCGACGCCGAGCGCCGCCCAGCGCATGCCGAAGTCCGGCTTCCACTGCAGCTTCACCGCGCCGCCGGTGACGGGTAGCGTCGTCTCTTCCCCATCCTCGTCGAGGAAGGTCACGGTGCCGGCCTCGGCATCGACATGGCGCATCGGCACGTAGAGGACGCGGCCGGTCTTCGGCGAGATCGGCAGGAACGGGCTGTAGGTCGCCTGCCGCTCCGCGCCCAGCGTCGGCAGCATGACGGCCATGATGTCGTCGTAGCGCTCGGCGGCGAGACGCAGCGTCGCGTCGAAGCGGCCGGACTTGTAGTAGTCCGTCGCGCTGGCGAACTCGTAGTCGAAGCCGAACGTGTCGAGGAAGCGACGCAGCATCGCGTTGTTGTGGTGCGCGAAGCTTGGGAACTCGCCGCCGAACGGGTTCGGCACCACAGACAGCGGCTTGTGGAGATGCGGCTCCAGCATGGCGCGGTTCGGCACGTTGTCCGGGATCTTCCGCATGCCGTCCATGTCGTCGGAGAAGCAGATCAGCCGCGTCGGCAGCTTGTCGCCGGTCAGGACGCGGAAGGCGTGGCGCACCATGGAGGTGCGCGCCACCTCGCCAAACGTGCCGATATGCGGCAGGCCGGACGGGCCGTAGCCGGTCTCGAACAGCACCTCGCGCGTGTCGCCCTGCAACCGGGCGAGGATCTTGCGGGCTTCCTCGAACGGCCAGGCGCCCGAGGTCGCTGCTTCGGCGATCTCGGCTTCGGTAACGTGCAAGGGTTCGGACATGACGGCTGCGATCCCGCGGCAGGTACGAAAGGTCGGGCGCCGCGCCGGGCTGCGCGGCCGCCTCATGCGTGGGGTCTATGTTTCGCGTCCGAGAGCGTCAACCGCCTCGGTTCTCAGAACGCGCTCGTCGGGAAGTACCGCAGCATCAGCTCGGAAAAGCCCTTCTTGGCGACGACCTGCCCGAGCGCGTAGTCGAGCGCCTGCGCCAGGTCCCGATCCTTCCTCGCCACCGCGACCGCCAGCCCCTCGCCAAGGAAGCGCTCGGACAGGTAGGGGCCGCCCGCGAAGGCACAGCACTCCTTCGCGGCGTCGCTGTCCAGCCAGAAGGATAGGGACACCCCTTCCCCGAAGACCGCCGCCACTTCCTTCCGCTTCAGTGCTTCGAGAGCGACGTCCCGGCCGTCGAACTCCACCTTCACGGCCTTCGGGAAGAAGGCGGACAGCATCGCTGCGTGGGCGCTGCCGCGCACGACGCCGACGCGGAGCCCGGCGACGCGGTCGCCGACCGGCTCGGCCAGCGGCGCGTCGCGGCGCACGACGAAGCGGGCGGGATAGCGGAAGTAGCTTTGCGTGAAGGCGAGGTCGCGCCGGCTTTCCGGCGTCACCGCGACGCCGGCCGCGATGGCGTCGGCCTCGCCGCGCAGCAGTGCTGGGACGAGCTGGTCGAACGGCTTCGCCTCGATCTGGCAGCGGTCGAGGGCGTCGAGCTCGGCGCAGAGCATGCGGACGAGATCGACGTTGAAGCCGGTCAGCCGGCCGCTGCCGTCGAGGAAGTTGAAAGGAGGATAATCGACGCTCGTGAGAAAGCGGATGCGGGGCCGTTCGTTGACCTCCGGCCTGCCGAGGCGCTGGCGCTGGTCCCAGAAGTTCGGTGTCGGGACCTCGTCGCTTCGGGCGACGGAGGGAAGACAAAGTAGCAAGACGGCTACTGATACAACCTTCGCGAGATTAACCATTCGTTAACTTCAGGCACCGGTTTCTATCTGCGGTAGCATTCTTCCCGGAAGGTGCGCACGGGGGCGTGGAGGCCGAATTCGGCAGCCGCGCGATGCGATGGTGTCGATACGCATGCGCGAGCAGGATCATGCCACGGGTCTTCCTTCCATCGCGCTTCCATACGGGCCGAACGCTTCGAACGGCAAGCGGGACGACGACACCATCGAGGTGCTTTCGATTCCTGCAACCGATCGGGTCGCCGCCGACCCGTTGGCGGATGTGCTGGCGTGTCTTGGCGTGGACCAGGTGCAATATGCGGCGGCCCGCTACGCCGCGGCCGTGAACGGCACCGACAGCGCGGCGGAACTCGTCGCGGCAGGGCTGATCGACGAAGCGCTTCTCGCGGACACAGTCGCCGAAACGCTCCGGTTGCGGCGGCCCGACGCCCCTCCGCCGGCGATCGCGGAAGTCGGCTTGGCCGGCTCGCGCCGCATCCTGCGCACCGCGGAACCGACCCCGCGCGTTCTGATCGCGCCCCGGCTCGAAGACCTCGTCCCCGTGGTCGATTTCCTAACCGCGAAGCCGTTCCTCGCCCGCCAGACCGAGGTCGCGAGCCTGCGGGAACTCGACACCGCCAGGGCTGAAGCCACACGGGCGGAGCGCTCCGACCTCGCCCGCCTCAGCCTGTCGCGCGATCGGCTGGACCTGTCCGCGCGGCTCACCGTCACCGGCTCGCAAGGCTTCGTCGCGGCACTCGTGCTGACTGGAATGCTCGCCCTCGTATTGTTCACATGGTGGGGCGGCGTCGCCGCGCATCTGGCGACGCTTCTGCTTTATCTCGGCTGCATCGCCTTGCGTTTCGGCGCGGCGATCGACCTGCTGCGAACCTCGGGTGGACGGCGGGAACTGATCCATGTCGCGGCGTGCCAGGAGCGCCATCCGACCTACAGCGTCCTCGTCGCCTTGCGAAACGAGGGGCCCGACACGGTCGGCACGCTCGTCGAAGCGCTCGACATGCTCCGCTGGCCGCGCTCGAAGCTTCAGATTCTCCTAATCTGCGAGGCGGACGACGCGGCGACGGTCGCGGTCGTCCGCGAGGCGATCCGGGGGCGTCCATGCTTTCGATTGGAAGAGGTGCCGCCCTCCCATCCGCGGACGAAGCCGAAGGCGCTGAACTTCACCCTACCCCTCGCGACCGGCGAGTTCGTCGCCCTGTTCGACGCCGAGGACAAGCCGTCGCCGGACCAGCTTCTGACCGCTTGGGCTGCGTTCCGCGCGGCGGATGCGAG
The DNA here is from genome assembly GCF_008802405.1 of Plantimonas leprariae. GTDB lineage: Bacteria > Pseudomonadota > Alphaproteobacteria > Rhizobiales > Rhizobiaceae > Plantimonas > Plantimonas leprariae. The sequence goes on from NZ_VZDO01000022.1 coordinate 59,860, forward strand.
CCTTGCCTGCGTGCAGGCGCCGCTCGTCGTGACGAACGGGACGAAGGGCTGGCTGCCGGCGCATTTCGCGCTCGAATACGCGGCGCTGTTCTTCGGCCTTCTGCCCTGGCTTGCCGAACGGCGCATGCCGCTGCCCCTCGGCGGCACGTCGAACCATTTCCGGCGCGAGGCTCTCGTTGCGGTCGGCGGTTGGGACAGCCACAACGTCACGGAGGATGCCGACCTCGGCATGCGCTTCTCCCGCCACGGTTACCGGACAGGGACGATCGCCTCGCCGACCTGCGAGGAAGCGCCGCTGCGCTGGCGCGACTGGCGCAATCAGCGCACGCGCTGGATGAAGGGCTATGCGCAGACCTGGCTGATCCACATGCGAAAGCCCGCGACGCTGATGCGCGAGCTGGGCATCCGGGACTTCTGCGTGTTCCAGCTTCTCTTCGCCGGCATGCTGCTGTCGAGCGCACTCAACACCGTCGTGCTCGCCCTCCTGCTGCGCGATCTCGGCGGCCTGCTCGTCCATGGCTGGCTCGGCCGGACGCAGGGGCTGCTGCTCGCGCTCGACGGCCTCGTGCTCGTCGCGGGCTTCGGCACCTACGCCACGCTGGCGACCCTGTGCTCCCGCCGAAGCGGACGAACAGGCATCCTGCGCGAGATCTGGACGTTGCCGGCCTACTGGTTGCTGGTCAGCCTCGCGACGCTTCGCGCGCTGTACCAGTTGTGGCGAGCGCCGCAGCTTTGGGAAAAGACGCCGCATGGCGAGGCGGCGCGGCGAGTAAGGGCCGACGAACGGCAGCGGCGGCCCGACACCATACCGAGCATCGGCGCGGCGGTGCCGTTGCTCGAACGGTGAGAGGCGGCGGAGCAGCCTCGACTTGGACGCGGGCGTCTGCTTCTGTCCGTGTCGATCTTGAGTTCGGATTCGCGCATGCCCGTCACCGGTCGCAAATACAGCGGGACCATCTGCCTGGGGGGGGGCGGCGCTCCTGTCGCTGTCGGCCTGCGTCAGCACGGACGAACAGCTCCGCACCATGCAGCAGTACAACGCGATTTCCTCGTCGCCCTCGACGGACCCGGCCTACGACTATTCGGTGATCCTGCGGAATCTGAAGCCGCTCGGCGTCGACATGGCCAATCCGGTGGACCGGCAGAAGCTCGCCGTCGCCTATCTCGGCGACAAGTGCCCGAACGGCAAGATCGTCAGCGAAACGGCGCTCAAGACGACGATGCCGGGCCTCGGACCGTCCGACATGGATTACGCCGTCCGACTCAAGTGCTGACCGGCAGGAAATTCGCCTGATGGATTGGAGCGGGCGATGGGAATCGAACCCACGACATTCAGCTTGGGAAGCTGACGTTCTACCTCTGAACTACGCCCGCGCCGCGAGGCCGAAACTCGCAAGCGCGGGCCCGACCGTCAAGCGGTTTCGCACGGCTCAGACGAAATGCTTCGACAGCTTCAGCCCCTGCGCCTGATAGTTGGACGCGAGGCTGGTGCCGTAGAGCTTGTCCGGCAGGCCGGCCATCCGTTCATAGACGAGCCGGCCGACGATCTGCCCGTGTTCGAGGATGAAGGGCACCTCGTGGCTGCGCACCTCCAGCACCGCGCGGCTGCCCGTGCCGCCGGCCTTCGAGTGGCCGAAGCCCGGATCGAAGAAGCCGGCGTAATGGACGCGGAATTCCCCGACCAGCGGGTCGAACGGCGTCATCTCGGCGGCATGGGTCGGCGGTACGTGGACCGCTTCGCCGGACACGAGGATGTAAAATTCGTCCGGATCGAGCACGAGCTCGCCCGGCCGCGACAAGCGCAGCGGCTCCCAGAAGTCGAGCACCGGATGGGCCGCGCGCTTGTCGACGTCGACGACCCCGGTATGCCGCTTGCCGCGGTAGCCGACGAGGCCGGAAGCATCGCCGAGAAGGTCGATCGACAGCGCCACGCCGCCGTTCGAGATGTTCGGGTCCGGGCGATCGACTAGGGCTTCCGCCGCATGGAGCGCGCGCAGTTCCGGCTCCGGCAGCGCCGCGCCCGAGTCTTCGCGAAACCGGATCTGGTTGAGGCGCGAGCCGGCGCGGACCACCACCGGGAAGGTCCGCGGAGATATCTCGATGTAGAGCGGCCCGTCGTAGCCGGCCGGAATCTTGTCGAACTCCTGCGTGCCGTCCGCGAGCAGCCGCGTGAAGATGTCGAGCCGCCCGGTGGAGGACTTCGGATTGGCGGCGGCGGAAACGCCCGGCGGCAGCCGCAGCCGCTCCATCAGCGGCACGAGATAGACGCAGTTCGTCTCCAGCACGGCCCCTTCCGTGATGTCGACGACATGGAGCTGGAAGCGCCGGAGCTTCTCCGCCACCGGCACGTCCCGGCCGGGAAGGAAGCTGGCGCGGATGCGGTAGGCGCTCGTGCCCAGGCGGAGGTCGAGGCTGGCCGGCTGGATCTGCCCGTCGTCCGGCGGACGATCGGACAGGATCGCCCCGTCCGCGAAGAACGCGGCGATCGCGCGATCCGGCAGGATGCCGCCCCGTTCTTCCGCCATTCCACATCGACTCCACGCTCGCGATTCGCTTACGGGTGGAATTGACGGCTGTCCACCGCAGGCTTATGGATTCCCACCGTTACCCGTGGTGATTTGGCCGGCCGGCTTGCAGCCACGTTAAACAACTCGCTAAAGGGCCGTTCCGGAAAGCTTGGCCAAGCTCTTCCGTCGGCTTTGCGGCGAGCCGCGAATGCCGGCCGAAAGTGCCGATTTCCGCCTTCCGGCGGACGCCAGCGCCGAGGAGAATCCGATGCTGAAGAAGAACGACCCCCGCAGCCTCCGGCCCGCCACGCGGATGGTGCACGGCGGCACGATGCGCTCCGGCTTCGGCGAGACCTCGGAAGCGCTGTTCCTGACGCAAGGCTTCGTCTACCCCAGCGCGGAAGCCGCCGAGGCGCGCTTCAAGGGCGACGAGCCGGGCTTCATCTATTCGCGCTACGGCAACCCGACGACGCGGATGTTCGAGGAGCGGATGATCGCGCTGGAAGGCGCGGAGGACGCCCGAGCCACCGCGTCCGGCATGGCGGCGGTGGCGGCCGCGCTGCAGTGCCAGGTGCGGGCGGGCGACCACATCCTGTCCTCGCGGGCGCTGTTCGGCTCCTGTCGCTACGTGATCGAGACGGTGCTTGGTCGCGCCGGCGTCACCTCGACCTTCGTCGACGGACGCGACCTCGACCAATGGCGCGCCGCGGTGCGGCCCGAGACGCGCGTCTTCTTCATGGAGACGCCGACCAACCCGACGCTGGAAGTGATCGACATCGCGGCCGTCGCCGAGATCGCCCATGCCGCCGGCGCGACGCTGGTGGTGGACAACGTCTTCGCCACTCCGATGCTGCAGAAGCCGCTGGAACTCGGCGCGGACGTGGTGATCTATTCGGCCACCAAGCACATCGACGGCCAGGGGCGCTGTCTCGGCGGCGTCATCCTCTCGAACCAGGACTGGATCGACCGGAATCTCCACGAGTTCTTCCGCCACACCGGCCCGTCGCTCTCGCCGTTCAATGCCTGGACGCTGTTGAAGGGGCTGGAGACGCTGCCGCTCCGGGTCGAGAAGCAGACCGCGAACGCCGCGCGGCTTGCCGACCATCTGGCCGGATCGGACAAGGTGGGACGCGTACTCTATCCCGGCCGCGCCGACCATCCGGACGCCGCCGTCATCGCCAAGCAGATGACGGGCGGCTCGACGCTTCTCGCCTTCGAGCTCGACGGCGGCAAGGAGGCGGCCTTCCGCTTCTCCAACGCCCTGGAAGTGATCAAGATCTCGAACAACCTCGGCGACGCCAAGAGCTTGATCACCCATCCGGCGACGACGACGCACAAGAACCTCACGTCCGAGGTGCGAGCGGAACTCGGCATCACGGACGGGATGCTGCGTCTTTCGGCCGGTATCGAGGACACCGCGGACCTTCTCGACGACGTCGAGACGGCTCTCGCGGCGATCTAGCCGCTCGGCGAAGGGCAAGGGTTGCGAGCCATGTTCAAGGCGACGACGCACGGCATCACCGTCAGCGTGACGCCGACATTTCTGGAAGCGCAATCCGACCCCGACGGCGGACGCTGGGTCTGGGCCTATACGATCGCGATCGAGAACGGCGGCGAGGACACCGTTCAGCTCCGCTCGCGGCACTGGCGCATCACCGACGCCCGTGGTCACGTCGAGGAAGTCCGCGGGCCGGGCGTCGTCGGCGAGCAGCCGTTGCTGCCGCCGGGCGACAGCTTCACCTACACCTCCGGCTGCCCGCTGCCGACGCCGTCCGGCTTCATGGAAGGCGCCTACCGCATGGAGCGGCAGGACGGCACGAGCTTCGAAGTCGCGGTCCCGGCCTTCTCGCTGGACCTGCCGGCGGAGACACGGGTGCTGAATTGAGCAAGGCGGATTTCCCAAAGTGAGGCCCGGTCGGATCGTGGTGCTGAATGGGGCGCCTCGATCCGGCAAGTCGACGATCGCGGCCGCCATTCGGGAGCGCCCCGAAGGTACTTGGATCGCGCTCGGCGTGGATATCTCCGTCCGCCATATGACACCGCCGGCCCTGCTGCCGGGTATCGGGCTTCGCCCCGGCGGCGAACGCCCGGACGTCGAGGCGCGGCTCCCCGCGCTCTTCACGGCGCTCTACGAATCGATCGCCGCCCATAGCCGGCTCGGCTTCGACGTCGTCGCCGATCTCGGGCACCACGACCGGCACTCGCGCCCGCTCGGCATCCTTCCCGCCTGCGCCCGGCGGCTCACCGGCCTGCCGGCTTTCCTCGTCGGCGTCCGCTGCCCGATCGAGACGATCATGGAGCGGCGTCGCGCCTCCGCCACACTCGGCGAGCCCTATCTCGCGGGCGAGGACGGCGACGTGCCGCTGCCCGTCGCGCTCTGGCAGGAGGCGGTGCACGACCCGGGCATCTACGATCTCGAACTCGACACTGCCCGTCAGACACCGGCCGAATGCGCCGAGGCGATCGCGGCGCTGCTTGCCGATCCGCCGGGCGGCCCGACTGCCTTCGAGCGTTTGGCGGTTTAGAGACCGCGACAATGCCCTCCGGATCGGTCCGGCGATCCCCCGCCGAATGGTCTTGTCCCGGTCTCTCAGTCCCGCTCGATCTCGTCCGGCGCGAAGCTGTAGTGCTGGCCGCAGAACTCGCAGGTGACGTCGATCCGGCCGTCCTCGACCGACTCGTCGATCTCTTCCGCCGTGAAGCTCGACAGGACGCCCTTGATCCGCTCGCGCGAGCAGGAGCAGTCGTCCAGCATCGGCGTCGCCTCGAAGACGCGGACGCCCCTTTCGTGGAACAGCCGGAACAGCAGGCGCTCGACCCCGACCTCCGGGTCGGCGAGCTCGGACGGATGGATCGTCGCGACCAGCGACTTCACCTCGGTCCAGGCGTCGTCGAACTCGAAGCTGTCCTCCTCCGCACCCTCCGGCGCGTCGCCGCCGGGCAGGTCCGGCAGGCGCATGCGCTCCGGTGCCTCGGGCAGGAACTGCGCGATGAGGCCGCCGGCGCGCCAGCCCTCGCGGAACCCCCCGCCCTCGGCGCGACGCGAGATGGTCGCGACCGCAAGGCGCACCGTCGTCGGGATCTGCTCCGACTGGCGGAAGTAGCTCTCGGCCACCTCCTCCAGGCTGGCGCCGTTCAACTCGACGATGCCCTGGTAGCGCTGCGTGTGCTCGCCCTGGTCGACCGTCAGCGCCAGGATGCCGGCCCCGAGGAGATCGGCCGAACTCGTGCGGCCGTCGCGTGTCGCCGCCGCCAGCCGCTCCTCGTCGAAGCGGGCATAGGCGCGGACGCTCGACGGCGTCGTCAAGTCCACGACGAGGAGGTCGACCGGCCCGTCGGTCTGCGCCTGCGCGATGAACTTGCCCTCGAACTTCAGCGATGCGCCGAGCAGCGCCGTCAGCACGATCATCTCGGCGAGAAGCTTCGCCACCGCCGGCGGGTAGTCGTGCCGCGCGAGGATCGAGTCCAGCATCGGCCCGAGCTGGACGGCGCGGCCGCGCGCGTCGAGCCCTTCCACCGCGAAGGGCACGACCGCATCGTCGCCCGCGAAGCCGAACTCGCCGAGATGGCCGCCCGGCCCGGTGCCTTCGAGGTTGCCGCGTTCAGACATGCTTGCCCGTCTCGTCGAACACCCAGGCGAGGATCGACTTCTGTGCATGAAGGCGGTTCTCCGCCTCGTCGAAGACCACGGACTGCGGCCCGTCGATCACCTCGTCCGTCACCTCCTCGCCGCGATGCGCCGGCAGGCAGTGCATGAAGAGGGCGTCCGGCTTCGCCTCGGCCATCAGCCGCGCGTTGACCTGATAGGGCGCGAAGACGTTGTGGCCGCGCGCCCGGTCCTCCGCGCCCATCGACACCCAGGTGTCGGTGACGACGCAATCGGCCCCGCGCACCGCCTCCACCGGATCGGTGGTGACGTGGATCGCCGCGCCCTGCTCCCTCGCCTTCGCGATGCGCCCCAAGTCGGCTTCCGAGCCTTCCGGGGTGGCGATGCGAAGCTGGAAGCCGAAGCGGCTCGTCGCCTCGATGAAGGAGTTCAGCACGTTGTTGCCGTCGCCAGACCAGGCGATGGTCTTGCCGCGCACGGACCCTCGCTTCTCCTCGAAGGTCATCAGGTCCGCCATGATCTGGCAGGGATGCGTGTCGTCGGTGAGGCCGTTGATCACCGGCACGGTAGCGTATTCCGCCATCTCCATCAGGCGGTCGTGCGTCGTCGTGCGGATCATGATCGCGTCGACGTAGCGCGACAGGACGCGCGCGGTGTCGGCTATGGTCTCCGCCCGACCGAGCTGCATCTCGGTGCCGGACAGGAACAGCGTCTCGCCGCCGAGCTGGCGCATCGCGACGTCGAAGGAGACGCGCGTGCGCGTCGAGGGCTTGTCGAAGATCATCGCGAGAACGCGGCCGGCGAGCGGCTTGACGCCCCCCGCCCGCCCCTGCCCCTTGCGGCGCACGGCATCGGCGAGGATGTGGCTGAGCTCCGCGCCGGGCAGCGCGGCGATGTCGAGGAAGTGCTTCGGCGATGGGTTCGCGGTCATGGCGCGCATCCTCAGGCCGACTTGAGCGCGGGCGCGGTCGCGGAAACGCCGGCCATCGCCGTCTCCATGCGCTCCATGCCCTCGCGCACCTCGTCCGCCGTGATGTTCAGCGGCGGCAGGAGGCGCACGACGTTGTCGCCGGCCGGCGCGGTGAGGACGCCTGCCTTCCGCCCCTCGCCGATCAGCGCAGCGTTCGGGCCGACGGTCTTCACGCCGAGCAGCAGGCCTTCGCCACGGATGTCGGACACGACATCGGGATAGCGGTCGAGCATGCCGGCGAGCGACTGCTTGATCTGCAGCGAGCGGTCGCGGACGTTGTCGAGGAAGCCGTCGGCCAGCATCACGTCGAGCACGGCGTTGCCGACCGCCATGGCGAGCGGGTTGCCGCCATAGGTCGTGCCGTGGGTGCCGGGCGTCATGCCGGCGGCCGCCTCCTCCGTCGCGAGGCAGACGCCGAGCGGGAAGCCGCCGCCGATGCCCTTCGCCACGGCCATGATGTCGGGCGTGATCCCGGCCCACTCGTGCGCGAAGAAGCGGCCGGTGCGGCCGACGCCGGTCTGCACCTCGTCGAGGACGAGCAGCAGCCCTTCCGCGTCGCAAAGCTCGCGCAGCATGCGGAGGAACTGGGCGGTAACGACCCGGATGCCGCCCTCGCCCTGGATCGGCTCGATCAGGATCGCGGCGGTCTCCGGCCCGATCGCGGCGCGCAACGCCGCCTCATCGCCGAACTGCACCTGGTCGAACCCTTCGACCTTCGGGCCGAAGCCCTCGAGATATTTCGGCTGGCCGCCGGCCGCGATGGTGGCAAGCGTGCGCCCGTGGAACGCACCCTCGAAGGTGACGATGCGGAACCGCTCCGGATGGCCGTTGACGTACTGGTAGCGGCGGGCGGTCTTGATGGCGCATTCCAGCGCCTCGGCGCCGGAATTGGTGAAGAAGGCGCGGTCGGCGAAGGTCGCCTCGGTGAGCCGCTCTGCGAGACGCGTCTGGCCGGGGATCTCGTAGAGGTTCGAGACATGCCAGAGCTTCTCGGCCTGGGCCTTCAGCGCTTCCACGAGATGCGGATGGGCGTGGCCGAGCGAGTTCACCGCGATGCCGCCGGCGAAGTCGACGTAGCGGCGCCCGTCGTCAGCGATCAGCCAGACTCCCTCGCCTCGCTCGAAGCGCACGTCGGCTCTCGCGAAGGTTCCGTAGATCGGCGAGGACACGGGCGATGAGGACATGGCGAAAGCTTTCGATCTCCTGGGAACGGGGCGGTGTTGCCGGACGGCAGCGGTTGCGATCGGCCCTTCAAACACCGAAAGCCTGCCATGTGGCAGGCTTCACTGAAGGCCGAAGATAAGCGCTTACGCGCCCGAAGCTATACCATGCCGGGGCTTCCGCTTGTCAACGCGGGCGCGGAATTCCGGGCGCTCGCGGGGCGCGGGCGGGCCGGGACAAGCTTGGGGAAAAGAGGACTTTCGTTTTCGGCTTTCACTCGCGGCGCTTGTCACGGAGTCGATCGATGGAGTAGCGTTTGCGAAATACTAGACTTCGTGTGGCGGACCTAGTTCAAACGTAGATGTTGTGCCCTTGCCCGCGCTGAGGCGGCAAGATGTGACTGCGTTTGCCCGGCCTCGCCGCAAGACAGGAGCGTTGCATGAGCTGGACCGACGAGCGCGTCGAACTGTTGACCAAGCTGTGGGGCGACGGTCTCAGTGCCAGCCAGATCGCGGGCCAGCTCGGCGGCGTAACCCGCAACGCGGTGATCGGCAAGGTGCACCGGCTCAAGCTGGAAACCCGGGTAAAGACGCTCGGCGGCGCGGAGATCGTCCGCGAGGAGACGGTCGAGATCGAGACGGAGGTCGAGGTCGCCGGCGCGCAGATCGTGCAGATCCATGCCGCCATGCGCAGCGTGCCGCGCGTCGCGGCCGGCATGAATGCCGCGACGGCCTTCAAGCTCGAGGAGCCCGACCTGCCGGACTTGGCGCCCGAGGTTCCCGTCGATCCGCGGCGTCCGTCCGGCGAGGTCGTGCCGATCGCCCGCAACCTGACGCTCGTACAACTGACGGAGCGCACCTGCAAGTGGCCGCTCGGCGACCCGCTGTCGCCGGACTTCCGCTTCTGCGGCAACCATTCCGACGAGTCCTCGCCCTACTGCCAGTACCACGCCCGGATCGCCTTCCAGCCGAGCTCGGAGCGCCGCCGGCTTCGCTGAACCAGCCGGTTTCGCAGGACGCGGTTTCGCGGTCCCACGCCGTGGTGGCCGGGTTGTGCGGGTGGTTCGTGCCGCTTCGAGAGCGGCGGGCGCCGAAGGCAGAGCCTTCCGACGTATGCTACTCGTCAATGCGGCCTGCCTTCGGCGCCC
>NZ_VZDO01000023.1 GCF_008802405.1 Plantimonas leprariae
GCGGCGCAGCTCCCAAGGCGCAGGCAGACGACTGGGAGGAATTCTGACAACGAAGGGGATGGTCCGCGCATCGCATCGTGCGCGCCCGGACTGATCGCGTTTCGAATTGCGAGAATGCGAAAGCGGTGCCGAGCCTCTGGTTCGGCACCGGTCGCTTTTCGACGCAGGGGCGCTGTCCCGCAACTTCGGCTCGCTTCCCGTCGTTCGATCGAGCGTATGGAAGCGAGGGCGTGACATGACGATGATGGCTGCCGATTCCAGTGGAGCGGATCGATGATCGCCTCGATCCTCATGGGAATCGTCGCGGGCGCGCGCTCGATGCTGCCGCTGGGCGCCGTCGCGTGGTTGGCGCGGCGTGGCGAACTTCCGAACGACGGTCCGCTGTTCCGGCATCGCCCTTCGGTTCCGGTCGTGGCAGGGGCGACCGCCCTCGCCTTCGGCGAAATCCTCGGCGACAAGTTGGCTTCCGCTCCGGATCGCATCGTTGCGGCGGGAATGATCGGGCGCGTCTTTACCGGCGCGCTCGCCGGCGCCGCGCTGTCGCATCGCCGCGAAGAGCGTCTCGGGGCGTGCCTCGGCGCGGTCGCGGCGAGCCTGTCCGCCTATGCGACGTTCGATGCGCGGGCTCGCGCGATGCGGCGCTACGGTCAGCGTCCGACCGGCGCGATCGAAGACATCGCGATGGTCGCCTCCGCCGTCGCGATCGCTCTCGCGTTCCGGGAACGGCGCGCATAGCCCGGTCGGACCGTCGGGAGCGTTCCTTCCCTTCTGAAGGCTCCGGTCAGAACGGCTCCGGAACGTCGCCGAACCGCACCACGACGCCGCCCTCCGGATCGAACACGACGACGCCGGCATAGATGTCGGCCAGACAGCTCGCCGTGTAGCGCGCCTGTTCGCCGTCGGTCTCGGCGATATCCTCGACGGCCTGGGACGAGCCCACCGAAACGTAGCAGCGGATCACGTAGAACGGGCTCAGCGTTCGCGATTGTTCCCGATCGGCCGCGCCGGGCAGCGGCTCCCGCCCGTCGGGTCCTGTCGCTTCAGTCGACAGCGGCGGAACCGCCGAGATCGGCGACCTCGATCATCACGATATCGCCGAGCCGGAACGTCGTCTCGTCGTCGGTCTCGACGAGCGCACCGGCCGAGGTGAGCCACTCCACCTTGTCGTCGCTCCAAGGCGCGTCCGGGCCGAGCGCCTTCGGGCGCGATCCGTGCGAAATGCGGTGCAGATCGTAGATCTTGCCGTCCGACCCTTTCGCGACGAGCAACCTCGTCTCGACGCGCCGCGTTTCCATCGCCGTCTCCAAACCTCCACTGAGCGATTCGAGACTGGGAACCTATCCGAAGCCGCCGCCGATGCCAGTGGCAATTTCGTCAATGGGCTTCCGATCTGCGGTCTCCGCGCCGACCGAATCCGTCAGGCGATGCGAACGGGCGTTTGCGGCCGGGACGATCCGGCGGCGGAGAACACGAGCGAGACGATCACCGACACGACGATGTTGACGACGAGCGCGTAGACCGCCGCGTAGCCGGGTATCGTCAGGCCGAAGAGGTTGAGGGCGTAGGTCGCGTTCTTGAAGGCCTGCAGGTAGGCCATCCAACTGCCGAGTACCATGCCGCAGACCCAGCCGATGAGCAGGCCCCAGCCGTTCAGGACGCGCCACCGGAGGCCGAGCACCAGCGACGGCAGGATCTGGCTCATCCAAATGCCGCCGAGAAGCTGAAGCTGGATGGCGTATTCGAGCGGCAGCGCGAAGATGAAGACCAACGCGCCGGCCTTGACGATCAGCGACACGAGCTTCGCCATCCGCGATTCCTCGGCGTCCGTCGCGGTCGGCTTGATGAACTCCCGATAGATGTTGCGCGTCCAGGTGTTGGCCGCCGCGATCGACATGATGGCGGCCGGCACCAGCGCGCCGATGGCGATCGCGGCAAAGGCGACGCCGACGAACCAGGACGGGAACGTCTCCAAGAAGAGCGCCGGCACCGAGAAGTTGTTGCCGTAGCGCGCGAAACCATCCGCATAGGCCGGGTTGTCCTTCACGCCGAGGGCAATCGCCATGAAGCCGAGCAGCGCGAGAAGGCCGAGCACCACCGAATAGGCCGGCAGGATCGCGGCGTTGCGCCGGATGACCCGCTCGCTCGACGAGGACAGGATGCCGGTCAGCGAATGTGGGTAGAGGAAGAGCGCCAGCGCCGAGCCGAAGGCGAGCGTCGCATAGGCGCTGTAGGAGCCGAGACTGCCTTCCGGCGGCACGGGCAGCGTCTGCTTCGCGGCCGGAACGGCGGCGAAGATGTTGCTGAAGCCGCCGAGATGCATCGGCACCACGATGATCGCCGCGATGACGGTGATGTAGATCAGGACGTCCTTCACCACCGCGATCATCGCGGGCGCGCGCAGGCCGCTCGTATAGGTGAAGGCGGCGAGGATGACGAAGGCGATGATCAGCGGCAGGTCGCCGATGAACCCGCTCGTCTCGATGCCCATCGCGCCGATGACCACTTCCATGCCGACGAGCTGCAGCGCGATGTAGGGCATGGTGGCGACGAGCCCGGTCGCCGCGACTGCCAGCGCCAGCCAGCGGTTGGCGAACTCGCTCTGCACGATGTCGGCGGCGGTAACGCAGTTGCGCTCGCGCGCGATCCGCCAGATGCGCGGGAAGAACAGGTAGAGCAGCGGATAGATCATGATCGTGTAGGGCACGGCGAAGAAGCCGAGCGCGCCCGCACCGAACATGAGCGCCGGCACCGCCACGAAGGTATAGGCGGTGTAGAGGTCGCCGCCGAGCAGGAACCAGGTCACGAAGGTGCCGAAGCGCCGGCCGCCGAGCCCCCATTCGTGCAGGAGGTCGAGGTCGCCCTGCCGCCACCGGGCGGCGACGAAGCCGAGCACGGTCACGAATAGGAAGAGCGCGACGAAGACGACGAGAGCGGTCCAGTTCACGGCCATGAGCGGCTCCACGGGACGGACATTCGGGAAGGCGGGCGATGCGGCGGCCGGGTCATGACCGGCGGGGTCGTAGCTAACGGTGCTCGGCTAGATACACGATGCCGATGATGGCGCCGCACAGCACCACCCAGAGAAGCTGGTACCAGTAGAACAGCGGGATCGAGGCGATGCTGGGCTCGATGCTGTCGTAGGACGGCACCCACATCATCGCGGCGAAGGGCAGGAGGAGCAGCCAGCGGAGCTTCGACACGCGCCGCACGTCGTCCTCGTGCGCGGCCTCGGTCAGCGGCGGCGGATCGGTCAGCAAATCGGATTCCCTCCTAGCGCGCCCGGCGCGATCCGGTCTCCCCTGCCGAATCACGAAGTCGCGAGTCGGGCGAGAGTAGGGAACCGCTTCCGGCGATGCAACCGGAGCGCACACCATGGTGCGAACGGCGACGGCACGCATCGCAATGCATTGCCGAATATAGCGAATCACGGACGTTTGTAGCTCGTCCCGCGATCGGCCAGGCAGTTTGGAATTGTTATCGTTCGAAGCTCTCCCATCTGCCGTGCTCGCGATCGCCGCCCCCGGCCCTTGCCGGCATGGACCGGCCTGCCGGCCGCCTCCTGAGCGGCCCCGCCCGCGGATTTTCCGCCGGCTGCGATCGGCCGAGACGAGAAGGATCGAACGGCAAGATGGACAATCTCGAACCATTCGAAGTGAACCGACGCGACCTTCTCGTCGGCGCCTCCGCAACGGCGGCGGCGATGACCGCGCTGCCGACGATGGCGCGGGCGCAAGGCGCCGCGCCGGACGCCCCGGTGACCGCATCCGTGTCGCTTACCGTGAACGGCGAGCGGCAGGATCTCGACCTCGACCTTCGCACGACGCTGCTGGATGCCTTGCGCGAGCATCTGAAGCTGACCGGCACGAAGAAGGGCTGCGACCACGGCCAGTGCGGCGCCTGCACGGTGATCGCCAACGGTAGGCGGATGAACAGCTGCCTGTCGCTCGCCGTGATGCATCAGGGCGACGAGATCACCACGATCGAAGGGCTCGGCACGCCAGACCACCTCCATCCGATGCAGGCGGCGTTCGTGAAGCACGACGGCTACCAGTGCGGCTACTGCACGCCGGGCCAGATCGTTTCGGCCGTGTCCGTGTTGGCGGAGGTGAAGGCAGGCGTGCCGAGCCACGTCACCGCCGACCTCACCGCCCGTTCGGAGGCGACGAACGACGAGATGCGCGAGCGGATGAGCGGCAACATCTGCCGTTGTGGCGCCTATTCCAACATTCTCGAAGCGATGGCCGAAGTCGCCGGGAGGGACGCATGAAGCCCTTCACCTACGAGCGGGCGACCTCGCCCGCGGCGGCCGCCGCCGCCGCTGCCTCCCGACCGAACGCGAAGTTCATAGCGGGCGGCACCAACCTTCTCGATCTGATGAAGCTGGAGATCGAGACGCCGCAGCATCTCGTCGACGTCAACGGGCTCGGCCTCGACAAAATCGAGGCGACGCCGGAAGGCGGCCTCAGGGTCGGCGCTCTCGTCCGCAACACCGACCTCGCGGCGCACGAGACGGTGCGGCGCGACTATGGCGTCCTGACGCGGGCGATCGTCGCCGGCGCGTCGGGCCAGCTTCGCAACCGCGCGACGACGGCGGGCAACCTCCTGCAGCGGACGCGCTGCCCGTACTTCTACGACACCAACATGCCCTGCAACAAACGGACGCCCGGCTCCGGCTGCTCCGCGATCCACGGCATCTCGCGCCAGCTCGCCGTGGTCGGTTCCAGCGACCGGTGCATCGCGACCTTTCCGGGCGACATGGCTGTGGCGATGCGTGCGCTCGACGCGACCGTCGAGACCGTCGCGCCGGACGGCAAGACGCGTCGGATCCCCATCGCCGACTTCCACCGCCTGCCGGGCGACGCGCCGGAACGCGACAACGTCCTGGGAAAGGGCGAGTTGATCACCGCCGTGACGCTGCCGAAGCCCCTCGGCGGCAAGCATTTCTACCGCAAGGTCCGGGACCGCGCCTCCTACGCCTTCGCGCTCGTCTCGGTCGCGGCCGTGATCCAGCCGGACGGCTCGGGCGCCGTCGCGGTCGGCGGCGTCGCCCACAAGCCTTGGCGCATGGCGGCAGCAGAGGCGGAATTGCCTCGCGGCGCGAAGCCGGTAGCCGAACGCCTGTTCGCCGACGCGCGGCCAACCGAAGAGAACCGGTTCAAGATCCCGCTGGCCGAACGAGCGCTCGGCTCGGTCCTCAACGAAGCGAGGGGCTGATCGCCATGAAGTTCGACACCCCCGCCACCACGAACCCGATCGACGCGATGAAGGCGGTCGGGCAGCCGGCCGACCGCGTCGAGGGACGGTTCAAGGTCAGCGGCACCGCCCCTTACGCCTACGAGCGCCACGACCTCGGGCCCGACACCGCCTACGGCTATGTCGTCGCGGCCGGCATCGGCAAAGGCCGCGTCGCCGCGATGCGTCTCGACGAGGCCCGCCGCGCGCCGGGCGTCCTCGGCATCGTCACGGCGGAGAATGCCGGCCCGCTCGGCAAGGGGAAGCGCAACTTCGCCAAGCTTCTCGGCGGCCCCGACGTCGACCACTACCATCAGGCCCTGGCTCTCGTCGTCGCTCGCACCTTCGAGGAAGCGCGTACGGGTGCCGGCCTCGTGCGCGTCGAGTACGAGCGGACGGACGGCAGGTTCGATCTCGCCGCGCTCGCGAACACGGCGCCCGCGGTCGAGGGCAGCAGCGGCGAAGGCAGCGAGGCGCCGCCGGTCGGCGGCGTCGGCGACTTCGAGGGTGCCTTCGCCCGCGCTCCGGTCCAGCTCGACCAGCGCTACACGACGCCGGACCAGAGCCATTCCGCCATGGAGCCGCAGGCCTCAATCGCCCGCTGGGACGGCGAGAAGCTGACGCTCTGGACCTCGAACCAGATGGTGCATTGGGGCGTCGTCGATCTCGCCGCGACGCTGAAAATTCCCGAGGAGAACATCCACCTCGCCAGCCCCTACGTCGGCGGCGGTTTCGGCGGTAAGCTGTTCCTCCGGGCCGACGCGCTGCTCGCCGCGCTCGGCGCGCGCCTCGTGAAACGCCCGGTGAAGGTGGCGCTGACGCGGCCGACCATCGCCAACAACACGACGCACCGGCCCGCCACGATCCAGCGCATCCGCATCGGTGCGGAGCGCGATGGGCGCATCGTCGCGATCGGGCACGATTCGACCTCGGGCAACGTCGCGAAGGGCCGGCCGGAGACGGCGGTCGCGCAGACGCAGATGCTCTATGCCGGCGCGAACCGCATGACGGCGATGCGCCTCGCCGAGATGGACTTGCCCGAAGGCAACGCCATGCGCGCGCCCGGCGAGGCGCCCGGCCTGATGGCGCTGGAGATCGCCATGGACGAGATGGCGGAAAAGCTCGGGATGGACCCGATCGAGTTCCGCATCCTGAACGACACCCAGGTCGATCCCGGCAAGCCGGAGCGGCGTTTCTCGCGCCGGCATCTCGTGGATTGCCTGCGCGACGGCTCGGAACGCTTCGGCTGGGCAAACCGCAACGCCACGCCGGGCGCGACGCGCGACGGGCGCTGGTTGGTCGGGATGGGCGTCGCGGCGGGTTTCCGCGACAGCCCGGTCCAGACCTCCGGCGCGCGGGTGCGGCTCGGTCGCGACGGGGTCGCGACCGTCGAGACCGACATGACCGATATCGGCACCGGCTCCTACACGATCATCGCGCAGACCGCCGCCGAGATGCTGGGCCTGCCGATCGAACGCGTCGCGGTCTCGCTCGGCGACTCCGCCTTTCCCGTTTCGGCGGGCTCCGGCGGCCAGTGGGGCGCGAACTCCTCAACCGCCGGCGTCTACGCGGCCTGCGCGAAGCTCCGCGAGGAGATCGGTCGGCGGCTCGGCTTCGACGCCACCGACGACCTCGTCTTCGCGAACGGCGAGGTGCGCTCCGGCAACCGCAGCGTGCCGCTGGCGGATGCGGCGAAGGACGGCGACCTCGCGGCCGAGGACAAGATCGAGTTCGGCGACCTCGACAAAAAGTACCAGCAGTCGACCTTCGCGGCGCATTTCGTCGAGCTCGGCGTCGACGCCTATACGGGCGAAACGCGCCTGCGGCGGACGCTCTCGGTCTGCGACGCCGGCCGCATCCTCAACCCGAAGACGGCGAGGAGCCAGGTGATCGGGGCGATCGTGATGGGCATCGGCGGCGCGCTGACGGAGGAGCTCGCCGTCGACAAGCGGCACGGCTTCTTCGTCAACCACGACCTCGCTTCCTACGAGGTGCCGGTCCATGCCGACATTCCGCGCCAGGACGTCGTCTTCCTCGATACGCCGGATTCGACCTCCTCGCCGATGAAGGCGAAGGGCGTCGGCGAGCTCGGCCTCTGCGGTGTGGGCGCGGCGGTCGCCAACGCCGTCTACAACGCCACCGGCATCCGGGTGCGCGACTACCCGATCACGCCGGAGAAGCTGATCGGCGAGCTGCCGCAGGTGGCGTGACGCTCGGGGTTCAGGCGGGCGTGGGAATCTCCGCCGAGGCGTCCTCGATGAGGCGCGTCGGCGTGAAGCCCTCGAAATAGGTCCGCAGGTCCGCCGAGGACTGGAGCAGCCGCTCGATCTCGCGGGGATGCAGCGCGCGGTCGCCGAACCATGGAAAGCGCTTGGCGGAGAAGCAGTCGACCAGCCAGTCCACCACCGCGCGGTGGCGCGCGGTCTTGACGACCTCCGGGTGCACCGCGAGCCAAACGCCCACCTTCGCGCCAAGGTCGATGTCGACCGGCACCAGGTCGCCGCCGATGGCGGTGGCATAGTTCGGCAGCATGCCGAGACCGGCACCCTTGGCGATCGCCCAGTACTGCGCGCTGGCGAAGTTCGTTCGGACGCGTACCATCCGCTCGGCGATCTCGGGCGTGAAGATGTCGGCAAGGCCGTAACCGCCGAACTGCTCCATCTCCTGCGCGATGATGCGATGGTCGGCGAGTTCGGCGACGCTGCCCGGCAGGCCGAAACGCTCGGCGTAGCTGCGCCCGGCGAACATGTTGAGGTGGATGGTGCCGAGACGGCGCTTCAGGAGTTCCGGGGCGGTCGGCTCGGTGAGCTGGATCGAGATGTCCGCTTCCAGACGAAGGACGTCGACCGAGCGAAGCGCGCATTGCAGGTTCACCCGGATATCGCGACCGCGGTTTTCCAGGAAGTTCACGAGCTGCGGCAGGAGCCAGAACGTACCGATGCCCTCGGTCACCGCCAGATGCACCGATCCGCTCATCGTGTCGGCGGCGGACTGCGCGACGCGCCAGAGGTCCGACACCGATTGCTCGACATGGCGGGCCGAGCTTGCCAGCCGCCGCCCTTCGGCCGTCAGCCGGGCGCCGCCGACGTCGCGATAGAAGAGCTTGAAGCCGAGCTGATCCTCCAGCCGCTCGATGCCGAGCTTCACCGTGCTCTGGCTGCATCCGAGGTCGGCAGCCGCCTGCCGGAAGCTCTGCCGTTCGGCCACCGCCAGGAAGATGCGGATGCCGTTCCAGTCCATCCCGTCGGGCACGTGTTCCATTTATCGAACGCCCCGCATCCGTCTTTGGTGCATGCAACCGACCGATTGCTAGTTAACGAAATCTCCACAACTTAGGAGATTTCTCAATGGCCTTCGCCCAAGAAGATTTCTCGTCCGCCGCGTCGGGCGCGCCATCGCATATCGCCGCACGCCGGGCGCCGCGCTTCAACACGAACGATGCCGAGCACAAGGGGACGGGCATCGCCGTGGTGCACGGCATGGACGACCTGATGAAGGTCGTGGCCATCCGCTCGGCGGTATTCATGGGCGAGGAGAAGTTCGCCTTCGCCCAGCAGTTCGACGGCAACGACTTCTGCGCGACGCATCTCCTCTACAGTGTCGACGGCGAGCCCGCCGCCTGCATGCGCATCCGCTTCTTCGGCGATTTCGCCAAGATGGAGAGACTGGCCGTCAGGCGCGAGTTCCGCCGCTCGCGCATCGCCTTCCAGCTCGTGCGGGCCAGCGTCGATCTCTGCCGCGCCAAGGGCTATCGCCGTATCTACGGCCACGCCAAAGTCGACAAGCTCGATTTCTGGCAGCATTTCGGCTTCAAGATCAAGGACAACGGCGAGCCTTTCGAGATGGCGGGCTATCTCTGCGTCGAGATGGTCGAGGAAGTCGAGCCGTTCGACGACGCCATCCGGCTCGGCGAGGACCCGATCCGCACCATCCGGCCGGAAGGAGCCTGGGACGAGCCGGGCATTCTGGAACGCGAGGTCGGCTTCTGATGTCGGCGCTCGCGGACGACGAAACCCGGACGATCTCGGACCTCGCGCGCTCGATCGCGCGCGACCGCGAGACCGCCCGCCGCCTGTCGATGACCTTCGCCTGCCGGCTGCTCGATCTTTGTCTGGTCGAGGTCGCGATGGTCTGGCAGGGCCGCGACGAGCTCGCCTCGCCGCCGACGGCTTCCGGCGGCCCGCTGGCGGCGCTGGTGGAAACCAAGATGCGCCTCGCCATGGCCGAGCAGAACGGCGACGGCCTCGCCTCGCATCGCACCTGAACGCCTTCGGCGGCCCCCCTGCGGCGCTCTCATCCCTGGCAACCGGAATGCCTGCAATGATCGTGAACAATTCGGACA
The DNA here is from genome assembly GCF_008802405.1 of Plantimonas leprariae. Lineage (GTDB taxonomy): Bacteria > Pseudomonadota > Alphaproteobacteria > Rhizobiales > Rhizobiaceae > Plantimonas > Plantimonas leprariae. The sequence continues at coordinate 9,575 of NZ_VZDO01000023.1, forward strand.
AGCTGGCGACCCTTTTCTACGTCGCGCACGCCTTGCCGTTGGTTCGAAGCATGTCGGAAGAAGCGGCCATCATGACGGAGTTGGCGCTGTCCGAACTGATCCTGTCTTTGCTCGGGCGCAAAAACACGCTAAAGTCGCATACCGGCCTCGTCGATTACCTCAACTATTCGATCGAGGACGTTCAGACGATCGCACCGGCGGCCGCGACGGCCCTGCGGGCGGCGATGCGTGAGTTGCGCGAGGTCCCGTTCGATGTCGACGCGGAAGAAGAAAGACGGACCGGTTGAGGCGGAGATCGGCCGCCGCATTCGCGAGGCGCGGCTGGAACGAAAGGTGACGCAGGAAACGCTGGCGGAGGCCATCGGCATCACCTACCAGCAGATCCAGAAATACGAGGCCGGCAGGGACCGCGTGGCGGCCGGCCGGCTATGGCGCATCTCGCACGTGCTGGGCTGCCCGGTCGACCGGCTCCTGCCGGACGGCGACTTCTTCCGCGCCTGCGACCTGCGGCGGCTCGATCGCGGCGACGAGTTCGAACCGGCGATGCACCGCTAGCGCTTTTCCGCGGGATACCGGGCCGGGCGAAATCGGCGCGCATTCTGTTCAAGCATCCCACCCGTGTGCGGAACATTGCGAACGACGACGCCCGGGGCCGAACCGCGCGTCGCCGCCTCTCCTGTCGACCGGACCTCCGGCGTCAGCGTGCCACGATTCGCTGCGGGCGGTCCGCGATCTCGCCGCGGCCGTCCAGTTCCCTCGATGCCATCGCCCAGTAGACGTGCTCGCTGCCGCTCGGACGCCCGGCCTTCTCCCAGAGGAAGCGGGATAGCTCTCGAATTTGCGGGTCGTTGTCCGTCGTCGCCATGGCGAATCCCTTGCCTGATTCGCCTCATTCAACCCCGGCAAGGTTCAGAAAAGGTAACCGCCGATCGCATCTGTTCAGCTTGACGTCATCAATCTTGTTTATTCTCCGTGTACCGCGGCCGTGTATGCTTCGGACAAAGAATAAAAAGGGGGAATATCAATGCCGACCATCGGATGGCGCGACATAGCCTGCACGGAAGCTGCCGGTCCCGTGCAGTTCCGCAACATGACGGTTCATATCGGCCCGGAGCACGTCGCCCGGTGGAAGACCGATCCGGACGGCCGTTTCAAGCTGACAGTTTCCGCTTCCGACCCGACACGGGCGCATCTCGAGAAGTTCTATCCGAGCCTCTGACGCGCCGCCGGTCCCGCGTCGGCGAAGGCTCAGAAGACGGCGAGATACTTCAGCAGCGAGATGATGCCGATGATGATCACCACGGCCTGAACGATCTGGCGGATGCGCCCGTCGAGCGGCAGTCGCTGCACGAGCCAGAGAACCAGGACGATCACCAGGAAGGTGATGAGAATACCGATCAGAACGTTCATGCCGCCGTCTTCCGTCACGAGATACTTGCCAGCGACGAGATAGCGCAGCTTCGGCGACTTCGAAGTGGGGCATCCGACGAATTACGGCATCTTCGTGATGGCGGCTGCGGGGACAGCTTCGAACGGCGACCGTAGCTGCCGGTTGCCGCGGTCCCGTCGTCGCTGCTAGCGGAGGGGCATGAACGGTCACATCCGCAGCCTTCCCGCCCTCGCCGAGGCGGGCCTCGTGCCACGCGAGCGGCTCGCGGCGCTGGAAGGGGTCGCGGCGCGCTACGCGGTTTCGATCACGCCCGATATGGCCGCGCTCGTGGAGTCGGCCGAAGACGGCATCGCCCGGCAGTTCGTGCCTCGTCCCGAGGAGCTGGAGACGACGCCGGAGGAGCGCGCCGATCCGATCGGCGACGAGCCGCATTCGCCCGTGCCCGGCATCGTCCACCGCTATCCGGACAGGGTTCTCCTGAAGCCGCTGCATGTCTGCCCGGTCTACTGCCGCTTCTGCTTTCGCCGCGAGATGGTCGGGCCGGACGGCCTTGGTACTCTCGACGACGCTGCGCTCGACGCCGCCTTCGCCTATATCGCGGCGAACCCGGAAATCTGGGAAGTGGTCGTCACCGGCGGTGATCCGTTCCTGCTTTCGCCCCGCCGCCTCGCCCGCATCGCCGAGGCGCTGGCAGCGATCGACCATGTCCGGGTGCTGCGGCTCCATACCCGCGTTCCCGTCGTCGATCCCGCCCGCGTCGACGCGGCTCTGGTGCAAGCGCTGAAACGGTTCGGGCGCGCGGTCTTCGTCGCGCTCCATGCAAACCATCCGCGCGAATTCACGCCGGCCGCGCGGGAGGCCGTCGCGCGGCTGGTCGATGCCGGCATCCCGATGGTCAGCCAGTCCGTGCTGCTCGCCGGCGTCAACGACGATGCCGGGACGCTGGCGGCGCTGATGCGCTGCTTCGTCGAGAACCGGATCAAGCCCTACTACCTACACCAGGGCGATCTCGCGCCGGGTACTTCGCATTTTCGCGTGCCGCTCGGCGAAGGGCGCGAGCTCCTGCGTGGTCTCCGCGGCCGGGTCTCCGGCCTCTGCCAGCCGACCTACGTGCTCGACATTCCGGGCGGGCACGGCAAGGTTCCGGTCGGGCCGGACTATCTGGAGCCGGCGGGGAACGGCTGGACCGTCGCCGATCCGCAAGGCCGCCGGCACCGCTACCCGCCGAACGACGGCACTTCGTCGTGAAGCGCAGGCTCGGCGTCCAGCCGCGCCCTACTTCGAACGCAGGCGACAGAGAGAAGCTATCATGGCAAGCAAGCTGATACCTGTCGTCGCGACCGCCCTGCTGGCCTCGGCAGTCGCTGCGCCGAATGCCGTCGAAAAAGCGGAAGCCGCGCCCGTGCTGGGCCGATTGGTGGTCAGCGTCTCGGGGCTGCAGCCCCGCACCGGCTCCGTCATGGTGGCGCTGTTCGATGGCCGGAAGCGGTTTCCGAGCGTCGGAGGTCAGGTCGCCGGACGGCGCGTCGCGGTGACGGGTGCCTCCACGGCCGAAGCGGTGTTCGACGGCATACCTCAGGGCCGCTACGCGGTCGCCGTGTTCTACGACCGCAACAACAACGGCAAGCTCGATACCCGCCTCGGTGCGATTCCGGTAGAGCCGCTCGGCTTCTCCAACGGTGCCAAGGTCGGGCTGTTCGGCCCCCCTGCCTACGAAGACGCCGCGTTTGATCTCGCATCGACCGAACGGACGATCCGCATCGCCGTCAGATAGCCCGCTAGGGCGTCGAACCTGCGAACGCAGCCGCTATCCACCGCAGCCGACCGGCACCGCGTGACGAGACGGTGCCGGGCCAGGGCTGAGGCGGAACGCGGATACGGGAAGCGTCGAAAGGCAGCCTTGCCGTTAGTGCGCCACCAGAAGGGGCGGCATCACGGCAAGCTCCGGAATCTCAGGAATGCAGGGCGAGGGCCGAGGCCGAAGCCCGACGCATGCTCGCGGCGACGCTGTCGATACGCTCGACGGCGACGCGTTCGTAGAGGGCGTCGATCGTGTCGACACCGGACTGTTCGAGGGCCTCAAGTTCGGTGATGAGCCCATCCTCGAACGCTTCGAGTGTTTCGAACTTCGACATCCTCGATCCCTCTTGGCTTATGGTTAACGGGTGGCAGAATCGCCGAAAGCGGCGACGGTTCCCATACTTTTCATCACATCTGCTACGGCAAATGTTACAGAGGGTCGCTGGCAGGCGGCCGCGACATTTCGTAAACGGTCCTTTTTCCCGGCTCGTTCCGAGGAAGCCCGCCCTCTCCTCTCGCCGCTCCCGCATCATGACCCGTCACACCGCCTCCATCGCTCTCGACGGTTCGGCATTCGACTTCAAGACGCTGGCGCAGATCGGCGCCAACCGCATCCTCGTCCTGGCGAGCGAGGATGGCATGCGGCGTTGCGAGGAAGGCCGCCGCGTCTTCGACGCGATGCTAGCGGCGGGCCTGCCGGTCTATGGCTCGACCACCGGCGTCGGCGCGCTGAAGGACCGGATCCTGACGCCGGACGAGCTCGACGACTTCAATGCCGGCCTCGTGCGCGCCCACCATTTCGGCACCGGCCCCGCTTTCGAGGCGGAGGTGGTGCGGGCCGCGATCGCCATTCGCGTCAACACCGCGATGACGGGGCGCGTCGGCTGCACGCCGGACCTCGTCGACGCCTATATCCGCCTTCTCGCCGCCGACGTCGTTCCGGTGGTGCGCCGCACCGGCTCGATCGGCTGCGCCGACATCGGCCTGATGGGCCAGATCGGCGCGGTGCTGACGGGCGTCGGCGAGGCAGTGCATGGCGGGCGGCGCGTGCCGGCGGCGGCGGCGCTCGCGGCGGCGGGATTGCGCCCCTTGCGGATGCGCGCCAAGGACAGCCTCGCCTCGATCAGCGTCAACGCCATCGGCTATGCGGCCGCCGCGAATGCCCTGCGCGGCGGTGCGGCCGTGGTGCGCGTCATGCTGAGCGCCGGCCTCGCGGCGGCCTCCGCCATGGGCGTCTCCGCCGATCCGTGGCTCGCCGCCCGCGAATGCGGCACGCCGCACGAGGCGATGATCGGCGCCTGGCTGACGGAAGCCTGCGGCGAGGCGCACATGCCGAGCGCCACCCACATCCAGGATCCCCTGTCGCTGCGCATGATGGCGCAGGTCTACGCCATCGCCTTCGATGCGCTGGCGAGCGCCGGGCGCACCACGCTCGCCGCCATCGCCCGGCCGGACGACAATCCGGTGATCGTCGGCGACCGGCTGATCACCTCCGGCGCGTCGATGCCGCTCGACGTGACGCTCGCCATGCAGACGGCCTCGCTGGCGCTGGCGCATGTGGCGCGGAACTCCTTCAACCGCTGCGTCCTCATCGGCAACGGCATGCGGCGCGGTCTGCCGATCAACCTCGTGCCTCCGGGCGTGATCGCCACCGGCTTCGGCCCGATCATCAAGCTGGCGGGGGAACTCTTCGCGCGGGCCCTTTCCATGTCGCAGCCGATCTCGGCGCAGTCGCTGGTCGTGGCGGGCGGGCTCGAGGACGAAGCCGCCTTTTTGCCGCTGGTGGTGGAACGGTTCGAGCGGCAGGTCGAGGCGGTGCGCCGTCTCGCCGCCCTCGAAGCGCTGCTCGCCGCGCAGGCGATGGACATCCTCGGCGATCGTCCCGCCGGACTCGTCGGCATGGTCTACGGCATCGCCCGCCACCACTCGCCCTTCTACGTGAAGGATCGCCCGCTCTCCGCCGAAGTCGAGGCGATCGAGGAGGCGCTGGCCTCGCCCGCCACCATGAAGGCGCTGCTCGTGATCGCGCCGATGCCGGAAGTCGATGCGTTCTTTGCGCTGGATCCCGCTCTGACGGCATGAACATGCTTGCGTTCCGGCGTGAATGATCGGAACCTTCCGCGAACGGCGGCCGAATCCCTTCAAGTATGGCCGCGCGAGGGAGTTCTCGACCGTGCGCATCCTCCGTTTCGCTTCCGCCGCCGCCTTCGCGCTCGGCCTATCCGTTCTCCAGGCATCGGCCGCGCCGGTGGTGGTGTCGTCGAAGATCGACACGGAAGGCGGGGTCCTCGGCAACGTCATCCTGCTGGCGCTGAAGAATGCCGGCATCGAGACCACCGACCGCATCCAGCTCGGCGCGACGCCGGTGGTGCGCAAAGCCATCAGCGGCGGCGAGATCGACATCTATCCGGAATATACCGGCAACGGCGCCTTCTTCTTCAACAAGGCGGACGACCCGGCCTGGAAGGACGCCGGCAAGGCCTACGACGCGGTGAAGAAGCTCGACTACGACGCCAACAAGATCGTCTGGCTCCAGCCTGCCCCTGCCAACAACACCTGGGGCATCGCCGTGAAGGGCGAGGTCGCGGATGAGAACAAGCTCACGACCATGTCGGACTTTGGCAAGTGGATCGCCGGCGGCGGTAAGGCGAAGCTCGCCGCCTCCGCCGAGTTCGTCAATTCCGCGCCGGCGCTCCCTGCCTTCCAGACCACCTACGGCTTCCAGTTGAAGCCGGACCAGCTCCTGACGCTTTCCGGTGGCGATACCGCCGCCACCATCGCCGCCGCGGCGCAGGGCACGAACGACGTCAACGCCGCCATGGTCTACGGCACGGACGGCGGCATCGCGCCCTCGGGGCTGAAGGTGATGGAGGACGACAAGGGCGTCCAGCCGGTCTACCAGCCCTCGCCCATCGTCCGCGAGGAGGTGCTGAAGGCCAATCCGAAGATCGAGGAAGTGCTCAAGCCCATCTTCGCCGGCCTCGATCTCGCGACGCTGCAGGAGCTGAACGGCCGCGTCCAGGTCGGCGGCGAGCCGGCCAACGCCGTGGCGGAGGACTACCTGAAGTCGAAGGGCTTCCTCAAATAGCCGCTATCGTCGATCGCGCGACGGCATCGCCGCGCCCGCTGGCGGCGCGGCTCGACAGGCTCGGCGCGGCGGTCGCCGCGCTGGCGCTCGTCGCGGCCGGGGCGCTGCCCTTCGCATCGTTCCGCGCCAACCGCATCGTCGCCGGCCAGGCCCGCATGATCTGGGAAGCGCTGCCGCCGCTTGGCGCCGCGCTCCTCCTCGCGGCCGTGATCGCCGTCGCGTTCGTGGCAGTCGCTCGGACGCCGGCAGTTCTCCGCTTGGCGGCGAGCTTCGTCGCCGTCGCCCTGCTTGCCGTCGCGATCGGGCTCACGCCAGCGCATCTCGCGCCGCCCGGCAACAACTATGCCCGCGTTTCGCCCGCCTCCGGCTTCTGGGTGCTGCTCTTCGCCTTCGCCATCCTCGCCGCCGACGCCCTGACGCGGCTGCGCCCGCGGCCGCTCGCGCGGGTCGCCATCCTCGCCCTCGTCGCTGCCGGGCTGGCCCTGGTGCTCGGCTCCGGCCTCTGGGACGGGCTGTCGATCCTGAAGGAATATTCGACCCGCGCCGCCTCGTTCTGGCGGGAAGCGCGCCAGCACGTGCTGCTCGCCTTCGGCTCGCTCGTCGTCTCGACGGCGGTCGGCGTGCCGCTCGGCATCCTGTGCCACCGCGTGCGCCGGTTGCGCCAGCCGATCCTCGGCGTGCTCAACGCCGTGCAGACGATCCCCTCGATCGCGCTCTTCGGCCTCCTCATCGCGCCGCTCGGCTGGATCGCGCTGAACGTGCCGGGCGCGGCCGCCGCCGGCATACGCGGCATCGGTGCGGCGCCAGCGCTCGTCGCGCTCTTCTTCTATTCGCTGCTGCCGGTCGTCGCGAACACGGTGGTCGGCCTCGGCGGCGTCCCGCGCGACGCCGACGACGCAGCTCGCGGCATCGGCATGACCGACCGGCAGCGGCTGTTCGGCGTTGAGCTGCCCCTCGCCTTTCCGGTGATCCTCACCGGCATCCGCATCGTGCTCGTGCAGAACATCGGCCTTGCCACTGTCGCGGCCCTCATCGGCGGCGGCGGCTTCGGCGTCTTCGTGTTCCAGGGCATCGGCCAGACGGCGATGGACCTCGTCCTCCTCGGCGCAGTGCCGACCGTCGCCCTCGCCTTCGCCGCCGCGGTGATCCTGGACGCGGCCGTCGAGGCGATCACGCCCGCAACCCGAAGGGTGGACGCATGATCGAGCTCCGTCACGTCGTGAAGCGCTACGGCGAGGCGACGGTCGTCGACGACGTGTCGATGGTCGTCGAGCCGCGCACGGTCTGCGCCATCGTCGGCACGTCCGGCTCCGGCAAGACGACGCTGATGCGGATGATCAACCGCATGACCGAGCCGAGCGATGGCAAAATCCTGATCGACGGCGAGCCGAACACGAAGCTGCCCGCCCACGAGCTTCGCCGGCGGATCGGCTACGTCATCCAGAACCACGGCCTGTTCCCGCACCGGACGGTGGCGGAGAACATCGCCGCCGTGCCGAAGCTGCTCGGCTGGGACCGCGCGAAGACCGCCGCCCGCGTGGAGGAGCTGCTGCACCTCTTCGGTCTCGACCCGGCGCGTTTCGCGAACCGCCAGCCGCACGAACTGTCCGGCGGCCAGCAGCAGCGCGTCGGCGTCGCGCGGGCGCTGGCAGCGAAACCCAACATCCTCCTGATGGACGAGCCCTTCGGCGCGCTCGACCCGATCATCCGCAACAAGGCGCAGGCCGACCTCCTCGACATCCAGCGCTCGACTGGCACGACCGTGGTGATCGTCACGCACGACATGGAAGAGGCGATCCATCTCGGGCATCGGATCGCCGTGATGGACGGCGGCAAGCTCCTGCAATACGCGCCGCCGGCCGAGATCTTGGCGAAGCCAGCGACGCCCTTCGTGGAGGAGCTGATCGGTTCGGCCGAGCGGCCGTTCCGCTTCCTGTCGCTGGGGTCGCTGGAGGGGGTCGTCGAGCCGGGCGAGGCGGCGGGCGCGCCGATCGCTGCCGGCACCAACCGGCGCGACGCGCTGGCCGAGTTGCTCTGGTCGGGCCGCGACTCGGCGCCCGTCGCGGATGCCGAAGGACGCACCATCGGGCGCATCCGCACCGCCAGCCTCGTTTCCGGCGCGGCGAGGCCGGCGGCGTGAGGATCGTCCCGGTCGGCCTCCTCCTGCGCCTCGCCGTCCTCGCGGTCCTCGTCGTCTTCATCGCCCGGCCGGAGCTGTTCGGCGGCCTCCTTGCCCCGCTGAACTCCGACGACAAGCCGGCGATCTACAACCAGGGGAGCCTCCTCGGCCTGACGGTCGAGCATCTGGAACTGGTGCTGGCCGCGACCGTCTGTTCGACCGTCGTCGCGATTCTGCTTGCGGTGCTGGTCACGCGCCCATCCGGTCGCGAGTTCCTGCCGCTGTCGCGCAGCCTCGTGAACATCGGCCAGACCTTTCCGCCCGTTGCTGTCCTGGCGCTCGCCGTGCCGGCCATCGGCTTCGGCTGGCAGCCGACCTTCATCGCGCTCTTCCTCTACGGCCTCTTACCGATCTTCGAGAACACGATGACCGGTCTCACCACCCTGCCGCCGGCGGTGATGGAGGCGGCTCGCGGCATGGGCCTCACCGACCGTCAGCGCCTGTTCCGCGTCGAGCTGCCGCTGGCGCTGCCGATCATCCTCGCCGGCATCCGGCTGACGGCAGTGATCGGCCTCGCCACCGCGACCATCGGCTCGACGGTCGCCGCGAGGACGCTCGGCGAAGTGATCATCGCCGGACTCATTTCCGACAACCTCGCCTTCATCGTGCAGGGCGGGCTCATCGTCGCCGTGCTGGCCGTCCTGCTGTCCGACGCCCTGTCGGCACTGGAGCGGGTGCTCGCGAAGCGCGTCGGCCGGATCGCGGCACAAGGGAACTGACGCTCGTGGCGGATTTCGATCTCGTCCTCGCCGGCACGCTGGCGCTGCCCGACCGGGTGGTCGAGGGCGGCTTCGTCGCCGTGCGTGACGGCTTGGTGGCGATGCTCGGGCAGGGCGCACCGCCGCAGGCGCGCGAGCGGCACCTGCTCGGAAACGCCTTGATTCTGCCCGGCGCGATCGACGCGCAGGTCCATTCGCTCTCGCAAAAGGATCAGGAGGATTTCGTCTGGTCGACCCGGGCCGCGGCCGCCGGCGGCGTCACCACGATCGTAGATATGCCCTACGACGAGGGCGATCTCGTCTGCTCGGCCGAAGCCGTGCGGCGTAAGGCGGCCCATGCCGAGGCGACGGCGCGCGTCGACGTTGCGCTCTACGGCACGGTCGATCCTTCGGAAGGGGCGGCGCGCATTCCGGAAATGGTCGAGGCCGGCGTCGCCGGCTTCAAGTTCTCGACCTTCGGCACCGATCCGAAGCGCTTTCCCCGCATTCCGCCGCCACTCCTCCACGACTGCTTCGCGGCGATCGCCCGGACGGGCCTCGCGGCCGGCGTCCACAACGAGAACCACGAGGCGGTGGACGATTTCACCGCCCGCACGAAGGCGGCCGGCATCGCGGACTGGCGCGCCCACGGCCTGTCTCGCCCGCCGCTGGTGGAACTCCTCGCGATGGGGGAGATCTACGAGACCGGCGCGCTCACCGGCTGCCCGGCGCACGTCGTGCATTGCTCGCTCGGGCGCGGCTACGAGATGGCGGCATCGTATCGCGCGCAGGGTTTCGCCGCGACGGTGGAAGCCTGCATCCACTACCTCGTCTTGGACGAGGAGAACGACGTCGCACCGCTCGGCGGCCGGGCGAAGATCAACCCGCCGATCCGCCCGCGCGCCGAGGTCGAGAAGCTCTGGCGGCACGTGGCGGCGGGCAACGTCACGCTCGTTTCCACCGATCACGTCGCGTGGTCGGAAGAGCGGAAGACGAAGCCGGAGATGCTGCTGAATGCCTCCGGCGTGCCGGGGCTGGAGATCATGCTGCCGCTGTTCGTCGACGGCGCGCTCAAACGCGGCGTGCCGCTGACCTGGGCGGCGAAGCTGATGGCTGAGAACCCGGCGAAACACTTCCGTATCGATCACGCAAAGGGCGCGCTGCAGATTGGGCGCGACGCCGATATCTGCGTGATGACGCCGGAGCCGTTCACCTACGATCCCGCCGCGACCGGCCATACCGTCGTCGGCTGGAGCCCCTATGCCGGCATGCGCCTGCCCTGGCGCGTATCCAGCACGTGGCTGCGGGGCCGGCAGATTTTCGACGGGAGTAGCGTCCTCGCCGAGCCCGGCAACGGACGGTTCGTCCGACCGCCGGCGACGCTCGCCGCATGAGCGCGAACCTTCCCGTTCGCGCGCACCGGATCGCGGCGGACATCGAAGCGCTGGCCGCGATCACCGATCCCCATCGGCCGTATACGCGGCGCGCCTTCACGCCGCGCTTCCTCGAAGGCCGCGACCACGTGCGGCGCGCGATGGTGGCGGCGGGGCTCGAAACGCGCATCGATGCCGCCGGCAATCTGATCGGCCGCCGCGCCGGATCGGAACCGGGCACCGGGACGATCGCGGTGGGATCGCACACGGACACGGTGCCGGACGGCGGCCGCTTCGACGGGGTCGCCGGCGTCGTCGCGGGGCTGGAGATCGCGCGGGCGCTCCGCGACAACGGCGTCCCGCTGCGGCACGACTTCGAGGTGATCGACTGCCTCGCGGAAGAGGTGTCGGTCTTCGGCGTATCCTGCATCGGCTCGCGGTCCATCGCCGGCGTGCTGCCCCCGGAATGGCTCGATCGCATCGCGCCGGAGGGCGGCGACGCGGCCGGCATGACGCTTTACGAGGGCGTGCGCTTCGTCGGCGGCGAGCCGGAGCGGTTGCGGACGGCGAAGCGCGGCGACCTTAAGGCCTTCCTCGAACTCCACATCGAGCAGGGCACGGTGCTCGAAGGGGAGCGCATCGACATCGGCGTCGTCTCGGCCATCGCCGGCATCACGCGGATCGAGGTGATCGTCGAAGGCCGCGCGGACCATGCCGGCACGACGCCGATGGGCCGGCGGCGCGACGCGCTGGTCGCGGCCAGCGATTTCGTGACGCGGCTCGACGCGCTGGCGCGACAGCGGGCGGTGGACGGCGAGGGCCATTTCGCGGCAACCGTCGGCGAATTCCGCATCCAGCCGAACGCCGCCAATGTCGTGCCGTCGGAGGCGCGGCTCCTGATCGACGCGCGGGCCGAGTTGCGGGAGGGGATGGACGCCTTCTTCCGCGACGTCGAGGGCCTCGCGGCGGGGATCGCGGCGGTGCACGACGTCACAGTCCAGCCGCCGCGTGTGGTCTCCGACAACCGCCCGACACCCTCCGACGACGGATTGCTGACGGAGATCGAAGCCGCCTGCGATCGGCTCGGCGCGACCCGGCGGCGCATGGCGTCGGGCGCGGGGCACGACATGGCCTTCTTCGCGCGCGTCGCGCCGGCGGCGATGGTGTTCATCCCCTGCCGCGACGGCCGCAGCCACGCGCCGGAGGAATGGGCGGAAGCCGACGCGATCGCGCTCGGCGCGGCCGTGCTCTACGAAACCGTCATCGCGATCGACGCGAAGGGATAGAATATGGGCCGCATCCTCACCGAGAGGGACATCGAGGCCGCGGTGAAGGGCGGTTCGGTCTATGCCGCCGGCGGCGGCGGCTGGGCCGACCACGGCCGGATGCTCGGCCGCGCGGCGCTGGCCGCCGGAACGGTCGAGCTGGTTTCGGTGGACGAGCTCGACCCCGACGCGATCGTCGCCACCGCCGCGGCGATCGGCGCGCCGGCCGGCACGACGAAGTGGGAGATGCGACCGGAGGACTACGTGAAGGCGGCCCGCCTGCTGCAGGAGGCGGTGGGCCAGCCGCTCGCCGGCTTCATGGTCGGGCAGAACGGCCGCTCCTCGACGCTGAACGGCTGGCTGCCGGCCGCCTCGCTGGGCGCCAGGGTGGTGGACGCGGTCGGCGACATCCGCGCCCATCCGACCGGCGACATGGGCTCGATCGGCCTCGCCGGCTCGCCGGAGGAGACGATCCAGACCGCCGTCGGCGGCAACCGCGCCGAGAACCGCTACATTGAGCTGGTCGTGCGCGGTGCGACCGCGAAAGTCTCGCCGATCCTCCGCACCGCCTCCGATATGTCGGGCGGCTTCATCGCCTCGGCGAGAGCGCCGGTAAAGGCCTCCTACGTCAAGGAGAACGCCGCGCTCGGCGGCATCTCGCTGGCGCTCGCCTTGGGCGAAGCCATCATCGCGGCCGAGCCGCAAGGCGGTGCGGCGGTGGTGGATGCGATCTGCCGGAAGACCGGCGGCTCGATCGTCGCCAGCGGCGAGATCACCGCCTTCGACGTGCGCTACACGAACGAGGCCTTCGATATCGGCACGGTGCGAGTCGGCAGCGGCGCGTCGGCGCGCATTCTCCACGTCATGAACGAGTACATGGCCGTGGACGACGCGGACGGGCATCGGCTCGCGACCTTCCCGGACGTCGTCACCAGTCTTTCGCCGGAAGGCGAGCCCTTGAGCGTCGGACAGCTCCGGGTCGGAATGCCGGTGCTCGTGCTGCACGTGCCGAAATCGATCATCCCGCTCGGCGCAGGCGTGCTCGACCCCAGCGTCTATCCGCCGGTCGAGAAGGCGATGGGCATCGCCATCGCCCGATATGCTTTGGAAGGGCGTCGCTGATGGGCCGGCATCCGAACTTTCCGACGCCCGGCGGCCCGGTGCTCCGCGCCAAGGGCTGGCGGCAGGAAGCGCTGCTGCGCCTGCTCGAGAACGTCCTTTCGGTCGGCGAGGACCCGGAACGGCTCGTCGTCTATGCGGCGCTCGGCAAGGCGGCGCGCAACTGGGACGCCCACGCGAAGATCGTCGAGGTGCTGACCACGATGGACGAGGACCAGACGCTGGTCGTCCAGTCCGGCAAGCCGATCGGGCTCTTGAAGACCCACAAGGACGCGCCGCTCGTCGTGATGGCGAACTGCAACATCGTCGGCCAGTGGGCCAAGGCGGAGGTGTTCTACGAGCTGGAGCGGAAGGGCCTGATCTGCTGGGGCGGCCTCACCGCCGGCGCATGGCAGTATATCGGCAGCCAGGGCGTCATCCAGGGCACCTACGAGATCTTCATGCGCATCGCCGAGCGGCATTTCGGCGGCACGCTCGCCGGCCGCTTCGTGCTGACCGCCGGCCTCGGCGGCATGGGCGGCTCGCAGCCGCTCGCCGGCACGATGGCCGGCGCGGCGATCCTCTGCGTCGAGGTCGACCGGGCGCGGGCCGAGATGCGGCAGCGGATCGGCTATCTGCAGCACATCACGGAGGACCTCGACGAAGCCCTCGGCCTCATCGGTCAAGCGAAACATGCCGGCCAAGCCGTATCGGTCGGGCTCGTCGGCAACGCGGCCGACATCTATCCCGAGATCGCGCGGCGCGGTGTCGTGCCGGACGTCGTCACCGACCAGACCGCCGCGCACGACCTCGTCTACGGCTACGTCCCGGCGACGATGACACTGGACGAGGCGCGCTCCTTGCGCGGCGCCGACAACGCCCGGCTGATGGCGGAAAGCCGGAACTCGATCGTCGCACACGTGCGCGCCATGCTCGACTTCAAGCGGCAAGGGTCCGTCGTCTTCGACAACGGCAACTTGATCCGCACCCATGCTCGCGACGGCGGCGTCGAGGACGCATTCACGATCCCCGTCTTCACCGAAGCCTACCTCCGCCCGCTGTTTTGCGAAGCCGTCGGCCCCTTCCGCTGGATGGCGCTCTCCGGCGAGCCGGGTGACATCCGCCGGATCGACGACCTCGTGCTGGAGCTGTTCCCCGACAACCGGATCGTCACCAACTGGGTGCGGCTCGCCCGCAAGCACGTGCCCTTCGAGGGCCTGCCGGCGCGGATCGCCTGGCTCGGCCACGGCGACCGGACGAAGCTCGCCCTCGCCGCGAACGACCTCGTCGCCAGGGGCGAGCTCGCCGGCCCCCTCGCCTTCTCGCGCGACCATCTCGACGCCGCCTCGATGGCGCATCCGAACATCATGACGGAGAACATGGCGGACGGCTCGGACGCGGTCGCCGACTGGCCGCTGCTCGACGCGATGGTGCTCTGCTCGTCGATGGCCGATCTCGTCGCGATCCATTCCGGCGGTGGCGGCTATGCCGGCTTCATGACCAGCGCCGGCGTGACGCTCGTCGCGGACGGCTCGGAAGACGCCGCCCGCCGTCTCGGCTACGCGCTGACCAACGACACCTCGCTCGGCATCATGCGTTATGCCGATGCCGGCTACGAGACGGCGCGGGAGGCCGCGCGCGAGAAGGACGTCGGCTGGCTCGGCCTATAGCCGCATCCCCATCGTCACGCCCTCGCCGCGCTCGATCTCGGCAAAGCCGAGATGGCGGTAGAAGCCGAGCGCCCGCTCGTTCGTCAGGCTGACGCCGAGATGGACGGCGGGAGCACCGGCCTCGCGCAGCGACTCCAGTTCCGTCTTGATCAGCCGCCGTCCCCAGCCGCCGCCCTGCGCTCCCGGCAGGATGTTGATGTGGAGATGCGCGGGATAGCGCGCCGCCAGCGCCGGGTCGGTCCGCTCGGGCGCGCCGATATACTCCAGCACCCTTGCATCGGAAGGCGCGCGCGGCTGACTCGCGGCATGGCGCGACCGAAGCTCCGGCCACCAGCGATGCTCCAAATCCGCCTCGAAGGCGAGCGTGTCGGGCGCGCCGACGACATAGCCGATGGGCTTGCCGCCATCCGCGAGGACGAAGGCGTGCGCCGGCTCGAGTTCCAGATAGGGCACCGCCCAGACGTAGCCGGGATAGTGCGGGTCGGAATAGTCGGCGCTGCCGTCCGTGCCCGACCTCGACGTCAGGAGGCAGATGCGGAACAGCGCCTCGCGGTCGTCCTCACCGGCCTGCCGGATTTCGATGGTCATTCAGAGCTTCGTCCAGCGCCCGTCGGCCTTCGAGGATTCGACGCAGGCCGTGATGAAGCGCATCGCCCTGACACCGTCGGAAACGCTCGGGAACACCACTCCATCAGGCACGCCCTCCCCGCGGTCCGCGGCACGGATGGCGGCGGCCGCCTCGCGGTAGATCGTGGCGAAGCCTTCGAGATAGCCTTCCGGATGGCCGGGCGGAATGCGGGTGACGCGGGCCGCCTCCGGCCCCGCCCCCGCGCCGCCGCGGGTGA
The DNA here is from genome assembly GCF_008802405.1 of Plantimonas leprariae. Taxonomy (GTDB): domain Bacteria; phylum Pseudomonadota; class Alphaproteobacteria; order Rhizobiales; family Rhizobiaceae; genus Plantimonas; species Plantimonas leprariae. Next base: position 24,981 of record NZ_VZDO01000023.1, read on the forward strand.
CGAGCTGCTTCGGCTTGCCGAAGGGCGTCCACCAGAGCTGGTTCGGGTTCTCCTGCGCCCATTCGAGCCCGCCCTTCTCGCCGTAGACGCGAAGGCGCAGGCCGTTCTCGTTGCCGGGCGCGACCTGGCTCGCCCAGAGCATGCCCTTCGCCCCGCCGGCGAAGCGCAGGAGCGCGTGGTCGTTGTCGTCGAGCCGGCGGCCGGGCACGAAGCTGGTGAGATCCGCCGCGACGGCCTCCAGCTCGAGGCCGGTGACGAAGGACAGGAGGTTGAAGGCGTGGGTGGCGATGTCGCCGAGCGCGCCGCCGGCCCCCGCCTTCTCGGGATCGACGCGCCATTCGGCCTGCTTCGAACCGGTATGCTCGGCCGCTTCCGTCAGCCAGTCCTGCGCGTACTCCGCCTGGACGACGCGGATGGCGCCGAGCTCGCCCGCCTCCACCATCGCCCGCGCGTGGCGGACCAGCGGGTAGCCGGTATAGTTGTGGGTGAGGACGAAGACCTTCGCCGAACCGGAGGCGATCTTCTCCAGTTCCACCGCGTCCTCCAGCTTCGCGGTGACCGGCTTCTCGCAGATCACGTGGAAGCCGGCTTCGAGGAAGGCTTTCGCCGCCGCGAAGTGCAGATGGTTCGGCGTGACGATCGCCACCGCCTCGATCCCGTCCTCGCGACCGCGCTCCTGCTCGGCCATCTCGGCGAACGTACCGTAGGCCCGCGAGGGATCGATGCCGAGTTCGGCCGCCGAAGCGCGCGAGCGCTCCGCGTCGGAGGAGAAGGCTCCGGCGACGAGCTGGAACTCACCGTCGATGCGGGACGCGATGCGATGCACCGCGCCGATGAAGGCGCCCTGCCCGCCGCCCACCATGCCGAGCCGGATCGGACGCGCCGCCGACGTTCCTTGCGCTGCGGAAACCATGCGTGCTTTCCCCTATCCCCTCACCGGTCGAGCCCGAGCGCGCGGCGGTTCACCGCCTCGTCCGCACCGGACCCGGCGAAGTCGTCGAAGGCCTTCGCACCGCGCTCGATGATGTGCGCCTCGATGAACGACGCACCTTCCCGCGCGCCCTGTTCCGCGCTCTTGATCGCGCATTCCCATTCGAGCACCGCCCAGCCCTCGAAGCCGTATTGCGTCAGCTTGGAGAAGACCGCGCCGAAATCGACCTCGCCGTCGCCGAGCGAGCGGAAGCGCCCGGCCCGGTTCGCCCAGGACTGGTAGCCGCCGTAGACGCCCTGCCTGCCGGTCGGATTGAACTCGGCGTCCTTCACGTGGAACATGCCGATTTGGGAGTGGTAGATGTCGATGTTCGCGAGGTAGTCGAGGCCCTGCAGCACGTAGTGCGAGGGGTCGTAGAGCATCCGGGCGCGCTTGTGATTGCCGGTGCGCTCCAGAAACATCTCGTAGGTCACGCCGTCGTGCAGGTCCTCGCCCGGATGGATCTCGAAGCAGACGTCGACGCCGTTCTCCTCGAACGTGTCGAGGATCGGCCGCCAGCGCTTCGCCAGTTCGTCGAAGGCGGCCTCCACCAAACCGGCCGGGCGCTGCGGCCAGGGATAGACGTAGGGCCAGGCGAGCGCGCCGGAGAAGGCGGCGGCGGCCTTCAGCCCGAGGCGGCGCGAGGCGACGGCCATACGCTTCACCTGATCCACCGCCCATTCCTGCCGCGCCTGCGGGTTGCCGCGCACGTGCGGCGCGGCGAAGCCGTCGAAGAGCTCGTCATAGGCCGGATGCACGGCCACGAGCTGGCCTTGCAGGTGCGCCGAGAGCTCGGTGATCTCCAGACCGTGGCCGGCGACGATGCCCTTCACCTCGTCGCAATAGTCCTGCGATTCGGACGCCTTGACGAGATCGAACAGCCGCCCGTCCCAGCTCGGGACCTGCACGCCCTTGTAGCCGAGGTCGGCGGCCCAGCCGCAGATCGCGTCGAGCGAGTTCATCGGCGCCGCGTCCCCGGCGAACTGCGCCAGGAAAATGCCCGGTCCCTTGATCGTCATCGGCCTTCCTCCCTGCCCCTCTGCATGGCGCAATATGCAGAGGAGACGGTCGCTGGGAAGCCCGACGCGGTCGATCTTGCCCGGACGGAGAGGCGCGGCGGCCACAGGCTCCGCGCCTCCGAACCGTCGCTCAGTTGGTCTTGGCGAGCGCCGCGACGATCTGATCGACGTTGTAGTGGAACATCTTCAGGTAGGTCGGAGCCGGCCCGTCCTTTGCCGACAGCGACTCGACGTAGAGTTCGCCGCCGGGCTTCGCGCCGGTCGCCTCCGCCACCTGACGGACGAGGCGCGGGTCGTTGGAATTCTCGAAGAAATAGGTGGTGATCTTCTCGGCCTTGATCTGGTCGATCAGCCGCGCGACGTTCTGCGCGGAGGCCTCCGTTTCGGTCGAGAGACCTTGCGGTGCGAGGAAGGTCACGCCGTAGGCGTCGCCGAAATAGCCGAAGGCGTCGTGGCTGGTGAGGATCTTCCGGTCCTCCTTCGGCGTCCTGCCGATCTCGGCCTTGGCGTATTCATCGAGCTTGCGCAGTTCGGCGGTGTAGCGCTCGGCATTCGCCTTGAAGCTCGCCGCGTCCTCGGGATCGGCTTTCGCCAGCGCCGCCTCGATCACCTCCACCCAGCTCTCGACGTTCTTCGGGTCGTTCCAGACGTGCGGGTCCTGTTCGTGGTCGTGGTCGGCGCCCTCGGCGGCGTGGTCGTGCCCTTCCTCCTCGCTCATCTCGCGCGGCTTGACGTTCGCCGAAGCGACCACCGGCTGGCCGGCGTAGCCGGAGGCGGTGATCAGCCGGTCCATCCAGCCCTCCAGCCCGATGCCGCTGACGAAGACGACGTCGGCCGCCTTCAGATGCTTTGCGTCGTCGGGAGCGGGCTCGTATTCGTGCGGGTCGCCGTTCGGCCCGACCAGCGTCGTGACGTCGACATGATCGCCGCCGACCTCCTTCACCACGTCGCCGAGGACGCTGATCGAGGCGACGACGTCGAGCGTTTTGGCGAAGGCGGCGGGCGTCGCCGCCATCAGGGCCGTCGCGCAGCCGAGTGCGAGAGCGATGCGCTTCAGGGTCATGGACGTTCTCCTTTGCGGTCGAGGATCAGGCGGTGCGGTGGCGCCGGCGGGGCCGAAGCCGGGCGAGCGCGCCGGACGGGGCGAAGACGAGCGACAGGCAGTAGATCGCGCCGGCGAAGAGCAGGATCGTCGGGCCGGAGGCGAGCCCGAAGTGGAACGAGACGACGAGGCCGAGCCAGCCCGACACGACGGCCACGCCGACGGCGATCGCCATCATCGCCGGCAGCCGCTTCGCCCAGAGCTGCGCGGCGGAGGCCGGCAGCATCATCAGCCCGACCGCCATCAGCGTGCCGAGCGTCTGGAAGCCCGCGACGAGATTCAGCACGACGAGGAGCAGAAACAGGAAGTGGAAGACGCCGTCGCGCACGCCGACCGCCCGAAGGAAGCCGGGGTCGACGGACTGCGCGACAAGCGGCCGGTAGAACAGCGCGATCGTCAGCACCGTCACGCTCGAGATCGCGCCGATGAGCAGGATCGCCGACCGGTCGACAGCGAGGATCGTGCCGAACAGGACATGGAGGAGATCGATGTTCGAGCCGCGCAACGAGACGATCAGGACGCCGAGGCTGAGCGAGATCAGGTAGAAGCCGGCGAAGCTCGCATCCTCCTTCAAGGCTGTCGCGCGGGCGGCCAACCCGGCGAGCCCCGCGACCGCGAGTCCGGCGACGAAGCCGCCGAGCCCCATCGCCGGCAGCGAGAAGCCGGCGACGAGGAAGCCGACCGCCGCGCCCGGCAGGACGGCATGGCTGAGGGCGTCGCCGACGAGGCTCATCCGACGCAAGACGAGGAGCACGCCGACCGGTCCCGCGCCAAGCCCCAGCGCGAGGCAGGCGACGAGGGCGCGGCGCATGAAGCCGTAGTCGGCGAACGGCGCGACGGCGAAGTCGTAGAGCATCACGCTGCCACCGCCCGGTCCGGCTCCGGCGCGCGGCACAACGCGGCGTCGTCGTCCCAGGCCTCGGCCATGGCCCGCGCTTGACGCAGGTTTTCGGTGCTGAGCACGTCCGCCGTCGGCCCCCAGGCGACCGGCTCACGCGCGATCAGCAGGGTTTGGGGAAAATACTCGCGCACCTGCGCGATGTCGTGGACGACGGCGGCGACGGTGCGCCCCTCGCCGTGCCAGCGGTGGATGATCGCGAGAAGGTCGGCCGTGGTGCGAGCGTCGATCGAAGCGAACGGCTCGTCCAGCAGCACGAGCTTCGGATCCTGCAGGACGAGGCGAGCGAAGAGGACTCGCTGGAACTGGCCGGTGGAGAGTTCGGCGATCGGCCGGCGCTCGAAGCCTTCGAGCCCGACCGCGGCGACCGCCGCGCGCGCCGCCTCCGTGCCCTGGCGCGTCAGACCGCCGAACAGGCCGACATGCCGCCAGGCGCCGAGCGCCACCATGTCGCCGACGCTGATCGGAAAGGAACGGTCGATCTCGGCCGCCTGCGGCAGGTAGCCGATGTCGGCGGGACGCAGCCCTTCGCGCCGGATACGGCCGGTCGACAAGGGAAGCTGTCCCATCACGGCCTTCAGCAGCGTCGACTTGCCGGCCCCGTTCGGCCCGACGATGCCGGTGAGGCTGCCGCTCGCGAAGGCGCCGGACAGGTGGTGGACGGCCGGATGACGCCCATAGGCGACCGTCACGTCCTGCAGCGAAAGCACGGTCGCGTTCACGCCAGCGCCAGCGACCAGAAGATGCAGAGCCAAAGGACGAGCAGTACTGCCGCCGCCAGCCCCAGCCGACGGTGGGCCGGCTGCATCAGCGTCGAACGCCCGAATCGATCCCCGTCCGCCGCCATCGCACCCGCCTACAGCCAAGCCGCGACTGCCGCCGGCTTCGGATGGGGGCTTAATGTGATATTATAACATTGTCAAACCGAGCCCGGGCAGGTCGGTGCGGATGCGGCTCGGCGCATCATTCCCATTCGATCGTGCCGGGCGGCTTCGAGGTCACGTCGTAGACGACGCGGTTGATGCCGCGCACCTCGTTGATGATGCGCGTCGCCGCCGCCCCTAGGAACTCCATGTCGTAAGGGTAGAAGTCGGCCGTCATGCCGTCGACAGACGTGACGGCCCGCAGCGCGCAGACATATTCGTAGGTTCGCCCGTCGCCCATCACGCCGACCGTCTGCACCGGCAGAAGCACCGCGAAGGCCTGCCAGATCGCGTCGTAGAGGCCGGCCTTGCGGATCTCGTCCAGATAGATCGCGTCGGCCTGGCGCAGGATGTCGAGCTTCTCACGCGTCACCGCGCCGGGGCAGCGGATCGCGAGGCCTGGCCCCGGGAACGGATGGCGGCCGACGAAGCTTTCCGGCAGGCCCAGTTCCCGGCCGAGCGCGCGGACCTCGTCCTTGAAGAGCTCGCGCAGCGGCTCCACGAGCTTCATGTTCATGCGCTCGGGCAAGCCGCCGACATTGTGGTGCGACTTGATCGTCACCGACGGCCCGCCGGTGAAGGACACGCTTTCGATCACGTCCGGGTAAAGCGTGCCCTGCGCCAGGAACTCCGCCCCGCCGAGCTTGGCGGCCTCCGCCTCGAAGGTCTCGACGAACAGCCGGCCGATGGTCTTGCGCTTCTTTTCCGGATCGCTCTCGCCCTCCAGCGCGCCGAGGAACAGGTCGGCCGCCTCCACGTGGACGAGCGGGATGTTGTAGTGACCGCGGAACAGGCCGACGACTTCCTCCGCCTCGCCCTGCCGCATCAGGCCGTGGTCGACGAAGATGCAGGTGAGCTGGTCGCCGATCGCCTCGTGCAGCAGCACCGCCGCGACGGCGGAGTCGACGCCGCCCGAAAGGCCGCAGATCACCTTGTTGCGCCCGACCTTTTGCCGGATCTCCTCGATCGCCTGCTCGCGGAAGGCCGCCATCGTCCAGTCGCCGGAAAGGCCGGCGATGCGGTGGACGAAGTTCGAGATCAGCTTCGCGCCGTCGGGCGTGTGCACCACCTCGGGGTGGAACTGCACGCCGTAGAAGCGCCGCGCCTCGTCGGCGATCGCGGCGAAGGGCGCGCCGGGCGAGACGCCGACGATCTCGAAGCCGGGCGGCAGGGCGGTCACGCGGTCGCCATGGCTCATCCAGACCTGATGGCGCGTGCCCTCCGCCCAGACGCCGTCGAACAGCGGCGAAGCACGCTTCACCTCGACGAAGGCGCGGCCGAACTCGCGGTGGAGGCCGCCCTCGATCCGGCCGCCGAGCTGGGCGCACATGGTCTGCTGGCCGTAGCAGATGCCGAGCACCGGCACGTCCGCATCGAAGATCGCCTGCGGCGCGCGCGGCGAGGTCTCTTCCGTAGTGGAAGCCGGCGAGCCCGAGAGGATCACCGCCTTCGGCTGCAGCCGGGCGAAGCCGTCCTCGGCCGACTGGAACGGCACGATCTCGGAATAGACGCCGGCCTCGCGCACGCGCCGCGCGATGAGCTGCGTCACCTGGGAGCCGAAGTCGACGATGAGGACGGTGTCTGGGTGCGCGGTCATTGCGAGCCTTTACGAGCGCTCTCGCCGCTTCGCAAGCCTCAGATCAAGCCGGCCTCGAGCGCGATGCCGAGACGGTCGACGGCGTCGGCCAGCCGCTCGTCCAGAACCCCGAGCAGCGAGGTCCAGTCGTCGTAGTGGTGGAGGTCGGCCGCGCCGTCCGAGACGCCGCGGAGGCCCACCAGCGGCACGCCGTAACGCTGGCAGGCGCGCAGGACCGCGAAGGTTTCCATGTCGACCATGTCGGCATCGATCTCGTGATACCGCAGTCCCGTCACCACGTCGGCGCCGGTCGACAGCCGCGCCGCGGGAATGCTCGGAATCGGGGTCGGCAACGGCGTTTCGACCGGATGGTCGAGGAAAGGCGTCACGCCCTTGGTGAAGCCGAGCGCGGAAGCGTCGATGTCGCGCCAGGAAACGCCAGCCACTTGATAGACAGCGCCCTGCTCCAGCGTGCGGGAGCCGGCGGAGCCGAGCGAGACGACGAGGTCGGGCAACCGCCCGGCCGCCGCCAGCGCCTGCAGCGCGATGCCGGTGCCGAGCGCCGCTTCCACCGGGCCGACGCCGGTCATCAGCGGGCGGATGCGCTCGCGAAGCCGTGGCCCGTATTCGGCGTCCGCCGCCATGACGAACAGGACGCGGCGACCGCCGAGTTCGCCCTGAACGATGTCGTCCCGGAAGTCGCCGCCGGCACTCATCCGCGTGCGGGCCTGCGGCGGATCAGCTGGTGACCAGCGAGCAGCGCCAGCGGGCATCGCCGCCGACCATCGTCGCGTGGTTGCCGACGCGCCAGACGTCCTGCCCGGAATCGAGGCACATGCCGCGGGCTGCGAGAATGGCGGCGAACGCGTCCGAGCGCCCACAGGCCATCCAGGTGTCCGGGCTCTTCTCGTCGCCTTCCTTGCAGACCTGCTTCTGCGACGACCAGAGGTCGATCAACCTCACGTCGTCGATGCTGTCGGCCTTGGCCGCAGGCAAGGCGAACGCGACGGCAAGCGCCGCCGATAGCGCAAGCGATTTCATCATGTTTCGCGTCATCCCCTCAAATGCCGCAACGCGAAAAAGTTAAGGTTGGGCGAAGCCCGCTGTCAACGCGCCTTTCCGGCCGCCGCCAGCTTCAGTTCAGCCGCAAAATCGAAAGGTTGAGTGCTGTGGCATAGGCGACCCAGACGCCGTAGGGGACGAAACAGGCGAAGGCCGCACGGTTCTGCCGGATGGTGGCAGCGAGGAAGGCAAGGATCGCGACCAGCAGCGCGGCGATCACGCCGAGCCCGAAGCCGATCCGTTGCGCGCCGAAGAAAGTCGGCGACCACGCGAAGTTCAGCGCCAGCTGCACCGCCCAGGGAAGCAAGGCCAGCGCCGGTCCGCGGAGGAGAACCAGCCAGCCGGCGACCGCGACGAGCACGTAGAGCAGCGTCCAGGCTACCGGAAAGAGCCAGTCCGGCGGGGTGAAGGAAGGCTTCGCCAGCGCGGCGTACCAGTCGCCCGGCGGGTTCGACAGGCCGATCACCATGCCACCGCCGAGCACCAGCGTGATCATGAGGCCGAGCAGAAGAGCGGAGCGGATCGACAGAAGCGTCATCGCCGCACCAGCCGGGCGAAGAAGAAGCCGTCGGTGCCGGACCGGCGCGCCGTCAGCAGCAGTCCGGACCCGCCGCCTCCAGGCACGTTGAGGAAATCGGGCGGGACGTCCGACAGTTCCTCCCTCCAGACGGCGCCCGCGTCTTCCACGGCGAAGTCCGGGTGCCGCGCGAGAAAGGCCTCGACGCGCGCGCCGTTCTCGGAGGCGAGCACCGAGCACGTGACATAGGCGAGCCGCCCGCCGCCCGGCCGCACGAAGCGCGCGGCGCTGTCCAGAACGGCGTCCTGCTCCGCCGTCCGCTTCTCGAGGGCGGAGCGGGACAGTCGCCACTTCGCATCCGGCCGCCGCCGCCAGGTGCCGGAACCGGTGCAGGGCGCATCGACGAGGACGCGGTCGCAAGCACCCTCGAGCGCTTCGAGTTCCCCCGTGCGGCTGTGGACCTCGACGCTCTCGGCGCGGGCGCGGCGGAGCCGCTCGTAGATCGGCGCGAGCCGGCGCCGGTCGGCATCGAAGGCGTGGATCCGCCGCTCGCCCGCCGTCGCCGCGGCGAGCGCCAGCGTCTTGCCGCCGGCCCCGGCGCAGAAATCGAGGATCGTTTCGCCGGCCTTCGCGCCGACGAGCAGCGAGACGAGTTGCGAGCCTTCGTCCTGCACCTCGACCGTTCCCATCTGGAAGACGGCCTCGGCCTGGACGTTCGGATGCCGCCCCGCGCCGGCGATGGGCGGGATGCGCAGGCCGAGCGGCGACAGCCGCGTCGCCGCCGCGCCGAACTCGGCGAGCTTGGCTGCGGCCTCCTCGCGGTTGCCGAGCAGCGCGTTGACGCGAAGGTCCAGCGGCGGGCGTTCGGCGAAGGCGGCGGCTTCCGCGATCCACTCCGGCCCGAGCGAAATGGCGAACTCGTCCGCCAGCCAGTCCGGCACGTCGGCGCGCACCGCGTCCGGCGCTTTGGCGAGATCGACGGTTCTGAAGCGCTCGAAGTCCGCGGCGCTCGGCAGCTTCGGCGCGAAGCGGTCGCCCTCCAGCGCAGCGGCGACCGCGTCCGCCGCCATGCCGTAGCCTTCCGCAAGCGCGGCGAAGACGAGGGCGCGCGGCGAGTCGTTGCCCATGCGCCAGCCGAACGAGCGGCGACGGCGGAGCGCATCGTAGACGAGGTTGCCGATCGCCGAGCGGTCGCCGGAGCCGGCGAAGCGATGCGACAGGCCCCAATCCTTCAGCGCGTCGGCGACGGGGCGATGGCGCTTCGCCACGTCGTCCAGCACCTCGACCGCGGCGGCGAGCCGCCCGCCTAGGCGCATGGTGTCGCCTTCCGGCGCGGTCTTATCGATAGGATGGTCAATCGATCAGGCTTCGTAGGGGTTGAAGAGCTTCGCACCGGTCGGCGCGAAATGCCGGACGTTGCGGGTGACGACGGTTAGGTCGTGTTCAAGCGCAGTCGCGGCGATGAACAGATCGAGGTCGCGCCGCTTGAGTTGCATGGAAAGTGCACCCCAACGGAGAGCGATCTCGGTGCTGAATGGCAGCGTTCGCCTTTCGTAATCCCTCCGAGTTCTGTCGAGCCAGTCGGAAAGTCGCTGAAACGCCCTTACGTCCCTCGAACGCTGCTTTTCGACGCCCGCCGCCACTTCGCCGAAGGTCAGAACGCTCACACGTAGGGGCCCGCCCCCCGTCTGCCGCAGCCAATCGACGACATCCGGGTTTGGACGGGTTTTGAAGTTTTCCGAAAAGACCATCGTGTCGAGAAGGAACATGCGTCAGTCGCGGAAATCGATCTCGCGTCCCTGTAGTTCGAACGGATCTTCCCGATCGAAGAGGTTCTGGCAGTCATCAGGAAGTTTTGGAGCGTTAAGCAGATGATTCAGGAAATCGTCGTCCGCTTTGACATCGAGTGCAACCAATCGCTCGTAATCGGCGGTCGATAGTACCACGACCGCCTCGACGCCACGCTTGGTCACGCGTTGCGGCTTGCCGTTCTGCGCGGCTTCCACGACTGCCGAGAACTTGTTCTTCGCATCCTGCAAGGTCCAAAGATTGCCCATGGTCGACCCCATTATCTGGCTAGATGATAGGCTAGACCGACCTGCAGCGCAAACAGTGGCTGCGAAGGCAAAAGGCCGGGATCGCTCCCGGCCTTTCCAATGTCGCTTATTATTAAGCAGCCTACTCCGCCGCCGCCGCATGGCTGGTGGTGAGGCTCGCCTGCGCGTCGTCCTTGCCCTGTTCCGCCAGCGCCTCGCGAACGCCCGCGCCGTAGGCCGGATCGACCTTGTCGAAGTGGGCGAGCTGCCGGTCGACGATGAACTGCGGCACGCCCTGCATCGCGCCGGCCAGCGTCTTGAACAGGCGCTGGCGGTGCGCCTCGTCGAACAGCGCGAACAGCGCGCGCGGCTGCGAGTAGTGGTCCGCCTCGGCGCGGTATTCGTAGCGGCCCACATCGCCGGAATAGCGATGCGGCGGCTCCTCGACGCTCGGGTCTTCCACCGGGCCGTCGAACGAGTTCGGCTCGTAATAGGCGTCCGGGTTGGTCCTGAGGCCAAACGGCGTCGTTCCGTCGCGGTTGTAGTGGTGCACCGGGCAGCGCGGCTTGTTCACCTCCAGCGACTCGTAGTGCGTGCCGATGCGGTAGCGGTGCGCGTCCGGGTACGAGAACAGCCGGCCCTGCAGCATCTTGTCCGGCGAGAAGCCGATGCCGGGCACGACGTTCGACGGGTTGAAGGCCGACTGCTCGATCTCGGCGAAGTAGTTCTCCGGGTTCCGGTTCAGCTCCATCACGCCGACCTTGATCAGCGGATACTGCGAATGCGGCCAGACCTTCGTCAGGTCGAAGGCGCTCCAGCCGGTCTTCCGCTCGAACTCCTCGGCTTCCGCTTCCGGCATCGCCTGGATGTAGAAATCCCATGCCGGGAAGCGCCCATCCTCGATCATGCCGTAGAGGGCTTCCTGGTAGCTCTCGCGCGACTTCGCGATGACGCCCTCGGCCTCCTCGTTGGTGAAGGTCTTGTGGCCCTGCTTCGTCTTGAAGTGGAACTTCACCCAGAAGCGCTCGCCCTTGTCGTTCCAGAGCGAGAAGGTGTGCGAGCCGTAGCCGTTCATGCGGCTCGGGTCGACCGGGATGCCGCGATCCGACATCAGGATCGTCACCTGATGCAGCGATTCCGGGCAGAGCGACCAGAAGTCCCACATCGCCGTCGCCGAGCGGAGATTCGTGCGCGGATGCCGCTTCTGCGTATGGATGAAGTCCGGGAACTTGTAGGGGTCGGCGACGAAGAACACCGGCGTGTTGTTGCCGACGAGGTCCCAGTTGCCCTCCTCGGTGTAGAACTTCAGCGCGAAGCCGCGCACGTCGCGCTCGGCGTCGGCCGCGCCCTGCTCGCCGGCGACAGTGGAGAATCGCGCCAGCATCTCGGTCTTCTTGCCGACCTCGGAGAACAGCTTGGCGCGCGAATAACGCGTGATGTCCTCGGTGACGGTCAGCGTGCCGTAGGCGCCCCAGCCCTTGGCGTGAACGACGCGCTCCGGCACGCGCTCGCGGTTCTGGTGCGCCAGCTTCTCGATGAGCTGGTAGTCCTCCAGCAGCACCGGCCCGTTCGGGCCGACCGTCTTGGAATTCTGGTTGCTGGATACCGGCGCGCCGGCTGTGGTCGTCAGCCTCGGTTTATCGGTCATCTCGAATCTCCTCGCTGGACGCTTTGGAATTGGAAGCGTTCCAACAGATTCGACCGATAACTTCCAATCGTATTTTCAAACCGCGTCGATCGGATTATCCGATCGATATGATCACGCTGCGACAGCTTCGCTATTTTCAGGCGCTCGCCGAGACGCTGCATTTCGGCCGGGCGGCGCGGCTCTTGAACGTCAGCCAACCGGCATTGTCCGGCCAGATCGCCGCGCTGGAGGAGGTGCTCGGCCTGCGGCTGTTCGAGCGCCGGGCGAGCGGCGTCGCGGCGACGCCCGAAGCCGGCAGCATCCTCCAACGGGTCGACGCGATCCTTGCCGAGGTGCGCGAGCTGGAAGCGCTGGCGCAGCGGCCCGGCGACGTGCTGGCCGGCCGCCTACGGCTCGGCCTCATCGCGACGGTCGCGCCCTATCTGCTGCCGCGGCTCCTGCCGCGCCTCGCGCACGATCACCCGCAACTGGATCTCGCCATCCGCGAGAGCCTGACGGCCGCGCTCGTCGCCGATCTCCAAGCGGGCGAGTTGGACTGCGCCCTGGTCGCCCTGCCGCTGGACGCGGCCGGTCTCGACTGGATCGAGCTCGGCGCGGACCCGTTCTGGCTTGCGGTGCCGGCCCGTGAGGCCGGACGCTTCGGCGACCATGTCGAGGTGCAGGCCCTGTCGCACGAGCCGCTGATCCTGCTGGAGGAAGGCCATTGCCTGCGGGACCAGGCGCTGAAGCTCTGCCAGCTCGCCGAATCCAGCCGCTTCGCCAGTCTCAGCGCGACGAGCCTCGCGACGATCCTCAGGATGGTTGCGGGCGGGCTCGGCGCGACGCTGATCCCCGCCATCGCCATCGAAGCCGAAACCGCGGCTGGCGGCATCGAGGTACTGCCGTTCCGCGACCCGCAGCCGTCCCGCACGCTGGTGCTCGCCTTCCGCCGCTCGTCGACACGGCGGCGCGACATCGAGGCCCTGGCGGAGGTCGTGCGGCGGAGCCTGTGCGGGCGGCCAGCGTGATCAGGCGACGCCGAGCAGGTGGAGCGCGAACAGGATCCAGAGAACGAACAGGACGACGAAGCCGGCGACGAAGGCCTGGAAACGCTGCGCGACGGCGTTCGAACCGAGATGCACGAAAGCGTGGACGAGGCGGCAGACCACGAAGATCCAGGCGAGCGCGACCGCGAGCCAACTCGCGCCGTTGGTGACGTAGAGCGCGAGGCAGACAGCGTGGAACAGGACCGGCAGCTCGAACTGGTTGGCGACGTTGCGGGACGCCGAGGCGCTGTCCGCCGGCTCGGTCCCGGCGGTACGGAACGTGTCCAGCGATGCGCCGCCGCCGCGGACCGCCGTCCGGCGACGCGACAGGAGCACGAAATACGCCGCGAAGGTCAGGAAGGCCTGCGCGACCATCGGCCAGAAGATCGCGAGGTTGCCGATCATCCTCAAAGCCCGACGCCCGGATAGTTCGGGCTCTCGCGGGTGATCGTCACGTCATGCGCGTGGCTTTCGCGCAGGCCCGCGTTGGAGATCCGCACGAAGGTCGCCTTCTCGCGGAAGGCTTCGAGATCGGCCGCCCCGACGTAGCCCATCGCCGCGCGCAGGCCTCCGACGAGCTGGTGCAGCACCGCGGCGACCTGCCCCTTGTAGGGCACCTGACCCTCAATACCCTCCGGCACGAGCTTCAGCGTGTCGCGCACCTCCGCCTGGAAGTAGCGGTCGGCGGAGCCCCGCGCCATCGCGCCGACCGAGCCCATGCCACGATAGGCTTTGAACGAGCGGCCCTGGTGCAGGTAGACCTCGCCGGGGCTTTCCTCCGTGCCGGCGAGCAGCGAGCCGACCATCGCGGCGGACGCGCCGGCGGCCAAGGCCTTCGCGAGGTCGCCGGAATACTTGATGCCCCCGTCCGCGATCACCGGCACGCCGGCGGCGTCGGCCGCCTCGCAGGCGCCCATGATGGCGGAAAGCTGCGGCACGCCGACGCCGGCGACGATGCGCGTCGTGCAGATCGAGCCCGGACCGATGCCGACTTTGATCCCGTCCGCGCCGGCATCGATCAGCGCCTTGGTCCCGTCCGGCGTCGCGACGTTGCCGGCGATGACCTGAACGTGGTTCGACAGGCGCTTCACCCGCATCACCGCGTCGAGGACGCGCTGCGAATGGCCGTGTGCGGTGTCCACCACGACGAGGTCGACCCCGGCGTCGATCAGGCGCTCGGCGCGCTCGAAGCCGTCCTCGCCGACGCTGGTCGCGGCCGCCGCGAGCAGCCGCCCCTGCCCGTCCTTCGCGGCGTTGGGGTTCAGCTGCGACTTCTCGATGTCCTTGACCGTGATGAGGCCGATGCAGCGGTTCGCCTCGTCGACGACCAGCAGCTTCTCGATGCGGTGCTGGTGAAGAAGGCGCTTGGCCTCCTCCTGCCCGACCGTCTCCCTCACGGTGACGAGGTTTTCCTTGGTCATCAGCTCGTGGATCGGTAGGCGGTCGTCGGTCGCGAAGCGGACGTCCCGGTTGGTGAGAATGCCGACGAGGACGCCCGGCCCACCGCCGTTGCCGGACACGACCGGGATGCCGGAAATGCGGTGGCGATCCATCAGCGTCCGCGCGTCGCCGAGCGTCGCCTCCGGGCCGATGGTGACGGGGTTCACCACCATGCCCGATTCGAACTTCTTCACCTGCCGCACTTCCTCGGCCTGAACCTCCGGCGAGAGGTTGCGGTGGATGACGCCGATGCCGCCGGCCTGCGCCATGGCGATGGCGAGCCGCGACTCGGTCACCGTGTCCATCGCGGCGGAGAGGATCGGCAGGTTCAGGCGCAGCGTCTTCGTGATGCGCGTCCGGACGTCCACCGCGCCGGGCATCACCTCCGAATGGCCGGGCTGCAGAAGGACGTCGTCGAAGGTCAGCGCCAATGCGCCGGTCGCGGTTTCGATGATGCGCGCCATGTGCCGCTCCTAAACGAACGCCGCCGGGATGCGTCTTCGACATCCGGCGGCGGAGGATTGGCACCGGCCCCTAGCATGGGGGCTTTGTCTTTGGAAGCGGACTAGACGTCGAACTGGTAGGTCACCGGCACGAAGCGGAAGCCCTCCCCCGTCTGCTCGGCGAAGCCGATGCCGGGGAACGGCATGTGATAGCCGACGAACGGCTCGCGTTTCTCCGCCACCATGCCGAAGACGCGTTTGCGCGTCGCGGTCGCCTGCTCCGGCACGTGGTCGAACCGGACCCGCCAGTCCGGCCGCTGCAGCGAAGCGACGTAATGGTTCGACGTGTCGGCGAGATGCCAGAGCTTTCTGCCGCCGAACGTCATCTCGAAGATCATGTGACCCTGCGTGTGACCGAAGGCCTCGTGCGCGACGATGCCCGGCAGCACCTCGTCGCCTTGCCTCAGGAACCTCGCCTTGTCGACGAGGGGCGTGACGTTCTTCGCCACCAGCGCCGCGCCGTCCTTGCGCTCGCCGTTCTTCGCCTCGTCGGAGGTCCACCAGCCGTATTCCGCCCGGCCGAGCGCCAGCTTCGCGTTCGGGAAGGCCGGGCCGCCTTCCTCCATCGCCCCGCCGATATGGTCGCCGTGGAGATGGGTCAGGACGAGCAGGGTGACGTCCTCCGGCTTGTAGCCGGCCTCGCCCATCCGTTCGCGCAAGCGGCCCATGCCGTTGGCGCGGCCCATCGGTCCCATGCCGGTATCGAACAGGACGAGCTGGCCGCCGGTCTCCACGAAGACCGGCAGGAAGCCGTTCACGAAGCGCTTCTCGGGCAGGAAGTTGGCGCGCATCAGTTCCGCGACCGCCGCCTCGCTCTGGTCCGCTCCGAAGGTCGGATAGGGTCCGTCGCCCGGCCTGAGGCCGTCGAGCACGATCGTGACGACCGCGTCGCCCACTTTGAAGCGGCGCCATTTCGGCTCCGGCCGTTCCTGCATTCCCGTCTCCGCTGCTTGGACTTCGGCTTGGCGGGCGAAATAGGGGGCGCCGGCCGCGAGGACACCGAGGCCGCCCGCAAGTTTCATCGCGGCCCGGCGGTGTATCCCGCCCGATCCCCGCCCGATCGTCCCGCCCATCGCTCCCGGCTCCCGATTTTCCGTGCGGGCGAACTGGATCAAGGCCCGCGGTGCGACAAGACACGAACACGGCGAGTTGAGGCGCGTCGCCAAGCGTGAAGGCTCGAACCCGTTGCGCCTTGCGGCCGACGGGTTCAAGAGGACGTTTCTCCAACCGCGCCATGTTCCGCTCGGCTTCGAACGGCTCACGACGTCGCCCTCCTGTCGCGAAGGGTTTCACGTGAAACAACGCATCGTCCCGATCGTGCTCGCCGTCGCACTGTTCATGGAGAACATGGACTCGACCGTGATCGCGACCTCGCTCGCGACCATCGCGCGCGACATCGGCACGAGCCCGATCGCGCTGAAGCTGGCGTTGACCAGCTACTTCGTCTCGCTCGCGATCTTCATCCCGATCTCCGGCCGCATGGCCGACCGCTTCGGCGCGAAGGAGGTGTTCCGCCTGGCGATCGTCGTGTTCATGGCCGGCTCGATCGCCTGCGCCTTCGCCGGCTCGCTGCACGCCTTCGTCTTCGCGCGCTTCCTGCAAGGCATGGGCGGCGCGATGATGACGCCGGTCGGCCGCCTCCTCCTCGTCCGCGCGGTGCCGAAGGGCGACCTCGTCTCGGCGATGGCTTGGTTCACCATCCCTGCCCTCATCGGCCCCCTCGTCGGCCCCCCGATCGGCGGCGCGATCGCGACCTATGCCGACTGGCGCTGGATCTTCCTGATCAACATCCCGATCGGCATCGCCGGCATCGCGCTGTCGACCCGCTTCCTGCCGCATGTCGAGCGGATCGCCGACATCACCTTCGACTGGACAGGCTTCGCGCTGTCGGGCCTCGCCTGCGCCGGCATCGTCTTCGGCTTCTCCGTCGTCTCGCTCCCCGCCCTGCCGCCTGTCTTCGGCGCGATCATGGTGCTCGTCGGCGCGATCTTCGCCGTCCTCTATGTCGGCCACGCCCGGCGCGCGACGCGGCCCGTGATCGACCTCGCGATGCTCGGCATCCCGACCTTGCGCGCGGCGGTGATCGGCGGCGCGGTATTCCGCATCGGGGCGGGTGCGGTCCCCTTCCTGTTTCCGCTGATGCTGCAGCTCGGCTTCCATTTCACGCCGCTGCAGTCCGGCCTCGTCAGCGCCGCCTCCGTCGGCGGCGCGATGGGCATGAAGTTCCTCGCCCGTCCGATCCTGCGCCGCTTCGGGTTCCGCTCGACCCTGCTCGGCGCCGGCGTCGTCGGCGGCATGTTCACGGCGCTGATCGGCGTCTACCGGCCGGAAATCTTCATGCCGTTCCTGATCGTCTTCCTGCTCGCCGGCGGCTTCTTCCGCTCGCTGTTCTTCACCTCGATCAACACCCTCGCCTTCGCCGACGTGCCGAAGCAGAAGGCCAGCGACGCGACGGCGCTGCTCGCCGCCTTCCAGCAGGTGGCGATCGCGACCGGCGTCGCGACGGCTGGCGCCATCCTCGAAGCCGGCATGGTGATGCAAGGAACCGAGGTGCCGACGCTCGGCACCTTCACAACGGCGTTCTTAATCGTCGGCGGCATCTCCGCGCTCGCCTCCGCGCCGTTCCTCCTGCTGCCGCACGAAGCCGGCGCGGAGGTCGCGGGACACCGCGTGGCGGCAGCGGCGACCGAACGGCGCGTGCCGGCGGAGTAGCGGCTACCCCTCGTCCGCCGCCTCTTGCCGCCGCCCCTTGAAGCTCTTCGCCAGCAGGTAGAGCTCGACGGAATCCTCGCGGCTCGCCGGAGGCTTCACGTGGTGCACGCTGGTGAAATGCCGCTTCAGGTTGGCCAGGAGCTCGTTCTCCGTGCCGCCCTGGAAGGTCTTGGCGAGGAAATGCCCGCCGGGCTTCAGAACCGACACGGCGAAATCCGCCGCCACCTCGCAGAGATGCATGGTGCGCAGGTGATCGGTGCGGCGATGGCCCGTGGTCGGCGCCGCCATGTCGGACAGGACGATATCCGGCGCGCCGCCGAGTTCCTGGATCAGCCGGGTCGGTGCCGCATCGTCGAGGAGATCCAGCTGAAGGATCGTCGCGCCCGGCACCGGGTCCATCTCCAGGTAGTCGATGCCGACGACACGGATTTCGCGACCCGACGCATCGCCGCAGCGCTCCACCGCCACCTGCGTCCAGCCGCCCGGCGCCGCGCCGAGATCGACGATGCGCATGCCGGCCTTCAGCAGCTCGTAGCGGTCGTCGATCTCGATCAGCTTGTAGGCGGCGCGCGAGCGGTAGCCGTCCGCTTTCGCGCGGCGCACGTAGGGGTCGTTGAGCTGCCGCTCCAGCCAGGCCCGCGACGAGGCCTTCAGCTTGCCCTTCTTCTGGACGCGGACGGTCAGCCCGCGATCGTCGCCGCGTCCCTTCGCGGTCATGCCCGGCCCCTCACGCGACGGCCGCCGCTTGCGGACGCCCGGGCGCCCCGCGCCGCCAGACGCCGTCGGCGGCCATCATCTCGGTCAAGAGCCCCTCGCGCAGGCCCCGGTCGGCGACGCGTAAGGTCGGCGCCGGCCAGACGCGGCGGATCGCTTCGAGGATGGCGCAGCCGGCGATCACGAGATCGGCCCGGTCCGAGCCGATGCAGGGGTTCGCGACGCGCTCGGCGAAGCTCCAGCCGGCGATGCGCCGGATGAGGTGATCCACCTCGGCATCGTTGAGCCAGAGACCGTCGACCTGCCGCCGGTCGTAGCGTTCGAGGTCGAGGTGGATGCCGGCGAGCGTCGTGACCGTGCCGGAGGTGCCGAGCAGATGGAAGGCCTCGGTGCCGACGAGCTTGCCGAGCCGGTCGCGCCCGCCGAAGGTACGGATGCGGTAGAGCACGTCCTCCACCATGGTTTCGAACAGTTCCGGTGGGACGTCGCGGCCACCGTAACGCTCGGCGAGCGTCACGACCCCGACCGGCAGCGACGTCCAGGCGATGATGGCGTTCGACAGACGGCGCGGATTGGTGTGCCGCAGATCAAGGAGCGCGATCTCGGTGGAGCCGCCGCCGATATCGAACAGCACCGCGCCTTTCGCGCCGCGGTCGATCAGCGAACCGCAGCCCGAAACCGCGAGCCGCGCTTCCGTCTCGCGGCTGACGATCTCGAGCCGCAGGCCCGTCTCGCGCTCGACCCGCTCGATGAACTCTTCGCCATTGGCCGCCGAGCGGCAGGCTTCCGTCGCGATCAGGCGCGAGCCCGCGACATCCCGCGCGGCGAGCTTCTGCGCGCAGATCGCCAGCGCCGCGAGCGCCCGGTCCATCGCGCCGGTGGCGAGTCGCCCGGTGCGGCCGAGCCCTTCGCCGAGCCGCACAATGCGCGAGAAGGCGTCCACGACGCGGAACTGGCCCGGCCGCGTCGGCGTCGCGACCAGCAGACGGCAGTTGTTGGTGCCGAGGTCGAGGGCGGCATAGACCGGAAAGCGCTGCCGGTCTTCGTCGCGGCCGGCCGCCTGCGCCTTCGCCTCCCCGTTGAGAGGCAAGCTCCGTCGGTTCGAGTTGTCGGCCGACCGCGGCGGCTCTGCCCTGGCGGGCCGCTCCGTGCCTGGCGTCCTCGCGGACGCATGGGCGCCGGCTGCGGGCGGCGCGAACCGGTGGCCGCGCTTCCGCCGCCGGGCTGAGCGCTTCTGCTCCGAGCCGATCGCCGGCAGGGGCGACGCATCGGCAACTCCGGCCGCGGGGCTCCCGCTCCGCCGCCGGCGCCGCTGCCGCTTCGTCAAGACCTTGCCCGAGCCTTCGCCGGCAGCGCCGCCGACCGTCTCCATGCGACCGGCGACATGCGACGCCGCGCCGTCCGCCCGGCCGGCCGGTCCTTCCACGGCATCACGCGTCAGGTTCGAAGCGAAACGGGTGTTCTGATCGTCCTCATCGATATTCAATTGACCTCTTCCGGCGGTCGCGGCGAAACGCCTGTCTTCCGCCATGATTTGAAACGCAGTTGATCCGAAGCTTACCAACCCCGCGTTCGAGCACAAGGGGAAGCCCCGCCGGCGGCGCACGCAGGAGAGCCCCTCGACCGGTCGGGCCGATGTTTCGTCCGCCTGTCGCGACACGACGGAAAGGGTTTGCAATCCCGGCCTCGGTCGATATATAGGCGGCGCTCGGCTGCGGAACGGCGGCCCGGCGCCCTGCTGGGGGATAGTTTAAGGGTAGAACAGCGGACTCTGACTCCGCTAGTCTTGGTTCGAATCCAGGTCCCCCAGCCAATCTTCGTCAAGCTGTTGATCCTGTTGCCGCAGCTCCGCGCATAAGCGTCGAGGTGAAGGACGGATGCATTCCTGTCGCACAGGAGTGTATCACATCGTGCCGATCGGCCCTTATCTGATCCGTCGCGGCGCGCGCTTCTACTTCCGCGCTCGCCTGCCCTCAACGATGCGAGGCGGCGTCGGCGCCTCGCATGTTACCATCAGTCTTCGAACCAACGATTCGGCCACGGCGCGGCGGCTGAGCTTGGCCTGCGCCGACCGGATGGAGCTGTTGCGCATGCCGTTCGTGTCGACGCTGACGCGTCAGCAGGTCACCGCCATCTTCCAGAACGAGGTCGCGCGGCAACTGCATCAGCTGGACGATCTGGCGTCCCGCGTCCGGCGCCTGGACGATTTCGATCCGAACCAGCAGGCGCATTTCGACCGGATCATGGGCTGGGTCTGGCGCCTGCTCGCCCTTTTCGGACGCCATCGGGTCTTGCGCTTCGACGATGCCTGCCCTGCCCGCCGTATGCTGGTCGCGGCCGACCTCGCCGACTGCGACATTCGCTGGATCGGTGAGAACGTCCAGCACGAGCAGCAGATGCATCGCCGCCCGTCCGCGATCGATGCCATCGACGACCGTATCCGCGCTGTGCAAGCCGAACCTGACGAAATGAACCGGCGGCGGGCGTTCGACGAGCTGTTTCGCGCCCGTGCTGCTGCGTTCAATGCGACGGACCGGCGCTACGGCGAGCAACGACCGGAGGAAGCTGACCTTCTGCACGGCGCGGTGATGCCAGATTTTCGGGCGGCAGACGCTCTTCCCCTACCATCGGCCGCGCCTGCCAATGAGGCAGCCACAATCAGGCTTCCGACCGAGAAGGCTCATCAGGCGATCGTTCCAGCCTTACTAGCGGCGGACAAGCACGAAGCCGACCCCATCGCGAACGTTCTGAACCTTGCCGCCGATGCCCTGTTGGTGGTCGAGAAGGTGTCTCTGCGGCAGATCAAGTCGCAGGTCTGGACCACAAAGACCGCCGCGCAAGTTCGTCAAACGGCCAAGCTGTTTCTTGGCCTTCTCGCCAGCTTCGGCGTGGAAACGTCGGCTGGCATTGCGCAGGCGCACATCGCGGCGTTTCGCGATCTCGTCGATGTCTTGCCGCCGCGCTACGGACAGAGCGCCCATATGCGTGCCCTGCCCGTCCCCGAACTGCGCTGCCTCGGCGAGGCGATGCGTGCGAAGGGCGAGACGGTCGGGCTGTCGGACAAGACCATTATCAGGCATTTTGGCGCGTTGCAGTCGTTCCTGACGAGCGTTGCCGCCGAAGGCTATGTTCTCCAACCGCTCGCGCTCGACAAGCTACGCCCGCGCAAGCCGCAGGACGATGCGCGAACGGAGTCGCCGAAGCCAGAGCCGAAGGAGATCGAGGCGCTGTTCCGTACTCCAGTGTTTGTCGGCGCCAAGCGCTTCGACAGGCTGAACGTTCCCGGCCCGGAGCGCTTCCACCGCGGTGCCTACTTCGCCTCGATCATCCTCGCCTATTCGGGCGCGCGCCGTCATGAGGTGTGCGGCCTGCTGGTCGAGGACGTCGTCACGATCGAGGACATCCCGGCTTTCCATATCCGCAAGCAGACTCTGCGCCGAATCAAGAACAGGGCGTCGCAGCGCCTTCTGCCGATCCCGCCCGAAGCGCTTCGCCTGGGCTTTATGCAGTACGTCGAGGCCATCCGGGCGCTTGGCTATTCGATGGTGTTTCCGGATCTCTACAAGGCTGCTGGCAACAACGATCCGGGCGATCGACTGTACGACGAGTTGCAGAGCACCCGGAAAGCCCTGCCGAAGGATGAGCTCCTCTGGGCTCGGCTATTGCATGCGCTTCGCCACGGCTGGAGCAACACGACGAAGCAGGAAGGCGCTCGGGCGGAAGTCCGTGCCGACGTGCTGGGGCACGCGGCGAAGGGCGAAACGGAGAAGCGTTACGCGTCCGCAGCGAAGCTTCGGCTGATGCTGGAGGCATATCAAAAGGTCGATTGCTTCACCGCGCATCTCGAACCCTTCCCGTTGCGCTTGCTGCCTTGGGTGGTTCAGAAAGAATTTCCACATTGGGAAAGAAATGGTGGTCAAACTCGGAGGCGACTGTTAGCTGAAGAGCCGGTAACGGGAAGCATTTGAACGGCCCAACGGATCAGATGTTAACCTTCTTGCAAGCCTGCGATTGACGGCGAACGCAACTTGCGACATTCGAAACCATTACCGCTGCACAAGCGGCCAAGGGAAGCCTCGGATGCGGTTCGCTGCAACGCGAGGATGACGATGAACCAAGGTTCGCGTCCAAATGCAGTATGATCACCGCCGCACCGGCGGACGAGTGACGAAAGCCGGCTTTTTGAGCCGGCTTTTTTGTTTCGATCTTCAGTGACCTTGCCCCCTGGATGCCCCCGTTCATAACCAGGATCCGTTCTGGATCTGGTCCTGTCTGGACCGGGTTGCGAACTCGTTCGGGGTGAGGCTGCCCAGGCTCGTATGGGGGCGGCAGGTGTTGTAGTCGACCCGCCACGCTTCGATGATCGTTCGCGCCGCCGGCAAACTGCGGAACAGATGCTCGTTCAGGTACTCGTCGCGCAAGCGCCCGTTCAAGCTTTCGACGAAGCCGTTCTGCTGCGGCTTGCCGAGCGCAATATAGTGCCAGTCGACGCCGCGCTCCTCCTGCCAGCGCAGCATGGCATGCGAGGTCAACTCGGTGCCGTTGTCCGAGACGATCATCAGCGGCCTGCCGCGGAACTCGATGATCCGGTCGAGTTCGAGCGCAACGCGCCGGCCGGACAATGAGGTGTCGACCACGAGCGCCAAGCATTCGCGCGTGCAGTCGTCGACCACAACCAGGATGCGGAAGCGCCGGCCGTCGTCCAGCGTGTCGGAGACGAAGTCCAGGCTCCAGCGCTGGTTGGGCTCCTGCGGTATGGCGGCCGGCGCTCGGGTGCCGAGCGCCCGCTTGCGCCCACCGCGCCGGCGCACCGACAGCCGCTCCTCTCGGTAGAGGCGGAACAGCTTCTTGTGGTTGAGGTCGAGCCCTTCCCGGCGCAGCATGATCAAAAGCCTCCGGTAGCCGAATCAGCGACGCTCGCCGACCAAACTGCGCAGGCGCGCCCGCACCGGCGCATCGTCGCTCCGCGTCGAGGCGTAGCGATACGTCTTCGGCTCCATGCCGATCAGCGTGCAGGCACGCCGCTGCGAGTAGCCCTTCTTCTCGATCGCCCAGCTCACGGCGGTTCTCCGTGCCCCAGGTGTCAGAAGTTTTTTCCCAGCGCTTCCCGCAAGGTCGCCACGTCGAGCATCGCCTCGGCTAGCTGTCTGGATGCGAAACCTCCTTGGCGTCTGCGACGATGCGGAGGGCGCGTTGTAGGATGCTGGGTTTAGGCGGTCGGTAGCCGGGATTGGCTAAGGCGGGATCGGCTTCGAGGCGCTGGCGCAGGACCATCTCGGGCGAGAGGCCGTCGAGTACGCGCTGACGCCGGCCGTTGTAGGCTTGGTTGAAGCCGGCAAGCACGGTTTCGAGGTTGTGATGGCTGTAGATCGTGATGCCGAGCACTTCACGCTGCACGCGGCCGTTGAAGCGCTCGACCATGCCGTTGGTGCGCGGCGTGTAGGGGCGCGTCTTGCGATGCTGCACGCCGTGCTGGCCGCAGGCGGCTTCGAAGGCGTCGGCGGTGAAGCAGGAGCCGCGGTCGGTGAGCACGTGCATGACCTGGAAGGGAAAGGCGGCCAGCGCCTCCGCCAAGAAGGCCGCCGCCGAGGCCGTGGTCTCGTCGTCCTTTACCGCCAAGTGCACGTAGCGCGAGGCGCGGTCGATGGCGACGTAGAGGTAGCGCTTGCGCGTGGCGCCATCGCAGTCGCGCAGCTTCGGCAGGTGCTTGATGTCCAGATGGACGAAGCCGACCTCATAGTCCCGGAACGTACCATGCGGCTTGCGTGCTCGATCCGCCGGCGGCAGGCGGTTCAGTCCCTCCGCTTTCAAGATGCGGTAGACGGCATCTCGGTTCAGGTGCGGCAGGAAATGGGTGACGACGAAGGTGAGGTCGTCGAGTGGAAAGCCGGTGGCGCGGCGCAGCGCGCACACGATGGCGCGCTCCTCCTCGCTGGCGCGCCATGGCAGCTTGTGGGGCGCGCCGAGCGGTCCTGGCAGTCGGCTGGACCGCGCTTGCGCCATTTGCGGATGGTTTCGGCAGACACCCCGTAGCGCTGGGCCAGTACGCCGGAGCGCTCGTGCGAGCGGGCGATCTCGGCGCGAACAGGCGGGGTGGTGCGGGCATTCGGATGGATCGAGAGCATCAGCGGACCCTCCGGGTTGAAACGCGCTGGCCCGAATCGTCAAACCGCCACGCGTGCTCCCTGACCGCCCAATGAACCCGATCCCAACAATGTTCCGCTACCAAACAGCTAAGGGTTTGACGGTATCGTATCCCATAAACAAAGCGTATTATGTATCGAAACTGATACAGGACCGCTCGATCGATGTCAGTCAAATCAGCAGGGCGCATTCTCGCCGCGATGGAGCGGATCGCTGCGCGCGGAGAACGACCGACCCTTCGCAAGGTCCGCGCGGACATGATCGCGACGGACGGACCGGGAGCATCGCTTTCGACGATCCAACCGATCCTCGCGGCCTGGAAAAGGAACCGTCCTGACGAGGAAAGCTACGCGGTCCGCGCTCCCCGAGCGTCATCGAGCAATCGAGCCCAACGCCGTCAACTGATCGATACTCTATCGGATTTCATCGATCAGAGGATCGAGACGCATGTATTGACGACGGGTACCTACACGGTCGTATCGCGTATCGATGCGCTCGGCGGTGAACTAGCAGCGCTGCGCGAGGAGCTTAGAGCGCAGCACGATATCTTGGAACAGCTCACGCATCAGAATGCCGAGCTGCTGCATGAGTTGCAGCACCTCACAACGTTCGCGATCGTCAACAAGGGCGGCGCCCGTAAGAACGGTACGGGGGGAACACCCAACACACTCGTTATCACTGACGAACGGTTGCGCGAGATCCAAGCACTCTCGCCCCGCCGTTTCAGCAACTTCGTCGTCGGGATGCTGTATGCCGCGTTGTTGGTCCGCCTGCAACGGACACCCGATCTGCCTGCAATGACGAAGCGGGAATTGATCGATGCCCTGCCATGCCTTCTGTTGGGCGAAATCCAGCGAAGAAATGGGCGCCCCGTGGATGAGTCATATGTAAGAAGCTTGCTGCGCCCGCGCGTTGAGCGCCAGCGCTACGTATGCGCGGTCGCCAATGGCAGGTATGCGGCAATCCCCGACTGGCGCGAGCGCAAAAGCGCAGCGCGCGGCGCGAAAGCGTTCGAATCATTTGCGGTCCAGCCGATGCCGAAGCTGGAAACCGAAGTCGGCTCAGTCACATCAAGCTGACCATCTGTTGCACCGATCTTGTAGCATGCTACCGTAGTAGCACAATCTGTCACGCAGCCAATCTACGCTCGAGCGCAAGCGATTACACATGGGCAGAACCTCCCCGCCGCAGTGGTATCCGGTGGCGAGATCGTCACTTGTATCGCTGCACGGTGATACGTTCGCGTTGCAAGGAACCAGCGGACGACCAGGAGCCAACAGCGTCGGTCCATCAGGAGTTATAAATATCGACCGAAAATTATTAAGGACGGGAGCTGGCACGGTCTTTTCTAAACCGGTCGGCGGCGCCGAGTTTGCGAACGACGGGCATGTCTTCGTCGCGGTAGATCTCGTAGCGCAGCCAGTGCATCTCGGCACCGAGCGCGGTTTCGCCGACGGTCCTCATCCAGCACTTCGGTTTGCCGTCCGCGCCCGGCGACCACCGGTAGCCGCGCTCCTTCAACACGCTCCGCATGTCGTAGGGCGTGCGCTCGGCGCGGATCTCGTAGGTCTCGAGGTTCGCCGCCGCGACGAGCCGCGCGAAGGCGCCGTTCCGGCCGCCCCACTTCGGCGCAGCCAGCACCTCGAGCAGCGCAAAGCAGTCGGTGAGCGCGCGGTGCGCGCTGTGGAACAGCCCGACCTCGGCGAGGAGGTGCGTCAGCTTCGCGCCGTCGGCGCCCAGATCCTTCCAGCCAACGTCGGTCGCCGAGCAGGCCCAGCGCTTCGCCGCGAACACCGGCGCGAGCGTCTCGCAGAACGGCCGGTCGAAGCCGGCATTGTGGGCGATCACCAAGTCGGCCGGCGCGACGAAGGCGGTGAGCGCGGCGCGGTCGATCGCGCGGCCTTTGACGTCGGCGTCGGTGAGGCCGGTCAGGCGGACGATGGGCGGCGACAGGCTGCAGCGGGGCTGCTCGAGCGCTTCGAACACGCCGACGACGTCGCGAATGCGGGTGTCGTCGTAGGTGAAGGCGACCGCCGCGATCTCGATCACCTCGCAGCGGCGCGGGTCGAGGCCGGTCGTCTCGGTGTCGACGACGACGCCGAGCTTCAGGTCGTGCCCGTCCGACCGCGGCGCGTCGTGTCGGACCGGGCGGTGCTCCAGCCGGCGCAGCACACGGTAGCGACCGGTGCGCTCCAGACGGCGGGCGTCGGTCTCGTCGCAGCGGGCGTCGGCGACCGATCGGTCGCCGTCGCCGTCACCGCCGTCGTCCCCCTCATCGAGATCGGTGAGGAAGTCCATCTGCATCGTCGTCTCCGTTGTTCGGTGGGAAAGGGCTGAGTCGTGCGTTACGCCGGGCGTCCGGCACTGGATGCCGGACGCCCGGCGCAGGCGGCTGTGTCGGTCGCGGTCGTGCGGCGATCGTCTCGGGCTACGCCGATGGATGTGCCGGCGGCTGCGACCGGGTCGTGTCAGGTGCAGCCGCCGCCACGGTCCAGAGCCGCTCGAGAGCGACGAACGTGGTCGCAGGCTTATGCCGTGGAAACGCAGATTGAGATCGACACTGCCCTATCATCCCGGCTGCTCCGCTTCGGGTTCGCATTCCGCCCCCCGCTCGCGCTCCATCGCGAGCCCGTGCCCGCGCGCGAAGGCCTCCAGCGTCCCCTTCGTCAGGACGCGTTTCTCGAGGGCAAGTTCGGCCAGCGTCTCGACTGTAAATCGGCGTCAGGGTCAGAGACCTTGGTGATCAAAAAGATCAGCTGTTTAGCGCGCCGATCGGCATTAAGACCCCTCGCCGATCCACAACCAGGATCATCAGGACCCAGAGTGTTTTATGCACCAGCTTCGCCGTGACTTCGCGGAAACGGGACGGATCGGGAAAGGGGCGCGGCCCGGCCATTCGCGACCGCAGGACGATGCGCAGCACGATCAGCACAAGAAGCACGAGACCCAGCGACTTATGCAACTCGCGGACAGTGTCGTTGACCTCGTCGCCGAACGGCTTCCGGACGTATTGCATGGCGAACAGCGTCAGCACGATCAGGGCGATGGCCGCATGGAGGACGCGGTATGCATAGGGATAGGTCGATCCGCGCTGCGCTCCCGCGTCGTTCATCCCCTGCCGTCCTTGCGATCGGTCGACAACCTAGCGAGCGCTGGACGTTAGGCTGGCCAACCGGCGCAAACAATGCTGCTGTCACGCCATCAGTATTCCGTTGCAGGAACAATCGGGATGGATCGCTTCGATGCCATGCGGCTGTTCGTCCGGATCGTGGAACGGCAGAGCTTCTCCTCCGCGGCGGCTGACCTCGGGGTGCCGCGGTCGACGGCGACGCAGGGCATCAAGGACTTGGAGACGCGGTTGGGTGTCCGCCTCCTGCAGCGGACGACCCGGCAGGTCCGACCGACGGTGGAAGGCGAGACCTACTACCAGCAGTGCCTGTCGATCCTCGCCGACGTCGAGGATGTCGAGTCGGGACTCGGAGCCGGGCCGCCGAAGGGCCTTCTCAAAGTCGATCTGCACGGCTCGCTGGCGCGGCACTTCATCTTCCCTGGCCTCCACCGGTTCATTGCAGCCTATCCGCAAGTCGAGCTTCGCCTGAGCGAGGGCGGCGAGAGCGTCGATCTGGTCCGCGATGGCGTCGACTGCCTCCTGCGAAGCGGATCCTTGTCCGATCGCTCGGCGATCGGTCGGCAGATTGCCTTGATGACCAAGGGGACGTTCGCCAGTCCGGCCTATGTCGCGACCTTCGGCTTGCCAACTCGTCCGGACAGGTTGCAAGGGCACCGTTCCGTCGGTTTCTCGGGCGCGAAGGATGAAGCCATGCCGCTGCGGTTCACCGTCAAAAACAAGATCGTCCCCATTGCCCTCCCGTCGATAGCGACGGTCACGAGCCCGGAAAGCAATGTTGCCCTCGGGCGTCTGGGGCTCGGCCTCATCCAGGTGCCACGGTATCGCGTGCGGGACGATCTCCTCGCTGGCACGCTCGTCGAGGTGCTCGGCGATTACCCCCCACCGCCCCTTCCGGTACACGTCGTCTACTCGCACAGACGACACGTCTCGGCGCGACTGCGCGTTTTCATCGATTGGATGGCGACGGAATTTGCGACGCGGCTTGCCGAACTGCCGGAATGCCGATCTTCCTGAAGACAGCAAACTCATCGAGCGTCGGCAGGCTGGAAGGAATTCCCTATGCTTCTTGGATCATCTTCCAGCGCAGACGATGTGCTTCGAGGACGCGATCTTAGTGGACAGCGCGTGCTGATCACTGGGGTTTCTGCCGGCGTCGGCGCCGCGACAGCGCGTGCGATCCTGGATCAGGGCGGCACGGTGTTGGGTGCCGTGCGCAACATCGACAAAGCTCGAATCGCGTTGGGAATGAGCGAGGGCCGGCAGGATTTCCATCGTCTGGAACTGATCGAGCTTGATCTCGCGTCGCTGGAAAGCGTGAGGAGTTGCGCGATCGAGCTTCGGAGACGGGCGAAGCCATTTGACGTCATGATCTGCAATGCCGGGATAATGGCGGTACCGGAGGGATCTACGGTAGACGGCTTCGAGACGCAGCTCGGCACCAATTACGTCGGCCATTTCGTTCTGGTGAACGAGTTACACACGCTCTTTGCACCGGCAGGCAGGCTCGTCGTCCTCTCATCGGCCGGACATCGCGGCGCCGATGTCGGCCCAGGAGACTTGCAGCCCGAGAGCGGCACTTACGATCCCCTGACGGCTTACCGACGCTCAAAGACTGCCCTGATCTTGATGGCGGTGGAGTTCGATCGACGTCATCGTCACCGCGGCATCCGGGCGACTGCGGTTCATCCAGGTGCCGTCTTGACGGAGACGGCACAGAAGCTGGTGGATGCCCAACCTGAAGCGGCGTCGAGGTTCAGCTGGAAGAGTCCGGCACAAGGTGCCGCCACCAGCGTCTGGGCAGCGTTCGTCGCCGACGCGGACGAGATTGGCGGCAGGTATTGCGAGGACTGCCATGTCGCTGACGTGAACGACGATCCAAGATCGTCGGAAGGTGTCCGTTCCTATGCGATGGATCCCAAGCGAGCGCATGAGCTTTGGGAAGCAACCGAAAGTCTCACCCCGGCACATTGATCGGTCCATGGTATGGCTGCAGCGCTGCACCAGGCTAACAGCAGGCCGTCGGAGGCGGCGCCCTACCTCCGATCAACAGTCGCAAAGCCGGGACAATTCATCGAAATCGCGACGGAGAAGCGGATGGCCCCTGACGCTCGATCGTCTGCTCACGACCTCCAGGACATGGCATCGGCAGATCTGCTGCTGCTTCTGGGCGAGGATCGGCGCCGTGCGACGCTCAGCTTTCTCGACTGGCTGCTTCGGGTCACGCCGCAAATGCTCGAGCCGCCGGAGATCATCGAAGGCATCTGCCGCGGCCTGCTCGATCTCGGCGTGCCGCTCGACCGCTACCGGACCACCACCGCCGTCGTCACTGCCGACATGGATGCCATCGCGCAGCGCTTCGGTGCGGTCGTAGTTCCAGAAGGCGATGTCGAGCTTGCATGCCATCTAACGAACTCCTTCGCAGCGTAAATGCATTTACACTGTAGGTGTTCCGATCTTTGCTGATCTTGTCTACACGTTTGGCATGCCCTCCGACGTCGCCGACTTGTTCGATCTGTTCGAGACAGCCTCGCTCGGCTCGCCGCGCAACGCGATCGGTTTCGTCATGTGGCGGGTGATCCATCGCTACGAGCGGGAACTGGAGCAGGCGCTCCGCCCGTTGGATCTGACCCATCTCCAGTTCACGCTTCTGGCGCTCGCCGCCTGGACGCGCAAGCAGGGCGAGGTTCCAAGCCAGGCCGAACTCGCCCGCGCCGGCGACATCCACGTGATGCAGGTGTCCAACGTCCTGAAGGCGCTGGAAAGCAAGGCGCTGATCGCCCGATCGGCCGCGGAAGGAAACGCGACCGCCAAGAGCGTGGTGCTGACGGTCAAGGGGCTGGAAACGCTGCGTGCCGCGTTCCCGATCGCGATCGAGGTGCAGCACCGGCTCTTCGGCGAGGCCGGCCGGCCGGGCGGCACACTGCTGGAAGCCTTGGTCGAACTCGATCGCCGATAAGCCTGCGCTGACGATCCCGCGCACGCGCTTCTGCCGGAAAGGTGCGCCGTCGTTTTACTTTCCCGATCGTGGAATAAACAGCGCCTTTCCAACTAGAGGCTCAGCCACCGCCTTATCCGAAAATGAATCTTCGCCTTTCTGCCCAGCTCTGTAGTTCGAATTCGGGCCGAAACCCGATGAGGTGGATGACTTCCGCTTCCGGCATCTGAGTACAAAGGTGGTTTGCCGTCAGGCGAAATCAAAAATGTGCCGTCATGTCGGGCAGTGCGGGATGCTAGAGCCCCGGCCACGCCCCGCCGTCGATCCGAAGGTCCATGCCGGTGATGTAGCCGGCCCGCGGGCTGGCGAGGAAGGCGATCGCATCGGCGATCTCTTCGAGCGTTCCAACACGGCCCATCGGAACCGCCGCGAACATCGGAAGCGCCGCCCGCTCGACCTCCTCCCACGGCGCATCAACCGGCAGACCCCGATCGGTGGCAGTCTTGCGGAAGGCGGCCTCGAGCCTTTCGCTCCGGATCGTCCCCGGCGAGACCGTGTTGACGGTGATGCCCTCGCCGGCGACAGCCTTCGCCAAGGAGGCGCCCATCGCCGCCATGGCCGCCTTGGCGGCGGAATAGTCCGGCCGTCCGGCAGGCGGCAGCCAGGCGGCGAGGCTGGAGATGTTGACGATCCGCCCCCACCCGGCTTCGCGCATCCCCGGCAGGACGCGGGTGATCACCCGGACCGCGGCGAGGGTGTTGCGGTCGTAGCCGCTCGCCCACGTCTCGAGCCGCGTCGTGGTCCAGTCTTCCGTCGCTCCGGAGCCGCCGGCGTTGTTGACCAGGATCTCGACGGGGCCGGCAAGGCCCTCAGCTTGCCCAACGAGACGCGCGACCTCGTCGTCGTTCGTGAGGTCGCCCGTCACGACACGCGCGCGTCCGCCCTCCGCGACGATGTCGTGCGCGACCTGCTCAGCCTTGAGCTGGTCCCGGCCGTGGACGATAACCATCGCGCCCTCCTGCGCAAGACGGCGAGCGATGCCTTCGCCGATGCCCTTGCTGCTGCCGGTGACCAGCGCCACCCTTCCATCGATCTTCAGGTCCATCACGTCGTCCTCGCGCTGCGGCGGGCGCTTATGGAGACAAGGCGATGCGCGAGTCCATTACGCACCTCGAAGTGCCCGTGAAGCGTGAGGAGCGAAGCGTCTGCCTCGGCCCGGACGGCTCGGCCGCACACGTGACCGAGGTTCTCGGCATGATCAGCGGACGCTGGAAGCTCGCAATCCTGTTTCGCCTGTTCGCCGCACCGACGTTACGGACGTCGCAGTTGCTGCACGACATTCCCGGCATCTCGCAGAAGATGCTGACGCAGCACCTGCGACAGCTCGAGCGGGATGGCCTGATTGCGCGGCGGGACTTCGGCCAGCAGCCGCCGCGCGTCGAATACGCGCTGACCGCTTCGGGTCGTGGCCTGATGCCCGTCCTGATCGCGATGCGGGAGTTTTCGCGCGCTGATATTAGACGGAAGGAAAGCGCGCCTGGCTGAGGACTGCGCGAGCGCTCAGAGCTTGTAGCCGCCGCTGGCCTCGATGACCTGGCCGGTGACCCAGCGGCCGTCGTCGGAGGCAAGGAACGCCACCACCGCGGCGATGTCGGCGGGCTCGCCGAAGCGACCGAGCGCCGTGTCGGCCTCGATCGCCTTCACCATGTCGGCGCTCTCGCGGACGGCGGCGTTCATGTCGGTGCGCACCCAGCCCGGCGCGACGGCGTTCACCGTGATGCGGCGGTCTCCTAGTTCGATGGCGAGCGCATGGGTCAGGTTGTTGATGGCCGCTTTCGCCATCGAGTAGATCGGGACCGCCGCCATCGCCCGCGCGGCAGCACCCGACGAGACGTTGACGATGCGGCCGCCGTCGCGAAGGCGGCCGAGCGCCGACTGGACGAGGAAGAACGGCGCGCGGGCATGGACCGCGACCATCGTGTCCCAAGCCTCCGGCGTCGCATCGGCGAGGCCGCCCCAGCCAGAGTTGCCGGCGTTGTTGACCAGGATGTCGATGGTCTTGCTCCCGGTACGCTCATCAAATTCGCGGTCGAGCAGATCGAAGAGCGCCGGGATGGCGCGTGCGTCGGCAAGGTCCGCCTGGAGCGCGAAGGCCCTACCGCCGGATCCCTCGATGGCGGCGACGGTCTCGTCGGCGCCCTGCCTGCTGGTGTTGTACGTCAGCGCGACGGTCGCGCCATCCTCGGCGAGGCGCTGGGCGATCCCGCGACCGATCCCGCGCGACCCGCCGGTGACGAGGGAGGCCTTCCCGTTCAGTGGCTTCGACATTGAGTTGTCCTTCGTATGGCTGGCTTCGGTCAATGGCGGACGTCTTCAGACGACCCGTTCGCGCAGGACGGGGCCGGGGTTCGCCTCGACGACCGCAAGCGCCAAGCGGACGAGGTCGGCGTCGCCGCCGTATTCGTGATCCGCGACGTGATGCAGGAGCACCCCGAGCTGCTCGATCTGCCGGGCGGCAACGAGCGGCCCTACGTTGATCGGTCGGAACCCGGCATCCGCGATCAGGCCGCGCGTGGCCCGTCCCGCTTCGTCGTCGTCGCTGGCGTAGAAGACGTTTGCCGGCAAGGGCGAGCCCGCCCATGCCGCAGCTTCCAGCACCGGCGCCGCCAGCGTGCTGAACGCCTTGACGATCCGCGCCTTCGGCAGGCGACGCTGCAGGTCCTCGGCCGTCGAGCCGTTCCGCATGAAGTCGAGGTCGTGGAAGTGTTTGAACTCGGCGGTGACGTTCAGCGGGTTCATCGTCTCGATGACGACCTTGCCGTCGAGCGCGTCACCGACGGCATCGACGATCGCTTCGACCCGCGGCCAGTAGACAGAGAACAGCACCGCCTCGCCGAAGGCGGCGGCCTCGCGGACCGTGCCGAGCCTCGCCCGGTCGCCGAGTTCCGCGAGGAGGGGTGCGATCTTGCGGTCCTCGCCGTCCTTGGCGAGGACCAGGTCATGGCCTGCTGCGGCCCACGCCCGGGCGAGGCGGCCGCCGATGTTGCCCGTGTTCAGGATACCGATCTTCACGTGTCTCTCCGCGGCCGATGCGCAAACGGCGAGACGCAGAGCTACGAAGTCGGCGGCGATGGATAAACCGATCCGTCTGCACCATACCGTCGCTCATGCAGGCGACAATCGATCCCGAGCAGTTGCGGGCCTTCGTGGCCGTGGTCCGAACCGGCTCCTTCACGCGCGCCGCCGAGACGCTGGCGACCCGCAAGTCGCATCTCAGCCGTCTGGTCATGCGGCTCGAGGCCCGGCTCGACGCGCAGTTGCTGCGTCGGACGACGCGCTCGGTGACGGTGACCGAGCTCGGGCGCGAGGTGTTCGAGCGTGCCGTCTCGATCCTCGCTGCGTTAGAGGACACCGGCCGCCTGGCCGAGAACGCCAAGGGCGAGCCGCAAGGGGTGCTGAGACTCACCTGCGGCGAGGAGTTCGGCCTCTGCGTCGTGAGCCGATGGATCGCCGGCTTCCTCGCGCACCATCCGAGGGTGCGCATCGAGGCCGACTACACCAACCGCATCGTCGACATCGTGCGAGAGGGCTACGACCTGGCGATCCGGGTCGGCGCGCTGGGCGATCCCGACCTGACCGCTGCCAAGCTCGGCGAGGCCGAGTACGCGCTGTTCGCCAGCCCCGGCTACCTCGCCGAGCGCGGCGTGCCAAGTCAGCCCCGCGACCTCGACGGGCACGACACCGTCGTCTTCGGGGCGCCTGGACGAGCCGTCGAGCTGGAATTGCACCGCGGCTCCGAACACGAAACCATTCGGCTCGCCCCGCGTCTCCTCGTCAACAACAACCTGGCGGCGCGCGACGCCGTCGCGGCCGGGCTCGGCATCGCTATCCTGCCAAGGTTCCAGGCCGCCCAGCTCGTCGCCGAGGGTCGGCTGGTGGAGGTTCTGCCCGGCTGGTCGAAGCCCCCAGTGCCCGTCCATGCCGTCTTTGCGTCAAGCCGCTACCCGACGCCGAAGGTTCGGGCCTTCGTCGATTATGCGAAGAAAACCTTTACGGTGATGATGGCCGCTTCCGGGCCTCCGAACGGTCAGTTCGCAGACATCCCAAGAAGCAGGAATGAGTCGAGAGCACGCGGAACGACGATGTCGGATTGATGCCTCCGCCGCCTGAGGAGACATTAGCAAGACCAATTCCGGCGGTCGCTCTGCTGACATGTATTGCGTGCTGTTGTGAGCCGAAAGCAGAGCAACTGCGAGGGCTGTCGTTTGGGAACGTTCCTGACGACGTCGAAAAAATCACAAGGCTCGCGTCTCTCTTCCCCTGACCCCGGATGCCTGCGCTCGACGCGAGGCGGCAGGGAGCCGAGCGCTAGAGATGAGCGATCAGACACGGCGAATGGCTGGCGTCGCCCCGGTCCCACGGTATGTACATGCTCCTACCGCCAGCATCGACGGGCGCACGCCGGCCGAAACCAGGGAGTGCGTCGGCTTCATGTTCCAGTTCGACACGCGGGTTCCGTAGCGGAGAGTCGCCAACAACATCCACATTGGCGCAGAATCGGCGAACGTCGCTATGGGCGCGTCACCAAGCTCGTTCGCTTCCTCGATATCGCTAGGTTCGAGCGGCATCGGCCAGACCAGTTTTCGGGCGGCATGCGCCAACGCATCGCGCTCGGCCGTCTGATCTCCCGCGGCCGCGCGGTCCGAAGCTCCGGCGTCGTGACGGGCGCTTCGCCGCTTATGTCGACCCGATCTGGTCCGAGCTGATTGCCGGTTTGTGAGGCCACTCCGTATTCCTCGCCGAAATCCGGTAACCTACCGGCGCTTGTGAGGAGGGTCGCCGCTTCCTCGCGTCAAGAGCAAAATATTCCCGCTCGGAGCCGGATTATGGCAGGAGGCCTTTTGCTCCGAATGCTCGAGCGAGCGATCTTTCTGCTAGGGCGACGGTTCCAGCAGCCACCGTCCTTCGTTCAATCCGGTTCACCTCCTTGTACCGCCTGCGGCCAAAGGTAGAGGTGACGCGTGCGGGAGTTGTAGATGTACGCCTTTATTCGAAACATGGCGGCGGGCTCTCTCGTCCTCACGGCGCTTCTCGCGCCGGTCGTAGCTCTGGCGGACACGCCGCCGAACGTGCTGGTGGTCGCGCAGTCGATCGACGACGCGGTGAGCTTCGATCCGGCGGAAGGCTTCGAACTGACCACCGTGCAAGCCTTCAACAACCTCTACCAGCGGCTCGTGCAACCGAACCGGGAGGACGGCACGAAGATCGAGCCGGCGCTGGCCAGTTCCTGGGAGATCGGCGCGGACGGCAGGAGCATCACCTTCGCGCTGAAACCCGGCGCGACGTTCGCGTCCGGCAATCCGGTTCGCCCGGAGGACGTGATCTTCTCCTTCGCGCGGGCGGTGAAGCTGAACAAGGCGCCGGCCTTCATCCTCAACGAGCTCGGCTGGACGGCGAACAGCGTGGATGCCGGCATCGCCAAGGTCGACGACGCTCACGTGAAGGTGAGCTGGACCGCCGATGTCGGGCCGGCCTTCGTTCTCGCCATCCTGACCGCGCCGATCGCTTCCGTGGTGGACGAAGCGACGGTCGCGCCGAATGCCGCGAACGACGACTTCGGCAACGGCTGGCTGAAGACCCGTTCGGCCGGCTCCGGCGCCTTCGCGATCCAGGCCTATACGCCGCACGAGGCGCTGGTGCTGGCGGCCAACGC
Organism: Plantimonas leprariae; assembly: GCF_008802405.1. Classification (GTDB taxonomy): domain Bacteria; phylum Pseudomonadota; class Alphaproteobacteria; order Rhizobiales; family Rhizobiaceae; genus Plantimonas; species Plantimonas leprariae. The sequence goes on from NZ_VZDO01000023.1 coordinate 61,048, forward strand.
CAAGGCACCCGGCGGCGCGCCGAAGCTCCAGACCGTCATCGTCCGCAACGTGCCGGACGCGGCCGCACGACGGCTGCTGATCGAACAGGGCGACGCCGACGTCGCGCGCGGCCTCGGCGCTGACCAGATCACCGCGCTGAAGCAGAAGCAGGGCGTGCAGGTCCTCGCGATCCCGTCCGCCCGCACCGACTACCTCCTCATCAACACCAAGGTGAACGCGAGCCTCGGCAACCCGGCCTTCTGGGAAGCGGCGCGCTATCTCGTGGACTACCAGGGTATCGCCGACAACCTCCTGCAGGGCCAGTCGGAAGTGCATCAGGCATTTCTGCCGGAGGGTTTTCCCGGTGCCCTGAAGGATACGCCCTTCAAGCTCGACGTCGCGAAGGCGAAGAAGATCCTGACCGACGCCGGCATCGCGGAAGGCTTGACCGTGCGCTTCCCCGTGTTCAACGAGGCGCCGTTCCTCCAGATCGCCCAGTCGCTCCAGTCGACCTTCGGGCAGGCCGGCATCAAACTCGACATCCAGCCGGGGGTGCCAAGCGACATCTACGCCAAGGGCCGCAGCGGCGACTACGAGTTCACCCTGCGCTACTGGATTCCGGACTATTTCGACCCGCATTCCAACGCCAGCGCCTTCGCGATCAACCGCGACAACTCCGCGAACACCGTCGCCAAGCAGGCCGGCTGGGTGATTCCGGACTTGAGCGACGAAACCGCCGCCGCCGTGAAGGAACAGGACCCTGCCAAACGCGCGGCGCTTTACGAAGCGCTGCAGCGCAAGCTCCAGCAGAGCTCGCCCTTCGTATTCATGCTGCAGGGCAAGGATCAGGTCGTGCTGCGCGACGGCGTCAAGGGCTACGTCCAGGGGCTGAACGCCGATCAGGTCTATTACGACATGGTTTCGAAGTAATTGGCGCAAAGCCTGACGCTCGACCGGAACGAGCCGCCCCGGAACTCCCGCCCGCCCCACGGCCGGCGGGAGCTTCGTTTCGCGGGCGGTCTCGCGCGCTGGCTCCTGTCGCTCGTCCTGACGCTCGCCGGGCTGCTCGTCGTCACCTTCGCGATGACGCGGGCCTCGCCGATCGACCCGGCGCTGCAACTCGTCGGCGATCATGCCAGCCGGTCAAGCTACGAGGCGGCGCGGGAGGCGCTTGGGCTCGATCAACCGCTCCCCGTCCAGTTCCTGCGCTATGCCGGAGCCGTGCTTCGGGGCGATCTCGGGCAGTCGAGTTCGACGGGCGGCAGCGTCGCCGCCGATCTGGCCCGCACCTTCCCGGCGACGCTGGAACTCGCGACCGTCGCGATCCTCTTCGGGGCGATGCTCGGTCTGGCCCTCGGCATCCTCGCCGCGCGCTATCCCGGCGGCTGGCTCGACGCCGCGGCGCGCGTCGTGTCCCTGGTCGGCTATTCCGTGCCGATCTTCTGGCTCGGTCTGCTTCTGCTGCTCCTGTTCTATGCGCGGCTGCGCTGGCTGCCCGGTCCGGGGCGGCTCGACGTCGTCTACCAGTATACGGTGGTGCCCTGGAGCGGCTTCGCGCTGCTCGACACGCTGCGCGCCGGCGACCTCGCCGCGTTCCGCAGCGCCCTGTCGCATCTCGTGCTGCCCGCGAGCGTGCTCGCGCTTCATTCGCTCGCCGGCATCGCGCGGCTGACCCGCGGCGCGATCGTCGAGCAGTTGCGGCAGGAATACGTGCTGACGGCCCGCGCCAAGGGCGCCGGCGAATGGCGGATCGTGCTCGTCCACGCGCTGCCCAACGTTTCCGGCACGCTGCTCACCGTCGTGGCGCTCGGCTATGCGAGCCTGCTCGAAGGCGCGGTGCTGACCGAAACCGTCTTCGCCTGGCCCGGCCTCGGCCGCTACCTCACCACGGCGATGTTCGCCGGCGACGCGGCCGCCGTGCTCGGCGCGACGCTTGCGATCGGCGTCTGCTTCGTGGTGCTGAACAGCCTCACCGATCTAGCGGCGGCGAGCCTTTCGCGGGGCCGCGCGCCGTGACGGTCGCGCTCGGGGCCGACGAACGGCGCCGCTTCTCGCTGGCCGGGCTGCTTCGGCGCTCGCCCGGCACCGCGATCGGCTTCGCCGGCATTCTCCTTGTCCTGTTCCTGGCGCTCGCGGCGCCGTGGATCGCGCCCTACGATCCGTACCTGCAGGAAACGGCCAACCGGCTGGCCGCGCCCTCCGCCGCGCACTGGTTCGGCACGGACGGCTTCGGTCGCGATCTCCTGTCCCGTTTGATCTACGGCGCGCGGCCGACCCTCGCGATCGTCGTCTTCGTGGCCGCGATCATGGCGCCGCTCGGGCTTGGCGTCGGGATCGTCGCGGGCATGCTCGGCGGCCTGGCGGAGCGGGTGCTGATGCGCCTCACCGACGTCGCGATGTCGTTTCCGCGCCTCCTGATCGCCTTCGCCTTCGTGGCGCTCGCGGGACCCGGCATCGTCAACGGCGCGATGGCGCTGGCGCTGACGAGCTGGCCCGCCTATGCGCGTCAGGCGCGGGCGGAAACGCGCGTCTTGCGCCGGAACGACTATCTCGCCGCCGCCGAGATGCTCGGCATTCGCGGCCCCCGCCTGCTGTTCGGCCACGTGCTGCCGCTCGTCATGCCGTCGGCGATCATCCGGCTGGCGCTCGATCTCGGCGGCATCATCCTCGCGGCGGCCGGTCTCGGCTTTCTCGGCCTCGGCGTCCGGCCGCCGACGGCCGAATGGGGATCGATGGTGGCGGAGGGCACGCAGGTGATCTTCGACCAATGGTGGATCGCGGCCGCGCCCGGCACCGCGATCTTCCTCACCTGCCTTTGCTTCAACCTCGTGGCGGACGGCCTGCGCGACCTCCTGGATCCGCGGCATGGCTGAGCCGGTGCTGACGCTCCGCGATCTCGCGGTGTCGTTTCCGGGCGCCGCCGCGCCCGCCGTCCGCTCGGTCTCGCTGACGCTCGGGCGCGAGCGCCTCGCGATCGTCGGCGAGTCCGGCTCCGGCAAGTCGGTCACCGCGCGGGCATTGATGAACCTCCTGCCGCCCACCGCGAGGGTGAGCGCCGGCGAGATGCGGCTCGGGTCCACCGACCTTCTGAAGCTCGACGGGCGCGGCTGGCGAAGCGTGCGCGGCGCGCGCATGGGGCTCGTGCTGCAGGACCCCAAATTCTCGCTCAATCCCGCGCTGACGGTCGGGAACCAGGTGGGCGAGACGCTGCTGCTGCACGGGAAGCTGTCGCGGAGCGAGCGGCGTGAGCGCGTTCTCGCCGCGCTCGGCGACGTCGGCCTTCCCGAGCCCGGGCGCCTCTACGACAGCCATCCCGCCGAGCTTTCCGGCGGCATGGGGCAGCGCGTGATGATCGCCGCGATGATCGTCGCCGAGCCCGAACTCCTGATCGCGGACGAGGCGACCTCGGCGCTCGATCGGGAAGTCGGGGATCAGGTGCTGGGGCTGCTGACGCGGATGGCGGAGGAACGCGGCATGGCGCTCCTCACCATCAGCCACGATCTGGCAGGGGTCGACCGCTTCGCCGATCGCGTCGTGGTGATGCGGAATGGCGCGATCGTCGACGAGCTCGCCGCCTCCGCCATCTCGCGCGCCGCGCATCCCTATACGCGCGGGCTCTGGGAAGCGCGCCCGTCGGCCGCGACCCACGGCCGGCGCCTTCCCGTCGTCGCCGCGGACGCCGCTTCGTGACCGCGCTCGTCGTCGAGAACCTCGGTGTCGGCTTCACGCGCGGCGGGCATTCCCACCTCGCGGTGCGCGATGCGAGCTTCACGGTCGCGGAGAACGAGATCTTCGGCCTGATCGGGCCGTCCGGCTGCGGCAAGACCACGATCCTGCGCGTCGTCGCGGGCCTCAATACGCATTGGACCGGCCGGGTCGCCGCCCTCGGCCGGGACTTCGTGCCCGGCGCCAAGCTGCGCGGAGCCTTGCGCCGCGACATCCAGATGGTGTTCCAGGATCCCTACGCCTCGCTGCATCCGCGCCATCGGGTCGGCCGCATCCTCGGCGAGCCGATGCGCCTTTTCGGCCGCGCCGACGTCGAGGCCTCGGTCGGGCGTGCGCTGGCCGATGTCGGCCTCGCGCCGGAACTGGCGACACGGTTTCCGCACGAGCTTTCGGGCGGCCAGCGCCAGCGCGTCGCCATCGCGCGAGCCCTCGTTCCCGAGCCGCGCCTCCTGCTCCTGGACGAGCCGACGTCGGCGCTCGACGTGTCGGTCCAGGCGGGCGTCCTGAACCTCCTTGTGGACCTGAAGGAGCGCCGCCGCATGAGCCTCGTGCTCGTCAGCCACGATCCGGGCGTCGTCGCCCATCTCTGCGACCGCGCCGTTCGCATGAAAGACGGCCGCATCGAAGACGCGCTCGACCGGACGCGCCTCGATCGTCTCGGGGAGTGAGCCGGCCCTAGTGCGACGGCTTCTTCTCGCCCGCCTCGATGCGGATGGGCAGGATGTTCTGCGGCGGAGGCAGGGGGCAGACGGCGAAATCGGTGAATGCGCAGGGCGGGTTGATCGCGCGGTTGAAGTCGAGGACGACCGTGTCGGCGGTCACGTCCTCGCCGAACATGAAGCGGGCGGCCGGGTAGGTTTCGGTGCCGGCGGTGCCGTCCCGGATGACGAACTGCGGTGCCTGCGGCGTGCCGTGGGTGGCGAGCAGCTCGAAGTGCCGTCCGTCCCGCTCGAACGTCGCCCTGTGCGTCGCGGCGACCTCGGTGCGGATCGCCTTGCTCGTATCGATGGTCAGCTGCCGCGGCGTCTCGAACGCGCGCCATTCGGCGACGATCCGCCAAGACGGATCGAAGGGAAAGTAGTCCAGCGCCGCGAGACGGCCGGGTGCCTGCGACGCGGTGTGGCGGACGCGAAGGGCGTTCTCGCCGTTCAGCGTCGTCACCTCCAGGAGAAGATCTCCGGCGGTGAAGCGCGGCGGCTTCGTCTTGCTGAGCGCCAGCGTCAGCCTTTCGCCGCCGCCGGCCGGAACAAAGGCCACGCGATCGGCGGACGTCTGCTCCAGGCGGCCGACATGGGCCGGGCCGGCGGGCAGCACGATGTCGTTGTCGCCCGCGCTGCCGAGGCTCGCCACGCCGTCCTGCAGCGGGTATCGGCCGATGATGTTCAGCCAACCGTCCGGCGCGGTCAGCGCTTCCCGCCGGCGGATCTTCCAATTCTCGAAATCGTGGACGGTATCGGTCATCGCTGCTGAACTTCAGTGTCCTGATGGAGACGACCTGAACGGCCGTGCAAAGCTGTGCCCCTTCGGAGCGCTCGATGCGAGCCCGATTTTCGTTCGCATGGATCATGTCGCGTTTGCCGACGCGCGCTTGGCGGGCCGATCCTCCGCAACGATTGGCAAAGTTCCGCAGAGAGCTGCAAGCGGATCATCGTACCAGTCTCCTCGACGCAGCGGCCGACCCCTAGCCCTACCATGCGCGACGAGCCTTTGCAGGACTCGCTGCGAATGTCCTGCCACCGGTATCGCGGCTGGGTCAAACCGGTGCCAGCGGCCCGCGGCGGGATCGATATCGCGACCTGACGAATGTCGATACAGGATTTCCCGAATAAGCCAGTAATCCAATAGATTTTTCCTCGGCAGTCGCATCGTGCCGGACGATCCTAATGCACTGTCAAAACAGCCGGCGGTTCGTGCCGGTGATGGGTTCAAAAGGATAACGAAGATGCGGGGAATGAAGAGACTTCTAGCGGCGCTCGTGGGGACGGTCGCGCTGGCCGCATCGTTCGGGGCGAATGCGGCCGACAAGCATGTGACGGTCGCCTACCAGACCGACGCGCTGCCCTCGTCGGTGGCGATCAGCAAC
>NZ_VZDO01000024.1 GCF_008802405.1 Plantimonas leprariae
TGCGGTCGGCGACGAAATCGAAGATCTCCTGTCGCGCCCTCGCGATGTCGAGCTGCTCGTCCAGGTCGACCGGAGCGAGTTCGCGCGACTTCACCCGCAGGTGCTCGTACTGCGCCAAGGTCAAGTTCTCGACCTCCGATTCCGACTGCAGTTCGCCTTCGATCCACACGCCGGTGTTCTCGTCGAGCACGTACGCGGTCCGAAGGTCGTGGGGATCGATCCGGATCAGCACGTCCTTCGGGCAGTCCGAACTCGCCCTGAGAGCTTGGAAACCGTTCGAGTTCCAGCGCAGCCGATTGAACCTGACACCGTCGCGTTGCAGCTTACGGTAGGGAGTGAAGCCCACCAGCGGCGCCAGCAGTTCCCTTGGCGGCGGGAGCTTCGGTCCGACCTTGTCGATGTCCTTCCAGGCTTCGAGCGGCGTCCGTCCGGTGCTGCTGTGGATCTCGCGGTGATACACGTCGACGATCCATTTGCCGACGATACGACAGAGGTCGTCGAGCGTCAGACAGGCCGACCCTTCCGGATCGTGGCCTTTCCGCCGACGCTCGCCGACGCTCGCCGACGTTCGACGACGTCGTGCCGGGCTACCGGTGCAGAAGCTTCAGGTTGAGCGTCCGAAACCAGCGCTCGATCTTGCCCTTCAGCCAGGGCGAGCCAGGAGGCAGATCGACGATGCGCATGTTGAGCGCCATCTCGGCCGCCCGCATCGAAGCCGAACGGAATTCCGCCCCGCGGTCGACGAAGAGGACGTCCGGCGGCCCGAAGCAAGGCCAGTCCGATACGATCGAAAGCTCCGAACCGCGCATCCTCGCAAGGAAGTCGTCCTTCGGTAGGACGGCCATCGCCAGCGCTTCCATGACACTCGTCCAGGAGGGCGGCGTGAAGCCGATGGCGAAGCCGAGGATCATTCGCGTGTGACGATCTATGAGTACCGTCAGGTAGGGACGTCCCAGAATCGCGCCGTTCTCGTGGACCACGATCATGTCCAACGTCGTGTGATCGATCTCGACCTCGTGCAGCGGATACCTTCCGTCCGGTCCGGCCGCGACGGTCGAGAACAGCTTGTCTGCCTCCCGCTTGCCGAGTCGCTTCACCGCCAGGTCGTACTGGTCGCGGGCTCGAATGGCTCGGGCGACGATGTTCTTGCCGACGACGTTCCTCGCCCCGGGCGGGATGAACAAGCCCTCCTTGTCCTCGAGGTCGATCGGCTGGAAGTCGTCGAGCCGGGTCACTGGAGCGCCCCCCGGTCGGTCCCGGCGGCGTGGCCGAGGCGGTAGAAGCGCGACAGGGTCCGCGCGTAGCCGTGCGAGGGGGCGAGCACCCAGAGGTCCGAGGTGACCCCCGGTTGCCCGTTCCGGATGCTCGGGTGACCCTGGAACTGTCCTGTCAGGCAGGGTGCGCTGCGCAAGGCAAGCGCCCAATCCTCCACGATGGGCGCGTCGTCCAGGATTGCCGCCGACGGGTGGCGGCCGTCGGCCAGCGCCTCCACGTCCGCGACGAGGCGCCGGAGGCGCTCGAGCTCCTCGCGCAGTTGCTGGGGCTCGCCGAACGGTGGAACGAGGATGGTCATGGCACGGAACTCCGATCGCCGGCCGCATCGCGGTCCGGGCGTCGAGGAAAGGGAACTGGCGAGGGGTCGTCAGGCCTCGCGCCGTATCACCCGCGTCCGGGAGCCGATGGGTTCGTCGAGGTCGAGGTCGACGAAGCGGGCCAAGGCCAGCGACGCGACGGCCGCGATCGGGCGCGACGTGTTCCGGAGGATGCCGAGGCATTCCGCCAGGGTGACCGAGCCCTCTTCGTCGAGAGCGGCAAGCAGACGGATGCGGTCGTCGAGCGACACCCGCCACCGGGCGAACGGCAGGATCGCCCTGGCGTTCTCGAGCCGGACGGGATCGATGTCGGCTGGGAGGACGAACCGCGCGCCCGGCGGCAGCGACTCGCGATGGATCGCCGGGAAGGGTCGTCCTTCCGGCACGACGAACAGCAACTCCTCGCCGCGGCTTCCGCTGGCGCCGAAGTCCGCCACGTGCGCCGTACCCGCGACCGGCACCCGGCAACGCCAGTGCTCGACCGCGGGGTCGACGTCGAGCAGGCGCGCCACGTCGACGGCCATGGCGGAGGGGAACACCGCGTCCCCCCGGCACCGGATGGGGCGGTAGTTCCCGCCCTCGGTCGGAACGACGGACGCGACGGGTGGATGAGACGGCGGCGTCTCGACCGCGCGGATCGAATGGTCTGGATGCATCGCGACGCTCCGTACCGGACGGGGCGGCGCCGCTCGTCCGTCAACCTCGGGAAGGCTCGGAGGTCAGCGTATGGGGCGGTGGACGGCGACGGCGCGCGGGGCCACATCGCGCCGGGGGCGCGCGCATGTCCGCGGTTGGATCGGGCAGGGTCGCATGGCCGGGAAGCTACGCACGGGAAGGTGGTCGAGTCAACGGGGATGGAGATCGTTCCCGTCGATGCTCCGGCCGTCGGGACCGCCGTCCCGCTTTCCAGCTCGGTTCACTCGCTCGCGAGGCGGCCGCCCTTCAGTGCCTCGATCGTCGCGAGTCGCTTCCCGCATCCGCGGCATTGGCCGCAGGAGTGCGGCCCCGAATGTCATGAGAACGTCAGGCCGAGGAGTTCGAGCGGCAGCCCGGAGCGGCGCACGAGGTTCACGGGATCCAAGTCCCGCGCCGGGGCCGACACGCGGACGCCGCCCTCCTGCAAGGCGAGCGCCCGGTCGATCGCGTCGAGGAAGGGCGCCTTGCCGTCGGCTTGGGCGTCGGTGCCGACGGCGCCGATGACGATCTCGGACAGTCCGTCGGCGACATGGCGCGTCGTCGCGGCGCACGTAGTCGTCCGCCGGATCCGCCTCCGCCGCGAGCGCGGCCCAGTAGGCGGGACTGCCCAACCAGCCGGAACGGCCCCAGCGCACGCCGCGGACGATCTCGTCGTCGGGATGGCGGCGGGAAACGGCCCCCGCGGCGACCGGGACGGGCGAGCCGAGCCCGAATCCGTCTGGACCTGCGTCGTCGAGCATCCGTCCGTTCCCCCTCCCGTCACCGTCACATCGACGATGACGGGAGGGGGGCTCAAGCAAAGCCGCGTCGACGGTTTCACCTGACTGTTGCGATCGAGGCCCTTTCGCCGCCGGCGGGGACCGAACCGAAAGGACGCCGGAGCTCACCAAATGCCGCCGTCGGCGAGCGCGACGACGCTCCAGACGGCCCAGATCGCGGCGACGCAGGTCGCGACGACGAGCCGTCCGAGGCGGCGCATCCGCCCGGCGCCGAACGTCCCTCCCTCCCGCTCTGCCCTTGCGGACGCGGCGTCCATGGCGAACGGTTCCCTGAGGACCAGCAGGATCGACCAGACGGCGGCGAGCGCCAGGCCGAACGGCGAGCCGAGGAGCCAGGCCGCGCGGCGGCGGCGGCGATCGGAAGCGTGGGATATCGCGGGCCTGGCTCGTTCATCTGCTCCTTCCGATGCAGTCCCGGCGACGGTCGGGATCGTTCGACCGGGCCGCCCTCGTGCGATCAGTAGGCGCGGGTGAAGCCGCCGTCGTGGATGATGTTGGCTCCCGTCAGGTGGTCGGAGAAGTCGGACAGGAGCGCCGACACGGCCCCCGCGACTTCGTCCGGGGAACCATACTTCCGGAGCGGGATGTTGAGCGTCTCCGCCGCGAGACGTTCCTCGAAGCTCTGACCGGACGCGGCGGCCCGCTGCTGGATCATGTCGGCGTAGTGGGGCGACAGCGTGCCTCCCAAGGACAGCGTGTTCACGTGGATGCCCCTCTCGCCGAGCGCGAAGGCGAGCGTCTTCGCCTGTGCGAGCCACGCGGCGCGGATCACGTTGTTGGTGGCGTAGTGGCTGAGCACCTGAACGGACGAGATGCCGGACACGATGACGACTTTGCCGCGTCGGTTTTCTGCAAGGTTCGGGGTCATGGCGGCGATCGCGCACTGGAGAAGGGCGAGCGGCCCGGTGAAGTGGTCGCTGAAGAGCTTCGCCCAGACGGCGGCATCGGGCAGGGCCTCCCCGGTGGGTGGTACCTGCGGCGGCATCAGCACCACGCCGTCGAGCTTCGCCCCCCATGCGGCGAGCTGGTCGGAAAAGCGGGCCACCGACGAAAGGTCGGTCATGTCGACGGAGACGACGTCGATCGGCCCCGCCGCGTATGCCGATACCCTCTCGCGGAGGGCATCCAGTCGTCCCGGGTCCCGCGCGGCCAGGATCAGGTGATGGCCAGCCCGCGCAAGCCGCTCGGTGAGCGCCGTTCCGATGCCGCCGGTCGCGCCGGTGATCAGCATGGTGCTCGCCATCGCGGATGCTCCTCCAGACTGCCTCGACCCGTCGCGCACGGCTGACGAGCCGCTTTGACATATCGAACGGCCGCACGGCTCCCATGCGTCCGTGCCACTCCTGCTAATCGGTTGAAATGCGTATGTTGCGGGCGTCGAAGAAAAACGAACACGAAAACGGCTCCTACCGATGGGAGCCAGACCTAGGACCAAGACGATGAACCTGACCCGCGCCCTTCGCAACTACCGTTCCTACCGCTCGACCGTGAACGAGCTGAACCGCCTGTCGAACCGCGAGCTTGCCGATCTCGGCATCGCGAAGTCCGACATCCCGGCGATCGCCCGCCAGTCGATCCGCTGACGAGTTTCCCGAGCTTCGTCCCGGCCCATCCTCCTCCCAAGGCCGCGACGAACCGGCCTGCGGCATCCTCCTCCCAGCCGTAGGCCATGCATGACGCCCGCCGGTCCTCCCCCGGCGGGCGTTTTCGTTCGCGCTCCCCATCCTCGCCGGGCAGACGGTTCCAGCCGTCCAAAAGTTGGCTGGTTCCACATGCGGAGGAGGCAGACATGGAGCGTCGCGCTTTTGCCGACGGCGGCGTGCAACCAGTCCGTCGCCATGCGCAACGCCTCGGCGAGACGTCGGACATTGCTGCGGCAGTGGCGTTCCTTGCGTCGGACGAGGGCCGTTGGGTTACAGCCCAGGTGATCGAGGCGAGCGGCAGCTACAAGTTATGAGCGATGAGGGGCGAGGCTCGATCCGACCCGCGTCTTATCGGAGTAGGCTCGGTCGGTTTGCTCTGCTGATCGGAGCCAGCGACCGTTCGTTCACGCGATGGTTCCGCCACCGTCGACGGTGACGGTCGAACCGGTGGCGAAGGGGTTGGCGGCGACGAACAGGATCGCCTGCGCGACGTCGTCCGGCTGACCGACCCGGCGGACCGGAAGCTTGGCGGCCGTCCGCTCGAACATCGCCGCGCGGTCCGCGTCGCCCAGCCGCGCGTGGAGCGGCGTGTCGATCAGGCCGGGCGAGACCGTGTTGACGCGCACCGGCGCCTTCTCCAGCGCGAGACCGCGGGCGAGAGCCTCCAGCGCGGCGTTGATCGCCCCTTGCAGCACGGACGCGCCGCTCGGCCGCGTCGAAAGGAAACCCGAGACGAAGGTCAGCGAGCCCGCGTCAGTGATGCGCGCCGCCTTGGCGACGCGGAACGCCCCGAAGAACTTCGAGTCCATCGAGGCTTTCGCATCCGCGACGGACAGCGCCGCGACCGGCCCAATCTTCGTGGCGGCGGCCGCGACCACGACATGGTCGAAGGGATCGCGTCTGGCGAAGAAGGCCTCGACGGCGGCATCGTCGGTGAAGTCGAGTGCCGCGGCCTCGGCGCCGGCTTCCCGGGCGGCGTCATCGAGCTTCGCGCCGGGCCGTCCGGCCGCGACGACTTGCGCGCCCACTCGTCCGAAGGCGACGGCCGTGGCCCTGCCGATGCCGCCGGCAGCGCCGACGACGAGCACCCGGGCATTGCCGAACTCGATCGTCATGGCACTCTCCCTCGCCAAAGCCCGTTGCCGACGCCTCCGCCGACGACCGTCACCAAGATAGCGAAGACTCGGGGGCTCCGCGACCCGCTCCCGGTCTCGGGACCCGCCTCGCGAGGGCGTCCGCCGCCGCCGTTCCGATCCCTTCCGGACGAAGTGCGGGCCCCACCCAACGGATGCTCCGCCACACCTCGGAGAACCGCCGTGCTTGGTTATGCGTTTGTGGGCGCCGGGCATCCGCCCCGTACAGCGCCGGGGGTGACCGTTGACAACAGATACGCCGACAGTCGCGCCGATCGGAACCGGAGCCGGAAGCGGCCGATCAAGCCGCGTCCCCGCGCTTGTCGCGGTCGTCTTCCTGCTGTGCGTCGCCGCCTTCGCATGGTCGCTCTGGTCGAGCTTCGAGCGCTCCCGTTCGTCCGACCTCCAGAGCGGCCTGCTCGGGTCGTTGGAGCAGTTGGCGGCGACCGTCACGACCATGCAAAGCAGCCAGCGCGGCTACGTCCTGGCCGGATCCGAAAGCCTTCTCGACAGCTACGGCGAGGCGAAGGGCAGGCTCGACGCCGACATCGACGCGTTCCGCCAAGCCTCGGCGAGCGCGGGCGCCGACCGGGCCCGCATCGACGCCGTCGTCGGCGCCGTCGGTCGCGAGGTCGCCTTCGACGAGGACGCGATCGGCCTTCGGCGCAGCGGCGGCTACGAGGCGGCCACCGCACCGGAGGTCGAGGAGCGGGGGAAGCGCGTCCTCGACGAGCGTCGCGCGACGCTGCGGGCGGAACGCGGCGCGGCCGGCAAGGCGATCGCCGGCAACACGAGGGCGCAGCGGTTCCTGACCCTCGTGCAGACTGCGCTGTTCCTGTTCGCCGCCGTCGCGGCAGTGGCGTTGTCGGCGCTCGCCCGCCGACGGCAACGCCAGGTCCGCGCGAGCGCGGGACTGCTCGACGACCTGATGTCCGTCGCCCCGGTCGGCATCGCGTTCATCGACCGCGACGGCAGGCTCGCCCGCTCCAACGTCGAGTTCGGGCGGATCGCCGGCCCCGAAGGCAAGGATACCGATGCTTCGCGCTGGTTCGCCGCGCTGAGCGACCGGGCGCGGGCGACGGGCCGGGCGACCGTCGACCCGGGCTTCCGTTTCGGCGACGACGGCTCGCGCGTCGGCATCGCGGCCGCCTTCCCGACGGTGCGGGGCGTCGACGGCACGCGCGGCGGCACGGGTCTCCTCGTGCTCGAGACGACCGAGCAGTTGCGGGCGACGGCGGCGCTCGACGAGGCGAGCGGCCAGCTCAGCGCCATCGCCGACAACATTCCGCAAATGGCCTGGACGGCCCGGCCGGATGGTGAGATCTTCTGGTACAACCGCCGCTGGTTCGACTACACCGGCACGACGCTCGATGAGATGCGGGGCTTCGGATGGCAGAAGGTTCATCATCCCGACCACGCTGAGCGCGTCGTCGACGGCTACAAGCGCGCCTTCGCGCTTGGACAACCCTGGCAGGACACGTTTCCGCTTCGCGGCGTCGACGGCACCTACCGCTGGTTCCTCAGTCTCGCGATCCCGATCCGGAACGCTGAGGGAGCGATCCTGCGCTGGTTCGGCACCAACACCGACGTCACCGAGCAACGCGCGGTCGAGGAAGAGCTCCTGGCGGCCAAGGACAACGCCGACAACGCCAACCGGGCGAAAAGCCAGTTCATCGCCAACATGAGTCACGAACTCCGAACACCGCTGTCGGCGGTGATCGGCTACGCGGAGCTTCTGGAAGAGGAGGTCGAGGACCTCGGCGAGACGCATCTCCTCGCCGATCTGAAGAAAATCGAGGGCAACGCCCGGCACCTTCTCAGCCTGATCAACAACGTCCTCGACCTGTCGAAGATCGAGGCGGAACGAATGGACGTCTACCCGGAGACGTTCGACTTGGCGACGGTGATGGACGAGGTCGCGTCGACGGTGGGATCGCTCGTCGCGAAGAAGAACAACACTCTGCGCATCGAGCACGACGGCACTTTGGGAAAGGTGCACACCGACCAGGTGAAGGTGCGGCAGTGCCTGCTGAACCTCCTGTCGAACGCCTCGAAGTTCACAGAAGGCGGCACGATCACGCTGCGCGGCGAGCGAACGAGCGACGGCGACCGCGACTGGATCACGCTCGCCGTCACGGACAGCGGCATCGGCATGACCGAGGAGCAGGTCGAGCAACTGTTCGAGCGCTTCCGGCAGGCGGATGCCTCAACGACCCGCAAGTTCGGTGGCACCGGGCTCGGGCTCGCGATCACACAGGCCTTCTGCCGTCTCCTCGGCGGCGACATCGGTGCCACCAGCGTCCTCGGTGAGGGCACGACGTTCACGATCCGCATTCCGGCGGAGGTGACAGTCGTCGAGGAAGAGCCGCTGCCCGCAACGGGGGGTACGCTCGCGGTCGGGCCGGCGGGGACGGTGCTCGCGATCGACGACGATCCGCACGCCCGCGAACTGGTAACGCGCTTTCTGTCGAAGGAGGGCTTCGCGGTCCGTACCGCATCGGACGGCGTCGCCGGGCTGGAGATGGCGCGTGCCCTCGTGCCGGACGTGATCCTGCTCGACGTGACGATGCCGAAGAAGGATGGCTGGTCGGTGCTGGCGGAGCTGAAGGAGGATCCGGCCCTCAGCGCGATCCCGGTGGTGATGATCACCGTCATGGACGAGCAGCGGCTCGGCTTCGCGCTCGGCGCGTCCGACTACCTCTTGAAGCCGGTGGAATGGGATAAGCTGAAGGAGGTGATGGACCGTTTTCGAACGGACGGTTCGGGCGTTGTGCTCGCGATCGACGATGACGTCGACACGCTGGCGCGCTACGCCACGATGGTCGAGAAGCAGGGCGCCGCCTTCGTCTCGGCGACCAACGGCCAGCTCGGCCTCGACCGCGTTCGGGAGCGCAAGCCCGACCTGATCCTGCTCGACCTCAACATGCCCGTGATGGACGGCTTCGACTTCCTGAAGGAACTGCGGGCCGAGCCGCAATGGCGGGACATCCCGGTGGTGGTGCTGTCGTCGAAGGACCTCACCCGTGCCGAGCGCTCGACACTGGAGGGCGCCGCCGACGAGGTGCTCGCCAAGACCGAGGCCTCGATGCGCGAGCTCGCGACTCGGATCCGCGAGATCGTGCTGGCGCGGCCGTCCTGACGGCCGCCACAGATCCCGCGCGGCTTCGGCGAAAGGCAGGATCAAGCGTCGCGCGGTAGGCTCGCGATCGGTCGCCCGAACGGAGATCCGCATGCCGCGGACCGATCGCCTTTCCCGCCCCTGCCATGTCCGCCGTGCCGCGGTCGCCCTTGCCGTCGCGTGGATCGGCCTTGCCGGACCCGCCGGCGCGCAGGAGGACGCCGACGTCGACCTGAAGCCCGCCGACTTCGTGCCGGAGGAACCGATCGCGATCCGCGTCGACGACCTGCAACCTGGCAAGCAGGGTTCCGACGTTTCCGTTACCGTCGCCAACCGGACGAAGAAGGACGTCGAGGCGGTCGCCGAATGCACACTCTACGACGCCGACCGCGAGGACCTCGGCGTCGCGACGGGCGAGGCTGTCAAGGTCGCCGCCGGCGGGCGCAAGGCGACGACGGTCACGGGCGCCGAGGGCGCGAAGTTCGCCGAGTGCCGCGTCAGGGGCGCGCAGTGACGGGCGCCGCCGACTGCATCACCGCCTTGGAACGACTGGCCGATCGAAGGTTGAGTTTCCGTTAAGGCCGCCGACGATCCGACCCCCCAAATCTTGTGAGGATCGAACCACGATCGTTCGAGTTTTAGCGAACGAACGAACATTCGAACGGTCATCCTCACATGCCCACGCCGGAAATCCTGGTCGTGCTCGGCGACGAGCACGTCTGCCCCCTCTCGTCCGTATGGTCGGTCGAGACAGACTCGGCCGCAACGCGTACGGCGCCGCAGCCGTGCAAATCTCTCGGCGACGCGATGGCATGGGCGGTGGGGCGCCTGAAGTGCGCCTCGCGCACCGCAAGCTGGCCGTGGGTGAGACGCACGGACGGCCGCGTGCTCTCGCCCGCCTACCTGCGGGCCTACATGAGAACACCAAAAGCCTGAGCGTTCCGCCGGCCGTCACTCCTCCTTTCCGCCAACCAACGGATACGACCATGATCACCGAACCCGCCACCACGATGTACGAGACGACGCAGTTCCGCCTGATCGGCTGGGCCGGAGCAATCCTTTTCGCGCTCGCGCCGCCGACCTTCCTCTACGAATGGTGGCTGGTGTTCTACACGACCGCGGTCGAGGAGGATCCCACCATCGGCCCGCTGCTGACGATCTCCTGCATCGCGATGTTCGCCAGCATCCCGATGATGATCGTCGGTCGGCAGAAGCGCGTCGCGGCCGCGCCCGTGCCGATGGTGGCGCGGTTGCCGAAGCGTCTGTCGCCGCTGCGCCGCCGCATGCCGGAGTTCGAGCCGGCGATGCAGCCGGAACAGGCGATCTGACCGACGTCCGCCGTGACGAAACCGAAACGGCCAGAACGACCGGCAGCAGGGGTCCGTGTTCGATGCGTATGATGGCGTTCTATGCCGGCGTCGCCGCGTTGCTTCAAGTCAACGCCGCGGCCGCCGCCAATGCAGGAGCAGGCGCGGCGTCGCCGAGCGAGACAGACGTCGTAATCGAGCTTGGGGTCGGTGGCAGCACCGCGCCGAAGTACGAGGGTTCGATGGATCAGCGGTTCAGCCCGTACCCGATCGTCAGCCTCGACTACCTCAGCATCCCGGGCTTGTTCTCCTTCGGCAGCATCGACCCGCAGCGCGGCGGCTTCTCGGTCGGCCCGTCCTTCGGCTACGTCGGCAAGCGCGACTCCGGCGACTCCGACGCCCTCGAAGGCCTGTCGGATGTGGATCCGACGTACCAGGCCGGCGCCCGGCTCGGCTACGAATGGGACCACGCCGAAATCTACGGCGCGGCGCGCTACGCCTTCGGCGGCGCGCACGGCGTCGTCGGCGATCTTGGCGCGAACCTCGTCGTCCGCCCGCTACAGGCGCTACAGGTCAAGGCCGGACCGGTCGCGAGCTTCGCGTCCGGCGAGTACATGAACGACTACTTCGGCGTGTCGCCGGCCGAGTCGCTCGGCTCCGGCGGCCGCCTCGACAGCTACGATCCGAAGGGTGGCTTCAAGACGGTCGGCGCCGCGGCGTCCGCCCGCTACGAGTTCCGCCCGACTTGGTTCATCAACGCCGACGCGTCGTGGAATCGGTTCGTCGGCGATGCGAAAGGATCGCCGATCGTGAAGGCCGGCGACGAGAACCAGTACACCGTTGGTGTCGGCTTCTCGAAGCGCTTCCAGCTCGACCTGTTCCGATAAGATCAGCCCAAGGCTCGAAGTATCGCCGGAAACTGGAAGGGCGCGATTGCTCGAAGGTCGGTCAAGGAGCCGGCGGCGATGACGCGACCGGCGTGGTTCGGTTCGGGCTCACGGCGATGCCGCCGGTGATTGTCCGATCCGTCGCGGTATCGGAGCGGCCGTAGACGAACGCTCCGACCGCTGCGCCGATCGCGACGACGAGCAGGATCGCGACTGGCGTCTTCGTTCCATGTCGTTCTGCGGGATACTGATCGTTTTCGGACATGCACGGAACCCCTCCCGGACATTCCCGGGCAGCATACGGTGCCTGGCTTGAGCGAGACGGATCAACCGATCGCCGCCGTTCGAGGATCGGCGGATCGGATCGTGGCTCACGCGTCCTCGACCAGCTCGCGGCTCGCCACCGCCGCCCGGACGAACGCCTCGGCCGTGCCCTGTTCGATGTGACCGGCGAGTGCGTTCGCCTGATCCCATCCGTCGCGCCAGCACATCCAGTCCTCGCTGCTGGCGTCGAACGGGTTCGACGTTCGCGACGCTCCGCGCCGGAAGGCCGCGACGCCCTCCGCCAATGCCGTCTCGCTCATGTTCGATGTTTCCTCGCGTCCCCAACCCGATGAAGCCGACGGACCGCGACAGAATTGTGTCGAGTGAGCCTATGGAGACGATGGATCGGCTGCGTCGGGCGTCAGCCCGCAAACTTGCGGATCGTCGAGACGATGCGCCGTTCGTCGAACGGCTTGCCGAAGAGGACGCCTCGAGCCGGCAGATCGTGCTCGGCCCAAGGACGCGACGAGACGAGCACCAGTTCCACCGGGGGCCAGCGGTCGCGGACCGCGACGGCGAGCTTCATGCCGGCGGTGGAGCCGCGCATGTCGAGGTCGGTGAAGACGGTACGGACATCAGTCCGCGTCTCCAGGATCTTGATCGCCTCCACGACGTTCGTCGCCTCGATCGCCTCGCAGCCGGCCTTTTCGACGAAGTCGACCATCGCCATCATCAGGATCGGGTCGTCCTCGACGACGAGCACGATCGGCAAGGACGGGCGGGACTGCGAGGCCATCAGGCGGCTGCCTCCTGGATTTCCGAAAGCGGCGCGCGGAACTCGACCCTGAGCCCTGCTGGCTCGTAACGGAGGTCGGTCCGGCGCGTTCCGAGCAGTCCCATCCGGATCAGCTTGGTGCCGAAGCCGCCGCGGTTGCTCGGCGGGACGACCTGCGGGCCGCCTGTCTCCGCCCAGTCGAGCACGAGGACGGGCTCGGCGCCGTCCTCTGTCCGCCATGCGAGGTTCACTCGGCCGTTCAGCGACGACAGCGATCCGTACTTCAGCGCGTTCGTCGCCAGTTCGTGCAGCAGCAGCGATAAGGACAGCGCCGCCTGCGGGCCGATGTCCAGGTCCGGTCCGTCGAAGGCGAAGCGGTCGAGGTCGGCCTGGATCGTCAGGACGCCGGCCATCACGTCGCGCATGCGGGCCGCCGACCAGCTCTTCTGCATGAGGACGTCGTGTGCCCGCGACAGCGCGAGGATGCGACGGTCGAACGCCTCGATCGGCGCGCGCTCCGGCACGTCCTTCAACGTCTGGGTCGCCAGCGACTGGACAATGGCGAGCGTGTTCTTCAGCCGATGCGCCAGTTCGCGGTTCAGCACTGCCTGCTGGTCCTCGGCGTGGACGCGAGCGACGCCAGCCTGAAGGCGGTCGGCGACGTTGCGCAGGAACGCCAGCTCCTCCGCTGTCCAGTGCCGCGCCGCGACGTCGTGGGCGATCACCACGGCAACGGTCCTCCCGCGCTCGCGCACCGGCATGTTGACAAGGGCACCGATGGCGACGTCGTGCATGCGGCCTGGATCGTCCCGGGTGCGCGGGTCGGTGTCGACGTCGTCGATGATCAGCGGCTCGCCGCGCATCAGCTCGTGCCGCAAATCCCCGTAGTCCTCGAAGCGATGAACGCCGGCGATGCTCGACATGCCGGGCGCCGTCCAATCCGGCTCAATCGCGACCGTCTCGACATCGGTGTCGACGCGGCCGAAGCCGGCGCGGGTCGCGCCGAGCGTCCGCCCGACGATCTCGGAGGCGGCGCGGGTCATCTCGCCGATGTCGGTCAGGTCGCGCAGCCTGTCGCCGAGCGACAGGAGCGCGGCGCGACGCGTGTCGGCCGCGACCCGGGCCGTCACCTCGAGGAACAAGACGCCGAAGCGGTCTTCCTCGAGCCTGAAGGCGCGACCCTCGTACCAGCGGTGCAGCGTGCCGACCTGCCGGGTGAAAGTCGCAGGCCTGCCGCTGTCGACGACCCCGACGAACTCGTCGATCCATTCCTGCTCGATATCGGGGAAAGCCTCGCGAACCGTCCGCCCGATCACGGCATCCGGATCGACGCCGAGAAGCCGGCTCCAGGCCGGGTTCACCTCGCGGAAACGCCAGTCCCGGGCGCGCCCGTCTGCGTCGCGGATGACCTCGCCGAGCAGGAAGCCTTCATCCAACCGGCCGAACAGTTCGCGCCAGTGCCGGTCCTGCTCGCGCAAACGGTCACGGACGACGACGGCGCGACGCAGCTCGAGCAGCGTCATCACTTGGCGCGCGAGCGCCTTCAGGTCGTCCTTCTGCTCGGCAGAGAGACCGTCAGGCCGCGGCGCGTGGTCGATGACGCAGAGCGTGCCGAGCACGTCGCCGTCCGCCGTCACCAGCGGCGCGCCGGCGTAGAAGCGGATGTGGGGCTCACCAGTGACGAGCGGGTTGGCGGAGGTGCGAGGGTCCTCCGTCAGGTCCGGGATCACCAGCACCCGATCCGGCGTCGACAGGGCATGGGCGCAGACGGAGCTGTTGAGGTCGGTCTGGCACGACGGGAATCCGAGGCGAGCCTTGAACCACTGCCGGTCGCTGGCGACCAGGCTGACGAGCGCGACAGGCGTAGAGCAGAGCCGGCAGGCGAGATGCACGACGTCGTCGAAGCCGGGCTCGGCCGGCGTGTCGAGTACGGCGTAGGCGTCGAGCGCCGCGAGGCGGGGAGGGTCGGCGACGATGGACGTATATGGGTTCTCTGCCATCGGCTCCGGACCGTTGCGGTCGACCGATAGCGCCGATCCGTGCCCGCGTCGACAGGCGATCCGTCTTGCCCGTCCGCGAGGTGGTTGAGGCGAGGGCAGTCAACAACGAGCTAATCCACGTCGTCAGCAGCGAGGGCCGGGCGTTCCGGGTGCCGGGCGACCGCTACACGTTCCTCGTCACCGGCACGGGCAGCAGGGAAGCCTGCTTCATCGTCCACCGCATCGTGCCGCCGGGCGGCGGGCCGCCGCGCATCCAGGGCCGCGAGGACTAGTTCTTCCGCTTGGTCGACGGGGAGTTGCCTGCGGCCGTCGGCCACCGCGCCCTCGAGGCCACGACCGTCGGCTCGAGAACGCGCGGCGCCGCGTGCCGCACACTTGCCGGAACATCGGGCTGGACAAAGCGTCGATGCTGGCGGCGTTCACGCCGGCCGGCATGGAGGGCTGGTTCGAGTAGTCCCTCGACCTGGCCGGCGATAAGGTGAGCCCCCGCCGCTGCCGCCCTAGCTCGTCGTCCGCATGGTCGCCACCAAGCCTAGGTACGGCGTCGAACGGCCCTGCTTGGAGCGGCCGACTTGCTTACCATGCGGTTCGCAGGCAGGAACCGGATTCGGTGGCAGCCGCTCGCCGGGACGTCGGCGTTTCGCCGCCGTACCGGCTCACCAGACCCCGCCGACGGCGACCGCCGCGAGGGGATACCGACGGATCTCCTCCGAGCAGCCCGCGTAAGCGTATGCCGCGTCGGCACCGCGACCGTCGCAGGACCGTCATCGACCCGACCTAGCCTGTAGCGAGCCCGCGGAGGATCCGCCATGCCCTACCGCCTCGTGAAGGGACGCTACCGGGTCGTCAACTATGCGCCGGACGGCGACACGATCCGCTTCGAGCCCGACGACCGCACCGCGCTCGGCTTGCTTCTCGGCGAGGCGCGCTTCAACGCCCCCGGCCATGTCCCGCTGCGGCTCGAGGGCGTCGACGCCCTAGAGAGCCATTACTCGCCGCCGTCCGGGGGCGGCGCCTTGAGCCAGCCGATGCCGCTGGCGCGGGCCGCGACCGACTTCCTCCTCGACTTCGTCGGCGTCCGCGACGTCGCCTGGACGGCGGAGCGGCGGTCGATCGCGTCGGCCAACGACGGCGCCCCCGGGCACGTCCTCACCCGCTCCGTCGACAAGTACGGGCGCGTCATCGCCTTCGCCTTCGCGGGGCCAGCCGACGAGGAGGACGGCGACGACGTGTTCCTCGATGCCACCGGGCTGGCGGCGAGCTACAACCAGGCGACCCTCGCGGCGGGCCTCGTCTACCCGACCTTCTACTGGGGACTCTTCGCCGACCTGCGGAACGCGCTGGCGGCGACCGCGAGGCAGGCGCGCGCGGAAGGGAAGGGCGTCTTCGCCGGGGACAGGACGCAGTCCGGTGTGCGGGTGTCGTCGCTGGCCTCCGTCACCGACGATGCGGTGATCCTGCCCAAGCTCTTCCGCCGCCTGTCGGACTTTCTCGTCGCGACGGGGACGGTCGAGGGGTTCCGCGCCGCGCTCGAGGCGAACCGGGAGCCGGTGCTCGACCTGACGGCCAGCAACTTCACCCACTTCGACACCTTCGTCGAGCAGGACGGCGACATCGTCCGGATGACGCGGCTGCCCGAGGAACTCGTCTTCGACCCGATGCCGAACCGCGCGACCGCGAGCCTCGGGGCGATGCTGGAGACGGCGTCGACCGGACGGGACGTCCGCGACGAAGCCGTTGTCGTCGACGAAAGGACGGCGTGAACCTCTATCCGAGGGGAGCCGGCGCGACGGTCGACGTCGGGGATGGGCCCCGGCCGCCGCGAACGAGTGAGGTCCCCCCATACCCGCTCCGCACCCCAACGACGTCGACATGCAGGCAATCGATTGGCTCGCCGAACGACCCCCTCTCGCTTCGCGCTCGCACGCCACGCATGGACACCCAAGCATTGAGCACGCACCCGGCATCCGGGCGACCGGGATCGGGTCGGATGCCCTGGTCGCGGCGGCGTGCCTCCCGACCGTCCCGCGATCGGATCGCATGGAGCTTGCGCTGAATCCAAAGGTGGCTAACTTCGCCCGTGTGTCAGTCGCGTGAAGGGGGACGCCGATGGCCGATATCGAGGAGATCGCCCGGACGGTCGCGCTGTATGCCGTTCCGGGCATGAAGCCGAAGGATCTCGTCGCGAAGGTGCGCGAGCGCCATCCGGGTGCGAGCAAGAAGGAGATCAGCCGTGGAGCCTTCTTCGCCGTGATCCTCGCCGCCGAGGCCGATCCGCACAAGGCCTCGGCCCTGCACGACCTGGCGATCGCCTCGCGGGTCGGGGTCGCCCTGCACTGAGGCCCGTCGGGAGCTGGCGTTTCCGCCGGGCATGCGACGCGGCGGCGCCGTTCGTCCTCCGCGGGATCTCGCCCGCGGCCTGAGAAAGCCGCCCGCCATGCCGACCTCCGGCCTTGTGTCCGTTCGCGGACAGGTCATGCACTGCCTGGAGACGGGAAGCGGCGCGCCGATCCTGTTCCTGCACGGCAACCCGACCTCGTCCGAGCTCTGGCGGAACGTCATGCCGTGGCTCGCCGACCGGGGGTGGTGCATCGCGCCCGACTTGATCGGCATGGGACGCTCCTCGAAGCCCGACATCGCGTACCGCTTCGCCGACCACGCCGCTTTCCTCGAAGGCCTGATCGACAGCTTGAACCTCGATCGGATGGCGATCGTCACCCACGACTGGGGCGTCGCGCTGGGCGCCGACCTCGTCGCCCGGCATCCGGACCGCGTCCGCGCCTTTGCCTTCATGGAGGGGCGTCTCGAACCCTTGCCGGGTTGGGACGCCTTCGACGAGGGCGGTCGCTCGCTGTTCCGGCGTTTCCGCACTCCGGGCGAGGGCGAGCGGCTGATCCTCGTGGAGAACATGCTGGTCGAGGTCATCCTGCAAGCCGGGACCGAGCGGGCGCTGACGGTCGACGAGCTCGACGCCTACCGGGCGCCGTACCCCGATGCGCGCTCGCGTCTGCCTTTGTTGCAATGGACGCGCGAGATCCCGGTCGGCGGCGAGCCGGAGGATGTCGCGGCGCGGATGACAGCGGCATTCGAAGCCCTCCGGGCGTCCGAGATGCCCAAGCTCGCGCTGCACGCATCGCCCGGCGCCGTGATCGGACCTGGCGACGTGGCACGATGGCGGGCATGCCTGCCGAACTTCGCCGCCCGCCACGTCGGCGCGGGGCGGCACTTCCTTCCGCACGACCAGCCGGACGCGATCGGTCGAACGCTGCGGGAATGGACCCACCGAAGCGACGGTTTCCGAACGCGATGACTCCGGCCCGGGCTCGCGGCTGGGATCGCGTTCGGATCGGCCGGCGTCGTCTGAACGATCAAAGCGTCGCTGGGAGCCGATTCCGGGAAGGCCTTGCGCGTCGCGGCGTCTCGGATGGCGCGGGTGTCTTCGCCGTCGGGGTGACCGCGTCTTCCCGATCCGGTACCCAATGCGGGCGGATGCCTTCTCCGGAGCCGAGGCTCAGTGCGGCCGTGCCCTTTGCTTGAGCGGGTCCGGCTTCCTGCCCTCTGGCAGCAGAACATGGAGGCGATCATGGATCAACTCGGCCGAGAAGGGCTTGCGCAGGAAGATCGCCCCTTCCGGCAGGACGCCGGGGTCCGGGTTCGCCATGCCGGACGACACCAGGATGCCGATCGCCGGCCAGCGCTCCGCCGTCAGCCGCGCGAGATCGAAGCCGTCGCGGCCGCCGGGCATCTGCACGTCCGTGAACAGGAGCGTGATCTCGTCGGCGTACTCGACGAGGATGGCCTCGGCGGCGTCGACGTCGCGCGCCTCGAGCGGCCGGAACCCCGCATCCGAAAGGATGTCGAGCGCGTCCATGAGGATCAGCGGATCGTCGTCGACGACGAGGGCGAAGGGGCGGCGGTCGTCGGGGGCGTCGGTCATCGTCGCGTCAATGCCAAGTCGCTGTTTTGGTTGCCGTTGCCGACCCGGCTCCGTATTCCGTAAAGGGCAGCGGCAGGCTCCCGCCGGACACGCCATGCCGTCTGAAGCCGTTCCGGGAACGGTTCGGCGGAACCCGGCACGCGGCACCGCCCGCGGGCCGATCGTCGCGTCGCTCCGACCGACGGAACGTTCCCGATGCCAACCACTTGTCGTGGAATGAGTTTTTCATTCATCGCCCCGCGCCGTCCTCCGACCGGGGGATCGTCCACGTGCCGTTGCGGATCCTGATCGTTGAGGACGAGCCGCTGATCGCACTCGACCTGCAAGCCATCCTCGAGGACGCCGGACACGAGGTCGTCGGGTTCGCGACGGACTTGCACAGGGCGCTCGAGGTGGCGTCCGCATACGTGAACCTCGACCTCGCCCTCATGGACGTCGACTTGGCCGGCGGCGTCGACGGTGTCGAGACGGCGCGACGGCTGCGCGAAGAGCACGACGTCGCCGCCCTGTTCGTCAGCGGCCGGCTGACCGACGAGGTACGCGCCCGGTCGGCCGGGTCGCGGCCCGTCGGCTTCGTCGGCAAGCCATTCACCGACGGCCAGATCCTCCTGGCACTCGCGAACCTGCCCGAACGGGCGAGGTCGTAAGGCGTCTGTTAAAAAAAAGCCTTCATCCCGCCGTCACGGTCGGCTAGCGTCCTCCCCGGCGCGCCCGGGGGTCGGGGCGACGCAGCTTTCTGACGGGTCCAAGGATTTTGACGACACACGATCCGGTTCTCGGCCGGGACGAGCGGCTGGGCGCGCTGCACGGTTACCGGGTCCTGGACACGCCGCCGGAACGCGGCTTCGACGATGTCGTGACCTTGGCGACCCAGCTCTGCGACATGCCCGTCGCCCTCGTCAGCCTCGTCGACCGCCGCCGGCAATGGTTCAAGGCACGCGTCGGCTTCGAGCCGTGCGAGACGGATCTCGACAGCTCGGTCTGCCGGCACGCGCTCGGGACCGCGGAGATCCTCGAGATCGACGACCTGACGGCGGACCCGCGCACGCGCGACAACCCCCTCGTCACGGGCGAGCCGTACATCCGCTTCTACGCCGGAGCGCCGCTGAACACCGCCGAGGGCCTGACGCTCGGCACGCTCTGCGTCATCGACACCGTGCCGCGTCCGGGCGGCCTGACGGCGCCGCAGCGGGTCGGTCTCCGGGCGCTCGCGAACCAGGTCATGGCGCAGCTCGACCTGCGCCGCGCCGTCACGCAGCGCGACGACTCCATGCGGGAGCGCGAGGCGGACCGACAGGTGGCGCTGACCGAGGCCGCCCGCCTCGAGACGATGATCGCGACGCAGCAGGCCGTCGCCGCCGCGGAGGCGGATCTCGGGTCGGTGTTCCAAGCCGTCGTCGACGGCGCGCTGCGCGTCGTGGACGCCGCCGACGGCGCGGTGGTGGAACTGCGGGACGGCGACGACCTCGTCTACGACACGGTGTCGGGCACGTCGGCCCGCCACAAGGGCATCCGCCTGCCCGTCGGCAGGACGCTGTCCGGCAAGGCGGTGCTTGCCGAGCGGCCGATGCATTGCGCGGACACGGAAGCCGACCCCTCGATGAACCATGCCCTGGCCATCGGGCTCGGCATCCGCTCGATGGTGGTGGTGCCGGTGACGCGCCGCGGCGAGCCGATCGGCGCCTTGAAGGTGCAGTCAGCGAAGGCCGACGCCTTCTCGCCCCGCGACGTCGTGATGATGCAGATGCTCGCCGGGCTCGTCGCGTCCGCTGTCAGTGACGTCGCCGAGGTCAAGTCGCAGCGGGCGCTGAGGCAGGCCGAGGTCCGCTACCGCCAGACCTTCGAAAGCGTCACCGAGTTCGGCGTGGTCGTCACCGACCGCGACGGCACGGTCACCGACTGGAACGCCGGGGCCGAGCGCATCTTCGGCTGGACGGCGGAGGAGATCCGCGGCACCGACGCCGAACGCTTCTTTACGCCCGAGGACCGCGCCATCGACCGGATCGGCGCCGAGATGCGGGCGTCGCTCCGGGGTGGCAGCGCCGTGGACGAGCGCTGGCATCTTCGGAAGGACGGCTCGCGCTTCTACGCCAGCGGCAACATGATGCCGCTCCGGGACGATGACGGCGAGCACCTCGGCTTCATCAAGATCGTCCGCGACCGCACCGAACAGCACCTAGCGGGACTGCAACTTGACGAGACCCGGAGGGCGCTCGAGGGCAGCGAGGCCAAGTGGCGTGGCCTGTTCCAGAACCTCCAGGAGGGCTTCGTCCTCGGCCGGGTCGTCCGCGACGCGGACGGCCGGATCGTCGACTGGCGCTACGAGGAGGTGAACCGGGCCTGGGCTGACCTCGTCGGCATCGAACCCACCACCGTCGTCGGGCGCACCGTGCGCGAGGTGATCCCCGGCGTCGAGGACGAATGGGTGAACGAATTCGCCGACGTGGTTAAGACCGGGACCGCGATCCGCTTCACGCGGCAGGTCGGCTCGCTGCAACGCTGGTACGACGGCGTCGCGCAGGCGGTCGGCGGCGACCGCTTCACCGTGATATTCCTCGAGACCACGGAGCGCGTCCTCGCCGAGCGACGTCGCGAGGCGCTGCGCGAGCTCGGCGACGCGCTGCTCGACCTCGACGACCCGGACGCGATCTCCGGCGCGGCCGCGGCGATCCTCGGCCGGGCGCTCGGGGTCGGCTGGGTCGGCTACGGCGTCGTGGAGGCTGACGGCGAGACCTTCGTCGTCCCGGCGGACTGGACGGCGGACGGCTATCCGAGCCTCGCCGGCACCTACCGCATGGACGACTACGGCGGCTACGCCGAGGACTTGCGGCAGGGACGGACCGTGGTCATCCCGGACATCCGCCTCGATCCGCGCACCGCCGGCAACACGGGACCGCTGGAAGGCGTCGCGGTCCGTAGCCTGGTCAACCTGCCGATCGTCGAGCGGGGGCGGACGGTCGCGATCCTCTACGTCAACGACGACCATCCCCGGGAGTGGACGGACGCGGAGGTGGAGTTCCTGCGCGACGCCGCGGGCCGGACCCGCGCGGGGGTCGAACGGCGCCGGGCCGCGAAGGCACTGGCGGAAAGCCAGGCCGTGACCGTCGCCAGCGAGACGAAGTGGCGGAGCCTGTTCGAGACTTTGCAGGAAGGCTTCGGCCTCGGCACGGTCGTCCGAGACGCCGGGGGCCGGATCGTCGACTGGCGCTACGACGAGGTGAACGCGGCCTGGGGACGTCTGGTCGGCGTCGATGCGGGCTCCCTCGTCGGCCGGACCGTCCGCGAGGTCTTCCCGGGGATCGAGGACGAATGGGTGGAAGGGCTCGGCGGAGTCGTCGACACGGGCGAGGCGAGGCCGTTCACGGGCCGCGTCGGCATCCTCGGTCGGTTCTACGAGGGTGTCGCGCAGCCGAGGGGGCCCGAGACGTTCACCACGATCTTCGTGGACGTCACCGAGCGCGTCGAGCGCGAGCGTCGGCAGGATGCGCTGCTGCGGCTCGGCGACGCGCTGCGCACCTTGACCGACCGGCAGGCGATCACCGAGGCGGCGGCGGAATGCCTGGCCAGCGGCATCGAGGCGAGCCGGACGGGCTTCGCCAGCTTCGACGGCACGACCGACGTCGCGGACGTCCTCGCCGACCGATGCGCGCCGGGGGTCCCGAGCGTCGTCGGACGGCACAGGCTCCGCGACTTCGGCACCCACGTCGACGCGCTGAAGGCCGGCGGGACGATCGCCGTCGACGACGTCGGGACGGATCCCCGCACCGCGTCGGGGGTCGGGGCGCTGCGGGCGATCAAGGTCGAGGCCTTCCTGAACCTTCCGGTGATCGACCGCGGCGAGTTCGCCGCGCTCGTCTTCGTCAACCAGGACCGCCCGTACGCCTGGTCCCGGGACGAACTCGAATTCGTCCGGCAAGTGGGTGACCGGGCGCAGGCCGCCGTCGCCAGGATCGCGGCCGAGGAGCGGCGCGTCCTGATGAACCAAGAGCTGGCCCACCGCCTGAAGAACAACCTCGCGCTCGTCTCCTCCATCGTCACGCAGACGCTGCGGAGCGCACCGGACATGGGATCGGCGCGCAAGACCCTCTCGGACCGCATTCAGACCCTGTCCAAGGCCCACGACGTGCTGATGACCGGGCGGCGGGACGCAGCGGCCGTACGCGAGGTGATCCGTTCCGCGGTGACGCTGCACGACGACGGCGACCGGTTGCGGCTCAAGGGACCGAAGGTCGGCCTCGGACCGAGGGCGGCGCTGACGTTGGCGCTGATCTGCCATGAGCTGGCGACCAACGCGGGCAAGTACGGCGCCCTGTCGGCCGCCGGCGGCCACGTCGACGTATCGTGGTCGGTCGCCGCCGACCCGGAGACGAGGCGACCCGTCCTGACCTTCGAGTGGCGCGAGGTCGGCGGCCCGCCCGTCACGCCGCCCGATCGCAAGAGCTTCGGGACGCGGCTCATCGAGATGGGCCTGTCGGGAACCACGGGCGGCACGGCGGCGCTCGACTACGCGTCGGACGGCCTGCGCTGCCGCATCACGGCGTCGCTCGCCGAGTTGCAGGCGGAGGACGAGATCGAAGCTCGGGACTGACGGCCGGGGGGCGTCGGAAGCGGCGAAGCATCGTTGCCTAATGAACCTCTGGGTGCGACGATCCTGCCAACATGATTGTTTGTCAGCGACTTGCGCCAAGAGCAGGGACAGGCCGACGATGACTGGAACGACGACCGACGCGGTGGGGTCACCCGAACGGTTCGCCGACCTTTCCCTGCTTCCTCACTTGCTCTCCGTGTCGCGCTCAGTGCGACAGCTACTGGCGATGCGGCTCGTCGACCTCGACGTCGCGGTCGGGCAGGACCAGTTCCTCCTGTCGTTCGAGGACGACGGCCAAGTCTCCGTCGCCGAGATCGCCATCCGCCTGTCGGTCCGGGCCTCCACCGTGTCGAAGATGACCGACCGTCTCGCCGCGAAGGGTTGGGTCGTTCGCTCGGCCGACAACGAGGATGCCCGCCGGGTGCTGGTCCACCTCACCGACGAGGGCCGGGCGGCGCGCGACGCGGTGCTGCGCGTCGAGGCGGAGGTGGAGGCCGAGATCCTCGCCGCGCTCGCCGAGAAGACGGCTACCGTGTCCGCGCTGGCCGAGCTCGACGCCGTGGTCGCCAAGCGACTGCGACGGCTGCGCTAGCCTTGCCCGTCGCGCTTCGGATCGAGGAGGACGCGCACCACCTCGTCGGGATCGGCGGGCTTGCGGTAGACCGGCACATCGTCGAGATCGGCCGGCAGGTACCAGTCGTCGTAGCCGGTGACGAACACCACCTGCACGCCCTTGGCCTTCAGCGCCTGCGCCACCGGGAACGACGTCTCGTCGCCGAGCCGCACGTCCAGCACCGCGGCGTCGACCCGTTCGGCCTCGACGATCGCCATCGCCGCCTCGACGTCCGGCACGGGGCCGAGCGCCGTGCCGCCCGCCTTGCGGACTGCCGCCGCCATTTCGGTTGCGAGGAAGTACTCGTCCTCGACCACGAGCACCCGCTTGCCCGCCAGGTCGGCGAAGTCGCTCGCGTCCGTCATGCCGTCGTCCGTCGCTCCACGGGTCGCGCCCGACTTCCGAAGCATGGCATGGAACGCCCCGCCGGCGTCGTTGGCAACCCAGCCGGAACGGGGAATGATCGCACCCGGCTACGCGGTGCGATCGACGGGGCGGCGCGATGACAGGTTCGGCAAGCGGCATGCCCTTCCCGAGGGCTTCCGGCGAGATGGCCGAGCGCATCCGCGCCCTCGACTGGGCGCAAACGCCGCTCGGGCCGATCGAGGGCTGGACGGACAGGGTGAGGGCCGCGGTCGAGACGATGCTGGCGTCGCCGATGCTGGCGACGCTGGCGGTCGGGCCGGAGCGACTGTTCCTCTACAACGACGCGGCGGCGCGCCATTACGGCAACCGCCATCCGGACGTGCTCGGCCGGCCGCTGGCGCAAGCCTTCGCGCACGAGTTCGCCGCGGTTGCGCCCTTCTACGATCGCGTCTTCGCCGGCGAGAGCCTGCACGTCCCGGCGCAGCCCCTCGATCCAAGCATGAGCGGCACGGCGGAGGTGTTCGACGCCTACCTGACCCCGGTGCGCAATGCCGACGGCGACGTGATCGCGGCCGCGATGACCGGCTTCGCGATCGGCGAGCGCCTCCGGGCCGAGACGGCGCTGCGCGCGAGCGAGGAGAAGTACCGGACGCTGTTCGCGTCGATCGACGAGGGCTTCGCCGTGGTCGAGGTGATCCTCGACGGGACCGGGAAACCCGTCGATCTCCTGCATCTCGAAGCCAACGCGGCCTACGAACGGCACACGGGATTGCACGGCATCGTCGGGAAGCGGTCGCTGGAGATCATCCCGGAAGGGGGACCGTGGCTGGATTTCTACGGCCAGGTCGCGCTGACGGGACAGGCCGCCCGCAACGAGAGCTACCTCGCCCCGCCCGTCGACCGGTGGATCGCGGCCTATGCATCGAGGATCGGGGGCGAAGGCAGCCTGAAGGTCGCCATCGTCTTCAACGACGTCACCGAGCAGAAGCGTGCGGAAGCAACCCTTCGCGAGAGCGAGGAGCGGCAGGCGTTCCTGCTCGAACTCGGAGACACGCTTCGCCCGCTGCGCGACGCGATTGAGATCCAGAACGCCGCCGTGCGGCTGATGGGCGAACGCCTCGCGGTGAGCCGGGCCGGCTACTACGAGGTCGAAGCCGATCAGAACGAGTTCTTCCTGACCGCCCGGTGGGAACGGGAGGCGGTGCCGCTCCCCGACCGGATGCTCCTCACCGACTTCGGCGACGAGATCCGCGCGGGTTACCGGGCGGGACGCACGATGGTCGCCCGCGACACGGAGCGGGACGCCGCGTCGGACGGCAACCTCGCGGCGGTCCGCGCCATCCGGGTCAGGGCCTGGATCGGCGTCCCGCTGGTCAAGGACGGTCGCTGGGTCGCGGCGGTCGGGGTCCATTCCTCTGTTCCGCGGGACTGGACGCCCGCCGAGATCCGCCTCGTCGAGGAAGTCGGGGAGCGGACCTGGGCGGCGGCGGAACGCGCCTGCGCGGAAGCGGCACTGCGCGACAACGAGGAACGGTTCCGCGCCTTCGTGACCGCCAGTTCCGACGTCGTCTACCGGATGGGTCCGGACTGGACGGAGATGCGTCGGCTCGACGGCCGCGGGATCCTCTCCGACACGGTCGAGCCGAGCGGCAACTGGCTGGACCGCTACATCCACCCCGACGACCATTCGACCGTCAGGGCGGCGATCGGCAAGGCGATCGACACGAAGTCGACGTTCGAGCAGGAGCACCGGGTGATCCGGACCGACGGCTCGCTCGGCTGGACCTTGTCCCGCGCCGTGCCGATCCTCGACGGTGACGGCGGGATTGTCGAGTGGCTCGGGTCCGCCAGCGACGTCACCGAGCGCAAGCTCGCCCGACAGGCGCAGCGCGAGAGCGAGGCGCTGCGCCGCGTCGCGCTGGCCGGCGGCGGCATGGGCACGTGGCGCTGGGACCTCGCGAACCGTCTCGTCTGGGGCGACGCGAAGTTCCTGGCGCTCTGGGGCTTTCCGCCGTCCGAGGAGGCGCACCCTTTGTCGCTGTTCACCGAGCGGATGTCGCCGGAGGGCGCGGCCGAGATGCAGGTGATCGTCAACCGGGCGATCGACGCGGGCGAGGAGTTCGACGGGCCGCTGGAGATCGTCGCCGGGCCGACGGCCGGACGCTGGATCCGCTGGCGCGGCCGCGGCGACGGCGAAGCGCCGACCGTGCTCTACGGCGTCACCTTCGATGTCACGGCGCAGCGGCGGGCCGATGCCGCCCTTCGCGACAGCGAGGCGCGGCAGGCGTTCCTCTTGGAACTCTCCGACGTGCTGCGGCCGCTGGCCGATCCGACCGAGATCCAGGGCGCGGCGATGCGGGTGCTCGGCGGACATCTGAACGCGAGCCGTGTCTTCTACGTGGTCGTCGACGGCGACGGCGACACGGCAGACATCCTCTCCGACTACACGGACGGCGTTTCGAGCCGGGTCGGTCGCTACTCGCTTTCGGCCTTCTCAACCTATGCGGTCGGCGAATGGCGGGCCGGACGGTTCGCGAGCAGCGACGACGTGAACGTCGACCCGCGCTACGACGAGGCCGAGCGCAGGGCCTACGCCTCCGTCTCGACACGCGCCGGCTTCGGCATTCCATTGATCAAGCAAGGGCGGCTGGTGGCGTTGCTGGGTGTCAACCAGTCGAGTCCGCGGCACTGGAGCGACTACGACATCGACTTGGCCGGCGAAGTCGCCGAACGCACCTGGGCGGCGCTGGAACGTGCCCGAGCCGAAGCGGCGCTGGGCGAGAGCGAACGGCGGTTCCGCACGCTCGCGGAGACCGCGCCCGCATTCATCTGGTTCAACGACGAGGCGGGCGCCAACGCCTTCGTCAACCAGGCGTTCCTCGACTACACCGGGCGCAGCGCCGAGCAGATCGCCGGCGAGGGCTGGCACGGGCTCGTTCATCCCGACCAGGAGCAGCCCTACGTCGAGAGCTACCTGGAAGCGGTCCGGACGCGAGCTCCCTGGTACGGGCGCAACCTCATCCGGCGCGCCGACGGCGCCTGGCACTGGTTCGACAACTACGCCCGACCGCTGTTCCGGGGCGACGGCGGCTACCGCGGCCACGTCGGCGTGACGATCGATGTCGACGACAAGGTCCGCGCCGAGGAGGCTCTGCGCGAGAGCGAGGAGCGCTACCGCACGATGTTCGAGACGATGGACGAGGGGTACCTCCTCGCCGACGTCGTCTTCGACGGGGCCGGCAGGGCGGTTGACATCGCGTACGTCGAAGCCAACCCGGCGGCGATCCGGATGGTCGGCAGCGACCTGACGGGGCATCGCCTGCGCGACGTCGCCGACTACGAGGAGTACTGGTACGAGATCTGGGGCCGGGTCGCCGTGACCGGCGAGGCCGCAAGCCTGGAGCGCTACGCGGCCCCGGACGGCATCTGGTACGAGTTCCACGTCTTCAAGACCGAGCCTGAGAACGCCGACAGCCGGCGCGTCGCCGTCCTGTTCAAGGACGTCACGCGCCGTCGGCTTGCGGAAGAGGGGTTGAAGCAAAGCGAGGAACGGCTGCGCGGCTTCGGCGAGGCTTCGACGGACGTCCTCTGGATCCGCGACGTCGAAACGCTCGGATGGACGTACCTGACGCCAGCGTTCGAGGCGATCTACGGCCTGCCGCGGGACGAGGCGTTCGCCGGCAACAACTTCCGCAACTGGACCGATCTCATCGTGCCGGAAGACCGGCAGCACGCCGTCGACATGATCGGGCGCGTGCGCGACGGCGAGAGCGTCACCTTCGAGTACCGCGTCCAGCGCCCGAGCGACGGGGCGATCCGCTGGCTGCGCAACACCGACTTTCCGATCCGGGACGCCCAAGGCCGCGTCACCGCCATCGGCGGCGTCGGGCACGACGCGACGGAGGAGAAGGAGGCGGAGGAGGCGCTGCGCGAGAGCGAGGCGCAGTTGCAGGTGATGGTCGCCGAACTCCACCATCGCACCCGCAACCTGATCGGCATCGTCGGCATGATCATGCGCCAGATCGTAGCGTCCAGCGACTCGCTTGCCGACTTCCGCGTCCGGTTCACCGAGCGGTTGGAGGCGCTGTCGCGGGTCCAGGGCCTGTTCTCGCGGAAGCGCGACGAGCGGATCCACATCGGCGACATCGTGCGGATCGAACTCGACGCGCTCGGCGCCGACCTGGAGGGCGATCGCGTCGCGATCGAGGGAGAGGCCATCGCGCTGAGGAAGTCCGCGGTCCAGACCCTGTCGCTGGCGGTCCACGAGCTCGCCACCAACGCCAGGAAGTACGGCGCGCTGAGGGGCGACGAGGGACGATTGGCCGTTCGTTGGGAGGAATACGCCGACGAGGGCGGCAAGCGCCGGATGCGCTTCGCCTGGACTGAGACGGGGATCAGCGTCACGGTCGGGGAAACGCGGGGACCGCTGCACGAGGGCGGCTACGGGCGCACGCTGATCGAGGAGGCGCTGCCCTATACGCTGAAAGCCAAGACGACCTACACGCTCGGCGCCGACCGCCTCGATTGCACCATCGACATGCCGCTCGACGCCTGAGCCGGGAAGCCGCGCCACATGGCACTACCGCATACGGGTTCGCGGTGTGCGATCCGCGGTTCGATGGGAGCGGGGGTCATCGTGTCGTCCGCGAAGCGTCCCGGGGCCGCGTCCCGCAAGGGCGCCGGATCGGGAGTGCGGGCGAAAGCCGGAGAACTTTTCCGGTTGTGACGGCATCCCGTCGACGCTTCCGGCCGCTTTGGCTGATCGTCCACCCCGTGGACGATCTCGCTGGGTTCTGGTGCTCGGCGAGGAACCTCGTCGCCTGACGTCGGCTCGGAGGTCTGATCGCTTTGAAGCCGCTTGCGTCGTCGCCCCGTATCTCGATCGCGCCTCGGTCCCGAGGCCGTCATGAGACAGGGAGAACCCATGATGATCCGCACCATGATCCGGACAGCCGCGGTCGCCGCGCTGGTCGCCGGCGCTTCGACGGGAGCGATGTCCGTGTCGTTCGCGCAGGACATGCCGATGGTCGGCGGCGCGCCGATGGACCCGATGAAGCCGATCCCGGAGAACGCTTCCAAGGCCAACAACCTGACGACGCTGGTCGCTGCCGTGAAGGCCGCCGGTCTCGTCGACACGCTGGCGGGCGACGGGCCGTTCACCGTGTTCGCGCCCACCGACGACGCGTTCAAGAAGCTTCCCGCCGGCACGGTCGACGAGCTGGTCAAACCGGAGAACAAGGATAAGCTGACGAAGATCCTGACCTACCACGTGGTGCCGGCCAAGGCGACGTCGGCGGCCGCGATGCAGATGATCAAGGACGATGGCGGCAAGCACAACGTCAAGACCGTTGAGGGCGGCACGCTCACCCTTCAGATGAACGGCGACAAGCTCGAGGTGTTCGACGAAAGCGGTCACGCCCCCACCGTCACGCAGGCCGACGTCATGCAGAAGAACGGCGTCGTGCACGTCATCGACACTGTCCTGATGCCGAAGTAGCCGGGTCCGCTCGGCGGCCGGGACGTTCCGCTCGACGCCCCGGCCGATGCCTTCCCAAACGTAACCGAACGTTTAGCCGTCTACACTACTGTTCCAGAACCGGAGCGTCGGTGCCTGTTGTCGTCGCGCGTCCGGCGGGATGCCGCCCAATGGTCGCTTCGCATTCTTCCTTCGCCGTCCTGGTCGTGGAGGATGACGGGCCGCTGCTGATGCAAACGGCGAGCTTCTTCGAGGACGCCGGCTACCTCGTATATAAAGCGCGGAACGCCGACGAGGCGATCCGACTGCTCGAGAGCCAACCCGAGATCCGCGTCCTGTTCACCGACATCGAGATGCCGGGATCGATGAATGGCCTGGCGCTCGCTCACGTCTGCCGTCATCGCTGGCCGCCGGTCGAGATCGTCGTCGTGTCCGGTCGTCCGAAGCTCGCGGCTCACGAAATGCCGAAGGGCGCCGTGTTCTTCTCCAAACCCTACGCCGACTCGGCCGTCCTCGACACGGTCGACCGCTTCGCCTCAGCGTACTGATCGGCGTTTCAAAGGCTCGCCGGGAAGCGGCGTCGGGCCGGGCGACCTGACACTCGAACCAGCAGCTCGGCCATCTGGCGAGGGCAAGCGGGGGTGCGATCGGGGTGGACGGGGCCGAATCCCCGGACTACGCAGCGACCGCGGATGCGACGGGCGAGCCGTGTCGGACGGAATGTTGCATGGCCAATCGGGCGGACAGGCGGGCGTCGGCGAAGATCGCCCGGCAGTCGGTGAAGCGGGCGAAGTCGCCGACGGAAGGGGCGATCCTGCGCGCGGCTGCGGCGTTCGCGAGCGAGGGTGCCACGGGCCAGCTCAGGCCGTGCCTGTCGAACGCCGACTTCGACGATGCCTGGACGCGGCTGGCTGACGATCTTGAGGACATCCTCGGGGAAGGGTATCCCGACTTCCGGGCGCAAGCCTACGCCGAGGCCGGGCTCGGGACGCTGCGCGTCGCGGAGGCGGGCGGTGCCGAGGTCGAGCTGGGCACGCGTCTGGTCCTCTGCCCCGTGGTCGGGCCTGCGGACAGGGTGGCCGCGTTCGCGGACGACGCCGGGGAGATCGCCCGGCTGGAGACGTCGCTGCGGGAGGCCGGGGTCGTGCCCGAGGACGGCCGATGCCTCGTGCTTCCCCTCGTCGTGCCGATCGCCGCCTTCATGCCGGACGCGAGCCCGCCCGGACGGGTCCGGGCGCTCCACGAATACCTGTCCGATCGTCTGAAAGACGGGCTGTTGCGGACGCCGTTGCCGTCGCCGGACGCCATCCGGGTCGCGGTGGCCGAACTCCTCCAGGCGGACCCCGCCGCTTCCGGAGGCGACACGGCGTTCGGCGCGCTGGTCGGCATCGAGCTGGTGCTGGACGCGTTCGCGGGGAGGACGGCGGTCCCGGAGGACGAACTCGACGCCGAGGACTTGGCGAGTGCCGCCGCCGTCGAATCCTGGTACGACTCCTACGCCGCGGATCTCGCCGACATGGCGATCGGCGCGCCGCTCGACTGGCCGGCCTGCGGCGCGGCGCTCGCCTGGGAGACGGTCCGGATCCCGATGGAGGCGGCGCTGCGCCGTCGCGGCGTGCCGGACGGGCGTCCCGAGACCATCCATTGCGCCGCGACCGCCGACGGCGAACGCCTCGTCTTGTCGGCGGTCACGGGACCCATCGCGGTCGGGCCGTTCTCGGCGTCGACGGATCTCGCATGGTTCGACGCCGACGAGTTCTTCGGCCGGGTCGAAGCGAATGCCGACAGCCTGGTGGAGCACGACGACGAAGGCGACGTCGTCGCCCCGCTGCTGGGCGCAGCCTGAAGGCACGTCGCGCCGACGCCCGGCGGTGTCGGCGCCCCGGACCCGCCTAGCCTACATCGGCAGGACGAGCTGCCGTTCCGCGGCTTCCGTTTCCGCCACGAGCGACGAGACCGTCAGCCCGAGTAGGCGCACGCCCTTCGGGACGGGCATCAACGGCGCGAGGAGTTCGCCGGCCACGCGATCAAGGTCGGCGAGGCTGGCGACCGGTTGCCCGCTCGACTGCGCGCGGGTGATCTGCCGGAAGTCGGCGTACTTGACCTTCAGCGTCACGGTGCGCCCGCGCAGCTCCTTCGCCTCGCAATAGCGCCAGACCTTGTCTGCGATCGGTCGGAGCGCCTCGCGCATTGCCTCGAACGTGAAGAGGTCGTCGCCGAAGGTGTTCTCGGCGCCGACCGATTTCCGCTCCCGGTTCGGCCTCACTGGACGCTCGTCGATGCCGCGCGCGATCCCGTGGTAGAACGGACCCGCCTTGCCGAACCGCTCCCGAAGGAAGGCGAACGACTGGTCGCGCAAGTCCCGGCCGGTGCAAATGCCGAGCGCCTCCATCTTCGCCGCCGTCGCCGGACCGACGCCGTGGAAGCGGCCGACGGGCAGGTCCTCGACGAAGCCCGGACCCATCGCCGGCGTCACGACGAACAGGCCGTCGGGCTTCCGGTGGTCGGAGGCGAGCTTGGCGAGGAACTTGTTGTAGGAGACGCCCGCCGAAGCGGTCAGCCCGGTCGTCTCCCTGATGCGTCGCCGGATAGCTTGCGCGATCGCGGTGGCGGACGCGATGCCCTGCTTGTTCACCGTGACGTCGAGATAGGCCTCGTCCAGCGACAGCGGCTCAATGACGTCGGTGTGCTCGGCGAAGACGGCGTGGATTTCGGCGGACACCGCCTTGTAGACCTCGAAGCGCGGCTTGACGAAGACGAGGTCCGGGCAGCGGCGCTTCGCCGTCACCGACGGCATCGCCGAGCGCACGCCGAACCGGCGCGCCTCGTAGCTCGCCGCCGCGACGACGCCGCGCTGCGACGAGCCGCCGACCGCGACCGGCAGCCCGCGCAAGGCCGGATCGTCCCGCTGCTCGACCGAAGCGTAGAACGCGTCCATGTCGATGTGGATGATCTTGCGGACCGCTGGAGCGATCTCGCTCGACATTTCCGTTGCGATCGTCGCCACTGCCGTTGCCGTCGCCATGGTCGATCCGCCGCCTACTCCTCTTTGAGCCCATGCCCGACCTCGATGTCGAAGTGCAGGACTTCCTCGCGGGTCCCGAGGCTTTCGTAGAGTGCGATGGCTGGACCGTCGCCACGGTCGGCCTGAACGTAGACCACGGAGGCGCCGCGCTCAGCCGCGATCCCGCAGAGGTGCTCGATCAGGCCCGTCGCCAGTCCTCGCCGCCTATGTGTCGCGGCGACCGCGAGATCGTAAACGTAGACCTCGCGCCGCATCCGCTCGGCCTTGTCGAGTTCGTAGGCGACCAACCCGCCGACGACCGCGTCGTCCGCCAGGGCCACGAGGGCGACGACGTGTTCCTTCGCCAGGAGCCCGTCCAGGTAGGCGTCCGATGGCGGCGCGTCCTGGTAGGTCTCCCGATCGTCGAAGGCCTCGGCGAAGACGGCATTCAAATGTCGCAGAATTGACGCGTCGCCGGGACCGAGGCGACGGAAGGCGGCCTCAGCCCTCATCGCGAAACTCCCGCCCGACCTCGCCGAAGCGGGCGAGCACCTTCGGTTCCTCGACGACCTCGCCGGTGTCGGTATCGACCGCCATCGTCAGCGCGACGACGCCAGCGAACTTCTCCGCGTCCCGCTCGGCCCGGGCGATCGCTTCGGCGGCTGTCCGGTACTCGACCGAGCGGCCGGCCGTGAACTTCTTGCCGCGACGCTCGAACTGCTGGACGATGAACAGCGTCTTGTCGGTCACCACGCATCCTCTCGATGAGCTTGCCGCCACGCGCGCCGGTCGATCGCATGGTCCCGTTGCCCACAGCTTGTCCACACCGGAAACGTCGCGGATTGACCGCATCCGCCATGCGAACAGATAGTGAACGGAACCATGCCTGATTCGGGTCGAGTTCGCATTCGAAATGATTTCCGGAGCCCGCACCCGCGATGCCATCCCCGGCGATCCCGCTCACTTTGGCCGAGTTGCGGGAGCGCGTCCTGCGCCTCGAGGGCCGGGCGTCGCGGACGCGCGCGGCATTGCCGTTCGGGGTCGAGGCGATCGACCGGCGCCTGCCGGGCGGTGGCTTGGCGCTGGGCTCGCTGCACGAGGTGGCGGGTGGGGGCACTGGCTCCGTCGACGGGGCGGCGGCAGCCCTCTTCGCGGCCGGCGTCGCGGCGCGCACGAAGGGTCCGGTGCTCTGGTGCGTCGTGCGCCAGGACCTGTTCGCTCCGGCCTTGCAGCAGGCGGGGCTTCTCCCGGGAAGGGTGATCTTCGTGGAGGCGGGCGACGAGCGGGAACTGCTCGGCTCGTTCGAGGACTGCCTGCGGCATGGCGGACTCGGAGCGGTCGTGGCGGAGGTCGCGAAGCTGTCGATGACCGCCTCGCGCCGGCTCCAGTTAGCCGCGGAGGGGTCTGGCACGATGGCGCTGGCGATCCGGCGCTGGCGGCGGCAGACGGAAGCCGCCGACTTCGGGCAGCCGACCGCGGCCGCGACGCGCTGGCGCGTGTCCGTCCTGCCCTCGGTTCCGTTGCCCGTGCCTGGCGTCGGGCGGTCGCGCTGGCTGTTGGAGCTGATCCGCTGTCGGGCGGGCGAGTGCGCCGACTTCGAGGTGGACGCTTGCGATGACAAGGGTCGTCTCGCTTTGGCTGCCCCGTTGGCCGACCGATCGGCTGCGGCGGACCTCGCCCGGCGCCGCGCCGCCGGCTGACGTGCCGCTCGTGCTCGTCGGTCGCGACGGCAATCGGCGCACCGTCGTGGCGCTCGACCACATAGCCGAGGCGGCTGGCCTTTCCGTCGGCATGCCAACCGCGAAGGCGCAGGCGCTCGTTCCGGGCCTCGCGGTGATCGAGGCGGATCCCGCTGGCGACGCGGCGGCGCTGGAGCGGCTGGCGATCTGGGCGTTGCGCTTCTCGCCAGTCGTCGCCGCCGATCCGCCGGACGGCCTCGTCATCGAAACGACCGGCGCCGACCATCTGCACGGCGGCGAGGAGACGATGCTTGCCAAACTCGTCGAGCGGTTCGCGGCGTCGGGAATGGAAGCGCGCGTCGCGGTCGCCGACACGTGGGGCGCGGCGCACGCCGCCGCACGCTTCGCCGGCGCGCCCATGGTCATCGTCGACGGAAGGGTGGGGAGGGAGGCACTCGCCGGGCTGCCCGTCACGGCGCTGCGGCTTGCTGCACGCACGGTTGTGGACCTAAACGTCCTCGGCTTCCGGACGATCGGCGACGTCGCGAGCCAACCGCGGGCGCCTTTGACGCAACGCTTCGGGCCGACGCTCGGCCATCGCCTCGACCAGGCATTCGGGGTCGTTCCCGAACCCGTCGACCCCGTGCGGTCGCCCGACCTCGTGGAGGTGCGTCGCGCCTTCCCCGAGCCGATCGGCGCTCCGGAGACCGTCGCCCGTTACACGGGCAAGCTCGTCGCCGCCCTATGTGCCGAACTCGAACTGCGCGGCCTCGGCGCCCGGCGCCTCGACCTCCTGTTCACGCGCGTCGACAACCGGGTGGAGGCGATCCGGGTCGGGACGGGGCAGCCCGTTCGGGACGTCCGGCAACTGACGCGGCTGCTCGCCAGCCGGATCGAGACCGTCGACCCCGGCTTCGGCATCGATCTGATGCGCCTCGCCGCGACGCTGGCCGAGCCTTTGGGCGAAAGGCAAGCGGTGTCCCCGGTGATCGAGGAGCCGGTGGTGGACGTCGCCGGACTGATCGACGTTCTCGCCAACCGACTCGGCGAACGGCGCCTCTACCGCTTCGCCCCCGTCGCCAGCGACGTGCCGGAGCGCTCGATCGCGCGCATCGGCGCGCTCGACCCCGACGACGGGGCAGCGTGGCACGACCACTGGCCGCGGCCGTCCCGCCTCCTGCCGCGGCCGGAGCTGGTGGAGACGATGGCGCTATTGCCCGATCACCCCCCGAACTGGTTCCGGTGGCGCGGGGTGCGGCGGCGGGTACGACGCGCCGACGGGCCGGAGCGGGTCTTCGGCGAATGGTGGAAGCGCGACGCCGAGATTGCGACCGCGCGAGACTACTTCCGGGTCGAGGACGACGCCGGGGAACGGTACTGGCTCTACCGCGAGGGTGACGGCGAGCACCCGGAGACCGGCTCGCAGCGCTGGTTTCTGCACGGTATCTTTGGATAGGGGGCACGAAATGGAGATGCTCACCAGCTCGCGGCTGCGGTTCGATGCTTGGCAGGCAGCGGATCTGCCGCTGCTTCACGCCCTGCACTCGGATCCTGCCGTTCAAGCAGGATACGCGGCCGCATCCGAGTCGTGGACCTTGGCCGCCATCGCGGCGCGGCTTCGCGCCCACATGCTCGAGCAGGAAGCCCACGGCCACACGAAGTGGAAGTTGAGCCTTCGGGACGGCACCTTCGTGGGACGGGCCGGCTGGTCGCCGTGGGAGAATCAACTCGAGATCGGATATGCCATCCAGCCCGCCTTCCAGCGGCGCGGTATCGCGCAGGAAGCCGCGGCGGCGTTGATCGAGTGGGCGGTGCGCCACCACGCTGACAAACGCTTGGTGGGGTTCGCCCTCGTGCGCAACACGGCGTCCCGCCGCGTGCTGGAGGCGGTAGGCATGCGCTTCGTGGACGAGCGCATGATCGCGGGCGCCCTGAACGCCTACTTTCAATACGACCGGCGCCCCGAAGCGTCGTGATGATGGAAGGTTCGCATCCTGCGTCCTGTCCGTGGAGTGGGCCCGACAGCGATGACGGCGCCAAGGTTTGGCGCGGCCGGGCGAGCGCGTATGGCGCGGGCGTTCCCGTGATCCCGAGCAAACCCACCCCAAGGTGGCGATCGCTTTGACGGAGAACCACCCGACCGAGCGTCCAGCTCGCGCCGACGCGCCGCCCTACGCCGAGTTGCAGGTGACGACGCACTTCTCGTTCCTGCGCGGCGCGTCCGGCTGCGAGGAACTGTTCGCGGCGGCCGCAGCGCTGGGCATCCGGGCGCTCGGCGTCGTGGACCGGAACAGCTTGGCTGGGATCGTGCGGGCGCACGAGGCGGCGAAAACCTGCGGCGTCCACCTCGTCGTCGGCTGCCGCCTCGATCTCGCGGACGGCCCGTCAATGCTCGTCTACCCGACCGACCGCGCCGCCTACTCGCGGCTCTGCCGTCTGCTGACGCTCGGCAAGGGCCGCGGCGGCAAGGCGCGCTGCATCCTTGCGTTCGACGACCTCGCCGCGCACGGCGACGGGCTGCTGGCTGTCCTCGTGCCGGACGAGGCGGACGAGGCGACGGCGGTGCACCTCCGTCGCCTGCGCGATGCCTTCGGCGACCGTGCCTACCTCGCCCTGACGCTTCGCCGCCGCCCGAACGACCAGCTTCGCCTCCACGAGCTGTCGGAGATGGCCGCCCGGCTCGGGGTGGCCACCGTCGTGACGAACGACGTGCTGTTCCATTCCCCCGACCGCCGCATCCTCCAGGACGTCGTCACCTGCATCCGCGAGCGCACCACGATCGACGCCGCCGGCTTCCGCCGCGAGCGCCACGCCGACCGCTACCTGAAGGCCCCGGAGGAGATGAATCGCCTGTTCAAACGGTATCCGGACGCGATCCGGCGGACGATGGGAATCGCTGAGCGCTGCCGCTTCTCGATGGACGAGCTCGCCTACCAATACCCAGAGGAGCGACAGTTCCCCAATCTGACGCCGCAGGAGGCGTTGGAGAAGCTGACGTGGGAGGGCGCGCTGGAGCGTTATCCCGAAGGGCTCCCGGCGAAGGTCCGCGGCAACCTCACGCACGAGCTCGACCTCATCCGCCGCCTCGACTACGCCCCATACTTCCTGACCGTGAACTCCATCGTCCGGTTCGCCCGGAGCAAAGGCATCCTCTGCCAGGGGCGAGGCTCGGCGGCGAACAGCTCCGTCTGCTTCGTGCTCGGCGTCACCTCGATCGACCCCGACCGCAACGACCTGCTGTTCGAGCGCTTCGTCTCGGAGGAACGGCGCGAGCCGCCCGACATCGATGTCGACTTCGAGCACGAGCGGCGGGAGGAGGTCATCCAGTGGGTCTACGAGACCTACGGCCGGACGCACGCGGCGCTCTGCTCCACCGTCATCCGCTACCGGGCGAAGGGGGCGCTGCGCGATGTCGGCAAGGCGCTCGGGCTGCCGGACGATCTCCTCTCCGCCCTGTCGTCGCAGATCTGGAGCTGGTCGGAAGGCGTCGAGGCGAAACACGCCGCCGGCATCAACCTGAACCTCGAGGACCGGCGGCTGCGCCTTGCGCTCGAGTTGGCTTCCCAGCTCGTCGGCACGCCCCGCCACCTGTCGCAGCACCCGGGCGGCTTCGTCTTGACGCGGGATCGCCTCGACGAGCTGGTGCCGATCGAGCCGGCGGCGATGGTCGATCGGCAGGTGATCGAATGGGACAAGGACGACATCGACGCGCTGAAGTTCATGAA
Source organism: Plantimonas leprariae (assembly GCF_008802405.1). Taxonomy (GTDB): domain Bacteria; phylum Pseudomonadota; class Alphaproteobacteria; order Rhizobiales; family Rhizobiaceae; genus Plantimonas; species Plantimonas leprariae. The sequence continues at coordinate 37,583 of NZ_VZDO01000024.1, forward strand.
GGTCGACGTCCTGGCGCTCGGCATGCTGTCGGCGATGCGCAAAGGGTTCGATCTCCTGCGCGACGCGAAGGGCATCGATCTCGACCTCGCTACGGTCCCGGCCGAGGATCCGCGCACCTACGCGATGATCCGGCGGGCCGACACGCTCGGCACCTTCCAGATCGAGAGCCGCGCCCAGATGGCGATGCTGCCGCGGATGAAGCCGCGCACCTTCTACGACCTCGTGATCGAGGTGGCGATCGTGCGGCCCGGGCCGATCCAGGGCGACATGGTGCATCCGTACCTGCGCCGGCGCGAGGGCAAGGAGGAGGTCGTGTTCCCGAAGCCGGAACTCGAACGCGTCCTCGGCAAGACGCTCGGCGTGCCGCTGTTCCAGGAGCAGGCGATGCGGGTGGCGATCGAGTGCGCCGGCTTCACGGCGACGGAGGCCGATGCGCTGCGCCGGGCCATGGCGACGTTCAAGTTCACCGGCGGCGTCACGCACTTCCGCGACAAGCTGGTGCAGGGCATGGTCGACAAGGGCTACGAGCGGGAGTTCGCCGAGCGGACCTTCCGGCAGCTCGAAGGGTTCGGGTCGTACGGCTTTCCGGAAAGCCACGCGGCGAGCTTCGCGCTCCTCGCCTACGCGTCGTCATGGCTGAAGTGCTGGCATCCGGACGTGTTCTGCGCGGCGCTCTTGAACTCGCAGCCGATGGGCTTCTACGCCCCGGCGCAGATCGTCCGAGACGCGCGCGACCACGGCGTCGAGGTGCGGCCGGTCTGCATCAACGCGAGCCGGTGGGACTGCACGCTGGAGCCGATCACAAAAGTGAACGGCGGTGACCGCGACGGCATGGACGCGAACGGACGGCTAGCGGTGCGGCTTGGCCTTCGCATGGTGAAGGGTCTTGGCAACGCAGCGGCTGCTCGGCTGGTCGCGAACCGCGGCGACGAGCCGTTCCGCTCGGTCGACGATCTCTGGCAGCGGGTGCGCGTACCGGCAGCCGCGCTGGTCGAGCTCGCCGAAGCCGACGCGTTCAGCGCCAGCATGGGCGTCTCACGGCGCGAGGCGCTGTGGCAGATCAAGGCGCTGGCCGACGAACCGCTGCCACTCTTTGCCGCCGCGGCGGAACGGGCGAAGCGCACGGTTCCCGAACAGCACGAGCCGGCCGTGCGGCTGCGCGCCATGCCGGCGGGCGGCGAGGTGGTGGAGGACTATGTCCACACCGGGCTCAGCCTGCGCGAACATCCAGCGGCGTTCCTGCGCGACGAGTTCCGGCGGCGCGGCCTAATCACATGCGCCGAGGCGATGGCGTCGCGGGACAGGCGCTGGGTCGAGGTGGCGGGGCTCGTGCTGGTGCGGCAGCGCCCGGGTTCGGCGAAGGGAGTCATGTTCATCACGGTCGAGGACGAGACCGGCGTCGCCAACCTCGTGGTCTGGACGAAAACGTTCGAGGCGAACCGCCGCGCCGTGCTCGGCGCCGGCATGCTGGGCGTCCGCGGCCGCATCCAGCGCGAGGGCGAGGTCGTCCACCTCGTCGCCCACACGATGACCGACCTGTCGCGGGAATTGGCAAGCGTCGGTCGACGGAAGACGGCAACGAAGGGAGCGACCGCAGATGCAGACCCCGAACCTGAGAGTGCGGAACCGTCGCGTCCTCCGACGAAGGTCCGCGACATCTACATTCCCGACCTGACCCTGGCGGCGATCCGCGTGAAGGCACGGGACTTCCGGTAGGTTTCCGGACGCCGGCCCGTCCTCCGCCAAGCCGGACGGCACCGATCCGTGACGGCGTCGGGGTCTTTCCGGTAGACCGTGGGCATGTTCTCCGTCGCCTACGTCCTTCTCCCCATGTCGGACACGCCGCCCGCCGCGGCGATCCGTGCGTCCCTCTCGCCCTTCGAGCGGGGCGGCCGGGACGAACTGCCCGAAAGCCTGCTGGCCTTCGAGGACAAGACGGAAACGTTGCGCGTCCTCCACGAAGCGGCCCTGACGTTCGCGGTCACCGGCCGCGGCGGCCTGCGGATCGAAGGGGGCGGCGACGCGGCCCCCTGGTCATTGAACACCGGGGCCGTCCGCGGCGAGATGGATCGGCGCGGCACAGATCACTGGCAGGTCCGCTTCGCCGATACGATGGCGCTGGACGCCTTCGTCCCGCGCTACGCCGCGTCCGGGCTCGAACGCCATCCCGTCACCGGCGGCTGGGGGCGCTGGCTGAACCCGCTCGGGCGGTGGGACTGGTGGGATCTGGGCGGACGCTTCGACGGGCGGATCATCGGGGACGAGCGGCGAGGAGAGGGACGTCGGGTCGCGAACGTGTCGTCGAAGCCGAACCGCGGCCGCGACCTGCTCGTCAACCTGGAGGAGGCGCTCGGCGATGCGCTCGGTCGGGAGCCCGCCGCCGAGATCGAGGTGTTCAACGACCGCAACGTCGAACTGGTGGCGACGCTGCTCGCGGACGCGAACGAGGGAAGGGAACACGCGTTCCCCGGCACGCTGGTGCTGCCGCCGGGAGCGGTCGAGGACCGCCTGCGCTGGCTGCACACGTGGCCGGACCTTGGACCGGCGGATGCGTTCGCATGGCTCGGGCTGTCCGGCGACGCGGAATGGCGGGACGCCGTGCGTGCGGCCTACGGTCGGTTCGCGGATCACTGGGCCGCCTCCGTCGCCTACCACTTCTGAAGCCTCCGGCGACGTCCGTCCGCGATCGATTGGCCCGTCGAACGCCGATGGCGCCCCGACGGCGCGTGCCGTCCGTCCCGGACCATTACGCGACGGACATACGTCGCGGCCGCGCAACCGTCATGGCGCTTCCCGACCGTTCCCGGTATCCCGACAGGCCACGGACGCACGGCGGCAAACGGAGGTTCGGCAACGATGGGAAGCGATGAACTCGGGGACCGACGCGTTGACCCGTCGGGAGTCCGATCGACATCGGGACGCCTGCACCCGTTGCAGGTGAGCGTGCTCGGCAGCGCGGAGCCCGGAAGCGTGGCCTACGAGCGGGCGGGGGAAGCGGGCGAGGTCCTGGCGAGCTTGGGCATCACCACGGTCAGCGGCTGCGGCAGCCCGGCGACGCGGTTCGCCGCCGAACGCGCGCTTGCTGCCGGCGGGCGGGTCGTCTCGATCATCCCGTCGGACGAGATCGCGACGGCGGACTGGCCGTGCACGGTACTGATTCCCTGCGGCATGGGCGACGCTCGCAACCTGATGATGGCGCTGGCGGGCGACGCCTGCCTGGTGATCGGCGGCAGGGCGGGCACGATCTCGGAGGTATGCCTTGCCTGGCTGCACCGGCGGCCGCTGTTCCCCCTGCTCGGATGCGGCGGCTGGTCGGAGACGCTGGTCGACAACCCGCCCGACGAGCGGGAACTGGCGCCGATCCGGGGCTGGAGCACGGGCGAGGACTTGAGGGCGCTTCTCGCCGGACTCTAGGGCCCGGCAGGGACGGGCGGATGCGTGTTCCCCGTCGGTCGACGTCCGGAAAACTTTTCCGGTCCGATAGGGTTTCCCGGTCCCCATTCGGAAACGCCGTCGAATCCATGGGCTCTCGAGCGCGATCCGGTCCGGCCAACGGTTCCGCCTTTCGCGCAGCACAGCCAGTGTGTCCGGCCAGAAGCCGCCGGCATGCCGGTCGTGGAACGGGCCGAAGTGCCCGACGGCGTTGCGACCGAGGGTCGGCTAAGACGGCACCAGGGCACGGGGTGCCCGCGTGTAGCGGGACAGCGCCCGGCGGACGGCCGCCTCCGCGCCGAGCTCATCCGGTATCCTCCAGGTTCGGGTCGGCATGCGGAGCGCCCCGTTCGGCGAGAGTGCCGACCCTGCGTTCCTCCCGCAACCGGAACAGCGACGACAGCGCGTGGCCGGGCCCAGCGGCGGCCTTACGACGCCCGCCGCGGACCGTCCCGCTTTTCGTGACAGGCGTCGCGCAGGCATTCGCGCAGCCAGTGATGGGCGGGATCGGCGTCGTTCCGGGGATGCCAGTGCATCGACACCGTCACCTCGGGGACGTCGAACGGCAAAGGGAAGGCAAAGAGGCCGCTCCGCATGCTGTCGGTGTGGCGCTCGGGCACGGCGGCGACGAGGTCGGACCCCCGCACCAGCGCCAATGCGCTCGCAAAGCCGGTGACTACGGTCGCGATCCGCCGCTCGAGCCCGAGCCCGGCCAACGCCGCGTCGACCGGCCCGCGGTCGCTGGTGCCGCGCGGGCCGAGGATGTGCCGCTCCGCCGCGTAGCGGGCCGCGGTGATCGATCCGTCCGTCAGGGCATGCCCCTCGCGCACGACGCCGACGAAGCGGTCATGGAACAGCGCCCTGGCGCGCACCTCCGGACCCGTTTCCCGGCTGACGACGCCGGTCTCGAGATCGACGCTGCCGTCGCGCAGGCCTGCGGTGTCGCGGTCGAGTTTCTGGACGAAGCGCAGGAGGACGCCCGGCGCATCTGCGGCGACGTGTGCGAGGAGGGCGGGGCCGAAGTTGTCGACGAAACCGTCGCTGACCCGCAGCGTGAACGCGCGCTCCAGCTTCGCCAAGTCGAGCGCCACCGCCGGACGCAACACGCCCTCCGCCTCCCGAACCAGCGGGCCGACCCGCTCGCGCAACTCGATCGCGCGCGGCGTCGGCACGAGGCCGCGCCCCGCCCGGACGAGCAGCGGGTCGCCGGTCGCCGCGCGCAGCCGCGACAGCGTTCGGCTCATCGCCGACGGGCTGAGGCGCAGGCGAACGGCGGCCCGCGCGACGCTGCCCTCGTCGAGCAGGGCGTCCAGCGCGGGCAGGAGATTCAGGTCGAGGTCGTCCATGCCGGAAGCCTAGCCGCTCCGCGACGGACGACATAGCGCCGCGCGCAACGACAACCTGCACGGCGTGCGTCTGGCGCTTGGCTGGATCGCCGACTAGCTCCGGCGGCAACGAAAGCAGTCAAGGACGACGTCCATGTCAGCAGCTTCCTCGAACCCATCAATTCCCACCGTCCTCGTCGTCGGCGCCTCGCGAGGCCTCGGGTCCGCCCTGGTCGCCGAGTTCCTGCGGCGGGGCTGGAACGCCGTCGGCACCGTCAGGGTCGAAGGCGCCCGGACCGAGCTGCACGAACTGGCGGAGGCGCACCTTGGAAGGGTGCGGATCGAGGCGCTCGACATCGACGCGCCGGACGGGATCGCGGCCCTGCGCGAGCGCCTCGCCGGACAGGCGCTCGACATCCTGTTCGTCAGCGCCGGCACCACCACGCAGGACGAGCACACGCGTGTCGGCGCCGTCGCGACCGACGAGTTCATGCGGGTCATGGTCACGAACGTGCTCGGCCCGATGCGGGTGATCGAGGCGTTGCAGGACTTGGTGCCGACGGACGGCCTCGTCGGCGCGATGTCGTCGGGGCAGGGCAGCATCGCCAACAACGAGAGGGGGATGCGCGAGGTCTACCGCGCCAGCAAGGCGGCGCTCAACATGTCCATGCGCAGCTTCGCGGCGCGGCCGGAAAACGCTTCCCGGGCCATGCTGCTCCTGGCGCCCGGCTGGATCCGCACCTCGCTCGGCGGCCCGGACGCGCCGTTCACGATCGAGGAAACCGTGCCGAGCCTGGTGGACGTGGTGCTCGCCAAACGCGGCAAACCCGGCATCCAGTATCTCGACCGCTTCGGACAGGCCGTTCCCTGGTGACCCGGAAACCCCGATCATCCCGATCGAGCGACGAGGGAGACAGAAGATGCATGTGTTCCTGACGGGCGCCACCGGATTCATCGGCTCCCATCTCGTCACGGAGCTTGTCGGCACCGGCCATAGGGTGACGGGTCTCAGCCGTTCGGACGCGGGCATCGCCGCGCTCGCCCGGGCCGGGGCCGATGCCGTGCGCGGGGACGTCAACGACCTGCCGTTCCTCCGGGCTGCGGCCGAAGCGGCGGACGCCGTCGTCCACGCGGCCTTCGACCACGACCATGCCGACATGCGGCGACACAGCGAGAACGACCGTAGGGTCGTCGAGACGCTCGGCGCGGCGCTGGCCGGGTCGGACAGGCCGCTCGTCGTCACCTCCGGTACGGGCCTCGTCCGCTCCGGGAACGGCGGCCCGGCGCTGGAAACCGACGGCCACCTGTCGTCGGCGGAGTTCCCGCGAGCCGCCACCGAGGAGGCGGCGGACGCGCTAATCGCGGCCGGAAGGCATGTGATGGTGGTGCGGCTGCCGCAGGTGCACGACACGCATCGGCAGGGCCGGATCACCTGGCAGATCCAGCTCGCACGGGAACAGGGCTCCGTCGCCTATGTCGGCGGGGGAGCCAACCGCGTGTCGGCCGTCCACGTCGGGGACGCCGCGCGGCTCTACGGGCTCGTCCTCGCGTCGGGGCGGGCCGGGGCGCGTTATCACGCCGTTGCCGAGGAGGGCGTCGCGATGCGCGACGTCGCCGCTGCGATCGGGGTGCGGCTGGGGTTGCCGGTCGCATCGATCGACCCAGGGGAGGCGCAGGCGTACTTCGGCTGGATGGCGCCGCTCGCGGCCGCGGACCTTGCGGCCTCGGGCGCGTCGACGCGACGGGAGCTTCGCTGGGATCCCTTCGGGCCGGACCTCCTGACCGACTTGCGCGCCCAAGAGCCCTTGGTTCGATGACCCGGCGTTGAAGGGGGCGCCGGGCGACATCGAACGGCGCGGCCAGACCTTCCGCCTCCCGCAACGCGATCGGCGCTCCCGGAACGGTCGACCGAGCAGTTCGGTACCGCCGTCGGATCGGCCGGGAGGCGGTGGGGACGGACGCGGTCGTCACGCTGCGACATGCCCGTCCGGGCGCCCGAGCGCCTTCGCCGCCCGAGAAGCCGACCGCGGATCGCTGGTTGCGACGGGAAGCGGCCGCTTCCGGCGGTTGTTGCAAGATGTTGTCCCCGCGGGGCATCGTGCGGTTTCCCGGAGCCATGCGATGACCATCACCATCACGGCGTTCGAACGGTCTCCCGACCGCGGCGGGGGACAGGCGCGGGACATGCGGGTCCGATGGGCGCTCGAGGAAGTGGGGAGGCCCTACGAGGTCCGCCTCCTGTCGTTCCGCGCGATGAAGGAGCCGGACCATCGCCGCCTGCATCCGTTCGGGCAGATCCCGACCTACGAGGACGGCGACCTCGTCCTGTTCGAGTCCGGTGCGATCGTGCTCCACATCGCCGGGAACCAAGCGGGGCTGCTGCCGGACGATGCGGATGCAAGGGCCCGCGCCATCGCGTGGATGTTCGCCGCGCTCAACACCGTCGAGCCGCCGATCGTCGACCACGAGATGGCCGGGCTCCTGGACCGCGACAAGCCCTGGCACGACAAGCGCCTCGCCGTTCTCGAGGGCCGCGTCGGTGAGCGACTGGGCGAACTCTCGAGCCGCCTCGGCGACGCCGACTGGCTCGACGGCGCCTTCAGCGCCGGCGACCTCATGATGGTGACGGTGCTGCGACGGCTGGACGGCTCGGGTCTTCTGGAGGGCTATCCGAACCTCTACGCCTACGTCGCGCGCGGCGAGGCGCGGCCCGCCTTCGAGCGGGCTTTCGCCGCCCAGTTGGCGGTATTCGCCGAGGGCGCGCGAGACAGGTGACCGGGGTCCGTTTCTGACTTGGGGTACCGACAGCGAACGGCCGTCCCCTCGTTGCCCTTTCCCCGGAGGCGGAAGGCCCGCGTTCGGCTGCGCCCGGCGAGGGATGCGGCAGGGTTTGCAACGCCGGGACGGGTCGGCTTGCCGACGAACCTCACCCGGATGGCGCCCGGCGCGGGGCGTTGCCGAGGCTACGCAACGCCCGACCGCGTCACGACCGCCTGTCGCGCGGGGTCCGGCCCGTCGTGCGCTTGAAGGCGTGGGCGAAGGCGCTCTGCGATTCGTAGCCGACGGACGCGGCGATCGCCGCGACGGGCGCGCCCGCGGCAAGCTTCCGTTGCGCCAGCAGCATGCGCCACCGGGTCAGGTAGTCGAGCGGCGGCTGGCCGACACGTCGCGAGAAACGCTGCGCGAACGCCGAGCGCGACATGCCGACCTCCCGGGCCAGCGACGGAACCGTCCAGCGGCGGGCGACGTCGCCATGCATCAGCCCGATCGCCCTGGCGATCCGCTCGTCGCCGAGGGCGGCGATCCAGCCGACGTTCTCCGCCGGCCTGCTTGCGACGTAAGCCCGGACCGCCTCGACGACGAGAATCTCCGCCAATCGTTCGGCGACCAGCGCGCGGCCCACCCCATCCGAGCGGACCTCCCGGTGCAGCGCCGCGATCGTCAGCGCGATGGTTTCGGCGTTGGGTGACGTGCTGTCGATCCGCAGGAACGGCGGCAGCGCGTCCAGGACGAACGGGGCGCATCCATCCGCGAAGCCGCTTCCGCCGCCGATCATGACCGTTTCGCGTCCGGTCCCGAGCCGCACGACGTCGTGCCCCGGGGCGGCGTAGAGCGCCATGCCGTCGACGGGCTCGACGGCGGGATCGCTCGCGACCGCGTAGCGCGTGTTGCTGAGCAGGAAGACGTCGCCTTCGTTCATCGCTTCCGGGGGACGGTTCGGAAGGAGAAGCCAGCACCCGCCGGATGTGAGCGCGACGAACTTCAGGCGGCCGCGGCCGTCGAAGGAAAGCGCCCAGTCGCCCTCCGCCTCGAGGCCGGTGCCCCGAACGCTTCGTGTGCCGAGGGCCGCGAGGACCTCCGAGAACGGGTCGGCAGCGGCTTCGGCGGATCGCGACAAACTCATGGCCGAACGAGCATAGATGGTCCGACACAGCGGACCTAGCTTCGACGCTCGACGCAACCACCGAGCCAGCCATGACCATCGAGAACAAGATCGTCGCCATCACCGGGGCGGGACGCGGCATCGGCCGGGCGACCGCCGTTCACGTCGCGTCCCGCGGCGCACGTCTCGTCCTGGGAGCGCGGAGCGAGACGGAACTCGCTGCCGTTGCGGACGAGATCGTCGCTTCCGGCGGCGAGGTCGCGTACCGGGTCACCGACGTCACGAGGCGGGCGAATCTCGAAGCCTTGGTCGCCCTCGCCACCGAGCGCTTCGGTCGGCTCGACGTCGTCGTCAACAACGCGGGCATCGGGCCGATCTCGCGCTTCGACGCGCTGCGCGTCGAGGACTGGGACGCGATGATCGACGTGAACCTCAAGGGCGCATCTACGGCATCGCCGCCGCGCTGCCTGTGTTCGCCCGCCAGCGGGCAGGCCATGTGGTGAACGTCCTCTCGACGGCGGGCATCAAGATCGTCCCGACGATGGGCGTCTACGCCGCGACCAAGAACGCCCTGCGCACGGCCACCGAGGCGCTGCGGCAGGAGGCGGGGCCGCACCTCAGGGTGACGGAGGTTTCGCCCGGCTTCGTCGACACGACCTTCGCGGACGCCTCGATCGCCGACCCGGTCGTGAAAGCCGCGATCCGGAAACGGAAGGAGGAGCTCGCCATCCCGCCGGACGCGATCGCCCGCGCCATCGCCTTCGCGATCGAGCAGCCCGACGACGTCGAGATCGGCAGCATCGTGGTGCGCCCGACCGCACAGGATTGAGCGGCGGTCCATTGGAATGGGTTGCGGCGCGGATGTCCGCTTCCGCGCACGGGAAACGCCCGCCCGGGATCGACCGAGGGTCGGACGGGGTGGACTCGACGGGACGGCTTGCCGAGCGTCCGTTATCGCGGTCATGCGCGGGCGGAACCGAGCGGCCGATGCCGGACAACCGTGGGCGCTGTCAGGCGAAGCGGTCCCTGAGATCGTTCAGGAGCCAGGCGCCGGCGCGGCCGAGCGGGCGGTCGCGCAGGTGCGCGGCGTAGATCGTCACGGGGCCGGACGCACGGGCGGGATCGTCCTCGATCGACAGGCGGACGAGGCGCCCGTCGGCGAGATGCGGCGCCACGAACGCCTCCGGCATGCGGCACCAGCCGAACCCCGCCAGGAGGAAGTCGAGCCTGCGCCCGAGGTCGACGAAGCGCCAGACCTTCGTTCCGATGATGCCGTGGCTCGGACCGTCCGGCGCGGACGGGTCGGTCATCACGAGCTGGGCGTGCTCGTCGAGATCCGCGCGCGTTGCGGCCCGGCCGAGTTGAGCCAGCGGATGATCCGGCGCCACGACCGGGATGAGCTCGACGCCGAGGAGCGGCAGTGCCGCGAGATCGTCCGACGGTCCCCCCAGCAGGATGCAGAAGGCGAGCGCGGCCTCGCCCCGGCGCAGCCGCCGCTCGGCACCGCCGAGGCCTTCGGTCGAGAAGCTCACCGGCAGGTGGGGAAAGGCGACGCGCAGCGCGTGCAGGCTGTCGATGAAGGCGGCCGTCGGCACCAGCGGATCGATTGCGACGGCAAGTTCCGGCTCGATCCCCTCGCGCGTGCCGGCGGCCACCGCCTCGAACCGGCCGGCGCCCGCCAGGACGATGCGCGCCTGGCCGACAAGGACGCGGCCGACGTCGGTGAGCTGCGGGCGATGGCCGGCGCGATCGAACAGCGTGACGCCCTGCACGTTCTCCAGCGTCGCTACGGCTTGGCTGATCGCCGACTGGGCGCGGTTCAGCTTCCGGCCCGCAGCGGAGAAGCTGCCGGCGTCCGCGATCGTCACAAGCACGCGGAGCTGGTCAAGTGTAAGGCTGCCGATCATCCATCATCTCAGCCGATGGAAACCATCACATCTTCATCGCTTCCGAACGGGCCTGCAAGGGACCACGTTGGCGGAGCGCAATTCCGGCCGGCAGCGCCGACCGCCGCCGAAGCCGCTCGCGCAACGAGTTCGATCACGGCCGCCAGCCTCGGCCGACCATGCAGAGGACGATCATCATGCCCCGCCTTCTCATCGTCGAAACCAGCCCGCGCGGCGACTTCTCCATCTCCCGCAACATGACCCGCCGCTTCGTCGACCGCTGGCGGGCGGCGCACCCGGACGGCGAGGTCGTCATCCGCGACCTGATGGAAACCGACCTGCCGTTCGTGAACGCGCCGTGGCTGCAAGCCTACTTCACGCCGCCCGAGCAGCATTCGGACGAGATGAAGAACGTGCTCCGCCTGTCGGACGAGCTCGTCGCCGAGCTCCTGGCGACGGACCACCTCGTGATCGCGACGCCCGTCTACAACTTCAATATCCCGGCGGCGCTGAAGGCCTGGGTCGACCACGTCGTGCGCAAGGGACTGACGCTCGGGGCTGACGGCAGCGGCCTCGTCACCGGCAAGCGGGCGACCGTGCTGATGGCGTCGGGCGGCGTCTACACGGAAGGCTCGCCGATCCGCGACCGGGACATCGCCACCCAGTACCTGCGGCTGATCCTCAAGGTCATCGGCATCACCGACGTTGCCTTCGTCGCCGCCGGCAACGCCAAGGCGGTCGATCTCGGCCAGATCGGACGCGACGAGTTCATCAGCCGGTTCCAGGACGAGATCGACGCCGAAGCCGCCAACTCGGCCGTCGGGATCGAGTCCGCTGCCGCCTGACGATCGCCTCCGGGGCTGACGGCGGGTGGGGGGCCCTCCTCCGGTCACCCCGGGTTGTGTCTGCCGGCGAGGTTCCCGAAGCACCGGCGCGGGAAGGGCGGTCAGACGGCCGAGGATGGCGCACGGTGTCGGCGCGTTGTTGGGGAGGTCGGGCCGGTCGTCGTGCGCGAGCATCGACCGAATCCTTGCGACCGCTCCGCCGTCACCGGATCTGCGCCTCGATCGCCGCCTTGTCCACGACCGACCAGACCTCGGCGATCCTGCCGTCCCGGAAGCGGTAGAAGACGTTCTCGGCGAACGAGAGCCGCCGTCCCGCGGCGTCGAGGCCGAGGAAGCGTCCGGCGGGCGTGCATTCGAACCAGAGGCGGGCCGCGACGTGCGGCGGCTGGCAGACGAGGAGGTCGACGAGGAAGCGCAGGTCCGGGATCGTGCGGAAGTCTTCCTCCAACATTGCTTGGTAGCCGGACAATCCGAGCGGTCGGCCGTTATGGACCGCGTCATCGCGGACGAACTCGCCCAGGTTGGCCCAGTCTTGCTGGTTCAAACACTCGATGTAGCGGCCGTAGATGGCGGCAAGGTCTACCACGGCCATCGACGCGGCTCCCGGGAGCGGCGAGTGTTCACGCCCGCCCGGCCACTAGCCGATCGCGGCCGTACCGTCGCGGCGAGCAGCCCATGACGCGCTTGAACGCGGCCCCGAAAGCGCTTTCGGCCTCGTAGCCGAGCGAGGCGGCGATTGTCGGGATCGCCTCCTCGCTGTTCGCCAGCCGGTCGCCGGCCAGAAGCATGCGCCAGCGCGTCAGGTAGTCGATCGGCGCGAGTCCGACCGTCCGCTTGAACCGGACGGCGAAAGACGTTCGCGACATGCCGACCCGATCAGCTAGCTCCGCCAGCGTCCATCGGCGTGCCGGTTCGGCGTGCATCAAACCGATCGCCGCGCCGATCCGTCGGTCGCCCAAGCCCGACAGCCAGCCGATGCCGTCCCGAGCCGCCTCCGCGATGTGAAGGCGCAGCACCTGGACCAGCATCAATTGCGCCAAATGCTGCGCGACCATGTCGGCACCCGGTTGCGGGTCGTGCAGTTCCCGCCGCATCCGCTCGAGCGCCCAGCGCAGCGTGTCGCGGTCCTCGTCGCGCCGGACGAGGACGACGGGCGGCAGCACGTCGAGCAGCAGCTCCGCGTGCCGTCCGGCCAATAGGAAGCGGCTGCCGACGAGGAAGAAGTCGCCGCCGCCGTTCAGCGTCACGACGCCGCCGCGCCGGGCCGGCGGAAACACCGCGTTCGCGTCGGTCGACGGCACGGACGGGTCGCTCGCCAGCCGGAAGGGCCAGCCCTTCGGAAGCAGGAAGCAGTCGCCGGTCTCCAGGCGTACGGCGTCTGCGGCCGCATCTATGGAGAGCCAGCAGGCACCGGACACGACGGCGTTGCACTTGATCCCCTCGTAGGCGGGGAACCGCAACGACCAGTCGCCGCCCGCGTCGAACCCGGCGGACGCGTAGCTTTGCGGCTTCAGGAGCGAGAGGACGTCCGACAGCGGGTCCAAGGGCGATTTCCGAACGATCGCGACGACAACGCGAACCCTGGCGGCTGGTTCGTCCCCGAGCGAACTCCTATTGCTCAGCCCCAAGGGAAGCCCCGGGCGCCGCAACGATCCGCTCGGCGCCGCGGACCGCGAATGCGGAAGGAAAAGCAGCATGATCGTCGTCACGGCACCCACCGGGGACATCGGCCGTCAGGTCCTGGCCATGCTCCTGGCCGGCGGCGAGCCGATCCGGGTCGTCGCCCGCGATCCGGCCAAGCTGCCGGCGGAGGTGCGCGGGCGCATCGAGGTGGTCGAGGGGTCGCACGCCGACGGCAATGTCTGCCGGCGGGCGTTCGAGGGGGCCGACGCCGTGTTCTGGCTCGTGCCGGGCGACCCCGCCGCCGCGAGCGCGGAAGCGGCCTACGTGGACTTCGCCCGTCCGGGCTGCGACGCCTTGCGGGAGAGCGACGTCAAACGAGTGGTCGGCATCTCGGCGTTGGGACGCGGCTGGCCGGGGGAGGCCGGCCACGTGACGGCGACGCTGCGGATGGACGACATGATCGCCGAGACGGGCGTCGCCTACCGGGCGCTCGCCTGCGCATCGCTGATGGAGAACATCTTGCGGCAGGTCGCTCCGATCCGGGACCAGGGAACGTTCTACTGGCCGGCGTCACCTAACCTCAGGCTGCCGCACGTGGCGACGCGCGACGTCGCCGCGGTCGCGGTGAAGCTGCTGACGGACACGTCGTGGAGCGGAGTCGAGGAGGTACCGATGCTGGGACCGGACGACCTGTCGTTCGAGGCGATGGCGCGGACCATGGCGGATGTTCTCGGCAAGCCCGTCGCGGTCCGGGAGATGTCGATGGAGGACATGCGCGGCATGATGACGAACCGCGGCGCGTCGGCGGGCATGGCGCAGGCGATGGTCGACATGCTGACCGCCAAGAACGAGGGGCTGGACGGCATGGTCGCGCGCGGCGAGGCCGACCGGGAGCGGACGCCGACGACCTTCCGGCAATGGTGCGAGACCAAGCTGAGGCCAGCGGTCGCCGGCTGACTTCCACGGCGGCGGCGTCAGTCGACGCCGCGACCGTCGCGCAGACACGGGCACGGGACGGGGTCTACTCCCCGATCCTGGTATAGATCGCGAGTTTCAGCCGGGGGTCGTCGTTGCTCTGGAAGGTGGCGTAGCCGTAGCGCACGGGTCCCTGCTTCGGATGGTGGAGCAGCTTGGTCCCGGCGGAGGGCTCGCCGACGTCGTGCGCCGTCCACCAAGGCTCGAACTCCGGGCAGTCGTCCCGGAGGCGCCCGACGAGGTCGGCGAAGGCCGCGTCGCCCGGCCATAAGTCGAAGGTCGCGCGGAACAGTGCCGCCATGCGCCGCGCCTCTCCATTCCACCCGTTGCCGAACAGTCGGCGTCCGGCCGGGTCGGTCAGGACGTGCAGCAGGATGTTGCGGTCTCCGGCCGGAACGCTGCCGAAGTCGCCGAAGAGATCCGCCGCCGCCCGGTTCCAGGCCAGCAGGTCCCAGCGCTGGCCGGTGACGTAGGCGGGCTCGGGCAGGCTCTCGACCAGGCGGCGCAGCGCCGCGGGCACCTCCTCGCGCTCGAAGCGGCTCGGCCTGTCGCCTCCGGTCAGGCGCCGCAGGTGCGCCGCCTCGGCTGCCGTGAGGCGAAGCGCGAGCGCCAGCGCCGCGACCGTTTCGTCGGAAGGCGTCGCCGAGCGTCCCTGCTCGAGCTTCACGTACCATTCGGTGCTGATGCCGGCGCGCTGCGCGACTTCCTCGCGCCGCAACCCCGTCGTGCGCCGCCGGCGAAGCGTCGGCAGGTCCAGGTCGTCGGGCCGCAACCGCTCCCGGCGCGAGCGGAGAAAGGCGCCAAGCTCCGAGACGTCGTCCATGCAGCGGTCCCCGAGGGTGGTGGCGCAGCATACCAGTATCGGCCCGGCTCTTCATTCGGCTCCACCGGGGGGCCAGATCGGGTCTCCCACGGCCGAAGGAGACGGATCATGAAGGCAGCAGTCCTGAAGGCGTTCGGATCGCCGCTCGCGATCGGGAACGTTCCCGACCCCGTCATCGGCACCGGCGAGGTCGTCGTCGACGTCGCCGCCGCGCCCGTCCTATCCTACGCCGCCGAGGTGTTCTCGGGCGAGCGGCGCTACCTGTTGCCGACGCCCGTCGTGCCCGGCTGCGGCGCGATAGGCCGGGTGCGCGAGGCAGGCCCGGACGCGACGAAGCTGAAACCCGGCGACTGGGTGTTCTGCGACCCGACGGTGCGCTCGCGCGACGACGCCCTGACGCCGGACATCGTCCTGCAAGGTTGGAGCGCGCGCGGTGAGGGCGGGCAGAGGTTGCAGGAGTACCATCGCGATGGCGCGTTCGCCGAACGAGTCCGGGTGCCGACCGAGAACGCCGTGCCGATCGGCGCCATCGATCCGACGGAGGCGGCAAGCTGGTGCGCGATCGGCGTCCTGCTCATCGCCTATGGCGGACTGCTGGCGATGGACCTCAAAGCCGGCGAGACGCTGCTGGTCAGCGGCGCCACCGGCAACTTCGGCAGCGCGGCGGTCGCGACCGCGCTCGCGATGGGCGCCCGCTCGGTGGTCGCGCCCGGCCGCAACGAAGCGGTGCTCGCCGACCTGAAGCGCCGCTTCGGCGAGCGGCTGGTGCCGGTGCGGCTGACGGGCGACGGCGACAGGGACACGGAGGCGATGCGGCGGGCGGCGCCGGGGCGGATCGACGCTGTCCTCGACTTCCTGCCGCCGTCGGTGCCGGCGAGCGTCGCGCGCGCCGCGATCATGGCGGTACGCCCCTACGGACGGGCGGTGCTGATGGGCGGCGTCGGCATGCTCGGCGGCGAGGACTTGGCGCTGCCGTACCCCTGGATCATGCGCAACAACATCACCGTCCGCGGCCAGTGGATGTACGAGCCGGCCGCCGTCGGCGGCATCGTCGGCCTCGTCCGGTCCGGACTCCTCGATCTCGACCACTACGCCGTTGACAAGTTCGCACTGGAAGATGCCAACGACGCCGTCACCCACGCCGCCGCCAACGTCGGGCCGTTCAAGCTGACCGTGCTGACGCCCGGCGGGTGATCGCGCCGCGCGGCCAAGCGGAAGGTGCCCGAACTCGGACGGGCGGGCGTCGCTCGGCGCGCCGGACGATGAGCTGCTGCGGAAGACCCAATCCAGCGTCGATCCTCGAAGTGAGCGGATTCAGATGTTTTCCGGTGTCACGATCTCGAACGGGATCGTCCGCTGAAGCGTCGAACCCCGGTCGTCCTGATTGACCACCTCGATCATGGTTTTCACGAGCAACTCAGAGGTCGCGTCGAGCGGGTGGCATAGGGCGGCGGTGATCAGGCCTTCCGATAGCCCCTTGCGCGTCTCCGGGCCGATGTCGCGGCAAATGACCTTGATGCCCGACCGTCTTTCGGGCGAGACCTCCCGGATCGCCCGCAGCACGCCCGATATGCCTCCGCCGACGATCAGGATCCCGACAAGATCGTCGTTCGTGCGGAGCAGCTCGCTCACCATGCGGTAGGCTTCGTCCGCCTCCTCGTGGGTCGGACGGCTCTCCTCGATCAGCAGTCGCGGGGCATGCTCGCGCATGTACGAGCGGAAGCTCGCGTCGGCCACGTCTTGGCACTGGTAGCGATAGTTGCCGATGAACACGGCCACGCGACCGGGTCCGGAGGTCGTCTGCGCGATGAGCCATGCCGCCGTGCGCCCGAGCTTCCAGTTGTCCGTACCGACGTAGGCCGCCCGATCCGGTGCGCTCTGGTCAGTGATGTAGGAGACGATCTGCTTCCCCGCTTCGCGCAGGGTCCTGATGGCGTGACTGATGATCGGATGGTCGGCGGCGACGATGGCGACGGCGTCGCAGTCCTTGCCCACGGCCATCAGGCGCGCGGAGATGTTTTCCGGTGTGAGCACGTCGACGAACTCGACGACGGGCGCCACGACCTCGTCGCGGCGGTCGCGGCAGGCGGCGACGATCTTCCGGCCGAAGAGTTGGTACAGATCGCGGCTCGACTGTTGCAGCACGAAGCCGAGCCGGTAGGAGGGCGTCGCCTTGCGCAGCCGGTCCTCGATCGTCCCGACGCCGTAGAAGCCGATCCGCTCGGCGGCGCTCTGCACCCGCTGCATGGTTTCGCCGCGGACCCCGACGGTGCCCCCGAGGATGCGATTCACCGTCGAGATCGAAACGTCGGCCGCCTCGGCCAGTTGCGCGATCGTCGGCCGTTTCATGCCCGCACCAGTTTCTGTGTCATCGTGACAGACATTCCATGAAACAATCATTCATGAGGTTATATTTTCACGTTCCAAGTAGTTCAAGCAGAAGATATGGGTCGTGTCGCAGACAAAGCCCCCTCGGGAGCGGGGCATGGGAGGTTTTCAGAGATGAGAAAGTTCCGACGCATCGCCTTGGCGATGTCGACCGTCGCTGTTGTCGCGTTCGCCTCGAACGCCGCGTTCGCTGCCAAGATCTTCGTCATCGGCGGCAAGCCCGACGACCCGTTCTGGTCCATCGTCAAGAAAGGTGCGGAGGACGCCGGCAAGGTCGTTGAGGTCCAGGGCGGCTCGGTCACTTGGCTCGGCCCGCAGAACTACGACAACCTGGGCGTCGATGCCGCTGAACTCATCCGCCAGGCCATCGACCAGGGCGCGGACGCCATCGTCGGCCCGGACTGGGTTCCGGAGGCTATGGATCCCGCCTTCAAGGCGGTCGTCGACAAGAAGATCCCGCTGGTGATCTACAACGCTGGCGGTATCGAGGCGGCCGATCGTCTCGGCGCGCTGAACTACGTCGGCGCGGTCGACTACAAGGCCGGCGTCGCGGGCGGCGACTACCTCGGCAAGGCCGGCGGCAAGAGCGGCGTTTGCGTCAACTCGCTGCCCGGCGCGGCGAACATCGAGGCCTACTGCAAAGGCTTTAACGATGGCATCACCGCCGCCGGCGGCAAGGCCGACGTCCTGCCGCTTCCGGCCACCGCGGAAGGCAACGTGACCGCCGTGGCGCAGGCCATCAAGGCCTACTTGCTACAGCATAGCGAGGTGGATTCCGTCTTCGTCACGGCCAACCTCGACGCCATCGGCGCGGCTCAGGCCATCGCCCAGGCCGGCAAGGGTGGCACGGTCAAGCTCTGCGGCGTGAACTTCGACCAGGCCATCCTGGCGCAGATCGACGGCGGCGCGCAGGCCTGCGCGGTCGACCAGCAGGGCTACCAGCAGGGCTTCTACGCCGTGTCGATCCTGAACGGCTACGTCAACTACGGCCTGACCATCCCGACCCGCGAGATCCTGACCGGGCCGGGCATCGTCGACAGCCAGAACATCAAGGCCACCGAGGCCGGCGCCCAGGCGGGCACCCGCTAAGGCGCGGAAGGGAAGGGAACGCCGCCCGGCAACGTCCGGGCGGCTCGATCTGGATGGGAGCTTGCCGGCGAGAGCGCCGGATCGACGGGGGGGGAACCGTGAGCGCGATCGCACCAGTCAGAAGCAGGGGAGTCGGTGGCGGGGGCCTCGGTCGGCTCGCGCGGCGACCCGAAACAGGGTCCTTTCTCGGGCTTCTCGTCGTCTTCGTCTTCTTCGCCATTCTCGGCGGCAAGGTCTTCGTCGGCGCGCCGGGCTGGTCGAGCTGGCTCAACATGGCCGCGGACGTCGGCTTCATCGCCCTCCCGGTCGGTCTCCTCATGATCGCCGGATACCTCGACATATCCGTCGGAGCCGTCCTGCCGGCGTCAAGCCTGACAGTGGCCATCGTGGCGGGCCACTATCACCTGCCGGTCGCCATTGGCATCGCGGCGGGGCTCGCCCTCGGACTACTCGTCGGGTTCGTGAACGGCCTTCTCGTCACCCGGACCAGGATCCCCTCGCTCATCATTACCATCGGCACGATGTTCGGGGTGATGGGGCTGACGCTCGGCCTCACCATCCTGATCGCGGGATCCACCGGCGTCTTCATCCGGCCCGACGCGGTGACGAAATCGCTCTTCGGCGGCGCCCTCGGCGGCATGTTCCAGGTCAGCATCTTCTGGTGGCTGGGCTTCGTCGCCGTCGTCTACTACCTCCTGCACGTCAGCCCTTGGGGGAACTGGGTCTACGCGCTCGGCGGCGACCCCGAGAGCGCCCGCAACGCCGGCATCTCGACGCGGCGCCTGACCATCCAGCTCTACATGCTCTCAGGGTTTGCCGCGGCCTTCGTCGGCGTGACGCAGGTCATCACCTTCGGCAGCGCGCAGGTCGCCGCGGGCAACTCGTTCATTTTCAACTCGATCATGTGCGTCGTCATCGGCGGCGTCAGCCTGACGGGTGGGGCGGGGTCGGTCATCGGCATCGCGTTCGGCACCGCGACCTTCGCCATCGTGAACCAGGGCATCTTCTTCTCCGGACTCGATCCCAACCTCGGGTCGGTCATCATCGGGGCGCTGCTCCTGGCGGCGGTCCTTTCCAACGACAGCTTCCGCGCCCTGGCGCTGAGCTACGCCGCCAAGAAGAAGTGAGGGGGAGACGATGGACTTCTTCGGCACCTTCCTGCGGCGACCGGCCGCCGCCTCTATCCTCAGCCTCCTCGGCGTGCTCGTCTTCTATGTCGTCTTCGGCGGCGTCGACGTCGGCAGACTCGCGGGGGCGGCGAGCTGGGTGAACTTCGCGGCGAACCTCGGCATCGTGGCGCTCCCGCTCGGGCTCCTGATGATCTCCGGGGAGATCGACATCTCGTTCGGCGCGATGATCCCGGCGGGTTCCATGGCGACCGCCATCCTCTCCGGCTACTATGGGCTGCCGATCGTGGTCGGGATGGCGGGCGCACTCGGGATCGGCATCATCGTGGGCCTGGTCAACGGGTACCTGGCGATCCGCACGACGGTGCCGTCGCTGATCATCACGCTCGGCACGCTGGTGGCGATGCAGGGGATCGTCCTGGCGGGCTCCGTCCTCCTGACTGGCAACGCCGGCGTCGCGGTCACCGCACCGGGCTGGGCGAAGTTCGCCTTCGGCCAACTGATCGGCGGCAGCCACCAGGTCATCATCGTATGGTGGCTGGTCCTCACGGTCGTCTTCGCCTTCGTCATGCACAGGAGCCGCTACGGCAACTGGATCTACGCCATGGGCGGCGACAAGCTCTCGGCCCGCAACGCCGGCATCCCGACCGATCGTGTGACGGTCCTGCTGTTTGTCCTGTCGGCCACGTCGGCGGCGTTCGTCGGCATGTGCCAGGCGATCCTGTTCAACTCGGCGCAGGTGTCCGGCGGCATGGGCTACATCTTCAACGCCATCGTCAGCGTCGTGGTCGGCGGCGTGCTGCTCACCGGCGGCTTCGGATCGGTGCCGGGCATCTTCTTCGGCACGCTGACCTTCGCGATCGTCAGCCAGGGCATCTACTTCACCCAGATCGACCGCAACTGGTCGAACCTGATCATCGGCGTGATGCTGCTCGTCGCGGTGGCGATGAACGAAAGCCTCCGCGGGCTGGCGCTGCGCTACTCCCCCCGGAAGAAGGCGAGGGCCTGAACCATGTCAGACAAGACACCCGTTCTGGAACTGCGCAAGGTCGACAAGTCCTTCGGGCCGATCGACGTCCTGCACGAGATTTCGCTGAAGGTTCATGCCGGCGAGGTGCTCTGCCTCCTCGGCGACAACGGCGCCGGCAAGTCGACGCTGATCCGGACGCTCGCCGGGGTGCACGTCCCGACCCGCGGCCAGATCCTGATGGACGGCCAGGAGGTCGTCTTCGGCAAGCCCAAGGACGCCGCGGACCGGGGCATCGCCACCGTGCATCAGTTCGGCGGGACCTTCCCGCTGATGAGCATCGGCCGTTCGTTCTTCGTTGGCGTCGAGCCGACCAAGGGCTGGGGCCCCTTCAAGGTCTTCGACCGCGAGACGGCGAACGCGATCGCGGTCAAGGCGGTGCAGAGTTTCGGCATCACCCGCATCGACGACGGCGATCGGCTGGTCGGCGGCCTGTCGGGCGGCGAGCGGCAGTCGCTCGCTATCGCGCGGGCGGTGCATTTCGGCGCGAAGGTGCTGATCCTCGACGAGCCGACCGCGGCGCTCGGCGTCAAGCAGGCCGCGCACGTGCTCAGGATCGTCAACGAGGCCAAGCGGCGCGGCCTCGCGGTGATCTTCATCACCCATCAGGTCATGCACGCGATGGCGGTCGGTGACCACTTCGCAGTGCTGATCCGCGGCGCCATCGCCGCCGACTTCCGCAAGGGCGAGAAGACCCGCGAGGAGATCACCGACCTGATGGCGGGCGGCGAGACGATGGCCGATCTCGAGACCACCATCGAAGGCTACATGGATACCCACCAGGGACACCCGCCGCCGTCGCCCGCGCCCTGACGCGCGAGACTACGCCCGGAGCGCGACCGCGCCCTGCGAAACCCCTTTCCGGTGAGCCCCATGAAAATCGCCATCGACCCGCACATGCACCGCTTCCTGCCGCTGGAGAAGCTGCCGTCCAAGGTCGCCGAGCTCGGCTACGAGTGGATGGAGCTCGCGCCCCGCGGCGATTTCCTCGAATGGTTCAAGGCACCGCGCGTTTTCCCCGGCCGCGTAAAGTCGTTGAAGAAGGCGCTTGGCGACGCGAACGTGCGCATCGCCTCGCTCCTGCCGATGTACCGCTGGGCCTCCAACGACGAGACCGAGCGGCAGGCGGCGGTCCGACACTGGAAGCGGGCGATCGAGATCGCCGTCGAGCTCGGCGTCGACACGATGAACTCGGAGTTCGGGCGCGGCCCGCACCCGGACAAGGGCTCCTGCTACTGCTGCCACTCCGGCTCGATGATCGAGGCCTGCGAAGACGCCTGGTGGCGTTCGATGGAGGAGCTCGTACCGATCTTCGAGAAGGAGAGCATCAACCTTCATGTCGAGCCGCATCCCGAGGACTGGTGCGAGACGATCCAGCCGGCGGTCGACATCATCCGCACGGTGAACTCGCCGCGGGTGAAGTTCCTCTACTGCGCGCCGCACACCTTCTACTTCGGCGACGACACGAAGGCGATGCTGCGCGAATGCGCCGACGTCCTCGCGCACGTCCATGTCGGCGACACGTTCAACCACAAGGCCAGCTCGGGCCTTCGCTACATCCTCAACCCGCCGGGCACCCAGGCCCGCATCCACCAGCACCTGAACATCGGCCAGGGCGAGGTGCCGTGGGACGACTTCTTCGGCACGCTCGCGGAGATCGGTTTCGACGGCATCATGACGTCCTGCGTCTTCGCCTGGGAGGACCGGGCGGACGAGTCCGGCCGCTTCATGCGCGCCGAGATGCAGCGCTTCGTCGACAAGTACTGGGCCGCGAAATGACGCTCCGGGTCGGCGTCATCGGCACCGGGACGATCGGTCGGGACCACATCCGACGATTGACCACGGTGCTGTCAGGCGCCGCGGTCGTCGCGGTCGCCGACATCGACCGCGATGGCGCGGCGGCCGCGGCGCCCCCGGGGGCGGAGACCTTCGACACGGCGGAAGCCTTGATCCGTTCGGACAAGGTGGACGCCGCGGTGATCTGCTCCTGGGGGCCGGCCCACGAGGAGCAGCTTCTCGCGGCCATCGCCGCTGGCAAGCCGGTCTTCTGCGAGAAGCCGTTGACGACGTCCGAGGCCGCCGCGCTCAAGGTCATGGAGGCTGAGACGGCGTTCGGTCGCCGCCTCGTGCAGGTCGGGTTCATGCGCCGCTTCGACGCCGACTATCGCCGGCTGAAGGCGGTGATCGACGCCGGGGAGCTTGGGGCTCCGCTGATGTTCCATTCGGTGCATCGCAACGCCTCGGTCCCGGCGGGCCTCTACACCTCCGACATGCCGCTCAACGACACGCTGGTCCACGATGCCGACGTCTCGCGCTGGCTCTTGACCGACGAGATCGCCGGCGTCGAGGTGCGGCTGCCGCGCCGTTCGCGCCAAGGCGGGGAACTGCGCGACCCTCACCTCGTGCTCCTGCACATGCGGTCCGGCGCGATTGTCGACGTCGAGATCTCGGTCAACATCGCCTACGGCTACGACATCCGGGGCGAGGTGAGCTGCGAGCGCGGCGTCGCCGCGCTGCCCAACCGGCCCGCCACGGTCGTGTCCGATCTCCGAGGGATCCGGCAGGCGATACCGGAAGACTGGCGCCAGCGCTTCGTCGAGGCTTACGACCAGGAGTTCCGCGAATGGATCGCGGCGGCCTCGGCCGGGACGGCGACCGGCCCGTCCACTTGGGACGGCTACGCGGCGACGCTCGTCGCCGACGCCGCGCTCCGCGCCGTGTCGAGCGGCAACCTCGAGCCCGTCGCGATGATCCGGAAGCCCGAACTCTACGACGTGCCCGCCGCGAAGGCGGCCTGAACAAGCAGCCAATCCGAAGCGAGAATGCGATGATCAACGGCGAGAGACTGATCGAGCGCCCATTACGCTGGGGCATGGTGGGGGGCGGGCGCACGGGCCAGGTCGGCTACAAGCACCGCACCGGCGCGCAGCGCGACGGCACCTACCGCCTCTTGGCAGGCGCCTTCGACCTCGACGCGGAGCGCGGCCGCGACTTCGGTACGAGGCTCGGCGTCGACGCGGAGCGCTGCTACGCCGACTACAGGGCGCTGATCGCCGGGGAGACCGGACGCGAGGACGGGGTCGAGGTCGTGTCGATCGCCACCCCGAACTTCACGCACTACGAGATCACCAAGGCCTGCCTCGAGGCGGGACTCAACGTCGTCTGCGAGAAGCCGCTGTTCTTCACCGTCGCCGAGTGCGACGAGATCGCCGCGCTGGCCGAGCGGAAGGGCCTCGTCGTCGGTGTCACCTACGGCTTCACCGGCCATCCGCTCGTCCGGCAGATGGCGGCGATGGTCGCCAAGGGCATGCTCGGGGAGATCCGGCTCGTCGACCTGCGCTACACCCACGGCTTCAACGCCGGCGACGACGTCGGCGCTGGCGAAGCGGTCAGGTGGCGCACCAACCCGAAGACCGCGGGCCCGACCTTCGTGCTCGGCGACATCGGCACCCACCTCTACTACCTGTCCGAGGTGGTGCTGCCGCACCTCAAGGTCGAGCGGCTGCTCTGCGACCGCAAGGCCTTCATCCCGACCCGGGCGCCGCTGGAAGACCACGCCACCGTCCTCATGCACTACGACAACGGCGCGCGCGGCCATCTCTGGGTCTCATCGGTGGACGCCGGCAACATGGGCTCGCAGCGCTACCGCTTCGTCGGCTCGAAGGCGTCGGTCGAATGGTCCGACAGCCATCCCGACCAGTTGGTCTACGAGGTGCAGGGCGAGCCGAACCGCATCCTGCACCACGGCATGCCGTACCTCGAGGATGAGAGCCTCGCGGTCGACCGGATGGGCGGCCTTCACACCGAGGGGCTCGGCGACTCGTGGGCCAACATCTACCTCTGGATCGCCCAGGCCATCGACGCCACGCGCCGCGGCGACGAGGCTTTCCTCAAGATCCACCGCTATCCCGACATCCATGCCGGCACCGAGGGCGTGCGCTGGCTGGAGAACTGCGTCCGCTCGGCGGACGCCGGCTCCGCCTGGGTCGATTTTCGCTGACGCCTCCGGGCGCGCCGACCCCTCCCGCCGACGCGCCGCATCCAATCCCACAGGACTCAAATCCATGAAACTCGCGATCTGCACCGACGTGATGGGGAACCTCTCCTTCACGGACATGCTCGACAAGTGCGTCAAGCTCGGCGTCGAGGGCATCGAGATGACCGGCGGCGGCTGGTCCAAGGGGCCGCACTTCCGCGCCGACGAGCTCCTCGCAGACAAGGGCCTGCTCAAGCAGAAGCTCGCCGAGATCGAGGCGCGAGGCCTCGAGATCGCCGCCCTCAACTGCTCGGCGAATCCCCTCGACCCCGGCGCGATGGGAGAGCGGCACCGCAAGGAGATGGAGGAGACGATCCGCCTCGCCGGCGAGATCGGCGTGAAGACGATCGTCACCATGTCCGGCCTGCCAGAGGCTGCCCCGGGCGACACCGTGCCGAACTGGCTCGTCTACACCAAAAGCTGGCCGGACGAGATGCCCGAGCGCGACCGCTACCAGTGGGAGGACCGCGCCTTCCCGCTCTGGCACGATCTCGTGAAGCTCGCGAAGGAGGTGGGCGTCGAGAAGTATGCGCTCGAGAACTTCTCCGCGATGTTGGTCTGGAACCCGGAAACGCTGTTCCGGCTGCGCAACGAGGTCGGCGACACGGTCGGCATGAACCTCGACCCCTCGCACCTGATGTGGATGGGCGCCGACCCGATCGCAGCCGCTCGGGCGCTGGGCAAGGCGATCCATCACTGCCACGGCAAGGACACCCGCATCGAGCGCGGCGTTGCCGATGTCAACGGC
The DNA here is from genome assembly GCF_008802405.1 of Plantimonas leprariae. Lineage (GTDB taxonomy): Bacteria > Pseudomonadota > Alphaproteobacteria > Rhizobiales > Rhizobiaceae > Plantimonas > Plantimonas leprariae. The sequence goes on from NZ_VZDO01000024.1 coordinate 62,791, forward strand.
CTTCTCGAACTGAAGGAAGTGACCGACGTCGCCAACCGTTCGTGGAACTACGTGGCGGTCGGCGCGGGTCGCGACCTGCAATGGTGGAAGGAGTTCTTCTCCGTGGTGCGCATGTGCGGCCACAACGGCTGGGTCAGCCTGGAGATGGAGGACTTCACCATGTCCACGGACGCCGGCATCCAGTCCTCGATCGACGCGCTCCAGGCCACGATCAGCCGATAGGCGACTTCGCCGCGCTCGGCTGTCTCAAAGCCGCCGGGCGCCGTCTCACGGGAACGGCCATGTCGATCACCATCACGACGGCCCCCTGCTGCTGGGGCGTCGACGACGTCCGCAATCCGAACCTGCCGCCGTGGGAACGGGTGTTCGACGAGGCGGCGGCTGCCGGCTACGGCGGGCTGGAACTCGGACCCTACGGCTACGTGCCGCTGGACCGGGCACGCGTTTCGGACGCGCTGGCGAAACGCGGCCTCTTCATCGTCGCCGGCACGATCTTCGACGACCTGGTGTCGCCGGCGAACCGCGACAGCCTCCTGCGGCAGACCGACGAGATCTGCGCTCTCGTCGCGAAGCTGCCGCAGCCCGCGCAACTCGTCGGTCAAGGCTACCCGACGCCGTACCTGACCGTGATGGACTGGGGCCACGACGAGCGCGACTACGCCGCCGGCCATTCGGATCGGGCCCCGCGCCTGTCGGACGCCGAATGGTCCGGTATGGTCGCGAGCATCCGCGCCATCGCCGACCTGGCACGGGAGCGCTACGGCGTGCGCGCGGTGATCCATCCCCATGCCGGCGGCTACATCGAGTTCGCCGACGAGATCGAGCGCATCGCCGCCGACGTGCCGCGGGAGGTCGCGGGCTTCTGCCTGGACACCGGCCACACGTTCTACGCCGGTATGGACCCCGTGGCGGCGCTGGAGCGCTACGCCGACCGGCTGGATTACATTCACTTCAAGGACATCGACCGGGCGGTGTTCGAGCGCGTGATGGACGAGCGGGTCCGCTTCTTCGAAGCCTGCGGGCAGGGCGTCATGTGCCCGATCGGGCGCGGCTGCATCGACTACCCGGCGATCCGAAGCCTTCTCGACCGGCTCGGCTACGAGGGCTTCGTCACCGTCGAGCAGGAGCGCGACCCGCGGAACGCCGGCGGCAGTCTCGCCGATGTGAAGGCTAGCCGCGACTACCTGAAGAGCGTGGGGTTTTGACGATGGCGATGCGCATCGGGGTCGTCGGGTACGGAACCGGGGGGCGGCACTTCCATGCTCCCTTCATCCGGGCGGCGAGGGGCGTCGAGCTCGCCGGCATCGTGGCCCGTGCAGAAGCCACGGTCGCGCGGGCGAGGGCCGATCACCCGGACGTCCGGATCTACCCGAGCCTGACCGAGATGCTTTCCGACGGTATGGACGCCGTCACGGTCACGACGCCGCCGCAGACCCGGCGGGAACTGGTGCTGGAGGCCATCGCGGCCGGGGTGCCGGTGATCGCCGACAAGCCGTTCGCGCCGAGCGCCGAGGCTGGCCGCGAGCTTGATCGCGCCGCGAAGGCCGCCGGCGTGCCGCTCGGCGTGTTCCACAACCGCCGCCTCGACGCCGACGTCCTGACGCTCCGCAAGGTCGTCGACGAGGGCCGCGTCGGCCGGCTCTGGCGCTTGCACTCGCGCATGGATCTCGACGACCCGGATACGCTCGAGGCCGGGGAGACCGGAGGGTTGCTGCGCGACCTCGGCAGCCACCTCGTCGACCAGGCGCTCTGGCTCCTCGGACCCGCCGTATCCGTCCACGCCTCGCTTGACCACGTCGACCGACCGGACGGGCGCACGGATGCCGGCTTCGTCCTGTCGCTCATGCACGCGGACGGCGTCCGGTCGTACCTTTCCGCGAGCAAGCTCAACCGCCTCGCCGTGCGCGAGTTCGTCGTCTACGGCGATCGCGGCAGCTATGCTTCGTCCGGAACAGACGTGCAGGCGCAGGCGATCTTCGCCGGCCTTCGCCCCGCCGACGACCTCGCTGTCTGGGGATACGAGCGGCCCGAGTTGTGGGGAACGCTGCGCACCGCGGACGGGGCGGAGCGCATCCCGTCGGAACAGGGCAGGTACCACGACTACTACGAGGCGTTCGCGGCTGCCGTCCGCGACGGCGGCGACCCTCCAGTGACGGCGGCGGAAGCCATCCGCACGCTGGAGGTCCTCGACGCGGCCAGGATCAGCGCGGCCGAGGGCCGCGTCGTCGAGTTGCGGAACGTGATGCCTCCCGGCGATCAACCGCGACCCGGGGACGAACAAGCGAGCCGGACCGTCCGGCGTAACGGAGAGGCGACATGAACGACATCGGCCATTTCATCGACGGGCAGCGGGTCGCGGGCACCTCCGGCCGCCATGCGGACGTCTTCAACCCGGCGACGGGACAGGCGACGGGGCGCGTGGCGCTGGCGAGCTCCGACGAGTTGCAGCGGGCCGTCGACGGCGCGAAGGCCGCGCAGCCGAAG
>NZ_VZDO01000025.1 GCF_008802405.1 Plantimonas leprariae
GGATCCGGACGCTCCGGCTTGCAGTGGTAGGCCGTCTCCTTCTGGTGGTGAAACACGGGGGTCGGCTCCTCTGGAATGGCATGGGCCGATCGACGAGCCCATACGCCGAAGGCAGCGCACGAAAGATGCGTTCCACGACGAGTACTTTGCTGGCGATCTATACTCAGCTAATCGAAAATCATTCGCTGACTGAGCGGCGTTCATCGAGCATGGATACGAATCGTCATGTTCGAATAGTCTGGTGATATGCTTCGCTGACACCTGCGGCGAGACTGTCCTTTCGAGGATAGCCAGCTTCTCATCTTGGCAGTTTGCCGCAGGAACGCAGCGTAACTTGCGCTGTTCGCCTCTGGCATTCACAGCGAGGGGACATTCATGACCGTCAACGCCTGGCTTTGGATCGGCGCGATCGCGATGGCGATCGGCGCCGCGGTTCAGCTCGTCATCGGCTGGGGGCCGCGCACCCGCGACGTCGAGAACCACTACCTCCTGCACCTCTTCGTCTGCCTGGCGGCGATGGCCTCCTACCTGGTGATGGCGACGGGCGACGGCGCGATCCACCTGGCCGACGGCGGTCCCAACGGGCGCGACTTCTACTTCGCCCGCTACATCGACTGGTCGGTGACGACGCCGATGCTGCTGCTTGGGCTAGGTCTCACGGCCATGCATTCGCCCTTCCGGCGCTGGGCGGCGTTGCTCGGCGTCCTGTTCGCCGACAGCTACATGATCATCACCGGCCTCTTTGCCGGCCTCAGCCCGGTCGGCTCCAGCCAGAAGTGGCTGTGGTATCTCGTGAGCTGCGCCGCCTTCGCCTTCGTCTACATCGGCATCTGGGGGCTGTTCCGGGAGGAAGCGCGGAAGACCAGCGACGAGGCCGCCAGCATCTTCCGGACCAACGCGACGATCCTGTCGATCGTCTGGCTTCTCTACCCGGTCGTGTTCCTGCTCGGCACGGAAGGCACGCTGTTCATGGGCGACGTCCCGACCGCCGCCGCCTATACGATCCTCGATATCGTCGCGAAGGTCGGCTACGGCATCTTCTCGCTGCTGGAGACCAAGCGCAAGGCCGCCCGCGAGCTCGCCGCCGGGCTCATCCCCGAGCCGGACCTTCGTCCGGCCCCGGGAGCCTTCCACGAGGTCCGCGCTCCAGACCGCAACGAGATCGTCGGCGGCGAGGCGATCGAGCCGAACGAGCGACCCGTCGGCACCAGGCGCCGGACGTGAGCATCTCGGAAAGAGAGCAGGTTGAGCAAGCGCGGTCCGTCCGGCCGCACGACCTTCAAGACCTCCGGGACGGCCACGCCCTTCTCGCCTCGCTTGTGTTCCTGGCGGTTTGCGTCGCGGTCGGGCTGACGGGGCTGCCGAGCCGGGAAACTCAGCTGGTCCTGCTCGTTCCCGCTGTCGCCGTCGGACTGCCGCACGGCGCGCTCGATGGGCGAGACGGCAAGCGGCTGTTCGCGCCCCGGTACGGCCGGTTGTGGTTCGTGCCGTTTCTCGGCTGCTACGCCGCGCTGTTCACGGCCACTCTGCTGCTGTGGTGGCTCGCGCCCTTCCTCGCCCTGTCCGGCTTCTTGCTGATCTCGCTGGTTCACTTCGGCCAGTGCGACCGCGACCCGGCGAGCCGCTTTCCGCGCTTGTCGATCTTCGCGCATGGGGGCATCCCGATCGTCCTGCCGGCGCTCGCCTTTCCGAACGAAGTCGCGCAGCTGTTCGCTTGGCTCGTCGGCGAGCGGGACGCGGCGACGATCCTAGCTCTTCTGACCGGACCGGTTGCGGTCACCTGGGTAGCGGCGCTCTGCGTCGAGTGCGTGCAAGCCCTTCTCGAGCCGCAGGGCGCCCGACTGGGTGAGGCGCGACGCACCTTCAGCGCAACGGCTGCGCTGGTGCTGCTGTTCGCGACCGTGCCGCCGCTCCTCGCCTTTGCCTTCTACTTCGCGCTGTTCCACGCGCCGCGAGCGCTCCTGGAGGCCACAGAGGGCGAGGCGCCGGACCCACGCGCTGCGATCGGGCGCGAGCTGAAGGCCGCCATGCCCCTGTCGATCGCCGCTATGGCGATCGGCGTCGCCTTGTTCGTCTTCCAGCAGGCCGACGACTGGACGCCCGCCGTCCTGCGCTCCGTCTTCCTGCTCCTCAGTGCGCTCACCGTCCCGCACATGTGGCTCGAATATCGTCTCAACGCGCAACGCGCCGCTAGCTTGTGCACGTCCAACCTGGTCCGGAGACAGCCGGGCAACTGATGCAGTCCCTGTCACTCCTTCCACTTCTCGCCATCTTCGCGGCGGCGGCCGTCGCGATCTGGGTTGCCGGCGTCCAGCTCTCGAACACGACCGACGTCCTGTCGCAGCGGTTCGGCCTCGGACAGGCGCTCGGCGGCGTCATCCTGCTCGCCATCGCCACCAACCTGCCCGAGCTCGCGATCACCGCCAGCGCGGCTGCGAGCGGCAACATCGGCGTCGCGGTCGGCAACATCCTCGGCGGCATCGGCATCCAAACCGTGGTGCTCGTCGCGCTCGACGCGTTCGGCGTCCGGGAGAAGATGCCGCTGACCTACAAGGCCGCCAGCCTGACGCTGGTCATCGAGGGTCTGCTGGTCGTCGCCGTCCTCATCGTCGCGATCATGGGAACGCAACTGCCCGCCTCGCTCGTCTACGCCCGCGTCGGGCGGGACGCGCTCGCGATCGCGCTGATCTGGATCCTCGGCGTCTGGCTGATCGGGCGGGCGAACCGCGGCCTGCCCTGGCACGACAGCGCCGGCGACGCGCCGGACACGCAAAGCGAGCCGAAGGGCCATTCGCAAGCGAAAGCCGAGCAGGACGCGACCAGCAAAGGCACGAGCACCGTCCGGACGGCGATCGTCTTCCTCGTCGCGGCGGTCGTGACACTGGTGGCGGGCGTCGTGCTGGAGCGCGCCGGCGACGGCATCGCCGACCACATCGGCATGAGCGGCGTCCTGTTCGGCGCGACCGTCCTGGCCGCGGCGACATCGTTGCCCGAGCTCTCCACCGGGCTGACCTCGGCGCGGGCCGGCGACTACCAGCTCGCGATCAGCGACATCTTCGGCGGCAACGCCTTCCTGCCCGTCCTTTTCCTGCTCGCGACGCTAATCTCGGGCAAGGCTGTGCTGCCGGAGGCGCAGGACACCGACATCTACCTCGCCGGTCTCGCGGTGCTCTTCACCAGCGCCTACCTCGCCGGCCTGATCTTCCGCCCGAAGCGCCGCATTCTCGGCATGGGCATCGACTCGCTGGCCGTGCTCGTCCTCTACGCCGTCGGGACCATGGGCTTGTTCGCGATCGCGCTCCAACATGCCTGACGGGCTGGACATGCTCCTGCGCCTGATCGTGGCCACCGCCGGCGGCGCGGTGCTTGGCTTCGAGCGCTCGCGGCAGAACCGCGCCATCATGGGCTTCCGGACGCTGAGCCTCGTCGGCTTGGCGAGCTGCATCGCGGTGCTGGCGATCACGAACAGCGGCCTGCCGCAGATGAACGCCGACGCTGCCGGCCGCGTCGTGCAGGGCGTTCTGTCCGGCGTCGGCTTCATCGGGGCCGGGGCGCTGCTGCATGGGTCGAGCGGCCAACAGGTCCACGGCCTCGCGACGGCGGCCAGCATCTGGGTGTCGGCGGCGATGGGAACGGCGGCGGCGCTCGCGGTCTGGCCGCTGATCGCGGGCGGCGTGACGCTGGGACTGTTCGTGCTTCTTGTCGGCGGTCCGATCGAGCGCCGCATCCGTGAACATGCCCGCGGCACCGACGAGGAGGCGGATCGGCGCGATATGGAGGAGCGACCGTGACGCGACGGAGCCCATACCGATGACCGAGGCCGACGCCATCCACCTCGTCACGCGGGCCGTCGAGATCGTCGGCACCGCGATCATCGTCGTCGGCTCGTTCGGCGCGCTGGGGCTGTTCCTGCTTCGGCTGTTGAGCAACGCTGCACCTCGCGACGTGCTGTTCGCGAGCGTGCGCTCGAACCTCGGTCGGTCCATCCTGCTCGGTTTAGAGTTCCTGGTCGCGGCCGACATCATCAACACGGTGGCCGTCGAGCCAACGATCCAGAGCCTTCTCGTCTTGGCCGGCATCGTCCTGATCCGCACCTTCCTCAGCTTCTCGCTGGAGGTCGAGATCGAGGGACGCTGGCCGTGGCAAAAAGTCGGGAAGGCGGCCAGTTGAAGGAGCCGGGATCGTCCATCCGTACCCGGATGACGCTCAATCAGCGCACCGCGCTTGTATCAGTCCGCAAACGACCAAGCCACCGCCCTTCCCGCGGAAGCGGATTCGTTCTTCCACCCATCGCGGCGGTTCGGATGGTTGCGCCTCGTCGTGTGACGCAGCTGCTCAGGTTACCTGAAAGGACGTCGCAGTCGCGCCGCTACATTCTGTTCCTTCGGTGCTCAAGACGCCCAGCTCCTCAGTTTCACTTTGAGGTCTTGGCTTGCTTCATCTGGTGAATGTTCGCCTCGATCCAGTCGGCGAGCGCGGCGACCTTCTCCGCCGCCCCTTCACCGAGCGGCGTCAGCGTGTAGTCCGTATGCGGCGGCACGACCGGATAGGACCGGCGGACGACCAGCCCGTCGCCTTCCAGCCATTGCAGGGTCTGCGACAGCATGCGCTCGCTGATGCCGGTGACTTTGCGACGGAGTTCGCTGAAGCGATGGGTGCCGCCCTGCAGGGCAATCAGAACCAGAACGCCCCAACGGCTGGTCATGTGCAGCATGACCGATCGCGACGGGCAGCCGGGCTCGAAGAGGTCGCCACGGGCCACCCGCTCGAACATCGACTCCGGCTTCGATATGTCCGCGATCGACACCTGACGCTTACCTCGGCGTGCGTACTTCCTTAACGTAAGCTACTCGGTTATCCGGGATCGGGCAAGACAACCCTTCCAACCGGAGCCTCTTCATGCGGTACGCCATCACCGGAGCTACCGGCCAGCTCGGCCGCCTCGTCATCGACGCGCTTCTCGAAACCGTTCCGGCAGCCGACGTCGTCGCCGCCGTCCGCGATCCGGCTAAGGCGTCCGACCTCGCGGCGAAGGGCGTCGAGGTGCGGGAGGCGGACTACGACCGCCCGGACACGCTGCGCACCGCCTTCGAGGGCATCGGCAAGGTGCTGCTGATCTCGTCGAGCGCCGTCGGCGTCCGCGAGAAGCAGCACCGAGCCGCGATCGATGCGGCGAAGGCGGCGGGCGTCGAGCTTCTCGCCTACACGAGTATCCTCCACGCCGACACGACGCCGGCGAAGCTCGCCCGCGAGCACAAGGCGACCGAGGACGCGATCGCGGCGTCCGGCGTGCCGGCCGCGATCCTGCGCAACGGCTGGTACACCGAGAACCACCTGATGGGCCTCCAGCCAGCGCTGGAGCACGGCGCCATGGTCGGCTCCGCTGGCGAGGGTCGGTTCTCGTCGGCGGTCCGGGCCGACTACGCGGCGGCCGCGGCGGCCGTGCTCCTGTCGGCGGAGAGCCAAGCGGGACAAGTGTACGAGCTGGCCGGCGACGACGGCTACACGCTCGCCGAGTTCGCCGCCGAACTGTCGCGGCAGACGGGCAAGGAGATCGCCTACCGGGATCTGCCCGAAGCGGACTACAAGGGCGTCCTCGCGGGCGCTGGCCTGCCGGAGGCGCTCGCCGACGCGCTCGCCGACGAGGACAACGTGGCGCGGAACGACACGCTGTTCGACGACGGCCGAACCCTCAGCCGCCTGATCGACCGACCCACGACGCCGATGCGCGAGACCGTCGCCGCCGCCCTCGCAGGGTAGCGGCATGGGTCTGCGCCCGGCCGCTGATCACCATACCCAGGCGGCCGGGCGCGAACCACGCGGAGAGTTGCCGCGGCTGTGATCGGCGGAAACCGCCCCATCGCGCCTCAGTCCGAGGTTCGATCAAGTCCGAACACGACCCGTTCATGTCGAGGTAGGCGAGGTTGTGATGTTCGGGAGCCGACGTAGCAGATGCATTCAGCGCCGACGTTGACTTACCTGTCGAAAGCAATGGTGCCATGCAGTCTTACGGACCAACGCATGAAAGTTTCGACGATCAGTTTGATGAATATCTGATCTCCAACCTCAGCCTACGCCGCCGTACCTCCGGAGCCGCCCTTGCCTTCGACCTCGCTCTTGGCGCTCTTTGCAGCTGCATCGGCAACCGTCGAGAGCTTGTCGCCCAACGTCTGAGCCGTGGCAGTTAGTCCGTCCTTGCTTAGTCCCTGCGCTTCGACCTCGCCGGAAACCTGATCGAAGATCTGGCCCGCCACAGCTTTCGCATCGTCGAGTTTCGCCGCGACGATGGAGCTTGCGTGTTCCTTCGCCGCGTCGCTGGCCTCGCCCATGAACTGCCGCTCGATCTCGGTTCGGGGCAAGGCCGCCGCGAGACCGGCACCGATCGCCAGGCCGAGGATGCCGAGCGCCAGCGGCTTGTCCTCGAAGAACTCGCCGAGCGTCTGCTGCAGGTTCTCGGTCTGCGCGCGTGCACCACGTGCGACGGATCTCGAAGCGTCGTAGGCGGACGAACCGGCATTGGACGCCGCTTCGCCGACGCGGCCGGCGGCGGATCCCAAACCTTCGTAGGCTGCGGACAACCCGCTCGATCCGTGCGTCGCCGCCGCCGACGCGGCGCTCCCGACGCGTTCGGCCGGTGATCCGACGGTGTCAACCGGCGAGGTCCCGGAGCCGCCGGCCGAGGCTGACTTGAACGACATCCCCGACGCAGCGCTTTCGTCCGCAAAATGATGATCCGCGTTGTACCGCGCCGACCGACCGAACCGGAACGGGTTCGCCCTTTTGCTCCCACCAAGGAGCGAGACGTTCGCTCCCCCAGTCAACAGCCAAGCTGCGCCGATGCCGATGAGGGCTGCCGAGGCGGGGTTGGCCCGAACCGCCTCCGTCAGCCCTTCCACGAAACCGCGCGAAGCCGGGGTACTCGTCTCAGGCCGTGAGGTCCGAGGCTCGACGGGAATGTCGTTGACCCTCACCCTGCCGGTGCTCACAGGCGTTCTCTGGGTGCGCGCATCGCTCATCTTGCCTGTCCTTTCGCAGCCATCGGGTCTTTCCCGACCTGGCGCAGGGTTCGTTCGGGCACGAGGGTGTCGGCCTTCAGTCGCTGAAGGCCGAGCCACGCCAGGAGGCCAGCCGCTGCGGCGCCGACCAGAGTCGCGATGACCGAGGACGCGGCGGCGTTGACGCCCGCCGCCGTCAGCAAGGCCGCGATGGTGATCAGCAGCATGACGGCGGTCGCGATGCCGAACACCGCAGCGGCCGCCAGGAAGGCGACGGCCATGGACGCCCTGACGGCCTTGTTCGACAGTTCGAGCTTGGCGAGCTGGACCTCGCTGCGAAACAGCGCCTTCACCTGCGCCAAGGCATCAGAAACGAGGTCCGAGAAGGACCGGTCGTCGGCGGGCATCGTCATCTCGTGCTCCGTCGTCAGCCGGCGCGGAAGTCGCGAGTGCCCGGCGTGCCGGCGGGTTGCGACCGCGTCGGATAGGCCGCCCCGCCGTCCGCCGTCCGCGCCGCCGTCGCCCGCTTCTCGGCCGAGGTCATCAGGAAGCGCACCGCCGCGAAGCTCGCGAGCGCGCTGACCCCGAGGAACACCGCTGGCTGCCGACGAGCGTAGTCGTGGACGACGCCGACGAGGTCGGTCAGGTCGCGCCGGCGGATCTCGTCGGCCAAGTGCTCGGCTTCGCCCGCCGCCAAGCGCACCAGGCGCGCGACCTGCGGGATCTCGTCTTCCAGTTCGTCCGCCGCCCGGTTGATCGCACCGGCGATCCCCTTGACCCGGTCCGCACCGGCGGCCTTCTGGTCCTCGGCCATGCCGCGGGCCTGCTCGGTCGCCTCCGAGAACCCTTGCTTGGCCTTCTCGGCGAGATCGGCCACCGAGGCTTTCGCTTCGTCTGCGGCGGCCGACGCGGTCCTGCCGATGTCGGCGGCCTCCGCTTTCGCCTTCGCGGCGGCAGGCTTCCTCGTATCGGCTTTCGGCTCGCCCGGCTTGCCGGCGTCAGCCTTCAGATCGGCGCTCTTATTGGCTTCTGGCGGCGTCGTCGTCAGCTTGACGCCGGTGTCGGGGTTGTCGGTCGGGTTTGACATGGTTTCGATACCTCGAGCTTCAGCTGGGGTTGGAGGCGCCGGACTGCGACTTGGGTGGTTCCGGTTCGCTCGACGTCGCGCTGGCGACGGCCTTGTCCACGACGGCGCCGACCTTTTCGGCGACGTCCCGGACGGCGTGCCTCGCCTCGTCAGGGCCGATGCCCTGCTCGCTGGCCGCCTCTAGCGTATCGTCGAGCACGCGCCCGCCGGCTTCCGCGACGGCGTCGATACCGTGATCGACCGTCGCCTTGACCTGTTGTTTAAGATTGTCGCTGGTTTCCCCGAACAGGCGCGCTTCGGTTCGGCTGGACGGCAACAGCGCGGCGACGGCCGCACCGGCGAGAGCCGCCAGCCCAGCGACGACGAACGGGTTCTTGTCGACGGCTTCCAGCACACCGTTGCGGGCCTGACGCCCGGACGCCGCCATGCGATCGCCGGCGGCGGATGCCGCTCGCACGCCGCTCTCGTAGGTCTCACCGGCGAACTCGGTGGCGGCGTTCGCGAGATCGCTCGCGGCGTCTCCCGTCCCTTTCCCGAAAGCAGATACCCGATCCGACACGGACACGGCGGCGTCGCTCACCGATTGCGCCGCGTCCGATACGACTGCGTTGGCTCGATCCGCCACTGTGCCAGCTGCGGACGAAACGCTGCCGGCAGAACCGGCAGCGGAAGTGCGAGCGGACGCGGGAGCGGCGGTGCCGTCCCCCGAGGTTCGGCCAACGCCGCGGCTTGCGAGGGCTACGCCGGCGCCGATCAAGAGGAAGGGAGCCGGAAGGCGGCGCAACATGCCGAGCAGCGGATAGGCAGCGCCGACTCCGATCGCAGCGGTCTGCAACGGATGGTCCTGCGCCAGTTTCTGGAGTTTGGCCAACCTGTCCTGTCCGGAATGGACGACGCGGCTCGTGACGTCGTCCCGGATGCTGCTCGGCGAAAGCCGGCGGCGCAGTTCGCCAACCGTGCCGGCGAGGTCGGCGCGGATCCGCTCGGACTGCGCTTCGGCCTCGTCGATGTTGCTCGGCTGCAGTTCGGGAACGGCTCGGTCGGTCATGGCGTCGGTTCATCCATTGCGGTTGCCGGAGGCGGCGAAGTGAAGTGTTCCGACCAGCGCCGCTCGACCAAGGAATTGGTCGAGCGGCAGGAAGGTTGCGGCGCGAGCAGCCTTCAGTCGTTCCGCGTGGAGACCGTCGCCCGCCGCGTCGGGACGATGCGGTCGGCGTAGACCGGGTGGACGACGCCGGAGCGTCCGCCGAGCCAGCCGGCGATGGCGCCGAGCACGAGCGCGACGAAGGCGAGAAGCGAACCCTTCGAGACCACCGAAGCAGCCGTATCGGCGGCGTCGGTCGCCTTCTGCTTCGCTGAGGCAACGGTGTCGTTATAGCGCTTCTCGATGTCGGCGACCTGCGTCCGCGCCTGATCCTCTGGGATGCCACGGGCCTTAGCGAGCGCTTGCGCCGCCTGGGTACGGGCCTGGTCCTTGCCGGCTTCGTCGCCGGTCAGAAGACCGCGGACCGCGTTGACCGCGTTGACCGCGTTGACCTGCAGCGCCTGCGGATCGGTGCCGGTGGATTGGATCTGGCTCGTGATCGCGTCGAGCGGGTTCGAGTTGGCGAGCGCCGGGGCCGCGGTGTGGGCCGCGGTCTTTCCGAGGCCACCGAGCGTCGAGGTGACGCCCGAGAACACGCCGCCGACGATGCCACCGACCGCGCTGGTCAGAAGGTAGAGAACAAGGAGCGTCGTGAACGCCCACGTCGTCAGGCCGTGCAGCGCCCCGGTGGTCGCGACGGTCTTGCCGGACATGCGGCTGGAGACGTAGCCGCCGACGTAAGCCGCGACGATGCCGCTGAGGACGTACCAGATGCCGGCGCCGATCGAGAAGGTCGAGGCGGCCGGGTTGTCGCCGGTGCCGGGATCGAGCGTCGCGATGCCGATCCCGACGCCGAGCATGGTCAGGAGCACCTGCGTGATCAGCCCGACCACGACGCCGGCGAAGATTGCACCCCACGACACTCTATTCATCAGCTCGACGCGCCTGTCGTCCTCGAGCGTCGGGCCGGTCAGCAGGTTCGCGTCGAGTGGCGCCGCGGTGCGCACGGCATCCGTTCGAAAGGCATCGCGCGGCAGCGTCCCGGATACGCTGGTGAAGTCGCTCATGGTCGATGGTCTTTCGTTGTGCGGCTGGCCGTCCGCGAGGACGACGTCCAGCGTCGGTGATCGAATGAATGGAAGGCGCGACGCGCGCCTACCACTGCGAGGCTTCGGCCTCGGTCGGCAAACGGCCGTTCGGGGTGACGCCGTGCACGACGTCGGGCAAGACTTGGGATAGCTGCTGCAGGAGGTCGCCCTGCGGCAGGCCGGTCTGCTGCGACAGCTGGTCGACCGTGTCTTGGCCGAGTGCCTGGTTCAGCTGATGCGGCGCGATCGGCTGGTTCTCGCCGTCGCCGACCCACGAGTCGGCGATGCTGCCGTGGCCATTCTGCTGGAAGCGTTCGAGCAAGCCGCCGAGGCCGCCGGCTATGCCGCCGCCGGTCATGCCGCCGAGCAGCCCACCAAGGCCACCGCCTCCGCCGCCGAGCGCACCGGAGCCGAGCAGCGCCATCAGCGCCATGACGAGCGGCGACGAACCGCCGCCCATCCCGCCCATGCCGCCACCGCCGAGGCCACCCCCGCCCAAGGCGCCGCCGAGCATGCCGCCAAGACCGCCGCCCATGCCGCCCTGTTGGCCGCCCATGCGCGAGTTGATGACGTTGCCGATGACCTGATCGAGAAGTCCCATCGTTCGTATCCTTCGAAGGAGGAAGGCGGCCGGCGGATCGTCCCGCCGGCCACTTCGATGCTCAGAGCTTCTTGTCGGTGCCCCCGGACGGCAGGCCGAGCGTGCCGGTCCGGCGCGCCGACTGCTGCCGAACCTCGTCTTCGCTCAGCGACTGGTTGCGGCGCTCGTCCTCGATGTCGACTTCCGTGCGCCGCACCGTGTCGGAGACGGTCTCGGTACGCTCGGTGCCGACCTTCCGCAGGTCGATCTCCTCCTTCACCCGCGCTTCCTTCGACACGACAGCCTCTTCGGCCCGCTCTTCCAGCTCGAGCGTCTGGTCACGGAAGGCCGCGTCGCCGGCTTCGACAGGCCGGTCCACAGGGCGCCGCTCGATCTCGACGTGCTCCGAATGCAGCGACACGTTCTCACTGACCGGCTCCTCGCGAACGTAGGAGCGCACCCGAACGCGACCGCCGGCGACGTCGCGCTTGCCGACCTTGAGGTTCTCCTCGACGACCTCGATCGTGCCGTCGCGGTCCCGGACCCCGGCGTCGCCGCGCAGGTTCGTCGTCTCCGCAGCCGAACCGGACAGCTGCGCCGCACCCGTCCCCGTCGTGCCGACCGGACGCGTCTCGACGTCGTCCCGCGAAACGAGGCTGTCGCTGGATCCATAGCCGACCGCGCTCGACGTGCCGACCGCCGCCGCATCGTAGCCGGCGGACTGGCCGGACCAGCCTTCCGAGCGCCAAGTCGACTCGCGCTCGTCCATGTCGACCGTGCCTTCGTCATCCAGGATGTCGAGGATCGCATCGCGGTTGTGATCAGTGGTCGAGACGCTGACGAGGTAGCCGCCGCGGCTGAGGCCCTCGGCATAGGAGTGTCGGTCCTCGTCCGGCAGGAAGAAGTCGCCGAGCGCCTCGAAGAAGCCGCGCTCGTGGACCGGCTCGGTGGTCGTCGTCGTGGTCGTTGCGGTGGCCGACGAATCGGTGCCTTCGACCAGCCGGATCTCGTCGCGCGACACGCCGGCATCGACGACGCGCTCGATCGCAGCTTCCGCGTCGCTGCGGCTGTCGAAGAAGGCCGTCAGGGTCTGGCGGCTGGTAGTGGACGTGGTGTTGAGAGACATAAGCTCATTCCTCCTCGGTTGGGTTTGTCTCGTCGCTCGATCGCTCGACGACGACGCGCTGCTGGCGAAGGGTGACGGGGATCGCGACGTTCTCGGACGTCGTCTCGTGGCGGATGTGGACTTCCTCGACGAGGAACAGCCGCTTCTCCACCACCAGTCTTTCTTCGACGACCGGCAGGATCGTCACGCCGTTCTCGAGGCGAGGCTCGGGAACCGCGTCGATCATCCGGTCGACGGGAACACGCTCGATGCTGACGCTCCGCTTCGACACGGCGTCGCGCAACGTCTCCTCGACCGTGTCGGTGACAAGCTGGACGCGAACCGTTCCGGTGACATGCTCGACCTTGTCGATCCGCGCCGTCTCCTCGACGACGTCGATCACGGTGTCGGACCGCTCGCCGACCGCGGCCTCGAGCGGTCGAGCCGGCGACATCGAGCCGTCCCGGTCAACCGACATGGCGTCAGCGCTTCAGAACGCTGCGAACGCCGTCCTTGGCTCGGCCGACGCCGGACTGGACCTTGCCGGCGGCCTTCTCGGCCGCGCCCTCAGCCTCCGTCGCCCGGTTGCCGGTGATCTTGCCGACGGCTTCCTTGATCGAGCCGGCGGCCTGCTTGCCCGCGCCTTCAATGCGGTTCTTGTCCATCGCTGCTGCTTCCTCCTGCCGGAACCGGACCGCACGGCGGCGGTTGGTTCGATGCGGCGAGAGATGGGCAGCGCGCCGGCCACCAACAGAGCAGGAATGCTCAGCTGATAAGGTAGAATACTACTATTTTAACGGTTTGTTTATTTGGCTGGATGGCGAGTTCGACGCCAAGCCATGTTCGTGAGCCCAGACCACTACAGCACCGCGCCGGTTGACCCCGATCTTGGCGTAGATGCGGGCCACGTGATTGCGAACCGTGTTCGGCGACATCGACAACCGATCGGCGATCTGCGCGTCGCCGAGACCTTCGCAGATGACGCGAAGGACTTCGATCTCGCGTTTCGTCAACGCAGCAACTTCCCTCGGCGGCGTTCCGAGCGGTTGGACCCGCAGGTTGGCGAGCGTCGCAACGATGCTGTGGCTGAACCAACTGGCATCCTTCATCACCGTCTCGATCGCGGTGACGAGCTCCAGCTCGGAATGACGCCGCTCGGTAATGTCCTGGATCACCCACAGCACGCGCGGATCGTCCTCCACGGTAATCGCCGCCGCCGATACCAAGCAATCGAGTACGTCCCCCGCCTTGGTGCGAACCTTGGCGTCCGCGTTGTGCAGGCCGCCTGACGCCTCGATTACCTGCTCGAAACGCCGGCATGTTGCCGGCGTGTCCCAGAAGGCCAGCTCGCCGGGCCGCAGACCGACGGTCGCCTCGTCGTCATGGCCGGTCATGCTGTTGAAGGCTCGGTTCGCATCGATGATCTCGTGACCCTTCAGCGACGTGACGACCATCGCAACGGGCGCCATGCGGAAGGCGTGCGCAAAGCGCTGTTCGCTCTGTCGCGCCAGCCGTTCCGCCTTCCGCCGCGGCTCGAGGTCGGCAAAGGTGAACAGCATGTAGTCCTCGTCGTTCACCTCGATCGGCTGGCCGGCGACGATCACCAGCTTCGACGTCCCGTCCGGCAGATCGAGTTCGGACTCCATCTGCGGCACGGGACGCCCTTCGACGATCCGCTCCTTGGCGAGCTTGCGATCCGTCGCGTTGGCGAAGATGTCGAAGTCGAACACCGAACGTCCGACGATCGCCTCGCGCTCGAAGCCCGTCATGTCGAGGAAGCCCTGGTTGACCTTGACGAAGCGCTGGTCCGACAGGCGGCAGATCAGCGCCGGGGCTGGGTTGGCGCCGAAGGCCCGCTCGAACCGCTCTTCGGCCTCGAAACGCAGCGACGCGTCCTGCAGGATGAGCGCGAGGCATTCCGGCGCGCCGTTCTCGTCGCGGATCACGAGGCTGCGGATCTTGTGAACCCATTCCGGCTCGGCTGCGCCGGCTCTGGCGACCTCGACGATGACCTCCGAGAAGGCCTCGCCGCCGACCACGCGCTCGATCGGATCGCCGCCCGGCTCGACCGGGTGGTTGTTGCGGTAGCGCAGCTGGAAGCGCTCGCGGTAGTCCGAGACGGTCGGACCGAGTTCGTCAGTCGACAGGACGCCGTGCATGTCGAGCGCCGCGGCGTTCGCCCAGAGCAGCGTCTGGTCGGGATCGATCAGGATGACGCCCTCCGTCAAGCCGACGACGATCTCGCGCAGGACGTTCGCGCTGGTCGATCGAAGCGAGGCGGCGGAATGGTCGGTCACATTGCCTCTCCCGCCGAGTACGACGTCCATGGGCAAGTCGCGTTCGCTGCAACGACTTCAACGTCAAGTGAGAACAAACGCGCGGAGCCGAGAAGCATGGCGATCTGCCAAGTGCGCCACCTCTGGTCAGGCGGGATCGTGCAGTTCGACGTCGTCGTTTTCGCGCTTTTCGGGCCGAATGTAGATCGTGGTGAGCTCCGGCATCTCGGCGCGCAGCCGCGCCTCCAGCGCCTCGATCAGCGTCTCGCCCTCGCCCATCCTTAAGCTGTCGTCGAAATCGACGCTGGCCGCGACGAACACCTCGTCTGGCGCGGTGTGGATGGTGCGCACGTGGTTGACCGCCGTGATCCGGGCGTGCCCGTCGAGGACGGCCGTCACCCGCGCGACCAGCGCCTCGTCCGCCGGCTCGCCGATCAAAAGGCTCTTCGCCTCGCGGGCGAGCAGCATCGCGACGACCGCCAGCACGATGCCGATGGCGATCGAGGCCGCTCCGTCGATCCGCGGCTCGTCGAGGCGGTGGCTGGCGTAGACGCCCGCCGCCGCCAGGGCGATGCCGACGAGCGCGGCGGCGTCCTCGAACGCCACGACGAGCGTCGAGGGGTCCTTCGACCGGCGGATCGCCTCCCACCAGCCCCGATCGCCCTTGGTGCGGCCAAGGTTCCGCACCGCGATGATCCAGGACGTGCCTTCGAGCACGAACGCGACGGCGAGCACGACATAGTTCACGAACGGGTCGGAAAGCTGCTCGGGCGCGCGGATGTGCGCGTAGCCCTCGAACACCGACAGGCCCGCCCCGATCGCGAAGATCAGGATCGAGACGACGAAGCTCCAGAAGTAGATCTCGCGGCCGTAGCCGAACGGGTGCGCGCGGTCCGGCGGCCGGCGCCCCCGGTGCTCGCCGTAGAGGAGCAGCAGTTCGTTCGTGCTGTCGACCGTGGAATGGAAGCCCTCCGACAGCATCGACGACGAGCCGGTGAGCCCCGCCGCGACGAACTTGGCGATCGCGATGCCGACATTGGCGGCGAGCGCGCCGTAGATGACGAGTTGCGATTTGCCGGCGCGATCTCTCACCCTGCGGCCTTCGCCAGCCGCCTCCGGCATTTCAGCCCTTCTTCAGTGCGCTTGCCTTGTGGGACGCCCTCTTGCCGGACTTGTCGCTCTCGACGACGTATTTCGGGTCGTCCTGCAAGCCCTTGCCCTTCGCCGCGTCCTTCTTGACGACGTGCCCCGTGGAGTGTCCGCCGGAGGAGTCCCAGGACACCTTGTCGCCGCTCTTCAACGTCTTCGCCATCGTGGTCCTCCGCGTGTCGGACAGATCGGTCCGAAGCCGTTGATGAAGCCCGACGAGCGGATGTCGTTCCCCGCGGCGCGACGCGAAACCCGAGTGCCGGCAAAACGAGGCCGGCGTTGCCCCAGACGGGCCGTTCGGAGGATGAAGATCATTCAGCCCTGCGGCTGGAGGACGACCTGCGTCCTGTTGATCACTGTGCCGCGATGCAGGCGACAACGTTGCAAACCATGTTCGGCAACGTTGAAAGCCTCTCGACGAACCGGGCGCCGCCGCAACCTTCGCTGTCGACCGGCATCCATGAGGTTGCGGACGGTCCGTCGACCATGGCTGAACCATAGAAGGAGAACGGATGCCCGAGGAACTTCGGCCGACACCATCTGCCCCCGCTTCCGTGGCGCCGGCCGGCACGCCGAGCACCAGCGGACTGCTATCGTTGGCGGTGGGCGTCGTGGTGGTCGCGGCGCTGTATCTCGCCCGTGAGGTGCTCGTTCCGATCACTCTGGCGGTACTTCTGTCTTTCGTCCTCGCGCCGCTCGTCAGTCTCCTGCGTCGGATGCGGTTCCCGAACGTCCTCGCCGTCCTCATGGCGGTCGTCGTCGGCCTCGGGGTTCTCGGCGCCCTCGGGGGCGTCATCGGCATTCAGGTTGCGAGCCTCGCGCCGAACCTGCCCGGCTACGTCGCGACGATCGAGGGAAAGGTCCAGACCGTCCAGGCGGCAACCGTCGGGCGCCTGACAAGCCTTGCCGAGCGGGTCGGTCGCCACGTCGAGCCCGCGCCAACGCCCGCCAACCCGGACGCGGCGTCCTCAGGCAGGCTGGGACGCGCGAGCGACCAACCCGTTCCCGTGACCATTCAGGAGGAAGACAACAACCAGGTCGAACTCCTCCGGCGGATCGCCGAACCGGTCCTGGCCCCGGTCGAGACGACGCTGATCATCTTCATCGTCGCCGTCTTCATCCTCCTGCAGCGGGAGGATCTGCGCGATCGGCTCATCCGACTGTTTGGATCGGGCGATCTGCATCGAACGACGATCGCGCTCGACGAAGCCGCCCGCCGGCTGAGCCGCTACTTTCTCGCGCAGCTTGGCATCAACGCTGCCTTTGGCGTCGTAGTGGCGATCGGCTTGACCATTATCGGCATACCCTCGCCGATCCTCTGGGGCATCCTCGGTGCGCTGCTGCGCTTCGTGCCCTATGTCGGCGCGATCATCGCCGCCGCGCTGCCCGTCGCGCTGGCCGCGGCCGTCGATCCGAACTGGTCCTTGGTGATCTGGACAGCCGGGCTGTTCGTCGTTTGCGAGGCCCTCACGGGTCAGGTGGTCGAGCCGCTCGTCTACGGCCATTCCACCGGTCTGTCGCCGGTCGCCGTCGTGGTCGCGGCGATCTTCTGGACGTGGCTTTGGGGACCGATCGGGCTGATCCTGTCGACGCCCCTGACGCTCTGCCTCGTGATTCTCGGCCGCTACGTCGATCGGCTGGAGTTCCTCGACGTGCTGCTCGGCGACCGGCCCGCGCTGACGCCGGTCGAGAACTTCTACCAGCGCATGCTGGCCGACGATCCCGACGAGGCACAGGAGCAGGCCGAGCTGCTGCTGAAGCAGCGCTCGCTGACCGGCTACTACGACGAAGTCGCGTTGAAAGGCTTGCAACTCGCCGCGAACGACGCCCAGCGCGGTGTGCTGGGGCAAGAGAAGCTGGAGCGGATCAAGCGCAGCATCCGCAGCCTCGTGCACGAACTCGCCGACTACGACGACGTCGAGCCGGCGCCTGACGAGAGGGCGGAAGCCGCGGCGGGCAGTTCAAAATCCGAGAAGGATGTCGAAGCGAACAGCCCGCCCGAACATCCGCCGGAAAGAGCGGCGCGGGCGCCTGGCTGGGACGGCGCCACGCCGATCATGTGCCTGGCAGGTCGCGGTCCGCTCGACGAGGCGGCCTCGACCATCCTCGCTCAGCTGCTCGACAAACATGGCCTCGGAGCGAGGGTGATCCCGCACGAGGCTGCGTCGCGCGAGGGGATCGCGACGCTCGATCCGGCCGGCATCGTGTTGATCTGCATTAGCTACCTGGAGATCAGCGGCAATCCTGCGCATTTAAGGTATTTGATCGGACGTCTGCGCAAACGCTTTCCAAAGATTGCGATCCTGGTCGGACTTTGGCCGGCGGAAGCCGAAGTCTTGCGGGACGAGCAGATGCGAAAGGCGATCGGATCGGACTACTATACGACGTCGCTCCGGGAGGCGGTGGAAACCTGCCTGAAGGCCGCGACATCCACAGCGCCGGGTTCGTCGACCTCAGTTCATCGGGCTGCGTGACGCTTCCATGGACGCCGAACGACGCAGCTCGGATCAGGTTGAAGAAACCGTTGAGCGACTGGTGCAGCTTTACGACGAACACGATCGTGCCACGCCCCGCATCCAGAAGGCCGCGAACCGTCTGACGAACTTTCTCGGTCGTCCGTCCTCGGTGGCATCGATCCTCGCCGTAGTGATCGTCTGGATGGTTGGGAACTATGTCGCGAGCCGGCTCGGCTACCATCCGCTCGAAGGCTTTCCGTTTCCGGACCTCGCTTTCTTCGCGACCGTCGCGGCGTTCATGGTCGCCTTTTGATCCTGACCACGCAGCGCCATCAGGATAAGTTGGCGGAGAAGCGCTCGCAGCTGACGCTGCAAATATCGTTGCTCAACGAGCGCAAGATCGCGAAAGTCATTGCGCTACTGGAGGAGCAGCGGCGGGACAGCCCGATGTTGCCCTCCCGGATCGACGTCGAGGCGGCCGAAATGGCCCGCTCGAGCGATCCCATCGAAACGCTGGAACGACTGAACGGGCTCGAACTGGAGTAGGTTGGGTTGTCTCAGCCGGAACTCGGCGCCGCCCTTTCCAGACGCTACTCGGAGTCGGACGGCTTGCCAGGCACGGCGATGGCAGCACAATATCAGGTGAAGCGGTGGTCAAAGTCGCTCAGGCCACCGTCGCCCTACTCCAGCTGATATCGAAAATGCGCTCCGACAGCATTGTCGTAGATCGTCACGACATCGCCGGACACCTTGCCGGAATAACGCTGGCCGGATTGCTCCACCCACCCGGAGAAGCGCGAGCCGTGATGGTCGAAAAGGATGCGGGTGTCGGGATCGTGAACCAGTAACCTTCGGGTCCGCATGGCCGAGAGGCGACAGCCCGTCCGCTCGTCGAGATCCTCGGACATCCGCGATCGGTCACGGCCCTGGCGGCTCAGCACGATTTGAGCGCGGCGATCGGCAATCTGCAGTCCCGCTGCGTAGGCGATCGACCGACGAACCAGCTCTTTCATTGGTGTCAACTCTGACGGCCGGGATGAACTTCGGTGCCGTCCGCAGCCAAATGACCGCGACGTCTGCGCGTTGCGGTGCGCATTCGTACCAAGTCGCAGAGAATGCTGGTCCGGCAAACAGATCGCCTACGGCCCGAGGCGAACATCGACGCATTCTACCGGTTCGCGTTTCGAATATCCCCACCATTCTGAAACCCGTATCGGCGGAAGCAAGCGTCGATGCACTGACGGCTTGAACAGACGAACGCGGCGAGCACGTTACTGTCTGGAGCGATCAACAGCCCCGCCATTTTGGAGCTGGAAGGCCATTAGCTCGCAATGGTTTGAGCTTCTGGACAGTTCTGCGATCCGCTGCATGTCGTTTGCGGCAACCCGCTTGCGGAGCATGTCGATGTCCCTGCGATCACCGCCACGCGGCCTGTGTGACAAGCTCGCCAACGAAGCCCGCAGGAAGGCGCAATTCGCGCCCCTGCCGAACGTTCGGGACAGGTTCCTGCGATCGGAACGAGCGTGGCGACTGCTCGCCGATAGCGCATTGGACGGTGCAGGCGATGCGTCTCGCGACGCTGAACCGCTGTCCGCGACGACGAACGTCCTGATTTAGCTTTGGTCAGCGGTTGCCGGCTACGAAAGACAGCGGGATCGAGCACCGCCCGGTCAGGGTTCTCACGACGCAGCGACACGATCACCGGAACCCGAGGAACCATAGCGATGAACTCTCGCGACGTCGCTCGCGGACTTGCCTGGTTCGGCATCGGGCTCGGGGTTGCGGAGTTGCTGGCGCCCCGTTCCGTCGCACGGGCAACCGGGCTTGAGGGACGCGAGACGCTGCTGCAAGTCTTCGGGCTGCGCGAGATCGCGTCCGGCGTTCTCATCCTGGCGGCCGAGAACCCGGAGGCGTGGCTGTGGACGCGTGTCGCGGGCGATGCCCTCGACGGCCTTCTCCTGGCGGAGGGGATGCGGACAGACAATCCTGAGCGGCATCGCACCATGCTGGCTGCTGCGGCAGTCGCGCCAGTGGTCGCGCTCGACCTTCTCTATGCGCAACGCTCGCTCGGACCCGAGAAGGCCGAATACACGCCGACGTCGACCTACCTTCCTCTACCGTCTCCTCGGGCCTTCGTCCGATACAGCGACACCGTCGAGAGCATCCCGGCGGACGAAGCCGAGACGGTCGATGCGATCCTCGCCTCGCTGCACCGTCTGCACGAGCGCACGCACGCGAAGTACGGCGAGGCGGTGCGGGTGTCGCACGCCAAGGCGCATGGCATCGCGGTCGGCGAGCTGACCGTCGCGGACGACCTGCCGGAGCCGCTGGCGCAGGGACTGTTCAAGCCGGGCAAGCGCTATCCTGTGATCGCCCGGCTCGCCAACGTTCCGGGCGAACTGGACAGCGATGCGGTCGGAACGCAGCGCGGCCTAGCGCTGAAGGTCCTCGACGTCGAGGGCGAGAAGCTTCAGGGGCATACCGAAGCGACGCAGGACTTCGTGCTCGATTCCGGCAACCGCTTCGCGGTCGGAACCGCCGCCCAGTTTCTCATGAACCATCGCATGCTGGAACACGCGCCGCAGATCCCGGACGCACTCAAGGCGATGGTTTCGTCGGTATCGCGGGCCGGCAACAAGGTGCTACATCGCGTCGGCGCCGACAGCTCGACACTGGACTTCTTCGGGCACTCCAGAGTGCATCCGATGGCAGAGGCCTACTTCACGCAGGCGCCGATGCGCTACGGCAGTTACGTCGCCAAGATCGCGGTCGTACCCGTAGCACCGACGCAGCGAGGGCTTGCCCGCAAGGCGATCGATCACGACGACCCGGATGCGCTGCGGACAGCGACGGTCTCGTACCTTCGGGACAACGACGCCGAGTTCGAGATCCGGGTGCAGCTTTGCACCGATCTCGACACGATGCCAGTCGAGGACGCCAGCGTCGAATGGCCCGAAGAACAGAGCCCCTACCGCACCGTGGCGCGGTTGCGCCTGCCCAGGCAGGAGGCCTACAGCGAGGCGCGGCGGGAATTCGTCGACAATCTCTCGTTCAGCGTATCGCACTGCCTCGCGGATCATCGCCCGCTCGGGTCCGTGCAGCGCGCACGTTTGCGCGCCTATCCCGAGATGGCCCGGCTGCGTCGGGAAACCAACGGCGTTGCGGTCCGCGAGCCGGTCTCGATCGACGAGGTGCCGGCTTAGGCGGACGAACCCTCAAAGCCCGCAGGACCAGCAGCGCCTCCTGGCGACGACGACGGCCGTCTCGTCCACGGCGTGCCCCGCGTCGACCGCGACGAAGCGGCGGATCGTGTCGCGTCGTCTCGGCATGTCAGCGTCCGCCAGGCGCCTCGTCGTCGGCCTGCAGCTCGGTCAGCGAGGCGACGATCCGGCACCGGAGCCCCTCGGGCGCGTAGGTAATTTCCGACGTCCCCTCCGCTGCGCCCGACACGCCGATGCCGATCAGCCGCATCCCGAAGCTGGTCTTCGTCGGCGGCGTCACCGGCGGACCACCGACCTCGCGCCACTCGAAGGTCAGCGTCGGGCGGCGCGTTGCAAGGTCGTCGGCGATCGACCAGTCGACCTCGACATGCCCGGCCTCCACCGACAGAGAGCCGTACTTCACGGCGTTGGTCGACAGCTCGTGCACGATCAGCGACAGCGTCAGCGCCGCCTTCGGCCCGACGAGGACGGCCGGACCCTCGAGACGCACCCGGCCGCCTTCGTCGTGCAGCGCCACCGCGGACGCGACGATCGCCCGGAGGTCGCCGGCGTCGCGTCGGCCGACGACGAGGATGTCGTGAGCCTTGGCGAGGGCACCGATGCGCTCCGTCAGGGCCGTGCGCGCCGTCGCCATGTCGGGCGCCGAGCGCAGCGTCTGGGTCGCGATCGACTGAACGAGGGCGAGGTTGTTCTTCAGCCGGTGCGCGAGTTCCGCGTTCAGCACCGCCCGGCGCTCGTCCGCCTCGACCCGCTCGGTGACGTCGAGGACCGCGCCGA
Organism: Plantimonas leprariae; assembly: GCF_008802405.1. Taxonomy (GTDB): domain Bacteria; phylum Pseudomonadota; class Alphaproteobacteria; order Rhizobiales; family Rhizobiaceae; genus Plantimonas; species Plantimonas leprariae. Next base: position 21,819 of record NZ_VZDO01000025.1, read on the forward strand.
TGAACCGGGCGCCGCCGATGACGCGCCCCTTCAGCGCCACCCAGCGGACCTTCGCATCGTCGACGCCGACCGTGCGGAACTGCAGGTCGAAGGTGCCGCCGGCGGCCGCCGCCCGGAATACCGCGTCGAAGGCCGCCCGGTCGTCGGGATGCACGGCGCCGAGCTTCTCTCCTTGCGTCACGAGACGACCATCGAGGACGCCGAAGGCGGCCCTCGCCCGCTCGTCGAGAATGACGAAGCCGGTCGACAGATCGAGATCGAAGGTGCCGACCTCGCCGATCGAGAGGGCCAACCGCTGTCGCTCGTCGCTTTCCCGGAGCGCCCGGTCGCCGCGCACTTTCTCCGTCGCGACGCGGACGCGGTCCGCGACGTCGTGGACGAACGCCAGTTCCTCCGCCGTCCAGTCCCGCGGCCGGTCGGTGCTGACGTAGAGAAGGGCGACGAACACGCCGCGCTCGATCACCGGCATGTTGACGAAGGCGCGGGCGTGCCGCTCCTTCAGCGCCTCGGCGAAGTCGCGGGTGCGCGGGTCCGTCTCGCAATCGCGGACGATCACCGTCTCGCCGCGCTGCAGGTCTTCGACGTAGGAGCCGAAGTCCCGGAACCGGAGCGTCCCGGCGAGGCTGGCGACCCCGGGAGCGGTCCAGTCCCGTTCCACCGTGATCGTCTCGGCCAACGGATCGACGTCGCCGTAGCCGACGAGCCCGGCGCCGAGGGCGCTCGCCAGCGCCTCGCAGGCGACGAAGGCGATCTCGGCCGGCTCGGTGAGGTCCCGCAGCCGGTCGCCCGTCGCCAGGAGCATGTCCTGTCGCCGCCGCGACGCGACTTGGTCGGTGACGTCTCGGGCCGTGCCGACGAACCGGACGGGACGGCCGTCGCCGCCGCGCTGAAAGTCGCCTTTGCGCTCGATCCAGCGGACCTCGCCGGTGTCGGCGCGGCGGATGCGGTAGGTGACGTCGGTCGGCGCCTCGCCCGTTCGGCGTGTCGCGTCGCTCGAAACCAGGTGCCGGTCCTCCGGGATCACCAGCGCGCCGAAGTCGTCCGCCGGCCGGGTGTCGAGATGCGGCAGACCGTAGAGGCGCGAGAAGCCGGGCGTCGCGGTCAGCGTGCCGGTGGCGATCTCGACGGTGCACAGGCCGACCCCGCCCGCCTCCTGCGCCTGCGCGAGCTGCCCCTGCAACTCCTCGAGCCGGACGCCGGCCAAGTGCTGGTCGGTCCGGTCGCGCAAGATTTTCACGAAGCCGACCTGGCGGCCATCGTCCTCGCGCAGCGGCATCATCTCGCCCGACGCCCAGAAGCGCTCGTCGCCCTTCTTCATGTGCCAGCGCTCGTCGACGCCGAAGCCCTCGCCGAGCGCCGCCTCCATCTCCTTCCGGATCTGGCCGGCGGCCCGGTCCTCGGGCGTGAAGATCCGCGACGCGTCCCGGCCGACCATCTCGGCGGCCGTCCAGCCGAGGATGCGCTCGGCCCCGGTGTTCCAATCGGTGACCGTGCCGTTCCGGTCGGTGACGATCACCGCGAACTCCGTCGCGCTCTGCAGGATCTGCTCGTAGCGGCTCACGTCCGCCCCTCGACGTTCGTCGCGATCAACCCTTCGCCCCGTCCGCTGGAATCTTCCGCGCCCGGCCCTCGCGGCGCACACAGCCTTCTAAGCGACGGCCGTGGCGGCGAAAAGGTTTCGTTTCGCCGCGTGTCGTCAGGCGGCGGGACGCGGCTCGAGGCCGTCGACGGCTCGCAGGATCTCGCGGCGGACGAACGGCTTCGAGACGAAGCCGACCGGCTTCCATTCGCGAGCGCGGGCGCGGACTTCGTCGGTCAGCTTGGCGCTGACGAACAGCGAGCCGACGTCGTGTTCCTCGCGCAGGCGGCGGGCGGCCTCGACGCCATCGGGCTCGCAGGCGAGTTCGACGTTCACGAACGCCATGTCGATGTCCGGGTTGGCTCTGGCCAGTCCGAGCGCCGCCTCCGTGGTCGCGGCGGTTCCGACCACGATGTGCCCCTCGTCCTCCAGGATCGTCTCGAGGTCGAGCGCGATCAGGGGTTCGTCCTCGACGATCACGACGCGAAGGGGCATGCCTGCGGTCTCCATGCTCTCCGTTCCGGCGGACGGCGTCCCCCGCCGGGAGAGCGGAAACTAGTTTGCCGGCTGCACGACGGAAAGGCAGACGGCTATTATTTTTCAAGGCCTTCAGCGCAGTCGAGTCGAGCGGTGCCGAGCGCGTATGAGGTCATGGCTTTCAACGTGTAGGGCAGCACCTGCTCGATCAGCGTGCGCCCGTAGCCGCCGCGATGCATCGGCCCTTCCGTCGCCTCGATGCGCGTGTCGATGCCTGTCTTGACCCATTCGAGCTGCAGACGGCTCCTGCCGGTGCCGAAAGGCGTCCGCCTCCTCGTGCTGACGGTCTCTTCGTTCTTCGTCGACACTGCCGCGAACGCGGACGCGCAGTTCAATCCGCCATTTTAGATCGTTTGGTGCGCGGGCTGCAGAGCCGCTAACAGTTTCGCCAACTCAAGCGTCGTGAACCCGGTTTATGCCTATGCCGATTGGGGGACGATGTTGATCATCTCGTCCTCGCTCGGCTGCTTGGCCGGCTTCAGCTGCAGCGCCTGGTCCGGCTCGACACGGCGCTTGCGCGACCTCGGCTCCAGCGCCACCCGCTCGCCCGTCTCCAGCGAGCGCTCCACCGCCGCCAGCACGCGCATGTCGAACAGCCCCTCCTCGCCGTCGGCCTCCGGCTCGCGGTCGTCGAGGATGCAGTCGGAGAAGTACTGCGTCTCGGCGCCGAACTGCTCGACCGGATAGAAGCTGTGCTCCTTCTCGGCGTCGCCCGTCTTCTCGACATAGCTGATCCCGACCTTCGGGCCGAAACCGAAGCAGGGCGAGGCGTGGATGCTGGCCTTATCGCCGACGAGGGCGAACGACTCCGAGGGCGCGGTGGCGTAGCTCACCGTGAACTGCGCCACGCGCTCGCCCTCGAAACGCAGCGTCACCGCCACCGTGTCATGGAAGTTGAAGCCCCGGCCCGGCGTCTTGGTGCCGACCGCGTGCACCTCGGTCGGCTCCTGGCCAAAAAGGTTGCGCACGGCGTTCAGCGGATAGGCGCCCATGTCCGGCACCGGGCCACCCCAGTAGCCGTTGTGGCCGCGAGAGTTCTTCTCGCTGATGTTCTGCGAGAAGGTCGAGGAAAAGTACCGCAGCTCGCCGAAATCGCCGTTGCGGGCGCGGGTGATCATCTCGACCGTGCCAGGCTCGTGGTGGAGGCGGTAGGCGATCATCAGTTTGGCGCCGCCCTTCGCCTTCGCCGCGATGATCGCCTCGGCCTCCTCGACGCTTGATGCCATCGGCTTCTCCAGCAGCACGTGGATCCCTGCCTCCAGCGCTGGGACGGTATATTCCCGATGCAGGAAGTTCGGCGTCGCGACGTAGGCCGCGTCGATCTCGCCCGACTTGAGGAGGTCGCCATACTGTTCGTAGGTCCATGCCTTGATGCCGTAGAGCTTGGCGAGCTTGTGCGCCTTCACCGGGTCGCCGGTGACGAGGGCCGCCAACTCGGAATTGTTAGTGCGAGCGATGCCCGGCATGAACGCCTGCTGGGAGATCTGGCCGCCCGCAACGACGGCGTAGCGGACCTTCTTGCGGCTTCCGAACATGGTGGCTTCCGTGTGCTGGACGCGTGGACCTTAATCGAACGACGAAGACCAGCGGGCACCATTATGTTCCCCAACCGGGAGGTGGAGGTACGGCGCCCGGTCCAAGCTGCCGACCGAGCGTGTGCCTTCGGACAATCCATTCGACGAACCATCGGGGCAACGCGCCGGCGAACGTTCGGTGGTTCAAACGGCGCCGAGCAGCGGGGCGACGACGTCCCCTTCGTCGTCGTGCTCCATGAGAGTTTCGCCGCTCGCCTCCGCCCGGCCGAAGAACTCGTCGGCGTCGAACCAGACGAGGTCCGCCGGCGCCGAGAACGGCCCGACCGCGACGGCTCCCGCGACCGCCGACACGACGACGCGCCCGCCATCGTCGGTCGCGGCGCAATGGATGGTCGCGGGACGCCCCTCCGGCACGCCATGGCGACGCAGCGCCGCCTCCATCGGGACCCGGATCGTCTCCCAGGCGAGCGCCGCGGCGCAGGCCGGCCAGTCGAGCGGCGCGCCGACCGCCAGATCGGCGACGTCGGCGGCATAACAGTCGTACCAAGAGTCGACCGCAGCGACCCTCGCCATGTCCTCGGCATCGAGCTCGTCCTCCGAGACATCCGTTCTTTCCGCGGACGTGTTCGGCACCAGCTCGACCCCGACCAGCGCCCCGAATGTCGTGCCGGTTCCGGAAGCGCCGGGATCGATCCCACTGAATTCGGCCAAGGCGTCCCGAATGTCGTCGGGCGACAGCGACTTCTTCCCCGCCAGCCTCTCGACCAGACGGTCGGAGAGGTATCCATGGAGCAAACGCACCCGCCCGGGCGGGATCGCGTCCGGCGCGAACGCGGCGATCGGCAGTACAAGAGGGAGCACGAGGCATCGGCCGTCCTCGGGAACGACACCGGCCTCACGCAACGAACCCTCCAGCCGCGCGATCTCTTCTGTGTCGTCCGCGAACGCAGACACCCTGCCCGGCGATCCGGCAACAGGGCACAAGAACAGCCGCGTGCCCATTTCGACGTCGGCACCGGCTGCGCCCGCGACGCGCAACGTCCCGAGTCCGGCTGCAGCGTAGGCTTGCGCCCGGAACTCGGGATACCGCTCCTCAAGGATGTCCTGCAGCTCGTCGGCCAGCCGGGTCCAAGCATCGTCGAAGTCGGAGCGCGCCAGGCACGACCCGAGCTGGCCCGGGGGACCGTCGCCCGCAAACGAAGCGGCGCGCAGGATCGCCGCTTCCGTCGGCGACTTCGCCCGCTTTACCGCCTGCCGAGCGATCTTCGCCGACGCCCGCCTGTCTGCCCGATTGGCCATGCAATATCCCGTCCGACGCGGCTTGCCCATCGCCTCCGCGGTCGCTGCGTAGTTCGAAGGATGGGCTCCGTCCATCGCGATCGAACCCGGCGTGCCTTCCGCGCTACTCCAGGCAAAGACGGGAACGCGCCCACGGTGTCGAGGGTCGATGTTTCCGCCTGCGGTTCGGATCAATTCGCCCCGCAGCTTCTCGAGGGTCGATCGAGCGTTCTGGCCGGGATGGCGACGGTGCGGTGTAGATAGCGAAGATGAAGTGCACTTCCGCATCGACATGCGGCCGCCCGGCCCCCAGCCCCTATCGCACAAGGCAACGCCCTGGCCTCATCTCACGAGAACATCAGCGCCGGACAGGCCAGCGATCCCCGCACCGACGATGGCAATCCTCATGCGTGTCCCGCTGCAGTTCGCCTCCCGACCGTCGATGTCGCGCCGTCACCATAAGCGGCTGCCGGGCATGCCCTTGAACGGGCCGGCGAGGTCGCTCGTGATCCAGCCGCCGTAGAAGTCGCCCGGCTGCGGCACGACCCGCTCGCCGTCGACCGTGCACTCTTCGAACGGCGCGGCGTAGAAGGCGACGTGGTCGCGCAAGCATGCGAACGGCGCGGTCGGGTCCGGGTAGCTCCAGCCGACATCCGAGAGCGTATCGCCGTCGATCGCGACGTCGAAGTAGACGGCGCTGCCCTCCCATTCACAAAGCGAGCGGCGTTCCGTCCGTCGCAGCCGCGCCATGTCGATGTCCTGGCGGGGGATGTAGTAGCTCGGCGGATGGCTGGTCTCGAGCGTCCGCACGGCTTGGGAACTGTCGGCGAGCACGACGCCGCGATGCACGATCCGGACGCGCTTCGAGGTCGGCTCGGCCACGGCCGGGCGCGGGTAGTCCCAGACGCTTTCCTGGCCTGGAAGGGCTGGATGCGGCACCGGCCTCATGCTTCGCCGCTCCGTCCCGTTCCAAACATCGTCTCCGACATGTTGACCCCGACGGCCAGCCCGATCGCCAGCGCGGCGTAGGCGGCGAGCATGGAACGCTTCGAGAGTGCCAGTTCCCAGCCGGGCGTGAAGCGCCGCGGCGTCGCGCCGTAGTCCACGGCCGCCGCGATCGCCGACATCACGGTAGCGTCGCGCAGCAGGGCCGCGAACGGGCGACGCGGCTGGCGGTTCAGCCAGAGCTGGAACGGCAGGGCCCAGAACAGGCTGGACGCGTGGTGCGTCCCGGTGCCGACCAGAGTGTGGGCCCTGTCCGGCTCGTCGCGCGTCGCGGCGGCCTCGCCGTAGAGCCAATGGCTCGTGGCGTTGAGAGGACGGGCGGCGCCCCGCCCTTCGGCGCGCGAGAGCAGGGCCAGCGCCGCTGCCGAGACCACGCTGGCGACGCTCCCCGTTACCAGCGTCGACAGGGCGAGCCGCGTCCAGCGATCCATCGGTTCACGTCCCTCCGTCGCGGACCATCGGCGGGCGATGCCGATCCGGCGAACCTATCTACCTATGGCTTTTCCGTTCACCGCCGAGCCCCGTCCTGTCCCACGCCGTCGCCACGACTGATCGCACCGCTCCCGCCCGCGAGACGCTGGTCGGGTCGGTGGAGCGCGTGACGTACCACAACGAGGCGAACGGCTTCGCGGTGCTCAGGGTGAAGGCGCGGGGACGGCGGGATCTCGCGACGGTCGTCGGCCATGCCGCATCGATCTCGGCCGGCGAGTTCGTGCACGCGCTCGGCGCCTGGGCGACGGACCGCACGCACGGCCTACAGTTCCGCGCCGACGTCCTGAAGACCACTGCCCCGACCACGGCGGAAGGCATGGCGCGCTATCTCGGCTCCGGCATGGTGCGCGGCATCGGCGAGAAGCTCGCCGAGCGCATCGTCGCCCTGTTCGGTCTTCAGACCTTCGAACTGATCGAGGCCGAGCCCGATCGGCTGCGGGAGGTCTCGGGCATCGGCGAGATGCGCGCCAAGCGCATCGCGGCGGGCTGGGCCGAGCAGAAGGCGGTGCGCGACATCATGGTGTTCCTGCATGGCCACGGCGTCTCGACGTCCCGGGCCGTGCGCATCTTCCGCACCTACGGCTATGATGCCATCGCGGTGATGACCGAGGACCCCTACCGGCTCGCCCGCGACATCCGCGGCATCGGTTTCAAGAGCGCCGACGCCATCGCCATGCGGCTGGGGCTGACGAGGGAGCATCAGAAGCGGCTGCGGGCCGGCGTCTCCTACGCGCTGCAGAACGCCACCGACGAGGGGCACTGCGGCCTGCCGGTCGAAGAGCTCGTGGCGCTCGCGGTCAAGCTCCTCGAGGTCCCTGCTGAACCGATCCGGGAGGCGATGCAGGTTGAACTCGCCGAGGGCGCGGTCGTGCTCGACGCGGTGGCGGGCACCGAGTGCCTGTTCCTGCGCGGCCTGCATGCCAGCGAGCGGGCCATCGCCGAGCGGCTCCTGCTGCTGGCGGCGGGTCCCCTGCCCTGGCCGGCGATCGACGCCGCGGCCGCGGTCGGCTGGGTCGAGGGCAAGACGGGCAAGGAGCTGTCGCCCTCGCAGCGGGAAGCGGTCGCCAAGGTTCTCGGCGCCAAGGTGGCGGTGATCACCGGCGGCCCCGGTGTCGGCAAGACGACGCTGCTCGACACGGTGCTGCGCATCCTCGCCGCCAAGGGCGTCCGCATCCTGCTCGCCGCCCCGACCGGGCGGGCCGCGAAGCGGATGAGTGAGCAGACGGGGATGGAAGCGAAGACCGTCCACCGCCTGCTCGAGATCGATCCGGCGAACGGTGACTTCAAGAAAGGAGCGGAGGACGCGCTCGCCTGCGACCTGCTCGTGCTCGACGAGGCGAGCATGCTCGACGTGCCGCTGACAAACGCCATCCTGAAGGCGGTGCCGGGGCACGCGGGGCTGCTTCTCGTCGGCGACGTCGACCAGTTGCCGTCCGTCGGTCCCGGCCGGGTGCTCGCCGACGTGATCGACTCCGGGGCGGTGCCTGTGGCGCGCCTGACGGAGGTGTTCCGCCAAGCCGCGACGAGCCGCATCGTCACCAACGCGCACCGGATTAACAGCGGCGAGATGCCGGACTGGCCGAAGCGGGGCGAGGCGTCGGATTTCTTCTTCGTGGAATGCCATGATCCCGAAAACGGCGCTGCCAAGGTCGCCGAGATCGTCGGGCGCCGCCTGCCGGAGCGCTTCGGGCTCGACCCGGTGCGCGACGTGCAGGTGCTCTGCCCGATGCAGCGCGGCGCGCTCGGCGCCCGCGCCCTCAACGCCGACCTGCAGCGGGTGCTGAACCCGAACCCGACGGCGCGCGTCGAGAAGTTCGGGCAGACGTTTCAGCCGAGCGACAAGGTCATGCAGACCGAGAACGACTACGACCGCGAGGTATTCAACGGCGACCTCGGTATCGTCACGAAGATCGACGAGGAGGAAGGCGTCCTCACCGCCAGCTTCGAAGGCCGCGAGGTCGAGTATCCGTTCGCCGACCTCGACGCGCTCGTCCCTGCCTACGCCACGACGATCCACAAGTCGCAGGGCTCGGAGTACCCGGCGGTGGTCGTGACCCTCGCGACCCAGCACTACACTATGCTCGCCCGCAACCTACTCTACACCGCCGTCACCCGCGGCAAACGCCTCGTCGTCATCGTCGGCCAGCGACGGGCGCTTGCAATCGCCGTCAGAACCTCGAACGCCGGCAAACGATGGACGAAGCTTGACGAATGGTTACGGAGGTGAACGGTGCTGAGACGGCGGCGCGCTGCTTCAGCGACATCGACGCCACGGTGCCGTACCCGGCGACGAGCGCCCTGGCTCGGCGCCTGCATTGGAAGCACCAGAGATCGGCATGACGGACGAAACACCTTTCGAGCCCTCGAAGCTCATCCGGACGAAGCGCCGCTAGGCGAGCGAGGGCAGGTTCCTGACCGGCGACGCGGTGCGGCATGCGACGGACCGTTTGCCGCCCGGGCAGCACCTCGTCTGGGACTGGCTGGTGCTTCGAGCGTCCGGCGCAGCAAGTCGGACAGGCCGCTGACCGGCTTGTTGGCATCCACCGGTTCGGGCGCCAAGGCTTGCTGGCGCGAGAAGGCGAGAAGCCGCTGCATCAACGTCGCGGCGCGGGTTGCTCCTTCGATAGCGGCGTCGATGAACTTGCCGACGTCGTGGTCACCCTTCTTCAGGCCCCGCGCCGTGACGTTCAGCCCGCCGATGACGATCGAGAGCATGTTGTTGAAGTCGTGCGCGATGCCGCCGGTGAGCTGACCGACCGCTTCCATCTTCTGCAGCTGCCGGACTTGGTTCTCAGCTTCTTCCCGCCCGCGCATCTCCGCGACGACGGCGCGATGGGCGGCTGGCCGTTCGATGGGAGGAGTATCGCACGGACGCAGGCGGCCGGCGACTGCGCTTCGAGTGGACCGAAACCGGCATCAACGCCCGCGCCGGGGAAACCGAAGGGCCGCTGCACAAGGGCGGCTACGGGCGCAAGCTCGTCGAGGAGGCCCTGCCCTACACGCTGAAAGCGAGCACTAGCTACGCGCTGGGCACGGATCGTTTCGACTGCACCATCGACATGCCGCTCGACCGCTGAAGGATCGGCGCATGCGCGCTGCTCGCGCTCGTGCGACAGGAGATGCGTGCCTCTGTCCGGATCGTTGCGCCGGCTCGCTCCGACCGCGTGCACCTCGCGGCCGGACAGGATGGCCAACTAATTGTAATTCCAGGCCCCTTCTGTTCCCCGCGAGACAAAGCGTCGCATATCGTAACGGCGAACGGCTGGAGCCTGCCATGATCGACACAGCTGAACGATGTCTGTCCGGCAAACGCATCCTGGTCGTCGAGGACGACTGGTTCCTCGCGATGGCGATGGCGCAGCAGCTTGAGGACGCCGGCGCGACAGTCGTCGGTCCGGCGCCCGATCTCGAGGAGGCGATGGAAACGGTGCGAACCGAGCGCATCGACGGTGCTCTTCTCGACGTTGGGCTCGACGAGATGCGCTCGTTTCCAGTGGCCGACGTCCTGAAGGCGCGCCGGGTGCCCTTCGTCTTCGCGAGCGCTTTCGGTCGGCGGGCGTTCCCCAACGCCTATGCCGACGTCCCCAACCTTGGAAAACCGTTCGACGTCAGGGACGCAGCGAAGGCCCTGTTCGGCTGAATCGAGGATGCGTCTGTCTTCATCGCCACGCAACGACTTCGGTCTTCACAAGATCGTCGTGCCCTTGCTGGAATAGTTGTCGTCGGAACGGGTGGGTCCGCCGCATGCAACGCAAGACGGACGCGCTTGTCGGTCGGCATATCCTCATCGTCGAGGACGATTGGTTCATCGTCGAGGAGATCGTGCAGCATCTGGAGACGGCCGGAGCGATCGTCGTCGCTCCCGCTTCCGATCTAGCAGGCGCGCTCGGGCTGGCTGCCAAGGCCGAACCGCTGGACGGCGCCATCCTCAACGTCTCGCTGCACGACGAACTCACCTACACGGTCGCCGATGTCCTCCGCGAACGTGGCGTTCCGTTCGCGTTCGCGACCGGCTTCGAGCGTCGGGAGATCCCGAAGGCCTATGCCGACGTTCCTCACATCGACAAACCCTTCGAGACCAGCGATGTCGTGAGGGCGCTGTTCGGGCCAAGCTGCCCTAAGGACTCTGCCGTCTGACGCAGGTGCCGGAGCGAGCGCGGTCGGCAAGATCACCGCCATGTCCGTTGCTTGCTGCCCCTGCCGATAAACCGCGATTAACCCCACCCAACCATGCCATCCGCCGACGCGGTCGCTCCCGATCTTCCACGATCGTATGGAGCGATTTCCGTGGCGTCCGGAAGCCGGCAGTCATCTATCCGCTAGCTAAGCACTTCGCGAACGCGGCGTTTCGGCAATCGTGCATCTTCGTCGGAAAACGGAGGTTTCGTGCCGGACAATCTGGCATCCATATGGCCGCAGGGCAGCGGCGAGATGGCCGAGCGCGTTCGCGCCTTCGACTGGTCGCAGACGCCGCTCGGACCGACCGAGGCGTGGCCCCCGAGCCTGAAGGTCGCCACTCGCTTGGCTCTGAACAGTCGCCACCCGATGTTCATCTGGTGGGGCCCGGACCACATCCAGATCTACAACGACGCATATCGTGAGACGATGGGGCCGGAAAAGCACCCGGACGCCCTGGGGCGGACAGGACGCGAGACGTGGGCGGAGATCTGGGACACCATCGGCCCGCAGATCTCGCAGGTCATGGCCGGTGGTCCGGCGACCTGGCACGAGGATCAGCTCGTCCCGGTGACGCGCCACGGACGGCGCGAGGACGTCTGGTGGACCTACAGCTTCAGCCCGATCAACGACGAGATGGAGCCGAACGGTGTCGGCGGCGTCATGGTCATCTGCCGCGACATGACGACGGAACATTCGGCCCGCGAGGCGGCCGCCGAGAACGAGGCCCGTCTGCGCACCGTGCTCGACGGCATCAGCGAGCCCTTCTATGCGCTGGACAGCGACTGGCGGTTTCTGTTTGCCAGCCAGTCCGCGCTCCGGCTCTGGGGCAAGGATGCGGGCGAGGTCCTCGGGCGCCCGTTTCTTGAGGCCTTTCCGCAGGCGGCCGGCAGCGCAGCCTTTGAAGCGCATCGCCGCGTCATGGAGACGCGCGTGGCGGAGCGCCTGGAGACGATCTCCCCTGTCGTTCACCGTTGGATCGAAATCGACTTCGCCCCGACGCCGCAGGGCGGCTTGTCCGTCGCGTTCAGGGACATCGAGGAGCGACGACGGGCTGAGGATGCTCTCCGCGAGAGCGAGGAGAAGTACCGCACCGTATTCGAGTCGATCGACGAGGGGTTCCTCATCCATGAAATGATCCGAGACAAGTCGGGCCAAGTCGTCGATTACCGATTGCTCGAGGCCAACCCGGCGCACCAACGCGCCACGGGGTTGCCACGAGACACCATCGGCAAGCTCGGCAGCGAGTTCATGCCGAATGTCGAACCGTACTGGCTGGAGCTCTTCCATCGAGTCTCGACGTCGGGCGTCGCCGAGCGCGCCGAGATGTACAATGCGCCGACCTCCCGATGGTATAACGTCCAGGCCTCGCCTGTTCGCGGCCACGATCGCATCGCCATTGTCTTCGACGACGTCACGAGCCGCAAACGTGCCGAAGCTATCCTTCGCGAGAGCGAGGAGCGGCAGGCATTCCTGCTGAAGCTCAGCGATGCCTTGCGGCCGCTCGACGATGCCGAGGACATTCGGCTGACGGCGGCGCAGGTGCTGGGCCGGCATCTCGGCGCGAACCGGGTCGCCTATGCCGAGAACGGCGGCGACCACTTCATGGTGGCGCGCAACTACGTCGACGACACGCAGGAGATCGTCGGGCGCCAGAACTATGTCGACTTTGGGCCCGACATCCTCGCCGAACTCCAGGCCGGACAAAACCGCGTCCAGCCGGACATCCGGAACGACGGCCGGCTGAGCGACCACCAGAAGCAAGGGTTGGCCGCCGCGGACGTCGGCGCGTCGCTGAACGTGCCGCTCGTGAAGAACGGTCAACTCGTTGCGTTCCTCGGTGTCAACTATCCGGTCGCGCACGACTTCCAGCCGTCCGAGATCGCGTTGGTGGAAGACGTGGCCGAGCGCACCTGGGCGGCGGTGGAACGCGCCCGTGCCGAGAACGCGTTGCACCAGAGCGAGCGGCGGCTGGCGGCGGAATTGTCCGGCACTCAACTGCTTCAGCGGCTGAGCACCCGTCTCATTCCGGAACAGTCGCCCGACGTGCTGCACGAGCAGATCCTCGACGCGGCCCAGGAGCTGATGGAGGCCGACGCGGTCAGCATCCAGTTGCTGGAAGACAGCGGCCAGCGGCTGCGCCGCCTGGCGACCCGGAACCTTCATCCCGACTCGACCGAGTACTGGACATGGGTGGACGCAAGCCACGCCAGCACTTGCGGGCAGGCGCTTCGCATGAACACCCGTATGGTCGTGGAAGATGTCGAAACGAGCGCCGAGCTGGCCGGGACGGATGACTTGGAAGCGTTCCGCCGGTCCGGCACCCGGGCGGCGCAATCCACGCCGCTGGTGTCCCGTTCCGGGCGGCCGATCGGCATGATCTCCACGCACTGGCACAAGCCGTGTGCGTTGGCCGAGCGCGACTTTGGCCTGTTCGACATTCTGGCGCGGCAGGTCGCGGATCTCTTGGAGCGCTCGCAGGCGGAAGCCGCCTTGAGGGCCAGCGAGGAACGACTGCGGGGCTTCGGCGAGGCGTCGACGGACGTCCTGTGGATCCGCGATGCCGAGACGCTGAACTGGACCTACCTGACGCCGGCCTTCGAGGCGATCTACGGCATGCCGCGGGATGAGGCGCTCAGCGGCAACAACTTCCGCAACTGGGTCGAACTCATCCTGCCGGAAGACCGGGACCAGGCGGTCGACACCATCCGTCGCGTCCGCCTCGGCGAGCCCGTCACCTTCGAGTACCGCATCCGCCGGCCAAGCGACGGCCAGATCCGCTGGCTGAGGAACACCGACTTCCCGATCCGAAACGCCGAAGGACGCGTGACGGCGATCGGCGGCGTCGGCCACGACGCCAGCCACAAGAAGGAAGCCGACCGGATCATCCGGGCCAGCCGCCGGCAGATGCGCACCCTCATCGAGGGCGTGCCGCAACTCGTGTGGCGCGGCGTCGAAGGCGGCGAGTGGACGTGGTCGAGCCCGCAATGGACGAGCTTCACCGGACTGTCGGAAGCGGCCAGCACCGGCCGCGGCTGGCTGGCCGCGGTGCATCCGGACGACCGGGAGCGGGCGATGGACGCGTGGCAACAGGCCGAGGCGACGGAGGAGCCGCTCGAGGTCGAGTACCGCATCCGACAGGCCGGTGGTGAAGGTTACCGCTGGTTCCAGACGCGGGCGCTCCCCGTTCGCGACGAGGACACCGGTCGGATCCTCGAATGGCTCGGGACATCCACCGACGTCGACGACATGCGCGCCATGCAGGAGAGCCAGGCCGTGATGGTCGCCGAACTCCAACACCGGACGCGCAACCTGATCGCCGTCGTCGGCTCGATCGCCCGACAGACAATGGCGCAGACCGGACCGACAACGACCTTCCAGGCGGAGTTCAAAGACCGCCTGGAGGCGCTGTCGCGGGTGCAGGGACTCCTGTCGCAGGCGGGCGAGGACCGCATCACGATCGGCGAGGTCGTCGCGATGGAGCTGAAGGCGCTCGGCGCGCTGTCGTTCGGCGAGCGCGTCAGGGTCGAGGGGCCGGACGTGCCGCTGCGCAAGTCGATCGTACAGACCATGGCGCTGGCGATCCACGAGCTGGCGACCAACGCCCGGAAGTACGGCGCGTTGTCGAACGGTTCGGGCGAGCTGGCCGTGCGCTGGACGACGAGCCCGGCGGAAGAGAACGACCGCCACCTCTTCTTCGAATGGATCGAGCGCGGTGTGGCAGTGAAGTTCGCGGACGGCGCCGCCGTCACGCAGGGCGGCGGCTACGGCCGCAGGCTCATCGAGGAGTCGCTGCCCTACTCGTTGAAGGCGAAGACGACCTACGAACTCGGACCGGACGGCCTCGCCTGCATGATCGACCTGCCGCTCACCAAGCCCCGAAGGAGCCGAGCATGAGCGACACGACGACATCGCTGGCGGGCAAACGGGTTCTCCTCGTCGAGGACGAGTACTTCATCGCCCAGGAGATGAAGCAGGCGTTCGAAGCCTTCGGCGCGACGATCGTCGGTCCGGTCGCCGACCCCGACGACGCGCTCGACCTGATCGAGGCCGCGGAGCCGATCGACGGCGCGGTGCTCGACGTCAACCTCCAGGGCGACACGGTCTACCCCGTCGTGGACGCCCTCAAGGAGCGTGGCGTGCCGTTCGTGTTCGCCACCGGCTACGATCGTTCCCACGTCCCCGCCAAGTTCAGCGACGTCACGATGTACGAGAAGCCGATCCGGCCGAGCGTCGTCGGCGCAACGCTGTTCGAAGAGACGCCCCAGCCTAGCGCGGATCGACATTCAGCGGAGCCAGATCATAGTGGCGGCGAGATGGACGAAGCCGGCGAAGTGGATGGTTCGGCGATCATAACGGGTCGCGAAGCGGCGGAAGTGCTTGAGGCGTCCGAAGCATCGTTCGATGCGGTTGCGCTGTTTATAAGCGGTCGCGTCATGGGGGATGGCAACCTTGCGGGATCGGTTCGAAGGGATGACGATCGTGGCGCCCATATCGGCGATGGTGGCCCGTAGAGCATTGCTGTCATAGGCTTTGTCGGCGAGCACGGCCTCACCGCTCTGCCCCTGAAGCAAGGCGGGCGCCTGGGTGATGTCGCCGGTTTGTCCGGGCGTGATGATGAAGCGAAGCGGGCGGCCGAGTGCGTCGGCCAGCATGTGGACCTTTGTGGTCAGTCCGCCTCGGGAACGCCCCAGCGCCTGATCCTTGGCCCCCCTTTTCCGCTCGCCGCCTGCTGGTGCGCCCGCACGATCGTGCTGTCGATCATCAGGTACTGGTTGGCCCGGTCGGCAGCCAGCGTTTCGAAGACCCGTTCCCAGACGCCAGCATGGCACCAGCGGCTGAAGCGGCGTCGGCGCAGGACGTGCAGAACAGCGAGCACAGCATCGCGTGACGCGCCGCCGTCGCCAGCGCTTCGTTGAGGTCGCCAGCCACGTCGGGATGAAGGCCGATCATCTTCTCGATGGACATTGCTGATCCTTTCGCACGTTTGTGATTCGTCAGCGACCGGACGGTGCGCTCCGCCCGGTTTCCTCCCTCGGCAGGGCGTAGGCGACGACGTGGTCGCCGAGTTCCGTGCCGAGCGAGCCGTGGCCGCCGGCGACCGCCACCACGAACTGCCGCTCCGATGCCTCCGACCAGTAGGTCATCGGCGTCGCCTGCGCCCCGGCCGGCAGGCGCGCCTGCCAGAGCTCGCGCCCGCTCGTCAGCTCGTAGCCGCGGATGTAGTAGTCGAGCGTCGAGGTGAGGAAGGCGAGGTTGCCGGCCGTCACGATCGGGCCGCCGAGCGAGGGCACACCGAGCTTGAAGGGAACCGGGATCGGGCTCTCGTCGCGGATCGTGCCGTTTCGGTGCTTGTAGACGATCTTGCCGGAGGCGAGATCGACGCCCGCGACGTAGCCCCAGGGCGGCGCTTGGCAGGGGAGCCCCAGCGGCGACAGGAACGGGTTCAGCTCCACCGCGAAGGGCGCGCCCTTGTTGGGGTTCAGCCCGTGCTCGTCCGAGGCCTGGAGGTCGGAGCCGCCGGCGGGACCCGTCTGGCCGGACGTGCCAGCCGGGCTGTCGTTGCCCTGCGGCTCCACCCGCTGCGGCACGAGCCGATCGACGAAGGCGAAGTAGTCCGGGTTGACGAAGGCGACCTGGCGTTCCGGGTCGACGGCGATCCCGCCCCAGTCGGTGACGCCGAAGTTGCCGGGATAGACGATCGTGCCCTGCGTAGACGGCGGCGTGAACGGCCCCTCGTAGCGGAGCTGGCGGAAGCGGATGCGGCAGGCGAGCTGGTCGAACAGGGTCGCACCCCACATGTCGGCTTCGCGCATCATCGGCTCCGGCCGGAGCGAGACCGACGAGAAGGGCTGCGTCGGAGACGTGTGGTCGCCGGGCGCGGCGCCGCCCGGCACGGGGCGCTCCTCGATGGGATGCACGGGTTCCCCGGTGCGCCGGTCGAGCACGAAGATGTCGCCGGTCTTGGTGGACTGGGCGAGCGCCGGCACCCTGCCCTTCCCCTCGATGTCGAGGTCGACCAGCACCGGCTGCGAGGGCACGTCCATGTCCCAGAGATCGTGGTGGACGGTCTGGTGCACCCAGCGCACCCGGCCTGTCGCGATCTCCAGCGCCAGCACCGAGGTCGCGAAGCGCTCGGTGGTCTCCGGCCGCTCGCCACCCCACTGGTCTACGGCCCCCATGCCCATCGGCACGTAGAGGAGGCCGAGATCCTCGTCGGCCGACGAGGTGCTCCAACTATTCGGCGAGGACCAGGCGTAGTGTTGGTCAGGACCGATCGGCGCCGTCTGGTCCGGGTTGCCGGGATCGAAGTTCCAGACCAGCCTTCCCGTGGCGACGTCGAAGGCGCGGATCACGCCGGAGGGCATCTTCACCGCCGCGTTGTCGTAGACGGCGCCGGCGAGGATCACGAGCCCCTTCATCACCAGCGGCGCGGAGGTGAACTGGTACCAGCCGTCCTGCCGGCTCGGCATGCCGCGCCACATGTTCACTTGGCCGCCCTCCCCGAACGTCGGGCACGGCTGGCCGGTGCGCGCGTCCAGCGCGAAGAGCCGCGTGTCGTTGGTGCCGAGGAACAGACGCTCGGCGCATTCGCCGTTGGGGGCCTTGACCGCGCCGGGGACGCGGGAGTCGTGGTAGGACACGCCACGGCAGGTCAGGTGCTGGAGGTGCGGCGAGACCGTGATCTTCGGATCGAACCGCCAGCGCTCCTGCCCGGTCTCGGCCTCCAGCGCCAGGACGATGTCGTGCGGGGTGCAAAGATAGACGGTGTCGCCGACCTTCAGCGGCGTCACCTCGTAGGTCGTCTCGTGCGGGTCGCCGGGCCGCATCATATCGCCGGTGCGGATCGACCATGCAACCTCTAGGCTACTGACGTTCTCCGGGTTGACCTGATCGAGCGGCGACCATTTGTTGCCGTGCCAGGAACGGCCGTAGGCGCTCCAGTCGCCGTCCGGGACGCCGCCGTAGTTCGCCGCGACCGAGGCGCGCTTATCCGGCAAGGTGCCGGGTTGGGTATGATAGTCCGAAAGCAGCGCCGCGGCGCCGACGCCGGCCGCGACAACGAGCGAAAGCGCGAGCGGCACGCCGGCCCCGCGCCAGGGCAGCGGGGCCCGCTCGCCGGGGTGGCGGGAAAGCGAGCGCGTGATCCACGGGGTAAGCAGTAGGAGGCCAACGAGGAACACGATATCGCCGCGTGGCACGAGCTGCCACCAATCGAAGCCGATCTCGGCGACCGCCCAGCCGACCGTTCCGAGCACCACGGCGGCGTAGACCCAGAGCGCCAGCGGCGAGCCGCGGAAGAGAAGCACGCCGGTGGCCAGCATTCCGACCCCGGCCAGCACGTAGTACCAGTTGCCGCCGAGCGCCGCGAGCCAGCCGCCGGCGACGAGAAGCCCGAGTCCGACGATCGCGAGAAGAAGACCGACGAGACGGACGAAAAGGTTCGGGGGCCGCTGGCTTCGACCGGCGAGCGCTTCGGATTGCTCCACGTTCGGCCTGCTCTCCATGCGTTCTGCCATCCCTTGTCGCGCGAGCGTGACGGGCGCCTCCAAACCTTTTGCTTATTCCGCTGCGCCGGACTGCCGAGGCGGATACCCGGAACGTCTGGGCCTTTTCCGCCAAGTGCGACATCCGCCGCCGACGCCGCCACGACTCGATCGCCGCAAACCGTTCTTCAGGCGCAATATCGGCAATGACCGTGGAGCCGCCAATGCGAAATGGTTAGCCAGCACAGTTCAATATTCGGCAGCTCGGCAAGCATTTTTCGAAGCATTTATGCGCCGCCGGCTACGTATAGTCGGCTCAGTTCATTCAGACGATCGCATGGAACGCCCGCTTTATCCTACATGTTGGCTTGCGGTCATCCGCAGCGAAGAACAAACATGACCGTCAACGCCTGGCTTTGGATTGGCGCGATCGCGATGGCGATCGGCGCCGCGGTTCAACTCGTGATCGGCTGGGGGCCGCGAACCCGCGACGTCGAGAACCACTATCTCCTGCATCTCTTCGTCTGCCTGGCGGCGATGGCATCCTACTTGGTGATGGCGACCGGCGACGGCGCGATCCATCTGGCGGACGGCGGACCGGTAGGCCGCGACTTCTACTTCGCCCGCTACGTCGACTGGTCGATCACCACGCCAATGCTCCTCCTCGGGCTCGGGCTGACGGCGATGCACTCCCCGTTCCGCCGCTGGGCGGCGCTGCTCGGCGTCCTCTTCGCCGACAGCTACATGATCATCACCGGCCTGTTCGCGGGACTCAGCCCGGTCGGCTCCGGCCAGAAATGGCTCTGGTACATCGTCAGCTGCGCCGCGTTCGCCTTCGTCTACATCGGCATCTGGGGCATCTTCCGAAGCGAGGCGAAGAAGACCAGCGAAGAGGCCGCCAGCCTCTTCCGGACGAACGCCACGATCCTCTCCGCCGTCTGGTTCCTCTATCCGGTCGTGTTTCTCCTCGGCACCGAGGGCACCCTGTTCATGGGCGACGTGCCGACGGCCGCCGCCTACACGCTCCTCGATATCGTCGCGAAGGTCGGCTACGGCACCTTCTCGCTGATCGAGACCAAGCGTAAGGCGGCCCGCGAACTCGCCGCCGGCCTGATCCCCGACCCGGACCTTCGGCCGGCGCCGGCCGCCTTCCACGAGATCCGCGCGCCGGCCCGCAACGAAGCGGTCGGCGATGAGGCGATCGAGACGAACGAGCGACCCTTCGGGACTCGGCGCCGAACGTGAGCATTTCCGAACGGGAGCCGGTCGAGGCGGCGCGATCCCTGCGGCCGCGCAGCCTTCACGACCTGCGAAGCGGCCAAGCGCTTCTCGCCTCGCTCGCGTTCCGGGCGGTTTGCGGCGCTGTCGCGGTGGCCGGACCGCCGAATGCCGGAACCCAGCTCGCCTTGCTGGTTCCCGCCGTCGCGGTCGCGCTGCCGCACGGTGCTCTCGACGGACGAGACGGCAAGCGGCTGTTCGTCCCACAGCACGGCCGGTTGTGGTTCGTGCCGTTTCTCGGGAGCTACGCAGCGCTGTCCATGGCCACCCTGCTGCTGTGGTGGTTCTCACCCTTCCTTGCTCTCTCCGGCTTCCTGCTGATCTCGCTGGTTCATTTTGGTCAGTGCGATCGTGAGACGGCGAGCAGCTTCCCTCGAGCCTCCGTTCTCGCGCGGGGTGGCATCCCGATCGTCCTGCCGACGCTGGCCTTTCCAGACGAGGTCGGGCGCCTGTTCGCTTGGCTTGCCGGGGAAAGGAACGCCGCGGTAGTCCTCGCCCTTCTCGTCGGCCCGGTGGCGGTGGTCTGGCTTGCAGCGGTCGCCGTGGAAGTGGCGCAGGCGCTTCTGGAGCCGCAGCGTCGCCGACCGGGCGACGCGCTGACGGCGCTCAGTGTCGCCGGTGCTCTGGCGCTGCTGTTCGCGACCGTGCCGCCGCTTCTCGCCTTCGCGCTCTACTTCTCGCTGTTCCATGCTTCCCGGGCGCTCTTGCAGGCGACGGCGGGCGAAGGGACGGACCCGCGCACGGCGATCGGGCGCGCGATGCGGGATGCGGTTCCCCTGTCGATCGCCGCGATCGCGATCGGCGCCATCCTGTTCCTGTTCCAGCCCGCCGGCGCCGCGACGCCCGCCGTGCTGCGCGCCGTCTTCCTGCTGCTCAGCGCTCTCACCGTCCCGCACATGTGGCTCGAACACCGGCTGCGGATAGACGCAGATTCGATGTCGAAGCGACTTGAAGCGGCAGCCGTTCGGGAGGAACGCCCATGACCCGCATGACTCGTCGCGGCTTCGTCGCCGGAACAACAGGAGCCATGCTCATGGCGGAAGCCGCCAGCGCAGCCGACGGACCGATCCCGATGCGCGGGAACGAGGGCGCCGACATCATCGGGCCGCGCAACCCTGCCCGCGAGGCCGAGGATCCGTTCACGCTGTCGCCGCCGGCCACCGATCACGGCACGATGCCGAACCTCAAATGGTCCTTCGCCGACAGCCACATGCGGCTCGAGGAGGGCGGCTGGGCGCGCCAGACGACGATCCGCGAGCTGCCGATCTCCACCGCCATGGCCGGCGTCAACATGCGGCTGAAGGCAAACGCGGCGCGGGAGATGCACTGGCATAAAGAGGCTGAGTGGTCCTACATGCTGAAAGGCCGGGCACGCGTCACGGCTGTCGACGGTGAGGGTCGCACCTTCGCCGACGACATCTCCGAGGGCGACCTCTGGTACTTTCCGTCCGGCATCCCGCACTCGATCCAGGCGCTGGAGAACGAGGATGCCGACGGCTGCGAGTTCCTCTTGGTCTTCGACGACGGCGCGTTCTCGGAAGACTCGACCTTCCTCCTCACCGACTGGCTGGCGCACACGCCGCCGGATGTCCTCGCCAAGAACCTTGGTGTCGAGCCGAGCGCGCTCGCGAACCTGCCGAAGAGCGAGCTCTACATCTTTCCCGCCCCGAAGCCGGGGCCGCTCGAGGGCGACCGGTTGCGCGGCGAAGGCCCGGTGCCCGAACCCTTCAGCCATCGGATGACCGCGCAGGCGCCGATCCAAACGAAAGGCGGCACGATCCGCATCACCGACTCGACCGTGTTCAAGGCGTCGAAGACGCTCGCCGCCTCGCTCGTCGAGCTCGAGCCCGGAGCCTTGCGGGAACTGCACTGGCATCCGAGCGGCGACGAATGGCAGTACTGGATCGAGGGCCAGGGGCGGATGACGGTGTTCGGCTCGGAGGGCAAGGCCCGCACCTTCGACTATCAGGGCGGGGATGTGGGCTACGTGCCCTTCGCCATGGGCCACTACATCGAGAACACCGGCTCGACGAAGCTGCGCTACCTCGAGATGTTCCGCAGCCCGCTCTACTCGGACGTCTCGCTCAACCAATGGCTGGCGCTGACCCCGCACCCGCTCGTCGCGGCCCACCTGAAGGTCGACCGGTCGGTCATCGACGCCCTGCCGGCGGAGAACTATCCAGACGTGCCGAAATGAGCGCGCAACTGGGCCGCGCGGAGGCGCTGGGAAACCTCGTTCCCAACGACATCGGGTTCATCGCGGCGAACGGGGGAGGAGCTGGTGTTTGGCTTATGGAATAAGCCGGCGACGATCTCGCCAACAACGGCCAGGTCAACTAACGTCCGGTCGCCGCGCAGCGAGCGGCACCCTCAAAGCCATGCGGAAGTGCATCGATGCCGACCGGAACAGTGAAGTGGTTCAACGCCGACAAGGGTTACGGCTTCATCCAACCCGACGCTGGCGGTCAGGACGTTTTCGTCCATGTTTCCGCCGTTCAGCGCGCCGGGCTCAACAGTCTCAGCGACGGTCAGAAGATTTCCTACGAGCTCGTCACCGATCGCCGTTCCGGAAAGACGTCTGCCGGTGAAATCAAGGTCGGTTGAGGAGCGAAACTTCCAATCGACGCCGCGGCGAGTGCTGGATGTCGCGCTCGTTGCGGCGCACCGCGGCGGCTGAACGGGGGCCGTGGAAGGACGGTCGCGACGCCGATGGAATGGCTGACGAACGGCGCCGTCGAACAGCTGGCCCTCAGCGGACTGTCGCCCGAATTTGCGGACATCCGAAGCATCGTTCTCGGCCTCGGTTTCGAGTACCCCGGTCCCTATACACCGCGCATCAGGCGTGCCCTCGAGCAGGCGACGTCGAAGGTTTTGGCCAACCGGTCGCCACAGCGCCTACCGGCCGCATGGAGCATCACGACCGCTGGTCGCCGCGCTCTCGCCACCCGAACGACTTCAGCTTTCGGCATCCACGCTGGTTACCGCGCCGCCAGCATGGAAATCATGAACGGCGATGCGCCAAGTGTCCGGCCGAGGTTGGCGAAGAAGCAGCCTTAGCCGAAGCATGAGTTTGAACGAACAGCGGTGGGTTGACGTGCGGCGCGCTGTCGGCTCGCGACAGGTCTGACGTATCCACTGCCCGTCATTGGCGTTGATTGCCGAGCAAATCAATACGCCTTGGCGCTTCCGGAACGCTTCAACCTTAGCGAACCTTTGCTTTCGCGAACGGCGTTGGAAATCTCATGCCTCCGCAGGACGGCTCCGTTCAACTTACGATACGAATGAAGGCTGAGGGCTATGTCGGACCGCGCCATCGAGACTACCGTCACCTTCGCGAACGCCTTTGCGATCGACCGGTCGACCGGGATCAGGCCAGCTGGCACTTATCGCGTCGTCGTCGAGGAGAACGAGATCCGCGGCGTCTCCTTTCTCTCCTTCAATCAGGTTGCAACGCTGTTCCATGTGCCGGCAATCGGCACTTCCGGATTTCGACATGTTTTCAGCGTCGATCTTAAGGATCTCGACGCCGCTGTCGAAACCGACAGCCGGACGCCGTCCCCATTCGGCAGGATCGCAGCGATCGGAGCGGCCGACCTGAACGGTACGGCCGGATTGGCATGAGCGCGACCGCCGCTGTCGATCGGCTGAAGGCACGTGCTGCCGGACGCTCTTTCTCGGCTCACACCCCGGCGGCCGCCGCTGATCCTGCTTGCTGACGCGCTGTTTTCAGCGCTGGCCTCGGCTGCCACCTGAAACGAATACAGTGCCCGCTCTGCCCATCTCCCTCTTGCGTCGATATGTGCTGGTCGTGGAGGACGAGTACTTGCAGGCGGACGAACTCCGACTGGAACTGCTTCGACGCGGCGCCGTGGTTGCCGGGCCGGTGGCGAGCATCGGAGATGCCTTCGCCTTGATCGACTGCACTCCGGAATTGGCTGTCGCCGTTCTCGACGTCAACCTCGACGGCAGGATGATCTTCCCGGTCGCCGACGAACTGCTGCGCCGCGGCGTGCCGCTGGTGTTCGTCACCGGTTACGATCGACGCGTCCTACCAGTTCGCTTTGCGAATATCCGAACCATTTTGAAACCCGCATCGGCGGAGACAGTCATCGACGCGCTGACGGTTTGAACAGACGAACGTCGCAAACAGGTCATCGTCTGGAAGCGACCAATAGCTTCATCAGTCATAGCTAAAAGATCGTTAGCTATCAATGATTTGAGCTTATGGACAGTTCCGCGAGCCGCTGCATCTCCCCTGCGGGAACCTGCTTGCGGAGCATATCGATGTCCCTGCGATCGCCGCCAAGAAGTCTGTGCGACAGACTTGCAAACGAAGCTCGCAGGAACGCGCAATTCGCGCTTTTGCCAAATGTTCGAGACTTGTTCTTGCGATCGGAACGAGCGTGGCGACTGCTTGCCGAGAGCGCGTTGGACAGTGCAGGCGATGTGCCTCGCGACACGGAGCCGCTGTCTGCGACGACGAAGTTTCTGAATTAGTTCGGGCCTCCCATCAGTACGGACGCTTCGCGCCCCTCAACTGTCGTAGCGCTCGGCTGCCAGGCAACAGCCGATCTTCACGTTGACCCCAAGGGTCCCTCGACGGCGAGCAGCGCCCTCGGCCGCAAGCAAGCGGCCGCAGGCTGATTGCGATCGTGAAGGTCGGCTCAAATCCTCTTCCGGCGCTACCAGCATCGATCATAGAGGCTCTGCCTGCCGTCCGCGGCGGCGCTGCTTCCAGCTCGATCCAACGCAGGAGGCTGTAGCTGCCGGAGTCATGCGTCGGTCTTGATTTGCGGCTTCGGCTCGGGCGCGAGATGCGCGCGGAACTGATCCAGCCGGCGTTCCGAAAGCGGACGAAACAGCCTCGCCGGCCAGCAGCCGCCCGGATGGCGAGCATCGACTTCGGCCACGACAAGGCACGGCTCCTCCTTTCGCGTCAGTCGGCTGACGCCGATGCATACTTCCAGGACCGTGTAGACGCGCCCTTCCGCCAAGTCGGTCCCGGCGCTGGAACAGCGCTCGAAAAGACCGAAGAAGAGCGACCGCGTGCGCGAGTTCGTCGGCGTTTTGTCGTCGATGCATACGACATGCTGCCCAACCTCAAAGTTCATTGCGCCGATCCTCCGGAACGAGCAGCCTCACCGACATTGTCGATCTCCTTGTTGGCTTGCGGGTCGGCAGGGCCCCGGCTCCCCGCCGCTGTCGCGGACGCCCCGGACAATGAGCTCAGCGACGGCGACGAGGATGAGACCGACGGCAAGTCGATTTCCAACCTCCAGGTGAAAGAAAGCGCTGGCACCAGTTCGCGTCGAACTGTGCTTTCTCAGGTCGACCGGCTGCGGCGCGCCTCGCGCAGCCGGAGTTTCATGGCAATGACGACATCCTTGAACGACTGAAGCACTTGTCGGCCGCTCCGCATGCTGGGCTGATCGCCGGCCGCGTGGATTGCGCGGAGTTTCGCCTGCTGGCGCTCGACGTTCGCTTCGGCTTCGCGCACCCGCCGCTCGGCCCGCTCGATGCGGTTTTCGTGGAGAGCCATCACGCCGCCTTTCGCAAGCTGCCCGATCGTAAGCTCTCGACATCAACCTCCGTTCCGAGCCGGTTTCCCTCAATTCATCAACTGGCTAAGCCGATCGCCGCAACCGGAAACACCGCTGGAGACGGCGGTGCCGCTGGACAGCAACCGGAGAGCCATCGTTTGGCGTCGGCAATCTCGACGTTTCAATCGTTCGAACGGCTCGCGGGCCAATTCGAGCGTGATCCGACTCGCCGAGCCGCCGAGATGGCAGAACGCAACTTCGAGCGAGAAGGGCGCCTCCGCAGACGCACAGCCTCGCGCCCCAATCCGCCCCTCGTCGCGGTGAGTCGACGAAGCTGCGCTATCTTGAGCTGTTCCGCAGCCCACCTGCCGGAAGGTCTCGCTTGACCGATGGCTGGCGTTGGCACCGCGGCGGCCTGTCGCCGCGCACGTGAAGCGCGACACGGCCGTCGTCGACGGGCTGCCGACGGATCAGCACCGCAACGTGCCGCGGTAAGCACGCTCAGGAGCTGTGCTCCGATCGCTCATCAGCCCCCTATCGAAAGCAGGGCCCACCAGTCCGGAACGGTCGGAACAAGGTGCCGTTCAGTCCGACCCGAAGGTTCGAACGGAACGGTTCATGGCTTCCCCAGAAACGTCGGTCGTCAAGCTGCAGGTCGCCAACAGCCGCCCCGAGGACGCCGGCCGCGGCATCGCCAGGCTCGGCATGAACGCTTTCGCCGAGCTCGGCCTTCAGCCCGGCGATCCGATCGAAATCGTCGGCAAGCGCCACACCGTGGCGCTTGCCGTTCCGCCTTACTCGGAGGACGAAGGGCTGAGTCTCGTCCGGCTCGACGGCCTGCAGCGGGCGAACGCCGGGGCGACGAGCGGCGACGCCGTCGAGATCCGGCGCGCCGAGGTGCGGCCTGCCGCGCGCATCGTGCTGGCGCCGGCGCAGAAGAACCTGCGCCTACAGGGCTCGGGCGACGCCTTGAAGCGCACCCTCTTCCGCCGCCCGCTCGTCGGGGGCGACGTGATCTCGACCCCCGCCGCCCAGCGCCCGGCCGCGCTCGACCCGCGGATGCCGCCCGAGCTCCAGCGCATGTTCCAGGGACCGGCCTACGGTCTGCAGGAAATCCGGCTCGTGGTGGTCGCCACGAGCCCGCGCGGCCTCGTTCAGGTGACGGAGGCGACCGAGATCGAACTTCGGCCGCAATACGAGGAGCCGAAAGGCGAGCGGCGCGCCGACGTCACCTACGACGACATCGGCGGCCTCGGGAACACCGTCGACCAGGTGCGCGAGATGGTGGAACTGCCGCTGCGCCATCCCGAGCTCTTCCAGCGACTCGGCATCGACCCGCCGAAGGGCGTCCTGCTCTACGGCCCGCCC
This sequence comes from Plantimonas leprariae, assembly GCF_008802405.1. Lineage (GTDB taxonomy): Bacteria > Pseudomonadota > Alphaproteobacteria > Rhizobiales > Rhizobiaceae > Plantimonas > Plantimonas leprariae. The sequence goes on from NZ_VZDO01000025.1 coordinate 48,094, forward strand.
GGCACCGGCAAGACCTTGCTCGCGCGCGCAGTCGCCAACGAGGCGGAGGCGAACTTCTTCCTCGTCAACGGCCCGGAGATCATGGGCAGCCGCTACGGCGAAAGCGAGGAGCGCCTGCGCGAGGTGTTCGGCGAGGCGCGCCAGAACGCGCCGTCGATCGTCTTCATCGACGAGATCGATTCGATCGCGCCGAAGCGCGAGCAGGTGACGGGCGAGGTGGAGCGGCGGCTCGTCGCGCAGCTCCTCACCCTGATGGACGGCCTCGAGCCGCGCCAGAATGTCGTGGTGATCGGCGCCACCAACCGGCGCGACGCGATCGACGAGGCGCTGCGCCGGCCGGGCCGGTTCGACCGCGAGATCGTCATCGGCGTGCCCGACCAGGCGGGGCGGCGCGAGACGCTCGGCATTCACACGCGCGGCATGCCGCTCGGCGAGGACGTCGACCTCGACGAGCTCGCCCGCACCACCTACGGCTTCGTCGGCGCCGATGTCGCGGCCCTCGCCCGCGAGGCGGCGATGGACGCGGTGCGGCGCATGCTGCCGGAGATAAACTTACGCGAAGGAATCCCGACCGAAGTGGTGGACCGCCTGCGCGTCGAGCGCGGCGACTTCCTGAACGCCCTGAAGCGCGTCCAGCCCTCGGCGCTACGCGAGATCATGATCCAGGTGCCGGACGTAACCTGGGACGACGTCGGCGGCCTGGAGGCGGTGCGCACCACCCTGCGGGAGGGGATCGAGCTGCCGCTGCGCAACCCGGCAGCGTTCGCGCGCCTCGGCATCTGGCCGGCGAAGGGCTTCCTCCTGTTCGGCCCGCCGGGCACCGGCAAGACGCTGATGGCGAAAGCGGTCGCTCGCGAGGCGGAAGCGAACTTCCTCGCCACCAAGTCCTCCGATCTCCTGTCGAAATGGTACGGCGAGTCCGAGCAGCAGGTATCGCGCCTGTTTGCCCGAGCCCGTCAGGTCGCCCCGTCAGTGATCTTCATCGACGAGATCGACAGCTTGGTGCCGGCGCGCGGTGGAGGCCTCGGCGAGCCGGCCGTGACGGAGCGCGTCGTTAACACGATCCTGTCGGAGATGGACGGGCTGGAGGAGTTGCAGGGCGTCGTGGTGATCGGCGCCACCAACCGCCCGAACCTCGTGGACCCGGCGCTGCTCAGGCCCGGCCGCTTCGACGAGCTCGTCTACGTGCCCGTCCCCGACCAGACCTCGCGCCGGCACATTCTCGGCATCCAGACCAAGGCCATGCCGCTGGCGGGCGACGTCGACCTCGACGATCTGGCGGGCCGGACGGAGCGCTACACGGGCGCCGACCTTTCCGACCTCGTGCGCCGCGCCGGCCTTCTGGCGCTGCGCTCCGACCCGGAAGCGGGCGAAGTCTCGGCGGCCTGCTTCGAGAAGGCGCTGAAGGAAACCCGGCCCTCCGTCACGCCGGAAATGGAAGGGGACTACGAGCGCATGCTGCAGACGCTGAAGCAACAGGAGCCGCGCCGCTCGATCGGTTTCGGTATCGCCTCGCGTCGTGACTGAAGCGGAAGCTCCTGAGATTGCCAAGCCCGTTCCCGCCGAGGAGCGGCCGTTCAAGGTCCTGGTGATCGCCGGCTCGCAGCGGCGGCTGAACTCGTGCCCCGGTCTCAACTCGAAGGCGCGGGCGCTGATGCATCGGATGCTCGGCCGCCTGCCAATGGGCTGGCAGATCGATCACGAGGACATCGGCAACGAGCATGGCAAGCCGAAGATCCAGCCCTGCAACGCCTGCGTCTCGTCGTCAATGGCGCTCTGCGTCTGGCCCTGCAACTGTTACGGTCCCGGCAGCGACCACCAGCCGGACCTATTCTGGGACCTGCACCTCTACGAGCGCTTGGCTCGGGCGGACGCCTGGGCGTTCATCGGTCCGATCAACTGGTACGGTCCGTCCTCCACCTTGAAGCTCCTGTTCGACCGCCTCGTCTGCATGAACGGCGGCAACCCGCGTCCCGACCTCATCGAGAAGAAGTCGACGCTGCTCGCGCAGGCGCTGGAGCGCTCGCCGCAGTGGCAGGATCTGACGCGCAACCATCTCGAAGGGCGCACGGCCGCCTTCTTCTGCTACGGCGACCAGGGCGGGGCCGATCTCGACGAGACCGGCCGCCCGAAGATCCTCCGGCACAAGGACTGGTTCGATCCGGCGGACGAACCGTTCCGCAACGAGCGCGACGCCTATCAGGGCCTCGTCTGGCAGTGCCGCTATTCCGGCATCGAGGTGCCGGATCGGCTGTGGCGGCACGCCGACATCGGCGTCGGCCGGCTCTACGCCGACGACCAGGCCGGAGACATGACGAGCGAGCCCGACGCGCTCGCCGCGTTCGACGCATGGGCCGACGACTTCGCCCGCCACGTCGAGGCGAAGGGTCGGGTGCCGGACACGACGGAGGCCGAACGCTCCGCGAGATCGACAACGCAGTGACGTTCAGCAGTTTCGTCCGCCATGCGGTGCGCAACTGGCGGCGAGCCTTGCGAGGCGTTCTCCTGTCGGCCGCCGCGGCGTCGCTCGCGTGGTGGCTCGCCTCGTACCTGCCGGGAAGCACGCAACCGACCTTCGCCGGCATCGCCGCCGTGACGTGCTTGTCGCCAGGCGTATCCGACCGCGGCCGGCAGGCGATTCGCATGCTTGCCGGCGTCGCCCTCGGGATCCTCGTCGGAACCGCCGGCTTGGCGTTCGGCGACGCGTATCCGGTTCTGCGGGTCGGGGCGGTCACGCTCGCCGCGATGCTGGTGGCGGCGAGCTTCGGCTTCAACGCCACCGTGATCATCCAGGCCGGTGCGTCGGCGATCATCGTCGTCGGCAGCGCCCAATCGGGCGCAGGCTTCCAGCGTATCTTCGATGCCGCGATCGGCGGCATCGTCGGGCTCTTCGTATCGCAGGTGTTGTTTCCGCCCGATCCTGTCCGAATCATCGCGAAGGCGGCCGACCGCCTCCTCGACACAGTCGCCCTGTCCCTCGAAGCGGGCGCGGAGGCCGTCCGCAGCGGCGACGTCCGCCCTTTGCGCGCCGGTGGAGAAGCGGTACGGCGCCAAGGCGGCGGCCTGACGGAAGCGATCGACTTCGCGGAAGGGGTCGCGCGCTGGACGATCCGCGGACTTCTGAACCGCCGCCGGCTCCTGAGCAAAGCCGAGCGCTGGCGCCGGAAGGCGACGCGGATCGGGCCAATGACGATCCTGTTCGGCGAGGATCTGGCCGACGCGATCGAGAGTGGCGGTGTGCCTGCCGACTTGGCGGACGCATTGCGCGCTGTGGCGGGGTACTGCCGGCAGGCCGACGCCGAATTTAGACCGCCTTGTCTTCATCCGAGGCGCAGCAAGCAGTTGACTTCGCAACTCGAAACGCTGCGGAACGAAAGCGCGCAACTACGCCGCATGACGACTGAGGCGGCGGGCAACAACGGGCGGCACTGAGCGTTGCTTCCTATTATCCGCTGCAGCCATGCGACCCGAACCGTTCGATCGGATGATCGGCTGCGACGCGAACGGCATGGCTTGCCGATGGCGAATGTCCCGAGCCGCCATGCGTGGCGCTTGTGCGCCTATTCATGTTTCGGCTTGCCGCCACCTGCCGCCGATGCATCTGACAGGTCCTGCTGTCGCGGATCGGAGCTGTTTCATGAAAGCCATCGTCTTTCACGCGATCGGCGACATCCGTCTCGAAGACGTTTCGGAACCGACCATCCAAGAGCCGACCGACGCGATCGTTCGACTGACCGCTTCTGCCATCTGCGGCACGGACCTGCACTTCGTGCGCGGCACCTTTTCGGGGATGAAACCCGGAACGATCCTCGGCCACGAGGGCGTCGGCGTCGTCGAGAGCGTCGGGCCGATGGTGCGCAACTTCCAGCCGGGCGATCGGGTCATCATCCCATCCACCGTCGGCTGCGGCTCCTGCTCCTACTGCCGCAAGGGCTACTACGCACAGTGCGACAACATGAACCCCGGCGGCAAGCGCGCCGGCACCGTGTTCTTCGGCGGGCCGGAGGCGGCGGGCGGGCTCGACGGGCTGCAAGCGGAGAAGGCCCGCGTCCCCTGCGCCCACATCAATCTTGTGAAGCTTCCGGACGCGATCTCCGACGACCAGGCGATCCTGATGAGCGACATCTTGCCGACCGGCTGGTTCGGCGCCGATATCGCCGACATCGAGGAAGGGCATACGGTCGCGGTCTTCGGTTGCGGGCCGGTCGGCCAGTTCGCCATCGCCGCAGCCCTTGTCATGGGCGCACGGGTGATCGCCGTCGATCGCCACGAGGACCGGCTCGCCATGGCGCGGCGCCAAGGCGCGGAAATCGTGAACTTCGACAAGGAGGATCCGGTCGAGACGATCGTCCAGCTCACGGGCGGGATCGGCGTAGATCGGGCGATCGATGCGGTAGGCGTCGACGCCCAGCACGCCGACCATGGGCCGGCGGGCGAGACCGCGCAGGAGCAGTTCGACCAATTCGGAAAGGAACAGGCGGAGATCGAGCCGGACGCGCGGAAGACCGGCGACCAATGGGTCGCGGGCGACGCCCCAACGCAGGCTCTCGACTGGGCGGTCGAGGCGCTCGCCAAGGCCGGGCAACTCTCGATCATCGGCGTCTATCCGCCGACCGACCGCGTCTTCCCGATCGGCAAGGCGATGAACAAGAACCTCACCGTAAAGATGGGGAACTGCAATCACCGCCGCTACTATTCAGCCCTGATCGACCTCGTCGTGTCCGGCGCAATCGACCCGTTGAAGGTCCTGACCGAGGTCGAGCCCATGCACGGCGCGATCGAGGCCTACGAGGCCTTCGACCGGCGCGAGCCCGGCTGGATCAAGGTCGAGCTGAAGCCGGTCGCCGAACCCGCCTGACGACGTCGGAACGGAAGGGAGGCCGCGGCCATGGATGTCCGGCTGACGGTGAACGGCACGAGCCACCGGCTCGATCTCGATCCGCGCGTCACGCTGCTCGACGCGCTCCGCGAGCGGCTCGGCCTGACGGGCACGAAGAAGGGGTGTGACCAGGGCCAGTGCGGTGCCTGCACGGTGCTCGTCGACGGCCAGCGCGTCCTGTCATGCTTCGTCCTCGCCGCAACCGTGCGCGGGAAAGTCGAGACCGTCGAGGGTCTGGCTAGCGAAGGTGACCCACTGCACCCGATGCAGGCGGCCTTCATCGAATGCGACGCCTTCCAGTGCGGCTACTGCACGCCGGGGCAGATCATGAGCGCCATTGCCTGCATCCGCGAAGGCCATGCGGGCGACGAGACGGAGGTTCGAGAATACATGAGCGGCAATCTCTGCCGCTGCGCCGCCTATCCGAAGATCGTCGAGGCGGTCCTGAAGGCGAAGCCCGCGATTGAGGCACGCGCCTGATGCGTGCCTTCGCAATCGAACGGGCTGCCGGCACGGCCGAGGCGCTCCGGCTCGGGCGGATCGAGGCGGGAGCCCAAGACGACCTCGCCGCGGTGCCGCGTTTCCTCGCCGGCGGCACGAACCTTCTCGACCTGATGAAGCTCGACGTGATGCGCGCGAGCGTCCTGGTCGACATCAACGACCTCGAAGCGGAGCATGGCGGCATCGCGATCCGGGACGGCATGCTGCATCTCGGCGGCCTCGCGCGCATGGCGGCGGTCGCGGATCACCCCGTGGTCCGGCGCGACTTTCCCATCCTGTCGGAGGCTTTATGGAAGGCCGCGAGCCCGCAGCTTCGCAACATGGCGACGCTTGCCGGCAACGTCCTCCAGCGCACTCGCTGCAATTACTTCCGCGGCAGGCAGTGGGCCGGCTGCAACAAGCGCGATCCCGGCTCCGGCTGCGCGGCGAAGGACGGCGTCAACCGGCGCCTCGCCGTTCTCGGCACGAGCGAGCAATGCATCGCCAACTATCCCGGCGACTTCGCTGTCGCCCTCGCGGGGCTCGGCGCCGAAGTCGACATCCTCGGCAATGACGGCGGACGGCGCAGCCTGCCGTTCGAGGCACTGCACCGCCTGCCCGGCGACACGCCGCATATCGAAACGGAGCTGGAACCGGGCGAACTGATCACCGGCTTCCGCGTACCGATCGGCGACTGGACCCGCCGCTCGCTCTACCTAAAAATCCGCGACCGCGAGTCCTACGACTTCGCGCTGGCTTCAGCCGCCGTCGCGCTCGACCTCGGCCCCGACGGCACGGTTCGATCCGCCCGCATCGGACTCGGCGGCCTTGCGGCGAAGCCCTGGCGATCGCACGAGGCGGAAGACGCGCTCGCAGGCCGGAGCCTCGACGAGACGTCGGCGCAGGAGGCCGCGGAGGCTGCCTTCGCTTCCGCCGTGCCGCATGGTGATGCGGCCTTCAAGCTCGATCTCGGCCGCCGCACGCTGGTCCGCGCTCTGCTCGCCGCGCAGGCGATGGAGATTTAGATGGACGATCTCCTGCCGCTCGACTCCGCCCACCGCGTCTTCGGCACATCGCACCCGCGCATCGACGGCCGCGCCAAGGTGACGGGCCGCGCGCTTTATCCGTCCGACGAGCCCGTCGCCGCCCCGGCCTATGCCTTTCTCGTCACCAGCGCGATCGCGCGCGGGCGGATCGCCGGCTTCGATTTGGACGAAGCGCGGTCGCTGGATGGCGTCATCGATATCCTGACTCACGAGAATGTCGGCGGCGAGGCGCGCCCGCCCGAGCAGCAGGCCGGCGGCGAGACGACCACGACGATGGAAAACGACCGGATCTGGCACGACGGCCAGATCATCGGCGTCGTCGTCGCCGAAACCTACGAGATCGCGCGCGATGCGGCCTATCGCATCTTCGTCCATTACGAGTCGGAAGCGCCCTCAGCCACCTTCGACTCTCCCGGCGTCGAGGAGGAGCGGCGCGAACCTGGCGAGCACGAGGATTACGAGGTCGGCAACGCGGAAGGCGCTCTGGGTGAGGCCGAGGCGACCGTCGACGAGTGGTATGAGACGCCGACGCAGCACCACAACCCGATCGAGCTTTTCACCACGACCTGCATCTGGGAGAACGATCGCCTGACGGTGCTGGAGCCCAGCCAGTTCGTCTATGGCATGCGCGGCAACATCGCCGGGCAGTTCGGCCTCGATCCCGGGAAGGTTCGGGGCGTTTCGAAATATGTCGGTGGCGCCTTCGGATCGAAGGGCGGACTCACCGCCCGCACGGCCTGGATCGCGATCGCCGCCCGCCGGATCAACCGTCCGGTGAAGCTTGTCGCGACGCGCGACCAGGGCTTCACCATTGTCACGTATCGCGCCGAAACGCGCCACCATCTTCAGCTCGGCGCGACGCGCGAGGGCAGGCTCGTCGCCCTTCGGCACGAGGGCTGGGAACTGACGAGCCGGCCGAGCCAGTACAATGTCTCCGGCACCGAGACGACGGCGCGCGTCTACGCCTGCCCGAACATCCTGACACGCGTCAACATCGTCCATGCCGACCGCAACACGCCGGGTTTTATGCGGGCGCCGCCCGACACGCCCTACATGTTTCCGCTGGAATCGGCGATGGACGAGCTTGCCTGGAAGCTGGAGATCGATCCGATCGAGCTTCGACGCTTGAACGAGCCGGGCCGCGACCCGGTGAACGGCAACGCTTGGTCGAGCCGCAACCTGATGGCCTGCTTCGAGGAAGGCGCGAAGCGCTTCGGCTGGCCGTCGCCACGTCCGGCCCCCGGTACCCGTTGGGACGGCGACTGGCGGGTCGGCCTCGGCTGCGCCAGCGCCGCCTATCCGTCCAACATCGCGGCGACCGCGGCGCGAGTGCATCTTCGGGCGGACGGCCATGCGCGAGTGGAGATCGCCGGGCACGACATCGGCACCGGCGCCTACACGGTCGCGGCGATGACGGTTGCGGACCGGCTCGGCGTCGAGGTCGGGAAAGTCGACGTCGCGATGGGTGACACCAGCCTGCCGCCAGCCTCGCTCGCGGCCGGTTCGAGCCACACCGCATCGATCACCCATGCCATCGCTCTCGCCTGCGACGACTTGCGCCGACGCCTGATCCAGACGTCTATCACCAGCGACGAAGGACCTCTTGCCGGCCGCGGGTTCGAGGCGGTCGACCTCTACGGCGGAAGGCTCGTGGCCGATGATGGTGGCGAGGAAAGCTTGGAGGACGCGGCGAACCGCCTTTCGCGCGGCGCCGTCGAAGCCTATGGCGAATACATCCCGAAGGGTCTTCCGCCGGAGGCGATGGACAAACTCTACAGCGGCAAGCCGCCGATCTGGCGCGGCCAGCAGCGCAAGGATGTGACCGCCTACGGCTTCGGCGCGCAGTTCGTTGAAGTTCGGGTCCACGCCCGGACCGGAGAAATCCGCGTACCCCGCATGCTCGGCGTCTTCTCCTGCGGCACGATCGTCAATCCGCTCACCGCGCACAGCCAGTTCATGGGCGGTATGATCTGGGGCATCGGGGCGGCGCTCTTGGAAAAGACCGAGATCGACCTTCGCCACGCAAGCTACGTCAACGACAACATCTCGGAATACCACATCCCGGTGAACGCGGATGTCGGCACGGTCGAGGTCGTGATGCTGCCGGAACGCGACGTGGCGGTGAACCCGCTCGGCATCAAGGGCATCGGCGAGATCGGCATCGTCGGCGTCAACGCCGCCATCGCCAACGCCGTGTTCCACGCGACGGGCCGCCGTATCCGCAAGCTCCCCATTCGGATCGAAGACATGATCTGACGCGGTGTACGATCGTCAACCATTGCGAGCCGTGTGCTGCCCAGGGTTCCACATTTTCAGGCACGAGGTACGATAACCCGTAGTCGGCCTCGTCATCTGTCGCCGATCCCCTGCCGGAGAAGGTAGCCAAGGGACAAGCGACGTCAGGCGGCTCAGCCTCCCTTGGTAAGGTTGCGAAGCCGGTCGGTTTCGTGGGAACTATTCCTGTCGCGGACCGGGGGATGCATGGAACGGTTGAAGCCGTCCCGAAGAGACTTCCTGGTCGGTCTCGGGCGTGGATTTGCCGGCTCGCTGATCTTCTCGCTGCCGATGCTGATGACCATGGAGATGTGGTGGCTCGGCTTCTATGCCGACCCCTTGCGCCTCGCTCTCTTCATGACCCTTCTCCTTCCCTTGTTGTGGCGTTTATCACGCTACGGCGGCTTGCGGCACACCCGATCCGGCTGGGACGACTTGGCGGACGCGCTCGTCGCGGTCGCCATCGCTGCCATCGCCTCCGCGGTCGTGCTCGCCCTGTTCGGTGTTCTCGATCGCGGCATGTCGACCCACGAGGTTGTCGGCAAGCTCCTGCTCCAGACCTTCTGCGGCAGCATTGGGGCTATGCTGGCGCAGAACCAGTTCGGCGAGAAGGATCTGAGGGACGAGCGCCGCGAGGCGGAAGCCTCCTATCTCGACGAGATGTTCCTGATGGTTGTCGGGGCGCTGTTTCTGTCGCTGAACATGGCGCCTACCGAGGAAATTATCCTTATCGCCTACCAAATGTCCGTCTGGCAGGTGATCGTCCTCATCCTTCTGACGCTCGTTCTCATGCACGCCTTCGTCTACGGGCTGGAGTTCGGCGGAACGGAGCGGCCGCGTGATGGCGAAGGCTTCTGGAGCGTCTTCGCTCGCTTCACCGTTGCGGGCTATGCTCTTGTCCTGCTTGTCAGCTTCTATGTGCTGTGGACCTTCGGCCGGCTCGACAGCACTGGCAACTTGCCGACCCTTGGAACGACCATTGTCCTCGGATTTCCCGGCGCTCTCGGCGCAGCGGTTGCAAGGTTGATGCTCTGATGGGGTGGTTCAAGCGAACTCCGCCTCCCTCGGCCTCTTCGCGCCAAGTCGGCACGTCCGCGCTCGAATGGAGTTTTGCAGTCGCCGGCGGCACGATCTTGGTCGGGATGATCGGGTACATGGTCTATTACGGGCTGAGCCAGCCGACCGGACCCGCAAAGATCGTCCTCAAGGCTGACACGGTTGAGCCGATGCCGGAGGGCTACGTGCTGACTTTCACGGCGCGCAACGTCGGCTCCTCGACGGCCGCGGCGCTGAAGATCAAAGCCACCCTCCTGGAAGGAGAGCGAGTGATCGAGGAGCGGGAGGCGACGATCGACTACCTCCCCGAGCACTCCGAGCGGGAGGGCGGCTTCTTCTTCCGCCGCGATCCTCGCCTCTATCGCACGGACTTGATGAGCGCCGGTTACGCGGCTCCATGAGAACCGCGAATAGAGATAATGATTTTGAACGGACGGCCGTCGTCCAATTTGCTCGCCAGCGATGAGGCGATCCTGTCGTCTACATCAAATCGGCTCGAACGGTCACACGACATTCTCTCTTGTAAAGGCGTAGCAATTCCAGGCAGCGGGGCGGAGCAAAGGCAGACCACGGCGCATGAACGCCGACGCCGCGGGCCGCGTCGTGCAGGGCGTCCTGTCCGGCGTCGGCTTCATCGGGGCCGGGGCGCTGCTGCATGGCGGCAGCGGCCAGCAGGTGCATGGGCTCGCGACGGCGGCCAGCATCTGGGTGTCGGCGGCGATAGGAACGGCGGCGGCGCTCGCGGTCTGGCCGCTGATCGCGGGCGGCGTGACGCTGGGACTGTTCGTGCTT
>NZ_VZDO01000026.1 GCF_008802405.1 Plantimonas leprariae
CCTCGCCAACACCATCCTCGGCAACGGCGCCGCGAACACCATCGCAGGCGGCGGCGGCAACGATACGCTCAAGGGTTACGCGGGTGCGGACACCTTCGTCTTCAATACGCTGCTCGACGCGAAGCAGAACGTCGACACGATCGCGGATTTCGCCGTCGGCCAGGATCGCATCGCGCTGGACGGCGCCATCTTCCGGGCGCTGGATCTCGGCAGCCTGAAGGCGTCCGACTTCGTCATCGGCAAGCTCGCCGCGACGGCCGACCAGAACGTCATCTACGACAGCGGCACCGGCAAGCTGTTCTACGACGCCGACGGGGCCGGAGGCGCCGCGCAGGTCCAGTTCGCAAGCCTTTCCCCCGGGCTCAAGCTCGCCGCGGACAGTTTCATCATCCTGTAGGAGGCAGCCTGCGCGAAGGAGCGCCGACGCTCATTCCCGAACCGCGGCAGCCGACGATACCTTGCAGGCACGGATGGACCGAACCGGTTTGGTCCCGAACCCGCTGCGAGCGATGATGGCGAAGACACTGGCAGGGCGACGCAACTGATCGGCGCTTGTTCGGTTTGGCCGTGCAGCAGATGAAGTCGTGGACTTGCCAGGGTTGGAGCATCGGCGATTATTCGTCGGCGCTCCAACCCTCGAACGGTGAGCCGGCGGCTTTCACGGCAACTGCGCCGCAAAGCTGGCGTACCGTTTTCGACCCTTCTTCGTCGTTCGAGCGTTATCCAAGAGGTCCTGAAAGAGGCCGTTCGCACGAGGTTGGCGAGTTCGCTGTCGACCGAGACGCCGGGATCGGGCGGTGGCGCGGCATCTGCTCATTCGGGCAACGGAGGATGCCGCGATGTCCGATCCGCAGGTTTTGATCGTCGGCGCCGGGCCGACAGGCCTCGTTCTGGCCCTCCGCCTCGCCCGGCACGGCATCCCGTTCCACATCGTCGCGAAGGCGGCCGGTCCGGGCGAAGCATCGCGTGCTATGGTCGTCCATGCCCGGACTCTGGAGTTTTACGCGCAGATGGGTTTCGCGGACGAGGTCGTCGCGAAGGGCATCCGCATGGAGCGGGCGCGTTTCCACGAGGGAACGCGCGAACTCGCGATGCTCTCGTTCAAGGACGTCGGCACGGGCATGAGCCCCTACCCCTTCGTGCTCTGCTACCCGCAGGACGATCACGAGCGGTTCCTGGCGGAGCGGCTGCGGGGCTTCGGCGCCGCGATCGAGTGGGACACGGAACTGATCTCGCTCGAACAGGACGGCGAGCGCGTCAGAGTCGTGCTCCGGCGCGACGGACGGGAGGAGGCGGTCGAGGTCCCGTATCTCTGCGGCTGCGACGGCGCGCATACCGCGACGCGCCGGGAGCTCGGCTTCGACTTTCCGGGCGGCACCTACGATCAACTCTTCTTCGTCGCCGACGTCGCGATCGACGGTCCGTTCCAGACGGACCTCCACATGCACCTCGGCGAGCGCAGCCTCGTCCTGATGCTGCCCGTCCGTTCCAGCGGCATGCAGCGGCTGATCGGCGTCGTGCCGCCGATGCTGAGCGGACGGAACGATTTCGGTTTCGACGACGTGCGCCCCTATGCCGAGGACCTGCTCGGCATCCGCGTCGCGACCGTGAACTGGTTCTCGACCTATCGCGTCCACCACCGCGTCGCCGCGCACTTCCGCTCGAACCGGGTGTTCATCGCGGGCGACGCCGGCCATCTCCACAGTCCGGCCGGCGGCCAGGGCATGAATACCGGCATCGGCGACGCGGTGAACCTGTCATGGAAGCTGGCGCACCTCGTGCAGGGCCGGATCTCGCCCGATATCCTCGATACCTTCGAAGCCGAGCGTATAGTGTTCGCCCGCAAGCTAGTGGAGACCACTGACCGCGCCTTTCAGGGCATGGTCGGCGAGGGATGGACGAGCCGCGTCTTGCGCGACTGGATCATGCCGCACCTGATGCCGGTCGCGACGCACCTGCCGGCGGTCCGGCGGGCGCTGTTCGCGACCCTGTCGCAGACCCGCATCGCCTACCGCGACAGCGCGATCAGCGAAGGCAAAGTCGGAGGCGTCTCCGGCGGCGACCGCCTGCCATGGACCGGCGACAACTACGCCTCGCTGGACGGCAGGGACTGGGGCCTGCACGTCTACGGCGAGCCGTCGCGGGAAGTCGAGACTGCCGCCGCGGCGCACGACATCGTGGTCCGCGCCTATCCATGGGAAGAGGCGGCAGAGCGAAGCGGCTTCAAGCGCGACGCGCTGTACCTCGTGCGACCCGACGGACACGTCGCGCTGGCGAACGCCGAACAGGATGCCACCGTTCTCGACCGCTTTGCGGAGCGCTGGCAGATCGGCAGCCCGTCCGCGTTCGAGGGACAGGGAGCATAGAGCCGCGATCGCGGCAGGCACAACCATCGCCACGCGCGGTCCGCTTCCCCGCTCGCTCTGCCGAAACCCGACGGCCGGCAACCACGCAGTCGCTTCGGCTACCGACCCGACCCGGTCGCTGAGACGGCGCGGCGGTCGACCCGGGAGCGGACGTTTGGACCTCGCCCCGTTCCGGCGTTCGTTAAAGGTTGATGGCGAGCGACCGGCAGATTGTGTCTTCGACTTTTGCCGGATCGCAAGGTGGGGAATGTTACCGCAATCGGCGTGCCGAAGGAGCGCCGCACGATGCTCGACCTCGTTGATCGCACAAAACCTCCTGCGCAGAGCTTGCGCCTATCCGAGTTGCTCGGCGCTCTGAGCTATGCGCTGGACCTTACCGAGGGCCAGCCGCTCGGCCACTGCGTGCGAACGGCCTGGATCGCGCTGGCGATCGGGCGTCGTCTTGGTCTGCCCGAGATGCAGCTCTGGGAGCTGTATTATACGGCGATGCTGAAGGACCTCGGTTGCTCCAGCAACGCGGCGCGCATCTGCGAGTTGTACCTCGCCGACGATATCGGCTTCAAACGGGACTTCAAGACGCTCGGCACCAGTCTGCCGAAGGTGCTCGGCTTCGTCGTCTCGCACACCGGCAAGCGTTCCAGGCTCGGCGAGCGGCTGCGTGCTATCCTGCACATCGTCCAGAGCGGCGCCGAGATAGTCGACGACCTGATCGAAACGCGCTGCCATCGCGGAGCCGCCATCGCCGCCCGGCTGCGGTTTCCCGAACCCGTCTGCCAAGGCATACGGTCGCTCGACGAGCACTGGAACGGCGAGGGGCGCCCGGACCGGCTCGCGGGCACCGCGGTGCCGCTCTACGCGCGGATCGCCCTCGTGGCGCAAGTCGCGGACGTGTTCCACGCTGCGGTCGGCCGCAAGGCCGCGATCGCCGAGATCCGCGCCCGTTGCGGGACATGGTTCGATCCCAATGTGACAGCCAACTTCGAGGCCGTTGCGGCGACGGACGACTTCTGGAGCACGCTCGCCTCGCCCGAAATCGGCGATGTCGTCTTCGCACTCGAGCCGGCCCGCAGCCTGATCGTCCCAGACGAGGATTATCTCGACGACATCGCGGTCGCCTTCGCACAGATCATCGACTCCAAGAGCCCGTTCACGGCAGGTCACTCGGAACGCGTCGCGACCTATGCCGACATGATCGCGAACGCCTTGGGCTACACGATGGAGCGGCGGCGTTGGCTGCGCCGGGCGGCGCTTCTCCACGACATCGGCAAGCTCGGCGTGTCGAACGCCGTGCTCGACAAACCGGGTGGCCTCGACGACGATGAGTGGCGGGAAATCCGCAGCCACGCGGCAAAGAGCGAAAGCATCCTATCGCGCGTCCCGGCTTTCGCCGAGTTGGCGAGGATCGGCGGGGCGCACCACGAACGCCTCGACGGAAAAGGCTACCCGCTCGGGCTGGCCGGCGACGCGATCGATCGGGATACCCGCATCGTATCGGTGGCCGATGTCTTCGATGCGTTGACGGCCGACCGCCCGTATCGCGCTGCCATGCCGACCGCCGAGGCGCTGGCAATCATGCAACGAGACGTCGGATCCGCCTTCGATCCACTCTGTTTCGCGGCGCTGGCCGATGCCGTGGGTGCCGCGGAAGCCGATTTAAGGGCTGCCTGACGAAAAGGGTTTTTCGGGCGCGTATGCTGCCATTTCGTCAACGGAGCGGCCGACTTGGCGCACCTGTCGCCCGGAAGCGGATCGGCAGCTCCCGACCGGAGTCGGCCATTCAACGTAATGTTCGGCGATCCCAAAAGCCGTCATTGTAGCGGATGAACCAGCCGTCCTTTCAACTCGGAGGAGCCATCGGCTGGATGCCTGATCCGCTCATCTGGGCAGATCATAGGTTCGCAGGATCGTGCGGATCCTAGCGTCCTGGGCGGGGTCGGGCAGAAGCGCGGGCTGGCGGCTCGCGCCGACCGTCGGGTCCATGAGGTAGAGGGCGCGCTTCACGAGCGCCGGCGGATAGCCGAGCGCATAGAGGTCCTTGCGGAAGTCGCCGAAGATGCCCTGCTGGCGCGCCGCCTCCGCCTCGTCGCTCGCGTTGAAGGCGGCAACGATGCCGGCGAGCACTTTCGGCATCACGTTGCCGAGCCCGGAGATGCAGCCCGCCGCGCCGTTCCGGAGCGACCAGTGCACGAGATGGTCGGGGCCGGAATAGACGGCGAAGCCCGGGCTCTCGCGCCCGACACCGAGATAGGCCTCCAGCGTATCCTGCGCACCGCCGGAATCCTTGATGCCGGCGATGTTGCCGTGCCGGCTGAGCGTCCTCGCGGTCTCCGGCTCGATATGGTTCTGGGTCCGCGCCGGAATGTCGTAGAGGTAGACCGGCGTTCGGACCGCGTCCGCGACAGCCGAGAAATGGCGGATCAATCCGTCCTGCGTCGCCTGAATGAAGAAGGGCGTGATGACGGCGATGCCGTCGACGCCGATCCGGTCGAACTCGCGCGCAAGCATGAGCGTCTCGAAGGTCGCGGGCATGCCGGCATTGACGATGACGCGGGCGCGTCCCGCCGCCTCGTCCACCACGGCTTGCGTGAGCCGCACCTTTTCCGCGAAGGTCAGCGCCGTGAAGTCGCCGTTGGTGCCAGCGCACATGATGTTGTTGCCGGCCTCCACCTGGCGGCGTACCTGTGCCCGCGTCGCTTCGAGATCGAGCGTCTCGTCGTCGCGAAAGCAGGTGACGAGAGCGACGAAGGCTTGGGCTGGCATCGGGAACTCCGTTTCGGCGCTCAGTAGGCGGCTTCGTAGATCGCGAGGATCTCGGCCTCGCTGATCGGGCGTGGATTGTTGTCGAGGAGTCGGCGGATCGCGTGCGCTTCCCGCGCCATCGCGCCTAGATCCTCGCGCGGCACCTGGAGCGCCGACAGGCGCATCTCGCAGCCGAGGTCGGCGCAGTAACGATGGGCGGCCTCCAGCACCTCGCCCTCGTTCCGCCCGGCGCGAAGGCCGAGCGCTTCGAGGACGGCCGCGGTCTTCTCCGGCGCTGCCGGTGCGTTGAAGGCGAGCGTGTGGGGGAAGACGAGAGCGTTCGCCGCGCCGTGCGCGACGTGGTGCCGTGTGCCGAGCGGATAGGCGACGGCGTGGCCGGAGGTCGTGTTCACCGGTCCGAGGCAGAAGCCGCCGTATAGCGAAGCGAGGCTCAAGCCCGCGCGCGATTCGACGTCGGAGCCGTCGCGGATGGCGCGCGAGAGGTAACGGCCGACGAGCCGCGTGCCTTCGAGCGCGTACATATCGATGAGCGGATGGGCTTTCCGGCTCGTGAAGGCCTCCACGCAATGCGCCATGGCATCGACGCCGCTGGCGGCGGTGACGGCGGGCGGCAGGCTCAGCGTCAGGTCGGGATCGACGATCGCGATGTCGGCCAGCATGTGGACGCTCTGGACGGCGAGCTTGTTCTGAGAGGCGGGATCGGTGACGAGCGCGCGCGTGCCCGCTTCGCTGCCCGTGCCGGCGGTGGTCGGTACCTGCATCAGCCGGGCACGGCGGCCGGCGACCTTCTCGGCGCCGACGACGTCGGCGATGCGCTGACCGCTGCCTGCGAGCGCGGCGACGAGCTTGGCAATATCCATGGCCGAGCCGCCGCCGAAACCGATCACGAGATCGGGCTCGACCTCCTCGGCCCTCCGGATCGCGGCTTCGAGGTTCGGCACGTCCGGCTCGGGCCGCACCTCGCCGAAGACGGCGACCTCGCCGGGCAGGCCCAGCGCGTCGATCCGCCCCGCGTTGAAGGCATCGGCGACGACGAGGATGCGCCGGCAGTTCTCCGCCTTGGCGAAGCGCGCGGCGGCGCGCAGCGCGCCGGAGCCGAACTCGACGATGCGCGGCCGGATGATCGAGATCGGCGCCGCGAGGCTTGGCGCGAGCAGGGAGGATGGGACGTTCATGAGAGGTCTCCCGTCAGGCCGCCGCGCGGGCGCTCGCCAGCCGCTCGGCATAGTCGATGGCCTCGACGAGGCTGAGTTCGTTGGCGATGCCCTTGCCGGCGATGTCAAAGGCGGTGCCGTGATCGACCGAGGTGCGCACGATCGGTAGGCCGAGCGTGATGTTGACGCCGGACAGCGCGTCCCAGGTACCGGTCGCGGGGTTCACGTTGAAGCCGAGGAGCTTCACCGGGATGTGCCCCTGGTCGTGGTACATGGCGATCACGGCGTCGTACTGGCCAGCCCTGAGCTTCACGAACACCGTGTCGCCCGGCACCGGGCCGACGACGTCGAGCCCGTCGGCGACGGCGGCGGCGATGGTGGGCGCGGACACCTCGTCGTCCTGGCGCCCGAAGAGTCCGCCTTCGCCGGCATGCGGGTTGAGGGCCGCGACCGCGATGCGCCGGCGCCCAAGCCCGAGTCGCCCGAGTGCGTCGTTCGTGCGGTCGATGACGAAGCGCAGACGCTCCGGTGTCAGTCGCGCCGGCACGTCCTGGAGCGCGACATGGGTGGTGAGATGGCTGACGCGCATGTTGTCGTGGGCGAGCATCATCACCGAGCCGCGCGCGCCGGTGAGTTCGGCGAGCATCTCGGTATGGCCAGCGTAATGGTAGCCCGCCTTATTCAGGGCTTCCTTGTTGAGCGGCGCGGTGACGATGCCCCCGATGCGCCCCGCCTCGGCCAGCCGCACGCCGCGCTTGACGGCGAGATAGGCGAAGCGGCCGGCATCGGCCGACAGGACGCCCGGCCGGATCGGCTCGCCTTCGGGGCCGGCCTGGAGGCAGGCGAGATGCGGCCATTCCCGATCGTCCGCCCCGACTTCCGGAAGCTCGACGTCGAGCTTCAGCGCGTCGCGCGCGGCGAGGAGCGAGGGGTTCGAGCCGATCACGAGGAGGCGGAGGTCGCCGCGGTCGAGCCGATCCTTCAGG
The DNA here is from genome assembly GCF_008802405.1 of Plantimonas leprariae. GTDB lineage: Bacteria > Pseudomonadota > Alphaproteobacteria > Rhizobiales > Rhizobiaceae > Plantimonas > Plantimonas leprariae. The sequence goes on from NZ_VZDO01000026.1 coordinate 7,267, forward strand.
CGAGCGCAGGCCTTGACGATGATCTCCGGCCCGACGCCCGCCGGATCGCCCATGGTGATGGCGAGATGCGGCATCATGCTTGGATTCCCTGGCTGGCGGGCGCGACAAGGTCGCGCAGGAAGTCGACGCTCCCGAAGGCGCCGGATTTTGAGACGACGGCGGTGCCGTCCCAGCGCCCGCCCTTCAGGACGGAGCGCGGCACGCCCGGCACGACCTCGCCCGTGACGTTGAGGCCTCCCGCGCCGAGCGCGTCGCAAAGGCGTCTCAGCGTCTCGCCGCCCGCGACGAGGAGCGTTCCGGGCGGGGCCAGCCGCCCTGCGAGCGCGGCGAAGGCGGCGCCGATATGATCGGCGGCGGGTCCGCGTCCCGTTCCCGGCGGCACGGACACCGTGAGGAAGACCGCGCCGCGCTCGCGGAGGAGACGTTCGATGCATCCGGCCTCGGCTTCGACGTCGTGGACGATCTCGTGCCAGTCGACCACGCGCTTGAGCTGGCCGCGCATCACCTCGTGATCGGTGCCGAACAGCCCGAGGATAGTGGAAGGGAGCGGCTGCGGCGACGGACGCGCCGTTCCTGCGTGCCGGCGGGCGATGGCGGCCGCCAGGCCGCCGCTCCCGACCCAGACGACGTCCGCGGGTACGGGCGTCGACGCGATCCGATCTAGATCGGCGTCGGTCTCGGCGTCGAAGAGGGTGATGCCGGGGCACGGCGCCTCGCCTGGTGCGGCGCGGTGGACAAGGTGACCGGTGGCTTCGAGGCGGGCGCCGAGATCGGCGTCGGTCGGGCGCCATTCGCCGCTGGGAGCGCGGACCATCTGCCGCCCGGCGCGCGTCGCGCGGTTCTGTGCGGGAAAGGCGGGGGCGAGGACGCAGAACTCCGGCCGGAGGACGTCGAGGATCGCGCCGATCTCTTCCGCCTCTCGGCCGCGCAGGAGGCTGTCGATCTTCTTGTAGCGGATCGCGGTTCCGGCGGAGCCGAGGAGAGGCGCGAGATCGCGCAGCCTCGCCGTCGCCTCGGCGGGTTCGGTTTCTCGCGTGCCGCTGTCATAGGCGAGGCTGCCTTGAGCGGCAGGAACATGACACCAGCGCACGGGAACCGGCGCGTCCGGCGAGGCGAAGGCGGCCGCGCTGTCGAGCGCGCCCGTCAGGTCGTCCGCGATGAGCCGCAGCGCCGTCATGCGGGTTTCCGCACCTCCCGATGAATTACGGATGAACCGGCGGTTGCTGAAGCCGGACCGCCATTCCTATCGGGTAGCTAACAGATTACGGAAAAACCTGTCAACATGTTAAATAGCGTTTGATCGTCTATAGTGAGAGATCGAGGAGCCGGCCTTCGAACAGGCGCTGGAGCGAGCCTTCCAGATGGCTTCGCATGCGCGCGGCCGCGACCTGCGAGTCGCGAGCGCGGATCGCGTCGAGGATGCCGCGATGCTCCTCGAAGACGCGCTGGAGGCCAGGGCTCGGCCCGAGAAGGGCCAGGCCGTGCAGCTTCATGCCGACGGCGATGTGCTCCCTCAGCGCGTGCAGCGCCGACAGGTGATAGTGGTTGTTGGCGGCCTGCGCCACGGCGACGTGGAAGGCGAAATCGGCGTCCTCGCGGTGCCGCTGCTGGCGCGTGGCGTCGTCGAGGAGCGCGAGCGCGGCCTCGATCCGACTGAGCGCCTCGTCGTTGCGGCGAAGCGCGGCGTGCGCCGCCGCGTCCGGCTCGATGGTCAGGCGGAACTCGTAGCAGCGCTGGATGTCCGCGATGGTCTCCACCGGCGCGAAGCCGAGATTCTGCGCGGGCGCGGGCGGGCGGGACACGCGCGCGAAGGAGCCGGCGCCGCGTCGGGAATAGATCAGCCCTTCGCCGCGCAGGCGTTCCAGGGCTTCCCGCACGATCGGGCGCGACACGTCGAAATTCGCAGCGAGGTCGTACTCGCCGGGCAGCTTCTCGTCCGACCCATAGGCGCCGGAGAGGATGCGCTCCTTGAGCGCCTCGTAGACCCGTTCCGACAAGGGGCCGGGGCGCGCCGCGGGCGCCCGCGAGGGCTCCATGTCCGTTTCGTTCGCGCCTGCCTTCATGGGCTTTCCTTCGCTGCGACCGCGAACACGATGACAGGAACGGCAGCCCTTGCGAAGCGCACCCTCCACCTCGCGCCGCTAGCCCTGTGCATCGAGCCAGCCGGGCGAGAGGCGCACGTGGCGGATGGCCCGGCGCTTGTAGGTGAAGGCGAGGTGCAGCGCGCCGTCCGGAGCCTCCGCGAGCACGGGATAGGAAAGCTCCTGGTTGCGCCCGTCCTCCGAATTGTTCGACAGGCAGGTTCCGGCCGAGTCCTCGATGACGTGGCGCTCTAGGAAGGTGCGGCCGCCGTCCGCGGACAGGCAGAGCGCCAGCGGTGCGCGGGGAACGCCCCACACCGGCGCGCAGCCGCCGGTGGCGTCCTCGCGCGCGGCGTCCTCGCCGAGCTCGTCGTAGAGCGACTGGCGGCGGTCGGGCGAGGTCGCGGCGGAGGACGGATTGCAGATGAGGGCGACGCGCCCGTCCCGCAACCGGATCGCGCCGATCGAGGAGTTGTTGTTGGGAACGTCGGTCGGCTCGGGCGCCTCCCACGTGCGTCCGCCGTCCCGGCTTTCTGAACGATACACGAAGTCGGCCTGACGGCGGCGAAAGAACGCGGCCATCCTCTCGCCGTCGAGCGGCACGATCGTCATGTGGACGCAGCCGATCGAACCCGGCACCTCGAAAAGTCGCCACGTCCGGCCGTCGTCTTCGCTCACCGCGACGCCCGCCGTGTCGTGGCTGCCCGTCCAGCGCCGCCCCGGCGGCGCGATGCAGCGGAACACGGGCAGCATCCAGGTGCCATCGTCGCGAACCACGATCGGCGCCCGGACGAAGGTGCCGCGCGGCAGGTCGAGGATGGCCGCCTCGCCCCCTTCGATCATGCCGCCCGCGAGGTTCACCGAGCGCCGGCGCAGGAGGCAATCCTCCTGATTGCCGGAAACTTGGGCCGTGTGGAGCAGCACAAGATCGCCGCCCGGCGCACGGAAAAGCACCGGGTTCTGCTCCGAGCGGTCCGGGTCGTCGCTCAGCCGCACGGCATCGCTCCAGCGTTCCGCGCCCGGATCGAGCTTCGCGACATGGATGGAGACATCGGACTTGCCCTCCAGCGTACCGCCGAACCAAGCGCAAAGGAGCGTGCCGTCGGGCTCGAGATGAAGGAAGGCTGCATGGTTCTGGACCATCGGCGAAGCGAGAAGAGCGGCTTCTCCTCCCGATCCGTTCGCTTGGAGACGTCCGGTCATCCGTGTCGCAATATCTTCGAGCACCATCGCACCAGCCTCCGTCTCCAGCATCCGAGAAGAGGAGCCGGACACTTGGATGTCAAGTTGTAAATCAACAAAACTCGCTTCTTTGCGCCGGAAACCGATATGAAAGCAGTGTGCAAGGAGGCAAGGCGAGTTCGTCCGCCAGATTTGTCATGTTGACAACTCGTTGCACTGGGAACATGTTCTGGCCCCATCGAGGGCGCGGCGCGTCGCGTACAGGCGGCGCGACGCTGTCGTCCTCGCAAGAGCGAGGGCTGCGAGAGCCCTCGCAGGGCGACGGTTTGGGAGGATCGGATGACGAGCTTGAAATTCCTGACGGCCGCGCTGCTGGCGGCGGCCGGTACCACCCCGGCGCTGGCGCAGGCGAAAAGCGACGTGACGGTCGTTCTCGGTGAGGAACTCGATCTCGTCGAGCCTTGCATGGCGACCCGCTCCAACATCGGCCGCGTGATCCTCGAAAACATTTCCGAGACGCTGACGGAACTCGACTCGAAGAACGGCGGCAAGGTCTCGCCGCGACTGGCCGAAAGCTGGGCGGATCAGGGCAACGGCACCTGGCGCTTCAAGCTTCGCCAGAACGTCAAGTTCTCCGATGGCACCGCCTTCGACGCCGAGGACGTGAAGCACTCGCTGGAGCGCGCCACGAGCCCGAAGATCTCGTGCGAACTGTCGCGCTATTTCGGCGACACCAAGCTGACGGCCACCGCTGTCGACGCCACGACCCTCGACGTCAAGGCCGAGCCGCCGCAGCCGATCCTGCCGCTTCTGATGTCGGTGCTGACGATCGTGCCGAGCGAAACGCCGATCGAGTTCACGCGCACGCCCGTCGGCACGGGACCCTTCGTCCTGTCGAACTGGACGCCGGGTCAGAGCATCGTGCTCGACCGTCGCGACGACTACTGGGGAACCAAGCCGGCGGTCACGAAGGCGACCTACGTCTTCCGCACCGATTCGGCCGTGCGCGCCGCGATGGTGCAGGCGGGCGAGGCCGATCTCGCGCCCTCGATCTCGCAGCTCGACGCGACGAACCCGAAGACCGACTTCTCCTATCCGAACTCCGAGACGATGTACCTGCGCGTCGACACGGCGATCCCGCCGATGAACGACAAGCGCGTGCGCCAAGCTCTCAACATGGCGATCGACCGCACAGCCTTCATCGGCTCGCTCCTGCCGGAAGGCACCGAGCCGGCCGTCGCCATCGTGCCGCCGACGACGCTCGGCTGGAACAAGGACATTAAGGTCCCGGCCTACGACGTCGAGGGCGCGAAGAAGCTGCTGGCCGAGGCGAAAGCCGACGGCGTGCCGGTGGACACGCCGATCGAGCTGATCGGGCGCAACAACAACTATCCGAACGCGACGGAGGTGAACGAGGCGATCCAGGCGCAGCTCCAGGACGCCGGCTTCACGGTGAACCTCAAGATGCTCGACGTCGCCGAGCAGGAGAAGCTTTATTCCAAGCCCTATCTCGAAGGGCGCCCGCCGCAGCTCCTTTCCGTGCTCCACGACAATGCCAAGGGCGATCCCGTCTTCTCGGCCTTCTTCAAGTACGATTCGAAGGGCCGCCAGTCAGGCATCTCGGACCCGAAGGTGGACGACCTCATCGCCCGCGCCAGCGCCGCCACCGGCGAGGAGCGCGCCAAGCTCTGGTCGGAGCTCTTCACCTATGTCCACGACGACGTGGTGGCCGACGTGCTTCTCTTCCACATGGTCGGCTTCGCGCGCGTCGCCGAGCGGCTCGACTTCAAGCCGACGATCGCCACCAACTCGCAGCTTCAGCTCTCCGAAATCGGCCTGAAGTGATGCCAAACGCCGGGCGGTTTCGCCGCCCGGCGCCTCGATCATCGGGAGGCGACTTGATGTTCCGCTTCGTGCGCAAGAGGCTCACCGCCAGCCTCGTCTCGCTCGTCGGCCTCGTGGTGCTCGTGTTCTTCCTGACGCGGCTGACGGGCGATCCGACCGACCTCTTCCTGCCGATCGACGCGACACAGGCGATGCGCGACCAGTTCCGCGCGATCCACGGGCTGAACGATCCGCTCGTCGTCCAGTTCGGGCGCTACGTCTGGGACCTCCTGCATCTCGATTTCGGCGAATCCATCCGCCGCGCCCGGCCGGCGATCGACGTGGTACTCGAAGCTTTCGTCTGGACCTTCCAACTCGCCGTGATCACCATGACGCTCGTCGCGGTCTTCGCGACCGTCATGGGATCGCTGACCGCCTTCTTCGTCGGGCGCCTGTTCGACCGCGTCGTCACCTTCGTCTCGCTGGTCGGCGCGTCGGCGCCGGATTTCTGGATCGCGATCGTCGCGATCGTCCTCTTCTCGATCCATCTCGGGCTCCTGCCGACGTCGGGCACGGGCGGCTGGCAGTTCTGGGTGCTGCCCGTTGCCGTCCTCTTCATCCGGCCCTTCGGCCTCATCGTGCAGGTGGTACGCGGCTCGATGATCTCGGCGCTCGCCGCGCCTTACGTGAAGACGGCGCGGGCGAAAGGCGTGAAGGCGCGGCCCATCGTCTTCGTCCACGCGCTGCGCAACGCCATGCTGCCCGTCATCACCGTGATGGGCGACCAGGCGGCGGCGCTTCTGAACGGCGCCGTCGTGGTGGAAACGATCTTCGGCTTCCCCGGCGTCGGCAAGCTGATGATCGACGCCATCCTCCAGCGCGATTTCAACGTCATCCTCGCCTCGATCATGGTGACGGCGATCGCGATCTTCGTGATGAACCTCCTGATCGACCTCGCCTATCTCCTGCTCGATCCCCGGATCAGGGCTTGAAACCGATGTCCGTTCTATCCTCGCCCGCACCCGTTGTCGCTGAAGAGAAGCCCGCCGCGCTTCGCCTCCTCGCCATGCTCTGGCGCGACAAGGTGGCGCTCGTCGCCGCGATCTTCCTCGTTCTCGTCGTTCTTTGCGCGATCCTCGGGCCGCATTTCCTGGAAGCCGCCGCGACGAAGCAGAACTTGCGCGGTCGCAACATGGCGCCGTTCTCGCTTTCCCAGGGCTGGCTCTTCGTGCTCGGCGCCGACCAGCTCGGTCGCTCGCTTCTGGCGCGCATCGTCGTCGCCGCGCAGAGCACGATGCTGGTCGCGGCCGGGGCCGTCGTCTGCTCGGCCATCATCGGCACCGTGCTCGGCCTCCTTGCCGGCTACGGCGGCAAGCGGACCGGCGAGGCGATCGCGCGGCTCGGCGACGTGATCATGTCCTTTCCCTCGCTGCTTCTCGCGGTGATCGTGCTCTACGTCCTGTCGCCGTCGGTCGGGAACCTCGTGATCGTCCTCGCGATCACCCGCATCCCCGTTTATCTGCGCACCGCGCGCGCCGAGATCCTCGAAGTGCGCGAGCGCATGTTCGTGCAGGCGGCGAAAGTCATGGGCGCGAGCCACGGGCGCATCATGTTCCGCCACATCCTGCCGGTCGTCGCCCCGACGCTCCTCACCATCGCGACGCTCGACTTCGCCTTCGTGATGCTGGCGGAAAGCTCGCTCTCCTTTCTCGGCATCGGCATCCAGCCGCCGGACATCACCTGGGGCCTGATGGTGGCGCAGGGGCGCCCCTACCTCTCGAACGCCTGGTGGCTTTCGTTCTGGCCGGGCCTCGCGATCATCCTCACCACCATGTCGCTGAACCTTCTGTCCGGCTGGATGCGCATCGCGCTCGACCCCGTGCAGCGCTGGCGGCTGGAAGGAACCAGGAAGAATGGCTGACGCGCTTCTGGAAGTGATCGACCTCGCCGTCACCTTCCATACGGCGAACGGGCCCGTGCAGGCGGTGAAGGGCATCAGCTACCGGCTCGGCCGGGGCGAAACGCTGGCGGTGCTCGGCGAGTCCGGCTCCGGCAAGTCGGTCTCGGCCTCCGCCATCATGAACCTTCTCGACATGCCGCCGGCGGAGATCGTGCGCGGGCGCATCCTCTACGAAGGGCGCGATCTCCTGACCCTTAACCACGAGGAACGGCGGCAGATCAACGGGCGCAAGATCGCGATGGTCTTCCAGGACCCGCTCAGCCACCTGAACCCCGTTTATCCGGTCGGCTGGCAGATCGCCGAGACGATGACGGCGCACGGCCGCCCGAAGCGGGAAGCCGAGGCCCGTGCGCTGGAACTCGTCCGCCGCGTCGGCATCCCCGAGCCCGAGACGGCTCTCGCCAAGTATCCGCACGAGTTCTCCGGCGGGCAGCGTCAGCGCCTGATGATCGCGATGGCGCTGGCGCTGAAGCCCGACATCCTCATCGCCGACGAGCCGACGACGGCGCTCGACGTCACCGTGCAGGCGGAAATCCTCCAGCTTCTGGAGGAGCTTCAGGCCGAGACCGGCATGGGCCTCCTCCTCATCACGCACGATCTCGGCGTCGTGGCGGAAGTCGCCGACCGCGTCGTCGTGATGAACGGCGGCGAGATCGTCGAGGAGGGCGAGGCCGGCGAGGTCTACCGCAACCCGAAGCACCCCTATACGAAGAAGCTCATCGACGCCGCGCCCGGCAAGGGCGAGATGCGGCGGCCCGAGGGCGCCAACGAGCCGCTCCTGAAGGTGCGGAACGTTTCCAAGCTCTACGGCAACTTCGCCGGGTTGAGGGAGGCGAGCTTCGACCTCCAGCCCGGCGAGACGCTCGCGATCGTCGGCGAAAGCGGCTCGGGCAAGTCGACGCTCGCCAAGGTGCTGATGCGGCTGGAGGAGGCCAATTCCGGCACCGCGCACTACAAGGGCCGCGATCTTCTGGCCATGACCCCGCGCGAGACCGCCTCGATCCGGCGCGAGATCCAGATGGTGTTCCAGGATCCGACGCAGTCCCTGAACCCGCGCATGACGGTCTTCGACCTCGTCTCGGAGGCCTGGGTGATCCATCCGTCCGTCCTGCCCCGGCTACGCTGGCGCGAGCGCGTGGGCGAGCTTCTGGCGGAGGTCGGCCTCGCGCCCGAGCACATGCGCCGTTATCCGCACCAGTTCTCCGGCGGGCAGCGCCAGCGCATCGCGATCGCGCGGGCGCTGGCGCTGGAGCCCGACCTCATCGTCTGCGACGAGGCGGTCTCGGCGCTCGACGTGTCGGTGCAGGCGCAGGTGATCGCGCTTCTCGAGCGCCTGCAGCGCGAGCACGGGATCGCCTTCGTGTTCATCGCGCACGATCTCGCGCTGGTGCGCGACTTCGCCGACCACGTGCTGGTGATGAAGGGCGGGCACATCGTCGAACAGGGCACGGTGCGCCAGGTGTTCGAGACCCCGCGCGAGGACTACACGCGCGCGCTTCTCGCCGCCGGCCTCGACGCCGACCCTAAACAGCAAGCCGAGCGACGCCGCTTGCGGCAGGAGGGGCTCGCGGCGGCGCAATAGCCGGAACGGAAGGAGGATGCCCGTGCGCATCGTGGAGGTCGCTGCCGGGCATCGGCTTCGAAGGGAAGGCGGACCTCATCCGCGTCTTGCGCAGCCTGGAAGTGTAGGAGGCGGCTGCCAACCGTCGGCTTCCCCTATCCGATCACCCGAAAGCTGCCGGTTCGCAAACCACCCTGCCCGGCAGATCGGATGTCCTTGGTACGAACCTTCCGTGCCGTGTTCATGCCGCAGATCATGACCCAACGCTCGCCCAGACGACGACCCGGTCGAACAGCTTCACGTCGTGCCCTTCCTGCGACGCCGCGACCGCTGCGCTCGTCGCCGACTGCGGCAGGTTCAGAGCCTTCGCGGCTTCCGTCATGTGCTCGCGCTCGGCGACGGCGACGAAGACGCGGAGCTGCTCGAGGGTCATTGATGCCGAAGCGAGAGCGTCGCGCGTTAGGCACTCGTCAGCAGGGAAACGAACGATGGACGCCGTCGAGCGCGCCAAGCAAAACCTCCGCCTTCATGCCGCCGAGCCGCTGAACGGCGAGCCGCCACCGGACCGGCTGGCGGCGTTCGTCACGTCGCAGCGCGACTTCTACGTCCGCTGCCACGGCGCAATCCCGGACCTGGACGACGATCATTCGGTCGAGATCGCTGGCCACGTCGAGCGACCGGGGTCGATCGGCGTCGCGGACTTCAAGGCCTCGTTCCCGGAGCACCGGGTCACCGCCGTCCTCCAGTGCGCCGGCAACCGCCGATCCGAGTTACAGGTGGTGGCGAAGACGACGGGCGATCCGTGGGGCGTCGGGGCGATCGGCTGCGCCGAATGGACGGGCGTCAGGCTCGCCGACATACTGCGATCCGTTGGCTTTGAGGAGGCGAAGGCGCGCTTCGTCGCATTCCGCGGCGCCGACGAAGTCGAGGTCGAGGGACACCATGCGCCGTTCGAGATCTCGATCGCGATCGAGAAGGCGATGCATCCCGACACGCTCCTCGCCTTCGCGATGAACGGCGAGCCGCTTCTGCCCGAGCACGGTGCGCCGCTACGCCTCGTCGTGCCGGGGTACGCCGGCGTGCGCTCGGCCAAATGGCTGACGCGGATCGAGGTGCGGCACCGCCCGTCCGAGGCACCGATGCAAGCGATGGACTACAAGCTGTTTCCGCCCTTTGTCGCAAAGGAGGAAGCGGACTGGTCGACCGGCTTGCCCATCGAGGCGATGCCGCTGAACTCGGCGATCACGACGCCGGACCTCGCCAAGCCGCTGCCGAGCGGCAAGCTTCGGCTGACCGGCTACGCCGTCGCCTACGGTCGGACGGTTGCGCGAGTAGACATCTCGATCAATGGTGGTCGCTCGTGGCAGGCGGCGGCGATCGATCGGCCAGCGGCCGGCCCGTGGGCTGGGCGCAGTGGGCGGCCGACATCGAGCTCACGCCTGGCCGGCACGAGATCTGCGCGCGCGCCGTGGACGCGGCCGGCCAGACCCAGCCCGCCCGACCAGACGACTGCTGGAACTTCGCCGGGTACCTGTCGACGGCGTGGCACCGGACGACCGTCACGGTGGAATAGACCGTCGAGGACAGATCGCAGTAGATAAAGGTCCGCTTCCCGCTCGATCCCTCCGAAAGCAGACTGGAAGCCTTCCACCCTATCCGGCTGTTCAGACTGGTTCCCATTCGGGCCGTTAGCGGACCGTCTGCTATCGAGCGGTGAATGCAGGAAGCTGCCCTTCTGCATGCGCTCCATCCTCGCCGTTGCGGCGCGTCTGACAGACGTTCCGAACGCGGATCTACCTGTTCGTCGCGGAGCTCTCAGATCTCGTCGCGCCGGCCGCTGTCTTTCTCCGTCGATTTTCGCCGACCTCATTCGTCGTAATGACGGAGGAATGAGTTCTTTTCTGCGAACCGGACGGGAGATGACGATGCGCGTGATGGTTTTGGTGAAGGCGACAGCTGATTCGGAAGCGGGCGCGATGCCCGAGACTGGGATGTTTGAAGCGATGGGCCGCTTTAATGAGGAGCTCGTGAATGCCGGCGTGCTCCTAGCCGCCGATGGGCTGAAGCCATCCTCCGCCGGCAAGCGCGTCGCCTTCGATGGTGCGTCGCGCACCGTGATCGACGGACCGTTCGCCGCGACGCGTGAACTCGTGGCCGGCTTCTGGCTTTGGGAGGTGCGCGACATGGCCGAGGCGGTGGAGTGGGTGAAGCGTTGCCCGAACCCGATGCCGGGCCCGAGCGAGATCGAGATCCGTCCGCTGTACGAGATGGCGGACTTCGGCGAGGCGATGACGCCTGAACTTCGCGAACAGGAGCAGCGGCAGTCGGACCGGCTAGCGGGACGCTGATGCAGGAGGTCCCTTTCTAGCCATCCTCTAAATGCTTTGATCGGCGCAGGGCGGAACACGACGCCCTTTGAATGCCCAACGTTCCAACCCTAGCGTAGGCACGGTTCGGGATCAGGCTCGGCCCGGCCGAGGTGGGAGAATGGCATGGCGAGCACCGCGACACGTGAGGAGACCATCGAGAGCCTGATACCGGCGCGCATGGACCGGCTGCCGTGGGCGCGCTTCCATTGGATGGTGGTGGTCGGTCTCGGGGTCAGCTGGGTCCTCGACGGCATAGAGATTCAGCTCGTCTCGGCCTCCGGCTTCAAGGACACGCTCGGCATGTCGACCGAACAGGTCGGCTTCACCGGCACGATCTACCTGATCGGACAGGTCGTCGGCGCCCTCGTGTTCGGCCGCCTGACCGACCGCTGGGGACGGCGGACGCTGTTCATCGTGACGCTCGCCATCTACCTCGTCGGCTCCGGTGTCGCCGGCCTCGCCTTCGCGCCCTGGTTCCTCTACGTCTGGCGCTTCGTCGCCGGGCTCGGCATCGGCGGCGAGTACACCGCGATCAATTCCGCGATCGACGAGCTGATCCCGGCGAAGTACCGCGGCCGCGTCGACATCGCCGTCAACGGCACCTACTGGGGCGGCGCGATGATCGGCGCCGTGGGCAGCTTCTTCCTGCTCGATCCCGACCTCGTGCCGACGAACCTCGGCTGGCGGCTCGCCTTCCTCATCGGGCCCGTGCTCGGCCTCGCCATCATCTTCATCCGCCGGCACATCCCCGAAAGTCCGCGGTGGATGGTGACGCACGGTCGGCGCGAGGAGGCGGAGCGGATCGTCGACGAGATCGAGGCCGAAGTTGCCGGGCAGGGCTTCGATCTCCCGCCCGTCGACGCAGGCAAGGCGATCAAGCTGAAGCCGAAGGAGTCGGTGCCGTTCGCCAAGCTGATTGACGTGTTCTTCCGTCAGTACCCGTCGCGGACGTTTCTCGGCGTCAGCATGATGGTGACGCAATCCTTTCTCTACAACGCGATCTTCTTCACCTACGCGCTGGTGCTCCAGAACTTCTACGGGCTCGATGCCTCGCAAGCCGCCCTCTACTTCTTTCCCTTCGCCATCGGCAACCTCGCCGGACCGCTCGTGCTCGGTCACCTCTTCGACACGATCGGCCGGCGCCGAATGATCTTCGCGACATACATGCTCGCCGGCGTGACGCTGCTCGTGTCCGCCTGGCTTTTCCGAGAGGGCGCGCTGACGGCCGGCACGCACACCGCCTTTTGGTGCGTCGCGTTCTTCTTCGCCTCCGCAGGCGCGTCCTCGGCCTACCTCACGGTCAGCGAGATCTTTCCGCTGGAGGTGCGCGGTCAGGCGATCAGCTACTTCTTCGCCGTCGCGCAGATTGTCGGCGCGGCGGGACCGTTCATCTTCGGCAGCCTCGTCGGCGACGGCAGCGCCCGCGGTCCCCTGTTTCTCGGCTACGTCGTCGGATCGCTGGTGATGATGCTCGGCGGCGGCATCGCGCTGGTCTGCGGCGTCGATGCGGAAGGCAAAGGTCTCGAGGACGTCGCGCAGCCTGTCAGCTCGGCGACCGCCGCCTGAGAAGCGACACCACCGGAGCCGGCGCGTAAGGCGGGAATGTTGGTGGAGGGTGCAAGGCGAAGCAAAGGCCGTCCGTGGTGCGAAAACGTCCGTCGCGACCGGATTGGCGACAGAGGGTCTGCTTGTAGTCAGAAGGCGAGCGAAAGCGGACATTCGTATTGCGCCCTGATCAAGCGCATACTTCGCGCCAAGCTGTCACTCCTGAGCCATGGCCATCTTGGCCTTTTGGGCCACGGGCCCATGGTTTCCGTTCGTCGCCGACGACCTTGCGTGAGGAGGCTTAGTTCCGCAGTCCCGGCGCTTCCTGGCCCGTGCGCTCGACATATTCGGCATAGCCGCCGCCATAAAGATGCGGGCCTTCGGGCGTCAGTTCCAGCACGCGATTGGACAGCGCCGCCAGGAAATGCCGGTCGTGGCTGACGAACAGCATGGCGCCTTCGAACCGCGACAGCGCCTCGACCAGCATCTGCTTGGTGGCGATGTCGAGATGGTTGGTCGGCTCGTCGAGGACGAGGAAGTTCGGCGGATCGAACAGCATCCGGGCCATGACCAGCCGCGCCTTCTCGCCGCCCGACAGGACGCGGCACTTCTTGTCGATCTCGTCGCCGGAAAAGCCGAAGCAGCCGGCGAGCGCGCGTAAAGAGGCTTGGCCCGCCTGCGGAAAGCTGTCTTCCAGCGACTGCAGCACGGTGCGCTCGCCGTCGAGCAGTTCCATCGAATGCTGGGCGAAATAGCCCATCTTGACGCTCGGCCCCCGCGTCACCGTCCCGGCGTCGGGCTCCGAGGCGCCGGCGATCAGCTTCAGCAGCGTCGACTTGCCCGCGCCGTTCACACCCATGACGCACCAGCGTTCGCGCCGGCGCACCTGGAAGTCGAGCGCGTCGTAGATGGTGCGGTCACCATACCGCTTGTGGACGCCCTTGACGGTGGCCACGTCCTCGCCTGAGCGCGGCGCCGGCTGGAACTCGAAGCGCACCGTCTGCTGGCGCTTAGGGGGCTCGACGCGCTCGATCTTGTCGAGCTTCTTTACGCGGCTCTGCACCTGCGCGGCATGGCTGGCGCGCGCCTTGAAGCGCTCGATGAAGGCGACTTCCTTCGCCAGCATCGCCTGCTGGCGCTCGAACTGCGCCTGCTGCTGCACCTCGGCTATGGCGCGCTGCTGGCGGTAGAACTCGTAAGTGCCCGAGTACGAGGTCAGCGCGCCGCCGTCGATCTCGATGATCTTCGTCACGATGCGGTTCATGAACTCGCGATCGTGCGACGTCATCAGCACGGCGCCGTCGAAGCCCTTGAGGAAGCCCTCGAGCCAGATCAGACTTTCGAGATCGAGATGGTTCGAGGGCTCATCGAGGAGCATGAGGTCGGGGCGCATCAGCAGAATCTTCGCCAGCGCCACCCGCATCTTCCAGCCGCCCGACAGCTTGGCCACGTCGCCGTCCATCATCGCTTGGCTGAAGCCGAGGCCGTCCAGCACTTCGCGGGCGCGCCCGTCCAGCGCGTAGCCGTCGAGTTCGTCGAAGCGGCCCTGTACTTCGCCGTAGCGGGCGATGATCTCGTCCATCTCGTCGGCTCGGGTCGGATCGGCCATCGCCGCTTCCAGCTCCGCCATCTCGGCTGCCAGCGCGCTGACCGGTCCGACGCCGTCCATCACCTCGGCCACCGCGCTGCGGCCCGCCATGTCGCCGACATCCTGGCTGAAGTAGCCGACCCGCACGCAGCGATCGACCGAGACCTGGCCCTCGTCCGGCAGTTCCTCGCCGGTGATCATGCGGAATAGCGTCGTCTTGCCTGCACCGTTGGGGCCGACAAGACCGATCTTCTCGCCGCGCTGGAGTGCCGCCGACGCCTCGATGAAGATGATCTGCTTGCCGTTCTGCTTGCCGATGCTCTCAAGGCGGATCATGCGGGAAACCTAAGTCGGCGCGAGGCGGGAGCCGCCTCAGACCATTCCGACTGCCACCGCGCAAGGGTCTGCGTGTCCCATCTTCAGTAAGCCCCAACTCACGACCGACCGCGACGATGTGGACGCGGCTCTCGAAGTTGCACCACATGGAGGCCCTCGGTAGAGCGGCATGCATGCGCACTGTCACATATGCGATCGGGGACATTCACGGCCGCCTCGATCTCCTGGAAGATCTGCTCGCCCAGGTCGAGAACGACGCCCAGGCCCGTGGCGGAAATGCCAAGATCGTCTTTACTGGTGACTATGTCGACCGCGGTGCAGACTCTCGCGGGGTTGTTGAGCGGCTGATGGCAGGTCCGACACGTTCGCAGGACCAATTCGTCTGCTTGCGCGGCAACCACGACGATCTTTTCGTCCGAGCCGTCACGCCGGGCCATGGGCTACCGGACTGGGCATGGCTCCTCTACTGGCACACCGTCGTCAGCTACGGGCTCGACCGCGAAACAGCCAGCGGTCTCGATCCGACGCTCGGTCGCCATGCGAGATATCTTGCGGCCCTTCCCCTGACGCACGACGACGGCACACATCTCTTCGTGCATGCAGGTATCCGGCCGGGCGTACCGCTCGAACGCCAATCCGAAGAAGACCTCTTGTGGATCCGGCATGAGTTCCTTGACTACGACGGGCCGTTGCCGCGCCGGGTGGTGCACGGCCACACGATCGTCGGCGATAGGCCCGTTCTCACCGCGAACCGCATCTCCATCGACACCGGCGCATTCCAATCGGGCATTCTGACGGCGGCGGTGTTCGATGGCTCGGAGGTCGGCTTCCTGCAAGCGGTCGGGGCGCCGGACCGTAGCGCCATCGTGCGGGAATTCGAGGTGCGGGCGACCGTGCGCGGGCGTGTGGTGTCGCCGACTGAACGGCGGGCGCAGTCCGATTACCTGACCGGCCGCATTGATCTGGCGGAACTGCAGCAGCTCAGCGGCGAATGATCCGAGCGCGGCCGACAAGTGAATGGGAAATGGAAGCCCCGCGCTTGTCTGCACACGTAGCGTCGTTCGAATGTACGTACTGATCCACTGAACTCAGGGCATTCAAAGAGTTGTCACACTGACACACGCCCTTTAGGGCCGAAAGAGGTCGAACAGCTTTCGGGCATCCGATACCAAAAAGCTGCCGTTCGATTCTTGCTCCGCCAGTGACGCCTGTGCTTCCCCATACATCCAGTTAGCGGCGGTCTGCAGAAAGGGTTCACAAGGGGATCCGTCGACGGCGTTTCAGCCAAGTAGGCTTGCCTCTCCCGGCAATCGAAGCTAGCTCTTGCAGCGCAGCCGCTCGGCGCGTGCTGCCGTAGGCGTTACCGTCATCCAACGCGTCCTTGGTCGAGGGGATCCCAGCAGGGAGGTCTCGGCGCGAAAGGCGCAACCGGGATGCCACCATCCTCCTGCTTCGCAGGTCTACCTCTGTTGTTGACGTCCGTTTCGGCGCTGCTCGCATGCCTCGCGATGCTGGTTGTCCGCTCGGGAGCCGCTGCGGCGGCGATGGGGCAGGGTTGAACCGCGCCGGGTTTTCCGGAGGCTGATTGGTTTGGGTTCTACGCGGCGATCGGCATGGTCTCAAGCTGGGCGTAGTAGGCTTCTTCCGCTTCGGCGGGCGGGATGTTGCCGCTCGGCTCGAGCAATCGTCGGTTGTTGAACCAGTCGACCCATTCGAGCGTGGCGAACTCGACGGCTTCGAAGGAGCGCCAAGGTCCGCCCCGGTGGATGACCTCTGTCTTGAACAGGCCGATCACCGTTTCGGCGAGGGCATTGTCGTAGGAATCTCCAACGCTGCCGACCGAGGGTTCGATGCCGGCCTCGGCGAGGCGCTCGGTGTAGCGGATGCTGACATACTGACTTCCGCGGTCCGAATGGCAAACAAGGCCGCTGCCGGCGAAGGGCTGGCGCTGGTGGAGGGCCTGTTCCAGGGCGTCGAACACGAAGTCCGTCCGCGGCGAGCGCGACACGCGCCAGCCGACGATGCGGCGGGCGAAGGCGTCGATCACGAAAGCGACGTAGACGAAGCCTGACCACGTTGCGACGTAGGTGAAGTCGCTGAGCCAGAGCATGTTCGGCCGCGGCGCCTTGAAGACGCGGTTCACCCGGTCGAGCGGGCACGGCGCCGAAGCGTCACGGATCGTGGTGCGCACGACTTTGCCACGGACAACGCCCTTCAGACCCAACTGCCGCATCAAACGCGACACGGTGCAGCAGGCGACGGCGAAGCCCTCACGCTGCATCTGTCGCCAGACTTTCCGAAGACCGTAGACGCCGAAGTTCTCGGCAAAGACACGTTGGATCTGCGGACGAAGTTCAGAATCACGACGCTGTCGAGGCGCCCGCCGGCTGGGATCGGCTTGGCGGGCGGCATGCTCGTGATAGGTCGACGGGGCGATCGGCAACACGCGGCAGATCGGCTCGACCCCGTAGGCGTCGCGGTGTTCGTCGATGAACGCCTTCATCGCTTGAACGGGCGGTCGAGCTCCGCCTGGGCAAAATACGCCGACGTCTTCCTCAGGATCTCGTTGGCTTGGCGAAGCTCGCGCACCTCGCGGCGAAGCTGGGCCAGTTCGTCCTTCTCGGCACTCGTCGGACCGGCTCGGATCCCGTCGTCGCGTTCAGCCTGGCGCACCCAATTGCGCAGCGTCTCGCCCGAGCAGCCAATCTTCGAGGCGATCGAGCGGATCGCCACATACTGCGAGCCGTGCTCTTCCTGGTGATCCAAAACCATCCGAACCGCGCGGGCGCGGACCTCGGGACTATACGGCGGGACTCGCTTCGTCATGGCTCCATTCTCTCAAAAACTGGAGCCTCCAGAAAGCCCGGCGCGGTTCACAGCGCTTCGCTGCCGCCGTCTGCGGCAGTTCCTTCGGTCCAGGGACATAGGCAAGGGCGGCGGCAAGGATCGCGCGAGCTTCGGCATCGGTGAAGCCTTTTGGGCGCGTCTGCTGTTTTCGGCCGATCTTGATCGACAACCCGGCCGCCGGGTTCATTGGCAGCTTGTGGTTCATCACCGCCCAGCCAAAGAGCGTCTTCAAAGCCGACAGGTCGCTGTCCTTGACGGTCTTGGCGCTTGGCACCTTGCCGGTGCGCGGTGAGGGCGTGCTGAGGCGATGGTCCTTGAAGGCAACGACATCGTGAGGCGTCACGCGGGTCGCCTCGTCGTGCTTGAGGAAGGCAATGAAGCCCCGCACCGTGTTGCGATAGCTTTCGTGCGTGCTCGGCTTGCGGCCGGACGCCTGCGCCTCCCGCCACCAAGCCTCGAAGAGGTCGTTCATGGAGAGGGCGGACGAGGCCGTAGCGCTTCGGCCGTTCGCACGGCGCGAAGCTGATTGCGCTCGAACGTCGGCCAGTACCACCTCCCGCGACGACGGTTCGCCGACGATCTCCGGCACCGGTTCGGGGGCAATGACGCCTGCGGATAGCTCGATCAGCGTCTGACTCGCCCGCTGGAAGGCGGCGGCGATAGCTTTCGCGAGCTTGAGACGGCTTTCGTCGTCGATCTGCAGCCCGTGGTGTGCGAGGCAGTTATCCGCCTGGACATAGCAAAGCCGGCGCATGGCTCGGATCAGCACCTCGTCCGCGTCGACCTCCGTCATCGTTGGCGTTTCGGAGGTCAGTTGCTTCGACCAGAGCACCCGATAGAGCTTTGGGTGCCATGCGAACTGCTGGCTCGGCTCGTCCGCGTGCATACGAAGCCAAGTGTCATGCGCCTGAGCAGCGAGGGCATGGCATTCTCGTTCGGTGAGGGCACGCGTCCCAGCTCGAAGGTTCGCCCAGCGCGCCTCGACCTCGGCGGATACCTTCGCGTAACGAACGCGGGCTTCGGCCGGGTCCTTCGTGCCCAGCGTCAGCCGCTCCTCCCACTTGCCGACAATCGCACGAAGGTCGTTCGGCACAACGCGCCGAAACCAAAACATACCGGTCTTAGGATGTGGCCAGGGTTGCGCCATTCTCAGAGCCAATTGTACCGCCCAGTTGTACCACTCGGGCCGTCATAAGCTACTGTTTTGGCTTATCTCTATGGCTTTCCTGACAAATCAGGAGAATTGGTGCCCAGGAAAGGACTCGAACCTTCACGCCTCGCGGCACACGGACCTGAACCGTGCGCGTCTACCAATTCCGCCACCTGGGCTCGGGCCGGAGCATTATGGGCTGCGGCCCGGCCTGTCAATCGGCCGTGATCGCGAAACCGTCGCGCCTTTCGCAAGCACCGCCTCGTCCCTTCGCACGCCGATCCGAACGGGCCGGACTGCCGCAGGCCGTCGCGCCGCCCCTTCCCGCAGACAGGGCGGGACGCTATGACCGCTGGAACGTTTCCAAGCGTCCGGGGCGCGGCTCCCGGACGAAAGCAGGCAGGACGGCAAGCGGATGGCGGTCGATCTCAACCAGACGGTCACGGTGTTCGGCGGCTCGGGCTTCATCGGCCGCTACGTCGCGCGGGCGCTCGCCCGGCGCGGCCACCGCGTGCGCATCGCCTGCCGCCGCCCCGACCTCGCCTACCATGTCCAGGTCGCCGGCAACATGGGTCAGGTCATGCCGGTGCAGGCGAACCTGCGCTACCGCTGGACGATCGACCGCGCGATCGAGGGGGCGGACCACGTCGTCAATCTCGTCGGCGTCCTGTCGGAGGCCGGCAAGCAGACCTTCTCCGCGCTGCAGGCAAGAGGCGCGGGCGCGGTCGCGGAAGCGACGGCCGCCGCCGGCGCGAAGCTCACGCACGTCTCGGCGATCGGCGCGGACGCGGAGTCCGACTCGGCCTATGCGCGCTCCAAGGCCGAAGGCGAGCGTCTCGTCGGGGAGCACGTGCCGGGCGCCTGGACGCTCCGGCCCTCGATCGTGTTCGGGCCGGAAGACAAGTTCTTCAACCGCTTCGCCGACATGGCGAAGCTCGCGCCGGTCCTGCCGCTTCTCGGCGGCGGGCATACGCGCTTCCAGCCGGTCTACGTCAACGACGTGGCGGAGGCGATCGCGATGACCGTCGACGGGACGGTCCTGGGCGGGCGTACTTACGAGCTCGGCGGCCCGGAGGTCCTCACCTTCCGCGAGATGATGGAGATCATGCTCGGCGTCGTGGAGCGCCGGCGGCGCTTCCTCTCGATCCCGTTCGGCCTCGCGAACCGGGTGGCGGAACTCACCGAATGGCTGCCCGCCGCGCCGCTCACCGTCGATCAGGTCAAGCAGCTCCGGCGCGACAACGTCGTGTCGGAAGCGGCGGTCCGGGAAGGGCGCACGCTCCAGGCCTTCGGGATCAACCCGGAATCCGTCGGCGCGGTCCTGCCGACCTACCTCGTCCGCTTCCGGCCGCAGGGCCAGTTCACCAAGCCGGATCCGCAGGCCGGCGGGCTGAAGCGCGAGGGCGAAGCCGCCTGAATCCCGGGGAAAGCTGCCGTCAGCCGACGAGAAGCAATCCCAAGAGCCCGACCACGCCGACGGAGATGCGCCACCAGGCGAAGGGCGCGAAGCCGTGGCGCGACACGAATTCGAGCAGGAAGCGAACCACGAACACCGCGGCGACGAAGCTCGTCACGAAGCCGATCGCGATGAGGCCGGCATCCGAGGCGGTGAGCGCGTTGCGGTTCTTCCAGAGGTCGAGCGCGAAGGCGCCCGCCATGGTCGGCATGGCGAGGAAGAACGAGAATTCGGCCGCCGAGCGCTTGTCGGTGCCCATCAGCAGCGCGCCGGCGATGGTCGCGCCGGAGCGCGAGGTGCCGGGAATCATCGCCAGGCACTGGAACAGCCCGATCTTGAACGCCAGCGGCAGCGAATAGTCCATGAGGCGCGTGTAGCGCGGCTCCTTCGGCATGCGGTCGATCAGCAGCAGGATGATCCCGCCGACGATGAGCGCGACGCAGATCACCGTCGGCGTCTCGAACAGGACGCCCTTGATGAAGTCGTGGAGAGCCGCGCCGATCACCGCGGCCGGCAGGAAGGCGACGAGGACGGCGAAGACGAAGCGCCGGCTCTCCGGCACGGTCGGGAAGGTCCGCGCGAGCTCGACGAGGCGCTTGGCGTAGACCGACAGGACGGCCAGCACCGCGCCGAGCTGGATCAGCACCGGAAAGGCGTCGCCAGCCGGATGAAAGCCGAGGAAGTGCCCGGCGAGGATGAGATGGCCGGTGGAGGAAACGGGGATGAACTCGGTCAGCCCTTCGAGGAGGCCGAGGATCACGGCGTTGAACACCGATACGAAGTCCATGCGTAACCTTCCCCGAGCGCCTTCGGCGCTGAGGTCGGCGCCCTGAGAGCGGGCTTTGCCGGTTTGGAAGGCGAGCGTCAACCGCCCGGCCGGGCCGCCGAAGCCGCTTCCGGCTCCCCGTCCGACGCCCGAGGACTTGCGCGGCGGCGAGGGCCTGCTATTTCCGCGGCAAGCGCCGTCGAGCTTCCCGGACGGCGAAACGCCCTGCCGGCGTCTGCTCGCGGTTGCGCAAGGATTTGCGTTTTCGCAAGGACTCGCCGGCATCCTCTGACCCATGGCGCGTTTCCCCGCGCCGAGCTTGCGACCTGCCGCGTATGGGTTTTCCCGCTCTTCCATGCTGAGGCTCCACCATCACCCGATGTCGGCGGCCTCGCGCTTCGTCCGGCTCGTGCTCGGCGAGTACGGCGAGCGGCCGGACTTCCAGGAGGAACGCCCCTGGGAGCGGCGGCGGGAGTTCATCGCGCTGAATCCGGCCGCGACGCTGCCCGTCCTGATCGAGGACAGCGGCCCGCCGGTGGTGGGCGGCACGGTGATCGCCGAATATCTCGACGAGACGCGCGGCGTCTTCCAGCGCGACAAGCGCCTGCTCGCCGAGAAGCCGGCCGAGCGCGCCGAGGTGCGCCGCCTCGTCGAATGGTTCCTGGTCAAGCTCGAGAACGAGGTGACGCGCTATCTCGTGCGCGAGCGCGTCTTCAAGCAGGAGATGCGGGCGGAGGAGGGTGGCGGGCCGCCGGACGCCTCCGCGATCCGCGCCGCGCGCGCCAACCTGAAGCACCACATGCGCTATGTCGGCTGGCTGGCGGAAAGCCGCAACTGGCTGTCGGGCGACCGCCTGTCCTATGCCGATCTCGCGGCGGCGGGCGCCCTCTCGATCCTCGACTATCTCGGCGAGATCGCCTGGGACCAGGAGCCGCTCGCCAAGGAATGGTACCTGCGCGTCAAGTCGCGCCCCTCGTTCCGGCCGCTGCTCGCCGAGCGGGTGCGGGGCCTCGCGCCCGTGTCGCACTACGCCGACCTCGACTTCTGAGCGGGGCGGAAACCGCCTATATCCGGCGCATGAGCGATCCGGACTCCCTCCGACGTTTCATCGAGGCTGACGCCCGCCGGCTCGGCTTCGACGCCGTCGGCATCGCGCGCGCCGTCAAGGACGCGCTGGCGGCCGGCCGGCTGGACGAGTTCGTCGACAAGGGTCGGCACGGCACGATGGGCTGGCTGCCGGACACCGCCGCCCGCCGCCGCTCGCTCCACGCACTCTGGCCGGAGGCGCGCTCGGTGATCGTGCTCGGCCTGAACTACGGGCCGGACGAGGAACCGCTCGCCAACCTCGCGCGACCCGACCGCGGCACGATCTCGGTCTACGCCCGCCACCGCGACTACCACGACGTCGTCAAGGGCAAGCTGAAGGAGCTGGCGGGCCGGATGCTCGCCCGCGCCGGCGGCGACCACGCGGTGAAGGTCTTCGTCGACACCGCCCCGGTGATGGAGAAGCCGCTCGGCCAGGCGGCGGGGCTCGGCTGGCAGGGCAAGCACACCAACCTCGTCAGCCGCGATTTCGGCTCCTGGCTGTTCCTCGGCTCGATTGTGACGACGCTCGACCTCGGGACCGACGAGGCCGGCCGCGACCTCTGCGGCTCGTGCCGGCGCTGCCAGGACGCCTGCCCGACGGACGCCTTCCCCGCGCCCTACCAGTTGGACGCCCGGCGCTGCATCTCGTACCTGACGATCGAGACGAAGCGCCCGGTGCCGCGCGAGCTTCGAGCGATGATGGGCAACCGCATCTACGGCTGCGACGACTGTCTCGCCGTCTGCCCGTGGAACAAGTTCGCGACCGTTGCCCGGGAGGCCAAGCTCCGGGCGCGCGACGACCTCCGCTCGCCGGCGCTGGCCGACCTGCTTCGCCTCGACGATACCGCCTTCCGCGCGCTGTTCTCGGGCTCGCCGGTGAAGCGGGTCGGCCGGGCGAAGTTCGTGTCGAACTGCCTCGTCGCCGCCGGCAATTCCGGCGATGCCGCGTTGCTGCCGCTGGTGCGCGCGCTGCTTCGCGACGAGGCGTCGTCCGTGCGCGGGATGGCCGTCTGGGCGCTCGAACGCCTCGCGCCCGGCGAAGCCGCCGCGCGCCGGGCGGAGGGGCTCGCCGGCGAGACGGAAGCCGCGGTCCGGGACGAATGGGACGCCGTCGACGCGCCCGCATCCCGGCCGGCGCTGGCAGGAGCATGGTGACGATGCCTGAAGACACCCGAGCCAAGCGCTTCTTCGTGTTCGGTTGCGGCTATTCCGGCGCCGCCTTCGCCGCGACGCTGGCGGAGGGCGAACTCGCAGGCGTCACGACGCGCTCGGCGGAGAAGGCGGCGGAGTTCGCGGCCAGGGGCTGGAAGCCGTTCGTTTTCGACGGGACTCGGCCGGGCGAGGGGATCGACGCGGCGCTCGGCTGGACGACGCACCTTCTCGTCTCGATCGCGCCCGGCGGCGACGGCGACCCTACCTTGCGCTTCTATCGCGACCGCATCGCGCGCGGCATGCCGGAGCTCCGGTGGATCGGCTACCTTTCCACCGTCGGCGTCTATGGCGACCACGGCGGCGCCTGGGTCAGCGAGGAAACGCCGGTGGCCCCGCGCTCCGAGCGCTCGCGCCAGCGCGTCGACGCCGAGCGCGCCTGGGAGGCGCTCGGGCTCGAAGCCGGCGTGCCGATGGCGACGCTGCGCCTGTCCGGCATCTATGGGCCGGGGCGCAACGCTTTCGTCAATCTGCGCGAGGGCAAGGCGAAGCGCCTCCTCAAACCGGGGCAGGTGTTCAACCGCATCCACGTCGCCGACATCGCCGGCGCGATCCGCCACCTCGCCGACCGGAACCTCGGCGGCGTCTTCAACGTCACCGACGACGAGCCCGCCCCGCCGCAGGATGTCGTCGAGTTCGCCGCGAAGCTTGCCGGAATCGAGCCGCCGCCTGCCGCGGAATTTTCACAAACCGAGCTTTCTCCGATGGTTCGGAGCTTCTACGAGGAGAACAAACGCGTCTCGAACGCACGCATGAAGGGTGCGGGCTACACGTTTTCGTTTCCGACCTATCGCGACGCTCTCCCCTGCCTCGCAGGCGATGCCGCATTCTCGCCATCACCGAATATTTCGTGATCGTGACGCTTTGTAACGGGAGGTGATGGAACCCATCGCATTTCGACCCAGCCCGGCCGGCAAAACCTCTCTCACGAGCCGCAGCGGCGACGAGGGGGTTCCGGAGGGGTTCCGGAAAGCTCGGCCGCTCGCGGACGGACAACCGGACAAGGACCGAGGGGTTGAAGACTGCTGCCGCTCTGACAGCCATCGCCATCGCCGCTTCGACGATTTCCATTCCACGCATCGCAGACGCTCAAGTCAACGAGATCAAGACCACCTGCGGGGGCGCTTCCTGGTACGCGCTCCATTCCCGCACCGCCTCGGGCGAGCGGATGAACCCGGCGGCCATGACCGCCGCGCACAAGACCCTTCCGCTCGGAAGCAAGGTGAAGGTCACCAACCTTCGCAACAACAAGTCGATCGTCGTCACGATCAACGACCGCGGTCCCTTCGTGAAGGGTCGCATGATCGACCTGTCCAAGGGCGCGGCCCAGAAGCTCGACTTCATCCATACGGGCACCGCGCGCGTCCAGATCGAGGCGCCCGGCGGCTCGAACGGCGGCGACTGCGCCTGATCCGAAGCGACGAGGGGAAGCGTCGGCGACGCTTCCCCTCTCCCGCGTTTCAGGCCGGCGTCAGGCCGAGGCGGACACGCAGCGCGACGCGCCCCGTCATCAGCACAGCCGCGGCGAACAGGCCGGCGGCCAGCCCGATCCAGATGCCGACGCCGCCGACGCCTAGCTTGAAGGCGAGGACCCAGGCGATCGGCATGCCGATCGCCCAATAGCTCAGCACCGCGATGATCATCGGGGTCCGCGTGTCGGCAAGACCGCGCAGGACGCCGCTCGAGACCACCTGCAGGCAGTCCACCATCTGGAAGGCGGCGGCGACGATCACCAGTTGCACGCCGGTCGCCAGCACCGCTGCGGCGGTCGGCGCGGCAGGGTTCAGGTAGAGGCCGACCAGCGTTGCCGGCATCAGCCAGAACAGGATGCCGCCGAGGAGGCCGGAAGCGCCGGCGAGGCCGATCGCGACGTAAGCGGCTCGCTCCAGCCCCACCCAGTCGCGGCTGCCGTAGCTGACGCCGACGCGCACCGTCGCGGCCTGGGAAAAGCCGAGCGGGATCATGAAGGCGATCGAGGCGAGCTGTAGCGCGATGCCATGCGCCGCGAGCGGTACCGTTCCGAGCCATCCCATCATCACCGACGAGGCGGCGAAGAGGCCGACTTCCGCGATGATCGTCGTGGAGATCGGCCAGCCGAGCCGCAGGATCTCCAGGAAGGCCGGCCAGTCCGGCCGCCAGATGCGCTGGAAGAAGCGGTAGGGGGCGAGGTCGCGGGCCGTGCCGCAGTAGAGCAGCATCGCGCCGGCCATGCCTGCGTTGGTGACGGCGGAGGCGAGCGCCGAGCCGTTCAGCCCCAACGCCGGCAGCCCGAGATGGCCGAAGATCAGGATGTAGTTCAGGACGCCGTTCACCACCGCACCGCCCGCCGTGACGAGGAGGATAACACTCGTCTTGCCGAGGACGCTGAGCGGCGTCCGCGCGCCCGCGACGAGAAGCGCCGGGATCATGCCCCATTCGAGGACGCGCATGAACGAGCCGCCGAGGCGGGCGATCTCCGGCGTCTGGCCGAGCGCGAGGAGGATCGCCTCGAAATGCCAGAGCGCCGGCAGCGACAGGAGGCCGAACAGGGCGACGACCCAGAAGCCCATGCGGGTCGAGCGGCGCACGCCAGTGCGGTCGCCGCGACCTTCCGCGGCGGCGGCGAGCGGCATCGCTCCTTGCGCGAAGCCGTTGCCGAAGATCCAGACGAGGAAGAAGCCTTGCGTGCAGAGGACCGCGGCGGCGAGCTCGGCGGCACCGAGCCGGCCGACCATCACCGTGTCGGTGACGTGGATCGCCATCTGCGCGAGCTGCGCCCCGACGAGCGGCGCGCCGAGGGCGACCGTCGCCCGCACATGGTCGCTCCACGAGGCGTCCACGCGCGAACGCGGCCCCGAGCCTTCCGTCGTCGCGACGGATGCCCCATCCATGTCCGATTCCTCCCGTCAGACCGAGTCCGCGCCGAGCGCCGCGTCGTGACCCGTGAGGGTCCCGCGTTATGTCATGCGAAGGCGGCTGTCCACCCGCCGCTCCCGACCGACGCGAAACGAGGCCGTGCCATGACCATCGATCTCTACTACTGGCCGAGCATCCAGGGACGCGGCGAATTCCCGCGTCTCGTCCTGGAAGCCGCCGGCGCGGACTACCGCGACATGGCGCGGCTGGACGACGTCGAGGGCGGCGGCATCGACGGCATGATGGCGTTGCTGAAGGGCGTGGAGGGATTTCCCGCGCCCTTCGCGCCGCCTTTCCTCGTCGACGGCGACATCCTCGTTTCGCAGTCGGCGGCCTCGGCCACCTATGCCGGCGAAAAGTTCGGGCTCGCGCCGGAAGACGCCGTCCAGCGCGAATGGGCGAGGGCGATCGCCATCACGACGTCGGACCTCGCGACCGAGGTGCACGACGTCCACCATCCGGTCGGCAACGGGCTCTACTTCGAGGACCAGAAGCCGGAAGCGTTGCGCCGCGCGAAGGAGTTTCGCGGCGAGCGGATGCCGAAATTCCTCAAATGGTACGAGCGGCTGATCGAGCGCAATCCGGCGAAGACCGGCGTTCTGGTCGGCCGGGAACTCTCCTACGCCGATCTCGGCCTGTTCCAGATCGTGGAGGGCCTGCGCTACGCCTTCCCGAAACGCATGGCGGCGATCGAGGGCGACTACCCACGCGTCGCCGAACTGGCGCGGCGGGTCGCGACGGAACCGCGCGTCGCGGCCTATCTCGGGAGCCCGCGCCGTCTCGCCTTCTCGACGGACGGCATCTTCCGCGCCTATCCCGAGCTCGACGGCGAGGCCTGAACCCCGCCGCCGCGGCTTCTGCCTACTGCGCCATCTGCGAGGCGAAGAGGGAGAGCGCCTGCTGGTAGACCACGGCGCGGTTCCACTGCGCGAAGACCGGGTAGTTCGGCTCGCCCGGCCCGTAGCCGGCGCCCGCGCGCCAGCCTTCGGCGCGCAGCAGGTTGGCGGTGGAGGCGAGCACGTCGGCGCGCGAGCGGATCAGGTCGCGCCGGCCGTCGCCGTCGCCGTCGACCGCGTACTTGACGTAGTTCTTCGCCAGGAACTGCGTCTGGCCGAGCTCGCCCGCCCAGGCGCCGCGCATCTGCGAGGCCGCCATGTCGCCGCGGTCGACGATCTGCAGCGCCGCCATGAGCTCCTCGGTGAAGAAGTCGGAGCGGCGGCAGTCGTAGGACAGCGTCGCCAGCGACCGGAAGACGTTCATGTTGCCGGAATTCGCGCCGAAGCCGGTTTCCATGCCCCAGATCGCCGCCAGCACCTCCTTCTGGACGCCGTAGCGCTGCTCGATCCGGTCGAACAGCGCGGCGTTCTGGCGAAGGACGCTCCGGCCCTTCTGCACGTAAGAAGGCGGGGCACGGCGCGCCATGAACTGGTCGAGCGACAGCTTGAAGCTCTTCTGGTTGCGGTCGAGGCTGACGACCTTCGTATCGTAGGCGACGTTGCCGAGCGCCGACTGGATCGTGCCGCGCGAGATGCCCTGGCTGGCGGCCTCGGACTTGAAGTCTTCCAGCCAGGCCGGAAAGCCGCCCGCGTTGTTGCCGCAGGAAGCGGCTGCGGCCGGCGTTGCGGCGAGACCGGCGAGGCCCAAGCCGGCGGCGAGAACGGCGCTGGCGGCCTTGGAGAGGATGCGCATCAAGCCTTCCTGTGTCGTGAAACGGGGAGTGGCGTCCGGCGGCGGACGGAAGCGAAGATCGATCGAATCGCGACACGCCCGCCGATTCCGGCGAAGATTAGGCGGGCTTCCTCATCGAAAGGTAAACGCTTCTTCAATGACGCGGGGGTGACTTTTTCGTCACGGCTTCCGGCGATGGCCGGAAGCGGCTAAACGGGCGGCGAAACCCATCCTCGATCGCGGCCGCCCCGCCGCGCCGGAGTTTTTCTTGTCACTTCCCTCCGCGCGAGCTGCGGCGACCGGACGGCTGTCCGGCGACCGCCTCGGCATCCTCATGATGCTCGTCGCGATGTTCATGTTCGTCGCCAACGACACGCTCGGCAAGTGGCTGGTCGCGACCTATTCGGTCGGGCAGATCATGGTGCTGCGCTCGGTCGGGGCGCTTCTCGTGATGACGCCGCTGCTCCTCGGCCGGCCGAAGCGGGAACTCTTCCGCACTGACCGGCCGGTGATCCTGACGCTCCGCGTCGTCTTCGCCGCCTTCGAGTCGTCCGCCTTCTACTACGCCACGATCACGCTGCCTCTGTCCGACGTCATCACCTACTGGCTGGCGGCGCCGATCTACGTCGCGGCGCTGTCGCCGTTCATGCTCGGCGAGCGCGTCGGCTGGCGGCGCTGGACGGCGATCGCGGTCGGCTTCGTCGGAGTGGCGATCGCGCTCCGCCCGTCCTCCGCCGCGCTGACGCCGGCGGCGCTCGTCTCGCTCGTCGGCTCCTTCGTCTTCTCGCTGACCGTCATCTTCGGGCGGCAGCTTCGCGGCACGCCCGACACGGCGCTGGTGTTCTGGCAGCTCGTCGCGGCGCTGATCCTCGGCCTTGTCTCGCTGCCCTTCTTCGGCTGGACCCCGCCGGATCTGACCGACTACGGCCTCCTCGGCCTCATCGGCGTCGTGTCGACGATCGCGCACGCCTGCGTCAACCGCTCGCTGAAGCTCGGCGAGGCGGCGACCGTCGCGCCGATGCAGTATACGACGCTGATCTGGGGCGTTCTGTTCGGCTGGATCATCTTCCGCGAGTTGCCCGACGCGGCGGTCGTCGTCGGCGCGGCGATCATCATCGGATCCGGCCTGTTCATCGCCTTCCGTCAACGGAAGACGGGAAGCGGGGAGCCGACCGTGGTCGACGCCCCGCAATAGCCGTTCCGGTCAGTTCTGGCCCATCACCCCGTCGACCCGGCGGAAGAGCTTCAGCGGGTTGCCGTCGCGCAGCGCCTCCGGCTGCAGCGCCGCCGGCATGTCCTGGTAGCAGACCGGCCGCAGGAACCGGTCGATCGCCAGCGAGCCGACCGAGGTCGAGCGCCCGTCCGAGGTCGACGGGAACGGCCCGCCATGCACCATCGCGTGCGCCACCTCGACGCCGGTGCCGAAGTTGTTGACGAGGAGCCGGCCGGCGACGCGCTCGAGCTTCGGCAGGATCGCCTTCGCCGCCGCGTGGTCCGCCTCGTCGATGTGGAGCGAGACGGTGAGTTGGCCCTCCAGCGACTCGATCACCTTCGCGACCTCGGCTTCGTCGCGGCAGCGCACGACGAGCGAGGCCGCGCCGAAGATCTCGTCCTGCAACTCGCGAGCGGCGAGGAAGTCCTCGGCCTTCACCGCGAAGAGCTTCGCCTGCCCGCGCGAGGCGCCGCCGTCCTGGCCTGCCGCGACCTCCGCGACCGCCGCGTGTCCCGCGACCGCGTCGACACCCTTCCTGTAGGCGTCGAGGATGCCGCGCGTCAGCATCACGGCGGCGGGCATGCCGGACAGCGCTTCCGCCGCGCCCTTGACGAAGCTGTCGAGGCCTTCGCTTTCGACCGCGATCACGAGGCCGGGATTGGTGCAGAACTGGCCGGCGCCGAGCGTCAACGAGGCAGCGAAGGCCTTGCCGATCGCCTCGCCGCGGTTCTTCACCGCGCTCGGGAACAGGAAGACCGGGTTGATCGAGCTCATCTCGGCATAGACCGGGATCGGCTGCTCGCGGCCCGCCGCGATCCGCATCAGCGCGGTGCCGCCGCCACGCGAACCGGTGAAGCCGACCGCCCGGACGCGCCGGTCGGCGACGAGGCCTTGGCCGATCTCGCGGCCGGAATCGAACAGGAGCGAGAAGGTGCCTTCCGGCAGGCCACGGTCCTTGACCGCCTTCTGCACGGCGCGGCCGACGAGTTCGGCCGTGCCGGGATGGGCGGAATGCGCCTTGCCGATCACCGGGCAACCGGCGGCGAGAGCGGAAGCGGTATCGCCGCCCGCGACCGAGAAGGCGAGCGGGAAATTCGACGCGCCGAACACCGCGACGGGCCCGAGCGGGATCTTGCGCAGCCGCAGGTCCGGCCGGGGCAGGGGCTTCCTGTCCGGCAATGCCGGATCGAGGCGCAGCTCCAGGAAGCCGCCGTCGCGCACGACGCCCGCGAAGAGCTTCAACTGGCCGACGGTGCGGCCGCGCTCGCCCTCCACCCGGGCGCGCGGCAGGCCGCTTTCGGCGCAGCAGCGCTCGACGAGTTCGTCGCCGAGCGCCATGATGTTGTCGGCGATGGCTTCGAGGAAGAGCGCGCGCTCCTCCAGCGAGGTCTCGCGGTAGGTGTCGAAGGCGGCGTCGGCGAGCGCGCAGGCGCGCTCCAGATCGTCCTTGGT
Organism: Plantimonas leprariae; assembly: GCF_008802405.1. Classification (GTDB taxonomy): domain Bacteria; phylum Pseudomonadota; class Alphaproteobacteria; order Rhizobiales; family Rhizobiaceae; genus Plantimonas; species Plantimonas leprariae. The sequence goes on from NZ_VZDO01000026.1 coordinate 37,455, forward strand.
CGCGCCGCCGAAGCTCGGCTGCAGCTTCTCGCCGCTGGCGGCGTCGAAGCCGAAGATCTCGCCGTTCGCGCCCTTCACGGCCGTCTCGCCGATGAACTGCTGGCCCTGGATGGTCATGATGGTCTCCTTCGAGCGCTCCCGCGCCCGCATATAGGTTCGGATGGCGAAAAGCGCGGGTCGCCCGTCACTTGCCCCAGCGGAGCGCCACCGGCTCCAGCGGGCGCGCGAGTTCCAAGAGCCCTTCGCGCGTCGCGGGATGGATCTGGTCCAGCGGATGGCGGACGTGGTCGGAGCCGATCACGCCGCCTTCCATCATCACCGTCTTCGCCGCGCGGAGGCCACACTGGCGGTTCTCGTAGTTCACCAGCGGCAGGACGCGGGCATAGGCTTCCGCCGCGCCCGCCCGGTCGCCGGCCCGGTGCCGGTCGAAGACGGGCCGCAGCAGGTCCGGCAGAAGGGCGCTCGACATGGTGCCGGTCGCGCCGGCGTCGAGATCGGCCATCATGGTGATCGCCTCCTCGCCGTCGAACGGGCCGACGATTCGCTCACCCCCCGCTGCGATCAGCGAGCGGAGTTTGGCCGCCGACTGCGGCATCTCGATCTTGAAGTAGCGCACCAGCGGCACGTCGCTCGCGAGCTTGGCCAGGAACGGCACGGACAGCGCGACGCCGGACAGCGGCGCGTCCTGCACCATGATCGGGATGTTCGCCGCGTCCGCGACTTCCTTGAAGTGCTCGATCATCAGCTCTTCGCCCGCCCGGAGGCCCGAGCCGTGATAGGGCGGCATCAGCATCAGCATCGCCGCGCCGAGCTCGGCGGCCTCCCGGCCGCGCGCCGCAGCGATGCGGGTCGCGAAGTGCGAGCAGGTCACCATCACCGGCACCCGGCCCGCGACGTGCTCCAGCGACAGGTGGGTGAGGAGGCGGCGCTCGTCGTCGGCGAGGAGGAACTGCTCGGAATAGTTCGCCAGGATGCAGATGCCGTCGACGCCCTGGTCGATCATGCAGTCGAGGACGCGCTTCATGCCCTCCGGATCGAGGTCGCCGTTGGCGAGGAAGGGCGTCGGGGCGACCGGCCAGAGGCCGGAAAAGGGTTCGGTGAAGGACATGGGAGGCGGCGGTCCGTTGGATGGCGCGTGAGGGTCAGGCGATTCCCCGCCCGATTAACGGAAGACGCGGGCCAGCGGAACCCGGCGGTGCGCGTTTCAGGCGGCTTGTTTCAGGAGCGCGAGCGCCTGGGAGCTGTCGATCCGCCCGTCGTAGAGCGCGCGGCCCGAGATCGCGCCTTCGAGGATCGCCGCATCGGGGCGGGCAAGCCGCCGGATGTCGTCCATGGAGGCGAGGCCGCCGGAGGCGATCACCGGAATCGGCACGGCATGCGCCAGTTCGACCGTCGCCTCCCAGTTGATGCCGGCGAGCACGCCGTCGCGGTCGATGTCGGTGTAGACGATGGCGGCGACGCCGGCGTCCGCGAAACGTCGTGCCAGATCGAGCGCGGTGAGTTCGGAGGCTTCCGCCCAGCCTTCCACCGCGACGCGCCCGCCGCGGGCGTCGATGCCGACCGCCACTTGCCCCGGAAAGCGCTTCGCCGCCTCGCGCACCACGGCGGGATCCCGCACCGCGACCGTGCCGAGGATGACGCGCCGGAGGCCGAGGGAAAGCCAGCGCTCGACGTCGGCGAGCGTGCGGATGCCGCCGCCGAGCTGCACCCGCATGTTGCCGCCGACCGCCGCGATGATCGCCTCCACCGCGGGAGCGTTCCGCGCCGCGCCGGCGAAGGCGCCGTCGAGGTCGACGACGTGGAGATGCGTGAAGCCTTGAGCCTCGAAGGCGCGAGCCTGCGCCGCCGGGTCGGCGTTGTAGACGGTGGCCTGCTCCATGTCGCCGAGCCGCAGGCGCACGCATTCGCCGTTCTTCAGGTCGATCGCGGGATAGAGGATCGGCATCAGGGCTTCCAGCGCAGGAAGTTCGCGAGAAGCGCCAGGCCGAGGCGCTGGCTCTTCTCGGGGTGGAACTGCGTGCCGGCGCGGTTCTCGCGCGCCACCATCGCCGTCACCGCGCCGCCGTAGTCGCAGGTCGCGACGACATCGGCCTCGTCGGCCGGCGTCAAGTGGTAGGAATGGACGAAATAGGCGTGGAGGCCCTCGTCGCCGGTCGGGATGCCGGCGAGGAGCGGGTGCTCGCGGCGTTTCTCAAGCGTGTTCCAGCCGATCTGCGGAACCTTCAGCGCCGGATCGGCCGGAACGATCGGCCCGACGTCGCCGCCGATCCAGCCGAAGCCCTCGGTGATCGTCTTCTCGAGCCCGCGCGTCGACATGAGCTGCATGCCGACGCAGATGCCGAGGAACGGCCGGCCCCGGCGCTCCACCGCGTCGCGCAGCGCGTCCGTCATGCCGGGCACGGCGTCGAGACCGGCGCGGCAGTCGGCATAGGCGCCGACGCCGGGCAGGACGATCCGGTCCGCCGCCGCCACGACCGCCGGGTCGTCGGTGAGGCGGATCTGCGTATCCAGGCCGCTCTCGCGCGCCGAGCGCTCGAAGGCCTTCGTCGCCGAGCGGAGGTTCCCCGAGCCGTAGTCGATGATCGCGAGCGTCTCGCTCATGCGTGGGCCTTCCGCGCGAACGGCCACCAGCGGCGGCGCTTCGGCTCCGGCGCGACCGGCTCGAACGCCCACGGCAGGGCGGCCTCGGAGCGGCCGCTTGCGGTGCGCGCCACGGCATGCCCGGCGAAGTAGAGGATCGCGGCTTCCGCCGCGTCCTGTGCCTCCACCGCGCCGGCGTCGCGATAACGGCGGCGGAGAAGCCGCCGCGCCCGCCATTCCGGCCCTTCCAGCGCGACGAGGAGGCCGAGCAGGACGATGAGCGGCACGGCGACGAGCCCCAGCCCCGAGCGGGCGAGATAAAGGAGCCAGCCGCCGAGGAGCAGCACGAGCACGCCTTGCACGACGAGGCCGTAGCGCAAGAGCCACAGCGGCGCGAACAGGAAGGCCGGAGCCGAGAAGCGGTCGCGCACGAAGACGGCGTCCTCGCTGGCGCCCTCCGTGCGGGGCGCGCCGGCAGTCCCCGGCGGCTCGAACACCATGAAGCGCGTCACGCCAGCATGCCCTTGGTGGAGGGAACGAGGTCCGCTTGCCGCGGATCGATCGCTACCGCGTCGCCAAGCACCCGCGCCACCGCCTTGAAGCAGGTCTCGGCGATGTGGTGCGAGTTCAGGCCGTAGAGGTTCTCGATGTGGAGCGTAACGCCGGCATTCTGCGCCAGCGCCTGGAAGAACTCGCGCACGAGCTCGGTGTCGAAGGTGCCGATCTTCGCCGCCGGGAACTCGGCCCTGAACACGAGGAACGGCCGGCCCGAGACGTCGATGGCGGCGCGCGTCAGGCACTCGTCCATCGCGAGGTCGAGCGAGGCGTAGCGGCGGATGCCGCGCCGCTCGCCGAGCGCCTGCCGGATCGCCTGACCGATCGCGATGCCGGTGTCCTCCACCGCATGGTGGTCGTCGATATGGAGGTCGCCTTCGGTGCGGATCGTCATGTCGATCAGCGAATGGCGGGCGAGCTGGTCCAGCATATGGTCGAAGAAGCCGACGCCGGTCGCGATCGTCGCGCGGCCCTCACCGTCGAGGTCGACGCGGACGCTGACCTTCGTTTCCTTCGTCTGCCGTTCGACCGTGGCATCGCGCCGGCCCGCCGTCTCGCCCATCTCGATCCTGCTCGTTCGCCGCAGCGTTCCGTTCCGCCGCTGGATTAGAGCATCGGCGCCCGCGTGGAAACCGCTTCGAACCGATCTTACATGGATCGGGAAGCTGCGGCCCATCGGCCGCTTCCTAAGGATTCCGGCCAAGATGAACTTCGAGAAGCACGACCCGGCGACGATCTACGGCACCACGATCGTCACGGTGAGGAAGGGCGGCAAGGTGGTGGTGGCGGGCGACGGGCAGGTCTCGCTCGGCAACACGGTGATGAAGGGCAATGCCCGGAAGGTCCGGCGCATCGGCAAGGATGGACAGGTGCTCGCCGGTTTCGCCGGCGCGACCGCCGACGCCTTCACGCTCCTGGAGCGGCTGGAGGGCAAGCTGGAGCAGTATCCGGATCAGTTGATGCGTGCTTCCGTCGAGCTTGCCAAGGACTGGCGCACCGACCGCTACCTCCGGCGGCTGGAGGCGATGATGATCGTCGCCGATGCCCGCGTGACCCTGACGCTCACCGGCAACGGCGACGTCCTCGAGCCGCAGCACGGCGTGATGGCGATCGGCTCGGGCGGCAACTACGCGCTGGCCGCGGCGCGGGCGCTCGCCGATACCGACTTTCCCGCCGAGGAGGTGGCCCGCCGCGCGATGAAGATCGCGGCGGAAATCTGCATCTACACCAACGACAGCGTCGTCCTCGAATCTCTTGACGCCAAGGACTGAACGCCGCAGCCGCGAGCCCGCATCCTTCCGCGCCTCGCCGTGTTTCACGTGAAACACGGCGCTCGGGAGACAAGGGCATGGCGGGAACGGCCGAGAAGAGCGATCTGAAGCTCTGGGACAAAGTGAAGGGCGAGGTCACGAAGGGCGCGAAGGGCGGCAAGCCCGGCCAATGGTCGGCCCGGAAGGCGCAACTCGCGACAGCCGAATACAAGAAGGAAGGCGGCGGCTACGAGGGCAGGAAGTCGGCCGGCAACCACCTCCACCAGTGGACGGAGGAGGACTGGGGCACGAAGTCCGGCAAGGAGAGTGGGAAGACCGGCGAGCGCTACCTGCCGAAGGAAGCTCGCGAGCATCTCTCGAAGGACGAATATGCCCGCACCACCGCCAAGAAGCGGGCGGACACGAAGAAGGGCAAGCAGTTCTCCACCCAGCCGGAGGACGTGGCGAAGAAGACCGCCCCGCACCGCGAGACGGGCGGCGGGGGAGGCAAGGGCGTCGCGACCAAGGCCGAGCTCTACGCGAAGGCCGCGAAAGAGGGTGTCGAGGGCCGCTCGAAGATGACGAAGGCCGAACTCGAACGCGCTCTGCGGTAGCTTAAGGCGAGCGGCACTCAGTCCTTGGCGCGCTCCACGTAGGAACCGTCCTCGGTCATGATCACGACACGCGTGCCGGCCGAGATGTGCGGCGGCACCGTGGTGCGCACGCCGTTCGACAGGATCGCCGGCTTGTAGGACGAGGAGGCGGTCTGGCCCTTGGTCACCGGCTCGGTCTCCACCACCTCGAAGGTGACGCGCTGCGGCAGCACCACCGACAGCGGCACGCCGTTGTGCTGCGACAGGTAGACCGCCATACCTTCCTGCAGATAGGCCGCCTGGTCGCCGAGCACGTCCGGCGGCACCGCCACCTGCTCGTAGGATTCGGGGTTCATGAAGTGGAACCCCTCGCCGTCGGAATAGAGGAAGGTGTGCTCGCGGTCTTCCACGAAGGCGCGCTCCACCTGCTCGGTGGTGCGGTAGCGGTCCGACACCTTCACGCCATCGACGATGCGGCGCATGTCGAGTTGCGTCACCGGCGTGCCCTTGCCGGGATGGATGTTCTCGGCCGACAGAATCACATAGAGCTTGCCATCGTCCCGCTCGACGACGTTGCCTTTGCGGAGCGAACTGGCGATCACCTTCACCACGGGCGGATATCCTGAATTATCGTTGGAGGGGGCCTGAAAAACGGCGCTGGCGCCCGCCCTAGCGCATCTTCGCCGCGACCGCCAGCCGTCGCGCCCGCCGAGCCGGACCCCGATCATGACCAGAGCCTCGCCCTGGTGGACGCCCGCCGTCCACGCCGACCGCCGCCCTCGGCTTCTCCAGCGCGGCCGCATCCGGACGGCGTTCCGGCGCTGGTTCGAGGACGGCGGCTTCACGGAGATCGAGGCGGCGTGCCTGCAGGTCTCGCCCGGCAACGAGACGCATCTCGCCGCCTTCGCGACGGAACTCGTCGGGCCGGACGGCGCGCGCTCCCCGCTCTACCTCCATACCTCGCCGGAATTCGCGGCGAAGAAGCTGCTGGCGGCGGGCGAAGAGCGCATCTTCTCGCTCGGCCCCGTCTGGCGCAACCGCGAGCGGGGGGTCCTGCATCATCCCGAATTCACCATGCTGGAATGGTACCGGACGGGCGAGCCCTACGAGCGGCTGGTGGCGGACTGCGCCGCGCTCGTCGCGCTTGCCGCCGAGACCGCGGGCGCGAAAACCTTTCGCTTCCGGGACCGGGAGGCCGATCCTTACCGCCCGCCGGAACGACTGACGGTCGCCGAGGCATTCCGCCGCTTCGCCGGCATCGACCTCCTCGCCACCGTCGACCCGGACGGCGGCACGGACCGCGACGGGCTTCGCGCGGCGCTGGCCGCGGCCGGCATCCGCACCGCGCCGGACGATACGTGGAGCGATCTCTTCAGCCGCGTCATGGTGGAGCGGATCGAGCCGCGGCTGGGCGAAGGGCGCGCGACCGTGCTCTGCGAGTATCCCGTGCCGGAAGCGGCGCTCGCCCGGCCGAAACCGGGCGACGGGCGCGTCGCCGAGCGCTTCGAACTCTATGCCTGCGGCGTCGAGCTCGCCAACGGCTTCGGCGAACTGACCGACGCGGCCGAGCAGCGCCGCCGCTTCGAGGCCGACATGGACGAGAAGGAACGCATCTACGGGGAGCGCTATCCCGTCGACGAGGATTTCCTCGCCGCCTTGCGGATCATGCCGGAAGCCGCAGGCATCGCGCTCGGCTTCGACCGCCTCGCGATGCTGGCGACGGGCGCGCGGCGGATCGAGGACGTCCTCTGGACGCCGGTGGCCGGCGGCGAGGCTTCCTGACGGTGCGTGCCTTCGCGCAGCAACCGGTCGGTGTCCTGGCCGTTGCTGCCGGGAAACGGGATGCCGCCATGACCGACGAGGAAAAGATTGCCTACGAGGAGGGCCGGGTCGCGGCGACCAACGCCGAGCCGGAAGCGCGCTGTCCCTACGGGCCGGACGATGCCGGACGCGCCGCCGCCTGGCGCGCCGGTTACGAATATGTCGAGGCGATCGGCCGCAAGGGCGAGCCGAACGACTGAGCGCCGGGCGAGGACGGACAGGCTGCGGTCGGAGTGGCGGCGGATACCGCGATCCGTTCAGCGCTGGGGGAGTGCGACGTGCTGGGCAGGCCGTTGGCGCCGGGCCACTGAACGCCGGCTTCGTTTCTGCCTCCGGCGTCGCCTCGGGACGACCGGCGCATCGGCGGCCTCCGATGCCCTGTTCGGCATTGGTTCGATCTCGAAGACCTTCGCCGCCGCCTGCGCTCCTCCATATCCGAAAGAAGACTCGGCTTCGTCATCATGGAAAACAAGGATTAACCCGGTTTCGGCGAGGTAAAGCCGGCCTTCACTATATTGGACGCGATCGACGGCAAGTCGAAACGAGCCGAACTGGACGGCAGTACTACACCGTCCATTAAAGAGTTCAGTGTAGCTTTCGGTCATCGCGAGACGAGCCGCCCCGCCGGGCAGCGGAAGGCGGCTGCTTCGCACGATGGGCTCGACCGCTGTACTGGGGGCAGGAGGCGCAGATGACCACCCGCAAGTCGTCACGCAAGGTGGCGACGTTGGAATTACCGTCAGTCTTGGATGTACGTGCGGCGATGCCGTTGCATGGGTCGTTGGCGGGGTTACGGGGCCGGGCGGTGGAGCTGGACGCTTCGCAGGTGCAGCGGCTGGGCGGGCAGTGCCTGCAGGTTCTCGTGGCGGCGGCGGCGGCCTGGCGCCTGGACGGGGTG
>NZ_VZDO01000027.1 GCF_008802405.1 Plantimonas leprariae
ACCTCGACCCCGGCATGCACGTCGTCACCAAACCCTTCACCATGCAAAACCTCAGCAGTAAAATCACCAACCTGATCAGGGGCGAATGAAGCGGCATGGGATCGGGCATGCCGGCGGGCACGAGGCGATGATGAGGGCCGCCGTGGAGCTGACATCGTGAGCGCTGCCGAGGCGGACGTCGCCGTGGTCGGCGCGGGCATCGTCGGGATCATGACGGCGCTCGCCCTGCAGGACGAGGGCCGCAGCGTCGTTTTGATCGACCGGGGCGGCGTCGCGGAAGGCGCGAGCTTCGGCAATGCCGGCGCCTTCGCCTTTTCCGACGTCCTGCCCCTCGCCTCGCCCGGCATCATGCGCCGCGCGCCGCGCTGGTTGCTCGACCCGCTGGGGCCGCTCACCGTGCGTCCCGCCTACGCGCACCGCATCGCGCCCTGGCTGTTCGGCTTCTGGCGGGCGAGCGGCCGGGCGGCCTTCGAGCGCTCGCTGAAAGCCCAGGCCGCGATGATGCGGCTCGCGCGCGCCGAAATGGAGAAAAGGATCGCCGCGGCGGGGCTAGGGAGCATGATCCGCTCGGACGGCTGCCTCGAAGTCTACGAGAGCGAGCGGGAGCTCGAATTCTCGAAAGCCAACTGGGAGCGGCGCGCCGCCGAGGGGATCGGCTTCCGGCACGTCGACCGGGGCGAGATCGACGCGCTGCAGCCGGGCCTCGATCTCCGCTTCGTCCGCGGCACCTTCGTGCCCGAATGGCAGACCGTCTCCGACCCGCACCGTTTCGCCGTGGCGCTGGCGGAAACCGTCTTCGCCCGCGGCGGCCGGCTCGTGAAGGCCGAGGTGCGGCGGATCGAGGCGGTGAACGGCGGCGGCGCGCGGATCGTCCTCGCCGACGGCTCGGCGATCGCGGCGCGCCAGGCGGTGCTCGCGGCCGGGGCCTGGTCGAAGGCGCTCGCCACCGGGCTCGGCGACCGGGTGCCGCTCGACACCGAGCGCGGCTACAACACGACGCTGCCGCCGGGGAGCTTCGATCTGCGCCGCCAGCTCGTCTTCGGCGGCCACGGCTTCGTGGTGACGCCGCTCGAGACCGGCCTCCGGGTCGGCGGCGCGGTGGAGTTCGGCGGCCTGGAACTCGCGCCCAACTTCCGGCGCTCGGAGGCGATGCTGGCGAAGGCGAAGCGCTTCATGCCGGCGCTCCGAACGGAAGGCGGCCGGCAGTGGATGGGCTTCCGCCCCTCGATGCCGGACTCGCTCCCCGTGATCGGGCGCTCGCATGCCGGCGCGACGATCGTCTACGCCTTCGGCCACGGGCATCTCGGCCTGACGCAGTCCGCCGCGACCGGCCGGCTCGTCGCCGACCTTCTGGCCGGGCGCGCGCCCGCGATCGACGCCCGGCCGTTCGACCCCAGACGATTCCGCGAAGGGAACTGACCCGATGGCGCGCCACAGCTTCTTCTGCCTCGACGGCCATACCTGCGGCAACCCGGTGCGGCTCGTCGCCGGCGGCGGCCCGCTGCTCGAAGGCGCGACCATGCTGGAGCGGCGGGCGCATTTCCTCTCCGACTTCGACTGGATCCGCACCGGGCTGATGTTCGAGCCGCGCGGCCACGACATGATGTCCGGCTCGATCCTCTATCCCCCAACAAGGGCGGACTGCGACGTCGGCGTCCTGTTCATCGAGACGAGCGGCTGTTTGCCGATGTGCGGCCACGGCACGATCGGCACGGTGACGATGGCGGTGGAGCACGGCCTGGTGCGGCCGAAGACCGAAGGCACGCTCAACCTCGACACGCCGGCCGGGCTGGTCGTCGCGACCTACGAGAGACAAGGCGAGCACGTCGAGGAGGTGCGGCTCGTCAACGTGCCGGCCTTCCTCCATTCGGAAGGGCTGGAGGTGGAGAGCCCGGCGCTGGGCACGCTCCACGTCGACGTCGCCTATGGCGGCAACTTCTACGCCATCGTCGACCCGCAGAAGAACTTCCGCGACATGGCGGACTTCACCGCCTCGCAACTCGTCCAGATGTCCGGCCAGCTCCGCACCGCCCTGAACCAGCGCTACGAGTTCGTGCATCCCGAGAAGCCGGACATCAGCGGCCTCAGCCACATCCTCTGGACCGGCGCGCCGACGGTGGAAGGTGCGACGGCCCGGAACGCCGTGTTCTACGGCGACAAGGCGATCGACCGCTCCCCTTGCGGCACCGGCACCTCGGCGCGGATCGCGCAATGGGCGGCGAAGGGCAAGCTCCAGCCCGGCGACGACTTCGTGCACGAATCGATCATCGGCTCGCTGTTCAAGGGCCGGGTCGAGCGCGAGGTCCGGGTCGGCGAGCGGAGCGGCGTCGTGCCCTCGATCGCCGGCTGGGCGCGGCTGACGGGCATCAACACGATCTTCATCGACGACCGCGACCCGTTCGCCCGCGGCTTCCAGGTGGTCTGAGGCTGGACGGGCGGTCCGGCGCCTCTAGGATGGGTGCGAGGGAGGGTTCGCAAGGATGACGGATCGGGTGAAGGGTCTCACGGCCGTGGTGACGGCCGCCGGCCAGGGCATGGGCCGCGCCGCGGCGATCGCGCTCGCCCGCGAAGGCGCGCTCGTCACGGCGACCGACCTCGATCCGGATAAGCTCGCCTCGCTGGCCGAGACGCCGAACATCCGGGCGCAAGCGCTCGATGTCCTCGACCGCGACGCGGTCGCGGGTTTCGCCGCGGGGCGGGACGCGCCCGACATCCTGTTCAACTGCGCCGGCTTCGTCCACGACGGCACGATCCTCGACTGCGACGAGGACGCCTTCGACTTCTCGGTCGATCTGAACGTGCGCGCCATGTACCGGATGATGCGGGCGTTCCTGCCCGGCATGGTCTCCCGCGGCGGCGGCACCATCGTCAACATGGCGTCCGTCGCCTCCAGCGTGATCGCCGCGCCGCGCCGCTTCGTCTACGGTGCGACCAAGGCGGCGGTGGTCGGCATGACGAAGTCGGTGGCGCTGGACTTCGTCGGACAAGGCATCCGCGCCAACGCCATCTGCCCCGGCACGGTGGACAGCCCGTCGCTGCACGACCGGATGCGCGCCGTCGGCGACTACGAGACGGCGCGCGCCGCCTTCATCGCCCGCCAGCCAATGGGCCGGCTCGGCACGCCGGAAGAGGTGGCCGAATTGGTGGTCTTCCTCGCTTCGCCAGAGTCCGCCTTCATGACCGGCCAGGCCATCGTCGTCGACGGCGGCTGGTCCAACGCCTGATCTCGACAAGGACAAACCGATGAAGCTCCTGCGCTACGGCCGGAAGGGCTCGGAGAAACCCGGCATCCTCGACGCCGCCGGCCGGGTGCGCGACCTGTCTGCCGAGGTTCCCGACCTTTCCGGTCGCTGGCTGACGCCGGAGGGCCTGGCCGAGATCGCCGCCCTCGACCTTGGCCTCCTGCCGGAAGTCGCCGAGCCGGGCCGCCTCGGGTCCTGCGTCGCCGGGGTCGGCAAGTTCATCTGCGTCGGGCTGAACTATGCCGACCACGCGGCCGAGACCGGCGCGCCGATCCCGCAGGAGCCGATCCTGTTCATGAAGGCGACGAGCGCGATCACCGGCCCGAACGATCCGGTGATCATCCCGCGCGGCTCGACGAAGACCGACTGGGAGGTCGAGCTCGGCGTCGTGATCGGCCGCGAGGCGCGCTACGTGACCCAAGCCGACGCGATGAACCACGTCGCCGGCTACTGCCTCGTCAACGACGTGTCGGAGCGCGCCTTCCAGACCGAGCGCGGCGGGCAATGGACGAAGGGCAAGTCGGCCGACAGCTTCGGCCCGATCGGCCCCTGGCTGGTGACGCGCGACGAGGTGGCCGACCCGCAGAATCTTTCGATGTGGCTGACGGTCGACGGCGTCCAGCGGCAGAACGGCTCGACGAAGACGATGATCTTCCCGGTCGACATGCTGGTTTCCTACATCTCGCAGTTCATGAGCCTGCAGCCGGGCGACGTCATCTCCACCGGCACGCCGCCCGGCGTCGGGATGGGGCTGAAGCCGGAGCCGCAATACCTGAAGCCCGGCCAGACCATCCGGCTCGGCATCGAAGGCCTCGGCGAGCAGACCCAAATCACCGAAGCCGCCGCCTGACTGAGGAAAGACCGCGGCGCGCCGCACTGGGAGAAGCGGCCGCCGGCGCTAGAAGTCTTGGGGGTTGAAGGCGGTGCGCGTCGCCGCCGGCATTCGGGAGGCATCAGCCATGCAATCGAGGACGTTCGGCCGGATCGGCCGCGAGGTGAGCGAGATCGGCTTCGGAGCCTGGGCCATCGGCGCGAGCTGGGGCCATGTCGAGGCCGACGACGCGAAAGCCGCGCTGCACGCCGCGCTGGACAGCGGCATGACCTTCATCGACACGGCCGACGTCTACGGCGACGGGCGCTCCGAGAAACTCATTGCCGAGGTCCTCGCGGAGCGCGGCGGCGAGAAACCCTTCGTCGCGACCAAGGCCGGCCGCCGGCTCAATCCGCACGTAGCGGACGGCTACACGCGTGCGAACCTCGAAGCCTTCATCGACCGGAGCCGGGAGAACCTTCGCACCGACACGCTCGACCTCGTCCAGCTCCACTGCCCGCCGACCGAGGTCTACGATCGCCCCGAGGTGTTCGGCGCGCTCGACGAGCTCGTCGCGGCCGGCAAGCTCAGGAACTACGGCGTCAGCGTCGAGACGGTGGACGAGGCGCTGCAGGCGATCGAGTACCCGAACGTCGCGAGCGTCCAGATCATCTACAACATCATGCGCCAGAAGCCGGCCGAGCGCTTTCTCGGCCTCGCGAAGGAGCGCGGCGTCGGCGTCATCGCCCGCGTGCCGCTGGCGAGCGGGCTCCTGACCGGCAAGTTCAAGCCGGACACCCGATTCGACGAGAGCGACCACCGGCAGTTCAACCGACACGGCGAGAAGTTCGACGTCGGCGAGACCTTCTCCGGCGTGCCCTACGAGACGGGGCTGGAAGCCGTCGAGAAGCTGCGTCCGCTGGTGAAGGGCGACGCCACGATGGCGCAGTTCGCGCTGCGCTGGATCCTGATGAACGACGGCATCACCGTCGCGATCCCCGGCGCGAAGAGTGCGAGCCAAGCCAAGGCGAATGCCGGGGCCGCCGACCTCCCCGCGCTCGACGCCGATACGATGCGCGAGATCGCGGCGATCTACGACACCGACATCGCCCCGCACGTCCATCACCGCTGGTAGGAGCCGCCCGTGACCGCGCCCGTCATCGATGCGCACCAGCACTTCTGGGACCCGGATCGCGGCGACTTCGGCTGGCTGGACGGCCCGTTCCAGCCGATCCGGCGCGTCTTCGGCGTGGCCTACCTCGAACCGCTGGCACGGGAAGCGGGCGTCGAGCGCACTGTCCTCGTGCAGGTGCAGAATGCGGCGGCCGAGACGCGCGAGTTCCTGGAGATCGCCGGGAGCCACGAGCTCGTCGCCGGGGTCGTCGGCTGGGCCGATCTCACCGATCCGGGCGTCGGCGACACGCTGGCCGAGCTCCGCGCGGGTCCGAACGGGCGCTGGCTGGTCGGCATCCGCCACCTGATCCACGAGGAGCCGGACGACGAATGGCTGCTGCGGGACGACGTCCGGCGCGGCCTCGCGGCGGTGGCCGATAGCGGTCTCGTTTTCGACCTCGTGCCGAAGGTGCGGCATCTGCCGGCGGTGCTGCGGACGGTCGCCGACTTCCCGAACCTCCGCTTCGTGCTCGACCACATCGCCAAGCCCGACATCGCGCATGGCGGCTTCGAACCCTGGGCGGCACCGATGCGGGAGTTCGCACCGCATCGCGACCATGTCTGGTGCAAGCTCTCCGGCATGGTGACGGAGGCGGACTGGGCGAACTGGCGGCTGGCCGACCTGAAACCCTATGTCGACGAGGCGCTCCGCATCTTCGGGGTGGAGCGCGCGATGTTCGGCACCGACTGGCCGGTCTGCCTCGTCGCGGCGAGCTATGCGCAAGTGAAGGCGGCGCTGGAGGAATGCCTCGCCGACCGGAGCGAGGCGGATCGCGAGCGCATCTTCGGCCGCAACGCCGTCGAGGCCTACCGCCTGCCGGGACTGGTCTCCGCCTAGAAGGCGTTCGTTTCCGCAGTACGTACCCGTCTACCGAACTCCTGCGTCCTCGGCCGTTGCGCAGGGCGGGACGGCTTCTAGCTCGGCTGGCAAGCACAACCGCGCCGCGCCGGCGCGAAGGGAGAAAACGCATGCGTTTGAAGCTTCTCGCACTTGGGCTCGCGGCCGGCGTCTCGATCGGCACGGGCGCGAACCCGGCCGCCGCGCAGGAAAAGGCCCGGCTCGAGAAGGTCGCCGAGTTCCCGCATCAGGTGACCGGCGTCACCGTCGCTGAGGACGGCCGCATCTTCGTGAATTTCCCGCGCTGGACGGAGGATTCACCGGTCTCCGTCGCGGAAGTCGCGAAGGACGGCTCGGTCAAGCCCTATCCGGACGCCGACTGGAACGCGTGGCGCAACGCGAAGAAGGACGAGCTGGCGCCGCAGCAGCATTTCGTCTGCGTCCAGAGCGTCGTCGCGGACGGACGCGGCAGCCTCTGGGTGCTCGATGCCGCCGCCCCGGCGCAGGCGCTGATCGTCGCCGGCGGCCCGAAGCTAGTGAAGGTGGACTTGAAGACCAACGAGGTGTCGAAGACCATCTCCTTCGACGAGACCGCCGCCCCGCAGGGCTCCTATCTCAACGACGTGCGCTTCTCGCGGGACGGCCGCCACGCCTTCATCACCGATTCCGGCGCGAAGGGCGCGCTCGTCGTGGTCGACCTCGAATCCGGCAAGGCTAGCCGAGTCCTCGACGGCCATCCCTCGACGCAGGTGGAGAAGGGCTTGAAGGTCACGGCGGACGGCAAGCCGGTGGTGCGGCCGGACGGGCGCGGCGTCGAGTTCTCGGCCGACGGCATCGCGCTGTCGAAGGACGGGCAGTACCTCTACTGGCAGGCGATCAAGGGCACGAAACTCTACCGCGTGCCGACGAAGGACCTCGTCGAGACCGGGTTGGGGAAGGGCATGGACGTCGCGGACAAGGTCGAGCCCTTCGGCGAGAACGGCGTCGCGGACGGCCTGCTGATCGGCAAGGAAAGCGGCGACATGTATGTCTCCTCGCCGGAGGACGATTCCGTCAAGCTGCGCGACCTCGACGCCGGGCCGTCGGGCAAGCTGGAGGTGCTGGTGAAGGACGAGCGGCTGAACTGGCCGGACACCTTTGCGGAAGGGCCGGACGGCACGGTCTACGTCACGACTTCGCACATCCCGGAGATGAGCTTCTTCAAGCCGGACGCGCCCGCGAGTCTCCCGACCGAACTTTGGCGCATCGCCCGCTAGCGCATACCGCCGCGACGGCTCGGCGGGCGGGGGAGCGATCTCTCGTCCGTTCGATTCGCGTTTTGCGGCAATAGGTTGCCGGGCAAGGAATAAACCGGGACGCCGCGCCGGATCGCGGAACGGACCCTCGCCTCCGCCCTTCCTCCGCGACGAAAGTCGAATTCCCGGAGGACCCGAATGAACCGCCCCATCCGATATGCGGCGCTGCTACTCGCCGCATCCGCACTGGCGACGCCGATGGCGAGCCCGACGCTGGCGCAGGAGGCGAAGAGCGCCGAAGCTCGAGACGCAAAGCCGAACAGCCAGATGCAGGCGGTGCTGACCGAGCTGAAGCGACTCGACGCCAAGCCCGTCGCGACCTTGAGCGTGCCGGAAGCGCGCATGCAGGCTTCACCCGCCGACGCCGCCGCCGCGGTGCAGCGCGAGAAGGGCGTCTCGCCGGATCCCGAAGCCAAGGTCGCGACCAAGGACTTCGCCATCCCGACCGAGGGTGGCAGCCTCCTTGCCCGGGCATACATGCCGAAGGGCCAAGGACCGTTCCCGCTGGTGGTCTACTATCACGGCGGCGGCTGGGTGATCGCCGACATCAACACCTACGACGCGACGCCCCGCGCCTTGGCGCTCGGCGCGAACGCGGTGGTCGTGTCGGTCGAGTACCGGCACGCGCCGGAGCACTAGTTCCCGGCCGCGCACGAGGACGCCTTCGCCGCCTACAAATGGCTGGTGGAGAACGGCGGGGCGCTCAACGCCGATTCGAAGCGTGTCGCGGTGGCGGGCGAGAGCGCCGGCGGCAACCTCGCCGCCAATGTCGCGCTGATGGCGAAGGAGGCCAAGATCACCACGCCGGTGCACCAGCTTCTGGTCTACCCGGTCGCCGGCAAGGATATGGACACGCCCTCCTATAAGGAAAACCCGAGCACCGTTCCCTTGAGCGCCAAGGATATGGCCTGGTTCTTCAAGGAGGTGCTGCCGGCGAAGTCCGCGGCCGCCGACAAGCGGCTCGACCTCGTGAACCGCGACGACCTCGCCGGCGTCGCGCCGGCGACGGTGATCCTGGCCCAGCTCGATCCGCTGCGCTCGGAAGGCGAGACCTATGCCGGAAAGCTGAAGAGCGCCGGCGTCGAGGTGAACGTGAAGACCTATCCGGGCGTGACGCACGAGTTCTTCGGCATGGGCAAGGTCGTGGACGAAGCGAAACAGGCCGAGGATCTGGCCGCGGCGGACCTCAAGAAGGCTTTCGGAGGCGGAATGTGATGCGGGCAGCAAGGGAGAAACGACCGATGAAGACGATCCATGCCGGCCTCTGCGCCGCCTTCCTCCTCTGCGGCGGCGCGGCAGGTGCCGGGGCGCAAAGCCTCGCCGACGCCAGCAAGGCCGACCCGGCGATGAAGGTTTCGACCGCCGACTTCGCCAAGGCGGCCGCGGCCTCCGACCAGTTCGAGATCCGCTCCAGCGAGATCGCGAAGGAGAAGGCGAAGAGCGCCGAGTTGAAGGAGTTCGCGAGCCAGATGATCGCGGACCACGAAAAGTCGACGAAGGGCCTCAAAGCGGCGCTCGGCGATAAGATGAAGATGGGCGCGAAGCTGAGCCCGAAGCAGGCGGCGATGCTGAAGCAGCTCGAAGCAGCGAAGGCCTCCGAGTTCGAGACGCTCTATGTCGACATGCAGGCGCATTCGCACATGGAAGCCGTCATGCTGTTCCGCACCTATTCCGGCAACGGCGACGACAGCAAGGTCAAGGCCTTCGCGCAGGAAACGCTGCCGGTGATCGAGATGCACGCGGACCACGCGCAAAAGCTCGTCGCCAGCATGTGACGTTGGCCATCGTCCGGCGCGGCGTCTCAGCCGCGCCGGACGAGATGGAGCGAGACCGGGCTGCCGATGCCCCCCTTTTCCGCCACCGGCGTCAGCGCGCCATTTCCCGGATCGATCGCGAAGACCACGATGCTGTCGCTGTCCTGATGGGCGGCGACGAGAAAGCGGCCGTCGTCGGTAAGGATGAAGTCGCGCGGCGTCCGGCCGCCCGACGGCCACCAGCCGAGCGTCCGCAGCGAACAGCCGTCCGCCGCCAGCTCGAAGCCGGCCAGGCTGTCGTGGCCGCGGTTGGAGACGTAGAGGAAGCGCCCGTTCGGATGGGCGCGAATGGCCGCAGCGGCGACCGGACCGGTCCAATCGGGCGGCAGCGTCGCGGCGCTGACGCGATGCTCCAGCCCGGTCCCGTCATAGCCGTAGAGCTCCACCGTTCCGCCGAGTTCCAGGACGACGGCGACAATCTTGCCATCGCCGAGAAAGGCGAGGTGCCGCGGCAGGCCGCCGGGTGGGGTCTGCACGACGAGATCGGGTTCCGGCGCGACGGTCGATCCCGTCAGCGGAAAGCGCGCGATCTCGTCCGCGCCGAGGTCGGCGACGAGGACGTGCCGGCCGTCCGGCGTCGGGACGCCCTGGTGGATGTGCGAGCCTTCCTGCCGCGCCCGGTTCGGGCCGCTGCCGACGCGCCGGATGCGATGCCCCTCGCCGGCCGCCAAGCCGTCGGGTCGCAGCGGATAGGTGATGAAAGTGCCGGCCGCATAGTTGGACACGAACAGGCGGCGCTCGTCACCGTCGAGCGCGACATGGCACGGCGCGCCGCCGAGGGCCGGCAGGCGTTCCAGCAGCGTCAGGGTGGGTGCGGCAGCGTCGAGCCGGTAGATGTCGGCGCTCGCTCCCTCCGCTTCGCCGATCTCCTCCACGGCGTAGAGCCGCGTACCGGCCCGGTTGGCGGTCAGGTAGGTCGGGTTGCGTGAGCCGGGCACCGCCGGTCCGTCGGTGATCGCGCCGGTCCGTCGGTCGAAGCCGAGGAGATGGATGCCGGTGCCACGCGCGGTCACGTGCGGCATCGTCTCGGTATAGGTGCCGACCGCGAGGAGATCGCTCATGCGCCGGCTTACCTATCCAGTCCGAGGAACCGCGCCGTCTCCGGATCGACCGGGATGCCGTCCCGCTCGCGCTCCCGTTCGGTGCGCCATTCCCGGTCGCCCGGCGCCATCACGCTCTCGCCCGGCCGCGCCGGCGCGCCGCGAAGCGCGGCGAGGTAGCTCCGCATACCCGCTTCGAACACGGCCGCGCCGCCGAAGCAGGCGGGATCGATCGCCAGCACGAAATGCCCCATGCCGCGCGGCGTCCGCTTGTCGACCGCCTCGCCGGCCATCGGCAGCATCGCGGGGTCGATCGCCATGCCCTGCAGCACCGCCGAGAGCACAGTCGCGACGCCGGCGAGCCCGGCGCCCTTGAAGCCGAATTCCGGGCCGCCGGCCGGCAGCAGCATCTCCGTCGCCCTGGCGTCCCGCGTCGGCGCGCCATCCCCGTCCGCCGCGACCCCTTCGGGGAGTTCGAGCCCGAGCGTCCGGTAGAGGAAGACGCGGTTGAACGGGATCGAGGAGGTCGCCATGTCGAGGAGCCAGGGCCGCTCCCCGCCGCTGGGAGCGGCGAAGGCGAGCGGGTTCGTGCCGTGGAACGGCGCCGCGCCGCCGAAGAGGGCGACCGCCGAGTCACTGTTGGTGGTGGCGAAACCGACCATGCCCGCATCGGCGACGGCTTTCGCATAGGCCCCCGCCGCGCCGAAATGCGACGAGCGCACGACGCCGACCGCTCCGACGCCCGCTTCCTTCGCCAGGTCCACGGCTTCCCGCGCGGCGCGATAGGCGGCGAAGTGGCCGAGCCCATCGTCGCCGTCGACCACCGCCGTCGCGGCCCCCGTGCGTGTGACGCGAAGCTGCGGGTCGCCGTTCACCCGCCCTTCGCGCAGCACTTCGGCGTAATGGACGACGAGCCGCGCGCCGTGGCTGTCGACGCCGAGCCGCGAGGCGTGCAGGAGCGCCGCGACGCATGCGCCGCGCGAGGCTTCCGAAGCGCCGGCCTCGGCGAGGCAGAGATCGAGCCGCCGGGCGAGATCGGCAGCGGAGGCGCGGATGGTCGCGGCGGCGTTCGACATGGGCGGCTGGCTCCGGTCGCGGTTGCGCTGGCTTGGCTCCTGGAGCATCACAGCCGATATCCGCCGTCAACCGCTCGGGCCGCTCAGTCCGGCCGGCGAGAAGCGGCACCGGCCACCGAAGAAGGCGTCGACCCATGCTGCAGCGCGATCTCCATCCCGGCGACGGCGTGGCCGCCCTCGTCTCGCGGCTGAAGCAACTCCTCGGCGACCGCTGCTCGACCTCGGCCTCGGACCGCGAGCACCACGGCCGGGGCGAGTCCTACCATCCGGCCGCGCTGCCGGACGCGGTCTGCTACCCGCTGACGACGGAAGAGGTCGCCGCGATCGTCCGTCTCTGCAACGAGCACCGGGTGCCGATCGTCGCCTTCGGGGCCGGCACCTCGCTCGAAGGCCATGTCGCGGCGCTGCGCGGCGGCATCTCGCTCGACATGCGCCGGATGGACGCAGTTCTCGCCGTGCACCCGGAAGACCTCGACGCGACGGTGCAGGCCGGCGTCACCCGGAAGGCCCTCAACACGCATCTGCGCGACACCGGCTTGTTCTTCGCGATCGATCCCGGCGCCGACGCGACGCTCGGCGGCATGGCGGCGACGCGCGCTTCCGGCACCGCGGCGGTGCGCTACGGCACGATGCGCGACAACGTCGTCTCCCTCGCCGTCGTCCTTGCCGACGGGCGGATCGTGCGCACCGCGACGCGGGCGAAGAAGTCGTCGGCCGGCTACGATCTGACGCGGCTCTTCGTTGGCTCGGAAGGCACGCTCGGCGTCATCACCGAAGTGACCGTGCGCCTCCACGGCGTGCCGGAGGCGGTGTCCGCCGCGGTCTGCGCCTTTCCGGACATTTCGAGCGCGCTCCGCACCGCGATCGAGACCGTGCAGTGTGGCGTCACGGTCGGGCGGATGGAGTTCCTCGACGCCCGCGCCATCGCCGCCGTGAACCGGCACAGCGGCCTCGGCCTCGCCGAACGTCCGACGCTGTTCTTCGAGTTCGCCGGCAGCCCGGCGGCGCTGGCCGAACAGGCGGAAACGGTGGCGGACCTCGCGAAGACGAACGGCGGCGAGGGCTGGGACCGGGCGACCGGCGCGGAAGACCGGGCGCGGCTCTGGCACGCCCGCCACGAGTTCCACTACGCGATGCTGGCGCTCCGCCCCGGCGCGACCGTCTGGGCGACGGATGCCTGCGTACCGGTGTCGCGCATGGCCGAATGCATCAAGGCCTCGCTGGCGGATGCGGCCGAAGCACCCTTCCCGGTCGCGGCGGTCGGCCATGTCGGCGACGGCAACTTCCACATGAGCTACGTCATCGACACCGCGGACCCGGCCGAGATGGCGGCGGTCGAGCGGCTGAACGCGCGGCTGATCGAGCGAACGCTCGCCCTCGGCGGCACCTGCACGGGCGAGCACGGCGTCGGCTACGGCAAGTCGAAATACCTCGTTGCCGAGCACGGGGCCGAGGCGGTGGAAGTGATGCAGGCGATCAAGGCAGTGCTCGACCCGAACGGCATCCTCAACCCCGGCAAGGTCCTGCCGCCGGCGGCCTGAACGGCGCGATTCAGGGCTGCTCCCAGCCGTTCCGCTCGCTCGAGCGGAAGAAGGCGTCGATCACCCGCATGTTGAGGACGGCATCCTCGATGCCCCATTCGAGGCTCGCCTCGCCCTGGATCACAGCCGAGATGGCGTCGCCCTGCAGCGTGTATTGGTCGGCGACCGGGAACTCGATCGCCTCCGCGCCGGTGCCGTGGAGGTCACGCCCGTCGTCCACGACGATCCGGGTCGGCCGGTCGTTCGGAGCGTTGAACGGAATCTCGACGGTGAGCCGCCCCTTCGTGCCGAGCACCTCGACGCGCTGGACGGGCACGAGCTGCGTCGCGCAGACGAAGCCGAGATGCCGGTTGCCGGGAAACTCGGCGATGCCGGTGGTCATCCGGTCGGTGCCGAACCGCGGATCGCGGTCGATCGTGCCGACGACGCGCTCCGGCTCCGCCCCGAACAGGAAGCGCGCCGTCGCGATGGCGTAGCAGCCGATGTCGTAGAGCCCGCCGCCGCCGATATCGGCCTGGTTTCGCACGTTGCCTGGGTCGTCGAGATAGTAGGCGAAGACGGTCTGGACGGCGCGCGCCTCGCCGATGCGCCCGCTCCGGACGATCTCGCGGGCTTCTCGCCATTGCGGATGATGGCGCACCATGAAGGCCTCGAAGACGAGCTTGCCGGTGCGCTTCGAGGCGTCAACGAGTTGCCCGGCCTCGTCGGCCGTCAGCGCCACCGGCTTCTCGCAGAGGACGTGCTTGCCGGCCTCCAGCGCCCGGACCGACCACGGGACGTGCAGATGGTTCGGCAGCGGGTTGTAGATCGCCTCGATCTCCGGGTCCGCCAGCAGTTCCTCGTAGGAGCCGTAGGCCGTCCCGATGCCGAGCGCATCGGCCACCTTCCGCGCCGTCGCCGCATCGCGCGAGGCGATCGCCGCCACGTGGGAGCGCTCGCCTCGCTGCATGGCGGGGATCACCTTCTCGCGGCCGATCTTCGCCGTCGACAGGACGCCCCATCGCACCTTGCCGGACTCGGTCATGCGGCTTTTCCTCCGATCGATCTCGGGCGGCTGCGGACGGCGAGCGCTCGCAACATCGGTCCCGCGGGTGTCGTGAAGATGGCTCCGCCCGGCCGGGTTTCCACCGCGCTGCCGTGGTTCGCGGGCGGGCGGACCGCCGCAGGCCCCGACTGGCCTTCCTTCGGGCGCTGCGATATAGGGAAGTCCGACCGCGCGGGTGTGGCGGAATCGGTAGACGCAGCGGACTCAAAATCCGCCGTAGCAATACGTGTCGGTTCGAGTCCGACCACCCGCACCATCTCCCCTATCTATCCGGCACGAGGCTCGGCAGTCGGCAAGGGGTGCTTTCTCCCGGCTCAGGCCGCGCGGGAAAGCCGCAAGCCGGCTTCGCCGTCCGGCGTCGGCAGGAGCACGGCGTAGCCCGCGATCGTCGGATGCGCGGTGTCGAAGGCATGCGAATGGGCGGCGGTGACCACCATGACGGCGGCATCGGCCGCTTCCGCGGCTTCGATCCCCGCGGGCGCGTCCTCGAACACCAGGCAGTCGCGGATCGCGACGCCGAGCCGTTCGGCCGCGAGCAGGAAGCAGTCCGGCGCCGGCTTGCCGTTCCGGACGTCGTCGGCCGTGACGAAAACGGCCGGCACCGGCAGCTTGGCGGCCGCGAGCCGTTTCAGAGCCAGTTCCCGCGGCGCCGAGGTGACGATCGCCCAGCGGTCCGGCGGCAGCGCGGCGAGGAACTCCGCCGCGCCCTCGATCGCGAGGATGCCGTCGACATCCGCCATTTCCGCGAGCGTCACCGCCGCCACCTCCCGCTCGATGTCGATCCCCGCGAGGCCGAGGCGGCGGATGTTCTCGGCGGCCCGGATGCCGTGCATGGTCCGCAGGAACCCCTCGACCTCGACGCCGTGCCTTACCGCCCACTCGGCCCAGACCCGGTTCACCACCGCGAGCGAGTTGACGATCGTCCCGTCCATGTCGAACAGGAAGGCGCTGAACGTGCGATCGTGATGGTCGGCCATGAGTCGCTTTCGTGGAAGGAAGTTGCCTCGCGGCGCAGCCTTTAGCGGATATCGCGGCGTTTCGCTCGGGGGCTTTCGCGTCGGGGCGCCGGCGAAGCCGTCAGGCCGCACCGGGACGGGCGGCGAAGTTCAGCATTCGGGCAGGTTGACGGCGAGGCCGCCGAGGGAGGTTTCCTTGTAGCGGTGGTCCATGTCGCGGCCGGTCTGGCGCATGGTCTCGATGCAGTTGTCGAGCGGCATGAAATGCGAACCCTCGCCTTTCATCGCGAGCGACGCCGCCGTCACCGCCTTCACCGCGCCGAAGGCGTTGCGCTCGATGCAGGGCACCTGCACGAGCCCTCCGACCGGATCGCAGGTCATGCCGAGATGGTGCTCCAGCGCGATCTCGGCGGCGTTCTCGATCTGCGCCGGCGAGCCGCCCATGAGGCTCGCGAGGCCCGCCGCCGCCATGGCGGAAGCCGAGCCGACCTCGCCCTGGCAGCCGACCTCGGCGCCCGAGATCGAGGCGTTGCGCTTGATCAGCCCGCCGACCGCCGCCGAGGTCAAGAGGAAGGTGCGCATGTGCGCCCGGCCCGCCTCGGCGTGGAAGTGCCGGAAATACGCCATCACCGCCGGCACGACGCCGGCCGCGCCGTTGGTCGGCGCCGTCACCACGCGGCCGCCGCAGGCGTTCTCCTCGTTCACCGCCATGGCGTAGACGCTCAGCCAGTCGTTCGCCATCAGCGGCTGGAAGACGTTGCGGGCGGCGTCCGCCTGCAGGCGGTCGTGGATCGCCTTGGCGCGCCGGCGCACCCCGAGCCCGCCGGGCATGACGCCCTCCTGGCGCAAGCCCCGCCGGATGCAGTCCGCCATGGCACCGGCGACGGCATCGAGGCGTTCGTCGAGTTCCCGCGCGGAGGTGAAGGCGAGTTCGTTCGCCCGCTGCATGTCGGCGATGGACATGCCGGTGCGGTCCGCCATCGCCAGCATCTCGGCGGCGCTCGCGAAGGGATAGGGCACGCTCTCGCCCTCGCCGGCCGCCGGGACGGCCCCCGACTGCTGGCGCTGCAACTCGTCCTCGTCGACGACGAAGCCGCCGCCGACCGAGTAGTAGACGCGCCGCAGCAGCATCTGCCCGTCCCGCGTCAGCGCCTCGAAGCTCATGCCGTTGGCGTGGCCCGGCAGGGGGTGCTTGCGGTCGAAGACGAGGTCGCGCGCCGGCTCGAAGGCGTAAGGGGGATGCCCCTCCGGCTGGACCGCGCCTTTCGCCGCGACCTCGGCGACGATCGCGTCGACGCGGTCGGGATCGACGCTGGCCGGAACGAAGCCGCAAAGGCCGAGCACCACCGCCCGGTCGGTGGCGTGCCCGACGCCGGTGAAGGCGAGCGAGCCGTGCAGGCAAACGCGCAGCCGGGCCACCACGGCGTCGTGCGGCCGCGGCCAGCGCCCGTCCTTCAGCTCGGCCAGAAACCGTGCCGCCGCCGTCATCGGACCCATCGTGTGCGACGACGACGGCCCGATGCCGATCTTGTAGAGGTCGAAAACACTCAGGAACATCGGCGATCCCGTTCGCGACAAACCGCGCGCCGTTCAGCTTAGAAAGCCGCCCCCGTCAGCGATAGATCGGAAAACGACGGCAGAGGTCGTGTCCCTTCCGGCTACGGCGGCGCGGACACATCGATCGGTTGCGATCGCTGGTGATCCCGGCGCGATTCGAACGCGCGACCCTCAGATTAGGAATATGGGAGTTACGGCGTTTCAGGACGTTGCCATAGGTTTCTTGCGTCTTGTTATTCCTGCGTTTTCCGGCATAGTTTGTTTCCATACGTTTCCCGTGGTCCCACCGATTTTCATCGTTCCGGGACCACGGCGGGACCACGGAGGTGCCGATGCCGCAGCTTGCCCTCACCGATGCCTTCGTCCGCGGCGCGAAGTCCGTCACCGGGAAGCTGGTCGAATGGAACGACACGAAGGAGCGCGGTCTGTCGCTGCGGGTGACGCCGGCCGGCGTGAAGTCGTGGACCTTCCGCTATCGGGACGCGACCGGCGACCGCAAGCGCATATCCCTCGGCCGACTGGACGACGTTCCTCTCTACGATGCCCGAGCCGCTGCGGCAGTCGAGCGGGCGAAGATCCATACCGGCATCGATCCGGCCACCGCGAAGCGGCAGGCGAAGACGAAGGCGGCTGCCGTGCTGCAGGCGCCGACGGTCGCGGAGATCGCCGAGCGCTACTTCCGCGAGGCGCCGCGTGGACGGCACAAGCCGAACGGACGCGAGAAGCGCGGCGGGACGCTCGAGGTCGAGCGCTACTACTACGATCGTCTGATCGAACCGGAGTTCGGCAAGGATAGGATCGGCGAGTTGACCCGGTCACGCATCCAGTCGTTCGTCAACGACGTGGTCGACGAGCATGCGCCGACGACGGCCCGCCAGTGCCGCGTCGTGCTCCAGGCGATCTTCACCTTCGCCGTCTGGCAGGAGGACGTAGACAGAAACCCTTGTCAGTTCGTGGCCGTGCCGCGGCTTAAGGCACGGGAGCGCGTCCTGACCGACGACGAACTGCGGGCCGTCTGGATTGGATTCGCGGAGGCGTCGGACATCGAGAAGGTGCACGTCGGTCGTTCGGTCGCGCTCGCCGTGATGATCGCCGCGACGACCCTACAGCGCCGCGCCGAGGTGACCGGCATGCGCAAGATCGAGATCGACCTAGGCGCCCGGACCTGGACCATTCCCGGCGAGCGGACGAAGAACCACCTGACGCACGTGGTTCCTCTGTCGGATCTCGCCCTTCGCTTGATCAAGGAGGCGCTGCAACTGTCCGGCAACGGCCCCTGCGTGTTCCCTTCCCCTCGCGATCCGGAAAGGTCGATCCTCCCGACCGCGCTGTCCCACGCCTGGCGACGGCTCGTGCCGCACCTGAAGCTCCAGGCGGGCACTCCAACGATCCGGCCCCACGACCTGCGGCGGACCGGCGGAACGCTCCTCACGAGCGAGCGGATCGGCATTCCGCGGTTCGTGCTGTCGAAGGTGCTGAACCACATTTCGGACGCCGGCGGCGGCGCGGCCGTCACCGCGATCTACGACCGCAACGCCTATCTGCCGGAAAAGCGTCGCGCCCTCGACGCCTGGGCGGCGCTGCTGACCGAGATCGTCGAGCTGCAGACCCGCGCGGCCAACGTCGTGAGGATCTCGGCATGAGCCGTGGCGATCTTCGCGGCGTCTTCGTCCGCATGGCGCTCGGCGAACGGCGGCTGGACGATGCCGCCCGCATGATCGCCGAAGCGCTCCGTTCATCGGAACCCTTGGCCGACGATCTCCGGGCGTTGATCGCCGACATGGTCGACCCCGACGGCAAGGGCGATGTGCGCCTGAAGCTGGGAAAACGCGGGCGCGGGCGCTTCGCGAAGCCCGCGTGGATCGAGATCGCGCAGGCGGTCGAAGCCGCGGAGGAGGACATGCCGACGGAAGCCGCCGTCGCCAGCGTCCGCGATCGTTTCAAGCGCGGTAGCAGACCGCTGGCCCGCTCGACGGTGTTCGCCGCGATGTCGCGATACAAGGAGGGGCGCGCGGCCGGAAGAAGCGTCGAGGAGGAGGAACGGGACGACTTCCTTTCCATTGAATGGGATGACTAGGTCCGAAAAATTACTCCAATTTTCGCGACCGCTTTCCGTTTCATTCTTGCCGAAACGAGGATTAATGAGGGTGTCACGCCTGAAACGGGATGTGACATCCGATGCCTGCCGCCATTGAAGGAAGCCCGCCGACCGCGCTTCCACCGCTCCTGACCACCTCCGACATCGTCCGGCTGATCGGCATCTCGCGCGTCACGATCTGGCGCCTCGAGAAGGGCGGGACGTTTCCAAAGCCCATCGTCATCGGCAAGTCGAAGCGCTGGCAGCGTGCCGACGTCGCGGCCTTCCTCGACGCGCACAAGTCGGTCTGACGTCGATGGCGCCAGTATCGAAAGGGGACGCCCCGTTTCCGGAACGTCCCTCGCTCGCCGCACTACGCCACGGGCTTCCGGCCGCACACAGGGTCGCGCGACCGCGAAAGACAATCGCTCGCGCTCCGGCAGCGGGCGGCCGCAGCGATCGAGGAGGCGGCGATGCTCCTTCCTGAAAACGAAACCGCCATCCGATCGGCGAAATCGGATGGCGGGGATGCTGAAACCATATGCGGCGGCTTCGAAGGCAAGACATACGGCGGCGCGTTCGTCGGATCAATCCCTTCGGCCGAGCACGCCGGTCGCATCGCAATGGTCGTCCGTCGCGACTGCTGGCCGTTCGCTGGCACCATATTGGAATGCGCGAGGGGCGCCGCATGAGCGCCAATATCCTCATGTTGCCGGAACCTCGCTGGACGGCTCGCCCGCGAAACGGCGTCTTCCGCGTCTTCCAGTACCGGTCCGGGCTGTGGGCGTTCGAGGACGAATCGAAACGCGTCCTTCGCGACGGACTGACGCGTAGCCAAGCTGTCAACCTCGCGCTGGTAGCTGCGGAGGAACTCGGCTTCGACCTCTTCATAGAAGGGGACGCGGTATGAACGCCCACGCCGCGCCGATCGCGCCAGACGAAGCGACCATTCGGAAGTTCTTCGAAATCCTCCACGAGCATGCCGCGATCGCCCTCTCGGAAGTAGCGGACCCGGGCGTCCTGCAGCTCTCCCGCGTATGGCCGGACGAAAGGAGCAGGCTGACCGTCGTGGGCCGCTTTCCGATCGGCACGGTCGACGCGATGACGGAAGCCGCCATGATAGAGGCGTCCACGGGCCACAACGTCTACGTCGAGGGAAGGACGGTCCGGACCGGGCTCCTTGGGAACGAGCGAGGAACCTTCGAGGACACGCGTGGCGTCTTCGCGCTCGTCTCCGACGCAGATGCGGACAAGGGCAAGGACGCGGAGCTCGGCGACGTCGAACCGTCGATGTCCGTCGAGACTTCGCCCGGCAACTGGCACCACTGGTTCTTCCTGGAACGGGCGATAGCCGTCGGCGACGCCCGAGCGATCGGCGCGGACATGCGCTTGGCCATCGGCGGCGATGCCGACACCGGCAACCCGACGCAGCCCTATCGAGTCGCCGGCACGCCGAACTTTCCCGCGCCGGGAAAGCTGGGACGCGGTCGGGTGCCGACGCCGACCGGCAACATCGTCGAGGGCCGAAGCTGGAACTTCGAAGAACTTCGGACGACCTTCGCACAGGCTCGGCGGGCGCCGCTCCCGGCTTCAGACGCTTCGCCGGTTCGCGATCGGCTCGACCGAGACGCCGAGGAGCTCCTCGCATCGGTTTCCGCCAAGCGTCGGGACGACCTGGCTGCCACGGACGCACCGGATCGAAGCGCGCACTTCCACAAGGTGACGGGATGGCTGAAGGGCGACGGCTTCACCGAAGCGGAAGCGCTCGCGCTCTGGGAAGCGTTCCCGACCGGCGCCGGCGTTTCGAAGTACGGCTTGCGCCTCGAGCGAGAGATCGGTCGCGTCTGGGCGAAGGCGCAGGACGAACCCTACGACGCGGCGGAAGCCACGGCGTTCGCCGAGCGGCTTCGCACGTCCGCGGGACTGGCGTCGGTTCCGCGGACGGCATCGCGCGGCACGCTGATCGACTTCGGCGAGGACCGCCCCTACGTCCACGAGCCCGAGCTGATCCGGGACACGCTGCCGCGAACCGGCTTCGCCTTCGTCGGCGGGCAGTCCGGTGCCGGCAAGTCCTTCCTCGTCAACAAGCTCGCCTCGTGCTTCACGACCGGCGAGCCGTTCGCCGGACGGAAGATCGAGCGGACCGGCGGCGTCCTGATCCTGGCTTCCGAAGGACAGGGAACCCTTGCCGGGCGCATGAAGGCGACGCGCCTGCAACTTCCAGATCCGACGGTACGGCTTCCGATCGCGGCCATCGGCGACTTCGGTTCGATCGCGGCGACGGCGGACTACGTCGCGCTGCATTTCCGGCTTCGCGACGTAGTCCGTTGGATGGAAGAGGAGCACGGCGTGCCGCTGGTGGCCTTCTTCCTCGACACCGTCAGCGCCTTCAACATGATCGCCGAGGACAAGGAGAACGACCCGGCGTCGTGGAACCTTCTCATGGGAAATCTGAAGGCGATCTCCGCGGACGTCGGCGCGCTCGCGATCGGCGTCCACCACTACGGCAAGAACGCATCGGCCGGCCTTCGCGGTTCGAGCGGCGCATGGGCGAATGCCGACGCCGTCCTGTCCGTCACCGGCGAGCGGGACCTCAAGACGGGCGAGGTCTTCGATCGGGCCATCGCGCTCGCCAAGAACCGGAACGGTCCCGAAGGTCCGATCGGCGCCGTCGAACTCCGACCCGTCGCCATAGGCCACAGGGAAGAC
Organism: Plantimonas leprariae; assembly: GCF_008802405.1. Classification (GTDB taxonomy): domain Bacteria; phylum Pseudomonadota; class Alphaproteobacteria; order Rhizobiales; family Rhizobiaceae; genus Plantimonas; species Plantimonas leprariae. The sequence continues at coordinate 21,175 of NZ_VZDO01000027.1, forward strand.
GGCACGGAAGTACGCTCGCTCGTCTTCGAGATCGATACGGGGGTCAGAACCGTCAACGCCAGGACGATGAAGAGGCCGTCGAAGGCGCAATCGGCCTTCATGGATGCGTTCCGTTCCGCGCTTTCCGACCATTCCCGCGACGAACGCGTCCACGGCACGGCGGATGGCGCCAGGATCAAAGCCGTCGACGTCGTTCAGGTCCGTCGCGAGTTCGCTCTCCGCTACGTCGTCGCGCAGGACGACGACAGGAAGCGCGCCGACACCCTCCGCAAGCAGTTCGAGAATGGGCTGAAGAAGGCGGAGGAAGCGGGCGTCGTCTGTTCAGGAGCGTGGGCCGGGGCGGAATGGATCTGGTCGCTCGAGATCGACGTCGCTGCCTTGAAAGCCAGCCAGAAGGCCAAGGACGAACGACGGAAAGGAACGGAATGATGCGGAATATTCCGGAATATTCCGAGAGCCAGAACCCCGTCCGCCCGCTCGGAACGGCAGCGCAGCGGGCGGCCGCGCTCGAGGCGCGCCGTCCCCGTTCCGAGGCAGGATGGAGGCCGGTTTTCCGAGCCGATTTTGCGGAATGGAATGGAATGAACCCCTATAGGCATTCCGTTCCGCATTCCGCACGTTTTCGACAGGGGGTCGCGGCATGAGGATCGACGACGGTCGGCAGGTGAAGGCGGCCCGCGCCATCCTCGGAATGACGGTCCAGGCGCTCGCCGACGCGGCCGGCCTGCACAAGAACAGCGTCCTCGTCGTCGAGGCGAAGAAGCGCATCCGCCGGCACCGGTTCGACACGAACTCGGGCGTGGCTCGGATCGAACGAGTAGTACAGGAACGCGGCGTCTCCTGCGACATGGTCGACGGCCAGCCGACCGTCCGGTTCGCCACCACGCCCGTGCCGCCGAAGTACCGACGCCGTGCGCCGCGGAGCGAATGATGGACCGCCGGTCGATTTTTCCGTGGTCACAACGCGTGGCCGCAGATCAGGAAAAGGTCCGAGACGAGAAAGGCAGATCGCATCGCCAACATGCTCGCTCGTGCCGGAAGACCGCAACGATCAGAGAAGCGGACACCATCGTCCGCAGTGCGCGTTTGAAAAACAATCAAGGAATTCAAGAAGGCTCGGCATGGCGGGGCATGGACCGCCGACGTTCCGTTCCTCACCGGCAGCTTGGAACGTGAATCGGCAGCCGTTCCTGATGACCGAAGCCGAGGCTGTGTCGCTGAAGGAGGCCGCTCGCCGCGTCCGACTGTCCGTCGACACGATCCGGCGCTTGAACGCCAAGCACGGCATCGGTCGCCAGATGGGGCCGCGCTCGCCGATCGAGGTCTCAATGCCAGCCGTCGTTATGCTGCGGCATGGTGATTTGGAGGCGCTGGAGTTGCTACGCCTTGGCCGACGTCAAGAACCTGCTGTGCGTCGGTATCTGGAACTGGCCGGATCGGTCCAGGGCTAAACGTCCGAACGGGGCGGAGAGAGCTGTCGGTCCGTCATCTCGCCCGACGACTTGCAAGCGGGGAGGGAAAGACTTTCGTCAGCTGGCCATCTTTTGCCAGCCATCCTCTCAATTGAGAATTCAAATAAGCTGGCTTCGAATCTTTCGCTCGCCGGACGATTTTAGGGGCTGTAAATTGAAGTCAGTGCTCTTCTGAGCAGATGCCTGATGGTATCACGGTTCGTCGGGTGGCATGGTCAATATTGACTTGGCGATGCTGCGCTATCCTCTTGTATTCGGCGATAAACCGACGTGTCGATATCTGGCGAAGATCTAACCTTTGTTATCCAGGGACCGGTTCACCACGACAGCTCCTGTGCGACAATCGATACGGCCGCTTCCATCAAGCGCCATTTCCCAGACGGCCGCATAGTCCTCAGCACCTGGAAGGGCGAGGAGACGTCCGGTCTCGATGTCGATGAGATTGTCCTCAACGACGATCCGGGACCGGTCGTGTCGGTGCTCGACGGCCTCGAAATCGTCAACAACATCAACCGGCAGATCGTTTCGACCGCCGCCGGCCTGGCGCGGGCCGAGACGCCCTATGCCGCCAAGGTCCGCTCCGATGCCCTCCTGACCGGAACAGGTTTCCGGTCGCTGTTTGAGGCGTTCCCGCTGCGAGGCCAGGAAGGTCTCGTCTTCGAACGGCGTGTGGTCGTGTCGAAGGAATTCACGCGCAGCGTCCGCTCCTTCGTGCCGATGGCCTACCATCCCGGCGACCTGTTCCAGTTCGGCCTCTCTGAGGACCTTCGCAGCTATTGGGACCTTCCGACGCTGCAGGGCGAGGCGCTCGCGGCCTTCCTGCTCGATGAACCGCCGGCGGTCTGGTACCGCATGTTCGACAGGTTCCGGCACACGACCGAGCAGCACCTCTTCCTGTCGATGCTCCGGCGCTCGGGCATCGAGGTCGAGCACGCGAACTACGCGACAATCGGTCCGAATACGCCGCTCCTCTCGGAAAGGCTGCTTTTCGAGAACTTCATCCCTGCCGAGGCGCATGTATTGGGCGTCAGGCACCCGAAGTTCGAAGGGAGGGCACAGCGCTCCCTCGCGGACGACTGCCTCGGCATCCGCGAGTTCGCGAGCTGGTACGTCTCGAACGCGGTCGGGTTGCCGAGCGACGAGGTCCTCGGCGGCACGGCCCCGGCATTGTCCGCGACGCTGAAGACGGAGCGCGTCGCCCGCGAGGCGCTGAAGCGCAGTTCGCTCATGCGCTCGCTCTACGCGGGGCGTTTCCTCGAACGCGGTGCGAGGAACCGGACGCCATGACGTTCCATGGCGGGCTCGGCCCCGAAATGCGCCTCCCGCTGCCGGAGCCGGCGGTCGGCGACTTCCTCGACGACGCGCCCTGCGGCGCGGCGGAGGGGCTTTTCGCCGATGGAGCGAGGCGCGTCCGCTCGCTGGCCGGGCATTCCGGCTGCGAGGTTAGCCTGATGATCGACGGCGACGACTACTACGTCCGCAAGGTCTCGGCTTCCCCCGCCTACAACGATCGCCTCGTCGCCCAGATGGAGAAGCAGCAGTGCCTCTCGACTCTCATCTCGACGCCGGCCGTCATGCGCCGGGGCGAGGAGGCGGGGCGGTTCTGGTTTGATATGGAGTTCGTGCTGGGCGACGGGTTCCTGACCTTCGCGCCGCTGCAAAGCGTCGCCCGTATTCCGGACTTCGTCCGGCATCTGGTGGAACCGCTGGAGATACTCAGCGCCGCTGGCCGGGGCTACCTCGATCCCGGCCTGTTCGAAGCTAAGCTCGCTGAACTACAGCGGACGGTGCCCGCCTCCGCATGGTTCGGCAGGCACGCCGATAGCCTCGGGAAGGTGTTCGGGAAGCTCGCCTCGTTCGAATGGCGCGGTATCCCGCAGACGCCCTGCCACGGCGACCTCACCGTCGAGAACATGCTGATCGGCAACGACGGCAGCATTGTCTTCATCGACCTCCTCGATGGCGACCTCGAAACCGTCTGGATGGACGCGGCCAAGCTCGTCCAGGACCTCGAGAGCGGCTGGTCCATGCGCGCGGTTCTCTGGAGGCGCGAAACCGACGCTGCGGCGCGGCTCATGCGCATGCTCGGTCAATACCTCAGCGACGAGTTCCAGACGCAAATGGTGGCGCTGCATCCAGACCTCGCGCGGCGGCTCCCCGGGCTGCGCGCCATCCAGGCGTTGCGCGTCCTTCCCTACGTCCAGGACGCGGCGACCTTCGATCACGTCGTCGCCGGCATCGCCGCGATCGAGTTCGAGAGGGGCGCAGAATGACGGCGGTTGGTACTGTCGTGCTTCCCGTGGCCGGGCGCTCGACGCGGTTTCCGGGCCTGCGTCCGAAATGGCTGCTCACCGCGCCAACCGGCGAGCTGATGCTCGAGAAGTCGCTCGCGACGATCCCCGACTGGCGCGGGCATCGGGTGGTCGTCGGCGCGCTCGCCGAGCATCTCGACGGCCAAGGCGGCTTCGATGCACTCCGCCGCGCCTTCGGCGAAACGGTGGAGGTCGTCCGGATCGAAACGCCCACCCGGGGCCCGGCCGAGACCGTCGCGCGGATCCTCGAAGCGGCGCGGGTCGATGGGCCGGTCTTCGTCAAGGATTGCGATTCCTGGTTCGAGCCGCTGGAGGAGGTCTTCTGCGACTGCGTCTGCTTCGGCGACCTGCGCCGCCTTGGCGACGTGCGGAACGTCGCGGCCAAGAGCTTCCTCCACCTCGACGGCAACGGCATCCTGCTCGGCATCATCGAGAAGAACGTCACCTCGAACTTCGTGTCGGTCGGCGGCTACGGCTTCCACGACGCCCGCATCTTCCTCGAATCCTATGCCCGGCTCCTCGCCGGGGGGCACGAGGGCGAGCCCTTCGTCTCGCACGTCATCCTCGACGCCATGCGCGGCGGAGCGGTGTTCAAGGGCGTCGAGACGAAAGCCTACGTCGACGTCGGCACGCTCGAGGCCTGGAACCTCTACCGCCGCGACCACGGGCTCTTCGTGGTCGACGTCGACGGGGTGGTGTTCCGCAACGCCGGACAGTACGGCTCGCCGAACTGGGACGATCCCGACGTGCCGCTCCCGGCCAATGTCGAGGTGCTGCGCCGGATCATCGCGAAAGGCGGGCAGATCGTCTTCATGACGGCCCGGCCCGAGCGCTACCGCGCGAAGACGGAAGCCGCCTTCCGGGAGCTCGGCCTGACCTGGCATGCCGCGGTGTTCGGCCTCAACCACGCGACCCGCACCATCGTCAACGACTTCGCCGGCTCCAATCCCTTCCCGTCCGCCGTCGCGGTGAACCTCGCGCGCAACGACGACAGGCTGGGCGACTTCGTCCGGCCCGACGAGCGGTGACCGCCATGCCGCATCCGCACCGCGTCCCGGAGGCGCCCGCATCGTGAGCATCGAGAACTCCGACGTCACCATCGTCATGCAGGGCGGGCTCGCCGTCGGTTGGGACGTCGCCTATTCCGCCGCCCACCTGCGAACGGTCATGCCGGGCGCCAGGATCGTCCTCGCCACGCAGAAGGCGGCCGCCAAGGGCTACGAGCGCACCGATGCCTTCGACGAGGTGGTCCTCACCGACGATCCCGGCGCGCTGCCGCCGGTGAAGCTGATCGGCGCGCCGCACAACATCAACCGGCAGATCCTTTCGTCGCGGGCCGGCCTCGCCGTCGTCACCACCCCGTACGCGATGAAGCTCAGGACGGATGCGTACCTTCTGTCGCGCAAAGCGGTCGACCTCTGGTCGCGCTGGGGCGAAGGCGGCCGCGGCGACCGGGCGAAGGGCAAGGGGCGCATCCTGGTGATCAACCTCTTCACGCTGAACCCTGGCTTCGACGAACGCCTGCCCTGGCATGTCAGCGACATGTTCCAGTTCGGCAGGACCGAGGACCTCCGAGCCTTCTGGAATGCGCCGCCGATGGATTTCGGCACCAATGTCCACTACGAGACGCACCCCTTCGCCGAAGGCTCGCTCCCGAGGGAGCGCGAGTTCCGCTCGCGCTTCGCCACCGAGCAGTGGCTGACGCTCGGCTGGCTCTACGGCGAGCCGTCCCGCTTCCCGATCCGCTTCCACAACGACGTCTCGTTGGCGATGGTCCGGCAGTTCGAGGCGGATCTCACCGACAACTTCGTGGTGGCGCATCCGACCGACATCGACCTCGAAATGCCGAAGCATCGCTACGTCTACGGCTCGCGCTACTTCAACACGATCTGCTACTCGTTCGAGGACTGGAAGCGTCTGGCCTTCGAGCGCTGCGGGCTGACCGGCGACGACGTCGGCTGGACGCGCTGGCCCCGCACCGAGCGCGACAAGCGCCTCTTCGTCGAGGCCAGGCAGCGCCTTCGCTTTCTCGGCCGCTTCGGCTGGGCCCGGCGCCTGCACGAAATCATCGGATAGGCGGCGGATGACGAACCTTATCGAAAGCCGCGGCACCCCCTCCTCCGCCGAGGCGATGCCGGAGGCCCGCCCGGACGGCTTCGCCGCCGCCCTGCGCGATCTTCGCGACGGCATGGCGCTCACGGAGCTGTGGCTGTATCTCGGCTGGCGCGACGTGCGCCGGCACTACAGCCGCTCCGCCCTCGGGCCGTTCTGGCTGACGCTCTCGATGGGCGTCCTGATCGGCAGCCTCGGCCTGCTCTACTCGCGCATCTTCGGGATGGACATCCACGAATACCTGCCGTTCCTCGCGGTCGGCTTCATCATGTGGAACCTGATCAGCGGCGTGATCGGCGGCGCCTGCCACGTGTTCACCGGCGCCTCCGGCTACATCCGGCAGATCCGGCTCCCCCTTTCGGTCCACATGCTGAAGTTCGTCTGGAACCAGCTCGTCGTCTTCCTCCACAACTTCGCGATCTACGTGGTGGTCGCGATCGGCTTCGGGCTTCGCCCGGGCGTCGGGGTCCTCCTCGCCGTCCCGGCGATCACGCTGATCGCGCTGAACGGCCTTTTCGTCGCGATGATCCTCGGGCCGCTCTCCGCGCGGTTCCGGGACGTGCCGATGATCGTCGGGAACGTCGTGCAGGTCATGTTCTTCATGACGCCGGTGATCTGGCATCCCGAACAGCTCGCCGACCGGTCGTGGTTCGTGCAGCTGAATCCGTTCTACCACTTCATCGAGATCGCGCGGGATCCGCTGCTCGGCGACACCGTGCGCGCCGGCAACTGGATCGCCGTCCTCGCGATCACCGCGGTCCTCGGCGTCTCCGCGACGGCGTTCTACGGCCGTTTCCGCACCCGCATCGCGTATTGGGCCTGACACGATGGCATCGATGGTGCTCCGCGACGTCGTCGTCGACATTCCCGTCTACAACGCCTCGACGCGCTCCCTGAAGAACAACGTCGTGTCGGCGGCGACGGGCGGACGGGTCGTCCTCGGCGGCGGGCGGACGTTCGTGCGCGCAGTCGATGGGCTTTCGCTCGAGCTCGGGCACGGCACGCGCCTCGCCCTCGTCGGCCACAACGGCGCGGGCAAGTCGACCATCCTGAAGGTCATGGCCGGCATCTACCATCCGACGGCGGGCCGCATGCGCTCGGAGGGAACGGTCGCCTCGATGTTCGACATCGGCTTCGGCATGGACGAGGATGCGACCGGCTGGGACAACATCGCGCTCAGGGGCCGGCTCCTCGGCTTCTCGCGCCGCGAGATCGCGAAGCGGACGCCGGAGATCGCGGAGACGAGCGAGCTCGGCCGTTTCCTCGACATGCCGCTGCGGACCTATTCCACCGGCATGGCGACGCGCCTCGCCTTCGCGATCTCGACCGCTATCGATCCCGACATCCTCCTCGTCGACGAGGGCATAGGCGCCGGCGACGCAGCGTTTCTAGAGCGCGCCAAGCAGCGTATGGAAGGCTTCGTCGGCAGGGCCGGCCTTCTCGTCGTCGCCTCGCACTCGGACGACCTTCTTCTGCGCTGGTGCACCACCGGGGCCTGGATGGAACACGGACGCCTCAGGTTGCTCGGTCCCATCCGGGAAGTGCTCGACGCCTATCACGGTCGAGACAGGCGCGAGGCGGCCGAATAGGCTCGTTCCGGGCAGGCTATGGCGTCCGACGTTTGAGCCGGCCGATGAGTCGGATCGTCGGTCGTTCCACGAGGTGGTGGAGCGCGATCGCCGCCGCGACGACAAGCGTGACGCAGAGCGGCAAGGCGAGGAACCAGGGCAGGGCGGTCGTCTGGAGCGCTGCCTGCAGGAAGCTGTAACCCAGGAGCGTATGGCACAGGTACAAGGGGAAGCTGATCGACGCCAGACCGTCCAGGACCAAGAGATCGAAGAAGCTGTTCCGCTTGAGATAGCAGGCGACGAAGATGCCATAGCCTGCAAGGTAGCTCGGCAGGTTGGGGAAATCGGCCTGATGCACTCCGAAGCGCCACGTCACTAGAAACAGGACCAGTTGGACGAACGAGAAGGAAACGCATTCCGCCGTCGAGATCTGCTCTCGGTGGTGGAAATAGAGAAGCGTGCCGGCCAGCATGAAGATCAGCATGTGGATCGTCGTGACGGCGACCTCGACCGAGAAGATGCCGTAGGTCGTCAGGCCGACGTCGAGGAGGCAGCCGGCCGCCGATGCCGCCACGACGACCGCCGCCTGGCCCGCCCGGATCGCCCCGGCGAGCACGGCTGACAGAAGGTAGAACCGCACCTCGATCACGAGCGACCAGTTCACGAGGTCGATGCTGGCGTAGTTGTAATCGTAGTGCAGCAGCGTCGCGTTGAGTACGAACTGCCGGAAGCCGAAGGGATAGGGCCTTCCCCAGAAGCGCGCGCCGAACCAGACGACGAGGCAACCCAGCGCCATACTGGCGACGAGGACCGGGAAGATGCGTATCGCGCGAGCCAGCAGGAACCCGGCACGCGACAAACGTGATACCGAGAACGGGATCACGAAGCCGCTGATGACGAAGAAGATGGCAACCCCTACCAAGCCGAAGCGGAACGGCAGCGGCTCGGTCAGCGCCGTCCAGGGGACCGGGGTCGCACGGAGCGGCGAAGCCGTCTGCGCGCTCACCAGTTCGGGCTCCAGCCAGTAGTTGTAGGTCAGGTGCTGGAACACGACGCAGAGCGCCGCGAGCCCGCGCAACTGGTTGGCGAACACGATCCGTCCATGCGCCCTCGCGGGCGCCTGCGCGACGGTGCTGCGGTCGGTTGCCGGCAGATCGGCGGTCGCGACTTTCATCGGCCTCCAAGGTGGAAGATTTGCAGGTGCCGACGGGCGGATCGACAGCTGGAACACTTGTTCGACAACGGGAGGTTGATGCGTCTCTGACGGCGCATCTCCCAAGCTCAGGTTGGCTGGTGTCGAAACCCGTTTTGGCCGGGACGTCGAGCGCTGATTGCATAGCTACGTGGCGAGTTTCTACGGTTCCGGAACGATGGAACTGCAGCGTCCGACATTTGCCGTCATCGTCAGCAGCCCTTAGGCGACTGCGTTGAGCGCTTCAGCGACATGGACCGTTTGCCTGAACGGCAGTGACGAGAAGCATCGCGCCGAACCAAAGCCTAAGGACATAGGAGAAGACCGAAAGGGCGATGATTCCTAATTCACCCCAAGTCAACGTTGGACGTACAAGCGTCGAGCAATGGGCGATGGAGGCGGCAGCCGAGATCAGCTTGCGTTACGTCCGCTGTCGAGCCATCTCGATCGACCAATGATCGTCCGAGATGGCTCGACAGCCACTTGAGCGCATTCTGCCCATCCATACATAGACGTGCCTAATCCCATACGCGGGCGGCCTGTGCTCTGATCTTCTGAAGACACGGAGGATCGCTGCATGGCTTCGGCCCAACTCTTCCTGAACGGCGCGCGGGTGAACCGCGACTTCCGAGAGGCGCTGTTCGATGCGGCCAACCGCGCCGGCGTGACGCCGAACGAGTTCTGCATCACCGCCGCCGCCGAGAAGCTGATCGCCGGCGGCCGGCGCTTTCCGGGCGTCTTCCAGGTCAACGACTTCGAGATGGTCGGCATGCTGCCGGCCGGCTCGTCGAAGGCTGCCTGATGTCGGCGTCGCAGTTTCGTCCCCTTTCAAGGCCGCGCTCGCTGATCATGCCGTCGGAAACGGTGCTGGACGATCTTCGGCTGCTCGATCGTGAGTTCTGCGCGATCCGGCCGGCGACGAAGGCCGAGCGACGCACGGTGCGGGCGAAGTGGCGAGACGTCGTCTATGCCCTCGTGTTCCGCTCCTGCGCGGGCGTGGACGCGATCGTCACCCTGACCGGCTCGAAGGGAGTGCCGTTCACCGCGAGCCTGCTCCAGAGCCTCGTGATCGACCGGGCGCGCAAACACGGCATCACGCGATCGGCGGCGCTCTACGCGCTCGCGAAAACGCTGTTTCCGAACCTCGACGAGATGCTCACCGGCCTGATGCCGCCCGGCGGCCGCTGCCGGGCCTGCTCGTGCATGTGGCGCGTGGGCGGCCCGCTCGATCCCGCCTCCAACCAATACGTCACCATCGTCGCTATGGCGGCCGACGCCAGGGAAAGGCTTGCCGCATGATCCTCGACGAGATCGTAGCCATTCTCGGGCTCGAATACCGGAGCAACGGTGACGCCGCTCGGTTCGAGCGCGACCTGGATGGCGTCGCGAAGAAGGTGGAGGCCACCTCTCGGGACATCAGCCGCGGGCTGGCCGACTTCGGCGATGGCCTCGTCGAGAAGTTGCGTCCTGTCGCTCTTGCTCTTGGTGCTGCCGCGACTGCGGCCGGCGTCGCGCTCGGCGAAGGCGTGATCGACGCGTCTTCGCAATGGGAGGGCTTCGAGGCGGCGCTGACGACGATCGAGGGCAGCTCGGAGAAGGCGAAGGCATCGCTCGACTGGATTTCCGACTTCGCGAAGCAGACGCCGTACGATTTAGCGGGCGTGACGGACAGCTTCATCAAGCTCAAGAGCTACGGCCTCGATGCTGCCGACGGGACGCTCAAGACGCTCGGCGACGCCGCCTCGGCGATGAATAAGCCGCTGGATCAGGCGGTGGAGGCGTTCGCGGACGCAGCATCCTTCCAGTTCGAGAGGCTTCGGGAGTTCGGCATCGTCGCCAGCCAAGAAGGGCAGAAGGTCACCTTCCAGTGGACGAAGGACGGCAAGACCGTCCGCGAGACGGTGAAGAAGACGGGCGACGAGGTCACCCGCTGGCTGAAGAACAACTTCGAGGGCCGCTTTTCGGGAGCGATGCTGCGTCAGTCGAAGACGTTCGGCGGCATGATGTCGAACCTCGGCGACGCGTGGCAAGACTTCCAGCGCCGGATCGGGCGAGGCGGCTTCTTCGACACGGTGAAGAACCGGCTGGCGGACCTTCTCGACTGGATCGGCCGGCTCGACGCAAGCGGCAAGCTGGACGAGGTGAGTCGCCGCCTGTCGAACGGCTTCACGTGGCTGGCGAACCAGATCACCACCGATGTGCAGAACCTGATCAAGGTGTTCGGCGGCACGGACCTCGAAGGGAAGATCAAACCGTTCCTGACGGTGCTCGGCCTGCTGTTCGCTCGGATGTTCCCGATCGCCACGGCCTTCAGCGTTGCCGCGCTCGCGGTCGAGGACTGGCTTTCGTACATGGCCGGCGGCGACAGTGTGATCGGCGACTTCGTGAAGGCGTTGGCGGACTTCCTCGGGGCCGACCCTCAGACGGTGGCCTCGACGCTCGGCGAGATCGCCAAGGCGGCCGGGTGGTTCGCTGCCGCTGCCGTTGGCCTGACGCTGTTCGCCTCGGCGCTTCGATCGCTGTCCGGGGCGCTCGTGCTGCTCAAGGGCATGCAGTGGGCGGTCGGGCTTCTCAGTTCGCTGGCGGGCATCAGTTGGACTGGCGCCGCGGCCGGTGCCGCTACAGCCGCTGGAGCGGGGGCTGGCGCGGGCGCCGCAGGCGCAGGAGCGGCTGGGACTGCCGGGGGCCTCGCCGTCAGTCCTGCGGCCACCGTGGCGACCGGGAGTGCGGTTCTCGGCGCAGCTTCCATGGGCGTCGTCGGTGCCATGGACACGAAGAAGCGGCGCGATCTCTACGACACGCCGATGGCTGGTGCGATGGGCGGTGACTTCGCCCTCGGTGCCGCCTTCTTCGACCAGGCACAGGAGAACCGCGAAGCCCAGATGGCAGGTCGTGAGGTGGGCGCTCGTGTCCGAGCTTGGTTCCAAAGCGAAGGCGTTCAAAGCCTGATCGGCGGGATGCGCGACGGTCTGGCGAAGTTCACTCCGGCTCTACCACCTCCTCGCGACGACCTAAACGCCATCGTGGGGCGCAACGAGGCCTTTTCGATCAAGCGCCAGTTCGGCGTCGACCCGCAGCGCCTAGCGGAGGTGGCGAAGGCCACGTTGGATATTACGGGCTTCCTCGCTCCTGCGAACGTCGCGAAGGCGATGCTGGCGGACCTCGCCGTCGGCTTCAACGCCAAGGGCACGCTGGATCTCACGCAGTTCAACGCGGCGGCGGATCAGGCGGAAGCCCGGCTCAAGCGGCTGAACGGCGGGTTGAGCGGAAGCGGCGGACGGTTCGACGGGCTGGGGCAGTCCGCCGTCCGACCCCGCCCGCTCGTGACGGCTGGCCCCAGCCTGCCAACTCGTCCGGCGGTCGCGCAATCGCCTGCGAGCCCGTGATGACGATCCACGTCACCGCCCGCGTCGAACACAAGAGCCCCGGCAAGCTGAAGGCGGCGCTGCGGGCGCTGCATGCCCTGGGCCGTGGCCCTCGACAGGTGAAGGTCGGCTTTCCGGCCGGCAAGGCGAACAGCGACATTGTCGCCCGTGCTACGTTCAACGAGTTCGGCACCCGCACCATTCCCGAGCGCCCGTTCATGCGCAACGCGATGCGGGCGAACTGGGAGAAGTACCGGAAGGCAATGGAAGCTGCGGCGCGGGAGATCGTCGACGTAGCGAAGGGTGGCGGGAGTCCTGCCGCGTCCACCCGGAAGGTGCTCGGACGGCTCGGCGCGCTCGCGCAAGGCGACATCCAGTCGGAGATCACCTCGCTTTCCAGCCCGCCGAACGCCCCGTCCACGGTCCGGCAGAAGGGCTCCAGCAAGCCCCTCATCGACACCGGCGAGATGCGGTCGAAGGTGACTTGGAAGGTCGAGGAATGACCGAGACTTCAGAACTTCGGCAGCTTCGGTATCGCCGCCTTCCGGTCGTCGGCGGGCAGGCTGAAGGTGAAGGCGCTCGCATTCTTGTTCAGGACGACATCGAGCCTGCGCACGCCCGATGGAACGCCTCGTAGGGCCTCCACGAAAGAACCGAACTTCGTCACTTCGAAGTCCTTGGATTTCTCCAGCATGCTTGCCGTATAGGTCCCTTCCTCGTCTTCCGATTGAAGGCTCATCGCCTGCGAAGCGGCCTCTTGCGGTCCCGAGCGATGCATCGTCAGCAGAACATCGACAGTCTGTCCGGTATTCGATCGTTGCAGCCAGACGGGGAGCCAAGCCTTCGTGCCGTTGACTGCCGTCATCGCAGCGACGGCGTCTTCGCGGTTCTCGAAGATCAGACGGAAGTTCGTCAGCAGCCCTTCACGGAAGAGAAAGACGTATTCGACGGGCTCGCCTGCGAAGGTCTGGTTCCTGACGCAGAGATTGCCGCTTTCCCCGCACGGGGTTGCTCCTACCGATTGGACGATTTCCTGGCGCTCGGTTCCATATTCGAAGTTCTGGAAAAGCGCCTCTCCCTCCGCAAAGGCTGCGATGGTGCTTAGAAGAAGCGTAGCGGCGGCATAGAAGAGGCGCATGGGGTCGACGATAGGTTCGGATCTATGAGGACAGCAAGCTTGATCCAAACACATCTCGTAGCCAGCGGTCAGAAAAAGAGTGAGCTTCGTCGGATCATCAGTGGAACTCGATATCGAACGCTGAAGATCATATCCGCGATTTATCTGCTTTTGCGTTGGCTCTCGCGCCAGGCTTTCCAGTCGATGGGCTCGCTTTCGACTATCTGAAGATCATCGGGCCCGAGCCGATCGACGAAGAGCACCAAATTCTGGCACGACCAACGGGCGCTCGGCGCCAGTATGCCGTCAAAGCCAAGGAACTGGGCTGCGTCGCCGATCTCTTGGCAGCGATCGTAGTTGAGCGTTTGGTAGCTGTCGCGGCTGACTCCCAAGCCTTCTAATGCCTCAAGATCAGCGATCTTTAGAGTGCGGCTCGTGCGCACGCTTAATCGATGCAACATCGAGCGCAGTTTGGAAGGGAAAACCGGCTGACGACTAAGGTGGAAATGAATTTCGGCGAGCGCGCCGTCGCGCTCTAGTGCGGTGTAGAGCACATCAAAAGTGCCAGGATCCCAGCGTGCACCGGCTGGGTATCCCTGCAGCACGTCGCGTTCTTCGCGGACGATCCGCCAGACATCACCTTCAAAAGGAATGCCATCATGACTGTCGATGAGGTCAAGCAGTTCAAGGTCTCGGGCGCGACGGTCTTGCAACGCTTGAGCCTTACAGGAATGCCCCGGCGTCGAGCCGCTCGATCACCGCCAGCACGTCTTCAGTTCGATCTGCATTGATGAGATCAATCGCTCGCTCGTTGCCGAGCAGGGCATGACGCGAGTGCAGCCACAGCCGCGCCTCGTCCGCAGTGTAGAAGTCCGACAGCCGATCCACGACATAGCGCAGATCAGCCATGACCGTCTGCGTATGAAGGTTAGGCGTTCCGTTACCGTGTGACCAGCGCGAGACGGTGGCTGTCGAGACGTTAACAATGTTCGCGATGTCTTTGCCTTGGAGGCCGCCAAAGGTTCTCAGGTCGTCGAGAATACGGGTGACTGCAGTGGACATGGCTCAACGCCTTACGTGACTGAGTGTGACACGCGCGGAGCGTGACCTCTCCGGCGACGCGGCTCGCGGTGCCCCATCAATCGTGCGTCCCAAATCTTCAAGCACCCCATGCATCTTCTCGAGACGCTCGCTGCTGCGCGTTAACATCTCGACTAAGCTGTCATCTGCTACCTTGAGTTTGGCTGCATTACGGGCCGCCCGTTCGGTTGGCGCGAGTTCCTGATCGAGGAAATGGCGAACACGGCGGCTATCTGGCACACGTGCGATATCAGCGATCTGCCGGGCACGTTGGCGCAGATAATGTGCTTTTGGATCTTTCAGCATATCCTCAAGCCCATGTGGGCAGCAGTGACGGTCGTGGCAGCTAAGCGCCTTGCGTGCCCCTGGCGCGGCCATTAGCGTTTCGAGCTGTTTCACGCTTAGGAGTCGGTCGACCGCACCGATCAGGACACGTCTTTCACGACCGCCGCCACCGGGCTTCGGTGGCTTAGCCCAATCTGAAGCATCGAAACGTTCCCTTTCCGCAACCCCGTGACAAATGCCGCCGGCCGCGCCGAACGCGGCAATCGCAATCGCGGCAAGCCCACCGACCCCATCGGCGACGATCGGCCGGTCGAGGCGAGTGAAATCGAGCATAGCTGCGATGTACCGGCGCAATCCCATCGGCGTAGCATCGGCGCCGAAGCCCGAGACGCGGAACCATACGCTAGCACAGGGGGTGCCAGTCAGTCCTGAGATGAAGGCTCGGCGCTGGACCGGGTCGCGCAGTGAGCCGTTTTTGATGTTGAGTTCGTAATGAATGTCGATCTTTGCCCCGCCCTCGGCGTCGAGAGAGCGTCGCAGCGCTGCAGTAGCATCGCGATCGGTGCCAAATAGAGGGTCGGGTGAGCCTTCGAGAATGTGCGTCGGCGCCAGGACCGCGTGAAACCCCTGCGCGACCGCGAAACGCGCGATCTGACCGATCACGTCCCGATTGGCGTTTGCCTTCATATCGTCTGGGCTGAGCACCGCGGAGGGGTTGGCCCAAGGAGCCTCTCGCGCCGCACCACTAAAACGGCCGAGCGACGAGAGTTCGGCAATGTTGGTATCGAGAATCAGTTCAGCGCCTGCTTCGCGTAAGGACTGGATCAACTCCTGCTGTCGACCTGCGGCTGAGGCTTCGATCACGACGCGATCGGGCATAGTCTTGCCTGCGCCAAGAAGCGTCTCAAGCTGACGATGTCCGGTGGTGCCAACACGCAGAAAATGACCCACAGGGCTCGGTTGCCCGTGCAGGTAGAAGACATTCTCAGCCATTTGCCACCTCCTAGAGATCAATTACGTATCGATTTCATTCTTGTCAATTGGTGAAATTACAATGCAATCGCATCTCTGAAAGTTGCCTCTACCCCGTGCTAAGCAGCGTGGCCTGATGAGCGGACGATCAGTCGGTTTGCATGCCGGACCGGCCGCGTTGGATGTTGGGTTGTCTCAGTTCGATCCGTTTAGAGGAAAAGCGATGCCGACGAAGGCCGCCCATACAAAATCACCAGCCTCATCCTTGGTGTCTGTACGATGTCGTCGAAGGCGCAGCGGTGCTCGGCAAAGTGTTGATTGCGATACCGGTCTGAGATCGAAGGTCGGATATCGCCCCGCGATGCCCCACCTTGCCCCATACATGCGCCGTATCGCCGCCGTGGCCGGTTTGATTTCTATCAAAGGACAATCGAACGCCGGAAGGCGCACCATACGCGTTGCCGCTTTCCAGCCGAACGCCGACCGTGTCGAAGCATCGACAGGAGGCTCACGATGGCAAGGAAAACGCTGACGCAGATCGCGAAGGAGGCGAGGACGCGGACCGAGAAGTGGCGAGAGGACCGAACCGTCCGAAAGGTGCCGGAGGCGCGCCAGGTGGACAAGGCCGTGCTGATGGCGCTGATCCACCTGTCGAAGAACGGCGCCGGGATCGCGATCGACGAGCAGCGGTTCGCGGAGGCGCTGCAGCTCGCCGTCCGGCTTCTCGTCGGCTGGCGATGCGACGGAGCGGAGGCCGTGGCGATGGTCAGGAAGCGGCTTCGGGCGTTCCACGAATCGACCGAGATCGCGGACATGCTCCGACGGCCGACACGCTCCGTCGGCGGCTGACGCGTCACGCCGTAGGGATTTGCCTCCGCAACACCCCCGTTACTCCCTCATACGCCGTATGCAGACGGATCAGCGGAGGTTCAGCCGCTCCAGCGCCTCGGCGAACTCGGCATGCATCCGCCAGCGCCGCGGCCGCGATCGGCTTGCTGTCGGAGTGTTCGGGCAGCGAGAGTTCCAGGTAGTGCGCGACGGCGTCCCCGAGCTTGCCGTAGTGCAGGTTCGCCGAGCCGCGGTCGGTCCCGCTGTCGTCGAGCGAAAGAGGCATGCAGCGATCATCGCAGCGGGAGGTTTCGCGGGCGTTGAACTGCATCGTCAGTACCAGCGCCGCGTGCCGGCCGGCGGCGCCCACGGCTCGACGAGATGCCGGTTGATGTCCTGCACCAGCACCCACCGGACGTAGGTCGCGCGTTCGCCGCAGCTCAGGCAGCGCCAGCGCAGTTCCTCGACCTCGCCGCCCGGCGCGATGTAGCCATAGAGGTCGTGAGCGAGATGCAGCCGGTCGACCCCGCACGGACAGCGCACCCGGATCGCCAGACCCTTTCGCATGCCCTCTGCGAAGTCCCGTATCCGATGCACCATTCCCGTTCGCCCCGATTCAACGGATGAGAACAGAATAGGAACATTTTCTCGACGTCGAGCCTTTCCATCGGCATCATGGGACAGGCGAATCAGGAGAGGCGCAGATGTCGAGACTGGCCGAACGGGTGACGGAGCTGCCGTTCAACGACGATCTGGAGGCAGCGGTCGACGAGGTTCTGCGGTTGTCAGGCGGCGACGCGCGCACCGCGGTCCGAGCCGTGCTGCTCGGCCAGCGCAGCATCGTCGAAAGCTACTCCAGCCTGATCTCGACCGGCTACGCCCGCACGGGAGCGCGGCCATGCTGATGTTTCCGAAGCCCGGCCAGGCAGCAGCGACCGCCGCGCCGGAGCGCGATCCACAGAGGATCGCGATCGACGCGCTCGGCTTCGTCGCCGGCCGCGACGAGCTGGTGCGCCGCTTCCTGGACGTGACGGGGCTGGAAGTCGGCCATTTGCGCGCCGCGGCAGCCGAGCCGACGTTCTTCGTCGGGCTGCTCGACTTCCTCCTGGCGAACGAGGCGGACCTGATGGACTTCGCCGGTGCCGCCGGGCTGGATCCTGCCGAGATCGGACGGGCGCGGGAGGCGTTGGCGAGTTAAGCCGAACTCGCGCAACGACCGACGAAATCGACTGACGCCAGCGTGCGTCGTCAGCTATCGTTGTGCGGACAGGAGAACCTGCATGCGAGACCCGCAACTGCGTCACGATGAGATCGAGAAGATCCGCCGTATCGCGGAGCGGCACGGGTTCGGCGAGGACGCCGGCCGCGTCATGGCACTGGCGATCGCCGCCGGCGGCGGCTCGATGGCGCAGTTCAACCATCCCGAACTCGGCGGCATGGGGCAGTGGACGCGCGGCGGCATGCTGATGATCGGCGCGATGTTCGACGACGCGCTGAAGGCGCGCGTTCGGGCGCTCGCCGACGAGTTGGCCGGTTCGGTCGCCGCCGGCGATCTGCCGGATCGAATGTCGGCCGATCAAACCGCCCCCGGCTCCGTCGCCCCCTCCCGCAACTGGTGGCCGAACGAACTCGGGCAGCCCACGTCGAGCGGCGCGCAGAACGGCTGCCGTTACGCCGTGTTCCCGAACCTGCGGCGCCTGGCTGTCGAGCAGGACGGGAGAACGACCGTCTACGATACGGGCGACCACCGCATCGGCGGCGCGTCGCAGCAGCAGGGCTCGCGCTCGGACCTTTCCTTCTCCAGCCAGCATGGAACCGTTCGGCTTGAGGATCTGCCGATCGTCTGACGGCGGCTGTCAGCCCTGGAACCAACGGCCGGCTATGGGGTTCGTGCGGCGCGCGGACGCTTGTCCCGCTGATCCTTCCTTACCTGAGCCTGCCGATGACCGTCCGCTATAAGCTCGGCTGCGAGTTGACTTACGAAGTCCTGTCGCCGACCGTCTTCATCTTCAACCTGGAGGTCGCCAAGCTCCAGCGGCACATCGATCTCGTCGAACGGATGACGATCACGCCCGATCGGCAGATCCGAACCTACACCGTTCCCGACATCCGCAATCGCTACTTCAGCCTTGTGGCCCAAGCCGGCCCGCTGGAAGTGCGCTACGAGGCGGAAGTGACGCTCGACGTCCACCGTGCCGATCCTGCGACGATCCGAGAGACGCCGGTCGCCGCGTTGCCGCTCGACATCATGCCATTCCTCCTGCCGTCCCGGTTCGTGTCGTCTGATCGCCTCAGCGCCTTTGCGCAACGCGAGTTCGGTCATCTTGAACAGGGCCATTCGCGCGTCACGGCGATCTGCAATTGGCTCTACAGCAACATTGACTACCGGCGGGGATCCTCGAACGAGCAGACCACGGCGGACGAAAGCTTGCTCCTACGCGCCGGCGTGTGCCGCGACTTCGCCCATCTCGGCATCGCCTTCTGCCGCGCGTTGAACATCCCGGCGCGCTTCGTCAGTTGCTACGCCTACGGTCTTGAGCCGCGCGACTTTCACGCGGTGTTCGAGGCCTACCTCGATGGCCGTTGGTGGCTGTTCGACGGGACGCGGCAGGCCAATCTCGACGGATTGGTGCGGATCGGTGTCGGACGCGACGCAGCCGAGATCGCGTTCTCCTGGCCGTTCGGCGAGATCAAGCCCGGCAAGGTCGCGATCACCATCGAGCACACGGATGGTTCGCCGGAAGCAACGGGACGCACCACGGACGCTATCTCGACCGAAGAGCCGGCGCCAAACGCCGGGGCGAGTTGAACTTCGTTCGGAGCTGGCGATCAGGCCGTGCGTGTCCTTTGACGCATGCGCCAGCCGCGTTTGGTCAGGCGAACCCAGAACACGTCGTTCCAGCCGCCGACGACTTCCGCCAGCCCACTCCGCTTCAAGTCGTCGGCTACTGCCATGTCCTCGTCGCTTAAAGATCGAAGCCGGACGCCGAGACTGTCGCCGTGCGGTTGCCCATCGTCGAGGCGCACCAGGAGGCGCAAGCGATCTGCGGAGATCTGATCGACCATCGTTGGCAACTCCGTGTGAGACGAGTGCAAAGCACTCGATACGGTGGCGCCCTCCCAAACGCTGTAGGTCAGTGAACGATCGGGATGGGTTGCCCGTCAAGCCCTGCGTCAGGTTCGGCGATCAGTCTATCCTGCGTTCCCCGCCGATCGCCGTGTTCGGGCGACCTTCGTTCCTGGTGCCTCCGTCGCAGTACGCGAAGGCGCCGACCGGACGTTCGCAGATGACCGATGGCCAGCTATCGCCCGACGAGCAGCGCGCGTTGGCTGCGCTCTGCGCGGACCAGTCCCTTGCCCGCTTTCTGGCGCCGAACTTCATGCGGCATCTGGAAAGCCTTGGGCTCGTCGAGCGCCTGAACGGCGGCGTCATCGTCAGCGACGAAGGGCGACGGCGAGCCGAGGGACTGCGGAGCGCATATTCATTCTAGCCGCTATTGCAGCCGGCCGTTCCGTCGAGCGTCGGCCAAGCGCACCGACACAGCTCTCAGTTTCTCCATCGCCGCTCACCAAGCGTTCCAGCCCTCCCCAGCATGGCGACCGAGCCAGCCGTGCTAAGCTGGAGCTATGGCAGCGGAGAAGCCCGCATGCACCGCAATCCGAAGGAATGGGCTCGTATCCGACGGCTGGTTCTTAAGGACGGCGCCTCGATCCGCGGCATCGCTCGTAGCGAACATCTCAGCCGGAACACGATCCGCAAGATGCTGGCGCAGCCCGAGCCGCCGCAGTCCGCACGGATCGGACGGATGCCGCGCCTCGGGCCGCACGTCGCGGCGATCAAGCGTCGGCTGGCGGAAGCGGAACGGCTCCCACCGAGCGCGAGGCCGTCGATCGTCGACGTCTTCCGTCAGCTTCGCGACGAGGATGGCTACGACGGCAGCTATAGCGGTCTGCGCGATCATCTGCGGGGCTCGGCGGATCGATCGTCCTGCGTCTGGGAACTGGCCTACGATCTGATCTGCGCGCTCGACCGGCGCCGCGCTGTCGACTTCCTGTTCCATCTGTCCCAACCCACAGCGCAGGTGCTTTCGCCCACGCGGGGCGCTGAAACGCTGCGGGACACGGCACGGGTGGTCGCGGTCGGGCCGAGGCCGACGAAGCGGCAGCGTGCCCGTGACGCCGCCTTCGAATGGCTGCGAGCCGTCGGTAGCGGCGAGATCAACCGATGGGCGCTGCTCCGCGATCTGGCGCACGTTCCCGATCTGTCGGAACTGCTGGACCGGCTGACGACGGGATCGCTGGCGCACCGCAAGCGCTGCCTGATGGTGCTCGGCGCGGAGCGCGGTCTGCAGATCCAGGCCGTGCAGGACTGCCTTGGACTCTCGCGAGCGTCGCAGCGCCGCTATCGGCGTCTGTTCCGCAAGGGCGGAGCGCCGGCGCTGTTCTCGCGCAAGGCCAAGCCGCGAAAGCGGCACGACGAGGAACTGAAGGCAGCGGTCTTCCGTCTGCTGCACGAGCCGCCGGCGAACTATGGGATCAACCGGACGAGCTGGCGGATCGCGGATCTCTGCGATCAGCTACGGGCGGCCGGCACGCCTGCTTGCCAGCATGTCGTGTCGCAGATCGTTCGCGACGCCGGCTACAAGTGGCGGAAAGCGCGCGTCGTGCTGACGTCCGCCGATCCCGCCTACTCCGAGAAGCTCGCGCACGTGCAGGCAATCCTGTCGCGGCTGCAGCCCGACGAGGCGTTCTTCTCCATCGACGAGTTCGGCCCGTTCTCGATCCGCACGCGCGGCGGGTCGGCGCTGACGGCGCCAGGCGAGGAACGTACCGTCCCGCAATGGCAGCGATCGCGCGGGCGCCTGATCATGACGGCGGCACTGGAACTGTCGGGAAACCAGGTGACGCACTTCTACAGCGCGAAGAAGAACACGGCTGAGATGATCCGCATGATGGACACGCTCGTCGCCCGCTACGCCGATCGCCGCCGGTTGTATCTGTCGTGGGACGCTGCCTCCTGGCACGTGTCGAAGGCGCTGCAGGCACATATCGAGGCGCACAACGCCGCCGCGGCGGAACATGGCGGACCGACAGTCGAGACGGCGCCGCTGCCGGCCGGCGCGCAGTTCCTGAACGTCATCGAAGCCGTGTTCAGCGGCATGGCGCGGGCTATCGTCCACAACAGCGATTACGGATCGGTCGACGAGGCCAAGGCGGCGATCGATCGCTACTTCGAGAAGCGGAACGCGCATTTCCGCGAACATCCGCAGCGCGCCGGCCGGAAGATTTGGGGCCTAGAGCGCACCCCGGCTGTCTTCTCGGACGCCGCCACCTTCAAGGATCCGGCCTACCGCTGATCGGGGCTGCACACTTCCATGTCGTCCTCATCGAACGCTTGTTCGAAGACGCCGTAAGGCGGCCCTTCGAACCAGCCGATCGCTTCGGCCTCGGCGCGGCCGATCGTGCGCGTCGAGATCGTGTCGCCGTCCTTCGTGGCGATCGTCGCATGGTCGATCCTGATTGCGAGCACGGCGCGCGTGCCAACGTCAGTGCAGCGATACTGCCTGCCGCTGCACCAGAACTCCAAGCCGATACGGAACTCGTCGTGGTTCATGCCGGGCGTTCCTTCCGCAGTCTGACGCCGGCTCCGCCGCCGTTCTCGGCGATGAACTCGACGCCGGCCGCTTCAAGAGCTCGATGCAAAACTTCCAGCGTCGCGTTCCGCGGCTGGGCTGCACCGATCTCGAATTGCCGAACGGTGACGATCCCGACTTTCGCTGCGGTCGCTAGATCCTGCTGGGACATCTGAACGAGCGCGCGGCCGGCACGGCATTGGGCGGGAGAGATCATGTCGAAGCCTTACGTGAAACCGTCGATTAAAAACAGACCTATCGAAAAGAGATTGATCAACCCGTAAATGTCGCTTAAAGATCGAACCATCGAAAAACGACAGAGAGATGGATCGATGAAAAACGACTCCAACGGGGCGACCGGCGAAGCCGTGTCCGTAGAGGTACCCGAAGTCGAATTAGACCTTGTGCTCCATAGGCTGATTGCCATCGCGGAGTGCGCACACGACTTGGCGATGGAGAACTTCATGGGCTCGGGTCCGGCTAGACCGCATCCTGACGCCACTTTCACGCTGCCAGTGACGATCGCTGATCAAATCCTCGCTGTGCTTCGCTTCGGCTGCGACGCCGCCCGCATGCACCCGGAGGGACGGCAGTGAGCGCCGTCCTCGACGCCATCGCGGCGCATCGCGAGACCTTCAAAGCCTACAAGGCCGCACTCGCGC
>NZ_VZDO01000028.1 GCF_008802405.1 Plantimonas leprariae
GTCGAAACCGATCACCCGGAAGCCGGCACGGCAGGCGGTCAGCGCCAGCGGAATACCGACATAGCCGAGACCGATGATGCCCACCGTGTAATCACGGTTTCGTATGCGTTCGATCAGGTTGGCAGCGATCTCGGCGGTCATTCACTAACACCGGAGGGATGACGAAGCCGCGAGCGCGGCGGCAGGAGATAACCGACCGAGGCCAGGTCCGCCGCGACCCTCTAAAACCTTTTGCGGCATTGTCAACGCAAGCCGCGCGACAGTTGCACCCGTCTGTTTTCGCCGTCAGGCGCTTCGAGACGGCGCCATACGGGACGCAAACCTCGCAGCCTCGCAGGACTGCCGTTGACGCGCGCGGACATGGGGCATTCCGCGGCTCGCCGGTTGACAAATGTCCGCCGTTACCGCAACCGCCATGCGACGTTCGTCCCGCTCGCGCGGTTCGCCACCGGGTCATAGCTTGGCCGCCTGCCGGAGTTACGAGGCCGGCCTTTCCGAATTAGGTGCCTGCCGATGTGCGGAATAGCTGGGATCATGTCGCTGACCGGCGTGCCGGTCGATGGCTTGGCGCAAAAGCTGCGCGTGATGAACGCGCTCATCGCTCATCGCGGACCCGACGGCCAGGGCATCTGGCTGGCCAAGAACCACTCCGCCGGCCTTGCCCATCGACGGCTTTCGATCATCGATCTCTCGGAGCATGGCGCCCAGCCGATGATCGGCGCGGACGGCTCGGTCATCACCTTCAACGGCGAGATCTACAATTATCTCGAGTTGCGCGAGACGCTGCGGACGCGGTGGGATTTTCGTTCCCATTCCGACACCGAGACGATTCTCGCGGCGCATTCGCACTGGCAGCAAGGCTGCCTCGACCATCTGCAGGGCATGTACAGCTTCGCAATCTGGCGGGACGGCGAGCTCCTGGCGGCGCGCGACCCGTTCGGCATCAAGCCGTTCTACTATGCCGAGGTCGCGGGCACGCTGTATTTCGCGTCGGAGATCAAGGCGCTTCTTCCGTTTCTGCCGGAGATCGAGACGGATGCGGACGCTCTCGCCGAGTACCTGACCTTCCAGTACCAGATCGGTTCCGGCAATCTTTTCCGCCACGTCCAGACCCTGCTGCCCGGCCACCGCCTGCGCGTCGCCAACGGTCGCGCGGTCGTGGAACGCTACTGGGACGTCCATTACGACATCGACTACAATCATACCTCCCGGTACTTCGAAGAGCGGCTTCGGGAGATCGTCGCCGTCAGCATGGAGCGCCATATGCGCTCGGACGTGCCTGTCGGCGCCTACATCTCCGGCGGCATCGATTCAAGCCTGATCGCGGCACTGGCCAGCGATCATCCGCAATCGGCCCGCTCCGGCTTTCATGGCAAGTTCCTCGAGTCTCCCGCCTATGATGAAAGTCGTTACGCCGCCGCTGCGGCGGAGAAGGCGGGCATCGAACTCCATCAGGCGGCGATCACCGCCGACGACTTCCGGAATTCGATCTTCAAGGTCATGCATCACCTCGACCATCCGGTCGCCGGTCCGGGCTCCTTCCCGCAGTACATGGTGTCCGAACTGGCTGCCAAACACGTCAAGGTCGTGCTCGGCGGACAGGGAGGCGACGAGATCTTCGGAGGTTACGCCCGCTATCTGGTGGCGTATCTCGAACAGGCGCTGAAGGCGTCGATCAACGGCACGTATCGCAACGGCAACTTCGTCGTGACGCCGGAATCGATCATTCCGAACCTCGCCGTGCTGCAGGAATACGTGCCGCTCCTGCGCCAGTTCATGGCCGAAGGCCTCTTCGGCAATATCGACGAGCGCTATTTCCGCCTCGTCGGCCGCTCCAACGACATGCAGGAGGAGGTCGACTGGCGGGCGCTCGACATGGCGGGCGTGATGGAGCGCTACAAGGGCGTCTTCAATTCCGTCCGCAACGTGCGCAAGGAGGCCTATTTCGACTCGATGACGCATTTCGATTTCAAGTGCCTGCTCCCGGCCCTCCTCCAGGTCGAGGACCGCATGTCGATGGCGCACGGACTGGAAGCGCGCGTGCCGCTGCTCGATCGCGATCTCGTCGAGTTCGCCGCGACGATCCCCGCCGACATCAAATTTCCCGGTGGCCGGATGAAGCATCTCCTGAAGGAGTTCTCGCGGCCGCACCTGCCCGAAGCCGTCATGAACCGGCGCGACAAGATGGGCTTCCCGGTGCCGCTCAAGGAATGGTTCTCCGGCCCTCTGCGCGATTTCGTGCAGGACATCTTCTCGAACCAAGCCGCCAAAAGCCGGTCCTACCTCGACAACGCCGCGATCCTGAAGAACTTCGACGCGGGCGGCCAGTTCTCGCGCAAGACCTGGGGGCTGCTGTCGCTCGAGATCTGGCATCAGCTCTTCCACGACCGGTCGGCCGAGTATCAGAACATGGTCCGGATGGACGAGATCGTGGCGCCCGCTGCCTGAGGCGGGCGGCAGGACGCAGAACACAGGAGATACCATGAAGCTGCTCGTGACCGGAGGTTTTGGCCAGGTCGGCTCGACCGTAGCAAATCTGGCGCTCGCGCGGGGCGATGACGTCCTGTCGATAGACAATTTCGCGACGGGACGGCGCGACAACCTCGACGATCACCCCCGGCTGACCGCCGTCGAGGGCTCGATCGCCGACCCGGCTCTCGTCGCCGAGCAGTTCGAAACCTTTCGCCCCGATGTCGTGATCCATACGGCGGCGTCCTACAAGGACCCGGACGACTGGCATTCGGATACGCTCGTGAACGCCCTCGGGACGGCGAACATCGCGAAGGCCTGCAAGGACCACGGCGTCAAGCGGCTCGTCTATTTCCAGACCGCGCTCTGCTACGGCACCAAGCCTCTCACCTCGCCGATCACGCTCGATCATCCGATCGACCCCGTGAACTCGTCCTACGCGATCTCGAAGACCTGCGGCGAACATTACGTTCAGTTCAGCGGGGTCGACTGGGTCACCTTCCGCCTCGCCAACGTCATCGGCGAGCGCAACGTTTCCGGTCCGCTGCCGATCTTCTACGGCCGGCTCGCCAAGCGGCAGAAATGCTTCGTCACCGAAGCGCGGCGCGACTTCTGCTACGCCGGCGACCTCGCGAAAGTCGTCGTCCGCGCCGCCGATGGGGCGGGCCGCGGAACCTATCACTTCTCCTCCGGCAAGGACGTCGCCATCAAGGAACTCTACGATGCCGTCGTGCGGGCGATGAAGTTGAACGATTACCCCGAACCCGAGGTTCGGCCGCTCGGTCCGGACGACGCGGCCTCCATCCTCCTCGATCCCTCGCGCCTCATGGCGGATTTCGGCAACGTCGAATTCACCTCGTTGGACGACATCGCGCGGACCGCCGTCGAACGCTGGGAGACGGCTGGGGTCGTCGGCGGTTACACCCACCTGAAGGAGGCGCGGGGCCCGATCGAGGGTTCGCGGTGAGACGCATCCTTCTCACGGGCGGCGCCGGCTGTCTCGGCTCCAACCTCGCCGAGCGTTTCATCGACGCGGGCGACGCGGTGTACGTGCTCGACAATTTCGCGACCGGCCAGCGCGCATCGCTGCCCGACGAACACGACCGCCTGACGGTGCGGGAGGGATCGGTCTCCGACCGATGGACGGTAGACGACGTGTTCACGGAGTTCGAACCGACCCACGTCGTTCACAGCGCCGCCGCCTACAAGAATCCGGACGATTGGGCGACCGACGACGCGGTCAACGTCGGCGGCACGATCAATGTCGTGCGCGCGGCGGAGGCGGCGGGCGTCCGGCGGCTTCTCAACTTCCACACCGCGCTCGGCTACGGCCGGCCCGAGCAGGTCCCGATCGCGGTATCGGCGCCGGCTCGTCCCTTCACGAGCTACGGCATCTCCAAGCAGGCCGGCGAGAACTACCTCGCCATGTCAAAGCTGCCCTGGGTCTCGTTGCGCCTGGCGAACGTCACCGGTCCGCGCCTCGCCATCGGGCCGATCCCGACCTTCTACACGCGCCTGAAAGCCGGCAAGAGCTGTTTCTGTTCGCGCACCGTTCGGGACTTCGTCGACATGGAGGACTTCTTCGCCGTCGTCGATCTCGCCCTCGCGGACGAGGCGCCGACCGGGCGGTTCAACGTATCGACCGGGACCGGACATTCCATCCGCGAGATCTTCGACATCGTCGTCCAGCATCTTGGCCTCCCGAAGCAGGACGTGCCGGAGGTGGATGCTGGGCCGGACGACGTCGAGAAGGTGGTTCTCGACCCGTCCGAGACGATCGCGGCCTTCGGCTGGCGGCCGCGGTATTCCTTCGCGGACACGATCCGGCGCATGCTCGCCTGGTACGACACGCACGGCGTCACCACGATCTACAGCCATGTCCGCCGGCCGGAAGGTCACGGCGAGGCCACCCGATGAGCTCGCCCTCCATGCCTTCCTTCGAAAACGCCCGGATCCTCGTCGTCGGCGGCGCGGGCTTCGTCGGCTCGAATCTCGTCAAGGCGATCCTGAAGGACCGTCCGGAGCGCCTGACGATCGTCGACAACTTCCTGTCCGCCGATCCCGTGAACGTTCCGGACGATCCGGCCATGCACCTGGTATCGGGCTCGATCACCGATGAGCGCGTGCTAAGCGATCTCGGCGGCGATCTCGACTATGTCTTCCATCTCGCCTGCTTCCACGGCAACCAATCCTCGATCGCCGATCCGATCGCGGACCACGACAACAACACGCTGACGACGCTGAAGCTGTTCGAACGCCTGAAGGATAGCCGCTCGCTCCGCAAGGTCGTCTACGCGGCGGCCGGCTGCGCGGTGGCGGAGAAGACCTTCGAGGGCGCCAGCGCGACGCGCGAGGATGCGCCGGTCTCGCTCTACCACGACAGTCCCTATTCCATCTCGAAGCTCGTCGGCGAGATGTACGGCAACTACTACTGGGCGCGGCACGGCCTGCCATTCGTGAAGGCGCGCTTCCAGAACGTCTACGGACCCGGCGAAATCCTCGGTGCCGGCCGCTGGCGCGGCACCGCGCATACCGTATGGCGCAACGTGACACCGACCTTCGTTTGGCGCGCTCTGCACGGCGAAGCGCTGCCGGTGGAGAACGGCGGCATCGCGACCCGCGACTTCATCTTCGTCGAGGACATGGCGCGCGGTCTGATGGCGGCGGCGCTTCGAGGCGAACCCGGCGAGATCTACAATCTCGGCTCGGGGGTCGAGACGACGGTCCGCGATCTCGCCGAGCGGATCAATCGCCATGCCGGCAACGCGACGCCGATCGCCCTCGCCCCGCCGCGAGACTGGGACCGCTCCGGCCAGCGTTTCGCCGATACGACGAAGGCGAAGGCGAAGCTCGGTTTCGAAGCCGCCGTCGACCACGACGCCGGCATAGCCCGCACCGTCGCCTGGACCCGCGAGAACAAGGACACGATCCTGCGCTGCATGCTGCAGCACCGTCATTTCGTGCCGGAAGTGGGACGATATGCATAAGGGTCGACATGCCGCCGGTCTGTTCCCAGTTGTTTCCCTCCTCGTCGTGTCGTTGCTGTTTCCGAGCGCCGGCGCCGCGGCCGATCCGATACCGGAAAGCGGCCTCGCTGCGGCGCGCAGTTGGTTTCAGCGACATGCTGGGTCGTCGGAGGCGATGACGGCGTATTCCACGGAAGAGAAGGCCAAACGTTTGACGCAGGCCGTCTACTCCTTCTGCGAGGATGGCACGCAACCCGCCGACCCCGACCAGTTGTTCGATCGCTGCACCGCCGCTTGCGGCGGGCGTTCATACGTGCTTCGCGGCCTTTTGGAAGCGATCGGCGTCGAAACGCGCTTCGCCGAACTCTACAACATACCCAATCAAGGAAATCACACGGCGATCGAGGTCAAGGTCGGTCAAGGGTGGTCGCTTTTCGATCCGACCTTCGGCGCCTACTTCGCGCCGGACGGATCGGTCGAGGCCAACGCGCTTTCCCTGCAGGACGTTGCCTATCGATATCCGAAGGGAAGCCTGGGCGGCCACGTTCTGCAGGCGCGGAAAGAGCCGATGAGCTTCGCCACGGATAAGCTGCAGAAGCTCTTCGACGGCAAGTTCGACCACCAGTTCATGTCTTTGGAAAACTATCAGGTGGCCGAGCAGATCACGACGGGGGAAGAAGGCTTCAGCTTGAGCCTCGACATACCTCTTACCCTGTCGAACGGCGAAGGCGGCATCGGCGCACGCGAGATCGCCGATATCGACACTTTATCGAAGCAATGGCTTTCCGCGACGAACGACACCTTGAACGACGACGACCCTCTGAACGACGTCTCATACAATTCGAGCATACTTGCCAGTGGCGAGATACGGAAAACGACGACGCTTTCGTTGTTCGGACTCGAGGCTGGCCATCGATACGAGCTTGAGTTGATTCTTCATGGCGAAGGTGCCGACGACAGGATACAGGTAATCGGCATCGGCAAGGGGGTCGAGTATGCGGCGGTCGGCGGCATCGACTTGGGCGACAAGTCGGTGAAAGCCCGGAACAGCTTCGTTCCGCTCCGCGACACGGCGCAGTTCCGGCTGCGGAACATGTCGGCCGTCGGACAGGCCCGCGTGCTCGGCATCCGCGTGCGCGAGGCCGACGGTCGGACCGACTGATGCCGACCGCCATGCCTGCCACGCTTCAGAACTGAACGCCGACCGATAGTTGCCGAGCTAAACGACATGTGCGGACTTTTTGGATCCATCGGTTTCGAGCCGGATCGCAGCAGCATCGACCGGATCGGACACCGCGGACCAGATGGAACAGGCTGGCAGGTTTTCGACAGCGCCGGCGGTCCGGTGGCGCTCGGGCACCGCCGTCTCGCGATCATCGACATCAGCGATGCCGGACTCCAGCCGATGCCGGACGCATCCGGCCGGTTCCAGCTCGTCTTCAACGGCGAGATCTACAACTATCTCGAACTTCGCGAGGAGATGCGGGCGCGAGGCGAGGTCTTCGTCTCAGACAGCGACAGCGAAGTGCTGCTGCGCGCTTATATGGTCTGGGGCAAGGAATGCCTGTCGCGCCTGCGCGGGATGTTCGCCTTCCTCATCTGGGACGATCGGGAGAAGACGCTGTTCGCCGCGCGCGACCGCTACGGCATCAAACCCCTCTACGTCTTCGAAGGCCCTGCCGGCATCGCCTTCGCCTCGGAAATCAAACAGTTCCTGGGCATGTCCGGATGGACGGGACGGATGAATGTCGCACGCGTCCACGACTTTCTCGGAGCAGGCATCTCCGATCATACCGAGGAGACGATGTTCGACGGCGTGCGCCAGTTGCGCGGCGGCGAATGCGCGGAAGTCGCGATCGCGGGCCGTTCGATCCGCACGCGGATCGAACGTTGGTATCCGGCGACCGCCGGTTCGCTCGACATCGGGGAGGAAGAAGCGGCGGAGCGATTCCGTGAGCTCTTCGACGAGTCGGTGCGACTGCATCTGCGATCGGACGTCCAGATCGGTTCCTGCCTGTCGGGCGGCCTCGACTCCTCGGCCATCGTCTGCGTGATGGCGCGCGAACTCGGAGGTGGCGCGGGGCTCAACACCGTTTCCGCCTGCTATCCGAACAAGGAGGTGGACGAGAAGCCGTTCATGGAGGCGGTCGTGCGGGCGACAGGCGCCCGGCCGCACTACGTTTTCCCGCGGGCGGATGACGTTTTTGCTCGCGCCGTCGACATCACCTGGCATCAGGACGAGCCTTTCGGCTCCAGTTCCATCTTCGCGCAATGGTGCGTCTTCGAAGAAGCGAAACGCGCCGGCGTGAAGGTTATGCTGGACGGCCAGGGTGCCGACGAGCAGCTCGCCGGCTATCACGGGTCCTTCCCCTACTACATGGCCGGATTGCGGAAGGATCGCTTGCGACGCCAGATCGTCCGCACGATCCTCGAGCGCAAACGCTACCATGGCACGCCGATCGCACCTTTGATACGCGAGTATCTTCTGCCGCTGCTGCCCACCGAGATGGCCGGGCGGATCGCCGCGCGCCTGCCTGGCACGGTGCCCGCCCCTGCGGCTCGGGACTGGCTGTCCGGACCCGCCATCCGAGAGAGCGGCAACCCGAAGGGCGCGTTCCCACTGGCCACCGAGCGGCTGGACCTGCCGCCGGTCGAGGACCTACGCAGCCTCTGCCTGACCCTGACCTACGCCTCGAACCTCCAGATGCTTCTGCACTGGGAGGATCGCAATTCGATGGCGCATTCGATCGAGGCGCGGGTTCCCTTCCTCGATCATCCCCTGGTGGAGTTCACTCTGGCGCTCGGCAACAGCCACAAGATCGTCGGCGGCGATACGAAGCGCGTGCTGCGGCGGGCGATGCGCGGGGTGCTGCCGCACCGGGTGCGCGAGCGTCGCGACAAGCTCGGCTTCGCAACGCCCGAACAGGCATGGTTCCGGGGACCGCTCAAGGGTCTGGTGCACGACGGCGTGGAGGCCAGCCTTCGACGCTTTCCCGAGCTCTTCGACGCGAACGAGACGCGCGGTCTCGTCGGTGACATGCTCGAAGGGCGGCGGCCGGTGGATTTCACGCTCTGGCGGATCGTGAACATGAGCATCTGGGGCGAGCGCTTCGGCATCGCCGCCTGAGGGAGTCGGACAATGGCGCAACTGCGCGTGGGCATCGTATCCCAATCGGTGATTGCCGACGACCCGCGGGTTCGCCGCCAGGGCGACGCCCTCGCCAAGGCCGGCTGGGACGTGGTCGCCTTGGGCATGGATGGCGCCACTAGTGCGGCGCCCGACTGGCGCGTCGTGCCGTCGAGCGTCGCCCATGGCATGCCGGATGCGACCATGCCCGACACGGGCTATGCGACCCGCGGCGTTCGCGCGCTTGCGATCCGTGCGCTCGCGAGGGCGGGCCAGCTGAAACTCCTGTCGCTGTCGCCTTACGAACAATCATTGGTCTCAGTACGCATTGACCCTAAGCGCGCCGAGACCGTCTACTGGACGATGAACAGTATATTCTGGCATTTCCTCGCGCTGGGCCGCCGCGAAAAGGTCGATCTCTGGCTGGGCAACGACTGGACGTCCTTGCCCGTCGTGGCACGTCTGTCTAGGGAAGCCGGTATCCCGTACGCTTACGATACGCACGAGTTGTGCGCCGAGGAGTTCTACGAAGACAAGCGGTGGAGATTCGTCCAGAAGCCGGTGCGTGTCCTCACCGAAGGTGCCTTCATTCGGGACGCCGGAGTGGTCAGCACCGTTTCGCCGAAGATCGCCGAGCGCCTCGCCGCGATCCACAGCCTTGACAGAACGCCGCTTTCGATCCGCAGCACCCCGACCTATCAGGAACATCCGTTCCGCCCGACGGGCGAACGCATCCGCGTTCTCTACCATGGAGCGGTGTGGCAGCATCGCGGTCTCGAAGCCTGTATTCGTTCCGTCGCGGCTTGGCGATCGGAGTTCGACCTGACCATTCGCGGCCCGATCAGCGATGCTTACCGGGCGGAACTGGAGCAGGAGATCGAACGGAGCGGCGTGGTCGGCCGCGTCACGCTCGCGCCTGCCGTTCCGATGACGGAACTCGTACGCGAGGCGTCGCGCTTCGATGTCGGCATCTTCGCTCTGCCCGGACACTCCAATCACAATCGCTACGCCCTGCCGAACAAGTTCTTTGAATACGCGATGGCCGGTCTTGCCCTGTGCGTCAGCGACCTGCCGGAGATGGCTTCCCTCGTGAACCGGTATCGGCTCGGCACGCTGATCCGCGGCGCCTCCTCCACGGAGATCGCCGCCGCGATCAATTGTCTAGATCGAGAAACGATCGACAAGGCCAAGCAGAACGCTCTTCTGGCGGCCCGGGAGTTGTGTTGGGAAGAGGAAAGCCGCAAGATGGTCTCAGCCTACGAGGCGCTCGCGAGAGACGGGGTTGCGCGGATGCCCGCTCGCGACGGCGCTGCACTCGTAGGGTGACGGATCGCCAACCTTCCTTCGAGAAGGGTCCGGCGGCCGGCGTCGACGCATTTCACTGACGATTCCGGCGCACTGTTGTCTCCTTGGGAGCGTTGCAGCCAGCGACGGCAATACTAAAGATTGACGCCATTTCTTCCGTATCGTACGGACACGAACCAAACCCAACCATAGGTGGATTACATGACGTCGATCTCGACCCCGGAGGAGCGGGTCGCGATCTGGCAGGCATCGTCACGCACGATACGAAATTATCTGTTCCCGCTCGGCGGAGCCTATCAGGTAGCCATCTGCCGCATCGGTCTTTTCAGTTACCTGTACTTGCATGTGTACAGAGCGGCCCGAACCGCCGGCCTCGGAACGGAAACTTACTATCAAAACGTCAACGTCGCCGCCTACCAAGCGAAATCGCTGGTTTATCTACTGTTCTCGACCGTCCCGCCCTCCCCTTCTGTCTTGCTCGCCATCCTCGTCATGGCGCAAGTCTCGACCCTGTGCGCCATAGTCGGTTTGGCCACCCGGCCTGCCATGATAGTCAGCGTGCTGTCCAACATATTCTTGGGCGCCATGCTGTTTTCATGGGAGCCGCTGTGGTCGCATCCCTACAATTCGGGACTGCTCGCCGGCATCGGCATGATGTTCGGCCGAGCTGGGGACGTCTTTTCGCTGGATGCTGTTCTGACTCGGTATCTTCAGGGCCGAAGGATCCGGACGGATCGCGCCACCTACCGTTGGCCGGTGCTCCTCGGACTGTTCGGAACGTCAGCAGTCTATTTCGGCGGTTTCTACGCGAAGTGGTCAACACCGGAATTCACGTACACCCTCTCTTGGGCTTTCAGCGACAATCTGCGGAACTCGATCTCGCTCCCGTGGCTGATCTACGGCAAGCCGCTCCCTTGGCAGGTCGAGATGCTGGCCAACAATCCATGGCTATGGAAACTCGCCGCGCTCGGCCACCTGCTGACGCAGGCCCTGCCGATGCTTGCCCTTTTTTCAATGAACAGACCGTTCGTTCGGCTGGCCGAAGGTCTCGTCTTCATCGGAGGCGTATGCCTGCTGAAAGAAGTTATGGGATTTTGGAATCCTGAATGGATCATACTCGCGGTGTCCTTCGTCGATTGGGAATATTTTCTGGCAGCTGCAGGGCTCGAACTCCGACTCGTGGGGCCGGAGGCTCCAGTGACGGGGATAGCCTGGATCTTATCCTTCGGTGCCGCCTTCATGCTTTCCAATCTGATTGTCATCGGCGTACGATATGACGACCGCGGTTCGAGTATCTTGTACCCGTTCTCGTCGATGAACTTTTATTCCAACGTAGCAGCCACGAGACCTTACTCAGACCATCATCATTATCCGTTTGCTTATGGCGAACTGACTCTGCATTACAGGGATGGTTCCTCACAAAACTACAATTGCTACCCCGCTATTGCGAAGGGCTTTGCCACCGCTTTCAGCAACGGCACCCCCGTAGAGGAAAAGCTCAGGGTACAGGCCGGGGAGATCGTGGCGGCGAGGAATACGATCGCATCCGCACATGGCGCAGTCATCGACGATTGCAGCCACTCGTTGCGCGCAAGCGATGTCGTTGCGCTCGACCAGTACACCTCAATCCGCGATATCCCGCCTTATCCGGAACGCGTGCAGTTCGTTCCCGGTCAGAAGGCCCTGATCGGACGCTGGGAATACAATGGCGATCGCTTCATTTCCGCTGCGGGCCAAGTAAAGCTCGATGGTATGGCGACCGCAATCTTGGTCAGCAGCTCCGGCTTGGATGTAGACCAGTACGAAATCCTCTTGGCGAACGATCCCTGGAAGAACTACCGGATCGGACCCTATATCGAAGCGAAGGGCCGGTGGACGGGCACCAAGTTCACCGTCGACTCCGATTTCGCGACTTCGCTGCCGGTCGGCTGGTATCCGGTCGTGATTAGGGTTCACGAGAAAGGCGGTCGTTCGTATGACTTCTCGGGTGGTGTGATGTACCGTTGAGCCTGACCATGACCGATAAAGCGCTTATAATATACGATGGCGAATGCGTTTATTGCCAGAATTACGTGAAGTTCGTCCGGCTTCGCGAAACGGTCGGTCCCGTCGAACTGCTGGATGCCAGGTCTGGAGATCCACGTATCCTCGAGTTTCAGCGCCAAGGCCACGATCTCGACGAGGGGATGTTGTTTGTTTGGAAGGGTACCGTCAGCCACGGCAGCGATGCGGCGCATCTTCTGGCGACCTTGTCGACGGACAGTACTTGGTTCAATACCGTTAATAAAGCGGTCTTTTCCAACAAGTTTGCCGCGAGCGTCTTCTACCCACTTCTGAAACTCGGACGCCGCGTCACCCTGAAGTTACGTGGAAGGAGCATGATCGGCCATCAGCGCTGACGAATTTCAGATGGTTCGACCTTTCCATTAAGGCGCTGTACGTCGACCGCCGGGCGTTCTGGCTGACTGCGGCGGCGGCGCGTTGCATAGGCATCGGAGTTGAGTTCGAGGGCGACGTTGCGCCATCGTCACTCCGTATGCGCGGCCTCCTCGATCTCGATTCTGCGGATGAGCATACGTTGCTGTCCGCCGAACTTCGTGACAGTCAACCGGACGTGCCGGATCCAGATCGGTTGCATTGGATAGGGTGGCTCGATCATGCCATTGGCTTCGACATCTGCGATCCGCTCCCAGCTCTCTTCGTCCGACGAGCGAACGTCGATGAAGTAGTCGATGCCGCGATTGACGTCGTCGAACCACTCGATCTTGATGAAGTTCACCGCTCGAAGCGCCCCAAGATCGATCTCGACGAAATGCGGCAGCGGAGCGTGGTCGAGAGCGGCTGCGTAACCTCCTGGCACGAACGGCCGCAGAATGCTGTCCATGTCGTTCGGGCGCGGATGCGACGGCGTCGCGGCCGCGATGAACGCCCCGTCCTGCGCGCGAGCCCGGTTTGTCGAAGGTTCGCTGCCCGAAACGATGTGGATCGGACCTTCGAGACCGGCGACCGCGGCCCGGACGTCGGCGCGCTTCGTGGTGACGCCGAGCACCTGATCGCTCGCCAGACCATGCACGGCGACTTCGGGCCACAGCGTCGTCGGTGACTTTCCGCCGTGGAACGAGATCACCGGCGCGCTCACCACGAAAGCCCGCGGCGGGCGACCCAACAGGCGGCGCGACAGGTATCGGCTGAAATCTTCCGCGAACGCGCGGTAGCTCCAGCGGCCACTCTCGAATATCTCTCGATAGGCCCGGTCGGTTAGTTCCTCCAGATAGCCGACATCCCGCACTTTTCGAACGACCTCATCGAAGTTCGAGTAGTCCCTTTTCAGCGGAATGTAATGAACGTCCGGCTGAACCACGCCGGAATATTCGCCCTCGAAAAGAATGAGAGCCGTTCGCAACCTGATCGCCTCGAAAATCTTTGGCGAGATCTGGTTCATTCGAACCTTTCCCTCGTGCGCTCCGAGGTATTTCTCCGCGAACGTCGCGAAGTCCCAGGAGGAGTAGAGCATCGAGAGACGTTTCAGTTCGCCGTCGTCGTCGAAGATGTTCGAGCCGCTCTCGGTGCCGAGCGTGGTGCGGCACGAACCGAGGAAGCGATACCAACCTCTGCCGTATATGCGCTTGGAGTCGTCGACCTCGATGTTGACAGGCAGTCCGTGCGGTGCGGCGCGCTTGCGCACCTCGATGCCGATCTCGTACTTCTCCTGACCCAGGATGCCGTAATGGTGCGGCAGGCGGCGGCCGCGATAGCCGATGGCGATGGGACGCTCGGCTAGCGGCATCACGTAATCGTCGATCGAAACATCCTCCGGCACGTAGCCGGTGAGGGTCGGCTGGAAATCCACGTCGGGAAAACGCTGGCGCGGGTAGACCTTTTCGACCTCGCCGAGCGGAACTACCGTGAAGATGGTGTCCAGCTTCAGGCGCTCAATCCAGCGCCGGGCGATCTCGGTGTTCTCGTATTCGTCCTGGATGTAGAGAATCTTCGGCCCATCGTAGGCTGCCACCGCGCGCGCGATGCCTTTCGAGAGATGGTCCTCGATGGAAACGCGGACGGAGTAATGAACGACGATCGCGTCGAACATTCCGAAGTCGATCGTGTCGTCGACATCATCCACACCGAGGATCGTTCCCGTCGCAGCCAGGAAAGTTATCTGGTGGCCGCTGTAACGCTGGAAAGCTTCCAGGTGCTCGGTGATGGCGCGCACATGCGTCGAATAAAGGTCGTCATACAGCACGAGGACGTTGTAGCGGTATCCGAAAACCTGCCGGCCGGCCCGCTTCTCCGCATAGCGCTGCAGCGTTTCGTTCAGGAGCGTGAAACGGTTCTCGTAGCATTCGAACGCCGCGGCGGCCAAACGGCGCTCGACGGCCGCATCGTCGCTGCGGCTCGTTCGCACCTCCTCGAGCTTGCGGGCGAAGGACTCGGCATCGGTGGCGAAACTGAACAGATCATCCCGAGCGGCCAAGGCATCGATGGGCACGCTGACGACGGGCATGCCGCAAGCGACGTATTCGTAGGCCTTCAGCGGCAGCGAGCGGCGGATCAGTTCGTCCTGCTGGAAGGGGATCAGCCCTACGCTCGACTTGCGCGCCAGGAACGCAATGCCTTCCACGCTCTGCGTGCCGAAGTATCGGACGTTGGGGAGCGAGCGCAATTCGTCCCAGCCCGTGTCCTGGGCGTTCTCGTTACCGCAGAACCAGAAGCGCCATTCGGGCAGGCGCTTGGCCAGCGCGATGAGCAGCGGAAAGTCGAGACGCTTGTTGATCCCACCTTGGAACAGAGCGACCGGCCTGTCGTCCGGCGGCGCGTCGAAACGATACGCTCCACTTTCGAGCCAGAACTTCGAGTCGCAGCCGTTCTCGAGGAGCAGCGTCGTGCCTTTGTAGCCGCCAGCCCCTACGTAGCTGTCGAGCACGCCTTGGGAAACCGCGACGAGGAGATCGACGTCCGCGAGGACGCGGATCAGCGGGGCGCGGATACTGGGATCGGCGACCGCCCAACCCTCCGGCTTGGTGAAGTAGTCCTCGGTCGCGTGAAGGACGCGGACGAGCGCATTCGATCGATGAATATATTCCTCAAAGAATATATTGTAGATCCAGAGCATCGGCTTGCGGCAGCCAGCCTGGTACAGCGCCGACGCCAGACTCTTCGCCGCCCGTACGTCGTAGATCATGGGCGCGTGGACAAGAGTGATGTTCGGTGCGATCTTTTCCAGCCAAGTCTTGGAAGACGGAGAGTCGGGCTGAACGAAGAATACCGGCACGCGCTGTGCGAAACGCGTCGCATAGTGGTATCGGTTGCTTCGAGGTTCAGTCTTCCAGTCCGACCAGGTCAGCATCACGACCGAGTCGATCTCGTTCTCCCAGAAATCGATACCCATGCTCTAGATCTCCACGGACGCACGCCCGTCGCGGGCGGCGACCTGCTCCCTTTCTCGGTTCCGTTACTTCCCGAAGGGAGTTACGTTCTTCCTGGTGGCGCAGATGGCGAGGTGTGCCATGCCGTCGGTCGCGGCGAAATACTCGCTGGTGACGGGAACGGCGAGCGACAACGCGTTCAGGACGATGTTGAGAGGAAGAGGATATTCCTCCGTTCGCACCGTGCGGATTTCGGCGTGGTCGGCATCGGGAAGCAGACTGTCCCAGTACATCCAGTGTTCGGCATGATCGATCAGCGTGAAACTCGCGCCCCCGCCCTGCATGGTCTCGAACCCGCTGAAGAGTTCTGTGCGCCGGAGCAGGCGCTCCAGATTGTCCGCGCCGAAGAGCGAAAGGTGGAACGGCGGCACGACGTTCGAGTTCGAGGCCTTCGACACGTGTACGTTAAGCCGCGTGAAATGCGGAACGACCGTGATGAGAAGACCGCCCGGCTTCAGAAGGGCCGCATAGTCGCTGACGAATGCGACGGGGTCCACGACGTGCTCGAGAACGGCGATGGAAGAGACGACGTCGAATTCCCGGCCCTCGGCCCGTAGAACTGCAGAGTCTTCGGGTAGGACGTCGAGCTTCAGGAGATCGCGCGCGATCTCGATGGATTTGACGTTCATCTCGTTCAAGGAAACGTTCCAGCCGGGCGCGCGCCGCGACACCAAACTGGCGAAGGCGCCGAGGCCGCCTCCCACGTCCAGCCAGGCACCGGACTCGCGTCCACCGGTTCCCTTGGCGATCAGCGCATCGAGCAGTTCGACAGGGGCCGAATAGGCGGAACCTATGCCCTGGTCACGCAGGCGGGGAAGTTCGTAGAACTCCCGCATGCGCGTGTAGTAGTCGCCAGAATACAGGACTTCCATCACCTGCGGCGGCGGATAGGGATCGACGCAGACGTAATCGCATTCGGCGCAACGGCTATGGCGTATGCCGAGTTTCTTGAAGGCTTCCTGAAAGCGGCTCGCACCGCAACACGGGCATTCGGTGCGCTCGATCCAGCCGAGCGGATAAAGACCCTCGACATGGCATAGACGATGAATCTCCTGGAAAAGCGTCTTCGTAGACTCCTGTCCCAACGACCCATCGCGTTCGTTTCGCGTTTCCAATATGCTCGTTCCCCTACAATCTCTTGCCAGACGATCCAGCGTATTCTTCAGACGTGGTCCCTTCGATCGTGCTTGCGAGCGGAAGAACCCGAGCGTCGATCCGCTTCTTCGCTTGTTCCTTGAGACACGAAGGTTTCGTTTCCAAAAGTCGGCTGGAACCGCTTCGCCGGATGCACGCCAGCCACACCCGTGGTCGTCCGCAAGCAGCGGGAACGCCCCCGGCCTGTCAGCGCTCGAACGGACTTGGGTAAGCCTGCCCACATCCTGCCGGCCGCCGACATTGTCCGCCGCGTCGACCATGACCGAACGTCTCGTGATGATGTCAACCACGGGTCAGACGATGGACGGCTCTGGCTTCGCGTCTCTCCTTCTCACCCGCTACGGCGACATTCGCCATCGGGAACAGTCGCGGCGACACGGCCTATTCCCATGTCGGCCCCTTCCACACAAGCCTCCAGCGTTCGCCTGCCAAGCAAGCCCGAGCGAACCGACCCAGCGCAGGGAGGACGGTCTGCCGGCATGACGGCTCAGAACGACGCCACGTCCTTCTTCCATTCGTCGAACGCGGTGCGCGTGAAGTCGTACATCAATCCGGATGCCGCCACTAGAACCATGACCTGCCGGAAATCGGCGACGGCATCGCTGTAGACCTGCGAGCCTGCCTGCGTTCCCGCATGCGAGAAGCGGAACGCCTTGACCTGCGTGATGCCGTCGGTGACGACATCCCAAGGCGCATCGTAGGCGATCCCGATGTTCGCGTCCAAAGTCCACCAGCGACCGTCGAAATAGGCTTCGTTGAAGATGTGGGTTCCGGTCGCGATGACCCGCGACTCGATGCCGGCCGCTTCAAGCGCCGATCCGAGCACGATCGTGTAATCGGTGCAGCAGCCGATCGGAGAGTTCAGGTAGTCGTCGAAGTTCAGAGAAATCTGCGGCTTGGACTGGCGCTCGTTCAGCGCCGCGCAGCCCGCGGTTCGGATATTATCGTAGTTGCCGTAGTGCCAGAGGCCGGAGACGAACTGCAAGGCGTTCAGGGCGAAGATCCCTTCCTTCGACGTCGTCGCAACCGCGAGACGCGCATCGTCCGTCGGCAAGGCGCGCACGACGTCGGCAAACTTGCGCGGCGTGTCTATCCCGGTGCGCCATTGCGATTCGCTGGCCATCGAACTGACCTTGGAGTCGAGATCGAGCATCGTCAGCCGATCGAGCGGCCGGGACAGCGCATCCATTGCGGCTGTCGGATCGAGGATCTTGACTTGCCCCAGATATCGGTTGAGCTCGACCTCCGCCCCCCCGCTCTTCCGGGATTGGATGCCAAGGAACAGGAGGCCGGCTTGCTCCGGCCTCACTTCCAGCACGTGGCTCGACGACCATGTCGCATTCCAGTTCCAATCGCCGTTCGCCGACTTGCTGAGAACGCGATACTCATGGTCGTCTGCCGCGTTGCCCAGAACGATCCGCAAGGGTTTGCCGACATAACTCTGCCTCGGTAGCGCGGACGTGTTCAGGTCCGCCCCGGAGGCGGCTCCTGCCACGACGACGAGAAAGACCGCAAGAAGCGCGCGCAGCAAGGACCAAGCCTCCCAATTTCGCCCGGACGACGAAGATACTCGACGATCGATGACCGATGCGAAGCTCGGCGCCGGAGAAGACGGCCGTTGGCATCCTCGCGCGGCGAAAGAATGTTCGCGAGGATCCGGCGAGAAAGCCTCCGAGCTGCTTCGTTCAAACAGCATTCCGCGAATGCGTCAATCTACGCGGGCGCGCGTCCGAACGGCTGTGGTGAGCGGCTTCGGCAGGTTCGATTGATTTATTCGAAGGCCACTCCTATAGCACCGCCGAGCGAGCTGCATTGGCGGCATACCTGCGACAACACGATCTCTCGGCGGGAGTTTACCTCGCCAGCGCCACTGCAGTTGGGACCTGCGGAGGGCAGCGATCCCTATGGCGTCAGGAACTACATCCGGGAAAGGTGCTCATGAATGTCCTGATGCTCTCGCCGGACGCGCAGATGATCGACCGCCGCATCCTTCAGGAGGCGCGGACGCTTGCCGCAGCCGGTCATCGGATCGAACTTCTCAGCGGATTCGAGTGCCGGCAAGCGGACGCCTACGAGGATGGGCCGATACGCATCAAGCGCTATCGCTACGATTGGCAGGACCGCAGACGCGCGGTTCTCAACGATCGCGTCGGCAGGCAGGCCGCACGATACCTTTGGCCTCCCGTCCGCCTTCTGACACGCCTTTCGGACGGTCCGAACGCCTTCGAAGCCTTCGTTCTGGAGAAGGCGATGGAGCACGATTTCGACGTCGTGCACGTGCATGACTTCCCGATGCTTCGGTGCGGAGCGATGGCCGCCGCGCGTCGCGACGTGCCGCTCGTCTACGACTCGCATGAGTTCTATCCGATCCAGTCGCATTTCGCGCCGGAAGACCAGAAGCGCTATCTACGGCAGGAAAAGGCGCTCGTTCGCCGCTGCGCAAGTGTCATCACCGTCAATCCCTACATCGCCGGGATGATGGCGGACGCGCACGGAATCCAGCCGCCCGAAGTCATCTTGAATGCCTGCGAGCCGCCGGTCGCGACCGCGGCCGACCTCGACGCAGGGCAACGCCGAGACCGCCGGATAGCCAAGGCGCTACCTCCCGACGATTTCCTGTTTCTTTACCAAGGTTGGCTGTCGGCAGAGCGGAACCTCGAACCGATGATCGAGGCCACGGCACGTCAGCGCGACGGTGTTAAGCTCGTCGTGGTCGGCTACGGCGAATACGAGGCCTCCCTCCATCGCCTGGCGGCAGAAGTCGGCGCTGCGGATCGGGTGATCTTCCTTGGCAGGATCGAGAACGAGGTCCTGTCCGAAATCACCTCGCTGTGCGACGTCGGCATCGTGCCGTACCGCGCCGTCGACGAGATGCACCGCTACTGCAGTCCAAACAAGCTGTTCGAGTTCATCGCGGCGCAGATTCCCGTGGTTGCGAGCGACTTGCCCTACCTTCGCGACATCGTCGATGGATATTCGATCGGCTGGCTTGCGGATCTCGAAAAGGTCGATGCGTTCGCCTCGGCCCTGGCCGTCGCGGCGACGGACGCCGACGGCATGGCCGCCAGCCGGACGAACCTTGGAAGAGCATGGCAGGAGTTGAATTGGGTCGTAGAGGGCGAGAAGCTGATACGGATCTATGAAGGTCTCGATCGCGGTCGATGACGCCTTCTACGCCGCGAACACTCCGCACCGCTTCCCGGGAAGTCATGAAGATCCTCGTCGTATCAAACATGTACCCTTCGGCGCATCATCCGGTCGGGGGCATCTTCGTCCACGAGCAGGTGAAAGCCCTCCGGGCGGCGGGTGCGGACGTGCGCGTCGTGACCGGCCGCCCGCTCTGGCTGTCCGGGCGGCGCCCGCGTCATGCGTTCCGCCTCTTCCGCCATGAATTGGGCGAGCGCAGGCGGCGGCCGGAATGGACCTCGCACGACGGGGTTCCGCTCATCGAATTTCCGTACTTCGCCGGTGCCCTCGCGCGGCCCTGGATGTATTCATGGATCTACCGAAGCGGCTTGGCTGCACGGCTCGCTTGGATCGCCGCGGATTTCCCGTACGATCTGGTCCACTCGCATACGGCCTTCCTCGACGGCCGCGCCGCCGCCGCCGCTGCCGCCCATCGCTCGGCGCCGATGGTGCTGACCGAGCATACGGGGCCGTTCTCCATCGTGACGGACAAGCCGCTCTACCGCATGCACACGCTGGCCGGCATGAAGGCGGCGGATCGGATCGTCGCCGTCAGCGGAGCGCTCAAGAAGGAGATCGTGACGCGGCTGCCCGAGATCGTTCCGACCCGGATCGATGTCGTGCCGAATGGGGTCGACACG
This sequence comes from Plantimonas leprariae, assembly GCF_008802405.1. GTDB lineage: Bacteria > Pseudomonadota > Alphaproteobacteria > Rhizobiales > Rhizobiaceae > Plantimonas > Plantimonas leprariae. The sequence goes on from NZ_VZDO01000028.1 coordinate 20,276, forward strand.
CGCTTCTTCGATCCCGATCGCGAAATGCCTGCCGCTGAGGAAGGCCTGTACGGCATGTCGTGGCCAGAACTGCTCGGAAGGGCTCGCCAAGAGTTGATCTTGTCGGACTTCATCGTCGGACTGCGCGAAGGGTTCCGGCGGGTCGGCGACAGAGCCGTCACGGGCGACGATCTGGCGCACATCGTCGAACTGGCGACGCTGAACGGAATCGGCGAAGGCCCACTTCGCGATACGCCGGCCGATGGAGCGCTGCCAAGACCGGAGGCCGCGGAGACCGCGGAGGCCCGAATCGACGTGCTCTGGGTGGGACACCTCGTGTCGGTCAAGCGCGTCGACCGGTTGCTCGAAGGCTTTGCCATCGCGCGGCGGCGGGCACCGCGACTGCGGCTGCGGATCCTGGGAGGCGGAGAACTGGAGCAGGCACTTCGCGCGCAGACCAAGGCGCTGGGCATCGAGGCATTCGTCGCCTTCCTGCCGAGCGCCGATCGCCAAGGCGTCCGGCGGGAAATGGAACGAGCCGACTTTCTCGTCATCTCGAGCGAAACCGAAACCTTCGGCGTGGTCGGAGTGGAGGCGATGGCGATGGGACTGCCGGTTCTGGCGACCGATTGCGGCGGTCCAGCCGAATACGTGACGAACGGGAGTTACGGCGAGCGCGTCGGCCTTTCGGCCGAAGACATCGCGATCGGCCTGCAGCGAATGGCCTCGCGGATCGACGGCTTCGACGGCGAGCGGATCCGCGCCCACGCCGTCGCGAACTTCGAATTCGCCCGGATTGCGGAGCGCCTGCTCGGTATCTATAGCGAGTTGCTGGCTACGCAAACCGCGCGGACTGCAAGACCGCATTGATCGTCGCCATTCGAACCCGCGAGCGCGACAGCGTTCCCCGAGCAATCTCGCCAGGCGCATGACCTCGAAGCCCGTTTTCGGATCGCGACCCTTCGGCAAGCGCGATGCGCGCCTGCTGATCGTAGCCTATTTCGATCCGAACGGCATCGAGACCATCCCTCAGAGCATCGAGGCGTGGCAGCGCCACAGCCGCCACGAGATTGTTCTCTTCAACCTTTGGCCGGGGCGCGCGGGCCAGGTACTTCTGCCCTCCACGCTGGCTTTGCGCGAGTTCGATGGAGTGATCGTCCATCCGACCGTCAGCTACCATCCATCGATCGTCGAGGGTCTGGACGCGCTTCTCCCTCGCGGCTTGGCCGAATTCGACGGCGTCAAGATCCTCATGAAGCAGGATGAACAGGTGCTGTCCGGGCGTCTGCCCGGCTTGGTACGTGCGAAGGGCTTCGATCTCGTCATGACCTGCGTGCCGCCGCGCGAGCAGGAGAAGATATATCCTCGCGCCCTGATCGGAGACGCGCGTCTGTTCCAGACGCTGACCGGCTATGTCGCGCCTGCCATGCGCCAGGGTTTCCGCCGGCAGGACAAGCGGTTCGCCCTGACCTATCGCGGCTCCCTTCAGCCGCTCGCATTCGGGCGGCTGGGATACGAGAAACGTGGGATCGGCTACCAGATGTCCGCCTTGCTGGCCAAGCATGCGGACATCCGGTGCGACATTTCCAGCCGGTGGGAGGACCGCATTTCCGGGAAGGCCTGGAGCGAATTCCTCGCCGCGTCGAACGTCGTGCTCGGCGTCGAGTCGGGTTCGAACATCTTCGATTTCGACGGCGAAGTCGGGATCCGGTGCTCGGCCTACGAGGCACGGCATGGAAACGAGGACCCCTGGTCGCAACGCTACTACGACCGAGCGCACGAGGAATTCCTCCACTCCTTCGAAGGCAACGTCGACTATGCGCAGATTTCGCCGCGCCACTTCGAGGCGGCGGCGATGGGCGCGGCGCAACTCCTGTACGAGGGGCGTTACTCCGGCATCTTCCGGCCTGGCGAGCACTACTTTCCGCTGGCTCGCGATCTCGTCGATCCCAGTGCCATCATCGACTTTCTGAGGGACGAAGCGGCGCAAGGGCGAATGGCGGACCGGGCGTTCGAGGAGATCGTTCTTGCCCCCCGCTATTGGTACGAGACATTCGTCTCGCAAGCGGACGATGCGATCGATGAGTGTCTGGCCACGAAGGGCCGCCGCGCAAGGCCGCCCGGTCCGGCGCCCAAGCCTGTCGCCCACCTGCTTTCGGCGAAGGATCCGATCGGCGATCCCGAGATCGAACGCTTCGTTTCTTCTTTGTCGGCGACGCACGATGTCGTCGTGATCGGCATCCGCGAGTCCGACGACGCGACCACGGCACCGGTTCTCCAGCGGCGGCGGGACGGCACGAACGTCCTGCGCCTGGGCCGTACCGACCATCGTGCCGACTGGATCCCCAGTGCGGCACAGCTTGCACAGAAGCCATCCGAAGCGCGCAGCCTTCTCGCCGTTCTCGTCGGCTGTCTCGGAGCGCCGGCCGACGTTCTAGCTGCGCGGCTCGGAGCGGACATCGCCGTCGAGAGCGAATTGGAGGCGTTCCGCGATCGGTGCCGGCATCTGATCGACGTCAATTCGACCTTTATCGCTGCGATCGGCAACCTCGGCGCCCCCGACGTCACCGTCGCATTCGGTCTCGAAGCCCTCTTCGCCGCGATTGCATGTGCCGACGATTTCGGCTGCGAGGCCGCTTATGATGTCAGCGAGTTCCGACGATTCACGCACGGCGACTTCCAGCACTGGGAAATCGAGTTCTGGCAGACGATCGAGAAGCGTCTTGCAGCGCGCTGCGCGCGGCGCTTCGCGGACACGCCCCTGTTGGCCGACCTCATGACGAAGGATCAGGGCCACTCGTTCCTCGCATCATCGCACACGACGGACATCGGAACCAGACGCGTGCGCGGCACCTGCGAACCGGATTTGCGCTGGATCGACCGTCCTCCGCCGGAACGGATTTTCCCGTGCTCGGCACCGGCGGTTGCGTCATCGGTTTTCGGAAACCCGCCGGGCAGACGCCTCGTGGATATCGCCTTGGCCTCGCGTGGAGCGTCGATCGTCGGTTCGTCGCCGTTCCACGAGCGGCCAAACGATGCCGACGCGGTGCTGCGAGCCGAACCCGGCGGATATGCCGCAGCCTTGGCGGATGGCGCTCCGCCATGCTGGGTGGAGATCGATCTCGGCCGCGTCGAAGCGATCGAGGCGGTGGAGATCGGCTTTCTTGCCGCCAGCGTTCCGGAGGAATTCTCCGTGCTTTGCCGCGACGGGGTAAACCGGCCATGGCGAATTCTCGTCGAACGCTCGCACAATTCCGCGCAACGCGTTCGAGAGCGGTTCCCCGCCGGGGCGGCGCGATTCCTGCGCTTGATCGCCTTCTCCTTCGCCGGCGTCCAAAATCGCCTGCTCCTCTCATCGTTTCGCGTCTTCGCGTCCGCAACGGCCGCAACGGCCGCAACAGGGGATCGAGCCGGCCAGCCAACGTCGGCGGAGCAGCGGCAAAGACTCGGCGTCCATCTCATGCACGACGTCTCGACAGGCGGATCCGGCTCCCGGGTCGTCGCGTCGTCGCCGTTTAATCCGGACCCTAACGGCGCAGCGGCCGCCCTGCGGCGGGACGCTGACGGATATGCCGCGGCGCTGAACGAGAGCCCATTCCCGCACTGGCTGGAGATCGATCTCGGTCGTGAGCGGACGATCGGCGCGATCGGACTGCGGTTCCTGAATGCGGCGAATTTCGCCAGCGGATTCCGGGTTTCGGGCCGCAGGGAGCCAAGCGAGCCGTGGCATGTCCTGATCGAACGCCGCGACCATTCCGGCGCGGACGTGCTGGAACGGATCGACCCCGTCGCTGTGCGGTTTCTCCAACTCGAGGCCTTCGCCTTCGCAGGACAGCAGCGCCTGCTGCTCGCGGCGCTCCATGCCTACGAAATGCCGCAGGATTAGCGGCTGGGACGGAAGCCTGGGCGGATTTCCGACGACCGGCGGGAATGGCGCGGTTTCGACGGCGCGCGCTTGCGTCTTCCGAAGCTTCGTTGCTATAGCGCCCGCGCGGCGCGAGGCGGTCCGTGGAACGGCGTTGAAGGTTCCAGAGCTGCGGGCAGAGGGTGGCATCGTCCGTCTTGACCACCGGAACCTGCCGCGTCACGGCAGGCCTGAAATACAGCTGCGCGCGGCGTCGGCGGGCCGCCGAGCGAAAGGAAACTTCAATGGAGTGGATGCGTCTATATGGACCGCGGCTCTGGAACGCGGTCAAGCACGACGTGCATCAGCGCTATGCGGGCTCGAAGTTCGGCTCACTGTGGGCCATCCTTTACCCGATGGCGATGCTGGCTTTCTACGCCACGATATACGTCGTCGTGTTTCGCGTCCGCGTCCCCAATCTGACGCCGGCGACCTACACGGTTCTGGTGATGAGTGGCCTGTCGGCAATCATCATGTTTTCCGAAAGCATTTCCAACGGCCTCAGCGTCATCTCCGGCCAGCGCGCCCTGCTGATGAACACGGTGTTTCCCGCCGAGTTGCTGCCGCCGCGATCGGTTCTCGCAAGTCAGGTTCCCTCGCTGGCCGCGCTCTGCATCACGAGCGTCGGCGCGATCGTCCTGCGGTCCGCATCGCCGATCGCGCTTCTCGTCGTGCCGCTCACCTGGATCCTGCTGATTATGTTCATGATCGGGCTCGTCTGGATATTCTCGCTGCTGGCCCTTGCCTTGCGCGACATCCAGCAGGCCGTCGGCATCGTCAACATGGCGATGATGGTGCTGAGCCCGATGGCCTACACGCCCGACATGGTGCCCGACGCGCTGAAGTTCATCATCTGGTTCAACCCGATGAGCTATTTCGTGCTTTGCCTGCAGGCGCCGCTCGCGCTCGGAACCTGGCCATCGGCCTTCGCGATGACGGGCGCTTGCGCGCTTGGGCTAGGGACCTTCCTTGTCGGCTTGTCCTTCTTCCGTCGTGCTCGCTACGCATTCGTGGATTACGCCTGACAATGACGACCGCTGCGGCCCACGCGATCAGCTTCCAGAACGTCACCAAGCGCTACCGGCTCGGCGGCGGATCGAAGGAACAGCTCGCCGATGTGCTTGGACTTTCGCGGTTTTTTGGCCGGCGCCAGAAGAAGCAGGAATTTCTTGCTCTCGACGATGTCTCGTTCCAGTTGGAGCGCGGGCGCCGCATGGGCCTCATCGGCCGCAACGGCGCCGGCAAGACTACCTTGCTGAAGCTGATTTCCGGCAACTACCGGCCGACCTCCGGATCGATCGACGTGAACGGCTCGATCCAGGCCCTGATGACGATGGGACAAGGCTTTCATCCGGATTACACCGGAAGGGAGAACATCGACGCTTCGCTGCACTACAACGGCTTGTCCCGGCGCCAGGCGGCCGATGCATTCGAGGACGTCGTCGAGTTCTGCGAACTCGGTCCCTTCCTCGATCAACCGTTCCGCACCTATTCGAGCGGCATGCAGTCCCGGCTAATGTTCGCCACGGCGACGGCGATCAGGCCGGATATCCTCATCATCGACGAAGTGATGGGCGCAGGCGACGCCTATTTCCTGGCGAAATCGAAGCAGCGCGTCGACCGCATCATCTCCGACGGCTGCACGCTCCTCTTGGTCTCGCACGCCATGCAGCAGGTTCTCGAGCTCTGTGACGAGGTCATCTGGCTCGAGGGCGGCCGCGTGAATATGATCGACGAAGCGTTCCGCGTGGTGAAGGCCTACGAGGAAGCACTCTACGGCGCCCTGCCGGGGAGCGGCGATCCATCCTCGACGCGCCGGCGCCTCGACCGCAAGGGCCGGCTCGTCGCTTCGGAAAAGGCGCTGACGGTGGATGCCGCCCATGCCGTCGCCGCGGCGGCGGACGGAGCCGGCTCGCAGCATTCCGCGGACGACGGCGAGACGGTGGCTTGGCCCGGCATCGGCCGTCCGGTGGATGCCTCCGCCATGCGGATGCAGATTCCCCGGTTCGTGCCGCATGCCGAGGCCGCCTCGATGCTGCCGCCCGTGCCGAACGGCGACGGTCGCACGTTCCGCAACCTCGCGCGCGACGGAATCTCCCGCTGGGGGGAAAGTGGCGACCTGCAAATCGTCGGGTTTGCCGTCAGCAACGCGAACGGTCTCGTGGACAGGCTCGTCTCGCTGCAGCCGGCCAAGCTGACGATCTTTCTCGAAGCGCATGTCGCCCGCCGTTTCGATTGCACCTACGGCGTCGCCATTCACGACCTGCAGGGCCGTCCGATGGCTCGCTTCTTCAGCGAGCCCGATCACTTCGACGCGGTTGAAGGCACCGGTCGTCGCATCGATCTCATCCTGAACCCCAACCAGCTCGGCCCCGGCGTCTATTCGATCGGCATATCGATTCACGAGGAGACCAGCATCGAGGATGCGAGCTCCGCGATCCGATACGACCTCCTCAGCCGGAGCTTCGAAGTGACCGTCGAACTGCCCGACAGTCTTTCCAGCGCCAGCGCACAGTTCTTCCACTCCGCCGAATGGGACTTCCACTCCGCCGACCTGCCGGAGGCGGTAGCGGAAGACGTTCGTATCGCGGTCTGATCGCCCGTGCCTCCGGCACTCCCCGCCCCACCCGCCATAAGCTACCGCAGGCCGCTCTGGCGGCGCTTGGCGCGAAGCCTCCTCGACGCTGTACGTCCTCCTTCGGTTCACTCTTCGTTCGGGGACGCCGCACGCGAGAAGCCGCGGTCGCTTGCGGTGACGATGCTGGTGGCCGACGATCGCATCGACCGTCGCGTCCTGCTCGAAGCCGACAGCCTTGCCAAGGCGGGCGCGGCCGTGCGGGTGATCGCGTTGCCTTATCCAGGTCTCGATGACCGAGACGCGGAAGCGTTTCCACACGTGGATATCCAGCGTATCGCCCTTTCCGACCGGCGAGCGAGCCGGGTCCGGCCGGGACGAGCAGGCGGATTGTCCGTCTTCGCGCCGTTGCTCTTCCTCCATCACGACGGGTTCTACCGTTCCGCCATCGCGAAGGCAGCCGACGTCGTCGTCGCCCATGATCTCCCGGTTCTCCTGACTGCGGCCCTCGCAGCGGATGAGCTCGGGGCCCGTCTCTTCTTCGATGCCCACGAACTCTATCCGGAGCAGCGGCAACTGCCCGCTTGGCGTCGAAGCGCTTACCGCCGCCTGGAAAGACGCCTGCTTCCCAAGGTCGATGGCGTGATCACGGTCAACGCCTCCATCGCCGCCGAGCTGAAACGTCGGGGTTCGCGCTCGCTGCCCGCGGTGATCCTGAACCTCCCGCTCGCGGCGCGGACCGACCGACCGGTGTCTGACGACGCGGTCTCATTGCGACTCGCGTTCGGCATCCCCCCTGACACGCACCTCCTCCTCATGCATGGCTCGCTGTCGGCGGGACGGAACCTTGAGGCGCTGGTGGACGCCATGGCGCTCGTCGAGGGGCATCGGGCGGCCCTTGTCCTCCTGGGACCGGACGGCGGCATCGAACAAGCATTGCGTAACAAGGCGGAAAGTCTCGGACTCCTCTGGAAGGGCGTGTTCTTCCATCCGCCTGTCCCGCAGAATGCCCTTCTCGCGACGGTCGCGACTGCGGACATAGGGATCGTTCCCTATCGGGAGGTCGATCTGAACACCCGTCTCTGCACGCCGAACAAGCTCTTCGACTTCATCGCCGCGGGACTGCCGGTTCTGGCGAACAATCTTCCGGAGTTGCGTCGCTTCGTCGTCGAGCGAGGTTTCGGGCTAAACCTCCCGATGCATGATGCGCGCGCCATGTCGGATGCTATCGTCACCATGCTGGCGGCCGATCTGCCGGCCATATCGGGAAGGGTCGCAGCTGCGGCCCCGGATTTCTCCTGGGAGGCGCAGGAGGAAGAATTCCTGCGCCTGTTCGACATCGGCGCAGCTACCGCAGGTGATCCGTCGGAAGGACGCGATGTGCGGCATTAGCGGGATCGCATGGCTCGACGCGAGCCGGCCGGCCGGCATCGAGGAGGTTCGCCGGATGAACGCCGCCATCCGGCATCGAGGTCCCGACGGCGGCGGCATCTTCAGTTGCGGCCCCGTAGTGCTCGGCCACCGAAGGCTGTCGATCCTCGATCTGTCCGACGAAGGCCAGCAACCGATGGTCTTCGAAGAGGACGGGTTGGCGCTGACGTTCAACGGCGAGATCTACAACTACATCGAGTTGCGGGAGGAACTGCGCGGCAGAGGCGTACGATTCCGGTCGCAAAGCGACACGGAGGTGCTGCTCGCCGCCTACCGCCATTGGGGCGCCGATTGCGTGCAGCGCTTCAACGGCATGTGGGCCTTTGCGATACACGACCGGCGGCGGAACGTTCTGTTCGCCTCGCGCGACCGCTTCGGCATCAAGCCCTTCTACTTCACTGTCGACGCCGGGCGTTTCGCCTTCGCTTCCGAGATCAAGGCGCTTCTTGCAGCCTTCCCGGAACTGCGCCGACCCGATCACGGACGGCTGCGCCATTTCCTGCCGACCGGCCTGCTCGACGACGACGCCGGGACCGTGTTCGCCGACGTCCGCCAGCTCGAACCGGCACAGAACCTTCGCCTTGACCTTGCAACGGGAAGCCTCACGACCGAGCGTTACTGGGACGTGCAGCCCGAAGCCTTCCGCGATCGCTGGGCCGGCACGGATCCGGTGGAGGTCCTGCGGGAATTGCTCGGACAAAGCGTCGACCTCCACATGCGCTCCGACGTTCCGGTCGGCATCTGCCTGTCCGGCGGTGTCGACTCCAGCGCCCTTCTTTCGCTGATGGCAGCGCGCAGTCCGACGGCGGTACACGCCTATTCCGGACTTTATGAAGGGAAGGACTACGATGAATCGTCTTATGCCCGCGCCGCCCGCGCACGGGCGGGCGCGACCGGCGCCGAGATAACGCAGGAGCCGAGCGGCGATCTTCTGGATACGCTCGCCCGCATAACCTGGCATCAGGACATGCCGAGCGCGGGTCCCGGCCTCTACACGCAGTTCAACGTCATGCGCCGGGCCTCGACCGACGTGAAGGTCGTGCTCGACGGTCAAGGCGCGGACGAGCTGTTCGCGGGCTATCTTTATTACTACGGCCTGCGCGTGGACGATCTGGCGGGCGACGGATCGATCCGGCAGTCGCTGGCCGCCCACCGCCTCGCCGCGTCCGTGGTCCGCCATTTCGGACCGCGCGGCCTCGGGACAACCGAAGGCCCCGCGGCGTTGCGGGCGGCGAAGGCGTTGCGAACCGCCGCGCTTGGTCTCGAGGCACGGTTCCGACCGCATGCCGCTGGCGCGGCCGCGCCTCCGTTCTTTGCCGACATGCCGGCAGGCGACGCGACATGCGGCCTCGACTCGCCTTACCTGGACAGGCTTTCCCGACGACTGCACGAGGACCTGGCCAGCCGATCGATTCCGGCACTGCTCCACTACGAGGATCGCAACTCGATGGCCTTCTCGATCGAGGCACGGGTGCCGTTCCTCGATGTGCGGCTCGTGGAATTCGCCCTTGGTTTGGATCCGGCGTTCAAGATCCGAGACTCCTGGACGAAATGGGTGCTCCGCCGGGCTGCCGAGCCGCTGCTCCCGCCCCAGATAGCGTGGCGTCGCAGCAAGTTCGGCTATCCGACACCCGCCGCGCGATGGATGCGACGGGGAGCCGATCGCGACAGGCTGGCGGATCTCCTGTTCTCGCAGTGCTTCCGGGAGCGTGGCCTTGCGACGCCGGCGAGCCTCGATTTCTACTGGCGGCAGCACCAGGCGGGCACCGTGGACCGCAGCTGGCTGCTTTGGCGGTACGCAACCGTGGAACTCTGGTTCCGGCACTTCATCGATGCGTTCGAGCCGATGCCGGCGAACGCCGCACGAGGACCGGACGATCTCGTGACGACCTTCGTCGGCTGAATCGATCGTCGATCGATCAGACGGAGTACCGCAGAAGGGGAATGTGTCGGATGACCGTCACGCAGGCGGTGGCGAGGAGGAGGGTCAGCACGAAGGTGACCGGCAAGTCGAGGACGGGCCACAGGAGCGGAGGCGCAAAGCGAGCGTAAAGCGCACGCAGCGTTTCCAGCACGAGCGGGTGTATCAGGAATACTCCCAAAGTCAGCGGTGCGAGTCGTTCCGCTGCGGCCATAAGCGTACGTGGCAGCCGCAGGGCGGTCACGCAGCAGAACAGCGCCGGAGCCATGATGAGGACGGTCGGGTTGAAGTAGCTGTAGAAATACATTCCCCATGGGCCGTTGATCCCGGCGAGCGAGGCGGTCCAGTGGGTGAGCCCGGCGGTGACGAGAATGCCGGCGACGAAGAGGCTGCCTGATATGGACGGCGGAACGCGAGACTCCAACAGCAACGCGCCGAGCGCGAAGTAGCCGAGATATGGAACGAACTGCGTCAGCGCATTGCCGTTCAAGCCTTGCACGGTCATGGTGATGCCGGCGGTTGCCAGTGCCAACCAGGCGAACGCCAATGCTTGGCGACGCGGGAGGCTCCGCACGACCGCCGCCACCGTCGGCGTGAAGACGTAGAGGCCTGCGATCATGAAGAGGAAGTACAGATGATAGTAGGGAAAGCCTAGGAAGAGTTCGAGCGCCACCGCCGAGGCACCAAACGACTCGCCGTACCAGTAGGTCCGCCACCAGAGATAAACGGCGCTCCAGACGATGATCGGCACGGCGATCCGGCCGAACCGACGCCGCACGAAACTGATCGGATCCGGGATAGGCCGCGTCAGCAGCAGCGCGCCACTGATCATCACGAACTCGGGCACGCACCAACGCGTCGAAGAACTGATGAAGTTCGCCGCGTTCCAGGATAGGTAACTGATCTCGCCATAGAGGTAGATCGTCCGCCCGCTGACGTGCAGCAGCACGACGGCGAGACACGCGAGGACGCGCAGCACGTCGAGGTTCGCGTTGCGCGCTCCGGCGCTCGGCGTACGCATCGGCGGCTGCACGGTGAAACCAGCCTCGGTGGTCGTCGTGGATGGTAGGTTCGCGCTCGACATGACGCTTGGGGGTTACGGCATCGCGGAAAGCTTGTCCGACGGAAGATCGACCGTCCGGGCGTTTCGGGAACCGTGTCGCCCGAAGGACACAGGCACCGGCGCAGGGATGAAGCCGGCGACGATTGTCGCCGGGTGACCGGATGTTTAAAAGCGCCTTACCGAATTCGCGAAAGCCGCGACACGGCAGGCAAACCTCTCACCGGAAGACGGCGACGCTGGAAGGGTACGGCGCAGCCTCAGTCCGGCGACGGAGCGAGACCGCTGGTTCGTTCCCGAAGCTGACGCAGACCGGCGAAGACCGCCGACGACGAGAAGGAGCAGATTCTTGGCCCAAATCCTGACGATCGTCGGAGCCAGGCCGCAGTTCGTGAAGGCGGCGGCCGTCAGCCGGGCGCTCCTCGAGAAAGGCTTGAAGGAAACCATCATCCACACCGGTCAGCATTTCGATGCCGGCATGTCGGATATCTTCTTCGACGAGCTCGGCATTCCGGCCCCGGCCCATAACCTCGCCGTCCATTCCCTTGGACACGGAGCGATGACGGGCCGGATGCTGGAAGGCATCGAAGAGATCCTTCGTGCCAACGCCCCCGATCTCGTCCTCGTCTACGGCGACACCAACTCGACCCTGGCGGGCGCTCTCGCGGCTTCCAAGCTGCACTGCCCGGTCGCTCACGTCGAAGCGGGCCTGCGATCCTTCAACCGACGCATGCCCGAGGAGATCAACCGGGTGATGACCGACCATCTCAGCGATATCCTGTTCTGTCCCACTCGCGCGGCCGTCGACAACCTGAAGCGCGAAGGCCTCGAACGCGAGACGCATCTCGTCGGCGACGTCATGTATGATGCGACGCTGGATGCGGTGCGCCGCTCGGCAACGCGCGAGAACGTCGCGGTTCGGCTCGGCCTCGCGCCAAGAGGTTATGCCGTCGCCACCATCCATCGCGCCGAGAACACCGACGATCCGGTACGCTTCGCCCGCATCGCCGACTGGCTCGCCGCCGCCGCCGAGAAGCAGCCGATCGTCCTGCCGGTGCATCCGCGAACGCGTGCGCTTTTGAACGAGCGGCGGCCGGGCGGCAAGCGGGTTCATCTCATCGATCCTCTCGGCTATCTCGACATGGCACGTCTTTTGTCGCAGGCGGCCGGTGTCTTCACCGACTCCGGCGGTCTCCAGAAGGAGGCCTACTTCCATCGCGTGCCCTGCGTGACGCTGCGCGACGAGACCGAATGGATCGAGACCATCGACGCCGGCTGGAACCGCCTGTGGACGGTCGAGACCTATCGCGAGCGCTCGGAGATCGCCGACTACGGCGAAGGCCAGGCAAGCCTCGCGATCGCCGGTATCCTCGAGACTTTCCTCGGAGCCGATCGAGCCGCCTGATGCAGCGCCGCATCACCTTCGCCGTCATTCTCGTTCGGGATGATCGCTCAAGTTGCGGGCAAGGACGAAGCTGATATCGGTCGGCACGGCGTATGCCGCAGTGAAGTGAGGCTCGCGTGACCGTTCCTTTCACAGGTCCCAAATGGGGTGACGGCGGCGTCGGCATCGCCGCCGGCGTGGTGACATGGAGCTTCGCGACGTCGGCGGCGCGGCTCTTCGGATTCGACGGGGCGATCGACGAGACCGCTTTCCAGGACGTGGTGAAGACCGCCTTCGATACCTGGGAGAAGGTCGCGAACATCGATTTCAAGCAGACTTCGGACGACGCGTCGTCGGATATCAGGCTGGGGTGGGACAGCTTCGACGGTATCGGCGGCACTCTCGGTTACACCACCTGGGAGATGTCCGGCTCGCACCTCACTTATGCCGAGGTTGCATTCGATGGCAGCGACAGCTGGGACGTCGACGGCGATGCATGGGGCTACAACTTCTACGCCGTCGCCGTGCACGAGATCGGGCACGCGATCGGTCTCGGTCATTCCGACCAACCAACCTCCATCATGTATCCTTATCTGGATAGCCAAACCGGGCTGACCGCCGAGGATATCGCGGCGATCCAGACGCTCTACGGCACGAGCAGCAGCGCACAGTCACCGACGGCGCTGGTTTTCGACGGCACGGCATACGCCGACACGCGGCAGGGGACCGAAGGCAACGACATCATGCACGGCTTCGGCGGTGACGACGTGCTTCGCGGTAACGGCGGAGACGACGAGCTGCATGGGGGTGTTGGCAACGATCTGCTTTACGGCGGCGCGGGCTCGGACTGGCTCTACGGCGAGGAGGGCAACGACGTTCTTTATGGTGGCACGGGCAGCAACCATCTGAACGGCGGGACGGGCATCGACACGGCGTCCTATGCCGATCTCGACGGGCTGGTGGTGGCGAACCTTGCCGATGCCGGGCTGAACGCCGGTCTGGCTGCGGGCGACGAGTACATCTCGATCGAGAACCTCATCGGCAATCGCTTCAACGACACGCTGACCGGCGACGGTTTCGCCAACATTCTCGACGGCGGGCGCGGCGTCGACCGCCTCGTCGGCGGGCCCGGCAACGACATTTATCTCGTCGACAATTTGCGTGATGTGGTTGTCGAAGCGGCGGGCGGGGGCGGCGACACGGTGATCGCCAGCGTCAGCTACGGGCTTGGTTCGGGCCAGGAGATCGAGGCGTTGCAGGCGGCGGCCGGCACGGCGGCGATCAAGCTGAACGGCAACGAAGGGCGCAACTGGCTCTACGGCAATGCCGGCGACAACTTCCTGGTCGGGCGCGACGGCAACGACACCCTTCTCGGCTATGCCGGCAACGACCGCCTGTTCGGCGGCAAGGGCGTCGACCTTCTCGACGGCGGGGCGGGCAAAGACATCTACGTCTTCGCCGAGGCGCCGGGCCAGGCGGATGCCGACACGATCAAGGGGTTCGTCGCGGCCGACGACACGATCTGGCTGTCGAAGGCGGTGTTCGCGGCGGCCGGGCCGCTCGGAGCGCTGGCGGTAGATGCGTTCTATGCCAGCCTGTCGGGCACCGCACACGACGCCAGCGACCACATCCTCTACTCCAGCCGCACCGGCGGCCTCCTCTACGACGCCGACGGCAACGGTGCCGCCGCCGCCACCGTCTTCGCCCACCTCGACCCGGGTTTGCGTCTGACGAGCAACGACTTCAACGTCATCGCCTGAAGTTCGCAAGATTCGCGCTTCGGCAGGGCTTCGTTGCGGATGCGCCGAACCCCAAGGTGGTTCATTCTATGGATCGGCAGCGGCTCGTCCCCGCTGCCGATCCATTCGTCCGCATGAAACTTGACCTCTGACGCAGTATCGCTCAACGAGTAGCGATGCTGCGACCGCCTCTATGGATTCTTCTGCTAACTTTACCCGTCGCGATTGCTTCCGCCGAAGAACCATTTCGGGTCGAGATCGCCCAAGGGACGACCGAAGCGTGCTTGGTCGCTCGCGGCCTTTCTTCAAACAGCGAATTATCGACGATCGGGCTTCAAGAGCGAACGAACAGTTCCTGGCCCGCCAGAAACTTCGCCGGAATGCCGGTCGTCTACGAAGGCAAATGGTCCCCTTACGTCTGGGCTCTCGACGCGACCGTTCTCGCGGGCACGTCCGATGCTCCCCTCCAACGGAGAAAAGAACTCGCCGGCGAACTGCTGTCCTCCCTTAGAGAACATACGCAGAAGATCGGTCTTGAGCGTTTCGTCTTCTACGACTTTAACTACAACTACGTCGGACACGATTTGAAAGCCCCTTGGTACTCGGCGCTCGCCAACGGCTTCGCCGCCATCGGACTCATGCACATCTCGAAAGTGCTCGCCGATCCGTCGCTGCTGGACATCGCGCGGTCGTATCTGCTGCCGCTTCCGACCGCGCTTTCCTATCGAGCCGCGGACGGGACGGACTGGTTCCTGGAATACGTCTCGGACGATCTTCCGAACGGCGGAAGCGCGGTGGTGAACGGACATTACGGCGCGTTGATCGCGCTTCACGAGTGGTCGCGCAGGACGAACGATTGCCGATTCGCCGAAGCGGTCATCGGCGGCCTGCATACGCTACGCGCCTGGTATCCGCGGATCGTTCGCGATCAGTTCTTCGCCTACGCCATGGACCATCTCGACATCAAGGACTACGGACAGGAACGAGCGGTGCGCCAGGCGGAGGGGGCGTGTCGACTATGGCCGGACGCCTCGCTTTGCGCGACGGCGGTGCATATGCGTGAACTCGACGGCAGCTGGAAAGCGGCTGGCATCGTCAAATAGGCGGCTGCGATACGATGGCTCGCTCGTGAGAGCCGCAAGCCGCGGCGTTTTGGCGGGGCTACGTGTTTCGCTTCGATCTCGATCGCAGCGCTCTCTCAGCAAACCTTCGTTTCGTTGGATGTGCCGGCCGTCCAGCGCGTACCTGTCTCGGCACGCGAGTTCGCTGTCTGCTTTCGGGAACGTCGAAACGGCCGGCGGTCGTTATTCCGTCGATCCTATTCCGTCGGCGGTCGTTACGCCTCA
>NZ_VZDO01000029.1 GCF_008802405.1 Plantimonas leprariae
ACCTCGACCCCGGCATGCACGTCGTCACCAAACCCTTCACCATGCAAAACCTCAGCAGTAAAATCACCACGCTGATCCGGGGCGGTTGAGATCAGGATGCCAGCCGGGACGAGCGTAACCGGCGGACCGCCCCTATATGACCGGCATGGAGCTCGACCAGCCGCCGATCGACGAAGACGCCGCCGCATGGGACGAACGGGTTTCCCGCGGGCTGGAGCGCACGCCGCGCTTCTTCCGGCGGAGCGTCGAATGGCTGCGCCGGCCGGAAGGCAGGTTGGTGCGCTGGCCGGTCGCCCTCCTGTTCATCGCCGGCGGCTTTCTATGGTTTCTGCCGATACTCGGTCTATGGATGCTGCCGCTCGGCCTCGCGTTGATGGCCGAAGACATCCCGGTCCTGAAGGGCTGGCTGGAGCGCGCCGCCCGCCGGATCGAGAAACGCGTCGAGCGCTTCAAGGCCCGTTGGCACCGCTCCGGCTGAAGGCAAACGCTCGCGGCGGTTACGCGTCGCGATAGGCGCTGCGGTCCTCGGCTCGTGCCGGCTCGGCGAGATAGCGACCTTTTTCCGGCACGGCGACCGCGTCGAACTCCCGCGCCAGCCGCTCCAGCCCGGCGCGCATCGCCTCGCCCTGCATCGCCTGCCCGTGGCCCGTCACGACCCGCTCCGGCTTCAATGCGGCCAACGCCTCGACGGAGTGCTTCGCCTTGTCCCATTCCACCGTGTAGTACATCGGCGGCCCGTGCA
Organism: Plantimonas leprariae; assembly: GCF_008802405.1. Lineage (GTDB taxonomy): Bacteria > Pseudomonadota > Alphaproteobacteria > Rhizobiales > Rhizobiaceae > Plantimonas > Plantimonas leprariae. The sequence continues at coordinate 743 of NZ_VZDO01000029.1, forward strand.
TCTCCGGCCGCTGCACCGCGACCGCATAGGCCGATTCCTGTGCGGTGGTGACGAAGGCGTCGCCGACGATCAGCGAGCGGTCCGCCTCCCGCCAGAACGAGACGTGTCCGACGCTGTGGCCGGGCGTGTGGATCCAACGCCAGTCCGGCAGGCCGGGAACGCTGCCGTCGTCCGGAAGGGCGTGCAGATGCCGCCGCACGTCTACCGGACCGCGCGGATAAAGCCGCGCCATCGCCGCCATCAACCCGCCGCCGACACTCGGGTCGCCAGGCGGATAGGAAGCGGAGCCGTTTAGGTAGGGCAGTTCGCGAGGATGCGCGTAAACCGGCGCATCCCACTCCTCGGCAAGGTCCTCCAAGGTGCCGATATGGTCGAAATGGCCGTGCGTCATGACGATGGCGGCGGGACGGGCGCCCTCGCCGAAGCGCTCGCGCGCCGCCCCGGCGATCAGGCCTTTCGTGCCCGGCAGCCCGGCATCGACCAGCACCCAATTCCGGTCGCCGGCGCCGGGGGCGCCGACGAAGACGACGTTGACGAGGCCGAGCCGCCGATAGGCGATGTCCGGCGCGATCTCGTGCGTGTGGTCGGCGCGGGCGGCGTCGAGCACGGGATCGACGGCGCTGGCGTCGTCGGGGAGCGGGATCTGCTGTGCCATGGGGGCTCGGTCGCTCTTCGATGTCTGGAGTCAGGCCGGAATCTGCTCGGCGGTGCGCGGTTCTTCCTGCGCGACGCCGTTCGCCAGGTGCCGGAAGTCCGACAGCGCCTCGTAGACCTCGAGGCGGGCGCGCATCACCGAGCCGAGCGGCTGGTGCGCGACCAGCGTGTGCGCCGGCCGGAACGCCATCACCTCGTCGAAATAGCGCCGCCGCTCGGGGCTGCCGGCATTCTGCGGCGGGATGCGAATCGTGGCGACCGTCCGGAACGGACTGTCGCTTTCCTTCCACTCCACCGAGGCGTCCTCGATCGGCTGCTGCTCGGCATCCGTCCAGAGCTGGGCGCGCAGTTCGAACAGCGTCTCGTGCGCCGCGATGAACGCTTGCGTCGCGTGGCGAAAGGCATCCGGATCGCTGTCGACATCGATCGTCTCGCTCTGCAACGTTTCCAGTCCGGGGAAGGCGGGGAAGGCCGCGACCTTCGCCACGTAGTCGCCGAAGCGGATCGGCGCCTGGCTGTAATAGGGCTCGGAGAGCGGATGGCTGAACGGGTGGCCGAAGAAATCGGCCTTCGGGCTTTCCGTGCCGACCGCGTGGAGGACGCGGTTGAGGTTGCGCGCCGCTGAGGAGACGAAGCTCTTTACGCCTTCCGGCAGCGAGACGCCGGATTCGAGCTGCTTCTCGTCCTTCAGGAACCCCTGCGCGGTGCCGGACGGGAAGGTCGGGCCGCTGGCGAGGACGAAGTCCTGCGTGTCGTCGCGATGGCTCCCGAGTTTCTCTCCATCGACGCCGAACACCTTGATCGCCATGCCGCGATGCGTGCCGACGCGGTCGGCGAGCCTCTCGCCGGGGCCCTGCGCGAAGCGGATCGCGACCTTGTAGCTGCGGGGGAGCGCGAACAGCCCCTGCGCCAGTTCCGGCGGAAGATTCGGCTGGACGGTCAGTTCGCCGACCACCAGAGCCGAGCTCTTGGCATGCGAGGCGCGCACCGCGTGATGCTCGCGGTCCGCCACCTTTTCGGCCTGATGCGTCATCGAGTGGACGATGCCTTGGATCGCCTCCGCCTCATCGGCGGCCGGGCTCTCGATCTCGGGGCGATAGCGGAGATAGTTCACGCTCGGCTGTCCTTCCGTCCGACGGCCGGCATGTCTCGATGTCGCGCCGAAGCCGCAACGCTTGGCGGCGGCGGCAGGTCCGGGGACGCGCAGGCTATATCCGGACCCGCCTAACGACCGGCCCTACATCAGCTTGTCGAGCGTGATCGGCAGGTCGCGGATGCGTTTGCCGGTGGCGTTGAAGACCGCGTTCGCCACCGCCGCGCCGACACCGGTGATACCGATCTCGCCGACGCCGTGCGCGCCCATCGGCGTGTGCGGGTCCGGGATGTCCGTCCAGATCACCTCGATCGGCGGCACGTCCATGTGGACGGGCACGTGATACTCGGCGAGCGACGGGTTCATGATGCGGCCCGACCGCTCGTCGAACTGCGTTTCCTCCATCAAGGCAAGGCCGAGCCCCATGATGATGCCGCCGCGGAACTGGCTCGCCGCGGTCTTGCTGTTGAGGATGCGGCCGCAATCGAACGAGCCGAGGAAGCGGGAAACCCGCACCTCGCCGGTGACGGTGTTGACGCGCATCTCGGCGAACATCGCGCCGTAGGAGTGCATCGACCAGTGCATGGTCTCCAGCGGCTGCGCGCCCTCCGCCTCCACCGTCACATCCTCGCGACCGGCGCGCGCGAGGATCGAGGCGTAGGTCTCGAATCGGCCGGGATCGACGATGCTCCCCAACCCGCCATCGCGCGCCTCGACCTCGTCCACCGAGAGACCGGCGAGCGGCGTGTCGTTGCCGGCGAGCTTCAGAAGCTCGGTCGCGAGCTCCCGCTGCGCCGCGATGACGGAGGCGCCGATGGCGGCGGTCTGCTGCGAGCCGCCGGCGAGCACCGCGCCAGGGAGCGAGGAGTCGCCATAGGCGAAGGTCACCGCTTCCATCGGCAAACCCAGCCGCTCGGCCGCGACCTGCGTGTTCACGGTGGCGGTGCCCATGCCCATCTCGTGCGCCGCGATCGAGACGGTCGCCCGCCCGTCGCGGGTGAGGACGATCCGCGCCGCGCCGCCCGGCATGCGATAATAGGGATAGGTCGCGGTCGCGCATCCCATGCCGACCAGCCATTCGCCCTCGCGGCGCGTGCCGGGCGCTGCCCGCTTCGCCCAGCCGAACCGCTCCGCCCCCGCGCGGTAGGCCTCGACGATGTGGCGCGACGAGAAGGGCGTGCCCTCGATCGGGTCCTTCTCCGGTTCGTTGCGGATGCGAAGCTCGATCGGGTCCATTCCGAGTTCGACCGCCAGCTCGTCCACCGCGCATTCCAGCGCGAAGGTGCCGACGGCCTCGCCCGGCGCGCGCATGAACGTGTTCGCCAGCATGTCGAGCGCGGTCGTCTCGACGTCGAGCTTGAACGTCCGCGACGCGTAGGCGCCCTTCGTCGCCAGGATGAAGGGCTCGGGCAGGTTGTTGTGCGGGCTCATCGCCACCGTGCCGGTATGGATCACCGCCTCGAACGCGCCGTCCTCCTTCGCGCCGAGCGCGACGCGCTGCTCCGTGACCGTGCGGCCGCCGACGACGCGGTAGACGCCCTCGCGCGACAGCATCAGCCGGACCGGCCGCCCTGCGAGCTTCGCCGCCGCCGCCGCCAACACCTGATGGTCCCAAAGCGTCTTCGAGCCGAAGCCGCCGCCGACATAGGGCGACGTGACGCGAACCTGACCCTCGTCGATGCCGAAGACCTGCGCCAGCGACCAGGCCTCGTGCGCGACCGCCTGCGTCGCGTCGTGGATGCGCAGCTCGTCGCCGCTCCACGCCAGCGTCACGGCGTGGAGCTCGATCGGGTTGTGGTTGTGCCGGGGCGTCGTATAGACGGCGTCGACCTTGTGCGGCGCGCTGGCGAGCGCCGCTTCCGCGTCGCCGACCGCCGTCTTCAGCGGCTGGCCCATGAACAGGCCGGGTGTCGTGCCCTTCGCCTTCGCGGTCGCAAAGGACGTCGTCGCCGGCTCCACCGCGTAGGCAGCCGTGACCAGCGAGGCGGCATGGTCGGCTTGTTCCTGCGTTTCGGCCAGCACCACGGCGATCGGCTGGCCGTTCCAGTGGATGCGCTCGTCCTGCATGATCGGCAGGTCGATGCCGCCCGCCGCCTTCTCGGCCGTCATGAACAGCGGCACCTGCTTCATGCGCGGCGCGTTGAGGTGCGTCATCACGAGGACGACGCCGGCTGCGGCTTCCGCCGCGCCCGTATCCAGTGCCGCGATGCGGCCCTTCGGCACGGTGGAGTAGGCGAGGGCGGCATAGACCAGACCCTCCATCGGCACTTCCGCCGCGAAGCGCGCTTGACCCTTCACCTTCAGCGGCCCGTCGATGCGCGAGATCGGCGCGCCGACGAGGCCGTGCTTGGAGCGGCCGAGCGGGTCCGGCTTGCCGCCCGGCAGCCAGGTGTCCGGCGCGAGCTCGACGACCTTCTTCATCACCGTCTGCTGGACGGTCTGGATGATGTTGCTCATCGCTTGTCTCCTGCGAGTTCGCCGAGCGTCGCCGCGATCGCGCGCTTGGCGAGCTCGATCTTGAAGCCGTTGTCGCGCAGCGGCTTCGCATCCGTCAGTTCCGCTTCGGCGGCGGCGCGGAAGCTCGCCTCCGTCGCCGGCTGCCCCTTCAACGCCGCTTCCGCCTTCGCGGCCCGCCACGGCTTGTGCGCGACACCGCCGAGCGCGAGGCGCACGTCCTTCACCGTGCCGTTCTCGACCTCCAGCGCCGCCGCGACGGATACAAGCGCGAAGGCGTATGAGGCGCGGTCGCGCACTTTCCGATAGGTGGAGCGTTGGGCGAGGGGCAACTCCGGCAGCTCAACGCCGGTGATCAGCTCACCGGGCCGGAGCTCGGTGTCGATCTCAGGCCGGTCGCCCGGCAGGCGATGCAGGTCGGTGAGCGGCAGGGTCCGCGCGCCGTTCGGTCCTTCCAGATGCACGACCGCGTCCAGCGCGACGAGCGCGACGCACATGTCGGACGGGTGCGTCGCGACGCAGGACGGCGACGCGCCGAGGATCGCGTGGATGCGGTTGAAGCCGTCGACGGCGTCACAGCCCGTGCCGGGTTCGCGTTTGTTGCAGTGCGCCGCCTCGTCGTAGAAGTAGGTGCAGCGGGTGCGCTGCAGGACGTTGCCGCCGACCGTCGCCATGTTGCGGATCTGGCCGGACGCGCCCGACAAGATCGCGCGGGCGAGCGCCGGATAGCGCGTCCTGACGCCGCGATGCTCGGCGACCGCGGTGTTCCGAACGCCCGCGCCGATCAGGAGGCCGCCGCCGTCGCGGTCCTCGATGGCGGTGGAAAGGGCCGTCACGTCGACCAGCGTCTCCGGGCGCTCGCAGCCCTCGCGCATCAGGTCGACGAGGTTGGTGCCGCCGCCGAGATACTTCGCTCCGGCCTTGGCGTGGACGAGGTTGATAGCGCCCGCGACGTCGGCGGCGCGCTCGAAGCTGAACGGGTTCATGCCGCTTCCCTCTTCGATTCGGAGGCGTTCGCGAAGGTCTCGGCCACCGCCTCGATGATGCCATTGTAGGCGCCGCAGCGGCAGAGATTGCCGCTCATGCGCTCGCGCAGTTCGTCGCGGTCGAGCCGCACCGTCTCCGCGGAAAGGTCGGCGGTGACGACGCTGGGAAGGCCGCGCTCGGCCTCGCCCGCCATGCCGACGGCCGAGACGAGCTGGCCCGGCGTGCAGTAGCCGCACTGGAAGCCGTCGTGCTCGATGAAGGCGCGCTGCAGCGGATGGAGGTCGCCGCTTGCGGACGACAGCCCTTCCACCGTCGTGATCGAGCGGCCCTCGTACTGGACGGCGAGGGCGAGGCAGGAATTGATCCGCTCGCCGTCCGCGAGCACGGTGCAGGCGCCGCAGGCACCCTGGTTACAGCCCTTTTTAGTGCCGGTCAGCCCGACATGATCGCGCAGGAGATCGAGCAGCGACATGCGCGGGTCGATCGTCGCCTCCACGGCGCGGCCGTTGATCGTGATGTTCATGGGAACCCCCAAATCTGGATCGGTTCCAAACTAGGGCGTCGTTCCGGTCGCGGCAAAGGATGCGACCGGATCGCGCGGCTGCCTCGTCCGTTGGTGGCGATGCTTGCCGCGCTCGAACTGAGTTCCGATCCCTACATCCTGATTCTCACCGGCACCGGCTTTCTGATCGCGCTCGTCGCGTGGCTGCCGCTGGCGCTGAAGCGCCTGCCGCTGTCGCTGCCGATCGTCTGCGTCCTGATCGGCATGGCGGTGTTCTATCCGGCGGCGGTGACGTTCAAGCCACTGCCGCTGACCTTTCCGCAGGTCGCCGAGCGCTTCACCGAGTTCGTGGTGATCATCGCGCTGATGGGCGCTGGGCTGAAGATCGACCGGGAGTTCGCGTTCCGGCGCTGGTCGATCACGTGGCGGCTGCTCGGGATCACCATGCCGCTCGGCATCGCGGCGATCGCCGGACTGGCGGCATGGCTCGTCGGCCTGCCCTGGCCGGTGGCGCTGCTGCTCGGCGCGGCGCTCGCGCCGACCGATCCGGTACTGGCCGCCGACGTGCAGGTCGGCCCGCCGAAAAGCGGCGAGGAGGACGAGGTCCGCTTCGGCCTGACTTCCGAAGCCGGGCTCAACGACGGCCTCGCCTTTCCCTTCGTCTGGCTGGCGATCGCGCTCGGAACGGTGGCCGCCGAGGGCAAGCCGTGGTTCACCGAATGGCTGACCCTCAACGTCTTCTGGGAGATCGGCGTCGGCGTCTTCTGCGGCTGGCTAGTCGGCCGCGCCTTCGGCTGGGTGACGTTCCACATCCCGGCCGAAACCAAGCTCGCCCAGACCGGCGACGGCCTCATCGCGCTCGCCGCGACCTTCGTCTCCTACGGCCTCAGCGAGATCGTCCACTGCTACGGCTTCCTCGCCGTGTTCGTCACCGCGCTGACGATCCGCGGCTCGCACCGCGACCACGACTTCCAGCGCGACATGCACGACGTCACCGAGCAGATCGAGCGGCTGGCGATGATGGTGCTGCTCGTCCTCTTCGGCGGCGCGCTGGTCAGCGGCCTCCTCGGGCCCTTGCGGTGGACGGACGCCCTTCTGGTGGGCCTCGTCCTCCTCGTGGTGCGTCCGCTGACGGGCGTCGTCGGCCTTCTCGGCATCGATGCCTCGCGCTCGGAGAAGCTGACGCTGGCCTTCTTCGGCATCCGCGGCGTCGGCTCGTTCTATTATCTCGCCTTCGGCCTGAACCACATGCCGGTCGAGAACGGCGAGCGGCTCTGGGCGATCGTCGGGCTCGTGGTGCTGGTCTCGGTGCTGCTGCACGGCCTCACCGTCACGCCGGTGATGCGGCTTCTCGACCGCAACCGGGGGATCGATCCCGATACCGGCAGGGCGGCCGACCCGGACATGCCGGAACTGCCGTTCGGCGAGACGCGGTAGACGCCGCGCACGCCGCGAATCGGCGCGGGATGTGCTAGGATATGCGCATGTCGGCCCTCGTCCGCGAATCGCCGCAATCCTCGACGGCTGCCGTCGACCCGTCCGCCGGCGCGCCCACGCGCAAGATCATCCACATCGACATGGACGCCTTCTACGCGTCCGTCGAGCAGCGGGACGACCCGTCGCTGCGCGGAAAACCGGTCGCGGTCGGCGGCTCGTCGCAGCGCGGGGTCGTCGCGGCAGCGAGCTACGAGGCGCGCGTCTACAGCGTGCGCTCGGCGATGCCCTCGGTGACGGCGAAGCGTCGCTGCCCCGACCTCGTCTTCGTGAAACCCCGCTTCGACGTCTACAAGGCGGTTTCCGCCGAAATCCACGCGATCTTCGCCGAACACACCGACCTCATCGAGCCGCTGTCGTTGGACGAAGCCTATCTCGACGTGACGGTGAACAAGCAGGGCATCGCGTCGGCCACCGCGATCGCCGAGGCCATCCGCCGCCGCATCCGCGAGGCGACCGGGCTCACCGCCTCCGCTGGCGTTTCCTACAACAAGTTCCTCGCCAAGCTCGCTTCCGACCATCGCAAGCCCGATGGCCTGTTCGTGGTGACACCGGCGATGGGACCGGGCTTCGTCGAGGACCTGCCGATCGGCCGCTTCCACGGCGTCGGCCCGGCGACGGCGGCGAAGATGGAGCGGCTCGGCATCCACACCGGGCGGGACCTGCGCGAGCGCCCGCTCGCCTTCCTGCAGGAGCGGTTCGGCAAGGCGGGGCCCTACTACCATTCCATCGCCAGAGGCATCGACGAGCGGCCGGTGCGGGCGAACCGCGAGCGGAAATCCGTCGGGGCGGAGAACACCTTCAACGAGGACCTCTTCGCCTTCGAGGCGATGCGCGAGGCGCTGCAGCCGATCGGCGACAAGGTCTGGCGCATCTGCGAGGCGAAGGAGCTGCGCGGCCGGACGGTGACGCTGAAGGTGAAGTATGCCGACTTCCGGCAGATCACCCGCTCGCAGTCCACCGCCCGGCCGGTCGCCTCGCGAGCCGAACTGGAGCGCGCCACGATCGCGCTGCTCGGGCCGCTGATGCCGGTGCCGAAGGGCGTGCGGCTCCTCGGCCTGACGATCTCCTCCTTCCTGCCGGAGGCGGAGGAGGAGACCGAGGCGCAGTTCAGCCTGCCGCTCTAGCTGCTCATGCGGCGGCGATGGTCCGTTCGATGTCGTCGCTCTTCTGGCCGGTGAGGTCCTTCGAGATCTCGCCGACGAGGCTGTCCTTCGTCTTCGCGTGATAGTGCTTGCGAAGCTCGCCGAGCGTCTTCGGCGCGGCGATCACTAGGAGCTCCTTCAGCTTGCCCTCGACGGCCTGCCGGTTGAGGAGTTCGGCGACGCCCGCCGCGAAGCCGTCCTCGCCCTTCGTCGCCTCGTCCGGATTGGCCGCGCTGCTGGAATGGCCGGCGCCGCCGCTCTTGTTCGAGGTGTTGACCGACTCGGCGGGCAGGGCGCTCAGCTTCGGATGCGCGTCGTTGCTGGTGTTGCGGAACAGGCTGAGCTTCTGGCCGTCGACCACCGCGACCGTGGCGCCTTGCGCGATATGCATGGGAATCTCCGTTTCGAGCCCGCCGCCGACCGGCGGGGCATGGGCGGCAAACGCCCACGGGCGGCGATGGATGCGATGTCGCGGGCATGGATTCGTCGGCTCGCCGGCGCGGCTTCCCGCCTACATAGGCCGGACGCCGCTCGATCGGCGGAGTAGGGCAAGGACCGGCGACATGCTGAGCAACGAAGAGAAGGACCGGATCACCGAGGAGATCGGCAAGCTGTTCGAAGGCCTCGAACTGAACGACGTCGCCGCCATCCTGACGATCCAGCTCGCCATGCTCGCCGCGCAAGGGGGCGACTCGTTCGACGACGCGGTCGAGTTCCTGGACGAGATCCGCAACGACGCCGAGGACGTGCTGGAAACGCTCGACTTCGACGAGGTCGCCGACGAGAAGGGACCGCCTCCCGACGCGGCGAACTGAACCCCCCTTCAGGCCTCGAAAAGCGAGCCCTGCGTCGCACCCGTCGCCGCAGAGCGGCGGCTGCGCGGCGCGCGGCCGGCCGAACGGTGCGTGCCGGTCGCGATGGCGGACCGCCGGCCATCGGCAAGCTCCACCTCGAACGGCGTTCCCATCGCGAGCTCGTCGACGGACGCGATCGGGCGGTCCTCCGCATCCCGGACGATGGCATAGCCGCGCTGGAGCACCCGCCGGTAGTCGAGGCTTTCGGCGACGCGCGCCAGCGTCGCGAGCCGGTCGGCGCGGCGGGTCTGCACGAGCCGGAAGGCGGAGGCGAGCCGTCCATCCAGCGCCTCGACACGGCAGCGCCCCTCCTGCGAGCGGGCGGCGAGCGCGTGCGGTCGTAGGTTCGAGACGGCGCGCTCGAACCGCTGGCGGCGAAGCGACAGGAAAGCGTCGAGCGCATGTCGGTCGCGCGTGTCGACGTGCCGGAGATCGGCTCGCTTCTCCTTCAGAAGCCCGTCGAGATGGCTCGGCGATAAGGCGCCGCTGAGCTCGCCGAAACTCCGGCGCTTCCCGGCGATGGCGACTTCGAGGCAGCGGCCGAGCTGGCCCGCCGCGTCGTCCAGCCGGTGCCGCGGCAGGGCGAGCAGCATGTCGATCGAAGGCAGGGCGCGGGTGAGGCCGGCGAGTGCGCGACGGCCGTCGCCGAGACGGCGCGAGCTGGCGGCCGCCAGGCGGGCGTTCAGCCCCGAGATGAAGGCGTGGAGGTCGGCCTTCACCGGCACCGCCATCTCCGCCGCGCCGGTCGGCGTCGGAGCGCGCCGGTCGCTCGCATGGTCGATCAGCGTCCAGTCCGTTTCGTGCCCGACCGCCGAGATCAGCGGAATGTCCGATTCCGCCGCGGCGCGCACCACCGCCTCCTCGTTGAAGCCCCAGAGGTCTTCGAGGCTGCCGCCGCCGCGCGCGACGATGATGAGGTCCGGCCGCGGGATCTCGCCGCCCGGCTCGATGTCGTTGAAGCCGAGGATCGCGGCGGCGACTTCCGCGCCGCAAGTCTCGCCCTGCACCCGCACCGGCCAGACGAGGAGGTGGACGGGAAAGCGGTCGGCGATCCGGTGCCGGATGTCGCGGATCACCGCGCCGGTCGGCGAGGTGACGACGCCGATGACGCGCGGCATGAAGGGCAGGGCTCGCTTGCGCTCGGGCGCGAACAGGCCTTCGGCTTCGAGCCGCCGCCGCCGCTCGTCGAGGAGCGCCATCAGCGCGCCCGCGCCGGCCGGCTCCAGATGTTCGATGACGATCTGGTACTTGGACGAGCCGGGATAGGTGGTGAGGCGGCCGGTGGCGATGACCTCCAGCCCTTCTTCCGGCTTGAACGGCAGCTTCGCCATCGCGGTGCGCCAGACCACGGCCTCCAGTCGGGCCCGGTCGTCCTTCAGCGCGAAATAGGCGTGGCCGGAGGAGTGCGGGCCCCGGTAGCCGGAAATTTCGCCGCGCACCCGCACATAGGCGAAGGCCTCCTCCACGGTGCGCTTCAGCGCGCCGGAAAGCTCCGAGACGGTGTATTCGACGACGTTGGTGCCGCCGGCCGCAGCGGCGACGTCCTGCAGGGCGCTCACGCTCTCACCATCCCGCCGCGACGAGGCCGGCGACCTTGGCCGGGCGCGGCGGCCGCACGACGGCGCGCGGCTCCGCGACGCTCGCGCGGCTCGGCGGCGCCGCCATGTTCTGCAGGCTTTCGCGGATATGGGCGACCAGCGCGTGGATCACCGGGCGGTCGGAATTGCGCGAGCGGATCACGCCGATCTCGGCGTCCTCCAGCCGCGGGAAGCCTTCCGCCTCGGTGAGGACGCGCATGCCCGAACGCAGCGCGCATTCCGGCAGGACGCTGACCGCGAGCCCTGCCAGGACGGCGGACGCGACGATCGTCGCGGACCAGGAGGTGAACAGGATGCGATGCTCGCGTCCGACCGCGTTCAAGGCTTCGATGCCCTGCCTGCGCCAGGCGCAGTCCGTCCGGCCGATCGCCAGCGGCAGCACCGCCTCCTGATGCACCGAATGCGAGGCGGAGGTGACGAAGTGCAGCGGCTCGCGGCGGACGATCTCGGCCTGGCTGGCCTTGGTCGGGCAGACCAGCGCCACGTCGAGATGGCCGCGCTCGACGTGCTCGATCAGGCTCGTCGTGGTCTCGCAGGCGATCTGCAGCTCGACGCGCGGGTTGGAGCGCGAGAACCGCGCGATGATCTCCGGGAGGAAGCGCTCGGCATAATCGTCCGGCAGGCCGATCCGCACGTGCCCCTCGATCGAATCCTCGTCGAAGGCGGTCAGGGTTTCCATGCTGAGGCTGAGGAGCTTCCTCGCATAGCCGAGCAGCCGGTCGCCGTCCTCGGTCAGCTTCACGTGGCGGCCCGTGCGTTCGAACAGCGCCGAGCCGAGCCGCTCCTCCAGCTTGCGCATCTGCATGGAAACGGCGGACTGCGTCTTGAACACTTCCTCGGCGGCACGGGTGAAGCTGCCCGTGTCGACGATCGCGACGAAGGTGCGCAACTGATCGAGATCGAGGGGTGAAGCCATCGCTGCCATCCATCAGGGCGAGTGATGGAGATCATAAGCAACATTCGTTGGCTTGATCAATCGGTCCGCCTTACTTTCCCACTGTCAGGACAAGCCAGCCGATTTACCGCCGAACACCTGAGTTCCGGCGACCGGCGAAGCTTTGCCCCCTGCAACCGTGGTCAGAGGAGTTCCGAAGATGTCCATGTTCTCGAGAAGCGGCGACGCCCCGTCGTTTGGTCTGCCGAGCCTTTCCGTCGCGGTCGCCGCGGTCGGGGCGATCGGCCGGACGATCGCGCACCGCCGCGCCGCGCTTCGCGTCGCCGAACTGCCCGACTATCTCCTGACGGACATCGGCATCAAGCGCGACGACGTGCACGAGGCGCTGTCGAGCGACTGGCACGACGACCCCACCTACCGGCTCGCCGTCAAGGCGGCGGAGCATCGCCAGGGACGATGATTTCGAGCCGATCCGACGCATGCTGAGCGGCCCGCCACGTGCGGGCCGTTTTCGTTTGGGCCTTCGTTCAGAACGACGTGCCGCCGTCCTCGTCGTCGCCCGAGGTCTCGCGGCGTTCGGCCAGGATCTTGTCGATCCGCCGGCCGTCGAGGTCCACGACCTCCAGCCGCCAGTCACCCCAGTCCACCGCCTCGCCGACATCCGGGATGTGGCCGAGCCGGTCGAGGATGAAGCCCGCCAGCGTCTCGTAGTCGCGCTCCTTCGGCAGCTTCAGGCCGGCGATCGAGCGCTCCACCACGTCGATCGGCAGCCCGGCGTCGATCAGCCAGGAGCCGTCGGCGCGCTGGGTCACGGCGTAGTCCTCGTTCTCGCCTTCCGGCAGCGAGCCGCCGATGGCGGCCAGGATGTCGGTCGGCGTCACGATGCCCTCGAACGAGCCGTATTCGTCGAGCACGATCGCCATGTGGATGTTCGCCGTGCGGAATCGCTCCAGGAGTTTCAGAATAGGCATCGTCTCGTTGACGAAGAGCGGCTCGCGGATCGCCGCCTGAAGGTCGATCGTGCCGGTGGCCCGCACCTGCTCCAGAAGGTCCTTCGCCTGCACCACGCCGACGATGTCGTCGGACTCCTTGCCCATGATCGGAAAGCGCGAATGCCCCGCGTCGCGGATCTCGTCGAGGATCGTGTCGGCCGAATCGCCCGCGACCAGCCAGTCGGCGTCCGGGCGCGGCACCATGATCGAGCGGACGTTGCGGTCGGCGATCCTGAGGACCCCCTCCAGCATTTCGCGCTCCTTCTCTTCGAACACGCCGGACTGCGTGCCCTCGGCGATCATCGCCTTCACGTCTTCTTCCGTCACCATGTTCGACTCTTCGGTCGACGCGCCGAGAAGCTTGGAAACGGCGACCGTGGAGATCGACAAGAGCCAGACGACCGGCGCACCCACCTTGGCCAGCCCCTGCATCACGGGGGCGACGAAAACGGCGATCGCCTCGGCCCGCTTCAGGGCATATCGCTTCGGGACGAGTTCGCCGAAGATCAGCGACAGGTAGGTGATCGCGACGATCACGATGGCGAAGGCGAGGATGTCGGCCGACGCGCCGATGAAGGGCAGGGGCCGCAAGCGCTCGGCGAGCGGTTCGGAGAAGACGGATCCGCCGTAGGCGCCGGCGATGATGCCGACCAACGTGATGCCGACCTGCACGGTCGACAGGAACGCCGTCGGGTCCTCCGTCAGCTTCAGGGCGCTCCGGGCGCGACGGCTGCCTTCCTCGGCCAGTTGCTGCAGGCGCGAGCGCTTGGCCGATACCAACGCCAGCTCCGACATCGCGAAGAAACCGTTCAGGATCACGAGGAAGAAGACGATCAGCGCGTTCAGGAGGAGCATCGATTCACCGGTCGGAGCCGCCTTTCGGCGACCTTGGCCTGCGCGAGATAGCACAAGGCGGCGGCCTTTCGACAGTGCGCCGCCGAGCCCTTTGCCTAAGCGGCCGTTCCGCCGGTTCCCGGAAAGCGCTCGAACAGCGTCGCCATGCCCTTCGCATAGTCCTCCCGGAAGCGCTGGCCCGACCGGGCGAAGCTGTCGAAGAGGTCGGTCGGCGACGCGGGATTCGATGAGGCGGACCCCGGGCCGGCCGAAGGGGCGCCGATGCCCGATGCCAGCGCTTCGAGGAAGGGATTGGCGAACCACGGCGCGCCGGCGAGGGTCGCCGCACCGCCCGCAAGCGGGGCGGCCGAGGGGCGCGAGAAGGCTTCCACGGCGTTCGCGCTGCGGCGCATCAGCTCGGCGGCGAAGGCGCCGAAGGCGTCCGACGCCAGCGGACTTCCCAGCGCCGCGGGGTTGCCGCCCGTCACCGCCTTGACGATCGCCTCCGATCCGAGGCCGGCGAGCTTCGCCATCGCGTCGGTGACTGTGGTCGCATGGGCGCCGCTCATCGCGGCAGCCTGCTGCGCGACCGCCGCCCGAAAGGCCGCGCCGCCGAACAGCATGTCGAGGAGGTGGTCCGGCTGCGGCCGGTCGACCGACGAGAGAAAGGCGCGCGACAGGTCGGCCCAGCGCTCGGGAGCTTCGGAGGCCTTCGCGAAGGCCAGTGCGAAGGCGGGGAACAGCGCCTCGCAGGCTTTCGCGAATTCCGCCGCGGCGGCGGGAGCGGAGCCCCCGCCCGCACGGTTCGACCCTTCGCCGCTTTCAGCCATCGCCGCTCTCCGAGCCGAGCATCGAACGGAGGAGTTGCCGCGAGAGCGCCCGGCTTCAATAGGCGAGGTGCGGGAAAACCTCGCGGACATCGCCGTTCCAGTCCGTTTCGAAGCGGCGCAGCAGTTCCTCGGCCGGCGTCCGGCCGCGCGCCAGCGCTTCCTCCAGCGGCGACAGGAACACGGTCTCGTCGTGGCCGTCCTCGTTGAGGCGAGCCCGCGCGGCGAGCCCGCGGCGCGAGATGTCGACCGCCGCACGCGCGAGTTCCAGAACGCTCCCGTCGCGGAACGGGGTACGGAAGCCGAGGCGCGGAACCGCCGCCCGCAGCGCGGATACTTCGTCGAATGTCCAGTCACGCGTCAGATCGTCGGCGGCTTCCAGCGCCGCGTCGTCGTAGAGGAGGCCGACCCAGAAGGCCGGAAGCGCGCAGATTTCGCGCCAGGGACCGCCGTCCGCGCCGCGCATCTCGAGGAAGCGCTTCAGCCGCACGTCGGGGAACAGCGTGGAAAGGTGGTTCGTCCAGTCGCCCAAGGAGGGCGGCTGGCCGTTCAGCTTGTCCGCATAGGCGCCGTCGAGGAATTGGCGGAAGGTGATGGCGGTGGCGTCGACGTAGCGCCCGTCGCGGATGAAGAAGTACATCGGCACGTCGAGCGCCCATTCGGCGTAGTCGCGATAGCCGAAGCTTGGCTCGAAGGCCTGGGGAAGCAGGCCGGAGCGCTGGTTGTCGACGTCTTCCCAGACCCCGCAGCGCCAGGAGACGAAGCCGTTCGGCTGCCCTTCCGTGAAGGGCGAGTTGGCGAATAGCGCCGAGGCGATCGGCTGGAGCCGCATGCCGACCCGCATCTTCCGCGCCATGTCGCGCTCGTCGGAGAAGTCGAGGTTCACCTGGATGGTGCAGGTGCGGAACATCATGTCGAGGCCGCGTGTCCCGACGCTCGGCATGTAGCGGCGCATGATGTCGTAGCGCGATTTCGGCATCATCGGCGTCTCGTCCAGCCGCCAGAGCGGACTCGAGCCGAGCCCGAGGAATTCGATGCCGAGCGGCTCCGCGACCGCCTTCACGTCGGCGAGATGGCGGTTCGATTCGCGGCAGGTCTGGTGGATCGATTCGAGCGGCGCACCGCTGAGTTCGAACTGGCCGCCCGGCTCCAGCGAGATCGCGCCGCCGCCGGAGGTCGCCGCGAGGCCGATCAGCCGCCCTTCGTCGAGGATCGGCTCCCAGCCGGAGAGCGCCTGCAGGCCCTTGAGCACCGCCTCGATGCCACGCTCGCCCTCGTAGGGCACCGGCCGGAGCGTGTCGCGGTAGAAGCCGAACTTCTCGTGCTCGGTGCCGATGCGGAAATCGCTCTTCGGCTTCTCGCCGCCCCGCATGTGGGCGACGAGATCGTCCATGGAGGAGATCGGGGTGAGATCGGTTGTGTCGCGCGCCATGCTTCGTTCCGGCAGACGCCCGCCTGCCTCGTTGATAGGACCGTTGTCTGCGGGTTTTCGATACGCGGCGCAAGCGTCCGCCCGATGAACGCCGCGGTCAGTCCTTGTGCTGCCATCGGTCGTGCGGCAACCAGTCGCCGACGGCAGCCTGGATGACGGCCAGCGCCGCGACGGCGGCCGTGTCGGCGCGGAGGATACGGGGCCCGAGCGAGATCGGCACGACGAAGTCCCGCGAGCGGAGGAGTTCGCGCTCCTTTGCCGAGAAGCCGCCTTCCGGACCGATGAGGAGCGCGAGCGGTCCGCGCGCCTCGCGATGCAGGAGTTCGATCGGGCTGGCGGCGTCCTCGCGCTCGTCGCAGAAGACCAGCCGGCGTCCGGCCGGGAAGCTGTCGAGGAGCGCGTCGAGCCGGATCGCCTCGCGGCAATCGGGCAGCCCGAGGATGCCGCACTGCTCGGCCGCCTCGATCGCGTTGGCGCGCAGGCGATCGTCGTTGATCCGTGTCACCTGCGTGTGTTGCGTCAGCACCGGCTGCAGGAGACCGGCGCCCATCTCCACCGCCTTCTGCACCATGTAGTCGAGGCGCGCATGCTTCAGCGGCGCGAAGAAATACTGGAGGTCGGACGGCTCCGGCTGCTCGCGCGTCCGCGTCGCCGGCCGGAACGCGAGGCGCTTCTTCGCCGGCCGCTTCAGCACGGCGCGCCATTCGCCGTCGCGCCCGTTGAACAGAAGCACGGTGTCGGCCTCGCCGAGCCGCATGACGTTGAGGAGATAGTTCGCCTGCGCCGGCGTCGCCTCCACGGCCGCGCCCTCGGCGAGGTCCGCTTCCACGAACAGGCGCGGGCTCTTGAAGTCGTGATCCGGCATTCCCCTCGCACCTCTCGAAGCGCCGAGAAACCTATGCCGGGACGCCCCGTTGTCACGCATCGAGCGAGCGGAGCGACAGAGGTCATGGATCTGGGAATCAGGGATCGCGTCGCGATCATCACCGGCGCGGAAGGCGGCATGGGGCTCGCCGCCGCGAAGCTGCTGGCCGCCGAGGGCGTGAAGCTCGTCCTGACCGACAAGCTGATCGAGAAGCTGGACGAGGAGGCGAAAGCGCTCGCGAGCGAGGTCGTCACCGTGAAGGCCGACGTGACGAAGCAGGCCGACGTCGACCGCGTCGCGAAGACCGCGGTCGAGCGCTTCGGCCGGATCGACATCGCGATCCATACGAGCGGCATCACCGGCGCGAAGGGCGATCCGCTGGAGATGCGTGACGAGGACTACCGCGAGGCCTGGGAGAACGACTTCATGTCGGCGGTGCGCATCGCCAGAGCGACCTTTCCCGAGATGCGGATGAACGGCTGGGGACGCTTCGTCTGCGTCACCTCCGAGAACGCCGTCCAACCCTACTGGGAAGAGGCGACCTACAACGCGGCGAAGGCGGCGCTCTCCGCCTTCGTGAAGAACCTTTCCTACAAGTCGGCGGAAGCCGGCATCCTCTGCAACACCGTCGCGCCCGCCTTCATCGCGACGAAGATGACGGACGAGATGATGCAAAAGCGGGCCGAGGAGAACGGCACCAGCTTCGACGCGGCGATCGACAGTTTCCTCGCAGAGGAGCGGCCCGGCCTCGTCCTCAGGCGCCGCGGCAAGGCGGAGGAGGTGGCGGCGGTGATCGCACTGCTCGTCTCCGAACGGGCGTCCTTCGTGAACGGCGCGAACTACCGCGTCGACGGCGGTTCGGTGATCGCCGTCGCGAACTGACGCGCCGGGCTCGCCGGCCGGCGAGCGCGCCCCAGCTAGGCCGCGTTCCGGACCGGGGGCTCTATGGCGGATTTTCTCTTGTTCTTTCTCGTCGGCGGTCTCGCGCAGCTCGTCGACGGGGCTCTCGGCATGGCCTACGGCGTCATCTCGTCGACCGTACTCATCTCCGTCGGGGTGCCGCCGGCGCAGGCCTCCGCCTCGGTGCACGCCGCCGAGCTGTTCACCACCGCCGCGTCGGGTGCGGGCCATATCGCCAACCGCAACATCGACTGGAAGCTGTTCTGGCGGCTCGTGCCCTTCGGCATCGCCGGCGGCGTCGTCGGAACCTTCGTCCTCACCGGCTTCGACGGCGACGTGGTGAAGCCCTACGTCGCCGCCTATCTCGGCCTCCTCGGCGCGTTCCTGCTCTACCGCTCGTTCCAACCGCGCACGGGCGAGGCCATCCGTCCGGCGATCGTGCCGCCGGTGGCGCTGGCGGGCGGCTTCCTCGATTCGGTCGGAGGCGGCGGCTGGGGGCCGATCGTGACCTCCGGTCTGCTCGGGGCAGGCGGGCAGCCGCGCTTCGTCATCGGCACGGTGAACACGGCCGAGTTCCTGGTGGCGCTGACGGTGTCGCTGTCGTTCGTCGGCGCGCTCGTGACCGGCCATTGGCAGGATGCGCCGGATCTTATGTCGAACCTTCGCGCCGTCGGCGGCCTCGTCGCGGGCGGCGTCGTGATGGCGCCTTTTGCCGGCTACGTCGTGCGGGTCATCCCGGAGGCGTGGCTGCTTCGCGTAGTCTCGCTGCTCGTCCTCGCGCTCTGCGCGACGCAGGTCTGGAGCCTCGTTAAATAACCGTAACCCTTTGTTTGCCGGGAACGGAAGCATGGGTGCGACGTTTTGGTAGCGAAGCCGGATCGCAGCGATCCGACGCCAAAACGCGAGAGAGTACGATGGCTGAGAAAGAACAGGTCACCGGCGGCGCCAAGGAACTCGGCGGCAAGATCAAGGAAGGTGCCGGCAAGCTCGTCGGCAACGAGCGCCTGCAGGCCGAGGGCAAGATGGACCAGGTCGAAGGCAAGACCGAGAAGAACTACGGTAAGGTGAAGGACGCGGTGAAGGATCAGCTCAACTGAGCCTCACCATCCTCGCATGACGGACGGCCGCCCATCGGGCGGCCGTTTTCGTTTCCGGCCGCTTGCGGCGTTCGGCGCGCGCATGCGAAACCGCAGCGACCATTCGAGGCGGATCGACTCCATGACGACGCGGCGCGAAACCGACACCTTCGGACCCATCGAGGTGGAGAGCGACAGGTACTGGGGGGCGCAGGCGCAGCGCTCGCTTGGCAACTTCCGCATCGGCTGGGAGAAGCAGCCGCTGCCGATCGTCCGGGCGCTCGGGATCGTCAAGCGCGCCGCGGCGGAAGCCAACATGGATCTCGGCCGGCTCGACCCCGCGCTCGGCAAGGCGATCGT
This sequence comes from Plantimonas leprariae, assembly GCF_008802405.1. Classification (GTDB taxonomy): domain Bacteria; phylum Pseudomonadota; class Alphaproteobacteria; order Rhizobiales; family Rhizobiaceae; genus Plantimonas; species Plantimonas leprariae. The sequence goes on from NZ_VZDO01000029.1 coordinate 19,705, forward strand.
CGCGGCCGCGCAGGAGGTGATCGACGGCAGGTTGAACGATCACTTCCCGCTGGTGGTCTGGCAGACCGGCTCCGGCACGCAGTCCAACATGAACGCCAACGAGGTGATCTCGAACCGGGCGATCGAGATGCTGGGCGGCGAGATGGGCTCGAAGAAGCCGGTCCATCCGAACGACCACGTCAACATGAGCCAGTCGTCGAACGACACCTATCCGACGGCCATGCACATCGCCTGCGCCGAGGAACTGGTGCACCGCCTCGTGCCGGCGCTGCGCGTCCTGCACGGGGCGCTGGACGCCAAGGCGAAAAGCTTCGACCACATCATCAAGATCGGCCGCACGCACACGCAGGACGCGACGCCGCTGACGCTCGGCCAGGAATTCTCCGGCTACGCGCAGCAGGTGGCGAACGGCATCGGGCGCATCGAGCAGACGCTCCCCGCCCTGATGCAGCTTGCGCAGGGCGGCACCGCGGTCGGCACCGGGCTCAACGCGCCGGTCGGCTTCGCGGAAGGCGTCGCCGAGAAGATCGCCGCGATCACGGCCCTGCCGTTCACCTCCGCACCGAACAAGTTCGAGGCGCTCGCCGCCCACGACGCGATGGTGTTCAGCCACGGCGCGATCAACACGGTGGCGGCGTCGCTGTTCAAGATCGCCAACGACATCCGCTTCCTGGGGAGCGGCCCGCGTTCCGGCCTCGGCGAACTGCAACTGCCGGAGAACGAGCCGGGCTCCTCGATCATGCCGGGCAAAGTGAACCCGACGCAGTGCGAGGCGCTGACGCAGGTCTGCGTGCAGGTCTTCGGCAACCACGCGGCGCTGACCTTCGCCGGCAGCCAGGGCCATTTCGAGCTGAACGTCTTCAACCCGGTGATGGCCTACAACTTCCTCCAGTCGGTGCGGCTTATCTCGGACGCGGCCAACTCGTTCACCGAGAACTGCGTCGCCGGCATCGAGGCGCGCGAGGACAACATCAAGGCGGCGCTGGACCGTTCGCTGATGCTGGTGACGGCGCTGGCCCCGACGATCGGCTACGACGCGGCGGCAAAGATCGCGAAGACCGCGCACAGGAACGGCACGACGCTCCGCGAGGAAGCGCTGGCGACCGGCCTCGTTTCCGCCGAGGACTACGACCGGATCGTCGACCCCTCGACCATGACCCGGCCGGGCTGATTGTCGTCGGATTGGTGAACGATCAGTCGCCGCACGTCCCGGTTCGTGCCCGCGGCGACTCCTGCTAGCTCTCGGGTCCTCGTCCAGCTACGGAAACCGGGTCCATGAACAACAACGCCATCCTGCTGATCGCGCGCGTCCTGCTCTCGATCATCTTCATCGTCGCCGGCTTCGGCAAGCTGACCGGGGCCGAGGGCTTCGCCGGCATGCTCGGCGGCATGGGCTTTCCGTCGCCGCTGGCGCTCGCCTACCTGACCGGTCTTTGCGAGCTCGTCGGCGGCCTCTGCGTGCTGCTCGGCTTCCAGGTCCGCATCGTCGGCCCGCTGATGGCGCTGTTCTGCCTGTTCACCGGCTACATCGCGCATCTCGGCGACGCGACGGCGCTGATGAAGAACATCGCGCTCGCCGGCGGCTACCTGACGCTCGCCGTCACCGGCGCCGGCGCCTTCTCGTTCGAAGGCCGCAAGCGCGTTTCTGCCTACGCCTGACAGCTCGCGAAGCGGCGGCGGATTTCCTTCGCCGTCGCTTCGTCGGCGTCCGACCGGGCCTTCTTCGCCATGACGAGGCAGGCTTGCGAGGAAAGGATCAGCCCGTCGGCCAGGATCTTCAGCCGGTTGGCGACGAGCGTCGAGCCGGTGGAGGTGATGTCGACCACGATGTCGGCGGAGCCCGCCGCCGGCGCGCCTTCGGTGGCGCCGAGGCTTTCGACGATGCGATAGCTCTGGATTCCGTGGCGGCGCGTGAAGAAGCCTTGGGCCAGCCGCCAGTACTTCGTCGCGATGCGCAGGCGTCGCCCGTGCCGGGCACGGTAGCCGGCCGCGACGTCGCCGAGATCGTCCATCGTCTCGACGTCGACCCAGGCCTCCGGCACCGCCACCACCACGTCCGCCCGGCCGAAACCGAGCTTCGCCACGAACTCCACCCGCACGTCCGGCTCCGCGATCGATTCGCGGATCAGGTCCTCGCCGGTGATGCCGAAGTCGACCGCGCCCTCGCGCAGTTCCCGCGCGATCTCGGAGGCGGAAAGCAGCAGCACGTCGAGCCCTTCGATGCCGGAAACGCCGGTGCGGTAGGAGCGCGCGTCGCCGGCGGACTCCACCACGATGCCGGCTTTGGCCAAGGCGGCCACCGCATCGTCCTTCATCCGGCCCTTGGAGGGGATGGCGAGCGTCACGGTCATCGGGCGGCGGCCTCGATCCTGTCCAGCCAGAGCGACACGCCCACCGCCGGCACGGGGCTCTTCGCGCCGAGATAGGCGAGAAGGCGGTCGTAGCGGCCGCCGCCGGCGAGCGGCTCGGGGACCCCAGGGCGGCGCGCCTCGAAGACGAGGCCGGTATAGTAGTCGATGGCGCGTCCGAAGGCAGCCCGGTAGCGGACCGCTGAAAGGTCGACGCCGGCCTCCGCCAGCGCCTGCGCACGCTCGGCGAAGAAGGCGAGCGAGCGGCCGAGATCGATATCTGCGCCGCAGGCATGCGCGAGCCGCGCCGGAGCGTCGTCCAGCGTGCAGTCGATGGCGAGGAACTCGCGAAGGCGCGAGAGCGAGTCTTCCGACAGCGCAGTCTCGGCGAAGGCGACCTTCTCCACCAGCCGCTGCGCGATCTCCGGCGCAGTGCGCCCGGAATGCGGCGGCAGCCCGCCCTCCGCCTTCAGGCCTTCCACCGCTTCGATGAGCGCATCCACGTCCTTGCCGGCGGCGAGGCGGCGGAGGGCCGGGTCGAGGCCGGCGAGCGACCACCCGTCATGTTGGGCAAGATCGGCGAGGGCGGCGCGCATCAGCACGTCGTCGCCGAAGGTGCGGACAAGCCGGCGCTGCCAGCTTTCCGGCAGGCCGAGCCCGGCGAGAAACGCCTCGAACAGCGCCTGGTCGCCGAGCACGACGTCCGTTTCCACGTTCGCCAAGCCGCAGGCGGCGAGCGCTTCCAGCGTGGCGAGCAGCGCCCGCGCGTCGGCCTTCGCCTTGTCGGGGTCGCCGAGGTCTTCGAGGCCCGCCTGCCGGAACTCGCCCTCGCCGGCGCGGCCCTGCCGGAAGATCGGGCCGAGGTACGAGTAGCGGCGGGGCAAGGCGCTCGGGGCGGCGATGTGGGCGAGGCAGACGGGAATGGTGAAGTCGGGGCGCAGGCACAACACCTCGCCGGCCTCGCCGCGGGTCAGGAAGATGCGCCGGCGCAGCGCCTCGCCGGTCGAGTCGAGATAGGGCTCGGCGGGCTGCAGCAGCGGCACGTCGACATGGACCGCGTCCAGCCGCTCGAACAGCCGGACGAGCGCGGTCTCGGTCGCGGAAGGCGATGCGGCCGGGCTCAATGCGCGTCAGCCGGCGCGGCGGGCGAGGATGCGGCGGACGGCCTCGACCATCTCGGCCTCCGGCACGAGCTCCTGACCGGCGCGCGCCTCGCGCCAGGCGGCGTTGTCCTCGATCCCCGCCGACAGCTCCTTGCCGAGCGCCAGGTCCTTCACCTGCACCTGACCCGCAGCCTTCTCGTCGCCGCCTTGGATGACGACGCAAGGCGAGTTGCGGCGGTCGGCGTACTGAAGCTGCTTGCCGAACTGCTTCGGATTGCCCTGGAACACCTCGACGGGCACGACGGGTTGGCCGGGCGCGTTCAGTTCGTTGCGGATTTGGGTCGCCATCCGCTGGTAGTCCGCCATGCGGTCGCGGTCCATGACGGTGACGACGACGGGGCCGAGCCGTTCGGTGGTTTCCAGCCGTCCGAGATTCTTCAGCGCGGTCTGAAGGCGTGACACGCCGATGGAGAAGCCCGTCGCCGGCACCGGCTGCGACATGAACCGCGACACGAGTCCGTCGTAGCGCCCACCGCCCCCAACTGAGCCGAACACGACCTTCTCGCCCTTCTCGTTAACGACGGGGAAGAGGAGTTCGGCTTCGAAGACCGGGCCGGTGTAGTATTCGAGGCCGCGGACTACAGATGTATCCAAACGTATGCGTGCGGTTCCATATTCGGACGATCTAACTAATTTGCTTATTATTCGCAGTTCTTCGATGCCTTGCTCTACCAGTGCGCTTTCTCGGAAATTTTCCAGATAGAAGTCCAAAACTCGCGGATTTCCTAACACCAGAGCACCAGTGGACGATTTTTCGCCAATCACGTGGTCATCGTTCAGGAGTTCGGCGGCGGGCATGAACAGGAAAGGGTCACGCTTTTCGCTGCTCTGGAATTCGTACAGTCGTTCCAAGCGTTCAATCGCTGACAACGACAAGCCCGCGCCCTTCGTGAAATCTCCGCTCTCGTCCCTACGCCCGTCTCCGAGCAATAACCGCACGCCTTCGACACCGAACTTGTCGAGCTTGTCGATCGCCCGCAGCACCGTCAGCCGTCGTCCGGCGTTCTCCTCGCCGCCGAGCCCAATCGCTTCCAGCACGCCGTCCAGCACCTTCCGGTTGTTCACCCGGATAACGTACTGGCCGCGCGGTATGCCGAGGGCTTCCATCGTGTCGGCCATCATCATCGCCATCTCGGCGTCGGCCGAGACGTTCGGCGCGCCGACGATGTCGGCGTCGAACTGCATGAACTGCCGGAAGCGGCCCGGCCCCGGCTTCTCGTTGCGGAAGACGTAGCCCGCCCGGTACGACCGGTAGGGCTTCGGCAGGTCCTCGAAGTTCTCGGCGACGTAGCGGGCGAGCGGGGCGGTCAGGTCGTAGCGGAGCGACAGCCACTCCTCGTCGTCGTCCTGCAGCGAGAACACGCCCTCGTTCGGCCGGTCGGAGTCCGGCAGGAACTTGCCGAGCGCGTCGGTATATTCGAACATCGGCGTCTCGACCGGCTCGAAGCCGTAACGCTCGTAGACCTCGCGGATGATGCCCAGCATCCGCTCCTGCGCGTAGAGGTCGGCGCTGGTGCGGTCGCCGAAGCCGCGCGGCTGGCGCGCCCTGACGCGGCTCGGTTTCTTCGGGGCCATGAATGGTGCTCGTTCGTCGTGCGTCCACGCAAATGCGTGCTTTCGAACGCGTCTAACGGATCGATTGCCGAAATCCAACGCCGCTGCTCCAAAGGATCGGCGAGGCTTCGCCACTTGCGTTATGTCGGGCGTACGAACGCTTCCCGGTCCCGCTCGCATTCCGCCCGGCAGAAGCATTCATCGACGTGGTCGTTGACGAGGCCCTTCGACTGCATGAAGGCGTGGGCCGTCGTCGGGCCGACGAAGGTAAAGCCTCTCGCCTTCAGCGCTTTCGACAGGCGCTTCGAGGCCGGCGTTTCCGGGTTCGCGCGCACCCATGCGGCGTCGATGCGATCCGGCCGCTCTCCGGGCGGCGGCTCGAAGCTCCAGAGGAAAGCCGCGAAGGACTCGCCCCGCTCGCGCATCGCGAGCAGGCACCTCGCATTGTTGATCGCCGACTCGATCTTGCCCCGGTGGCGCACGATGCCGGGGTCGGCGAGGAGACGCTCGACGTCAGCTTCGCCGAACCGTGCCAGCCGCTCGGGATCGAAGCCGGCGAACCCGGCGCGGAAGGCCTCGCGTTTCCGGAGGATCGTCGACCAAGAGAGCCCGGCCTGGAAACCTTCGAGGCAGAGCTTCTCGAACAGTCGCGTCTCGTCGGCGTCCGGCCGGCCCCATTCCTCGTCGTGATAGCACGTGTAGGCGGCGTCCGCGCCGTGCCAGCCGCAGCGCGTCCGCGCGTCTTCCACACCTGCCATCGCGATCCCCGCCGACTCGGCAACCAAGCGGCAACCATACCGGAGGCTTTGCGAAGATGGTTGACGGAATGCGGCGGCGATTCACGTTTCCCTCGCGAATTCGGCGCAATTTCGGGTCCGTCCGGGCGGCGCCCGGCGCGCTGCCGAAGGAGCCGTTCCCCCATGCCGAGCCATCGCCTTGCCGCGCGCGTCCTTGCGGGCGCGAGCCTCGTCGCCGTCGTGCTTCTCGGCGCCGCCGCGCCGGGCGCGGCGCGCGACCGCGGCGGCAACTATCCGCCGGTGCAGGTCGCGCCGGACCTCGAGCGCGAATGGCTCTTGCAGGTGTCGCCCGGCAGCGGCGCGGTCGCGGGCTACCGGCGGCCCGATCTCGCGACCCGGGTCTCGAACCCGCAGACGCGCACCTATCCCGGCTATGCCGCGGCGGTTCCGGGCGTGCAGCCGGGTTACGCTGCCCCGGCCGGCATGGCCGCGCCGGCGGCGACGGCGACCCGCCGCTACGCCTATACGGCCGGCGCGGCCCGCCCGGCGGAACCCCGGGTGACCGGCGGCCTGTTCGGCCGGCTGCAGAACCCGCCTGCGGCGCGCCAGACCCAGCCGCGCGGGCTCGATCCCGCCTTCCTGCCGCAGGAGGTCGACTACCGGACCGCCGAGAAACCCGGCACGCTGGTGATCGATACGAACGCGAAGTTCCTCTACCTCGTCGGCGCGGACGGTCGCGCCCGCCGTTACGGCGTCGGCGTCGGCAAGCCGGGCTTCGAATGGGCCGGCCGGCATCAGGTCACCCGCAAGAGCGAGTGGCCGACCTGGACGCCACCGGAGCAGATGCGCGAGCGCGAACGCGTCAAGGGCCGCATCCTGCCGGTTTCGATGCAGGGCGGGCCGGAAAACCCGCTCGGCGCGCGGGCCATGTATCTCGGCTCGACGCTCTACCGCATCCACGGCACCAACCAGCCCTGGACCATCGGCAAGGCGGTGTCGTCCGGCTGCATCCGCATGCGCAACGAAGACGTGACCGACCTCTACGAGCGCGTGCCGGTCGGGACGAGCGTCGTCGTGCTCTGAGCGCAACAGAGCAGAGGTAAAATCGCGTTCCGGTCTTCACGCTTCGAGGAGCCGGGGCGCCTCGGCACCGGCGTCGCTTGCCAGCGGCGTCGGCAGAGCCAAACGATAAGGCATCGCGGGCCGGCCGCTTTTGGAGCCGCCCGCCAGTTCGCGTGACGATACGAGAGGGGACAATCGCTATGAAGACGAAGGGGCTGATCGCGCTCGCGCTCGCCGCCGGCATCGGGCTGCCCTCGCTGGCGGTCCCGGCCGCCGCGCAGGACGAGGACATGCGCTACAACTATTCCACCAACCGGTGGGAGCCCGCCGCCGCGGCGCAGCGCCGCCAGATGTCGGCGATGATGCGCAAGCCCGCCGCGCAGTTCCAGCGGAAGGAGGTGGGGATCGACACGGCCGAGGAGCCGGGCACGATCATCATCGATTCGCAGAAGCACTACCTCTACTACGTCGAGGGCCGCGGCCGCGCGACGCGCTACGGGGTCGGCGTCGGCCGCGAAGGCTTCGGCTGGGCTGGCACCGCGAAGGTCGGCCGCAAGGCGGAATGGCCGGACTGGTATCCGCCGAAGGAGATGATCGTCCGCGAGCGCATCGAGAACAAGCGCGAGATCCCGGCCTATATGCCGGGCGGCCCGCAGAATCCGCTCGGGGCCGCGGCGCTCTACCTCTACAAGGACGGCCGCGACACGATGTTCCGCATCCACGGTACCAACCAGCCCTGGACCATCGGGCAGAGCATGTCGTCCGGCTGCATCCGCATGATGAACCAGGACGTGCAGGACCTCTACGAGCGCGCGGGCGCGGGCACGAAGGTCGTGGTGATCGGCGCGAACGGCGACGGCCGGCGCGAGGTCTACGCGGAAAGCGGCCCGCTCGGCAGCGGCCGGCGGATCCTCGACGCCATCTTCGGCGGCTGAGGTCGTCTTCGGCTTCGAAAGGCGGCGTCCGGGACCGGGCGCCGCCTTCGCTATTCCGCCGCGACTGGCGCCATCTCGCGACTCCTGAGCGCGTCCGGTCGCGGCCCGCCATAGGCCCAGTCCAGGAGCTGCACGGTGTGGAGGATGGGCGTCCTCGTTGCCGAGCCGATCTGCGCGATGCAGCCGATATTGCCGGTGGCGATGCAGTCCGGCCGGACGCTCTCGATGTTGCGCACCTTGCGGTCGCGGAGCTTGACGGAAATCTCCGGCTGCAGGATGTTGTAGGTGCCGGCCGAGCCGCAGCAGAGATGGCCTTCCGGCACGTCGCGGACGGTGAACCCGGCGTTCGACAGCAGCGCCTTCGGCTCCTTCGTCACCCGCTGGCCATGCTGCAGCGAGCAGGCCGAATGGTAGGCGACCGCGAGCGGCGGCCGGGCAGCAGGCTCCGGCAGGTCGAGCGTCGCTAGGAACTCCGTCACGTCCACCGCCAGCGCCGAAACGCGCGCCGCCTTCTCGGCATAGGCGGGGTCGAGGCGCAGCATGTGGCCGTAGTCCTTCACCGTCGTGCCGCAACCGGACGCGGTGACGAGGATCGCGTCGAGGCCGCCGTCGGCGTCGATCAGCCTTTCCCACGCGTCGATGTTGCGGCGCGCGAAGCCTAGGGCCTCGTCCTCGCGGCCCATGTGGTGGACCAGTGCGCCGCAGCAGCCTTCGCCGGGCGCGGGGACCACGGCGACGCCGAGGCGGGCGAGAAGCCGCCGGGCGCTGGCGTTGATCGCCGGATCGAGTACGCTCTGCGCGCAGCCGGCGAGGATCGCGACGCGCCGCTTAGCGCCAGGTAAGGGAGCGCCCGCCGAGGCGTCCGGCTTCGGCAGCCGCGCCGGGGCGAGGCGCAGCATCGCGGCCAGCGGCCGGAGCGGTCGGACGTTGTCGAGGACCGGCGCCATCGGGCGAGCCAGCCGCGCCAGCGCGAGACTGGCACGGAAGCGCGCCGGATGGGGCAGCACCTTCGCCAGCGCGAGTCGGATGAGCCGATCGGCGAGGGGGCGGCGGTAGGTGCGCTGGATATGCGCCCGCGCCTGATCGACGAGGTGCATGTAGTTCACGCCGGACGGGCAGGTCGTCATGCAGGCCAGGCACGACAGGCAGCGGTCGACATGCGTCGCCACCGTCCGATCCGCCGGTCGACCGCTCTCCAGCATGTTCTTGATCAGGTAGATGCGCCCGCGGGGTGAATCGAGCTCGTTGCCGAGCGTCACGTAGGTCGGGCAGGTCGCCGTGCAGAAGCCGCAGCGCACGCATTTGCGGATGATGCTTTCCGAATGCGCGATGTTCGGGTCGGCGAGGCTATGGTCCGTGAAATTCGTCTGCATCGCATCCGGTCGCGTCGGTTCATCCCGCCTGCCGCACGCTCCGGCGGGTCGAACCACCGAGAAAGCGCGGTTTAACAGGCTTTACCCGCGGACGGGTACTTCTCCAGGCAAGATAGGCCGTTACATCCATACGCAAAAGCAGTGAGAGTTCACGGGAGCGACCATGGCGAAGTTGGACAGGGACGAGGAGGTTCGGCGCCGCGCGTATTTCCTTTGGGAGAAGGCCGGGCGGCCGAGCGGGATGGAACACCATTTCTGGGCCGAGGCGGCGCGCGAGATCGAAGGCGAGGAGCAGGAGGAACAGCGCGAGCCCCGCTCGATCGCCCGCTGAGCGCCGACTGGTCAAGATCGGCCGTGGGGCGAAGGGCGGTCAGCCCTTCGCGATCTCGTCGAACCGCTTCATCGTGGCGATGAAGTCCGGCATCCATTCGAGCGGCAGCATGTTCGGCCCGTCGCTCGGCGCCTTGTCCGGGTCGTCGTGCGCCTCCACGAACAGGGCGGCGACGCCGACGGCTACCGCCGCGCGGGCGAGAACCGGTGCATACTGCCGCTGCCCGCCCGAAGAACCACCCTGTCCGCCCGGCTGCTGCACGGAGTGGGTGGCGTCGAACACCACCGGATAGCCGGTCTCCGCCATGATCGGCAGCGCGCGGAAATCCGTCACCAGCGTGTTGTAGCCAAAGGACGCGCCGCGCTCGCACAGCATGACGCGCTCGTTGCCCGAGCCGGAAAGCTTCGCCGCGACGTTCGCCATGTCCCAGGGCGCGAGGAACTGCCCCTTCTTGACGTTGACCGCCCGACCCGTCCGGGCGGCGGCGACGAGGAGGTCGGTCTGGCGCGACAGGAAGGCCGGGATCTGCAGGATGTCGACGGCCTCGGCCGCGGCCTCGGCCTGCGGGATGTCGTGGATGTCGGTCAGCACCGGGCAGTCGAAGCGGTCGCGAACGGCTTCGAGGATGCGCAGGCCTTCGTCGATGCCGATGCCGCGACGCCCGGACAGCGAGGTGCGGTTCGCCTTGTCGTAGGACGCCTTGAACACGAAGGGCACGTCGGCCTCACGCGCGAGGGTCGCCAGCCGGTCGGCGATCATGAAGGCGTGGTCGCGCGTCTCGATCTGGCAGGGCCCCGAGATCAGCACGAAGGGCAGGCGGTTGCCGAAGCGCACGCCGCCGACCGCGAAGTCCTTCTGCGTCACCGTCGCTTCCATCGCATCCTCCTTCGCTGTTCTTCGAGGCTTCGGCTATCGCCTCGGCCCGGCGACCGCAAGACGATGCCGTGGATAGTTCGAGATGCGGCCGCGCGACGGATTGACGATCTACCGCAGGTGGCGCGACCTGATGTCGTAGCGATCGACCAGCGGTGAGACGATATGCGAGTCGTATGGGGCGCGGCGGTGCTTTGCCTGACCTTGGCGGGCAGCGCGGGCGCGAGGCCGGCCGAGATCACCTGGGACTGGTACCGGAACGCCGAAACCTATCTGCGCTACGCGCATCCAGACCCGGCGATGGCGACGAAGTACTTCCGCCTCGCGGCCGAAGCCGGCAACGACGCCGCGCAATACAAGCTCGGCGAGCATTATCTCAACGGCATCGGCGTTGCGGCCGACCCGGTTCAGGCCTGCGCGTGGTTCGACAAGGCCGCTTCGGCCGGTAACAGGTACGCGGCGGTCAAGCTCGGCGAATGCTTCCAGAAGGGCGTCGGGCTCGCGCGCGATCCGGTCGCCGCGGTGAAGTGGTACGAGGTGGCCATCGCGAAGGGCAACCCCTACGGCTCGCACATGCTCGGAATGATGCTGGCGGACGGCGACGGCGTGCCGAAGGACGAGAAACGGGCGCGCGACTGCCTGGAACTGTCGGTCCGGGAGACCGGCGACCCTTGGGCGAAATGGCGGCTCGCCCGCCTGATCGGGCCGCGCGAACCGGACCGCGCCCGTCGCCTGTTCGCCGAGGCGGCGGCGCAAGGCAACATCGAGTCCTGGCTGGCGCTGAACCCGGATTGACGATTCAGGCTTCGAAAGCGCTCGGACAGATGTCGTTAAGCGTGCAGCGGGCGCAGGCCGGGCGGCGGTGGAAGCAGACCTTCTGGCCGTGCAGCATCAGGATCTCGTGGTTGTCGTATAGCTTCTGCGCGCTCCAGTCGGCGGGAAGTTGCGCGCGAAGGATCGGGTGCGAAGGGCCGACATCGATGCTGGGGCCGATCAGGCCGAGGCGCTGCGCGACGCGGTGGTGGTGGCTGTCAACCGGCAGCGCCGGCATGCGCAGCACGGAGAAGGACAAGACCGCCGCGCTGGTCTTCGGCCCGACGCCGGAAATCTCCTGCAGCCAGAGGCGCGCCTCCTCGACCGGCATCTCGCCCAGAAAATCCAGCGAGAGCTCGCCGCGCCGGACCTTCACTTCTCGCAGAATCTCCTGGATGCGCGGCGCTTTCAGTTCCGGCCAGCGGACGCCGTGGATCGCCGCCTCGATCTCGGCGACGGGTGCCTCGAGCATGTCCTCCCAGTCCGGGAAGCGGGCGTGCAGCGCCTTGAAGGCGCGGCCGGAGTCGGCATTCTTCGTCCGGTGTGACAGGAGCGAGGAGACGAGTTCGCTCACCGGATCGAGCGAATGGAAGTAGGGGATCGGGCAGTCGTAGACCGCGCAAAGCCGCTTGTGGATTTCGAGCGCCTTCGCCTTCAGTTCCGGCGAGGCCGGAGCGGCGGCCGGCGCTTTGGGTCGTGCGCGGCGCGGGCGGGGCTGGTCGAGGCTCGGGCTTTGCGGATGCGGTGCGCTCATGCAGCCCGAATCCGCGACGATTCCAGCGAGTTCCGCCACCGCGGCGCCCCGCGACGAAATGTGCCCGGAGCGGTGCCAACGAGCGCTCGCCTGCGCCGGAGGTGAAAAGGGATCGCGGCCGGAAGAGCGAGTCATTATGCTCGGCTTCGGCTCCTTGCACCGGGGCCGATGTCGATTCGTGAGCTGAGGGGAGACAGCCTTGCGCCCATACGAAGTCCACGACCCGCGCTTCGAGGTGCTGGTGATCGGCCACGCCAAGCTGGAACAGCTCTGGACCGGCGCGCGCTGGGCGGAAGGACCGGTCTACGTGCCAGCGGCCAAGTCCGTCGTCTGGTCGGATATCCCGAACGACCGGCTCCTCAGGCTCGACACGGAGAGCAACGCGGTTTCCGTGTTCGAGCATCCCTGCGGGTTCCACAACGGCCATACGATCGACCGTGAAGGCCGGATCATCGCTTGCGAGCACGCCGGTCGGCGCATCTCGCGGCTCGACCACGACGGCGTCTGGCGGCCGCTGGTCGAGCGGTTCGAGGGCAAACGCTTCAACTCGCCGAACGACGCGACCGTCCATTCCGACGGCTCGATCTGGTTCACGGATCCCGCCTACGGCATCGACACGCACTACGAAGGGCACAAGGGCGAGTCCGAGCTCGGCGTCTGCGCCGTCTACCGCCTCGACCCGGCAAGCGGCGAGGTGGCCCGGGTGATCGACGACATGGTGCGGCCGAACGGCATCTGCTTCTCGCCGGACGAGCGCATTCTCTACGTCGCGGACACCGGCCGCACGCACGAGCCGGACTGCCCGATCGCGATCCGCGCCTACGACATCGGCGCGGACGGCCGCCCGGCGAACGGCCGGGTCTTCGCCAGCCGCGAGGAAGGGCTCTACGACGGCTTCCGCGTCGACCAGGGCGGCAACGTCTGGACCTCGGCCGGCAAGACGGTCGCGGTGCATGCGCCGGACGGCACGCATATCGGCACGATCCCGCTGCCGGAGATGGTGTCGAACCTCTGCTTCGGCGGAAAGAAGCGCAACCGCCTGTTCATCACGGCGCAGACCTCGCTCTATTCGCTCTACGTCAACGCCCACCCCGCCGGCTGGCAGGGCTGACGCGGCCGTTTTACGGGGGAGAGGCATGACCAAGGGTATCGCCGTCGTGACGGGGGCCGGCAGCGGCATCGGCCGTGCCGTCGCAGAAGCGCTGGCCGCGGACGGCTGGAGCCTCGCGCTCGCCGGCCGCCGCCGGGAGCCGCTGGACGAGACGGCGGCGCAGTTCGCCGCGCCGGCGTCGGCGCTCGTCGTCCCGACCGACGTGTCCAACGAGGCGGCCGTCGATCGGCTGTTCGAGGCGGTGGCGGAGCGTTTCGGGCGGGTCGACCTCCTGTTCAACAATGCCGGCGTCGGCGCGCCGCCGGTGCCGATGGACGAGTTGCCGGTGGCCGACTGGACCGCCGCCGTCGCCGCCAACCTCACCGGCGTGTTCCTGTGCATGCGCGCCGCCTTCCGGCAGATGAAGCGGCAGGACCCGCGCGGCGGCCGGATCATCAACAACGGCTCGATCTCGGCGGCGGTCCCGCGGCCGAACTCCGCGCCCTATACGGCGACGAAGCACGGCGTCCTCGGCCTGACTAGGTCCGGCGCGCTCGACGGGCGGGCGCACGGCATCGCGGTCGGGCAGATCGACATCGGCAACGCGGCGAGCGCGATGACCAGCCGGATGGCGGCGGGCGTCCTGCAGGCGAACGGCACGACGGCGCCGGAACCGACGATCGACGTCGCGCATGTCGCGCGCACCGTCGCCCACATGGCGGCGCTGCCGCTCGAAGTGAACATCCTCACCACGACCGTCATGGCGACCGCCATGCCGTTCGTCGGCCGCGGCTGATGGACCGCGACGCGGTCGCGGCGATCGCTGGGCGCATTCGCGTTCGCGATTATACAGTCGGCATCATCGGGCTCGGCTATGTCGGTATTCCGCTGGCGCTGACCGCCTGCCGTGCCGGCTTCCGGGTGATCGGTTTCGAC